>JAOZHZ010000019.1 GCA_026014615.1 Candidatus Bathyarchaeota archaeon | reverse complement strand
TAGTCCATATGCTTCCAGTTCCTCTAGAGCCGTGTAGATTTGGGCTCTATGAATGCTTGTCTGTTTTGATATGTCTTTTACTGATATGTACTCAAACCTGCATAGCGTCAAAAGTAGCTTGATCTGTATTTTGTTTAGCCCTAATTCACTCAGTGCATGGATAGTATCGTCCATAACTTGATTTTTCTCTCCAATTGAACGGCTCAAAGTAGCGCTGAACTATTATTTATCATTTCATTACTGCTAGCGTTTAATGCTGATAATAGAAGTTATTTGGATTATTATTTTTTCTGCGTTTAACATTCTTCATGGGGAATGATGTTGGCCGACATCGTCTGATACTGAGAATGATGATGATTTCATAACAGACCCCAAAAGTAAGCCACCCCCTAAAAAGTTGTCTATTGCAAGGACAACCCTTGGACGACAACTTTAGTATCGCCTTTCTTTTATGTAGCACGTGATGTCAGAGTTACTGCTAAGCTCATTAATGCAAAACTGGCAATGAACATTAGAGTTAAGGTCATGGATTGTGTAGTTTGGATAATGAATCCAATTAGGGGTGCTGCAATTATGGTTGCAATGCGGTTTGAGAAGGACATCATTCCAAAACCGATGCCTGTTTGTCTAGGTGGTACCGCTTGAGCCATCAATGCAAATGTAAGTGCTGGAATTGCGCCAGCGGATGCTCCCACAACCAGGATTCCTATTGTAAGTCCTGTGCCTTCCAAGAAGCTTAACACACATATACTTAAGGCAGTAGCAAATAGGCCTGCGATTACAATGGTTTTCCTTTTGCCTAACCTATCTGATGCCCATCCGTAAAAGGGAATGAAGAAAATTTTGGAAACCATGTACATGCTAGAGAGCACGCTGGCATATACTACGCTTATGCCTTTAAATGTTGACAGTAGGCTAGGTGCCCAAGTTACAAAACCTGATGATACTATGCTAAAAAGCATCCACATAAGTCCTATTTTCCAAACTTCTTTACTCTTCAATGTCTTCCATGTTGTGGATAAGTCTGTACGTTTTTCTTCATGTCTAAGCGGTACGTCTTTGAAAACTAAACCGAAGAATACGGCGACCATAACACCTGCTATTGCTCCTACAAAAAAAGGTGACCTCCAACCAAAAATCTGACCTAAGATAGGCGAGATTGTAAAAGCCGCTATCGTAGATATGGGTACTCCAATCGAGTAGATACCCATCGCCAGTCCGAATTCTTTTTTCTGAAACCATAATGGAATAATGGATGCTGTTCCGATTGTTATGAAGCAGCTTCCGAATCCCATGATGAATCTTCCAAACAACGCCCAGAGAAACGTTGTTGATAGAGCTGTTATTAAACTACCAAGAGCAACTGAAAGCAACGCTAAGAAACCAATGCGGCGAAATCCATATTTGCTTACTATCATTCCCGTTGGTAACGCCATAATAACTCCTGGAACCACTACTATGGACATTAAAAGCCCTGCCGTTGCGTGGTCAATAGCGAAAACAGACTGGATTTCGTTGATCAAAGGGGGTAAGGACTGAAACGCAAAATAATACGTATCACAGCTAAGTAGGGCAGCAAATAACACAACCCATTTGTATCGTGATGCTGATGTAACCTCTCCTTCTGATGCCATAACGTTTCTTTTAGGCATTGCTCTTCGAGGTTTCTAATAACACTTTTCAGAAAAACGCCAAAGCGATCTGGCTTATTTTTACACCAATTATAGTTTGATGTTCTCGGAGGATTCCCATAATGTTTCAAAGTGGTTACAGAACAACTCAACGAAGCTGGGGTGGTCGGTTTCAAAAACAGCTGACTCCTTAATTGACGAAGTGGGATCCACAAGAATCCCAACGGATGCGTTGTCAAAGCATGCGCCAAGAGTAACGGGAGGTTTACTAGCAGCTCTTATTTCAAAATTTGGGTAATTCATCAAATTTCGAATTGCTTCGGGAAGAGATTGTTCCCCCTTAGGTTTCTCCATAATTACCCGTGTTTTAACGCCTCTTTCTAGTGCAGCCTTGTGAATTTCAAAAGTGTATGGCATTGCCTGCGAGAATCTCTTCAAATTTGTGATTGTAT
Source organism: Candidatus Bathyarchaeota archaeon (assembly GCA_026014615.1). Lineage (GTDB taxonomy): Archaea > Thermoproteota > Bathyarchaeia > Bathyarchaeales > Bathycorpusculaceae > JADGNF01. The sequence continues at coordinate 200,264 of JAOZHZ010000019.1, read as the reverse complement.
CATTGCTCTTTTTTACAGAACTCATGTTTATCATCGCCGATTTCATGAAAGCATTTCTTTTGGGAACAAGCACAAACTCTCTTTTCTTCTCCACCACTTTTTCTTTATTCCTGTAACTTAACCTTTTCAGCAGATCGTTTGCCTGCTTTTTTGTGTTCCTATACTCTTCCTCTTTACCGTTTAGCAAAAGTAGGATGCCCTCCTTTGGAGACACCGCCTCATACAAATTTGGGCTATCAATTATCCTCTTTACTAAGGACATTTCTTCAAGTCTTTGAATTTCTTTGTACGCATTTGACCTGTCAACGTTTGCCATTTTGGCAACCGATTTTATTGATTGTTTGCCACTCATGACTAAAACTAGGTACATTTTCGATTGTAGAGGCGTAAGCCCCGCTTTATTTAGTATACTAATATCTTCCTCTGTAAGGAGCAATTACTCTCTCTCCAATTGCATGTTACGCCACTTTTGGTTTTTCCACTGTTTACTTCTATCGTCCGATTTATTTTTAATATTTTTCCAATTTTCCCTGAGACCGAAACAGGTGTCGAAAGAATGTGGTTAACAAAATTTGTTACAAGTAACGTTTAACCTAGCTATTCAGTCATTTGAATTTAAGGAAACACAAGTAGTCTGCGGGGAAAGCAATCAACAGCAAATACAATTTTCAGCTTACTCATTAAGGAAGGAAAAGATTGAACGGCAGAGTAATGCCTGCATGTTATGGCTGCCCAGCAGCGAGGCAAATACCGTCTTCCATCGATAATGGGGCTTATAATTAACTCCTCGTATTATTCATAAAAAAATAGTTACTAAGCCTACGCAGCTAATATTTCTTAGTGAAAACATGTTATGTTCTTTGAAATTCTTTATAACTTTAAATAAAATCAGTGTGGGTGCATTACACACACTACATTTCTTAAGAATCTTTTGCCGAATTATGCTCCTAAAAAAGGAGAATGACAGAGTGAGAATATCTAAAAAAATTGCTTCAATACTGACTGTTTTGCTTTTGACGACTTCAATGCTGTCTTTGTGTATTCCATATGCGATAGCTCAAAAAACCCCCACCAAAGCCTTCATTTCAGTCGCTCCTCATTTGGTTGGTCAAGGACAAAAAGTTTACATTACCGCATGGATCATTCCTCCACCGCCCTATGTTGGAGGAACCGCATACAACTATTACGATCTGACTATAGAAATAACAAAACCTGATGGATCTGTTGAGGACAAATACTTCGCAAGCAGCATGGTAGAAGGAGCAGTAAGCTGGAACTATTATCCTGAGCAAACTGGAGAATACAGCGCAAAACTGATTTGGCCTGGAGACGAATTCCATGAAGCTGCGGAAAGCCCACCAATCTCTTGGGAAGTCCAAATTGAAAACGTCCCCGGATACCCTAGTACCCCTCTGCCCAGTGGTTATTGGGATTTCCCGATATCTGCTGAGTATTATGAGTGGTATCAAATTTCAGGACCGTGGTACGGAGCCCGCTACAATGCCTCAAACACTCATTTCAATCCTTACAGCACAGGACCAAATACGCCTCACATATTATGGGCTAACCAGGTAGTCTTGGGTGGCTTACTTGGAGGCGAATCTGGTTACGAAAGCGTTCAGGGAAGTTACGATGAAACCGAACTTAACGTTCCGCTATCGAATTACGTGGCAGTACAGGGAAAATTGTATTACACAACTAGAGCATTCGTTGAACCAGGGACAGGTGAAGAGTTTCCTGCGGTGTATCCTAGATTACATTGCGTCGATATGCGAACTGGCGAGACCGTGTTTGAACGTATTTTAGAGGAACCGCTTCCTCCCGCAGCGCTAGGGCGATATGCTGTTAGACCAAGCATCTGGCTTGAAGCAACGGGAATGCAAAAAGGCGGTGAAGCGGCTAGAGCTCCAAATATGGCTGGCTCATACAGCTTGTGGGTCAGTGGCGGAAGCATAAGAGAAGTTGACCCGTTAACTGGTGACACTCTTTTCGTGCTGCCCGGTGTATCTGCTAGCTTATACGATGATGGAGCACTGTATATTGCGAACTATCCTGAGCGTGGTGACCTATCACGATGGGACACCAGAGCACGAGAGATAGTTTGGACAGTACAAGCACCTTCACCTTCAAACAAGTGGGATGACCTCCTTGTTATAAGCAGTCGTGACTCAAGCACAGCTACATTTAAACTGATAACCATCAATTCTAACACAGGCGAGACAGTTGTCAATAAAACTTTAGATGTCTACATGGGATCTGCACAACACACGGTTGCATACGGAAACATCTATTACACAAACTTTGACCGAAAAGTATACGCCGCAAGCCTTACAACAGGAGACATAGTCTGGACAAGCGAAGAAATGAGTTATCCATGGGGAGTATATCAAACATACGCACAATCCGCAGCATATGGAAATATTTACCTTGGAATGTGTGATGGTTACCTATACTGCTTCGATGGCACCACCGGCGAACTTGAATGGAAATTCTACAGCGGAGATACAACAGAAACGGGCTACGGTACCTATCCCTTCTGGGGAAGCATAGTTATTGCTGACGGAAAGGTTTACTCTGCGACCGGCGAACATACCACCCCAAATCCCTATCCCCGAGGATATGCACTCTACTGTATTGATGCCTACACTGGAGAACTCGTATGGGACTATCCTCAGTTCTCCACCTACACGCTCGCATACACCGCACACGGTCAAGGAATCTCTGCTGGCATGCTTTGGTACCAGAATACAGTCGACGGACGTCTCTACCTATTTGATAAAGGACAAACATCAACCACAGTTACCGCCGCGCCAAAAATTGTAACAGAAGGATGTAGAGTGTTGATTGAAGGGTCTGTAATGGATCAATCACCTGGAAACCCCAACACTCCTGCGATAGCTGACGAATACATGAGCGAATGGATGCAGTATTTGTATAACAATGCAGAAAAACCCTCAGATGCTACCGGCGTTTCAGTGCATTTGACTGCTATTGATCCTAATGGTAACTTCCAAGATATAGGCTACACTACTAGTGATGATTTGGGCAACTTTGCAATCGACTGGGTTCCGCCAGTTCCAGGACTATACACCGTGACCGCTACTTTCGAGGGGTCAGAGTCTTACTATTGCAGTGAAGCAGGAACGTCTTTTGTTGTTTCTGAAGCAGCCGCTGCAGCGCCAGGTGTGACGCCAGCTCAAACTGCAGCTCCCACCGCCGGCACTCCTGTGCAGTCTGTTTCGCCTTCGCCTAGAGAGGCTCCTCAGCCTTCTACCAGTGCAGGCACACCTACGTTGACTTACATTGCAATCGGTGTAGCAGTCATTGTCATCGTTGCAGTTGCAGCAGCACTGATCTTTAGACGAAAATAAACGGAGGTAAAACAAAATAACATCCTCTTCCTTTTTTTGTTGAAGGTTTGGAGTAGAGTTTGGGGCTGAGTGGGCTCTGGAGGTGAATTTCCAACTTTTGCTTGTTGGTTTTCATTTCTTCTCTCCTAAAATTTCCGTTCCAAAGCCCCAGCAAACCCTCACTCGAGTATCTTGAATTTTTGTGAATTTAATTGAGTTGGATTTTTTATTTGTCTCAAGTGGGTTTATCGTTGGTGTAGTGTGAGACTACTTAGTTATCGGTCAATAGGGAGTTTCAGGTTTCTTGTTAATCTGTATTTGTTTTCACGCTTTCTTTTTCGGTCTTGGCAAAACCGACAAGATGTTAAGTAGCTTCAGGCACGTATGATGCTTTTCATAAACCTAAGGAGAAAAAGAAATTGTTTGAAAAAATTAGACAGATGAAATTCCTGCAGAGATCAACATTGATTACTTTGCTTCTGATGCTGACTATTGCTGTGCCGCTTGTTGCCTTACCCGCAGCTAACGCGCATGATCCATCATGGAACATTACCACAACTGCCTTCGTCGCAGTTGTACCCGACCAAGTAGGCGTCAATCAAAACGTAATTGTTACGTTCTGGCTCAGCGAAATTCCACCCACAGCAGCAGGCGCTTATGGTGACAGGTGGGTCTTCTTCGTGGATGTCACAAAGCCAGATGGAACCACAGAAAGGCTCGGTGGCACAGACGGCTTCAGATCCGACCCGGTGGGCGGCGCATACACAACTTACACACCTGATCAAGAAGGCACATACAAGTTCCAAGCTATCTTCCCCGGACAAGACCTACTCAATGATAATCCAGACCCCGCAAGTTCTTCTCGTTCTGTATTCATCGGAGACTACTATGAACCCACAACTAGCCCAATGGTGACACTAACTGTACAGCACGATCCAGTGCCTAGAAATGCTGGGGTTCCCCTTCCTGAACCAAACCAATATTGGGAACGCCCAATATACGGAGAAAACAAAAATTGGGGCGAACTTGGTGGCAGTTGGTTGCTTTCTGAGGCATGGGGAGATGCTTCGCCATTTCCAACTATTCAGAATAGAGCAGCTTATGGCTACCAACCCTGTAGTAAAGCACCAAACACAGCACACATAATCTGGAACAGAGAAACTGAATTCGGAGGTATCATCGGCGGATATCTTGACCCCGAGCAATACTATACAGGAATGTCATATGAACAGAAAATGTTCAGACCCTCTGTTGTGATAAATGGAATACTTTTCTACAATGAGCATCCGCAAGGCCTAGCACGTTATGGTGAGGAATTCCAGGGAGTATACGCAATTGACATAAGGACTGGAGAGGAACTGTGGTATAACCCTGATTTCACAGTAGGGCTCGGACAAATCTACAATTACCAGTCAGGAAATCAGCACGGCGGTTTAGCATATCTATGGGATACTACAACAAGTGATTGGCAATGTTACGACGCCTTCAGAGGTGAATGGTGGTACACGATAGAGGATGTTCCTGGCGGCACAAAAGTTTTCGGCGAAGACGGCAGTGTACTGCGCTACCAGCTTACCTCAAATACATTGTCTTTATGGAACTCATCTGCAATCGTAGACTTACTAGGTGGAAAAACTAGCAGCGCTGCTTGGCAATGGAGACCTTATGGAAAGGTAGTTAATGGAACAGACGGGATAGAATGGACTGTAGACGTTCCCGAGGTGCCTGGGCAAAGTATTATCATTATTAATGATGGTGTAATAGTTGCGCATGTTATCGATACTGATACAGTATATCCCTTCATTGCTACGCATGTAGGTTACAGTGCAACGACGGGTGAACGCCTTTGGATTGCAAATCATACCACTACTAATCGTTGGTCGCCCACTATGAATGGTCCAGCGGGTGCTTCGGATGGCGTATACTATCTGTTTGACAGAGACACAATAACTTTCACAGGCTATGACATTTTCACTGGAGAAGAGCTATGGACATCGGAGCCACTTGACAGCGCCTTTGACATGTATACAAGAAACTTCGTTAGTGCTTATGGACTTCTCTATTCAGCCAGCCAGAGCGGACATGTGTATGCTATTAATGTCACTACAGGCGAAAGAGTATGGACATGGGACACTGAAAGCGCCGGCTTCGAAACTCCCTTCGGGTACTATCCTTTCCTGACTAATCCAACTGCTGCGGACGGAAAAATCTTCGTTATTAACGGTGACCACTCTCCAAGCACACCTCTCTTCAACGGCTACAGGCTATGGGCAATTGATGTCTATACTGGAGAAAACATATGGAACATATCACAGTATTCAGGTACCTATTGTCCTCAATTCGTCGTAGACGGCTACCTCCTATCCTACAACATCTATGATGAACAGATATACTGCTTTGGAAAGGGAACAACCGCCACCACAGTGTCAACACAAAACTTCGCTGCACCTTTAGGTACGCCTGTTATGATTCAGGGAGCAGTAACTGACCAATCTCCTGGACAAACGTGTCTTGGTGTTCCAGCAGCTGGGACAGCAGCAATCTCTGATGACAGTATGACTGAATGGATGGAGTACCTTTACATGCAGCAGCCTAAGCCAACCGACGCAACAGGTGTATCTGTGCATTTGACGGCTATTGACCCGAACGGCAACTTCCAAGACATCGGCTACGCTACAAGCAACACTTTGGGCAACTACGCAATTGATTGGGTTCCGCCTGTTCCAGGACTATACACAGTCACAGCCACATTCGAAGGCTCCGAATCCTACTATAGCAGTGAAGCAGGAACATCTTTTGTGGTTTCTGAAGCAGCCGCTCCCGTTGTAGCACCAACAACTCAAGCCCCAGCACCGACCACCGCACCAACAGCTCCCACATCCACACCTGCGCCAGTACAATCAATTGCGCCTTCACCTAGTGAAGCCCCACAGCCAGCAACAACCAGCGCAGGCACACCAACATTGACCTACATTGCCATAGGCGCAGCAGTCATCATCATCGTCGCAGTCGCAGCAACACTAATCCTTAAACGAAAATAAGAAAAAACAAAACAAACTCTCTTTCCTTTTTTTGTTGAGGCAGTATTGGCAGAAGTTTGGGGCTGAGTGGGCTCTGGAAAGGTGAATTTCCAACTTTGCTTGTTGGTTTTCATTTCTTCTCTCCTAAGATTTCCGTTCCAGAGCCTCAGCAAACCCTTCTCGTTTTTTCACAGAGATAATATGGGTTAGGGGTAGAATCTGCGTGTGGTTCTGGGGAACGGAATCGCATCGATAATGTTGTCTAAGTCTAGCATCCAAACCAGCAGCCGCTCTACGCCCATGCCAAAACCTGCATGAGGTACGGTGCCGTAGCGGCGTAGGTCAAGGTACCACTCGTAGTCTTCAGGTTTTAGTCCCTGCTCTTTTATGCGTTGGATAAGGATGTCTTTGTCTTCTTCACGTTGCCCGCCAGTGCTGATTTCGCCTACCCGCGGAACCATCATATCCACGGAGAGCGCCACTTCGGGGCGGTCACGGTACGTGCGGCAGTAGAACGCCTTAATCACCGTCGGATAATCATACACAAAAAATGGTTTGCCAAACTCTTCCGCGAGGATTTTTTCGTCTTCGTAGCCTAAGTCGTCGCCCCACTTCAACGAAGAATTCTTCGCTTTTAGTCTGTCGATGGCTTCCGCGTACGTGATTCTCGGAAACGGCACAGTGACTTGGCTGAGCTTAGCTATGTCTGCGCCAAGTTCCTTGAATTCGTTTTGACAGTTCTCATAGACGCGTTTGCAGATGTGTTCCATGAGTCCTTCTTCGAACTGCATCAGGTCGTTCATGTCTGAGAAGGGCCATTCCGCTTCCATGTGCCAGTACTCGGTCAAGTGCCGAATCGTGCGGCTTTTTTCTGCACGGAACGACGGGGCGATGCAGTAAACGTTTTCGAGGCTGGAGATAAGAATTTCCAAGTAGAGTTGGCTGCTTTGGGTAAGGTACAGGTCTTGTTCAAAGTACTTTAAGCCGAAAAGCGTGGAGCCGCCTTCCACCGCCGCAGATATAAACATAGGCGGCGAAACCTCAATGAAATCTGTTTTTTCGAAGTATTCACGGGCGTACTCCAACACTTTAGCGCGCACTTTCATGACCAAATTCATTTTGCGGCTGCGCAGCCACAGGTGCCTCATGTCGCGGATGAACTCTTCACTTTTGTCTTTAGCTATGGGAAAAACTTCCGCCAACCCAATAATCGAAACGGCTTCCGCGGAGATTTCAAACCCGCCAGGCGCGCGACTGTCTGGTTTTGCTGTGCCTTCAAGGGTTAGGGAGGATTCGATGGTGAGTTTTTCGGCTTCTGCCCACGCCGTGGGTGCGTTGGCTTTTTTGACGGTGCATTGAATAACGCCTGTGGAGTCTCGGATTACGAGGAATATTAGTTCTTTTCCTTGACGTTTACGGTAAACCCAACCCCGAACCGAAACCGTTTGGTCGGAGTATTTGCCGTCGAGGATTTCGCGGATTTTCACCAGAGCCATCTTACATCAACTGTCTTTTGGTAAGTTCTGCTTTCAAACGTAACTGGCTATCTATTTTAAACTTCCTAAACCGACTTCATCTTAGCCGTGTCTGCAGGTCTTTGTCAGTTAACCTGTAAACTGTCCACTGGTCCATGGCTGAGGCCCCCGTTTTCTTGTAAAACTCGATGGAGGGCGCATTCCAGTCCAGACAAGCCCACTCTAGGCGTCCACAGTTTCTCGCCATCGCCAACTCAGCTATTGCTGAAAACAGTGCCTTGCCAAAGCCTTTGCCGCGCATTTCGGGTTTGACGTAGAGGTCTTCGATGTATATGCCGCGTCGTCCCACGAAACTGGAGAAGCTCTGGAAAAAAATGGCGTAACCCACAGCTTTGCCTTGATACTCAGCGATTAATGCTTCGGCTATTTTGCGTTGGAACAGCTCTTGCTCTATGAGTTGCTCTGTTGCCTCTAACTGGTCAAGCAGGTTCTCGTAGGTTGCTAACTCTTTGACCATTTCAAAAATTGTTGAAGCGTCCTCTTCTTCAGCGAAACGTATGGTCAATTCGCCTATGTCAGGTTCGTTGATGCCTTGCATTATATCTTGCCTTCAGCTTAACAATCGAAAACATGGTTTATCTCCTTTTCAGGTGAATTTCTGAATATTTGTGCGCCGTATGGTTAAGTTGTGTATGAGTAAAATTTAATCGAATAAGCTAACAATAGTTGGTTGTTATGATGACTTTGGAAATTGGGTGTTGCGGTGCGTACTGCAAGACCTGCATAGAGCAGCAGAAGCAGAAATACCCCAACGAACGGGCGTGTTTGGGCTGTAAGTTGGGCTACGATTCAGGCAAAAGAGACCTGAATAAGGCGAAATGCGAAATTAAGGTCTGCTGCTTCAGAGAAAGAAAACTGGAAACCTGCGCTGACTGCCCAGATTACCCCTGCCAGATTCTGAAGAATTTCTGGGGCAAGAAAGGCTGGAAGTATCAGCAGTACAAGAGACAGCTTGAATTCATCAGACAAAATAGGTATGCTGAATTTTTGAAGCGTGCTGATGAATGGAAGGGACCACACGGAAAACTGTAGGAAACACTTGTAGAAAAGGTAAGGGTAACTTTGGGTTTGAATAGGTAGTTTTATCTTTACTTCTCGTTATATTGAGCTCGTATGGAATCTGCAACTTTAGACATAGATGTTAGTGACGTAATTTCAGAAAAACAAGATGTTGCTCAAAAGGAATTGCTCACATGTTTTGCACCAATCGTCGATAATTTTGGTGTCTATATCAAAATTCTTATTACACGAAACTTTGACTCGACAATCAACTATTTGTTGAGAAAGAACTCAGGTTTTGACTATCAGTACAGTTCAAAACGTGAACAAGGAATCGCTGCCACTGGAAGAATGTTTTCAGAACCCAAAGAAGATACGGTAAGTTTTACGTTAATTTTTAATGGACATCACTTGAGTGATTGGCAAGATCACATCCTTTTATGGCGACGGGTCATTTTCCTTCACGAAGCTATACATATAATAGATGAAACGCTGCGATTCAAGGAAATAGGCAACGCTTGTTTCTCCGAGCCTCATAAAGCCAATGAAATAATGAATAATCTTTCTTTTAGAATTTGGACAGAATACAATGCTGTTAGGGGTTCAGCAGAGGCAATCGCAGGAATACCTAATATTATCACATCTGATGTTGAAAAATACACTCTACACCAAGGATATGTTGATAGTTTCGCGGGATTAATTAAAACACTTCCAGATTTACTTGTAAAAAACGTTACCGCGTTTAGAAAACGAATTATGGGCATAGATCAGCTAGCGAGAAATGTGTTTCCGATATTAAGTCAATCGCTCATTCTTGCCACTTACGTGGCTGCGCAGTACGATGCTTTGGAGAAAAAAAATCGCCTTGAAGAACTTGTGGATGGTGATTATTCCTTCTTTTTTGACAGGTGGACGATTGTTCATAACAAAATTCAATCAATCTATGATTCGTTTGAAAAAATTAATGAAAAAAGGATAATTGAAATGGCGAATGACATTCGTTTGTTATACCTGAATTGTGGTTTCACGATGACTGATACAGAAAATGGGCTTTATGTAGCTGTAAGTTTTCCGAACTTACACAACAAAAATCCTGAAACATTGTTCCCTTTTTAGGAATCTTTTCAAGATTGTCTTTTCGTTTATAGAAGGTAACAACCAGCTTTTTAAAGGCAAGGAAGTAGTCGGTGGACGTTTGCATTTTTTTGACTTACTCGTCTTAAGTTTCAAAGACAATCGCTAAGAGATTATTTATATTGTATTTCCAATTGTTGCTCATGATTTGTTTTCTTCCAAGTTTTCATCTTCAAAGGAGAAGAGTTCTTCGATGGTGGCGTTGAGTGTGTGGGAGATTTTGTAGGCTAGTCGGAGGGAGGGGTTGTATTTGCCTTTTTCGAGGAAGAGTATGGTTTGTCGGGTGACGTCTACTTTGTCGGCGAGGGCTTCTTGGGTTATGCCTGCTTTTTCGCGGTATTCTTTCATTTTTGTTTTCAAGAGGGGTAGTCTCCTTTTTGGTAGAGCCAGTATGATACGGTGAAGACGGTTAGGCCTTGGGAGAGTAGGGCGGCGAAGGCGGGCATGGCGTTGTAGGTTTGTACGGTTAGGATGTATGCCATTGTGGCGGTTGCGATGATGGTGTAGTAGATAAAGGCGTTTCGGGAGGCGCGTCCGATGTTTTGTTCGATGCGTTCGTCGCTTTTCAGGAAGACAAATAAGGTGAAGAAGCTGAAGAAGGCAAACATCCACGGGTCGATGAAGCCGATTAGCCCTGTTAATCCGAGGAGTCCGAGGTATCCGAGTTTGTTTGTTGTCATGTTGATTCAACCATTAGTGTAATGTATTTCTAACGTTAGAATTATATTACGTCAGATATATTTAACATTTACGCCCAAAAAACAACTGCAGCCAGCAACACCAACAATTGACAAAACACAAAACATCACAAAAACTCACAAAAAATAACCAATTTGTTTCTGCTTACAAATTCACAAAAAACAAATTCAAAAAAAAGAAAAGAGGGAAAATAGGATTTTAGCTCAGGTCAATCTTCGCAAGAAGCGAGAAGTCGCTGAGGCTGTTTAGTTGCACTCTGCTTTGGCTGAAAGTGTAGAGCACGTTGTCGATGTAGAGAGCGCGGTTGATGTAGTGGTTGTAGTCGATTTGTACATAGTCGCTTCGTATCGGCGAAACTGGGTCAATGCTTGAAGCAGTCAAGTTTTCAAACTGAGTAACAGCGCCCTTCAAGACAAACCCACCGTCCACAGAGACGTCAAAGATGAATGCGCCCTGCCAGTACTGAAGCTTACTCGACGAAGCGGTACCCTCTGCGTCTGTGGGAAGCAACGGCATTATGATGGGCATGTCATTAATCGACACTGGAATCGCCAGCATCTGCTTCTGAGCATCAAACAGGAATGCGTGGGGGTCATAGAGTGCGGTGGAGTCAGCGTAGCGTGCGTCAACGATGTACTTTGCGATTTCTGTGGGGGAGTTAACGTTTGAGACGTCAAAGAGCGACAGCTTTAGGGTGTTGTTTTCTTCGCCTAAACCAATTATGTGGTTCTCGTCCAATGGGTGCAGGTAGGTGGAGTAGCCTGGAATCTTGAGTTCCCCTGAAACTTGGGGAGCGGCTGGATTGCTCATGTCGATGATGAAGAACGGATCAATCTTCTCAAAAGTCACAACGTAACATTTGTCGCCCATGAACCGCACAGCGTACAAGTTTTCATCCATCTTAAACCTCTCCAACTTGCCAACTACGTTCATGTCCATGTCCAACACGTAGATGCTGTTAACTTGGCGGCTTACTTTGAAGACTACGCCGTCGCTTGTGGTTGCGTTGTCCTGAATCCATGTGGTAGTTGCAATGCGGAAGTAACCGTTGTATTCATCCATCGCGTACTGGTTAATCGGGTTACCAACAACTGCTCCCTTAGCCTGCGCGGTAATGCTGGTGCCGTTTATGCTTATGCGGTAGATGTAGGTGTTTGCGTCTTCTCCATACCAGTTCGGCGTAACTAAGTAGATGTTGCTTGCGGAAACGTAAATGTTGCTAGAACTGCTGCCATCCATCATCACGGATGTTTCAGTGGGCACCTCTACGTCATCCATAACGTTCAAGGCTACTACTGTGGTGTAGGTGTAGTAGGATGAGGGGGATGGCACGTAGAGTATGTTGCTTGCTGCAACGTTTGAGGCGCTGGCGCCTTTGAAGACCACAGGAACATTGTATGTTCCGTTGTTGTCAGTGCGAACGGTCTCTGTCACTATGGTGTACACGTAGTCGCCAATCATGCGTGAGTTGATGTAGTTGCCGCTTATCGTATAATTCCTCACCAACGTGGGGACAGCTTTGTCTGAAACGTTATAGACGTGCACAAAAACGGTGCTACCGCCCCAAAACGGCTCAATCGCAATGTCAGTGCTTTCTTTTTCAAGGTATGGCATCCAGTGGCTACCTAAAACCGTAAGCTTGTTGCCGTCTTGGCTCAAGTAAATTCCAGAAAGGTAAGCGCTGCTGTTGTCATCTTTGGCGATTTTTGCAATTACTTTGGCATCTTCAGGATTGGCTGCGGCTGCGTCCAGGATGTAGACGGTGTTGTTTGCGATGAGGTAAATGTAGTAGCCGTCGGTTTTGACGGTGTCCGCCTCGTCAACTCCAGCGACCTGTATGTTAGTGCCTGAGTATTCCACGTTGATAGTTTTTGAGGGGGAACCTCCTTGAACTAAAGATGCATCCAGTGGGGCTGTGGACGGAATTGGAGCAGGAACTCCCGTGGGGGCGATGCCAAGGGATTCACCGGCTCCTCTCCAGTAACTCTTGATGTTACTGTTGTTCGCTAGGAAGGTCTGGATTTCATCATATGAGCTGAAGACTTGAATCGGAGAAACATCAGGATTAGGTGTGGGCAGTGATGCTGCAGGCGAGACCGAAGGATTTGGTGTACCGTTTGCTGAAGGCAGAGGGGATTGTTGCGGAATGCCGTAGCTGTAGATCATAGCAATGAGTATTATGGCTGCGAGAATTCCAACTAAGCCGTAAGCGGGTGCTTTTCTTGTGATTTGTTTTTGGACCATTGTTTTTTCACCTGTTCTTTACATGATTTTGAGTTTATTTTATGCTAAGCTTGAGTACAAGTTGTTCCATCTGTTAGTACGGACGCATGGACCAAACTCGGGCGGCTTCGTACCAGAATATTACGCAAACAACGGCTCCAAAGGTTACGCCGAAAAGGGTGTCCTGCGTCAAACTTTGCACAAACAGCAACAAATAAGCGAGGTAGAAAGTTGTGGAGAACGCTGCGTAGAAGAAGTATCTTGGGAACAATAATTTACCAAGTTTCACGTAATGCCGCAAGACCCCAATCTTCACGTCGCCAACTAAGAAGTAGTGTCCGCCCAGTTCCTGTTTTTCAACCAAGCCTAGCTCACGGAGCTGTTCAAGATGATGGTTTGCCACGCTGGGGCTGCTGAAGCGGAGCGCACGTTGTACTTCACGTACACTCTGCGGAGTTCCAGTTCTAAGCAGGTGCCAGTAGACTTTCCATGCTTTGCCGCGCAGGGCATAATCTAGTTCGTTTTCGTTTTCCCAGTTCAACTTGAATGACTCCGTGGATACCGTAATTTGGGACAGGAGAGATATAAGTCCAATTATTAGAACGAACTGTTCATATAATTAGGACGCACAGCACGTCACCACCGAGCCTAAATAATAGTAGTTGTTTGAAAAAATTGATTGCGGAATAAAATAGGAATAGGATAAAACTTTTTGAATTTTAATCTCTCAGGGTTGCCTATACAATGAGCACAGTTATCATACTCCAGTTGATGTGCTCTTTCAAGAGTATCTGGATTATAGACTATTCTTAGGTTGGGGTGTAGATTGCAGTAGTTTTCCATAAAACCGATGCCGAGTGTGCTTTTGATGGCTACAATTCCACCATAGTGGTCGTTATCCAGTCTTGTTAGGACAGCTTCAACAGCGCTGCAATCGAGCCTGCCATTGGTCCCTTCAGGGGTCTGAACGCAAACAAAGACTATGTCACAGTCAAGTATTGGTTGCCAAGAGTACTCTCCAACAAGGTCGTAGCCTAAAACTTTTTTGTAAAAAAACTCACAAGGTGCTTTGAGTGCAGTTCCTACTGCACCTACCCAATTGTACCTATTTTGTTTTCTTTTTTCATCATTGGTTTTCCCTCGGATAAGCTGACTTATCCTCGGTTTCCCAAACTTTTCAGCTCAGGGAGGCATCCATCGATGCTTTTTAACCGATAACTTGGCGATTAGTCGAAGTTCCATAAATATCTTTTTCATAATGGTTCTGGTAAAGTCTTCGGTAAAAGGTTCTCCATGTAAACTTTCGTTGAAAATTGGAATTAGCTTGTTTGCTCAGACATGTACTTAGCAACCAATGATTGAATCTTATCAATATCCATGAAGTACACGTTTGGGTTTTTAACTTTCTCGCAAATCTTGTCTTGAGCATTTCCAACGAACCGACCAGTTATGACAAGCAAAAACGTCTGTTATGTGTTTCTTTTCTTGAGAAATGCCCTGCAAAGCTTAATCGCACGCTCCACGAAAGACATTTACTCGATTGTTCGCCTAATAAAATTTAAACACGGTACTAACCATTAAAAACAGTTATTAGGAAACATTTACCTTATTCTAAGCATTGTTATTGGCGCAATATTATGTCATCAGAGAGAAAAGACATCCGAATATCAGTAAAAGATAACGTAAAAAAGGAGTTAGAGAGAAGATATGTTTTGGGCGAAATTTCAGAAATTGAGTACAATGAAGGATTGCAAAGATTACGTGAAACTCAACCAGAAGTGGTAAGAACTAATTTTGCATATGAAGCAGTATTAAATGATACTTTATTCAAGAATTTGGGCAATAATAACTTATATGCTAGAGGGCAAATTAGTTTTGAAGAAAGGACGATCCTTGATTGGAAAAATTGGCTAGAACATGAATATGACGGCGGTTTAGCCGCCCACACTATTCAACTAATTTTAGACATGCAGAATACGGTTAGGACAACGAATACGTTGAGGTTTTATGATGTTAATGTCCCAAATCAACTAAGATATCAAAAAATGACTCAAGAAGATATTGAGCGATTGAATCAATATCACATACTCGACGCCCCTGTAGTAAATCTCGCAAAAAATGCTAAAGAATTTTCTAGCAGTTATTCCGATTCAACAAGTTCGAATTGTTTTATTGCCACCGCTGCCTATGGAACACCCATGGCTCCAGAAATTAATATCCTAAGGCAATTTAGAGACTTAAAAATGAGTCCGAATCTAATCGGGAAATATTTTATTATCTTGTATTATTTTTTAAGCCCTCCAATAGCTAGAATAATTTCACGTAATAACGATATGCGCGCCTTGGTCAGATTTAGTTTAAAACCAATCGTTCGCTTATTCAGACAAAATGAAGTTTGAACTAACTGTCACTGAAGAAATGGCGGTACTGCGACAACCATCCCGTGCGCCTTGAGTAATAAAAAACAAGTTGACACTGAATGATAACACGAGTTGAATTGTAGTTTTCACGTTAACTAGCTTGGTTAACGAAAAAGAAAAGAGAATAAGGCTTTTTAGCCTAAGCTTTAGGTTCTGATGGCACAAGCGTTGGACTTTCTTCTGCAATTTCTTGAGCGGTTTTCCTCAAATTTTTTCATCTTAAGCTTGGTTTTTCGTTTCGCTTTATGCTCTATCTTGTCTTTCTGCTTCTTGGGCTTCTGTTTGCAGTAGTTGCTTTGCAGTAGTTGCTTTTAGCTGAATCTGATATTTTGTTATTATGTTGACAAGGAAAGGCGCCGCGCTACCCGCGCGGCGCTACTGGGCTCGGTCGCTTCGCTCCCTCGCCCCGGGTTAAGCACGCCTTTATGGGAAGCGCCTCGGCATCAGGCAAGCGCGAGCCGCGCAAGAGGGGGGAAATGCACACTACAGAAGCCCCAAGAGGGCTCTGTTCGGGTGCCCGTCAAGTGTGCATTTCATACCCCATCCTGCGCGGAGCTCGTACTTTTTGCAAGCAAAAAGTCCCTTGCCGTGGTTGCCGCGGCGCTCCCTTATCGGCGCGCACTACATTAAGACGGAATGTCAGAAAAAAAGCCAAGTTCACTGACTGGCTTTTAAAATCGGGTCTTAAAAATTTGGAAGAGTGGTTTAGTGGTGCACTCAGCATCAAAAGCTGCTACTACTCAACTTTTCGATGTCACCAAACCACTAAAAGAACACAAGAAAAAAGCCAAATTTAAACCCATAAGTCAGACTGACATACCAATTTATATATCAGATCAACGCGGTCACCAATCAGTCTGCTGTCCAGAACCGTTTACTCGTAACCGTGTTCTATCCGCCAACGTCTAAAGAAGTCTGGATAAGGCGAATCGGGCCTTATCCAAGGAACAAAGTTTTTCTTCTGAGGTTCAAAACGATATCTACTGGTTTTTTCATAAATCGATTCCAACTCGCCCCCTTCTTGTTTCTTCCAATCGGGCAGTTTCTTCTGCGACTTCATACGCCTTTTGGTAAATATCGTATAAACCATATTCAAGCCGTCTACAATTTCAAGGTATTTAGGCGAATCAACCAAGGTTTGAACTGTTTTAGGCACATAGAACCCTACTACGCCCTGCTCTTTTCTGGGTAATTTCTTAGACACAGCATGACAATGGCAGTTATCTCCAAAAGAGCAGATACCTTTACGACTACAGTTTTTCGGACAAGGTTTATCTCGCCAATCAAAACGGGTCTGCCTACCTATTTTTCCTGTTGGCAGAAACCCACTTTTTAGGTTTTTATCCCAAATTTCCTTCGCCCTTTTAAATCCATAAACGTCTGCTATGTGGGAAAAGGATTTTTTAAAGCCTTCACAGACCCATTGGCGCCCATAACTCATTCGGAGCACAGGCTGTTTTGCAAAATATTGACCGACCATATACATACTAAGCCTTGATGCACTTCTAACTTTGATCTGAGATATGTTTACGCGGGGAGAACCCCAAATTGCCGCCCATTTATCACTAAGCCATTGAAAAGGAACTTTGGGCACATTGTAACCTTTGCGAAAAACTATATGCATAACGCCACCACCTTCATCAGTCTTCACCTTAAAATACTTGAATTTAAAACGACACCTCTGCCACAATTTTGGGTATTTGACGGCTTTTTTCTTGAACTTTCCAATACGAGCGTAGGGTTCGCGATGAGTTTTTCGACAATATTTCTCATATGTTTGCTGTGTCAAATAATATTCAATTTGCTGTTTTAATTTTGTAAACGCATAATTCATGAATTTTATTTTCTCTTTTCGTTCTTCTGGGCGTTCTGGAACACTGCGACCGTTTAAGTCTACCATTCTTTTACCAAATCGGTCTCTTTTTACGTCATATTGGGTGGAAAGGGTCATAAAACAAAGCCTTTCCCGTTTATGTTCTCCCAAAGTCATCCCACTTTTTAGACGCATAAAATGACGTTTCTGTTTGGGACTAAATCGGTCTTTGCGATAGACAGAAAGAGGCTCAAAAAGACTTCTTCCAAAGGAAACAAGCTTTTTCTCTCCCCTAATTTTCTGAACGACGTAAATTTTGCCGTCAGGCATAAAATAACGCTTAGGAAAAAGCCTTCCATTTATTAATTCAAACTCGTCACCTTGAGGGTCGGTGTAATCGGCAGCACGAGCAAAATCAGCAGTCATTGGTCAAGCCCCTCATTAAAAAAACGTTTTGGAAAAAACCTTAATAAAATACTAAGTCAGACTGACTTACTAATTTAAATACTACTTCTGTACCCATTTGGGCTTTTGCTCGCTCCCCCAGGTTTTTTACGGTCGCTCGCGTAGTCTTTTTGCTTGATTTTCTTCTCCCCCCGCGTTCCCACAATTCCTTTGTCTATGCATAAAACGGCATCATGTCTTTGAGAGTTAACAAAATGTTTCTACTATTATTTTTAAGGTACTACCGAAAATTTAAGATACGACCTTGGCTTAAAATGTTATAGACTACTATGAAGTGGATACTAATCATAATCGGGCTAATTATCTGCGTTCTTGACATAACTTGGTTCATTTACTTTTGTTTTAACTATCAAGTGCCAAGTAATGCCATTCCAATAAGCATTTTAGCTTTCTTGGCAGCGGGATTAGTCTATTTGGGAAAAGAGATGGATTAATAAATTAATTTTTATCCTGACTCGTTGCTTAATGTGCCTTCTCACAGTCCTCTTCAGTAATAATGCCTCTCTCGATTAGCAGGTCAACCACACTTTTCTATATCGGTTTTGTCTCTCAAAGTTAGCAATTGTGATTAACAAATGTAATATAGGACTTCAGCTAACAAATTGATTTGCAGAGGCTTAGTGATGTTTGACCTTGATAAGTTATTAACACTTGAGAAAAATAACGAAGGTGAATTAGATTTTTCACTTGCTTCCAGTGATTATTCGATTAAGCCTTCAAAGGAAACCCTCGACAGTATTGAAAAAGACTTACAGAAGCAAATCAAAGAAGACACTTATCCTCATGATTCAACAATTTGTGTGAAACAATCCTTAAAAACATTCAGAAAGCACGAGAGAAAAAATAGTGAGGCAGGTTTAACTTAACAGCGTCGTTTCTACTTATACTACTACTACTTATACTACCTTTTACTTAAATACCAAAAAATTAACCTATTTTTGAGGAAAATACAAAATGGAGCCAATAGTTTCTGGTCTCTGTTACTTTGGTGACCGATACGCCGAGCTATTCAGAGCAAAAGACGGAAGATATTACGTACAAATATTTGACCTAAACACACAACAAACCACAACTGAATGGTTGTCTGAAGATGACCATTTAGAATGGATAAAGTGCATAAAAAGAAACAACGAAAAATGGCGAAAACAGTTGAAAAAGGAATATCGCAATTTACTAAAACATTTTAAGTAAACGAACCCTTTTTATTTTTTTCTTAACTTCAGAGAGAATCTTGAACTAAAAATTATTGCCGCAGGTATTGTGCATATTCCCCAAAGTTTTGCATCCATTGATGTTGAGAACGAAGCCTCCAAATCTCAAAGGCGGTAGCTTTGTGCTTTTCAAACACTGCTTTTGAGCAGCCATTTACCTTACAGAAATGCCTACTTACATCTTCGAAATTTAACTCGCCTTTCATTGCCCGCATTCCTGACAAACCAATATGCTTTACATTATGACACATCCTACAAAGAAGAACAAACCCCTCAAGTTTCTGAATGTGATTCATATCGTCATAGCTCCAAATTTCGTGTAAGTTCATTACGCCCATGGTTTCACCACAAACTTGGCATTTTCGACCACGTTCAAGAATGATACTATTGCGAATTTTATTCCACACTTCTTTGGGAAGTAACTGATAAAGTGAAGAATACCAAACAGTTGAGGGAACAAGTTCTATTTCCAACTTCATTTAGAATGCCTTCATCATTATATTTGCAATTTAATTAATCTGATTTTTTAGCTAAATCCTTAATTGTTAGGTTCAAAGCCTTTTGTAACGCTTTGGCAAGGTCAAGACTGGCATCATCCGTAGCTGATTGCAAAATATCTATCTGTTCTTGAGTAAGTTCAACATTAAATTTCTTTTTATAGTCCTGTTGATTCCATTTTGCTTTGGCTTCTTCAATATTTTCTTCTTTTTCAAGCCACGTCCTTACAAATAGGCTCATAGTATCAGGATTTTTTTCCAACAGTTTAACTAAAGGTTCCAACTTAGCAATTCTTGTTTCCAATGTTTCAAGCCGTTCACTTTTGTTTTCAAGCTGCTTCCGTAAGTCTGCTATTTGCTTTTCAGCTTCAGTCGGAGTTGCTGTTTCCAGTCTGAGAAACGGCATTGCCTTTTCCTTGAAAATCTGCCTATGATGCTTAACATCTCGGCTAAAATAGTGAAGGTCAACACCTAAAGATGAAAGATGACCCATCCAAAAATTAACAAAATCTGGACCTGCTTGACCTGCATACTTCCGAAAGAATTTTCTCAAATTGTAAAGCCTAAGTTCATTTCTTGTTACACAATTCCTTAGCGGTTTGTGATTTTTGGTTTCTATCGATATGGCTTTTCTATTTGTCTTAAAACTCAAAACATTCTGCTTTTGCAGTTTCATAACTATTCGTCTAAACAAATGACTGAAGACGCCTGGTCTCACTGGTTTATTCTCATCAGTATACATTGCGAAAACATAACTATCCTCAGTTAGCGTTTGTTTTCTTGTCTTGAAGTATTCTTTTAAGTACGTGACGCTTTCTTTTGGAGCAAACGTGAAATAATCGTCATATTTTCCCTTTGTCGCTTGTTTTCCAACTTTAATCAAACAAGGTATGGGCGTGTAGCTTTCAAGTATGTCCTCAAAATCCCCGATTTTAAGCTTTGTAAGCGTGTCGGGTCTAAGTCCAGTCTGGGCAACTAAGCTGAAAAAAGCACGTTCTCTAAAGTCAGAATTCCTCAAAATTTCTGCAATCTCTTGATTCTGAATGTCTCTGTTATGATTTTCAACCTCTACCCTCACTGCAGGAATGAAGTTCAACGGTAAACTATTGTACTTGAAGAACGAACGAATTGAGTTCAACGCCGTAGCTATTGAGCCAGAAGCACAATTATAATTCTTAAGTTCAACCATGTGGGCTACAATTGCTTGAGCATAAAACCTTTTAAACGTCTTTTCTGGAAGCTTCTCGTAGTCCTCAATGATTTCTTCAGCCGTCTTTCCAACCGAGGCGCAGAACCGTTCAAAACTAAGTCTATACCTCTTTTCTGTACCAGTGCTCCCTGAATGGCTCATTCCAACTTGGTAAATCCAGCTATCCACCGCATTATTTGAGGGCAACATTTCCGTTAAGCGTCTCCACCCGTTAGTATTCCATTTACCATATAAGTTTTTAGTACAAACTGTTCATAATCGTCCAATTCTTAGAACAAACCTGCCCTTCTGAGCATTTTAGGTTAAAAAAGCCACGTTCTTTGCTTGGGGGGTGTTCTAAACTTTAGCTTAAACGTTTTCTCTCGCAAACCTTATACAACTTTTTCAAGACAATAAACCATAACCCGTTGGAGCGTGCCCTTGTTTGAAGAAAAAAGAGCTTACCCAAAGCGGACTATCCATAATGGAACAAATCCTTAACCGCGCAGAAGTCGGCAGGCTTGGGCTCAGCGACGGCGCAACACCCTACGTTATTCCCCTGAATTTTGCGTACTTGAATGGCAAAATTGGGTTCCACTGTACTTGGGAAGGCAAAAAATTGGAACTCATCGCCCAAAACCCACGGTGCTGCTTTGAAGTAGACGAGTACAGCGGAGAAGTCAGCTACCACTACGACGCACCCTGCCATTTGGACTATGACAGCGTAGTCGCCACGGGCACTGCGCATGTAGAGCAGGATGAGGAGATGATTTGGCAGTTCTTTCAGGCGCTACACGCGAAATATAAAGAAATTTACCGTAAACCCGTGGAGGAAGGCGGCAGACTATGGGACCGCAAACGCCTTCGCGAATGCTGCTGCGTCGTGATTGATGTGGAGGAGTTGACGGGGCGCAGGGAACGCACTGTAGAGGGTGAACGCAGCAAAATCATGTGGCAACACAATCTAATGGGGCAAGAAAAAAGGAAAGTTGGGAAAGGTAAACCCTAAAAGAATGGGTTTAGGTTCTTGACCGTCCATCCGTTGCGCCTGTAGACATTCCCGAGGGTAGGTCGGGGAAGTTGGCGCTTACTCTTTGCTCTGCAACAGTAGCTGCTTCTGCGAGGATTTTAGATGCGTCATCGTTTACGGTGTTGAAGTTCAGAAACGTTCCCGAGCCTGAACCTGCTTCAAACATTAAGCCGCTAAGCATGTCGCCAATGTTACCAAGTTCGTTTTCTGCTTCAGGAAGTACGCTGCACATTCCAACATTAACGCTGCGCAGGACACCGATGGCTGGACCTAGTGTGGTTACGATGTCGCCAAATTCTGATACAGTCTTAATTCTCAACGAAACTTGGTCTAATGCCAACCGGGCGTTCATGGTGAGTTTCGCCATTTTGTGGACTTCCGCAAGTTCATTGGCGTACATGTTGGCACGAGATTGATCATGTTTTGTGTAGGCGTCTACAAGTTTAGCGAAAAGCGCCTTGTCTTTTTGAGTAAATCTATCGTTGGTTTGATCTAGACGGCTAATTTGCATATCAATTTTTTTTACGGCGGCGTCTAAGCGGGGCTTTAGTGGTGTTGCTTCCCGTAGCGCATCACCGTATGTTCTTCCATCCTTCTTTTTATTTTCCCATTTTTTGGCAAATCGTTCAGACATGTTAATATCCTCAAAATAAATGATTCACCATAACAGGTACTTATGTATTGTTAACATAGGATAGACATGTAGGTATATACGTGGCGTGTCGGGTGCCTTGGAAGAGGCGTTTTTTTGTTAATGTAAATTTGTTTGCAGAAACAAATTAATGATTTTTTGTTACTTTTTATTATTTAGAATATTTGCCTTTTCATTATGTTTTGTAGTGTTTGCGGCATTTTTTGTTGCTATTGAAATCTGCTTGTAAAGCATAGTTTTGAAGGCTTTGCTCCGACTTAAGCAGCGATAAGTTTTTCTCCCACCGCATTCTTCGCGCCTCTTTTTTGCCGCTTGCTTTGGTGGAAAAATCGCCCTAATGCCCTTGTTTAGTAAGAGCGTCTAAATGTACTTGAGTAGAGCACTTTCCTTCGTGGGGAACATAAGGAGTGTTACGCCAAATCCCAGACGCGTTGGATGTGGTAGGGTTATGAAAAATTTTGAAGTTGCCCGAATTTTCAGAAACATCTCCATCCTGCTGGACATGGACGACGTCCAATTCAAGCCCAGAGCATACGAGAAAGCCGCCATATCCATTGAAGCCTTAGAAGAAGACGTTGAGAACATCTACCAGAAAGGAGGCGTTAAAGCCTTAACCAAAATCCCCAACGTAGGCGCAAGCATAGCCGAGAAAATAGAGGATCTCGTTCAAACGAACAAGCTTCAATATTACCAAGAGCTAACCCAGAGGGTTCCCGTGGACCTTGACAGTTTCCAAGGCATCGAAGGTCTGGGACCCCAAACCATCAAGGTTCTGTGGGAAAAACTCAAAATCCGAAACATCGACGACTTGGAAAAAGCCGCCAAAACCCACCAAATCAGCAAGCTGCCCCACTTCAAAGAGAAAACCGAACAGAACCTGCTTCGAAGCACAGAGTTTGCGAGGAAAAGCCGCGGCAGATACCTCCTTGGCTTCACATTGCCTCTTATTCGTAGCATTGAGGAACGGTTGCGGGCTTTGTCTGAAGTGAAGACTGTTATGCCGTCGGGTTCGGTTCGGCGCATGAAGGAAACAATCGGTGACGCGGACTTTTTGGTCGTTTCAGATGACCCCGTGAAGGTGGCGGATTTTTTTGTTTCCATGCCAGAAGTCGTGCAAGTCATCGGTAAAGGCACCACGAAATCGTCTGTGAAGCTGAACACAGGCATAAACGCGGACATCCGCATCTTGCCCCAGAAAAGCTTCGGCTCTGCCCTGCAATACTTCACAGGAAACAAAGACCACAACATCGCTCTGCGGAAAATTGCCATAAGCAAAAACTGGAAATTGAGCGAATACGGCATTTTCGAAGAAGAAAAGCAGATTGCAGGAGAAAGTGAGAAAGAAGTTTATGAGAAGTTGGGGCTGCAGTGGATTCCCCCTGAACTTAGAGAAAACACGGGTGAAATTGAGGCTGCACAGAAAAACCAGTTGCAAAACCTAATCGGTTACGGGGATTTGAGGGGGGGATTTGCAGGTGCATTCGAAGTGGACGGACGGCGCGAATTCGATTCGGGAGATGGCTGAGCATTCCCTTGAAAGCGGGTTGGAGTACATTGTGATTACGGACCACTCTAAGGCGCTTGCAATGACGGGCGGGTTAGACGAGGAAGGGTTGCGCAAGCAACGCAAAGAAATCGACCAAGTTAATGGGCAGCTTGAGGGCATCACGGTGCTACAGGGAGTCGAGTTGAACATACTCAAAGACGGCTCCGTGGATATTTCCGATGATGCGTTAGAGGAGTTGGATGTTGGCTGTGCTGCGGTACACTCGTATTTTGACTTAGACAAGGAAGAGATGACGAAAAGAGTCTTGAAAGCTGTTGAGAACTCAAACATCGACATCCTGCTGCACCCCACAACAAGAGAGTTGCATAAAAGAGACGCCATTCAACTCGACATGGACAGACTCATGGAAGCGGCAAAGGAAAGCGGGACAATTCTGGACATCGACTCGTACCCTGAACGACTAGACCTGCACGATGAACACATAAGAAAAGCAGTTCAGGCGGGCGTCAAGCTTGGAATAAGCAGCGACGCCCACAGCATCGCTCATCTGCACTACTTGGAGTTGGGTATAGCGCAAGCTAGAAGAGGCTGGGCAACCGCCAAAGATATTGTAAATACTAGAAAACTGGAAGAATTCAAAAAAACCCTCAAAGACTAACTTAAGGCTTCAAATCTAACGGCTCCATCCGCTCTCTCAAAAAAGAGCAGGTAACAACGCGGAAAAGATGGCTTTTGCAGTTGCAGTCGGAGCATCCGAAACCGTCTATTGGGTCACCTTGTTTGCTGATTTCTTGGGCAACTGCGCATTCCACTGCCTTATCGCCCTGCAGGTAGAGCACTTCCACGACGTTTGCGGCAGGGCTGTCCAGCAGGTAATCTATGTGCCAAAAGAGCCGCTTGTCTTTTAGCAGGTGCCGCTTTACCCGCTGTTCAAGGTTAGTTTGGGCGGAGCCAACATAAACGTACGTGCCTTTAATGAAGGAAAGCTTACCTTTGGCGCCACCGTTGACTACGGTGTCTTCGGTTAGGCGGACGATTAGTGCGTAGATGCCACTGAGCATAATGCATCGCTTTTTACTGGAAGCGTCAGCCGTTAAGAGTTTTTTACACGCCCAAGGTTACGGCTCTCAACAATCGTTCCTAAAATATTGCGAGTCTCTTTTCCAGTGCTTGGTTGATGTCCTGCGGCAGATATTTCCGTATGTTCTTCCAAGCGGTAACCGCGCGGTTTCTGCCCAGAACTAGCATGTGTCCTGTGCTGTTGAAGGGAAGCCACGTTGTTATCTGGTTACGGTATGAACCGCCCAGCCTTATTTTCTGCAGATAATGCGCCCCGTTGGGGTCTCGGGGTGTTGAGCCTAAAGAAACAAGCTTGTAGCCTTCCTCTTCTGCCTTCTTGAGTTCATGATACATCAGGTAAGGAACAACCGCGAAGCGACCAGAACCTGCTCGGTCCAGTCCCACATAAGCGCCGTAGGTTCCCCTTCCGTATTTGAAAACCGCGGGTCCAGCCACTGGCTTCTCCTTCCCGATAAGCCAAATCCGCATGTTTACGGGATAAAGCAGCCGCCACATGTTCTCCATAAACGCGTACGGAAAAGGAGCACCACCAATACTCTGCATGTTCAACGCGTACAAACGGTAGAAGGCGTTGAAGTCGGATTTAGTTGTTGCTTGCCTAACTTGGAACCCCTTTTTTTCCACCTGTCTAAGGTCTCTTCGCATGCGCGCAGAAAACACGCTATTCCAGATGAAAGCCGAAGAGCACTCGTTGAGATCAATTTCCACGACACCCACGTTCGGGTCTACGTATTTAGTTGCGTATTGCCAGATACGTTTGGAATCGTTTTCCATCAAACAGGTTTTCGCATACGCTATGCCTTCGCGGACGCAGTAGTTTTGAAGATGGCTAAGCAAAGCCTGAGCGGCAGAAGCATAACAGTCGTTAGCGATTACGGGACCAGAATAGTCTGAAAAAGGCGTTGAATGGTACATTTTTACAATCCCTGATTCCAGAATAAACCCGGGGCAAACAGCGACGAGTTTGCCGTTTTTGTTTCGGACTGCCAAGTAAAGCGGACGCGTAAACGTGTGTTCCAGCACCTGCCGCCATTGGGGAGTGTGGTAAAAAGTGGCGTTTGGGCAGGTCTCCATAAACTCTTCCCATTCCTTCTTATCGCTGAGGTTCTCGACGTACATTGGATTTTTTTCATCCAGAGGCTTTTCGAAAGCCATTTCAGTTTCTTTTATGTAGGTAGACGAGGATTTTTGGTGTATGTGAAAAAAGGCGGTTCACTTCTCCCAAAACAGGTTTAGTCTAAACGCGGTTAAAGATTAGGAAAAATTATTCCCAGACACGAATTACCCGTTGGGAACGTTAGGTACGTTTTTGGTTATGGATATGTATGGGCGTCAACGTCTACGGGGTGATGGCGCTTTCGGATTTTGACCTCCACAAATTCAGGCGTGCCGTCTGTGCCTTTGAGGGTTTTAGAGAACGCCGTGATGATGTTGCCGAGGGTTTCCTGCATCATGTGGTTTAGGGGCAACTGTTTGCCTTCAATTCGCATTTCAGTGTCAAAATTTTTTCTAATAACTCGATGAGTTGTTTCCTCCAAAATTAAACACGCTCATTAAATCCTCTGAAGAATTGAACAGATAAAGATTGCCATAAACAAGTTTTCTAGTTGCGTCAGTAGGCAAGCAGAACTCTCTCCAGTATCGGAACTCCTTTATGTAAACTTAAAAACCTGAAATGGTAAGAGGGCACCCACTTCTTAAGTAGCGGAGGTACCTCAAAAAAGTCCCTACCCGTGTGGTAAAGGGAAATAATCAGGACAGGCTTGTCCGTTTTTATTGTTTTTTCAGCGCCTTGTACGGCTTTAAACTCTGACCCTTCAATGTCCATCTTTATCAGCCCAACGTCCAACCCGTTTTGTTCCCTGAAGGAATCAATGGTGGTCACAGGCACCTCCTCGCCGCCTTCGCCGTCGTTAGTGAGAAAAGAAGCAGTCTCCAACAAGAACAGTTTCGAGCTGCATTTTTGGTTGCCGAGCGCTGAACGCACAGGAACCACGTTTGTCAGTTTATTCATCTTGAGCGTTTTTTCTAAAAGGGCGAGTTGTTCAGCGCAGGGTTCAAAGGAGTAAATTCTGTGGGGATTTAGTTCGTTGAGAATTAAGGCGGTGTCGCCGATGAATGCCCCCGCATCGATGAAGTCTGTGTCGGCTAAGGTATCTTTAACCTCAACGGGCAGTTCCCCTGTGCCGTATTTGTGGAAAAAAACTACCTCTTCAAAATGATGAAGTGGAAGAGCATACGTCTGATTCCCTGCTGTGAGGATGTAGGCATCGCCTTTTTTGTGGATGTTTTTGCGGAAACTGTCGTATTTTTGGCGGTATTCCTTGTTGACGGGGTTTTTTGGGGGATAATTGCTGGATACTGCAACATAAATATTATTCCATATGTACTCAAGCAGCAGTTGCTTATCGGCTTCGGCTTCAAACAAGTCAAGGTCAAAACGAAGCTGCTTGGCGTTTTCCAAACAGTAATTAAGAAAGTTTAGGCAAATCATCTTGTTGTAGTTAAAATCCACCAAGTCCAGCACTTTTTCGGGCGAACTGAAAAAAGGCTGCACCCTCTTCACGAGAAACCTTGGCGCCCTGTTTTCGAGCTTATAGAAAAAATGTCGACTTTTTGTCCGTTCGATTTCTTCTTGGATTTGCTGAGCGTTTTCTTTTTCTTTTTCGGCGAGGACTTGTTTAGCTACGTTAAGGATACCTTCTGAATCGATTATGCTGTTTTTCTGCAAAAAACGGATAGAACCAAAAGTAGCCGCGTTTTTTTCCAATAAAAAGCCTCTTAAAAGCCTACTATAGTATATTCGCCGTTTAAATTTTTAAATTTTGCTACAAAACAGGAGAACTCACATGCGACCATACAGAAGAAATAGGCGTTAAAGGTGAGGCATCAACTGTTTAAGGGCAGCTTCAAGCTCGCCAAATCCCTTCAGCACCGCATCTGAGTGTACGACAATCCAAGGGCTCAAACAGAGGTCCGAAACCACGACAACTTTTTTGCCTTTCCGCCTCGCATAAAACAACTCCATGCATGCCCCCGCTGAAAGCTTAGGCAAATACACAATCATCAAGTCACAGCGGTCAGCGTCTTCCAAATCCCTCTGCACAAAGCCCTCCGCGGGAACCTTATCCCACCAGCAAGGCGCCTCCCGATTGTAGAGAACTTTTTCGCGACGCCACGGGTCAATAACTTCAAAACCTAAACGGTTGCAAATTTCGCTGATGATTTCGCGGTATTCCTGCTGGGTCTCCATGCCGTGGATTGGCCCCGAAATGAAGGCTACTTTTTTCATAACTTAAAGCATAAGTTTGCGGGAATTTAACGTTGTCCCTTTTTTCATACAGCTCAAGAGGAAAGAGTGCTGTTGTTGGATACTCTGCGTTTATGAGTTAGGTATCGGTGGGTTTGGAAAAAAGAAAAAGTGAAGCGGCAGATGACTGCTTACTTTACGGGGCAAATTGGCAGAACAGTTCTGTTATGCGCTTCGTTTAGCACTTCTGCAATTGCTAAGTAGACGGCGCTTGAACCGCAGATGACGCCTTCGATGCCAGTTATTGTAGCCAACATTGCGTTTCCAGTTAAATCCCTTGCCATCAGCATGAAGAACAGTAGAGCTAAGCTTGCAAACACGAACTGTAGTGCACGGTTTGTTTTCAGCGTTCCAAAGAACATTGCTAAGGTGAACAGTCCCCACATGAAGAAGTATGCTGCCATGGCGGTTTCGGTTGGCTGGTTAAGTCCCGTTAAGAAGGTGACTTTTGGCAGAAGCAGGAGGGCGACTAGGCTCCACCAGAACAAACCGTAGGAGGTAAATGCCACGGTGCCGAAGGTGTTGCCTTTTCGGAACTCCATTATGCCCACGATGACTTGTGCTAAGCCACCGTAAGCTATGCCCATCGCCAGTATCATCGTGTCCAGCGGGAATAAGCCAGCGTTGTGCAGGTTCAGCAGGACAGTGGTTACGCCGAAACCCAGCAGCCCAAGAGGTGCAGGATTTGCCAGTTTAGTCAGTTTTTCACTCATTTTTTCACGTCGCATCAGTTTGTAATGTTTTTGACGTTTGTTCAGCGTTTTCCCATATAACCCTTTCTAAACGGGCTAATTCTTCCTTCGTCTACTTGTAAAGTATTTGCCGAGTTCCAAGGCAGCGAACACTATGCCAGCGTACAGGAAAGCCATGCCCCACTCCATTAATCCAGGAGTGCCCACGTCGAAGATTGCTTGAACGCCAGGTACGTAGAAGACAAACAGCTGTAGCGCAAACGACGAAAGTATTGCATACCACAGGTACTTGTTCTTGAACAAGCCCACTTGGAAGACAGGGTACTTCAGTGAACGCGCCGAAAGGGCAATGGCTAACTCCACCACAACCATGGCAGTGAAGAGCTGGGTTCTTGCAGCCAACAGATTTTCTGCACCTATCCAAGGCTGATTGCTGAAGAACGCAAACAGCAGTAACACACTGGTTATTGCGGGCGTCACGATCAAGTACGTTTTCACGTCTCTGGTGAATACGCTTTCTTTGGGTCTGCGTGGTTTACGCTCCATTAAATCTGGGTCGCCTGGGTCTACACCTAAAGCTATAGCGGGCAAACCATCAGTGACTAAGTTAATCCAAAGAAGCTGTACCGCAGTCAAAGCAATAGCCGCTTCGCTTACTGCAGCAGCCTCTGCGCCGGGAGCAAACAGAGACGCCAAGTAAGGCACGGAAACCACTGCAACGAACATAACTAGGATTTCCATGATGTTGCATTGTAGCAGGAAAGTCAGGTACTTCTTGATGTTTTCGTAGATTTCTCTGCCTTCTTTGACGGCTTTCACGATGGAGGCGAAGTTGTCGTCTGCTAACACCATGTCTGAGGCTTCTTTGGTGACTTCGGTTCCTGTGATACCCATGGAGACGCCTATGTCACTCATCTTAAGGGCGGGCGCGTCGTTTACGCCGTCACCTGTCATGGCGACAACTTGGTCTCTTGCTTTCCATGCTTTGACTATGCGTGACTTATGCTCAGGGGCAACACGGGCGTAGATCGCAACGTCCTCAACTACCGCGGTTAACTGCTCGTCGCTCATAGCTTCGAGTTCAGTGCCTGTTAAGACCTTGTTTGTTTCCTGGTTTTCGCCGATTAAATTGAGCGCTTTAGCAACTGCGGTTGCGGTGAGTTTATGGTCACCGGTTATCATGACGACACGGATACCGGCGCTTCGGCACAGGCTGATGGCGTCTTTGACTTCGCCTCTGGGAGGGTCAATCATGCCCATGATTCCGACGAAAACGAAGTCCGCTTCGATGGATTCATCAAAACTATCCATGCTTGAAGGCAGTTCTTTGTAGGCGAAACCCAAGTTTCGTAGTGCCTGCAGCGCCATCGCTTCGGTGACTTTCAGCAGTTCAGTTTTGTTTTCGTCAGTTAGCTTCTGCACTTTGCCGTCGAGAAGAATCTTGCTGCATTTCTGAAGCACCACTTCAGGAGCGCCTTTCATGTAGGCGACTTTCTGTTTCTCTGCCGTATGCACCGTGGTCATGCGTTTTCGTTCAGAGGAGAACGGAATCTCGGCGATTCGGGGTTCCTGCTTATCCAACT
Source organism: Candidatus Bathyarchaeota archaeon (assembly GCA_026014615.1). Classification (GTDB taxonomy): domain Archaea; phylum Thermoproteota; class Bathyarchaeia; order Bathyarchaeales; family Bathycorpusculaceae; genus JADGNF01. The sequence goes on along the minus strand of JAOZHZ010000019.1, from coordinate 169,855 downwards.
CCGCTTTCCAGAGACCTGCCTTTGCGGCGGTTACGACTAAAGCGCCTTCCGTGGGGTCGCCTTTTATTACCCACTTATCGGATTTGGGGTCCTTCTCCAAGCTGGAGTCGTTGCATAGGGAGGCTACGCCTAGGAGTGTCTTTAGCTGATCGTCAGGAGCGATTACTTTGTCTTCAAGTTGGAAGTCTCCCTCTGGAGCGTAACCGACACCAGTTACTTTGAGGGCGGTGTTGTTAGTGTAAATGCGTTGGACCGTCATTTCGCCTTTTGTCATGGTTCCAGTTTTGTCCGAGCAGATTACGCTTGTGCTGCCTAACGTTTCAACTGCTGGCAGCCGCTTCACGATGGTGTTCACTCTTGCCATACGGTACATACCGATAGCCAACGCGCCAGTGACAATAGCGGGCAACGCCTCAGGAACCGCAGCCACCGCGAGACTGACAGCCCACAAAACCATGTCCAGCACTGGACGCTGCTCAATAACTATACCGACTGTTCCCACGCCAACGCAGATTATGACCGCGAAAACGCCTATCCATTTACCGACACTTGCCATCCGCAGTTCCAGAGGGGTCTTCTCTTGACGGGTAGTCTGCACCATCTCAGCGATTTTCCCGAACTCAGTTTTCATTCCGGTTGTGGCAACAACAGCCTTTGCTCTACCATAAACCACAACTGTGCCGGAAAAAACCAAGTTGCGACGGTCATTAAGCGGGGTATCCTCCGCTAAAGCCTTAACCGTTTTGTCCACAGGAGCAGATTCACCCGTTAAGGCGGCCTCATCAATTTTAAGATTGTGAACTTCAAGCAAACGTGCATCCGCAGGGATCTTGTCTCCCGTGTATAGGAGAATTACGTCACCAGGGACAAGTTCACTGGCTGGAACGCTGTTTTCTTTGCCGTTACGTAACACGATGGCAGTGGGTGCAACCATTTTTTTAAGTGCCTCAACTGCTTTTTCGCTACGATATTCTTGTGAGAAACCTAAGGCAGCACTAGCAATGACTATAGCTAAAATTATCAGGGCGTCAATGGTTTCGCCTACGACTAGTGAAAGACCTGTGGCGATTAACAAAATAATCATAAGTACATCAGTGAATTGCGACAGAAACAGCTTGATAGGAGAGGTGCCTTTTTCTTTTTTTAGCTCGTTGGCGCCGTATGTTGCTAAGCGGTTTTTTGCTTCTTCAGGGGTTAATCCATCTGAGCTAGTATGAAGCTCTTTGAGCACCTCTTCTGTTTTTGATGCATACCAAGGTTTCGCCATGTCACACAACAACCAGTTTTGACTTTACTTTCGCGTTTGTACCTATAGGTTTTTCTGATAAAATTGCCTAATCAGTTAGGGTTAACTTCATTTTTTCCTCTTTTAGACAACAATCAGCTCAATCATACGGCGCGCGAGTCCAACAGGAACCGTATCTTCCAGAACGGGATTTTCAACCTAACTCTTATATGCAAAAAGCCGATAAAACCCGCAGGGAATGATAGGGTATGCCTGAAAAGAGAACAGCCAGTTTTCATTACCTTCAACGCAAATGCAGAAAGTTACAGTGAACATACATCATGAAGGGGTTATAGGCAGCTGGAAAATCACCCCAGTGTGGACTAACCCCTTTAACCCCCTTCTTTCACGTTTTCTTCATGACTCAAAGCGAAGGGCAGTTAGAGAGGTGCACGCGGTTTTTCTTTTGCAAAGAACAGTGTTTATGGGACTTGCGCATTTTTGAGGTTGGGTCGAAAGGTTCTTAAGTGAATAGGTCTTTTCCCTAACGGCAATAGCCCATCCGATTCACAGTAAAGCACAACCCTTGTCTCCTCTTAAGTGGAAAACTGGTTGGTGTGAACTGAAAAAGGTTAAAATACCCGAATAGAGAGGTGAAAAGATATGGAAAACATATACGCAGCAATGCTCCTTCACAAGGCAGGTAAAGAAATTAACGAAGAAACCGTTACTTCAGTCCTTAACGCAGCAGGCGTCACCGTTGACGCAGTTCAAGTTAAGGCTCTTGTTGCTTCCCTCAGCGAAGTCAACATCGACGAAGCAATTAAAGCCGCTCCAACCATGATGGCGGCAGCTCCAGCAGCTGCACCAGCAGAAGAGAAACCAGCAGCTCCAGCAGAAGACAAGAAGAAGAAAGTTGAAGACGACAAAGCCAAGGAAGAAGCAGCTCTCGAAGGATTAGGCGCTCTATTCGGTTAAACGCCAACCTTTTCATTTTTTAATTTTTTATTAATCACTTTATTTTATTTTTTATTGCACAGAACCTTCTTTATTAATATAAAGATTTTTTTTTAAAAAAAATAAGAGATTACTGTTGCGTTTCTGGGGGCGGGATAATTTCCGCTTTTGGTTCTTTTGGTTTCTGTCCCCGTTCTGCAACCATCTTCACCAGAACCACGGGCAACCAGCCCAGCAAAATCGGCAAAGTTGCAGGCAGCGCGGGAACTGGAAGCGCCGCAGTCAACTCTGGGTTCAGCAAAATGAGCTCAAAGATTCCAAACGATATGCTCATGGTCAGAATTGAGATTATGGCGGTTTTTCTACCATATTTTTTCATTGTTTGCGAGGAAAGTATGCCTGCAAAGAAGAAGTCGCCCAATCCCAGTCGCAGCAGAAGGATTCCTTCTTGGGTTGTAATGAAAGGGATAGTTGGGAAAGCCACAAGAACTGGCAGCCCCAGCCCAGAAATGTGTTCTGCCGCTACAACCATGGTTTGGGTGACCCAGACAAGAATCATATCCATAACTGTGAGGGCGGCTGCGAAGATAAACGTAGTTTTCCACGTGAATAGACTATTGAGGTAAATCACGATAAGCATAGCAAAAATTATGCCATAAACATCCAACAGATACGGGAACCACACAAAAGTAGAGCTGAAAAACGCAAAAAGCAACACAAACAAGGCAGGCGCTAACCCAGCCAGATACCACTTCTGCTTTGTTTCAGGTGTCAGTCGGGCACAAGCTAAAGCAAAAAACGCAAGCACCGCAAAACTGGCAAATGCAAGTATTGCGTAGAACTGCAAGTCCACTGGCACCACACCGAGAAAAGCTGCAGCTATAGCCAGTAAGCCGACGACTATAAAGCCAACACAGTAAAACGTGGTTAAATGCGGTTTGAGGTCTGAAAACGCATATGAAACCGTAAACAGCAGTGAAGAATAGCTGAACATGAAGAGGGCGATAAGCGCTAAACTTGGGATGAACATCACAATGGAAATAGCCACTGCAATCATCGCCGCCATCAAGGCGACATCGCGGTTTTTGAATTCACGGTCTTCAACAGTTGCTTTAAGCTTGGATTCGGCTCTGCGCCCCAGAGTCATAGCTACAAGCGTTACAAGGAAAAGTATCGTTGGCATCAAGATGTCAAAGCGCATAGACAAAGACTCACCAGACAGGCATTTAAATTCTTTACCCAAATAGCAAGAAATACCAACATCATACTTGCATGGAAAAGATGTAAAAAATAAGATGAAAATTTGGAGATTTTCTTAAACGAAGTAAACTATTAGCTTGTTAGCTTAGTATCTTCGTGGTGGTCTTCGTTTACTGTAGCACTCGCGGCAATAAACTGGTCTGCTTCCGTCTGGTTTGAATGGAACTTCACATTCCTTTCCACAGTCAGAGCAGGTAGCCTTGTGCATCTCTCTTGGATATGACATTCTCTTTTTCACTTCCTGTTACATTCGGTGCAAACATGATTTGCACACCCCAATACGCACATGGTTAGGTTTAAACTTATCCATACATTAGGGCAGTTGTTCTATGCAATTTGAGCCGTTATGTATGAAGATACCGCGTGAATTACCCTAAAAAGCGCTTTAGCTTTTGTCTTGCGAATAATACTCTAAAGTTTAGCCCTTGCTTCTGTAGAAAAGATGCTCAACCAGAAAAGTCTAAGAAAGGTTAAAACTGAAACGTGAGATTCTGCTCCCGTTATTGTGTCCCTAAGCGTAGCCTGTTTGGGAGGTCAGAAGCGAGCTTCACGATTTACAGCCAAATGAAGGCATCTCAGCATAAGAAAGTGCCTTGCCTTGCTAAAAACCCTTTTAAGGTGCGTGAGTGAACTTGTGGAAGAAACCTACATGCTCATCTTCTTTTCGGGTTGCCCCATTGTCTCTACGCCTTGCCCAACCTTCTTTGCCGACGGAAACGTGAACGTTTCTGGGGGCAGCGCGGGGTCTGTTGTTGTGTTTTGCGAAACATTCTTTGCAGTAGACGGGTTTGCCTTCGGTTGGCTTAAACGGGACAGTTGCAATTTTGCCGCATTCAGTGCATTTGGCTTCAAACATTGTTTTTTGTGACATACATTTCACCTCGATTCTTTGACAGGTAATTGAAAAATGGAATTTCCAATTATCAACTCAGGAGAGGTTGGGCGGCAAACATAAAGGTTGCCATCGCTTACAGCGAAAAGCATCAAGCCAGTGGCTGGATAATAGATGAGGAAAAAAAATGTTTATTAGAACTTAGCAGAAACAGGTACCTTCACGGTTTGGTGTCCTCCTTGAGAGCTAAGGATAAAGAGCGGAGAAAACGTGTGACCGCGTGCATACTAATTGCTCTTCCATGCATTTTTTTGTTCGCCTTTATTCCATTAAATCAAGTTCAAGCAACCGCTTCTGGCTCTTGGGTCGCGGTAAGCCCTACAATGCCCGATTCACCGTTTTACACTCACGTGGACAGTAAGTGGACATTCTTGTTCAAAGCAGAATGGAGCTACGGCGACAATACAGGACAAGCAATAGAAAACGCAATCGTCACCATCCAAGTAGCCAACAGCAAAAACGAAACAATAGACAGCCTGAAGATAAACACGAATAACGGGTTTTTCTCGTTCAACTATTCTTCCCCCACTGCTGAAGTCTTGACTTTCACACCAGTCAAGCTTGTTACTGAAGAAGGAGTTGAATGGAACACTACCGTGGTTGATAAAGATACGGGGCTTTCCGGTTTGCAGACGGAATCGGTTGTTGTTTGGTGGGACACCTTCAACGTGGCGCTCGTGAACTTCGCCACAGACGATTTGGGGACTACTTGGGTTTCTGTTAACGTAACCTATCTGTTGCTACCTGAAGAAGGCTTAACTCTTCCAGAATCAGCCACGTATTCAAACCAGACGTTTCTACCCAAAAAAGTCCACAACGAGAACGTGACCATAAACGGCGTCCCCGCAAAAGAAACCTCAACCGCAGGGATTTATTCCGCCAACGTGTCCAACTTGTTTTCCCCCGCGTACGTTCATGTCGAAGCTTCGCAGGAAAATTGGACTAAGACCCACACTGGATTCAGTTTGGCTCACAACGCAAACAGGGTGGCATGGCTGCTTGGTGTACTGGTGGGTTTCGCGATTTTAGGAGGCGTAGTGGCGTTCAAGGTGGTTTCAACCCGAAAAACAAGGGGCTTAACCCTTTTTGTTAAACACGAGAATTTTCCGTTTTTGGGAGGCGTTCTGCTGGCGGTGGCTTCCGCGGTTAGTCTTTACTGGGGGCTAGTTGGAGTTGAAGGCGTAATACATGGGTTTGAATGGGGGTTACTGGCAATCCTTGGGGTAGCCTCGTTTGTTTTTGGGGTCACAGGTGCCGCCATGGCAATTACACGGAGAAAGCAGGCATTGGCTATCTCAGCAACGATTGCGCCTTTAATCACAAATTTGGTAATTGTGCAGGGTTCGTTGGAAACTTATGAACTTGCGCTTCCTTGGGTGTTAATGATTTCGTCATTTTTAGTTGCGGTAGCCAGCGGGTTTTTGATTTCAAACTCAGATGAACAGTTCCTTAAAACCGTTTAAACAAAAATTGAGGCAACACTTAACATTCAATGTCAAACTGAACGTTCAAGACTGCAAGCGTCACAAACAAGGCTTCCTCAGTTCGCACGGTTTCAGTTCCCTGCGCAGGCACCGTGTTCAACACGAAATCCAACAGGTCATTCAAGTTTACCCCTTCATCCTGCGCGATTTCGTGTAGCCCACGAGATGGTGCACCAAACAGGATTAGGGTGTTGTTGGCTTTTTGCCATTTCTGCTCGAGGTGCTGGGCGGCGTCTTGGAAGCGCGTGGCGAACTTGGAGGTTCCAATTGTTAAGTCGAATCTTCGGTTTTCCAGCAGTTTGCCAAGAGAACGCTTCTCTACAGAAACTGTGTAGCCCCAGTAATCGGGTACAGTGTTGCGGTCTACAGTTTGGACTTCGACGCGGTCGGAAACTTTGGTTATTTTCACTGTTAATCGTTTGTTGGGGGGAATTTGTGTTTGGGGCAGCAAGGCGGGTTTTTCAACTCCGATGTCCAAGAGGGTGCCGTCTTTGGCTTTGGAAACTGCGACTGCTTCTCGAAATTCGCCCACCCGTAACCCGCGGATTTTTGCCTGCAGCGGATGATGCGGAGTGCGCAGCGGCGGCAGAATCCCCGCGTACTGCAGCTCAGGCTTAAGTTCAAAGAGACGTTTGCGTAGGTACTGAGGCGTCTCCATGTAACTCAGCAGGAGAGCCATGAGGTCTAAATCACGCCGCTGATTCACTTTCGGGTCGTCGGCGTACACTATGATTTCGTCTACGCAAAATATGGCGGCTGCTCGCCCAATGAAGCCGATTTTTGAGGTTTTCTCACGTAGGTGCGGTGTATCCGCAACGACCGACGCGGGAACCGCCACAGTCAACCAATGTTTAACCATGCGTTGGTCACTTGTCTTTGATAAACTGCTGATGTTTACAGAGTGTTGTAGGCTAGTGAGTGAAAAATCAAATATAAACCTGCAGACACTTGATTTAATGGGAGATATCGTTGACAGATTCCATTCTTGACGATTTGGAAGGCATGCGAAAAATAGACCAAAACAACAACATAGACGTCTACATCCACGCCGCAGAAAACTACAGAGAATCGGCGGAAAACGCCAAAAACCTCAAGCTGAACTACTCAACTCCGCGAAACGTAATCGTTGCTGGTATGGGTGGCTCAGCTATCGGAGGCGAACTGCTCAAAGACTACGTTCGCGGCACCTCGAAGGTTCCCGTAGAAGTCAGCAGAGACTATCATCTGCCCGCGTACGCCGACAAAAACACCCTTGTGGTTTTGGCTAGCTACTCAGGAGGCACGGAAGAAACCCTCAGCAGTTTTCTTGATGCCGTAAAACGCAAATGTATGGTTCTATGCGTCAGTTCAGGTGGAGACCTCATCAAATACGCCCAAAAACTAGGTGTGCCGTACCTTCAGGTTCGCGGTGGAATGCAGCCCCGCGCCGCGTTACCGCACATGTTTATGCCACTGCTTACAAGCATGGAAAAGGTTGGAGTTGCCCCTGACTTTTCGGCGGAGTTTGCTGAGTCAACGAAGCTTTTGGAGAAAGTTAGCAGCGAAAACGCGCCAGGCAAGCCTGCCGGCGAGAACTTCGCAAAGACCCTTGCTCTGAACCTTTATGGTGTTATTCCTGCGGTTTACGGGTTTGGCATTTACCGTGGCGTGGCGTTGCGTTTTAAGCAGCAGTTTAACGAGAACGCCAAAGTGCCCGCGAAGCATGAAACCTTTAGCGAGCTTAATCACAATGAGGTTATGGGGTGGGAAGGAAACAAAGAGTTTGCCCGATGTTACGGTGTGGTTTTTCTGCGGGATAAACAGGAGCCCTTGGAGATTCAGAGCCGCATAGAAACCACTCATGCACTGATGCAGTCGTCCGTCGCGAAAGTGTTTGAGGTTTGGGCTCAAGGCAAAAGCAACCTTGCCAAGATGCTTTCTACGATTCTGGTAGGAGACTTCACAAGCATTTACCTTGCCATGCTGCGAAACGTGGACCCGACCCCCGTGCATACGATAAGCTTGATGAAGGAAAAGATTGAAGAAAACGGGGTAAAACAGAAGATTCTTCAAGAAATAGAAAAACTCGCAAAATAGCAGATGCAACGCGCAACGCCGAATCCGTTTGCTGGAGCAAAAATTAAAGCCTACAGCACCAAAAGTAGTGTAAGGACTGAAAGGCATGGTTGGCAGCCGCTGGTTTTCGAGTCCTCGCGTCTTCTTAGCATTGGGAATTGCACTTGTTATTCTGGCGGTTGTTGCTTTTAACCGTAAAAATTCCCATTTACGCTCAGCCTAATGATGTTGACTACTTCAGCGCAGGATGGCTTTTTGCCCCAGTAGTTGGCGTCTGGGGACTATCAATTGTCATCATAGGGCTAGTTCAGTCAGCAGCGCCAAAAAGAAGAATTGAAAACTTCCTGCTACCCATTATGGCGTCGGTCAGCGTCGGCTTAGCATACGCCGCTTACTTGGTGGCTGTTTTTGGTTCAGGCATAATTCGCAGCGTGGGCAGAGACGAACCCTTCTTTTTGCTTTACTTCGGCTGGTGCTGGCGCCGACCGCAATAATCTACTTTTACTCAATTAAATACTTGAAAATGAGCGGGGAATCGAAGTTTTTGGTGAACAAAAAGGTGAGGGCGACCACGTTTGTTTTGTTAGCTGCGGTGCCGCTTTCCTATGCAGGCGGTTTCTTTCTTTTGTTGCATTTGCTTTGATTAGGCGTTTTCTTCAAGGAACTTTTTGAAGGCTGCTTCGGCGGTTTCCAGCTTCAAACTTTTTGGTGGATGCTTAAACCCGTAGGCGCAGACTGGTTCGATTGTGCCTTTCTGTTTCTGGTTTAAAGCCAGTTTCACGGCGCGAATAACGTCGAAGAGTACGCTGCCTGCGTTGGGGGCGTCTACGGTGCTAAATTTGAGGTCAATACGCATGGGTGCATCACAGAAGTATGTACCGCTTATCCAAAAGTAACTGTCCCGTTTGTTCTGAAGAAAATCCACGTAGTCTGTGCTGCCAGCGACAACTTCCGTCGGGTAAGGCAGCGAGGAGGCTACGGCTTCAGTTTTAATAACGCGTTTGGCATCTCGAGTGCGATCCATCGTGTCTAATGATTCGGTTCCGCCGCCTACGTCCAACTGATAGGTTTCAGCGATTTTTACGCCGTTTTTGCTGAGCAACTGCAGCAGGGTCTTGTGCAGCGCTGTTGAGCCAACTTGGTCCACAAGGTCGTCACCCACCAGCGGCAAGCCAGCGTCTTGAAAAAGCTCAGCCCATTCAGGGCTGCTGGCGATTAAGTTTGGTGTGGCATTTATGAAGGCGCATCCAGCCGCTAAAGCCTGTTGTGCGTAAAATCCTGATGCTTTGGCTGCGCCGCTAGGAAGCAAGTTAAGTACAATTTCTGTCTTTGACTGCTCAAGAACACTTGCTACGTTAGAGGCCTCTGCTTGGCTTATGGTCACCACTGTTTTAACGGAGTCGCCTATGCCGTCCAGCAAGGGTCCTTTCTGCACAGTCACGCCCAGTTGTGGGACTTCTGCAACTTTGGGCGCGTTGTTTGGCGCGGCAAATATGGCGTCGGCAAGGTCTTTGCCCACTTTCCGTCCATCTACGTCAAACGCGGCGACGATTTCTATGTCGTTGGGGGTTAAGCCTGCAAGGCTGGGGTTTCGCAGTCCATGTAAACCTACCTGTTTTTCAGGTTTGCCGTAGTATTGTAGTCCTTGGATTAAGGCTGAAGCGCAGTTTCCCACGCCGATTAATGCAACTTTGATTTTCGGCACTTCTTGCCACCTACTTTGGCTTTTCTTATTCACGATTGCCTATAAAAGGATACGGTGTCTAAATAAACATGCGACACTGCTCGCGAAGGGTATGATTAGGCTTTTTTATTTTCAAGCTGTTGCGGTATAGTGGGAGACGATGTAAATGCGGGTTTTTGAAAGACCAGACCAGTAAATACAGGGCAAGTTGTGGATGCTGCCGCTAATGCTTCGGCGCGTGTCGACAGTGTGGTTGTGGCTTCGGTTACGGGTGAAAGCGCGGTTAAAGTTGCACAGAAAATTCGGGACAAAAAAGTTGTCTGTGTGACTTGCCCGCAGGGTATGAGTTGGCAGGTGAATAATATGGGTAAGGATGTTTTTGCTGAAATTCCCGAGTTGCGGCAGAGACGTGATGAGTGGGTTAGAAGGGGACTTGAGGAGGTGCCTATGTATCTTACGCAAGAAAACCAAGACAAACTACAAGAACTCAATGTTGAAGTGGTACGGGGAACGATACCGTTTTTTGGACCAACTTTCTCCATGAGAAGCCACCTAAATAAAACCACATCTCTGAACGTTGTTGCAAAAACCCTCGAGCTCATTTCCACGGGAACGCTAGTTTGCATGGAAACTGTGTTGATGGCAACTGACGCAGGAGTAGTCCCCCAACAAAACCGGGTCTTAGCGTGTGCAGGCACTGAAATGGGTCTGGACACCGCTTGGATAACAAGAAACCGCCCCTCAGCCCAACTTTTTCACCCCACCCAAGGCTTCCGCTTCTTAGAATGCCTAGCCAAACCAGAGCTCCCACAAATACCACACATCAACGCAGAATACCTACGCTAAAACCAACCCTTCAACATCGAACACTACGAGCCAACAGAGCAACGCCGCCCAGTAGCAGCCTATTTGGATGCTAATATCCAATCTATGCAACAGAATAGGAGGAGGGTCTAACACTCAACCGGTGCCTAAGCCACAGAAGAACCAGCCTATTTGGTTGCTATTAGAAATAGTATGCAGAAACGATAGGGGGTCTACGCTATTGGCGTTTCTTCCAGCCAAACGTGTTGAAAACATGAAACAGATAGAGGTTAACAATTGAAGGCTGAAAACAAAGACAAGTAACTGAAGAGAAGAAGGGGTTGAGAGCGAAAAGCTCCCGTTGATTGGAGGTTATGCTTTGGGTTTTGCTTTTTCGACGGCGTTGTTTAGGCTGTTCATTTCTGCGTTGGCTTTGCGAATCAGGTCAGCGATGGTGTCTTTGGTGACTATTCCTGCGCTTACGGAAAGTGCTGTGGCTTTCTGGAAAGCTGACTGCAGCAGCGGCTTTATGGTGTCAGGTGAGGGGTAAGCTATCTCCAATGCCAAAGCGAAAGCTTCAGAATGGTTTTGCAGCAGGGTTTTGCGGGTAGCTTCCACGTCAAGGCGTAGCTGGTCTTCAAGCACAATCAAACCTTCGTCGAAGGCGACACGCATCGAAAGCCCAGCTTCAACCGCTTTAACGCCGAGCTTTGACAGGACACTGGCGAGCTGCTCGTTAATGACTTCACCTTTGCGGACAATAAGCGTATCCTTAGCAACCCAGACACTGCCAGATTCAATACGAGTAGGCAAACCCACCCCGTTCAGCTGACTGATGATGGGTCCTGGAGGTTGCCCAGTGCTTCCTTCAGGAATCACCACGTCCATGGCTGCGATGTCACCGGATTTGGCGGTGGTTTTTACTTTGCCTTTCTCCAGCAGAAGTGCCAGTTTGAAAGGGTTAATGTTGGTGAACAGCAAAACGTTTGAACCTTCAAGGAAGGGTTCCAGCTTTTTAAGGTCCTCTTTGTCAAGTTTTTCGAGGGCACGCTTCATCAAGGTGTTCTTCATGACGCGCATGTAAACTTTACCGTGAAGGCTCTTCTTGAATTCCTGAAGCTGAGTTGCACGGACCTTGTTTAAGCTGGCAATGCCTATGGATTTGTACTCAACAAACCATTTCTTGATTTCTTCTACTTCGCCCGCTTTTTCTTGCAGAACTAATTGAGATGGCATGGTGTTTCACTCTTAAGTTAAGGTTTAATCTTTACAGGAGTTCCCATGGAGGTTTTCACGAAGGCAACATCAATGTTTTTGAGCCCCCGCTTAAGTTTTCCTTCCAAAGCACGCAGAACAGCCGACATATTGTCAACTATTTCCTCGTCAGGTTGATTTTGTGTGCCTACGCGGGTTTGAATGATGGGTTGATTACGCATACGCACCACGACTGTTTTGCGGTGCTTGGTAATTAAAGCCTCAACATCAGCGTTGGGTGGAACTGGAATAGGCAGCTTGCCTCTTGGACCCAAAGCAGGACCTAAAGTACGACCCACGGTGGGCATTAAGGGGGCTTCAGAAATGAAGACATCATACCCAACTGCAATTTTGCGGATGTCTTTCTTTTTGCCCGCTAAGTCCTCAAGGTCAGCGCGTTCAATGACTTTGTCAGCGTTTGCACGTCGAGCTTTTAGGGCTAACTCACCTGTGGCTACGACGAATATTTTGTTGGGTTTAGCTGTAACGTGGGGAAGTTCAACAACTTGTGTGAATTTGCCTTCTGGAGATTTCATGTCGATTTCTTTGATGTTCAGAATCAACTCTACCGTCTGGTCAAATTTCTTCTGCCCAGCTTTCTCTTTTGCCTCTTTCACAGCATCTAACAGGGTTTTCTTATCTAAGGGCATTTTGAAGCCTCGTCTCAAAGTGGATTAGTGGGGAATTATAAATATATTCGCTTATCATTCGTTGCTGCTGAATATGTCATCGTACTTGCCGTTGTCGACTTCTTTTTGTGCTTCTCTTGGGTCTTTGCCTTCCACTGTGACGCCTACGCTTACGCATGTGCCCATGACTTCTTTAGCTGCGCCTTTGAGGGTGCTTGCCAGGAGTTCGGGGCGTTTGATTTTGGCTATGCGGATTATTTGGTCTACGGTGATGTCGCCGACTTTTTCGGTGTTTGGGGTGCCGGAGCCTTTTTCGATTTTCAACTCGGAAACCAGAAGTGCAGAGCTTGTGGGGACACCGACGGTGACTTCGAAGGTTTTGTCTTCAGGGTTAACGGAGATTTTTACAGGAACTTTCATTCCAGCGTAATCTTTGGTAAGTTCGTTGATTTTGGTGACGACTTGCATGATGTTTAAGCCTAATGGACCAAGAGCGGGACCCAACGGTGGTCCAGCGGTTGCTTGTCCACCAGCCACAAGCAATTCTACAGTTTTCAGTTCAACCATTATTCTTCACTTCTCTTTCCTTTTTCAATTAACTTCACGTAATCTGAGTGAACTGTGATGGGCAAGGTGAATGTCGCTTCCAACAGTTCCAGAGTTACTTCGCCTTTAGATTTGTCAATACGCGTAATTTTAGCACGCATACCCTTGAATGGACCGCCAGTAATTTCCACCACGTCGTCTTCGCCTAAGTCTTCAATGACTGGCTTGCGGACGATGTAGCGTTCAATCTCGTTGAAGCTGACTAACCCGGGGATGCGGGAACGCACGTGCCTTACGCCTGCGATGGCTTCCTCGATGAGGTGGGGTCCATCTGCTTCTATGAACACGTAACCTTTGAGCGTGTCAGGGACAAGGATTGATTTTATGGGGATTTTCTCCATTTCGATTTTGGCTGACAAAAGCCTTGCTACGTTTTTTTCTTGACCAGTGGTTGTTTTTACAGCGAAAATTTTAGTTTGAAATTGATCCTCTTTTTTCTCCATAATTTTTGCCTTCTACGCTGCTGCCCCTGGTATTGCTGTAGCTATGAGTTTGATGACGAATCCGATTAGCCCTACTGCGCCCATGCCTAAGACAGTGATTTTTATGGATAGCCATACTTCATCTCTGTCTGGTTTTTGGGACAGCTTTAAGGTTCGTCCTGCTTGTTCTAGCCATGATCGTATTCCCATATTGACCGCACACTCAAGATTTCACTTAGCCATAATAAACGTTACTGTAACGTTCAAGTTTTCCAAGATTCGCCGTTATGGCTCTTCAGAGAGGATTAATTGCGGTGTTATTGTTTAAACTTTTCTGGTTGGAAGCCCCAACTCCGCAAGATTTGCCATGAGTTTGGGTTTATCCTCGCTTTTAATGCCCTTCCAATCCAGCACCACAGACGCCACTTGTTCATGAGTTCGTTGGATGCATTGCTGCAGGACCTGCAAATCCACAGATGGAACCGCATATTTGGGTATCATGTGTCCGAAAACAGCGTCTCCTTCAAGAGCCATCTGCGTGAATTTACGGTTATAGTGGGTTCCGCCGATTCCCAAAGCTGCTGTTCGTTGTGAGTTTTCGTAGTTTGCGATGGCTTCCATGGCGGCGTGTGCAACGGCTTGTGCAGCGGTTTGGTCACGCCACTGCTTCGCAGAGCTGCCCAGTTCCACGAACATTGTGGGCACATTTAGCGAGGGACCATGGTGGGTGCCTTCGTAAGAAACCTCATAATCTAAACCCATTTCCTGTTTGTGCCTGTTTAGGGCTTTGAGGGCTTCAGCCATTGCGTGGGCAGGAGAAACTGAAACCGTTCTTGGTAGTCCGCCTAGTTCGGCGTTTGCAAAGTTTCCGGGGGTGTGCACGGACAGGGTGGGGGTGCCGCTTTGGCTGCTGTGCCGTGAAACGAAAACCACCAGTTCTGCGGTGGAGAAGTCTTCGGGTAAGTGTTGTGCGTGGACGGATTCTTCTTTGAGGGTAACGTAGGTAACTTGTTTGTTGTTGATTTCGGCTGTGTAAACGGGTTTTTCTTGGTAGGTTTGGTCGGTTTTTGTGAAGGGGTATTGTTGGAGGATTTGTTGGGCTATGTTTTTGCCTGCGATGTCGAGGTTTGAGTGAACCAGCAGAATCATTGGTTTGCACTTCCAGATGAAGTTGGGGTGTTTGGAGAAAAAGGTTTCCCGTAAAGCTTAATTGCCAAGTTCGCTTTGACCCTTGTTTGAGGCTAAGCGCATGCACCTGAACAACTTCAAAGAGTTATCCAGCCAACAACTCAACGACCTAGTTGACATGGCTATCGAAGTAAAGCAGCACCCCAAGAAACATGAAGAAGAGTTGGAGCAGAAGTCGTTGGCTTTGATTTTCCAGAAAACCAGCACCCGAACCAGAGTTTCCTTTGAGGTTGCCATGACGCAGCTTGGCGGACACGCCTTGTACATTGATTGGCGGACTACGAATTTTGGTTTGTCAGACATTGGGGATGAAATGCAGTATCTTTCGCGTAACGTGGACGGCATTATGGCGCGTTTGTTGCATAACGCGGATTTGCAGAAGATGATGCAGGCTTCGCGTGTTCCAGTCATCAACGGCTGCGACGAGATGTATCACCCCAGCCAATGCTTAGCCGACTTAATCACCATCAAAGAGAAGCACGGCTCGCTGAAGGGCGCCAAACTGGTTTATGTTGGCGTCCACAACAACGTCTGCAACTCCCTGATTGAAGGCTGCACTAAAACGGGTGTGGAGTTGACGACGGTGACGCCAATCTTTAATGAGGCTTCCCGTGACCAAGCATTACTGGATGAAGCAAAGCAAACTGGACTCTGGACAGCCACGTTGGATTTGAAGGGTGCGGTTGCGGATGCGGATTTCGTGTATACGGATACGTGGGTTGATATGGAGTTCTTCACGGGTGCCAAGTTCGCGGCGGAAAAAGAGAAGCGCCTCAAACAAATGATGCCCTACCAGATCAACGCGGAGTTGCTCAAAGGCAGCAACGCCTACGTAATGCATGATATGCCGATTCACCGAGGATACGAAATCAGCGCAGAAACTGTTGAATGTGAAAAGTCAGTGATTTATGAGCAGGCAGAAAACAGACTATACTCCGCCAAGGCTATTTTGTTGGAACTTTTGAAGTAGCTTAGCCTGCGTTTTTTGTTTTGTAGTTTTTTGCTACCTCCCCCCTATCTTTCAAAACGTTTGTTTTGGGCTGCTTTTCCAATTCAGCGTTTGATTTGGACGTAGTCCACGGCTAGAAAAGGCAAAAAAAGGCTGGAAACGGCTGGAAAAGGCAGTTTTCGGCGGATATACGGTTGGTTTTAATTGGTTTACAATCAACACACCACGTCTACAAAATGATATTCCCGTTTTTCGAATAAGTAAAGGATTACAAGTCGTAACTTCAATTAACTTTTTTAAGATTAAACGTCACAGTTGTTTTTCCATCTCGATTATTATAGCAACCCCCACTCAACGTTTGATCTTTTTCTATATCCGTAGTGGCAGTCCCTCTATGCATGTGTAGCGCCTCTGGGGCATTTTGATTGGGTTCGTTAAGGTACTGGTAAGTCAGAATGTTCGGTTCGGTTTGCGTTAACATGGACGCCACAAGGCTTCTTGAACATGACGTTTTCGTTTTCCAAACTATACTGATTTTCGTCCAGTTTTGCACAACTTCTACAGATATTGGAATTTCTTTTTTGAATTCACTATAAGAAGACAGGAGATTGCCCTCGTATGTCCCGTTGAGGTTAGGCGTATGTACGACATTAAGCGTTCTTAAAAATCGCCATTTCCAGAGGTATTTATCAAATAGTAAAAGAAGAAATCCATAAAAGCCGAATACAGAAACACCGTCAATCCACCAAGGTAACACTAAATGATAGAAGTTAAGAGTCGCTTGAACACTACCCATAAACAATATGCTGACGATAGCCAAGTAAAGTGGGATTTGTAATCGCTCGTTTGAATCTATGGAATAATCGTGCATTAATGCAAGACCTACTCAAGTTCCAATAATTCTTTAACTAAAGTTTGAGCGTTTTTTACACGCCACTGTTCGGGAGTGTCGCCAAATAACCACGTTTGCTCATTTTGACTGACAAAATTAGTGAAGTCAGCCTCAGCAAGCCAATTGAGTACACTATAGTATGTAGATTGCCAGTTTTTTCCAAATTTACTGTTAGGTACGTTATACGTTAAACATTCAATAAAATATGATGGCGAAATATTTGCCGAAATCTTGCAGTCATCGACCAATTTTGACCGCGCATTTTTAAGAACTCTAACAGTTTCTTTAAACCAACCAGTAGTTTGTTCGGGCGAATTCTTTCGGCAGCCATTTTTATAGTGGATTTTTGGGTAGTTTATTATTTCACGTTTTTCACTTTGGGTAAAAAATAACATTCCTTCAACAAAATCTTGGTCAGTTGAGTTCAGAAAACGTTTGTATTTTCTAAACTGAAGACAAGGCACGACATCTGCATTGACCCGATTTGAATCGCCAGTAAGTTTAAACGATTTATTCCCTGCTTTGACTTTGTCGGACCCAAAATAGTCGGTTAATGCTTTCAGTACATCTGCTCGGAAATCCCAGTAATTATATGTTGCACCTGAATAACTTGCTTTAAAAAGTGCTTGTTGTTCAGCACTTAAATTTGAGATATCATGATAGAAGACATCGTTTAACTGGACAACAACATCAACATCGCTATCTTTTCTAACATTGGTATCGTTTTTATATGAACCTTGAAGATAAAAATCAATATTCCTGCCCTTGACTGGAGAATCATCGGCCATTAAAGCAGTTCTTATTGATTCATGTGCATTGATTGATTTAGTAACTGTGCCTTTATTTGACCAAGTTTGTAGTTGTGCCTCTGAAAGTACCATGGAACCAACTCGAAAGATATAGAAGTACTGTTTGAGTTAAAGCAAATTTAAGTTTTTTTGACATTTTATAAGCAATGATTACTTCGTGAAGAACATCAAACGTAACAGAATGTAGATACATCAATAGAGAAAAACAGAATAAAGTATATGATGAGAAAAACAAGAATTGCTAAGGCTAAAGGGTTTTGTTGTAATTCATTAGTGGCACATTTTGTGAGAAGACAAAGTAAATGCTAATTCAGACGAAAACTGGTAAAAAAAGCTACGACAGAAATACTTATACTTAAATATTGAATCATATAGACGTGATTCTGAACTGTTTTGGGCGGATAATACATGAAGGTTGTTGTTTTGAATGGAGCAAGAAGCACCGACGCAAAGGCAGATGAAGTTTCCGAGGCTGTAGTCTCTACCCTAAGCGACGCTGGAGAAGTTGCTGTTTTCAAATTGCGAGAAATGCAGATAGCCGACTGCATAGGCTGTTACGGCTGCTGGATAAAAACCCCCGCAGAATGCATAATCAACGACTCCGCGAGGGGCATAGCCAAAAAACTGGCGTTTGCCGACCTGAAAGTTTTTGTCACCCCAATAGTTTTCGGCGGCTACTCTTACGAGTTGAAGAAGGCGTTGGACCGCCAAATCTGCACCATAATGCCTTTCTTCACAAAAATTAACGGCGAAGTCCACCATGAAAAACGTTACGAACACAACGGCAGCGTGGTCGGCTTCGGCGTTTTGCCCCAGCCTGACGCGGAAAGCGAAAAGATTTTTGAAACCCTCCTTATGCGCAACTCAATCAACTTGCATGCACCCGCGCACGCCTCAAAAATCGTATACTCCACCGATGACTCCACCGTGGTTGCTCAGAAAATTAAAGAAACTCTTACTGAGGTGGGAACCCAATGAGTCAGCCAAAACAGGCGCTTCTTCTGATAGGGAGCCCAAGGGGCTTCAAAAGCACCTCCAAATCGTTAGGCGGATACCTTCTGGATAAACTCAGCAGCGGATACAAAGCTGAAGAACTTCACATTCAAGCCGCGATGCGTTCCGAGACTGCCAGAGCACAAATGCTGGAAAAAGCCAGCAGCAGCGACCTGCTGATACTTGCGTCCCCACTGTACGTTGACAGTCTTCCCGCCGCAGTCATTGCAGCGTTGGAGGTTTTGGCAAAACAAAGAAAAAGCAATTCGCCGAAGACCCAGCGGATGGTGGCGATAGTTAACAGTGGATTTCCTGAAGCCAGCCAAAACAACACCGCACTGGCGATTTACAGGCGCTTCGCAGCCGAAGCAGGCATCGAGTGGGCAGGCGGCTTAGGTTTAGGCGGGGGCGGAGCCATAAACGGAAGCACGCTGGAAGACGCGGGGTACGTAACGCGCAACGTGCAAAAAGCGTTAGATTTGGCTGCAGCGGACCTCTTGGAGGGCAAAGCGGTTTCTTTGGAGGCGGTGGATTTGATGGCTAAACCGTTGATTCAGAAATGGCTATACCTCTTCATGGGAAACCGCGGCTGGAAGAAACAAGCCAAAGCAAACGGCGCCCAAGACAAACTCTACAATCAACTGCAACCCTAAGTGTCAGTGAAGAAATGAGAAGCTTCGTTAAGCCAGTTGTCGTTATAAGTAAATGCATCACGTTTGAGCCTGTCCGTTGGGACGGGCAAATAATCGCAAGCAAATTCGTAGAAGACCTCAAACCCCACGCAGAATTCATCCCTGTCTGCCCCGAAGTCGAAATTGGGCTGGGAGTCCCCAGAGAAACCCTACGCATAGTCAAAACCGACGAGGATTTGAGGCTAGTTCAGCCTGCCACAGGCTTAGATTTAACGGGTAAGATGAGGCAGTTTGCGGAAAAGTTTTTGACGTCGCTACCCGAAGTCGACGGCTTTATACTTAAAAGTGGCTCGCCAAGCAGCGCAATGAAAGACGCAAAAATTTACCCCAGCGCCGAAAAATCCGCCCCTGTCGGCAGAGGAACAGGCTTCTTTGGAGGCGCCGTGCTGGCTCGGTACTCGCAGTTGGCAATTGAGGATGAACGTCGCCTGCTGAACTCCCGAATAAAAGAGCACTTCCTAACCAAACTCTACACCTTAGCCGATTTCAGGCAAGTGAAAAAAGCGGGTTCAATTAAGGGGCTGATTGATTTTCAGGCACGCAACAAACTACTATTAACAGCCTACAACCAAACGGAACTACACGCAATGGGGAGAATTGGGGCGCAGTCAAAGGGCAAACCGCTCAAAGAAACCGTTGCCGACTATGAGAATCACCTGTGGAGAGCCTTGAAGCACCCGCCGCGTCGAGGAGCAAACGAAAACGTACTCACCAAAGCCGCAGGCTACTTCACCAGCAAACTGTCAAAAAACGAAAAAACCTTCTTTCTGGACGCGGTAGCGAAGTACAGAACAAGCAAATTCCCATTAAGCACCCCATTGAATCTGTTGAAGTCGTGGATAATCCGCTTCAACGAAGAATACCTACTGCAGCAAACGTTCTTTGAACCGTACCCTGACGCCCTAATGGAAATTCAAAGCGTAGACAAATCTGGAGAGGAAAAAGACTACTGGAAATAACCCGAAACTACAGTTGTTTGACTTGCTTCACGTATTTGTCGGCGTCAAATTTCCGTTTCAACCCGTTTGCGTTCATGAACCGCACCATGCCAAACACTGGGCGCTCTTTCCATGGGCGGTCATGTTTCCCAAAACACCATGCGACACCTGTGTAGCCGTTGGGGTCTCTGCCGTCGATTTCGTACTTGTTGTTCAGATGCAACGCCGTTTTGAACGCGTCTTGGGGTGTTTTGGTCCATTCGAGGATTTTTTTACCCCAGTACATTCGCATGTAGCCGTGCATCTTTCCTGTGAGGCGCATTTGGTTTTGGGCGGCGTTCCAGTAGGGGTCATGGGTCTGCGCGGTCTCCAACTCCTCAAGAGGGTACAGGTACTCGCGAACATCCACAGCATGCTTTTCAAGGGTTTGTTTCGCCCAGTTCGGCAACCCCGCAAAAGAGTCATAATCACGGTTAAAGTACGTATAGTTGGTGGCTAATTCGCGTCTGACGATGAGTTCTTCAAGGTAAGCTTCTTTGGCTTCCGCAGGTGTATCCGCAACCAAAACCTGCAGGGCAACAGAAACGGGGGAAATCTGCCCAAAATGCAGGTAAGGGCTAAGGTTTGAAGTGACGTCAACAGTGGGGTCATTTCGCAGGTCAATGTAGTTGGGAAGCTTGTTTTCCAAAAAGTCTTCAAGACGCTTTTCAGCTTGGATGCTGCCGCCCTGGAACCCTTTTGCCTTACCAACCGACGCGTCCACACCTAAAGAGGAAACAACACCGTCCACATCCGCCAAATCTATACCCTCAAACCGTAGGCCTAACGAAGCCTTTTTCGGCTCGCCCGGAGGGCACATTTGTAGAAATTGGTCGCGGTTCCTGTTGATTTTTGGTCTTATTGTAGCTGCGGAGTACTCTTCTTTGTTGGAAGCGGTTTCCACAGGGATCACGACGTTGTCTTCAACCTGAACCATCGGACACCGCAAATTTGCCGCCGCCGACGCATACCATTGCCTAAGCAGCTTCAGGTAGCCTTTGTCGACGACGGTGAGGCAGGCATCTTTGGAGAGGGCAACCACGCCCTTTTCAGGAAACTGCACCTGAACCACCAACTTCACGCCGATGTCTGCCAACTGCGCTTCTACCTCGTGAAGCCCCTCAACCATGAAAACGTAATGCCGCAGGTTCGCCTCAGGAAAATCACGAGTTAAGCCGAAATAAACCACCAGAAGTTTTTCCAGTTTGTTTGCCCAAGAAACGGCGTACGCCAACGCCATGTTACAATGAACCCGCTGGGACGACTGCATCCAATAAAGAACATACTCCTTGTCGCGTACGTCGGCTGAGTTAAGGCGTTTTATACGTTCTTCAGACAAACCAATCATCATACGCCAACCTCTTTCAAGGTGATTTTAATCCGTTTGCAGACGCATCCACAAGCTTTACGATTACGGGCGATTTCTCTTTATTCAAAGAGGACCAAGCTGAGCCTTTGGGCAAGTCGTGTGCAGCCAGAAAATTCGTCGACAAACCCTTCGCTTTCGCCTGCAGAACTAGCCGCGAAAGAACCAAAGCTTTCTCCTGAGCGTCTATAACAATCTGCAGTTTACCAGTTAAAACCACAAAACAGTACTCGCCAAGGTCAGGAGTGTATTGTTCAATTTCAACGCAGACGGGGTTGCCTTCTCCGAGCAGCCCCAGTTTCTTGCCGTATCGGGCAAAGTGAAAATACAGGTTGCCTTTGAAGAAAACGTACTGGAACGGCATTATGTGGGGAGCGGTTGTTCCTTTGAAGGCTACGCGGCACAGAAACTGCTCGGTTATCAGTTGGTCGATTTCGGCTTGGGTCATTTTTGGCAACTTCACAGGCACCAAAAAACCACCACGTATGTTCTCTTTGAGGAAGTATATGTAATTACCCATTCTTTTCAGCGGCTTTTTCAGAGTCGATCATCTAGAAAGATTTATTATTAGTTTATCAAATAGTACTAGTAACGGAATCTTTCTCAAAGACACATTTTTCCCTACTTCCTATTAATCGTCAAGGACGGAGGCTAATTTATCCACGACAAAATTTGTTAAAAGCAAAAAACACGCGGACAGACTAAACCTAAACTTTGACTCCGCCGGCAACGTACCCGTCGCTGCACTTTTTGTAGGTCTTCAGCCAGCTGATTTGAAACAAGTTGCAGACGCATTCAAAGCGAAAGGAGAATTGAAGGCATCCACAGCTGACTCTGTACAGAAAGCCTTGGAAAGGCTTAAACAGCAAATATACGATGTGGTTATAGCCAGTTCCTTGCTTCCTCAAGGAAGCGGACTTAAGCTTTTGAAGCTGATGCGAAAAAACGCAGACAACACCCCGTTCATATTGGTAGCTTCGGATGAAAATGACGAAGCGGAAGTTGAGGCATTGAACTTAGGTGCAGAACGCTACATAAGCCTCAAAGGTAGGCAACAGGCAGGCAGCCTAGAGGTACGTCAAGCCTTATCCGAGGTTATCAAAAAGAAGAAGATTTCAGCCAGCCTAAAACTAAGCGAAGAAAAGTTTCACGCCTTAATAGACTCCACAAAAGATGGCATAGCAATAATTGATGAAGAAGGAAAACTTGTTCACTGGAACAACGCTTGCGAAGAGATATTTAGCTACAAGAAAGAGGAAGTACAAGGCAGGTCAATCCGGTTTCTGATGCCGCCCGACCAGTTACGCGACTTTAACCAAGCAGTTAAAAGAATTTTCACAGAAGTCAACGACAAAGTTTTTGGGTCGAAGACTATGGATACGATGCAGATCTCTGGAATCCGAAAAGACGGGTCGTTGGTTCAAACGGAGATGTCCATATCCTTCTTCGCTCAAGGGCCAAAGAAGTGTGGACTGATAATTATTCGAGATATTACGAAATGTAGAAGAACAGAAAATGCGCTCAAAAAGGAGCGGGATATGCTTGAAGCGATTACGGAAAATGTTGGTGGGGGTCTTGTAATTGTCAATAAAGAGTATAAGGTACTTTTTGCAAACAGCTTCATAAAACGGTACATGGGTAAAGTCGAGGGAAAACTGTGTTATACAGTACTTAACACGTTAGATGTACCTTGTCCGGATTGCGGTGTCTCAAAGA
The DNA here is from genome assembly GCA_026014615.1 of Candidatus Bathyarchaeota archaeon. Taxonomy (GTDB): domain Archaea; phylum Thermoproteota; class Bathyarchaeia; order Bathyarchaeales; family Bathycorpusculaceae; genus JADGNF01. Next base: position 147,001 of record JAOZHZ010000019.1, on the reverse strand, counting down.
TTTTTGCAGGAAAAAAAACGATAGACACTCATGAATACTGCGCGACAGGAAGCAACGGTGAACCGTATTGGATTCAAATTGTCGCTACGCCAATTAAGGATGAAAAAGGAAACGTCATATCCGCAGTAGAGATTGCGGTGGATATAACGGAACGCAAAAAAGCAGAAAACGAAGCCATCCTTGAAAAAGAAAGATCTAAAGCCATTTTGGATTCTTCTCCAGACGCCATCACCTTTGTTGATATTGAAGGGAAAATCGTTGACTGTAACGAAGCAGCGTTGAAACTTTTTCGTTACTCAAGAGATGAATTCAGTAGCAAAAGCGTCATGGATTTAGTGGATGAAGGTGACCGCCAAAGAATCCTGTTGCTTGCAGATCAAGTTTTCAAAAAAGGAATAGTCAGAAATCAAGAAATTCCAGTCCTGAAAAAAGATGGCGAAAAATTCACCGCTGAGTGCTCTGGAAGCCTTGTCAGAGACCGTAATAATAAACCTGTAGGTTTTGTTATTTTAAGCAGAGATATAACAGAACGCAAAAAAGCAGAAATTGCCCTCAAAAACTCGGAAGAACAATTCCGCAGTTTAGCAGAGAATTCCCCCAACATGATTTTCATTAATCAAAGAGGGAAACTGGTTTTTGTTAACAATGAAGCCGCTGAAGCCATGGGCTACAGTAAGGAGGAGTTTTATTCTCCTGACTTTAACTTCTTTGACTTAATTGCCCCAGAATCCAAAGATATGGTAAAAGCAAAGTTCAAAAAGCACTTGGCTGTAGAAGAAATCAACCCCTACGAGTGCAAGCTTGTTACAAAAAAGGGGCAAACAAAAGATGTCATAATTAATTCTAGAATAATAAAATACAATGATGAAACCGCGCTTTTGGGAATAGCAACCGACATCACCGAACGCAAAAAAGCTGACTTAGAGATAGCACACGCTAAAGAGAAGTTTCGGGTTTATGTTGAGAATTCTCCTGTAGCAGTTTTCGTGGCTAGTCCTGATGGAAAATACGAATATGTAAATGAAGCCGCTTCTAAGCTGCTTAGTTATTCCAGAGAAGAATTGTTAATGATGAGCATTCCTCAACTGATTTTTAAAGAAGACCTACAAACAGCTCTTGAGAAGTTTATTGAAGTCAAAGAAACCGGTCGGTCTTTGAGTGAGGTGACGTTAAAGACAAAGGATGGTCTGCCAGTATATGTTATTTTGAACTCGGTCAAATTACCGGATGGGAAACTACTTGCGTTCTGCGAAAATGTCACAGAACGTAAAAATGCTGAAAGAGAAATCTTGCTCCAAACAGAAAGGTTGAAAGCAACATTTGCGGCATCTCCAGATGCAATATTAAGCATTGACATGAAGGGCAAAATTGTTGGCTGCAATGAAGAAGCGTTACGGCTTTTCCGTTATCCCTCAAAGGAAAGCCTCCTTAGTACATACCCCATTGAATTAGTGGTTGAAACGGAACGCAAAAAAGCAGTAACGGATTTAAAAGCAGTATTTGAGAGCGACAAAAAAATCAGAAACAAAGAGTTTATTGGCTTAAAAAATGACGGCAAAGAATTTACAATTGAAGTTTCTGAGAGCACTATCAAAGACCACTCTGGACAACGTGTAGGAGTAATTGCAACTATAAGAGACATAACAGAGCGCAAAAAGGCTGAGAAACAGATACGGTTACTGTCCAGCGTCGTACAACAAACGGTTGAAGGAATTGCAGTTTCTGACCTTCAAGGAAAATTACTTTTTGTTAATTCTGCTTGGTTGAAAATGCACGACTTCAACGAAGATGAAGAAAAAGAACTCATCGGGCAATGGGTCATGAAATTTTACTGCAACCTACAATTTGACGCTATAGACTACAATTTGCAGCCCAACAAAGAGTTCAGAGGACGAATTACCCAAGTAAGAAAGGACGGCACCACTTTCGCGGCATTGGCAAGCTTAAGTCCTTTGAGAAACGAAAAAGGACAAATAATCGGGGTAATACACACGGCAAAACCCCTCACAGAAATAGTACGCGACATTCGGGACGTAAAATCAGCAAATGCATGCACCATTAAAAACCAGAACCCGCGTGATTAACCATGACCCCCAAGCTTATGCCGTCTGGAATAAAACCGCTTGACACCGCTTTACACGGGGGATTCTCTAAACCCGCGAATTTTCTTCTCGTAGGTCCACCTTTATCGGCAAAAAAGGAAGTGGGATTGACCCTGCTTAACGGCGGACTCGAAAGAGGAGAAGCCGTTATTTACATTTCAACGTCCAACACCGCTGAGGAGATTCGGTCACATTGGGAAGAATACGGATTTAGGACATGCTGGGAGCAAGAGGACAAAGTAAAATTTGTAGACTGCTACTCAAAAATGCTGAACGCAAACGTTTCCGACACACCATCAATACGCAGAGTACCAAGCATATTAGACTACAACAAATTGGCGGTCTCTGTGAATGAATGGTGCGCAGGATACTACCTAAAAAATGTCTCCGTGCGAATGATGCTGGATTCCCTTTCAGCTTTCCTGATTTACAGCAGCCTGCAAACGGTGATGAGGTTTCTTCACATTTTTTTGGGTCAACTACGAAAACAAAACGTGCTGGGCTTTTTTCTGTTGGAAGAAGGCGCCCATGACCCAGTCACGTTCAATCAGCTTAAAACCTTCTCTAACGGAGCAATCAGAGTAAACTCAGAAAGTAACAAGCTACAACTGGAGGGTCATCTAGGAAACCGTAGTATCCCCATACCTGAAATTCAGCCAGTTCAAAAAATGGAGGACACACAAATTTCATGTTTATCAAAAAAGGCAGGTGAATAAGAAATGATTGTAGAAAGAATAACGTCAGGCATAATTGGTCTGGACGATTTAATCGGCGGAGGATTCCAGAAAGGAAAAACGTACCTCATCTCGGGAGAAGCAGGAACAGGAAAAACCATCTTTTGCCTACAATTCACATTGGAGGGCATCACCAAGGGAGAAAACACAGTTTACTTAACCATCGACGAACGACCAACACATCTGGTGCAGGACGCAGCCACGTTCGGATGGGACCTTGAGGCACCCATCAGAGAAAAACACCTAAACATCATCGACATAACACCCGAGTTCTCGGAACTGCGAGTGGGCAGATTCAAAGGAAACGTCGAGAACGAAAAGATAATCGACGAAATCAGAGACCAAGTGAAGAAAGTCAAAGCCAAACGGGTAGTCATTGACCCCATTGCGCCCATGTTTGCAAGTTCTGAAAACCAGTTCCAGCTACGTGAATACATAAGGCAGCTTATGTTTTCGCTGGATGACTTGGGTACAACCAATTTGGTTTCGTCCATTATCGACACGGGCTCCAACATGATTAGCAAGTTCGGAGTGGAGGAGTTCTTCGCTTCAGGAGTCATCGTTTTGTGGATGGAACGGGAAGAAATGGTTTACGACCGAGTGATGATGGTTCGGAAGATGAGAGGCACCCCTATAGATTTGAGGGTACGCAAATTCACCATCGACTCCAAAACAGGCATCACGTTGTACGGGTGACCAAATGCAGTACGTTAGGCGTCGAAGCGTAATTGTTTGGGTTGCCGTAATTTTGGCGCTCTACTTGGTCTTAACAAAAATAGACCTGATTGTACACTACGACCTATACCAGTACGGGTTAAGGTTTGACCTGCAATGGGCGAATCCCTACTGGTTTTGCCTAACCGCCTGCTTTTGGGGCATAGCAGCACTAGCAGTCACATCGTACTGGCTGGAAAGCCGACACAAAAACAAGTACTTATGCGCACTGATTGCACTGACAATTCTCATCCCCTACTACTTCGGGTTTGAAGACGTTTTATGGTTTATTTCACGCGGAGGATTTCCCGCAGCAAACGTGGAATGGGACTGGTTCTGGCTCAACAACTATTTCCCACCCTGGACAACCGCCAAACACATCACCTACAGCGTAATCGGAATGGCATTGCTGGCTGCCTTCTGGGGAGTATTTCTTGGAAAGAAGCTAATTACCTTCGACTTCAACTACCTACGAAAATATAAACCAAGCAAAAGGAGGAAGAATTGAATTTTCAAAGCATACGCTCAAAACGGGAAAGTAACCACAGGGGTTCCAATCGTGGATAACCTTCTAAGCGGCGGAATGCCCAAGGGCTCCTCGATTCTGATTAGGGCACATCCTTTAGCGGACCCTCAAACAATGGCTATACAGTTTCTACATCATCAACTGGAAAACGGCGGCATCGGCATATACTTCGTGAACAATAAAGCGCCAACTTGCACCCTTGAAGAAGCCGCAAACATAAACATGGACCTAATACGCTTCAAACAAAAAGGTCAACTGTTCTTTATCGACGCGTACTCCAGATTGTTCGGTCTAGAAAGCAACCAAGAATACTCCGTTGAAGCCCCATCGGACCTGGATTCTGTTTCAAAAGCGGTTTCAAAAGCTCTCTTCGAATGCTCAAGGAAAGGCAAAGTGTTTTTGGTTTATGACTCACTTAACGCGTCCATCGACGAATTCGGAGAACGCATTCTAACTCAAATTAGTGATTGGTGCAAAACGGCGGTAGCGTTTGACGCGATTCTGTGCTTCATCTACACTGAATGGAACTACCCCAAAAAAATTTCTGAAGCTGTAGCCAACTTGTACCCTAACATCGTTGACCTTATCACTTTGGAACGCATAGTCGCCACTCAAGTCGTAACCGTAAGCAAAAATGAAGGCGCCAAAGTTTCAAAACACATGATACCCATAAAAAAGGTGATTACAGGAGGCATAAAAGGCTACATCCCCAAAATTCTAGTCACAGGACCCTTTCACGCAGGAAAAACCACCATAGTCCATGCGCTTTCAACCCGGGCAGTCAGCGTGCAGAGAATGGGAACCACCGTGGCGCTGGATTTTGGGCACGTCGACCACAGGGGCTTCGCGTTGGACTTATTCGGCACGGTTGGGCAACCCAGATTTGACCCTATCCTTGAACGCCTTGGAGGAGAAGCCTTAGGAGCCATACTGGTGATTGACAGCACCAAACCAGAAGAATTCTCAAGAGCAAAAGAGATGATGCACAAAGCAGGCGTTTACGGGTTACCTTACGTTGTTGCGGCTAACAAGCAAGATTTGCCGGGGGCATTACCCGTTGAAGAAGTAAGGAAGAAATTGAACGTCTCAAAGGATACAGCCATCGTGGGCACCGTGGGAAGCGACTCAACAAGCTTGCTTAGGGCGCTTGACATCCTAATTGACAAAATATTGTTAATGTGAGGTTATGAAGATTGTCCACTAAAAGTTTAATCGATGAAATTCTGAAGGGATTAAAAATGGTAGGGGGTGTGGTTTCCTCAGCGGTTATCACACGGGACGGATTACTTGTTTCCTCAGACACATCCCCCGAGGTTGACGCGGAAACCTTCGCCGCTATGAGCGCTAGCATGATGGGTTCCGCGGAAACAGCCATTACCGAAGTGAAAGGCGGAACCGCTGGACGCGTGATTGTTGAGAGTGAGAACTCAAAAATGATAGCCTTGGGGGCTGGACCAAAGGTGCTGCTGGTGGTTTTGACAACCCGTGAGACGCAGTTAGGGTTGATACTGCTGAAACTAAATGATGCCGCAAGAAAAATCAGCAGCATAGTAAGCTAAAATAAGTCAACAAAGAAAAAAGAGAACAATTAGTTGGTTGATACCCGACACGAATTTATCGCAGTATCATGTTGACGAATTTTTCGGGGTTAAACACTTCCAAATCCTTGTACGATTGCCCCACCCCGATGAACAAAATCGGCTTCTGCGTAACATACGTCACGCTAAGAGCGGCGCCGCCCTTCACGTCTGCGTCTACCTTCGTCAAAATTGTCGCGTCAATGCCCACGCATTTGTTGAATTCTTCTGCTTGCTGCACCGCGTCGTTTCCCGCCAGCGAATCCACCGTTAAAATGGTGAAGTCTGGCTTGACCACACGCTTCACTTTGGAGAGTTCGCTCATGAGGTTCTGGTTGGTCTGCATTCTGCCCGCCGTGTCGATAAGAACGACGTTTACTCCGTGGGCTTTGGCGTGGCTGATGGTGTCGTAGGCGACTGCTGCTGGGTCTGCGCCGTACTGGTGTCTAATCATCTTCAGGTTCAATCGTTTCGCGTGTTCATCCAACTGCTCTATGCTGCCTGCGCGGTAGGTGTCACTGCCTGAAAGAACTACGCTGTATTTTTTGTCTTTAAGAAACTGCGCCACTTTCGCTATGCTGGTGGTTTTGCCTGTGCCGTTTATGCCCACAAACAGCAGAACCAACGGGTCCTTTTCAGCTCGCTTCTCAGCGGTTTTCGCGAAAATGTCGATCTTCTTGTCGGTTAACATGACTTCGAGAAGCACTTGCCGCAGGTTGTCTTCCACGATTTTTTTGCGGTCTTCAAGTCGTTTTACCTGCACGCCCGTCAGACGCTTCTCCAGTTCGTCACAGACTTTGTCAGCAACTTGGAACGCGACGTCGTTCTCTGCCAAAGTCATGCGGAAATCGTCTAAAAGGGGACGCAGGTTTTCGGGTTTTAGCTCAGAGGTTGTAACTTTGGTTACTAAGCCTTTGAACCCGGACTTGAGCTTCTCAAACATGGGGTTACTGCGGTCCTGCTCTTATCCCTGAGAGGAGATTTTCCATTCGGCTTCGGTCTTGGTTGATGCGGTCGGCGATTTGGGTCAACTGCTGCTGTGCCTGCGTACGGGTTTTTTCAAGGTCTTCCATGCGCTGTTTGACGATGGTTTTTGCTTCGGGCAAAGTTTTCTCTACGCTTACGCCTGCTCCTAAACCAACAACGACCTTGTTGGCGTCTGCCAGTTTAACGCTGATGTAGCTGCTACCGCCTATGGGAACCAGCATCTCCGCGTTCTCCTGCTCCTTCTCGATGCTTTCCAGAGTCATGTTCGCGTAGGTCAAGTCGGTTAACGCGGCGTTTAACATGCTAAGACGCTGCTGCAGATTTTCGGCAGTCTGCTCAAAATAGCGCAGCTGCATGCTGAGTCTGCGAACTTCCTCTTCTTCTTTGCCCATAGTAGCCAAGGCTTATGCCCCAATAACCATTTTCTTTAAGATTGGATTTTCAATTTCGTCCACGGGAACTTCTTCGACTTTGGTGACTTTCATGTGGCAACGTTTCACTCGGTGCCTGCTGCCGATTTCAGCGTAGACACGTTCTTCCGCGTGTTCGGGCTTGTCGGCTATCAATTCCCTGACGAAGTCCGTTTTTAAGTTCGGCTTGTAAATCTTGCCGGTTACTTTGAAAACCTTCATGCTATTCCACTTTTCCTGCACAACATCCAATGCATTCCCAATTATAAACATATTCGCTGAAAAACGGCACTCCATATTGCAGATATCAAAGTTGACTAAATACCAAACTGTTTAACACGCCAATAAGCACACCTTAAACCCGAGGAAAGCAAGATTCAGCAGTTTCAAGATAAAGCAGGTATACCGTAAAATGAACCCACAGGAATAAAAGCAAAAGTTTTGGCAAGCGTTTACTGCATAAAAAAGTTTTTCGTAAACCCAAACCACACGCACCGCTACTTTGCCGTTTTCCATTCGCAGTCAAGGATGGCATAAATAAGCGAGTCATACCACGCCCCTTTGCAGTGTATGTTCTCTCGCAGATGACCTTCGTATTGCATGCCGACCTTTTCCATGACATGCATCGATGCGGTGTTTGCTGGGTCACAGGTGGCAAATATTCGATGCAAATTAAGATGGGTGAAACCGAACCCAAGGAGCGCTATTGCCGTTTCAGTCGCATAACCGTGGCCCCAAAACTGACGATTCAAACAGTAACCAATCCAACCCACACGACTTTTAATGTTTGACTCGTACACGCCGCAGCCCCCGATAAGCTTATTCCCCTCACGAACTACAACAGCTAGCGGATAATTAACTCGAGGTTTCTCCTTTTGGTAAGCAATAGATTTCTGAATGAACCCGCGCGGTTCCTCTTCTGTGTTAGGTCCCCAATTCATGAAACGAGCAACCTGAGGGTCTGAAGCATACTCATGCACTTCCACCAAGTCAACCTCCCTAAAATCTCGCAGTTCAAGTCGTGAAGTCTGAATAATGGGCTTTTGAACATTTCCTAGTACCATAATGGGTTAGATATGAAAATAAAACTAAATAATATTTTCAAGGTCTCCGTTTGCATAATATTCAGGCAAAGCGGTAGCTGATAACGTGAGTGTAATCATTTTGAATGAGGGATCAAAGTTTTTAAAAGCGTACCCACGCATTAATTCCAAGCAAGGGCATATGGTGAATGGAAATGAATACAATACCGCTACTTGAGTTTGACAGCGACCGTACAGCGTTAATTGAACCCTCTATCCTAAAAAGTAGCAACCTGCCAGAACACTGCATCATCATTTTCTACAACTCAGTTATCCAAAGGCTAAAGCAAGACCAACTGCTCGAAAAAATTTATGACATCAAATCTGTGCTTCAGACCATCGAGGTCTTCAAGCTGAAACAGGGCGACCGTTTTCTTTCGGTTGTTTGCCCCACAGGATGCGGGGCTCCATTGGCAGGAAGTTTGCTTGAAATCTTGGTCGCTTTAGGCTGCCGAAAAATTGTCGCTTGCGGAGGTGCGGGAGTCTTGAAATCCGAATTGAACCGAGGAGCTGTTGTAGTTCCTAACGCTGCTATTAGAGATGAGGGCATGTCGTATCATTATTTGCCGCCATCAAGAACAGTAGAAGCTGACCCAGCGGTAATTCAAAAACTCGTGCAGGTACTCAAGAATCATGGCGTCAACTATGAAGTGGGCAGGACATGGACCACAGATGCGTTTTACAGAGAAACCAAAGGGAAAATCTCCGAACGCAAAAGGGATGGCTGTTTGACAGTGGAGATGGAGTGTTCAGCTTTGCTTGCAATCGCCAAGTTCCGTAACGTTTTGCTTGGACAGTATTTGCTGGCAGGTGACGATTGCGGCGGAACTGCATGGGACCAAAGGCTGCAGGATGATTTGTTATCGGCACCTTTGAAGATATTTTGGCTCTCTGTTGAAGCATGCCTAACACTCTAGGCTGCTTTGCAGTTACACCTTGAAAATACGGCGCTTCTTGCCATGCTTCTTTGTTAGCGGTCATGCTTACGTCTCTCCTATTGTTACACCAATTGTCTCATATAATTTCTGTCTTGATATTTTCGTACACATGCTGCTCTTTTCATATTTCTTTCTCTTGTTATTTATTTCCGACAATTATGATGTCGGCGCTTTTCTGTTCCTCAAAAGGCGCAAACTCAAAAGACCCATAGGTTCTCAAGTCCCTAAACCCCGCTTTAGCCATCAAAGGGGCCAGTTTGTTTTCGGAGAGAGGATTATAATCTATACCGAGTTCACGTCAATTTTGGCAGTCCCTAATTTTCAACGTATGAGGCAACGTTAAAAGTTACTTTCTTAGGATAAAAATCTAAAACGTGAAAGAACAGTTTCAAATCGCCGTTAGGTTCCTTGTGGTGGTGAACTAGGAAAATCCTTGTCTTATCTCGCACCAGTTTTGGTATGTTTCTTATTTGAACTATTACGGTGCCGTTCTTGCTCAAGACGTTATACATACTCTCCAGAGAGGACAACACTCCCTGTTCCTCCAGTTCATGGTTTAAGGAGTTATACCAAGGCAAACAATACAGTCAAACTTCCGGTTGAACACCATAGGCAATCGCTTGAAATCCGCTTGGACAAAAGTAACTTTTGCATTTGAAGCCACAGCAGTTGCCTTTGCACATTGCACCATTTCGGAACTAAGGTCACAACCTTCAACATCAAAACCCATTTGTGAAAATACTATCGCATACTTCCCAGTTCCACAGGCGAAAAAATAAGGGCGTGATCACCATTTGTGTCCGCCAAAAATCGTGGCTATTTAAACAATAATAGAATGGTCAGCTTCATAGAGTGTCTAGAGCATGCTCAATTAGGAACATCTCAGGTCCAGTTGTCATAGAACCAGCAACCGCAGCGTGAGAGTTGGCGATTAAGCCTGTGCCAACGTAGGGTATACCGCAGTTTATGGTGCCTACATCCACTGGAACCTTCAAGACGGATTCGAGGACTTTTTTCTCTTCTTCCTTCAGAAGCGGATGAGCCAAAACGCCTTTGTTGGTTGCGGTCGCCAAGGAGCCGACGTAAGTTAAATCGGCGATTCGGCTGGGCACAACCTCAACGCCCAAGGTGTCAGAGACCTGCTTCATTATGAAATCTTTCATACGTGAGTCCACAACGGCACCGTGGTCGTTGGCTAAAATTAAGTTACCAAACGCGGTTTTTCTACTCTCCATCACCCTAACGTTTCCTTCGAAGACAGTTTTTATAGCGTCAACTTCTTCTTGACGCGCAAACGAAGAAAGAATTATGCCGTTGCTGTTGGCACATGCCAAGGTTCCCGCGAGTAGGCTGCCGCCGATGCTGGTGTGAATAAGCGGAACGTTTAGCCATTCGGCTGTTTTTTGGGCTTTATCTGGGGGAACCATCTTGGGGATTAAAGCGAATTTGTCAGTGGCAAGGGAGTAAACACCGATGCTTGCGCTGCTGACTATGCTGGTTAAGTAAACTGCCAAGGATTACGCGCCTCCAGCGTAGTTAGCAGTTAACAGGGGAAAGTTTAGCTGAATCCTGTTTGGTGTTGCGAATTTGCCAGATAACGATTTTAGCAATTGAAACTCTGCCTCTAAATACTTAAGCTCAAGAACTCTGTGTAAAGAGTACATTTAAAGCTCTCGGAAGAAGAAAAACATTTTCACCCAAAACCCACCGAACAAAAACACGTTAAGCACTTACTTGAACAGCCTCAAAACAGGGAACACACAACTTCAATTGCAAAGTAGGGTTTGCTGGGGCTCTAAACTTAAGGAGAGAAGAAACCCAAAGAGAGCAAACAGTACACGACCCAAGAGCCCATTCAGCCCCAACTTCGCCAATGCCGTCCATACTCAAAAAAAGAAAGAGAGGGAAGATTACGAATTTTTACGTCGTCTAAGGACAAGTGCTGCTGCAGCAACTACGATAACGACTACTGCCACGCCGATTGCAATGTATGTGGTTGTTGGAACTGCTGCACTGGTGGGTGGAACTGCGGGTGAAGGCGCAGGCGCCGCTGACTGAGTCTGTGCGGGTTCCTGTGTAGGAGTAGCCTGAGCAAGTGTATGAGTTGGAGGAGCAGGCGTTTCTATTGCGGGTACAGCGGTTGCTTCTTCGACGCCGAATGCGGTTTCTGCCGAAGAGCCATAGTAGGAGTTTGATCCTACGAATGTGGCTGTTACAGTGTAGAGTCCTGGAACTGGCGGAGTCCACATGAGAGCGTAGTTTCCGTATATGTCTGTGGTTACGTTACCGAGGTCTTGGAAGTTATTGTTGGGGTCAATAACCGTCAAGTGCACAGTTACGCCTTTTGCGTCCATGGGTTTTGCTTGGGCTGCATACATGTATTCCATCCATGCCTGCATGCCTTCGTCCGCTATTGCGGGAGTGCCCTTTTGGGCTTCCGTTTGGTCAGTTACGGTTCCCTCGATCAGTACGCTGGCGCCTCTTGGGGAAGTTTTCGGGGCAACCGTAACGGTGGTGCCGCTTGGTCCTTTGCCGTAGCAGTATATCTGGTTGTCATAGAAGTTGAGTCCCACAAGGAAGCCGTCTGCTGCCACTGCTGAGCCCCAATGAAGGATTTTCCAGATTTCTTCGCCGTTTGATGCGTTGATGCAGCGTAGGTAGGAACCGCGCCAGAGGGGTTGAGTTGGCGAGTGTTCGGTTGAGTAGGCGTAGATTTTTCCGTCACAGACGCATGCAACGGAGATTGGGTAGTTGCCGTAAGGCGATTCAGAGCCTACTTGGGTGGCGTTGTAGACCCACAGGAGTTCTCCTGTTTGGATGTCATAGGCGTAGAGGTCTCCAGCAGATAGCCCCGTGGAGGAAATCAGTTTACCGTCGTAAATGGTTGAGGTCATGCCGTAGAATTTCATTTGCGGTTCAGGTTCAGTTGGACCCCAGATTTGTTCACCTGTTGTCAGGTTAAAGCCCCACCACTGCCGCGTCATAGACTGCGAGTAGATGAAGACACCATCTTCGGGGTCGATTGTTGGTCCGCTCATGCTTCCGCCGCCGAAAACGCCGGTGATTGCGCGGTCAGGAACTGCTTGGGGTGGCGTGAAAGTAATGTTCCAGAGAAGTGTGCCTTCTTCGCCAGGCTTGAGACTTAATGCCCACAAGTTACCTTCCTCAACGTATGTGCCATTGTTCTTGCCAGAAGTTCCGCCTATGGCGAATTCGTCTTCACGAACTACAAGTAAGCTGCCCGCCATTTCAGGAACAGTCACGTTTATGGAGTAGCCGTTGTTGCCGTCGTAGGTTACGTTTAAGCCGGGTCGCCAAAGCCAGTATTCAGCGAAGGTGGTGCCCCATACTGGTTTCCACCATATAGTGCGGGTGGTGTTCCAGCATTGAAGGTAGTAGGGAGCTGTTTCTGGAGCCATAGGATTTGTTGGGTCTGACGTGCCTACAATGTTGTAGTATGTTAGGCTGCCATCCTTGCCGTAGACGGAAACCCCGCCGCCGCCAAAGAAGCCTCCACCGCCAGCCCACGAAGGCACATTTTCAATGCTGCACATGTAGTTGCCTGTGTACGCATCGAACATCATCCATTTTGCCCCACCAGACTCCATGAAGCCGCCTGCGCTGCCTGTGGACCACAAGTAAGGTTTGCCGCCGTGCTGGTTAGGCGATTCATAGTTGAATATCTGACCGAAAGCTAATGCGCCGCCTGTAATTGCCCCTGAGGATGAGCCGCTGGGCGTGGATATAGGTCCGGTGGTGTTATGGAAGTATAGCGTTTCACCGGTGTATAAGTCCAGACAGTACCAGCCATATTTTGGTAGCGATTGAACGTTATAGAAGACCCTACCGTCAACGATTATTGGCGGGTTAAAGCTTAAGCCTTCATAGTCTGAAGTTGAGTAACCTGTCTCGCCGAACCGTGCGTCCATTATGCCTCCTGACCACATGGGTGTAGCCCACATGATGTGTGCACTTTCAGGTCCTGTACCGTAAGCAAAGTTGCTGGTCGGTCCAACGTTTTGCGCTGAGCCTGCCAACCAGTTGGCTGCAAGATTTGCCCAGTTGCGGTTTGCTGCGTTTATGGGTCGTGTCCAGAATTCAGTTGGCAGAGGCGCTTCAGGCCACCAGTCTATCAGCTCTTGCTGAACCATCACGGTTACAGGGTCACTCTCGCTGGCAGCGAAAGTGTCATTTATATATGCATCGCCGCTCATGAAGTAGCCGCCCTCAGGTTTAGGCAAACCAGTTATTAGATGGTCAGCGACCTTAGCAACAACAGCGTATTTTCCAAGCTGGGTAGGCTGGTATTGTGTCCATCCGCTTCCTACGGGGTCAGAAGTTATAGGTCCAATTATGTCGGTAGAACCGTCGGGTTTAGTTATTTCAACCGTGAAGGTCCATCGGTCGCCGTAAGCGCCGTTCGCGGTGGGTGGATAAGCCGCAGTCCAAAAGACAACTGTAAACGGCTGGTCAACGCCAACTACGTCGTTAGTTACAGCAACATAGGTGTAAGTGGGAACAGTCCACGGTGGGTCGTGAGCAATAGCAGTTGGAACTGCCGCAAGCGAAACCGTTAACGTCAAAAGCAAAGCAAACACAGCAAGCTTCATTTTGTTATCGGTATTTTTCGATTTTTTGTTTAGGATTTTCATTTCTCTCGTTCTCCTTATTTCCGTGAAGGAATAGTTTGTTTTTGTAGCAACTTAAGCGTTGGAATGTCGCACTCCGACCGACAAAAGGTGACTAACATGATGTGTTTGCTAAAAATTTTTATTCTCTACCCATCAATTAATAACTGGGGAGAGATGAATTGGAAATCCAAGAAGAAGATGTGAGGACATTAACTTCGTTGGACCTCACTTATAGGCAAGCTAGGGTTTACCTTGCCCTCGCGATGACTGGAAGAACCACCATAAAAAACGTGTCCAAAGTTTCAAAAGTCTCAAGGCACGACACCTACAGAATAATAGCAATATTGCAAAAGCTGGGTTTGGTGGAAAGAGGACTTACCAGTCCTGCTACATTCAAAGCGGTCTCTTTGAAAGAAGGTCTTGCTATTTTGCTTCAACGCCAGAAAAAGGAACTCAGCAGAACCCAGTTGAAAGTGGAGAAACTTTTTGAAAGATTCAAAGAACAAAACATTAACATGTTTTGCTCAGAAGAGGAACCGCAGTTCACGTTGATTTCTGGACGGGAACGAATAGAGTCCGTTCTCAGAGGCGACATAATAACTACACAAAGCAGCATTGACCTGAGCGGCACTTGGGAGCTTTTCAGGGAATACATTTTTGAGTTCAGTGAAAACTTTAGAGATGCAGGAAAGAAAAGGCTATGCTTTAAAGCACTCATAAACAAACCCAAAACTAACAGCGCGTTTTTGGAAATCACACAGTTTCTTAAAAAGAATCCCGCTTGCCACGTCAAGTACACGCAGAAAGCAACGCCTATTTCTATGCTAAATACAGACAAAAGCACAGTTAACCTGTTTACGACAGAGGCAACCACATTCTTCGTAAAGAACCTCACGATTATGAGGACAACCAACGCCAGCGTTGAAAAACTAGTCTGCTACTACTTTGAGAACATGTGGACTCAAGCAGAGGAGTACCTACCCAAAGCATACTATTTCGCTTAACTAACAAAGAAAAAATAAATGCGGAGTGAAAGAGCGCTTGCTTATTCAGCCAGATGTACCGTTACGTTGCCTTCGCTGTCTTTTGTGGCGCGTACACGGATTTTTCGCGGCGGCTTTTCTACGCCTTTGCCCCAGATGTACTCGTTGACTTCGTTAGTTATAATTAGAGCCGGAGGTTCTTCGTCTTCTTCTTCGCCGCGACTGGGAATTTTCATGTGCTTAATGATGTAGGCTTTAAGCATGCGCATAGCGCGAGGGGAACGTTTACGGGGCGGCATAATCAAAGCTTTAGCGAGGGGAACAGTGTAGGTTTTCTCTTCAACGATATCTTCTTCTTCGCCTTTCTTCTTCTTTTTCGGTTTTGGTGCGACTTCGGTCGGTGTAACTTCCTCTGCGGCTGCTTCAGTTTCAACTTCTTCCTCTAAAGTATCCATCAGGTTATCTTCCACTGGCTTATCTTCAGATGCTTCCGCTACGGGCTCTTGAGACAACTCTTCCTGTTTGATTTCATTAATCATTCCTTGGTTCTCCTACGCCTTTATTTTACTAGTCCGCCAGTTTCTGCGGCGTTTAGGGTTGGTTCTAACTTTGCCATCTGTCCGCGCAATTACCCATGTGGGAACGGACTCTGTTTCTTTACCGGCTTTAGCTAGTCTTCGTTTTTTGGCTGCTGGTTTAATTCGCGCCATACTTTCAAATCCTTGTTATTTTTGTTTCCCGCTTCCGAGATTGAAGCTGGATTAATATCTGTTTCAGCTGCGCATCAGACATGGGAATTGGAACTCTACCAGTCTGCGCCAACTGTATAAGCTGCAGTTCCAACTGCTCAGTGAAGTCGCGTTTAACCATCTTAAGGTTCGTAAGACGCTGACGCGCTTCAGGCGACAAAATCTGCCTAAGAAGAGCCTCTTTTTGGGCATCAACTTCCTTTTCGGCTTGAGCTTGCTTTTGCTCTTCGGACGCTCGCTGCTGATAAGCAGAAAGCTTCTTGCGGCGGATGGCTTCAAGCTCTTCATCAGCAGACATTGATTATTCGCCTTGATACTTCTTAAGTTCAGGAGAAGCCTTAACCAGTTCCTTGTGAAGGTCTTGGCTTACTTCCTTCATCATTTTTCTGCCTTTAGGCGCCATGATTCTACCTTTGGGGCGGGTAGTCTGTATGATTCCAGCAGCTTCAAGTTGCTGGAGGACTTTGCGGATATTGCTTCCGCCTGCTTTAGATGCATGGTTTAGCTTTACAGTGAAACCTTTCCTTCCACCGTAGTCACTACGGAGTTTTTCCAGCCCGATGGGTCCGTGAACGTAGACCTTGCGGAGTACGCTTGCGGCTCGGATGTACCACCAATCGGGGTTCTGAGGCTGTTTTTCAACATGACTGCCTGTTTTGGCAACCGCTGACCACGCTGGAGGCTGGACTTGCTCGACGTTTTCTTTTAGATATTTAGCTAAACGTTCGATGAATAGGGATACTGGAACATCGTATGGAGTTGTCAAGATTCTCTACTCTTCTGGGCTATTCCTTGCAGTAAGACAACCTAGCCTAATATAAATATTCTCTGGGCTTAGAAAACTTCGTTTTCATCCAAAAACAACGTTTTCCGAGACTGTAAACAAGCCGTAGCCAAAGACGACTCTAAAAGTTAGGCTTAAAACCTTAAAAAGCAATACTATAAACAAACACTAACTAGTGAATGTAATCATGAAGGCTCTTGTGCTGAGCGGCGGAAAAGGTACCCGCCTGCGCCCCTTAACGTTTACGTGTGCAAAGCAGCTTATTCCAGTAGCCAACAAACCCATCCTCGGCTACGTCCTTGACCAAATCAAAGAAACAGGCATAACCAACGTCGGCGTAATCACCGCCCCCGAAACCCAACAAAACGTCAAAGACTACGTCCAAAACGGCTCCGAATGGGGCTTCAACGTCGCCTACATCCCCCAAAAACCCCTCGGATTAGCACACGCCGTAAAAACAGCCCAACCCTTCTTGACAGAAGATTCTTTTGTTATGTGTCTTGGTGACAACGTGACGGGACAGGGCATAAAGGGCTTTGTAGAAAAATTCCAAAACCAAAACCTCGACGCCCTCATCATCCTCAAGGAAGTCGACGACCCCACAAGATTCGGCATAGCCCAACTAGACAATGAAGGGACCATAGTCAGGCTTGTGGAGAAGCCGAAGACGCCGATGGGTAACCTTGCCATCATAGGAACGTACCTGTTCTCCAGCAAAGTTCACCAAGCCATAGAGCACATCAAGCCAAGCTGGCGCGGCGAACTTGAAATAACTGATGCTGTGCAGGAAATGGCGAACAGGGGCTTCAAAGTTAAAGCTGAAATCCTAAATTCTTGGTGGCTGGACACGGGCAAAAAAGACGACATCCTCTCGGCGAACGCGAAAATCCTCGACGAATATGTCAAACGAAACGTGGAAGGCGAAGTGGAAAACAGCGCCATTGAAGGGCGCGTGAACATCGCACAAGGAGCCAAAGTAGTTAACAGCACAGTCAGGGGACCTTCGGTTATTGGCAGAAACGCTGTAGTAAAGGACTCGTTCATAGGACCCTATACCAGCGTTGGCGACAACTCCCACGTAATCCAGTCGCACCTTGAGTACAGTGTGCTGTTGGAGAATGTTGTCGTGGAGAACGTGGAACGTTTAGAGGATAGTCTCGTAGGTAAAAACGCCAAAGTGAGCCGCAACAAAAAAGCCAGCACGATAAAACTTCACATCGGTGACTTCTCAGAAGTAAACGTCTAAGCACTGAACCTGTTTGCTTGAAATACAAATCTTAAATAATTAAATAACAGCCTACACATTAATCAAGTACTTAGTCAGGAACGGTGAAAGAGCGTGCTGTCAGGAATAGTAGTTAAACCTCTAAAACGTATTTATGATGAGCGGGGCTCATTTGCTGAGGTCTTCCGAAAGGACTGGAGTGACCTGCTAGGAAATGACGTTGCCGCCCAAGCAAACCTTTCCGTCACGTACCCAGGGAATATCCGTGCTTGGCATAGACATCTACGGGGGCAAACAGACTACTTCCTAGCCGTGAAAGGTACCATCAAAATCTGCATCTTTGACGACGTAACCGGCGAACTTGACGAAATTATTTCATCAGGGCAAAACCTGCAGCTGGTTCGTGTACCCGGCCACTTTTGGCATGGTTTTAAGGCAATCGGTGATGAACAAGCCATGCTGATTTACTTTACCACTAACCTTTATGACCCCAAAGACCCCGACGAGGAACGCAGAGCATGGGATGACCCCAGTTTGGTTCCTCAATCCGTGAACGGCAACGCAGACGACCCCCGCGTTGGAAAGTCTTGGGATTGGGATTACCCTCCGCATAGGTGATTGCTATGAAACTGCTGATTACTGGCGGGTTAGGGTTCATAGGAAGCAACTTCTGCAGGCACATACTTACCAAGTACCCAGATTACGAAATAATAAACTTGGACAAGATGGGCATAGGTTCAAACCCTGCAAGCGTCCAGGATTTAGAGGATAATTCACGTTACAGGTTCATAAAAGGGGACATCTGCAACATACCGTTGCTGCACAAAACTATCAGTCAAGTGGATGCAGTGGTTAACTTTGCGGCTGAAACCCATGTAGACCGCAGCATAAGCGACCCGTACACGTTTGTGCAGAACAACACTATCGGAACCTACACTGTATTGGATGCCGTACGGAAGCATAATTTGCATGTCCGTATGGTTCAGGTTTCCACCGACGAAGTTTATGGCACAGCAGTAGAGGGTTCTTTCACGGAGAGAGACCCACCTAACCCATCGAACCCTTACTCGGCTTCAAAAGCGTCAGCAGACATGTTTGCGTTAGCATATCATAAAACGTATAAGCTGAATGTTTCCATTACGCGGTGCACTAACAATTTTGGGGCGCATCAGCTTCCTGAAAAACTCATCCCGAAAACCATAATCCGCGCCTTAAAGAACCTGTCCATTCCCGTTTATGGCACAGGCACTAACATTCGAGACTGGATGTACGTGCAGGACCACTGCGCTGCGGTGGCAGCAGTTCTTGAAAAAGGGGAAGCAGGCGAAATTTACAATGTTTCAGCAGACAACGAAGCCACCAATATCGAGATTGTGAAGAGGATTCTTGCTTTGCTTGGTAAACCCGAAGATTTGATTACGTTTGTGGAGGATCGCCCAGGTCCTGATATCAGGTATAGCTTGGATTCGTCAAAGCTGCGGTTTCAATTGGGCTGGAAACCTGAAGTTTCGTTTGAGGATGCTTTGGAAGCCACGGTTAAGTGGTATGTGGAAAACGAGAAGTTCTGGGCGCCCTACGCTACAAGGGATATTCTTTCGCCGGCTCCTTGGAAAACAAGTGTCGCCAGATGAAACTATTAATCACGGGCGCCAGCGGACTGTACGGTTCAAAATTGGCTGAGACTGCACTAGGAAGGCAATATCAGGTTTACGCTGTTCACAATCAGCATTCAGCAGCACACGGAGTTCCTGTTCAACTTGACATAACAGAAAAAGCGAAAGTGGAAAAAGAAATCTCAGAAATCAAACCTGATGCTGTCGTGCATGCTGCATCAATGACTAACGTGGATGAGTGCGATTTGAGTAGGGAGCTTGCTTGGAAGATAAACGTTGAAGGCACCAGAAACGTAGCTCAAGCAGCAGAGGCATCGAAAGCTTTTTTCCTTTACATATCCACGGATTACGTGTTTGACGGAGAAAAAGGACGATACAAAGAAACTGATTTGCCCAGCCCCATCAACTACTATGCTTATACGAAACTGAAAGCTGAAGAATCCGTCAAGGGCGCTTTGATCAATTACTGCATTGCACGACCTAGCGTCATATATGGGGCGACAACAGCAGCGGGGAAAATCAACTTTGCCCTGTGGATTTTAAACAAACTGAAAAACAAAGAAGAAATCAAGGTTTTTGTTGACCAGTACAATTCGCCCACGCTGAACACCAGTTTAGTTGATATGACGCTTGAAGTGCTGGAGCGGAGACTTACAGGTGTGTATCATTTGTCTGGGGCTTCTCGCATAAGCAGATACGACTTTGCATTGTCACTTGCGAAGACGTTTGGGTTAGATGAAGCACTGCTGGTGCCTGCACGAATGAAGGAGCTGTCTTTTCCTGCGAAACGTCCCAAAGACTCATCTCTTAACACAGCAAAGGCTCAAAGGACACTGAAAAGTAAGCCCTTGAAAATCGAGCAAGCGGTGGAAAAACTTAAAACCGAAATGACTCAACTGCACATCTAACTTGCCGTTTGCTGATTGCTTGGAGCGGTTTTGATGTCTGCTGATGGCGTTTCTGTTGTCACCACAACTTGGAACGAATCAAAGAATATCGAGAGGTTAGTTGCTGCGATACGGAAAGTGCTTCAGGGCTACCCGCACGAAATTATCGTGGTAGATGACAGCTCAGATGATTGTACCTTAGAGGCTGCAAAGCGTTTTGCGGATGTTGCTGTCTCAAAGCCTCGTGAAGGACAAAGTAGAGGGTTGCTTTTCGGGATGCGGCTTGCGAAATACCCCAAGATTGTTACTATAGACGCGGACTTGGAAAACGACCCCAAACATATTCCGCAGTTACTGCAGCAAATGGACAAATCAGATGTTGTTGTGGCTTCCCGCACAAAAATTCCCCGCTTCTCAGAGCAGGTTGCGTCAAAAACTTTGGGCAAACTAATGGGCGTAACGGATTCTTTTTCGAATTTTAGGGCGTTCAGAAGAGAAAACGTGCCCTTGTTTGTTTTTAGGGCTGGCGAAACTTTTGGCGCTGAGTTCCTGATTATAGCCAAGAAGAATGGGTTGAAGATAAGCGAAATCTGTTATACGCCGCCTCCGAGGCGAAGTAACCCTCGAATTGGCGGAACGCTGAAAGCTAACTTGAGGATTTTTTGGGTTTTGAGTAAATCGTTAATTCTTTATGCAAGCTAAATTCTCCTTCAAGGCATAAAAAAGACACCAGCAGGACACCTCAAAAACATGTTTGTTGAAGAAAAAACGCCTGCCTATTTGGATGCTAATATCATATCGATGCAGAAACGATAGGGGGTAGGTCCAAAACGTTTGCCGCAAAAAAAGAGGGGGGAGGGGTCGCTATTGGCGAATTTTCAGCCTAAAAACATCTGAGAAGGGAACACAATGGGGGGATAACCAGAAATCTCTTCTGAACAGAGGTTGGGGGTTTGTGTTTGTTTGTGTATCCGAAACCTTATATGTAAAACTATTCGTTACTTATGAAGGGAAGTTGAAGGGGAAATGCCCAAGAGAACTCCGCAAGCAGCTAAGCCTGAAAATTCTGACGATCACGAAATTCTGCAAGCTATGGATGAAGCTAACGAGGAATGGGTTAAAGAGTGGAAGAAAGCCGCCAAAGTCAAGCCTGAAAAATAGTTTTGTTTAGAGGATTTCCCCAACTACTGTCACGGGTTTTTGAAGCAGCGCGTTCAAGTCTTCAAGCCGTTTCGCATCTAAAGTTACCAGCACAACCGAGGCAGGACCCGCAGATTTCTCTAAATCTACCCCACTGGTTTTCGCTAGCTGCAGTTGTCTTCCTACAGCGAAAGCCATCATTCTTGCTTCATGTGCGATGCCCAAAGCACCCACAGGCACAATATCATGCACGTACCGCCGCTGCGAAAGAGCCACCACATTGCGCAGGTCAGCGATTTCACCGTGAACCTCCGCGGGAATGACTTCATCACCGACTTTGGGTTTACCCACTGCAACCAGCAAATCGCCGGGCAAGGTTTTTCCAAGCCGTAAATCGGCTTCGTTTGCGAATCCAATTACTGTTAAGCCTGCTCCTGTTTGTACTGTGGCGAAGTTGTCTTCGGTGTTTTCCATGACGACTTGGTTGGGGTCTAATCCTAAGAAGACGGCTTCGCTGCGTATGCCTTCTAATATTTCGCGTCCTGTGGGCTCTTTTTCCACACCCAACGTCACTGACAGCAAAATTGGGAACGCGCCAACGGCGACCACGTCCATTAAGGCAACCCGAGCCAGAAATTTGCCTAAAACGCGCCCTTTGACTTTGACCTCATCCATGGGTTTGGAACCAACCGCACCAGAAGATGTTGAACCCACCACGATGGCGTGTCCTGTCGGAACCTCCAAAATGGAAACGTCACCTCGGCGGAGATACACGATTTGTCCGGGTTTTACCTGAAAAGCGATTGGGCGGAGCATTGTGCCCACGTTCTCCACCAGATGCAAATACACGGTTAGGGCTTGGCGTATGATTTCGGAGCGGTTGAGTCCGTGTTTGTTGGCGAGTTGGTCGGCGTCGGCGAGGATTTTTTCGGATAAACGCACATTTGTGACTTTCACCCAATCCACCACACTACGTATGTAATACATGTGAAAAGGCTTTTATCGGTTACCCCACCACCAACAAATAACACTGACCCGCGAGAAATCAACATGCACGACATAATCTTTGCACTTAACCAACAAAAAGGAAAACAGTTCCTCCAAAAAATCACTGGAAAACAGCCCCAATTCGTGTGCACTTTGGGCACGACAGAAACCGCCAAAATCCCAGGCATCTCAGCCGCAGGAGCCAACCCCGAAATAACCGACTACACGCCACCCGCAGACATCGAACTGCTTCTGCTGGGCAAATGCAAATGCATAAACGGCGTCCCCGTAACCCCCGACGGCATCCCCACACCTGCACTGGTCACCATGTCCGCGCTTAAACTTGCCGACGTTTCGGTGCTTCCTGTTAATGCTGGTTTGCGGGTTTTGCCTCAGGTTCCGTTTCTGGAGTTAGGCGCTAAACCTGGCAAAGACATTCGTACTGGCAGGGCGGTGGAAAACGCTGCGGAAGTTTTGGAAAGGGCTAAAGTTGCGGGGCAAATCCTGTCAAAATCCGTTGATTACCTCATCGTCGGCGAGAGCATTCCGGGCGGAACCACAACGGCGCTTGGGGTTTTGTTGGCTATGGGTGTAAACGGCGAAGGCAAAGTCAGTAGCAGCATGCCCAGCAACCCTCACGACCTCAAAACCAAGACCGTGGAGGAAGGGTTGAAAGCTGTAGGCGCCGAAGCTGGCGGGTTTAAAGATGACCCATTGGGCGCTGTTTCTTGCGTGGGTGACCCGATGATGCCTGCGTTTGCGGGTTTGGTTTTGGGTGCGGCGGAGCGTGTGCCCGTGTTAATGGCTGGCGGTACCCAGACGACGGCGGTTTTGGCGGTTGTTAACGGCTTAAACCCCAAGGTTTTGGGCAACGTTGCCATTGGAACGACACGGTGGATAATTAACGACCAAACCTCAGACATTAGGGGCATTGTTAGTCAGATTGCGGATGTGCCGATTCTTGCGGCGGACTTGGATTTTGGAGGTTCCCAATTCAGCGGCTTGAGAGCGTACGAAGCGGGCGTTGTCAAGGAGGGCGTGGGCGTGGGTGGCTCAACCATCGCGGCTATGGTGAAGTCTGAGGGCGCCGTGACCAAGCAAAAGATGCTGGAAGAGGTCGAACGCAACTACGAGCAACTGCTGAGTTCAAAGCCGAACACCAATTAAGAGGAGTAGCTCAGTGTCAATGCAGAATTCGAGTAAGGCTAAACAAGCCTCCATCATGGCCATGACTGCCGCGCTTTATGCCATATTCTTCTTTCTCTCCTATTCGGTGACGCTGCCCAACTTCACACTGCTCTACTTGCCGAGTATTTTGTTGGGGGTTTTTCCTGTTTGGTTTGGCTGGAGCGGCTTGGTTGGAAGCATGGTGGGCGGCTTCATCGGCGGCGCGTTTGTTGAAGGCTTGGGTTTTTTGGGTGTGTTTGAGGCGGTTGTGGCGCTCTTGATTTTCATGTTGAACTGGGTGTTCATGCCTAAAATGGCGGCTGAAAACGGAAAATCAAGAAACCTGCTGGCGCTTGTGGTCGTGTATGCCTTGAGCTTGTGTGTGGGTACAGGGTATATTCTTTGGCAGTACACGGTGTTACCGCAGTTGTTCACGGGAACTCAAGCGTTGGCGGTGTTTGTGCCCACGTTTGCGCTTAACTTACCCATTGTGCTGATAACGTGCCCCATACTCTTAAAGACCATCTCGCCCCGACTGCGAAATTGGGGAGTTTACTCGGGCAATTTGTGGGAGTGGCGGAGAAGAAACGGCAACTAAACTTAGCTGACTAAGCCAGACACACCTGTTTTCTTTTGTCAGCGATTTGCCTCCCCTCCCCCCTTTCTGTAACACCCGTTTTGGTTTGCTTTTTTGATTCAGCATTTGATTTGGGCGTAACTTGCGGCTAGAAAAGGCTGGAAACGGTGGAAAAAGGCGGGAAAAGGCAAGCATTTTGGAGATTCAGGCGTGTTTTCTTCGCTGTGCACTACGTCTGTAGTGTATACGGATATACTTTTATGGGCAAGCCCTTGCCCTTCAAGAGTGAAGCAGAATGAAGAAAACAACCCCAACAATTAACCACATTCAACATAACACACCCTCATGGCGTGTTGCCCGCATATCCATATTCACCGCCCTATGCGCCGCAGGCGCCTTCCTCAAAATCCCCAGCCCCGTAGGCTCACTAGCCCTTGACTCGGCTGCAGGGTTTTTTGTGGCGCTCTATTTTGGTGCTGCTGAAGGTGCTTTGGTTTGCGGGTTGGGTCACTTGGCAACTGCGGTGGTAAGCGGTTTTCCGTTGGGCTATTTACATTTGCCGATTGCGTTGGGTATGGCTTTGGCAGGCGCCGCCGTCGGCTTAATCAACAAAACCCATCGCACTTGGGGTTTCCCACCTGCACTTGCGGCTGGAGTAGCCATCAACACGGGTTCCACGTTCTTTGTAGTTCCTGACCCCAACTACGGTTTAGCCTTGGCGTTAGCGTTCTTGTCCTTTGTGTTCGCGGCGGCTGTCCTAAACGTCTTTATTGCTGGCTTAGCCTATGTTGGGATAAGAGGCAGAATACAACTTTGACCCCCACCCCACCCTTCCTTCCTTTTCCTGTAAAAACCAACCGAGACGTTCTGTTTTTCGAATTCAACCGAGGCGAAGTTCTGGTTGTCGGCTGCGACTCCGCAGGAGGCATCGGTCCTAAACCACTGGACAAGCTGAAAGTTGACGGCTTAATTTTGGGCAAGTTTACTGCGAGGGCGGCGTTAATGGAGGTTTTGGCGGTTGGTGCAAATCTAGTTTGCGTGGTTGACGCGTTGGGTGTGGAGCCTGAGCCGTTGGGCGCCGAAATCCTGCGGGGCATCAGAGAGGAAGCGGAAAAGGCAGGCTTAGACCCAAAGCTGGCGGTGACGGGTAGCACAGAAAAGAACATCGCAGTGGAGCAGACGGGCATAGGCGTAACTGTGGTAGGAACCTGCCAAAAGAAACAGCTCAAAATTGGAACTGCCAAAGCAGGCGATGCCGTGGTAGCTGTGGGCGTTCCCTGTGTCGGAGCAGAAGTAGTTGCCCCAGAAAACAAAGACAAAATGGCAGAATCAACAGACATCTTGGCGCTTCAAAAGCTGGAGTTTGTGCACGAAATCATACCCGTGGGGTCAACAGGCATCGCCCACGAAGTCAAAACCTTAGCAGAAGGCGCAAAACTAAAATTCAAAATTGCAGAACAAGACGCGGTTGATGTAGAGAAGTCGGCGGGACCAGCAACCGTTGTCTTGGCGGCTTTGCCCGAAGAGAAACTTGCGGAACTAAAAAGCATCATAAAGAAACCCGTCAACGTTGCCGCATATCTTTCCGATTGAAAGAGGGGCATTTCGCGGCTTTTTAGGTTTAACTTGTCTTTCTTCTGCATTATTCTTTCTCCTTGCCCGAAGAGCCATTTGAATGTTCAGTGTTCTGTTTTGAAATTAATTTTTGTGAGTGCTAGTTGAATCAAAGGTCTGTAAAATGTTAAATATAGAATCAAAATATATTCGATTCCAATTAGATGGAGAAAAGAAAATGGTTAAACCTTTTTTTAAACCCAACATGAAAAATAATAAGAAACAAATGGTGTTCGCAGCAGCTCTAACAATAATACTTTCAATCTCAACGCTTCCCATATTTATGCCAACCGTCAACGCGCACGATCCTCCTTGGAACATACCAACCTGGACATACGTAGTTGCATACAACAACGTCATTGGCGTAAACCAACAAGAGAAGTTCATCTATTGGCTTGGAGTTTCACCGCCACCAACAGCAAGCGGCGCATTCGGCGACAGATGGAACTTCACTCTGGAAATCACCAGACCCGATGCAGAAAAAGAAATCTTAGGACCATTCAAATCGGATCCGGTGGGTGGAGGATACGCCTTCTACACACCCACATTAGTCGGCACATACACAGTTGTCGCTAAATTCCCTGGACACATAATAACCGGAGAACCATACCCACCAAACTGGGGACCCACAAGCTTTGGATATGCAAACGTAAACGACACCTACGAACCCAGCGTAAGCGACCCAATAACATTCACCGTAACAAATGAGCCCCTGCAATTATGGCAAGAGGCACCTCTCCCAACAGGGTTCTGGACCCGCCCTATAAACAGCGCGAACGTTCACTGGTGGCCACTTACAGGAAATTGGCTTGGTGGAGCAGCACAAAATGTCGGACCTACAACAAACTTCGGCTACGGCACAGCACCGGAGAGCTCCCACGTCATGTGGAAGACCCCCGCGTGTTTCGGAGGACTTATGGACGCGCGATTTGGCGACCTTGGCTACACTACATCCCACTACGAAGGCATCAACTTCAACCCAATAATTCTAAACGGCAGAATATACTACAACGCACCCAACTCTGAAATGCGGGAAGGCTACTACGTTCTTGATCTGTACACCGGTGACCAATTGCTTTTCTATAACACTACCGGACCAGTAACTGGAGCAGGCGGGGGCTTTGATTCACATGGTGGAATCACACAGCAGTCAATAGCATTTGCGCAAATAATCGACATTGAACTGCCCAACCAGATGGGCGGTTACCCATACTTATGGAGCACAACCGCAGAAACGCCCAACACATGGCTAATGTACGACGCCTACACAAACAACTACATCTGTAGCATCAATAACGTTCCATCTTGGGCTACCAGCGGTGGTGGTCCATTCGGGCCACGTGGAGGCACAGCGGTTTATGGCAAGGACGGCAGTATACTAAGCTACAACATAGTAAACACCGGAACTCCCGATGCGCCCCAATACTATCTGCAGTGTTGGAACACTACTCAAGCCATATGGTGGAAAGGAACCCAACAACAATACCAAAACGGTGACTACTCAGGCTTCTCAGGCAATAATTACTTCAGCTGGAGACCTTACTTGAACTACACATTTGACGGAAGCCACGGTTACTCGATTAACGTATCAATACCCAACGTGCCAGGCAACATCCTTACAGTACGTGAAAATCAGTTAGTCATAGGTGGAACCGCAGGAAGCAACAATGAAAATGGAATAACCTTGGGACAATTGTGGGCGTTGAATCTTGACCCTGCAAAGGGCGCAATTGGTTCATTACTTTGGAACCGCACCTTCACACCACCTTCATCAGCAGGCAACAAAACCATTAGCATGGGCGACGTGGACCCAGAAGACGGTGTTTTCCTCTTCTCCTGTGTGCAGACAAAACAAAGATGGGGCTACAGCCTTGAAACTGGACAACCCCTTTGGGGTCCAACAGAACCCGAAGACCCCATGAAATACTACGGCATGCCCAACAACATCTACCAAGGAATGCTCATATCCTACACGTACCTATGCGGCGGAACAGTCTACAGCTACAACATAACTACCGGAGAACTTCTTTGGACATATACACCAACACAAATTGGCTACGAATCCCCCTTCGGAGACTACCCGGCACAGTTAGCCTGTGTTGCCGACGGTAAAATCTTCATTTATTCGAGTCCACTCTGGCGCACAAATCCCCTCTGGCGCGGCTCATACCTACGCTGCATCAACGCCTCAGACGGAGCTGAACTTTGGAAGGTTCTACACTACGGTTCAGCAGTAGTTGCAGACGGCTTTGTAGTGGGGCTAAACTACTACGACAACAACGTATACTGCTATGGAAAAGGACCAAGCGCTACTACTGCAATGGTTCAGAACGACGTAATCACTCAAGGAAGCCAAGTGCTCATAAAAGGCACAGTCACTGACCAATCGCCTGGAGCCATAGGCACACCAGCAATAGCCGATGAAAACATGGACTCATGGATGGAATACCTGTACCAGCAGCAAGCAAAACCCGAAGACGCAAACGGAGTCAAAGTACATCTAACAGCCATTGACCCCAACGGCAACTTCCAAGACCTAGGCACAGCAACCAGCGACATCACCGGCAACTTCGCGATAATGTGGCAACCACCAGTTCCAGGACTCTACACAGTCACCGCAGAATTCGCAGGAAGCAAATCATACTGGCCCTCCTCCGCCGAAACCCACTTCGGAGTAGAAACAGCAGACTCGCTATCAGCACAACCAGCTACTACTCAATCCACACCTGTTCAGACAGCACCATCAGGTACAACACCGCCTCCAGCAACTTCCGCCTCAGCACCAGTTTCGCCCTCACCAAGTCAGGCTCCACAGCCAACCAGCGGTACGCCAACAACGACCTACATAGCCATAGGCGCAGCAGCAATCATAATAGCAGTAGCTGTATCAGCAGTGTTCCTTAAAAGACGCAAATAAGCACACAAACTTCCTTTTTCTTTTTAGTCGCGAAGGCCGTTTTCTGTGGCAGTTTTGGTTAGGAGAACTCTGGTTATATCTTGGATGCTGTTGAGGACTTTTTCTGCGCCCTGCCCTAACAGCAGCTGTTTAAGGCGTCCGTTCGAAACGTTTGGCGGGATGCAACCAAACGCCCTAACTCCTGCGCGTTTCGCTGCGGAAATGTCGTCGACGCTGTCACCCACATAAACCGCCTCCTGCTTGCCCAGTTTTTCCAGCGCCAGCTTAATCGGCGTCGGGTCAGGCTTAGCTTTCTCTGGCGGATAATCCTCCATCGCCACAACTGCGTCAAAAAAGGTTTCCACCCCAAATTTCCTAAGCACATATGTCGTCTCGCAGCGTGGTCTGCCCGTGACGATGCCTAAACGGAAGCTTTCGCGCAGCTTTTCCAACTGTGACTTGGGCAGAAGCCATTTCTCGTTTTCAATATAGCCCGCTCTGCCTTGGCTGCCAAGGTAAAGTTCCTGAAACTTACTGATTATTTCCGTTTTGGGCACGGTTTTGCCCTGTTTTGTGAGGATGGCTTGGGTGAGGTCCCAGTCGTTGTTGTAGCCGCCTCTCTGTTTGAATTCCTGAATCTCTTGCGACTCAGCTTCTTTTCCTGAGAAGAAACGGACGGTTTCTTGGATGACTTTTCGATAGGAGTCGGTGACGTCTACGAGCACGCCGTCCATGTCAAAGAGAACCGCACTAGTCTGAGCGGGTTTGGTGGTGTCGTTTTCCAAGTGTGTTCCTCTTTAGGCGTGTTGTCGTTTTAGGTATTAACCTTTCGCGTATGTGCACCGTTGGTGCGTTGCATCAGAACTGTTTTTGGTTTATGTTGTTGCTGGACTCATCTCCATTTCCTGCACAGCAGGTTGATGTTTAGCTAACGCGTGACTGATGTAATCTTCTTTAGAAGCAAAAATGGCGTTGCAGATGGGGCACTTCAGCATGTTGTGTTCAGCTTCTTTCGGCTCAGGGATGTCGAATTCTTGCATGACGCCTACCCGTGAGCTTCGGCTATTGCTGTGAATGTTTGCGACAGTGTTACTTTTTGACAAAAAATTTCACCTCCGCTGAAAGGGTTTGGCGTTTGGCGTGGATGTCCAATGTGGCGTTTGGTTTAAAGATATGTGACTGCACGAGTGTGCAACATTTGTAACCCGTTTGAGAGCGCCACGTTTCCGTGAAAGCGCGGTGTCTCTTTGGCTTTAGAATAGCAGTAGTGCTTCAAGTGCTAGAATTGGCAAAACCACAGCCGCGCCGAACAGGAAAGTGGTGAGCTGCATGATTCGCCATGCTTTGGTGATGTCGGTTGGCGCAGATCTTTTGGCGTCACCTAACGTGTAGTGTCCTTCTTTTTCCAGTTGTGTGTTTAGGGCTCCTGCCATGGCGGATATGGTGTAGCCTGCGTTTGGGCTTGCGGTTTTGTTTTTGTCGCGTTTGAGGATGCGCCATGAACTGCGCCAGTCGGCACCCGCCAACGCTGCGGCGGCAACCATCAGAACCGCGGTGATTCTGGTGGGCACATAGTTGGTTATGGTGTCCATTCTTGCGCTGAACCAGCCGATGTTTATGTTCACAGGGTCTTTGTAGCCCACCATTGAGTCTAAGGTGTTGATGACTCTGAAGGCGTAGGCGCCTGGAACCCCGAACAGGGCGAAGAAGAAGAACGGGGAGGTTACGCCGTCGGTGGTGCTTTCGGCGATGGATTCCACTGCCGCTGAGGTTATATGGCGTTCGTCAAGTTCGTTTGGGTCCCGACGCACGATGAAGTGCATCCATTTCCTTGCGGAAGCCATGTCCCTGCTTTTGAGGGCTTTCTCGATGGGGTACGTGTAGTAGCGCATGCATTTGAGGGCAAACGTGGTTTTCAACATAAGCGCAGCGACTACGATGTATATTAGCCAGCCCCAGCCCGGAATCTGCCGAAACGCCCACAAAATCAGAAAGGACGCCCCCCCAAAAAGCGCCATAACACTAACGCACAGAAACACACCTTTAGCTTTTTCCACCCTTGGATTCGGGCTTTTCAGTCTGGGTTTGAGAAAGTCGATTACTTTGCCCATCCATACTGTAGGGTGCGCGCGGTCAGGAATTTCCCCAAACACAATGTCTATGAAAAAGGCTAAGACAAAAATCAGAACCGACTCAATAAAGAAGGACAAGTTAAACAGGAACATGCTCTCAGACCTGCTTGTCCAAGCTCTGCTTGAATGCCGCCAGCAGCCGCTCGTTTTCCTGCCGCGTCTTAACCGCGACCCGCACGTAGTACTCGTCTAAGCCTGCAAAGGAGGTGCAGTCCCGAATCAGCACGCTTTGGCTGAGCATTTTCTGTTTAAGTTGTGTGGCGGTGAAGCCTGTTTTTCGTGTGTCCATGAATATGAAGTTGGCGTCGGGAGCATAAATCTTCAGTCCCCTTAGCCGCTTTAATTTGCCAAGCAAAAAAGTCTTTTCCACTTTGATTAAATCCAGCGTTTTTTGCAGGTGTTCTTGGTCGTTGAGGGCGGCAACGGCTGCTGCTTGTCCCAGACAGTTCACGTTCCAAGGCAGCTTGGCGTTCATCAGAAGGCTGACAACATCTTCGGAAGCAATTCCGTAGCCAATCCGCAGACCTGTTAAACCGAAAATTTTGGTGAATGACCGCAGAATAAACAGGTTCGGAAACTCTTTGATTCGGTTAATCATCGAAAGCTTTTCGCCTTCGTCAACAAACTCAAGGAAGTCCTCATCCAAAAAAACCAACGTATCCTTGTCAAGCGCGGCTTGAATTATCTGCGCCAACTTTTCTGGGGGTGTTAGGATGCTGGTTGGGTTGTTTGGGTTGCAGAAGTAGACAATCTTTGTTTTACCCGTCATCGCCCGCGCGAACCGTTCGGGGTCTGCCTGAAACTTTTTACCCAGCTTGACATACCTGACTTTCTGACCCGTTTTCCTGACGGCGCCCTCGTATTCCCCAAATGAGGGCGCGGGAATCAGCGCTACGTCGCCTTTGTGCATGAAGGCTTCGGCGAACAGGTAAATAAGCTCCGTTGACCCGTTACCCACAATTACGTTATCTTTGGTTACGCCCGTGTAGTGGCTTGCGATGGCTTCGCGCAGGGCGGTGGCGCATGAGTCGGGGTAACTGGGAATCTGCCCAAAACCAGCCGTCACCGCTTGAAGCGCTTTTTCGGAGGGACCCAGTGGGTTGACGCTGGAGCTGAAATCTAAAATGTCCTCGCGGCTGCGGCCTGTTTTGTCTGCAGCTTCTAAAACGTCTGCACCATGCACGCAGGGCTTCAGGTTCCGAAAGCTCTCATTAGCTAAATCCAACGTCGGTTTCACGCGTAATCCTCCCCACTCTTTTCTGGACGGCATAATAAATCCGTTGTGAACCCCATAAAGCATTTTCCCATTAACCAACAAGCGTTAAGCCCACAAAAGTGATTAAGTGACAGATCCAACTGGTATCGACCCTCTGCACATGTCGTTTATATTAAAATCTCCGTTTTTAATGTTCTTGATCGTGTTGTCAGGAAGGCTCTTAGGTTAATAGATATGCCAGCCACCTCCATATTCTAAAAGGGGCCATATTCCAACAACTAATCAACGCTGATTGGGCACTCTTAATGCCTAAGCAAAAACAAACCTCATCACAACTCAGTCTTGCCAATAGAAATCATTGAAAAACACAATGCTTGCTTCAAAAAGATACCTGTTGAACAGACGCACTAAACAGCCCTTTTTAATCAGTGGTTGGTTTTCAAGCATACGGCGCCAGTCAATTTTGGAACTTTATTTAATTCTTTAAAGAGCATAAAGAAACTCTATGTCGTCCTGCGAAACACTTGGCGGCGGGTTTGCTGGGGCTCTGGAACGAAACTTAGGAGAGAAGAAACGAAAACCAACAAGCAAAAGTTGGAAATTCACCTCCAGAGCCCACTCAGCCCCAAACTTATGCCAATGTCTTTTACTAACAAAAAAGGGGAGAGGGGGAAATTACTTGCGTCTTCTTAGCACAAGTGCTGCGGCAACTGCAACAATGGCAACGACAGCTACAGCGATTGCGATGTACGTGGTTGTTGGCTCTACACTTGATGATGGAGCAACTGCCTGAGACGGCAACGACGAAACTGATGCTTGGACCGGTGTTGAGCTAGCTAATGGCAGAGGAGAGGGATTTGTCGTTGGCTGGGTTATCGTTGGCGATGGTTGAGTGTCACCCATAACTCTGGCTTCTCCGAAGCAGCGTAAGTTCCAATCGTTAGCGCCCACATAGAGATTTCCACTGTACAAAGACGGAGCTGAACGTATCTGGCTGAAACCAAAATCGGTGCTTACTGAAATTTTGTCTCCAGTTAGTGCATCGAGTACATACAATGCACCGAGTTCGCTGACAGTGTATATTCTGCCATATGAGTAGGCTAAGCCTTGAGCTAAGTTCTCCCGTGAAAGCCAAGTTGTCCATATAACACTGCCATTTTTGGCGTCGAGGCAGGTTATACCATAGAAGTCATTAAAGTACAGCTTTCCGTAGCTATATACCATCGCATTTATCTGCATAACGCCGCCGAGTTGGCTAGGAGTACCAGGGTTGTATTGACCATCATACGTCCAGATTGTATCACCTGTGGTTGCATTTATAGCATAGTTCAGCCTGAAAGCATTCCGTAAGAAAACTACGCCGTCTGCGTATGTAGGTGTTGTGAATAGCCAGTATCCCGCACCAGGGGTTAAGTCCAAAACATACGGAACAGATTTTTTCCATATCAGGTTGCCGCTGAGATCAAGCTTATAGAAGGTACCATTTGGGCTATCGGTGGATGATGGAACATAGATTGCGTTGTCAGCTATTGTTACTGCTGCAAGTATAGGTCCGCCTGTTTGATATTTCCAAGAAACCACACCTGTCTTCATGTCTAAACAGTAGAGATTTCCGTCAAGCGCACCCACATACACCTTATCATTGTACACTGTTGGTGAAGCTCTTACATCGCTGGCTCCGTTAAGTCCAATTGTAGCTATTTTCGGATTGATTTTAATGCCGCCTGTATCGGTTTGCCACAGCTTATTGCCTGTAGCAGAGTCCAAACAATACACGCTACCATCATCTGAACCCGTAACGACTTTACCGTTTGCTACAGCTACTGAAGACTTCAGGGGGAAGCCAATTGAGTATTGCCACTTAGCAGCGCCTGTTTCAGAGTCAACTGCGTATATTGTGCCTGCCATTGAAGCAAAATACGCCGTGCCATCGGCAATTGCGGGGGATGATTGAATTGAACTGTCAGCGGTGAATTGTCATTTTAGTGCCAAGTCGGTAGGGCCTGCACCCTCACCTGTGTGTGCAGCGTCGCTGAGAAACATTGACCAGTCTTTTGTTTGGCTGCTGATACACCAGACTTCATCAAGAGACGAGCTACTATACTCCCAGATACCTGGTTTCTGTGGCGATCCTGGTATTGGTATAATGTATAGGTTACCGTAGGCTATGCATTCATGAAGAAATGGACCGCCTCCTGTTTCAATTGGAGCTGACCATATAAGGTCGCCAGTTAAGGCGTCATAACAGTTGTATTCTGAATGACCATATTCGCCAGTTTCAAAGTCACGATATTGGTATTCGCCCATCAGAGAGTATACTTTGCCGCCTCCGACGACAATAAGACCTGAATATCCGACGCCAGGTCCTTTGGCTTTCCAGACTAATTGTCCTGTTGTAGCATTTATCGCATAAAGATACGTGTCTTGATTATGTTCAAATACCAGTCCGTAAGCTGACGCTGCTGCTGAAGCCCATTGTCCATACCACGTGCCTGGATTGTAGGTCCATAAAAGCTTTCCTGTGTTTGCATCCCAAGCGTACATGTTGTTGTCAAGTCCGCCAAAGATCAGCTTACCTTCGGTGTAGGTTCCTCGGTACCAGAATTGAGATGTTGCAGGGATTACCCAAAGTGTTTCACCGGTTTTCGCATTAATGCATTCGACGAAGTTGTTTGTCGTGCCTATGAAGAGTTTTCCGTCGGCATATGGAAGTCTTTCGCCTTCAATACCGTAGTATGTCTCGCCTGTGCGGTTCCACGCTAGTGTCGGGGGTTGTGATGGATCAGGAAGGTTCCACCCGTATCTTGAGCATACAAGCATTTTCAGGTCGGAGGCATAGAAAGTCCAAGTGAATCCCGGAGGCCCCGTCCATACTGTTGAGCCGTCAGATATCTTTATGCAATCTGTCCCTTTCATCATGTACGTGTCGTCAATTTTTGCTAAGGCACCGCCTCCAGATATGTTCCAGACGATTTCGCCAGTGGCTCCATTGAGAGCATAAGTCCGCCCACCACCCTGCACGAATACCAAGCCACCAAAAGCCATGGGCGCATTAGAGACACCAGGTATTTTTGCTTTCCATGCAATATTGAACGAGTCGGGTGCGGGTCCAGCACTTGAAAAGGAGAGAGAATTATCAGAAGAATCTCTAGTCCATTCGTATTGAAGCAAGTCACTTGGAATAGTGGATGTTGTAGTTTGGGCATTTGCATTTATTGTGAAGCTTGGGAAAACAATGAAAGCAGAGGAGAGCAGCAGTAAAGCTAAGGCAAGCATTCCAATTTGTTTTATTGGCTTTTTACTCATTTTTTCACCGCATTTTCCTTTTTCTTACTTTTTTCATGAAGAGCAACATGCGGATTTTTGGTACTTAATTTCTTGTCGGTCTTGTCAAGACCGTTAAACTCGGCGTATTTGACGCACTTCAACTGATTATTTTCTGCTTTGCCAAGTATCTTTGCGATTGCATCCATACGCTTTCAAAATACTCTTTGCTTAGAGCTATCAAACTCTCGCTGTTTGACCACAACATAGAACCATGCGCAATATCAGACAGTATGTCGATGGCTAAACCGAGTCTAGCATCGTCGTAAATGACTACTGTAGTTTGAGCATTACTGGTTACTGTTCTAAGCTCGAAATTTTCAGGTTGTTCCAGCAACGCATTAAGTACCCATTTTGGAATTGATTCAATCTTTGGTTTTTCAGTTACAACTTGAATACAGACATTATTTTCTAATGTAGACTTTATCAAATCTTCATAGATGGAAAAACTTTGACGGAAACGTTTGAAAGTAGCCACAAGTTTAATGCTTGAACGGGAACCTTCTATGGAGTTTTGTATTTTTCTTAAACAATCATTCCCAGAAACAATAGTGAAGTACGGCTTATACGCTGATTGTGAAAATAATAAATCGCTCTGGCGATATCTTTCGATAATTTTTTTAGTGTGTATTTGAACCTTGGCAAATTCCGTGGCTTTTTGTTTAACCATGATTTCAAGAGCTTTTTCAACGGGTACTGCACTGAACTGAGTTGGCGAAGTAAGATTAGTTTCTACAAGACCCATCTCTTGAAGCCGAGCGGCTACACGGTAAACTTCTTGCCTGTGAACCGTTGAAAGTTTAGAAATTGCCTCTGCACCCGAGGACCCCATTTGAAGAAGAGCAAGGTATACCTTTGCTTGTCTTTCGGTGAGTCCTAACCAGGTTAAGGTTTCTATATCGTCGCCCCTAATTTCCAATAGTTCCATCTCTCCTTTTTTGCGTTAAGATTTGAGGTCATCGTTAAAATTTAATTAATCTTAGTCGGTTATGGCAAGACCGACAACAGAGGTATTCTAGTCTTTCCTCTCAGTGTTTCCGCAATTGTCCTGTTATAGACCATTTTAAATAAAAAAGTATGCGTGGGTGACTTACCTACAATCATCCCGAAAATGTAGCCCTAAATGATTTGAAAATGATTAAACGACGCAAATAAAGAAAAGCAAGAGTTAGCGCGATGAGGCTCAAAATAGTTCCAAAAAGCAGTAGACAATAAATAAGGTGGGCGTGACGGGCGGTAAGAGATCAGCCAAAACAAACGCTTCAACAGACCTCAAAGGAAAAAGAGACCTTTAGGTGTAGCCTGCGAAGGATTCCAGTTTTAGTTGTGTTTCAGGCAAACCTAACTCTTTGATAAGATTAATCATAGCTGTAACCATTCCGGGTGGTCCGCAGGCGTAGAAGATGCGGTCTTTGTAGTCAGGCAACTCTTTCTTCACAAGATCCAAGGTGATGTTGCCGACGGCGCCTTTCCAGTCACTGCTGGGCTCGTTTACTGTAAAAACCCGTTTCAGGTTTTTGTTCTGTTTCTGCATGGCTGCGAATTCGTCGTTGAAGGCGACGTCGCTGGGAGTGCGGCAGCCATAAAACAGGACAATGCTGGCGTCGAGTTTCATGTCGGTGCAGTACCTGACTATGCTGTGGACCGGTGTGATGCCTATTCCGCCTGTGAGTAGAGCTATTTTTGGTTTTTCGCCTTCGAAGGTAAATTGCCCGTGAGGAGCGTCTATGCTTACACAGTCGCCGGGCTTAAGAGTTTTTAGAGCAAGGGAGTACTCGTGTTGGGTGAATTTTTTGGTGAATTCTATGTAGTCTGTTTCGGTGGGGCTGCTGGATATGCTGAAGGGATGCATCAACTCTTTTTCGCCTTGGCGAATAGTGACTAACATGTACTGCCCGGCTTTGTAGGACAATTCGGGAGGTCTTGGAAAACGAAAACTGGTTACATCATGAGTTCGAGGAACGGTCTCTTTTAGGGTGGTTTCAAACTTCATAATCAAACACCAAAAAACTGCATCTACTTTATGTGGAAATAATCATTAAAACCTTCGCATAACCACTAACGTCTCAAGCCTAAATTTTGAACCTCTTATCACGAGTCTATTTGGTGTCTATTTGGTTGCTATTATAATATCTATGCAGAAACGATAGGGGTAGGTCGGTATTGACGGCTTTCCCGCATCGAAAATGCGTTGAACTTTGAAAAGTGCGGTGAGATAGATGCAGGTCAAAACTCGCGTAGCTCGCATGGGGTTGACTTTCGGGTGTATAATGGGTTGGGTGGCTAGCAAACTTTAATTTCCAAGGGGCAGTTACCCTAAAAAGGGTCGAAGAAACTTGAGCGACGAAGTCAAATGTGACAAACCCGTTTGCGACAAATTTGTAGCAGTCAACGAGTTAGCCCGACGCAGAGGCTTTTACTGGAACAGTTACGAAATTTACGGCGGCGCAGGTGGATTCGTCACGTACGGACCACTGGGTACACGCCTAAAACAGAACATCGAAAACAAGCTCCGCGAACTCTTCGTCAAACAAACTGGCGTGATGGAGATGGAGTCTAGCGTAATCACTCCCGGCAAAGTCTTCGAAGCCTCAGGACACGTAGACCACTTCAAGGAGCCCATGGTGGAATGCGTCAAATGCAACAAACGCTTCCGCGCCGATCACCTGCTTGAAGAATACGCAAATATTTCTTCGGTACAGGCGGAGAAGATGACGCTGGACGAAGTACAAGCCGCCTTAGAAACAAATAACATTACCTGCCCTGACTGCGGCGGCGGCTTCCGACCCCCCCAACAGTTCTTAACAATGTTCGAAACCACAATTGGTCCCTACTCAGGCGCCACGGGTTACGGTAGACCTGAAGCGGCGCAGGGTATATTCGTTGAGTTCAACAGGCTCTACTCAGCCGCTCGTGAAAAGCTTCCTTTCGGCGTTATCCAAATCGGTCGTGCATTGCGTAACGAAATTTCTCCTCGGCAAGGTTTGCTTAGGCTGCGGGAATTTACGATTTGTGATTTGGAGTTCTTTTTTGACCCTGAAGAACCCTGCTGTCACCTGCTTAAAGAAGTAGAGCACGAGACGTTGCCGATTGTGCTGTGTGAGAAGAGAGAAAGATGCTGTGAGGACATTACGATTTTTACTGTCCGCGAAGCTTTAGACAAAAAGATTGTGCGATCAGAGTGGCAAGCCTTCTTCATGGCGATGGCAAAACGGCTTCTGACCGAAATCGGAGTCCCAGCAGAAAAGCAACGATTCATCGAGAAGCTTCCGTGGGAAAAAGCCCACTACGCCACCCAAAGCTTTGACCAAGAAGTTTACCTTGAGCGTTATGGTTGGACAGAAGTTTCTGGGCATGCTTTCCGCACGGACTTTGATTTGGGCTGTCACATGAAAGCCTGCGGCGCTGACATGCGCGTCTTCAAAGAGTACCCTAACCCAGTGGAAACTGAGCGGCTTGTTGTTAAGCCTAACCTGGCAAAGTTGGGTCCAGTTTTCAAGAAGGAAACGGGCAAAGTAGGCGAGTTGCTCTCAAAGGCTGACCCTGAAGTTGTTGAAGTAGCGTTGAAGAAAGACGGCTTCTATGTGGTGGAGGGCTACAAGGTGTTTTCGGAGCACGTGCAGATTGTGTCTCAGAAGGTGGTTGAGCGTGGCAAACGGTTTATTCCGTATGTGGTGGAGCCCAGCTTCGGTTCAGACAGGCTTTTCTATGTGGCGTTAGAGTATGCTTACGGTATTAAAGACGACCGTGTTGTCATGAGCTTCTCCCGTAGCATCGTACCTGTGCAGGTGGGGGTTTACCCGTTAATGAGCAAAGATGGCTTGGCGGAGAAAGCCCAAGAGGTCCAAAGGCAACTTGTGCAGGCAGGTTTCATGGTGGAATACGATGAAGCAGGTTCCATAGGCAGACGCTATGCACGTGCTGACGAGGCAGGTATTCAACTGGGCATAACAATTGACTATGAGTCCCTCAAGGAAGACACTGTAACCATCCGCGACCGCGATTCGTGGTGCCAAGTCAGAAGCCAAATCAAAACTTTGCCTGAACTCCTGCAGAAATACTTCCAGAGAAAAATAAACTTTGAAGATTTAGGCACTTAAGGGGCGGTTTTAGGGGTTAGCTTTTTTAATGTACCAACGCACTATGATTTAGTTAATCCAGCGGTGAATATGGACGGGACATGAAAATTGGTACTTCCAGCAGAAACAGAACAGCGCGTTAAACGTCGAGCCTTAACAGCATGCCAAGATAACTTGCGTAAAGTGCTGGAGGTCACAAGAAAAATTCCCCAGATGGCTGAACACTTCGCAAGCGGCGACAAAACAGCTGCGAACCAGCTTTTTAGCGAAATCAAGAAAAGTGAAGAAGAAGTCATCAAAGCAAGGCAGTTGGTCAGTCAAGAACTCGCCGAAATAGGCGCCATACTGTTTGCCAGAGAAGACTTCCTCAGGTTTACAAACTTAACGAGCGAGATTGCAGATTTCTCTGAGGGCATAGCTTTTTACCTGGTTCAATTGATGGAGCACAACTGGAACGTCCCAGCTGATGTGCGTCAAGACCTGCAGAAGCTTGCGGACGCCGTTTTGGAAACGGTTCTTAAACTCAGGGAAACCATGATGGTTCTCAGCTACGGCTCCACCAAAACCTTAGAGAAAGCCAAAGACGTGGAAATCGCCGAACGCGCGGTGGACGAACACTACCGCCTGTTGGTAATCAAGGTTTTAAGCAGCAAGATGGATTTGCCCGCGCTTTTCATATTAAGAGATGTCCTGCAGTTGTTGGAGAACTCGGCGGATAAAGCAGAAGACGCCGCAGACGCTGCCCGACTGTTATCCTTCATAATGTAACGAAGGCGACCAAAAACCCATGCCTAAGAAGTCCGAAGCTGAGAAAATCAAGGTTGAACTGCTTGAAAACTTCTTGGTCGTTTGGGACTCCACCGAAGGCTCACATCTCTACAAAAACGGCTACTACGGCAAACCGCTGGGAATCGCCAAACCCAAAATTCCCGAGTTCAACGTGCCACTGATTCTAGACCTTATGGAAGGCGTGTACCTCGCCGAAAAGGGCGTAGTCACAATTTTTGAAGGACCAAAAAAAACCAAAGTTGGCTTGGCAAAACTTAAGCAGAAAGCCAAACAGTTGTATGATGAGTTTGACGAGAAATACGCGGTTTATAAGGACCTGCGAGAAAGCAGCTTAATTGTGACCCCTGGCATAAAGTTCGGCTGTGACTTCGCTGTTTACAAGTACGGTCCAGGCGTTGAACATGCACCCTACATGGTGTCCGTTAAAACATCCAAATCGGATATTTCTGCGACTGAAATCGTCAAAGCGGGACGACTGGCAACGACGGTTCGCAAACGTTTCATTATCGCGGTGCCTGAGTCAGGAGACGAAAAAGTGAAGTACCTGATTTTTAAGTGGTTTAAAGCGTAATCGCAGTTAGTTTGTTATCAGCGTTTGGTTCATGAAGTCTCCACGTACATGCTGATGAGGGTAAATTTTTGATGCTGCAAGGGTGCTGCCTTCCTCGATGGCGACGTCATCAGCGACGACGGAAACCTCAGATATCTTCGTAGGTTTACGTGCGTTTGAAGCTACAATAGTGTGTCTGCCGATTATGCTATCACGGATTTCAGCATACTCCCCGATGGTGGCACGGTCCATTATAGCCGAATTCTCCACAACGGCGCCTTTACCTATGCGAGTGAAGTTATCAATGCAAGAATCCACGATTCTTACGCCATCTTCTATCTCACAGTGCCTCCCAATTAGGACGGCGCCTTCAATCTCAATTTTGCCTGTTTTGATTTTACGCACGATTTCTTTTCTTCTTTTTGCCGCGTCGTTACTATCACCTTGGACCCAAATCTGCTTGTCCGGGCTGATTCTCCCACCAAACTCCGTAAGCATCTTAAAACCGCCATGTAGCAGGTTTTTCATGGCTTCCAAATAGTTTTTCGGCGTCCCAACATCGAACCAGCTGCCCTTCAAAGTGTACCCATACACTGGACGTTCGGTCTGGGTGAGGTAGGGGATGAAGTCGTAGCCGAAGTCTAAACGGCGTTTCTCCTCAGTAATTTTTTTGATATCTTTCTCTCTGAAGACTTTCTTGATTTCAGGCGAAACCACATACAAACCCGTGTTAGCGAGGTTGCTGGGGGCATCTTTGGGCAGAGGTTTTTCAACGAAACGTTTAATGCGGCAATTTTTGTCGATGTCGGCTATGCCTAAGCCTTCCACGTTTTCAACTTCACGAAGAACGATGCTCATGAGGGCGCCTTTGTCGCGGTGGAACTGCATAATGTCTTTCACGTCAATGTCAAAAATGTTGTCGCCCTGCACCGCAAAAACAGGGGTTTTTACCTCATAGTAATTGATGTTTATTCTTGCCGAATCAGCGCTTCCTATGTCGTCAACGTTAGGCTGATATTTGATGTGGATGCGGGGTTTGATGTTGTAGCGTACTGAGAAGCCGTAGCCTGACTCAAAGTAGTCGTAGAGGTCACGGTAGTTGGTGTAGCCTTTCACGCCGAATATGAAGTGACGTATGCCCTGATTAGCAAGCGACAACAACGAGAACTCCACCAGTGGCCTGTTGAGCAGTCGGATGCAGGCTTTGCTTGTTTCCGCCGTGAGAGGAAGCAGACGTGTAGCTTTCCCGCCGACGGGGATGATTACTCTTATTCTTTTGGGGTCATAATTGTCTCCTAATAAAGGTGCGTAGTTGTCGCTCAAAACCTTTCACCCACAAATATGTGTAAGGTAATTCCATTTGGGATGTAATAACCTTTTTGAAAAACAAGGCACAGAGAATACTTGGGTTCTAACGCCGCCTTAAAACAACCCCCTTAAAATTGGTGTTTTTACGGTGAGTTTTATAACTCTGCAGTTAAAACTTAAGAGGTACAACGGCAGGTTTGAGAGGATATGGGTAAACTGGGCGGTTTTGTTCGGCTGATGCGGCCCGTCAACTGCGTAATGATGGGGTTCGCCGTGCTGGTTGGCGCGGTAC
Source organism: Candidatus Bathyarchaeota archaeon (assembly GCA_026014615.1). GTDB lineage: Archaea > Thermoproteota > Bathyarchaeia > Bathyarchaeales > Bathycorpusculaceae > JADGNF01. The sequence continues at coordinate 104,988 of JAOZHZ010000019.1, read as the reverse complement.
TTGCCACTTCACAGTTTCTGGAACTGAACTGGCTCCATGTCCTTTTTGGTTTCTTGACGGGCTTCACGTTCTGCGCCGCCGCCATGGTCATCAACGACTACTACGACCGAAAAATCGACGCCATAAACGAGCCCCAACGACCCATCCCCAGTGGCCTGATAAAACCCGCTGAAGCTTTGACTTTCATGGCGGGCTTGGTTGCGGTGGGTTTTGTTTTTGCGCTTCTAGTGAGTTCACTTTGTTTTTTGGTTGCGGCAGCATCCTTAGTCATAACAGGAACCTACCTCACCGTAGGCAAACGAAGCGGGTTGCCGGGGAACTTTTTGGTCAGCGCCTGCGTAGCCATACCCTTCATCTACGGCAGCGTCACCGCCATCGGCACCATCGGCATGAATGTGTTGCTGTTTGCTTCGATGGCTTTCTTGTCTAACACGGGCAGAGAAATCACCAAAGGCATCGTAGATGTAAAAGGGGACAGCGCTGAAGGCGTAAAAACGTTGGCGGTTCGATTTGGCGAAAGAAAGGCGGCGGCTGTGGCGGTGGTGTTTTTCCTTTCCGCTGTGGCTTTAACGCCTGTCACGTGGTTTTTGAGTTTGGTGGGTTTCTGGTTTGTGCCGTTTGTGTTGGTGACAGATGTGGGCCTTGCGGTTTGCTCGGTGATTCTGCTGCTGGACCCTTCAAGGAAAAAAGCCCGACGCATCAAAAACGTGGTGCTGTTGCTGTTTCTTGTGGGCTTGATAGCTTACGTTTTCGGCGTCATCAAATAATAAAATAATCCACGACACCACCTGCAATTTGATGATTGCCACACGTTCTGCAGTGATGTTTTTTCCTTCTCTTTCTTGCGCGGCTGCGGCGGGCAGTTTGTAGGAGTCTGTGTCTGACAACATAGTCTTAATAGCGCCCCAGCCTCCTTTTTTGTGGCGATTTCTATGGATACAGATGAACTGAAGAAAAAGCCAAAAAAGCAGAAAGCTCCACGCGGGAAGCAGCCAACGATGTAAGCGAAAAAGCAAAGGGCACGTGGAAGAAGGCTGAAGGTAAAGTTCAGGAAAAATCTGGGGAAATGAAGCAGAAAGCCGAAGAAGAATAGTCTTTTTTGTCGTTGAGAAACAGAAAGGCTTTCTTTCTTTTTCCCTTTATTTTTTATACGGAACTCGGGAGTTTTTTTTGCACTTGAACTTTCTTTTTCTAAGTATTTCGCAGCGCTCCCTTTTGAACGCTACCCTCCTTCTTTACAAGGCAGCTTCCAAAACATTTCCAAGTTGTGGAGCCTTTCCAAACGGTCTTAGCAACTTAGCAAAGTCTACTTCTCAACAATTAATATCCACAAAAAAGCCACTAAGGTAGCTATGTAACGGTAGTGCTTGCGCTAAACTCACACACACTCTTCCTATCTCCTTCTCCCAACAACGGCGCAAGCATTACCCTTATCCCTCTCTCTTCAAGTGCGAAAAGCTTTTGTTTCGCAGGATTTTTAGAACTTAGCTGAATTTGCAATTCTTTGAGAGTTGTTTCTTGTTTCCTTTGACAGTTGATCTGCCAAATCCAAAATGCCTTCAATTAGCTTTTCAGGCTTCACATGCTCAATAGCAAAAACCATATTCTTGTCGTTAACAAATTTCACTCTAAGTCCTTTCCGTTCCAACCTCGTTCCAACCGAATGGTCTATCTTCATCGGCGTGTATTTGATTTCTCAATATAGACTCTATACTTGTTCGCAAAATGTCTCTCCGTGTTTACCTGTTTTTTCGCGTAATAATCTGGGCTAAGTCAGCAAGTACCTGTGAACTATGTATAAACGCTGTTTCACTGTTTGAACCTGCTTCTTTTGAGAGCCACTGCCCCAAGCAATGTTACTACAAGTAGTGCTACTGTTAGGGTTGTTTGGGGGAGTTCTGGTATTGTGGGTGATGGGCTTGGGGGTGGTGAAGTGGTGTCTACTGTGAAGAAGACAGTGTCAGATGTTTCTATGCTTCCTGATTTGCCGTAAATGGTGAGGCTGTGAGGGCCATTTGTTAGGTTTCTTAGTGTGCCGTTTGTTACCCACATTGTTTGGTTTGCTTGATTATCTAAGCTATAGCTTTCTTGGGAGTAGGGGGTGTTTATTGAGGCTGGGTCATTGAACACGTAGTTAAGCGTAACATTGGGCGAAGTGTAGGTTTTGTTTTGAGGACTGAGAATATGAATACTTGGTGGAACGTTAGAAACTGAAAAGTATGTTGGTGGGAGTTCTTGCTTGTTTGGAATAACGGTGCTATTGAAGGGAATAGCGTCAATGTTGTCTCTGATGTAATAGTTCATTTGAGCATAAATTGTCAGTTTATGTGTTCCATTGCTTAGTTTAGAAATGTCCAAGTACATGTTGTGATATTGGTAGTCGCCGAGTATGACTTCTGGTTGTTGGTCTATTTGGTACCAGACAGCCAACCCTAATGGAACGGTTCTGTTATAATCTTTATACTGAATCTGTACGCTAAAAACTAAGGGCATAACATTTGTGTAGGTGGCATTTACTTTTGGGCTGTCCATAGCCAGAGATAAAGAAATCAACGGCTCTGATGCTTCAGCTTCAACCGCTTGTATTCCAGCCAGTAACGAAACCAGAAATAGCGAAGTTGTGACTGCCACTGTGGCTGTCTTGTTTTTCATAGCCATCAGCAGGGAATTATGGTTCAACTTGGCTAAAAGCTTGTTTGTAAACGTTACTTGTGTAAAGAAAATCTATCAAAGCTACCTTAATTCCTGAAACCTCAGCTTTTTCCTGAAAAGTACGGTTCCAAACAATGTTGCTAATGCAATTAGTGTGATGGTTAGGGCTGAGAAGGGTAGCTCTGGGATTGAAGGTGACGGGGTTATATTTGGTGAATTGGGTGGGCTTGGGTTTTGTGAAGTAGCTGCCGAAGAGGAGTTGTTAGGTATGGTTACCGTTTGTGTATCACTCCAGCCGCTTGTTTGCCCTGTATAATTGTATATTAGGTCATCTGGGTGCACCATCAAATTTGTCGGGTTGATGTTAGTTACGTTGAAGTATCCACTGAAAGCCTCCACTTGGAAGTCCACTTTACCATCGCTGGGATAGTCAATCAATGACCCCTGCTTGTACTCCAAGCTATTTCCTAAGTGACGAAATTCCCTAACTGTGTAACTCGAGTTGTCCGCGGAAAAATAGACCGCTGCCCCCGCGTTACTCTCTGGAAAATAGTGCCATGTATTGTCATAGTGATTTTTCACTCGAATTTGGTAGTATAACTTAATTGGAAAACTGTTTGAGTCATAGTATGAACTGAAAGGCTGGTTTCTGATTGACACCACTATGCTTCCATTCTTTACGTGATACCCTTGCTGATTCGTTATTTGACCCGTTATTGGATCAGTTGAATTTGTCGGAGACACATCATAAGAATTGTCTATCGCCCGTAGTGTGAATTCTGGAATCGTGGGTGAAGTAGAAGCAGCTGGTTTCGGGGTAGATTCTGGGGCAACGGTGAAATACAGTGATTTTTTAGCAGTATCATAAAATGGATGCGACGATACAGGATTGTATGTATCAAGTAAGAAAACAACACAAGATGCATTAATTTGTAAGTGATGTTCTCCATATGGTATGTTTGTTAGGTTGAACTCTAGATTGCTTTGACTGCTGTTGGAAGTATTTGCGTAAAGTTCCACAATTTGTTTGTTCTGCCAGCTTGCATTATATAAGAGTGAGGTTAGGTGCCCACCAAGCCACAAAATGTCACCGTTTAAGTCAGCGTTATAGACATCGTGTGGCATGCGTATTTTGAACCAAAGAGTAGCGTTTCCTGTATCTGTATAAATAATAGGAGCGGGCTTACAGTAATCTATTGGTGTACAATCGCTTTTTTCCTTGTATACAAGAATTATGGGTTTAGCAGAAGTGCCCGAATCTTCTGATAAAAGGGTAAGTTCACTACCTGAATTAATTGCTGCAGTTGTATCCGCCTTCACTGGACTATGCCATTCAATTGCGGCTAAACTTAATAAAGCTACAATAGCCACAATTCTGATAATTCTGATAGCTGATGTGATTCTCTTTCTCCGCATACCCATCTGCAGGTAATTATGGGTTCAACTTAGCTAAAAGCGTGTTTGTAAAGATTTCTTGTGTAAAGAAAAACTGTTAACAGAATTTTTCTTATTGTAGCCGAATTGTGGCTTATACCTAGTTTCAGCTCAGTTTGGGTCAAAAACCTTTTAATGACAGAGTGTCATCTAAAGCAGTAGCAAGTCCAGAAAACCACGTATTTGACCAGCTTGGTCACGGTGTTGGTCTGGTAGAGTCAGGCTGTAATCGACAAAGCGAGTGCGGTTGTAGTCTAGTCTGGTTTAGGACTTCAGCCTGCCACGTTGATGACCCGGGTTCAAATCCCGGCAACCGCACCATATCACAACATTGCTTTTGGAATTGGTGAAAAGATGAGGTTTAAGTTGTGATTTTGAAGACTTATTGAAGCTTTGAAGGCGTCAGTACGTTTTTGCTTAAGGTAGGTAACGTGGGTTTTCCGTGAGCGTTTTAGACTTGTATTTTGCGGTTACGGTTGCGTCTACGTTTGGTGTTGTGTAGGTGCCTGATGCTTCTTTTAGTCCGTTGCCGTTTGTCCAGTTATTGAACGTGTATACTGTGTGGTCCCAGCCTGTGAGTGGAGTTGAAGCCGCCACGGTGTGTGTTGACCCCTTTTCCCAGATGAAATGTGTTGAAGGTAGGTCGTAATAGTTGTATCCGACGTCGTTGATGGTGAGGACTACTCCGTCGCTGAGTGTTGGCATAGTGCTTGTGGCAAACGTTACCCTGACGCTTGTTTTAACGTAGTTTGCTGTAACTGTGGTGTCAGAGGAGGGCACGGTGAATGTGCCTGATGCTTCTTTTAGTCCGTTGCCGTTTGTCCAACTAGAGAACCTGAAGATGTGGTCATCCCAACCTTTAAGGGGCGTGGACGCGACCACCGTGTGAGTGGAACCTGAAAGCCACTTGAAAGTTCTCCAAGGCAACATCCAGTAGTCGTATTCGACACCGTCTATTGTCAGAACAATTCCACCTGAGAAATTTTCTAAGCCGCTTACGGCAAACGTCACATCCTGCATGGTTGGGGTTGGTGTGGGTGTCGGGGTTGGTGTGGGTGTCGGGGTTGGTGTGGGTGTCGGAGATGTGCTGGGTCTGGGTGCTGCTTCTCTTGCTTGAGCTTGGAAAGTCAAAGCCTGCTGCCCAGCTGTGGATACGATTTTAAACTGGTAAATTGCCTGCGGTTCCCAATTGTATGTGATGTTGAAACTGGCGATTTCCCCTGCCTTAACCTGAACTGGTGACGCCAACGTTTGGCTTTCAAGGCTTGACCGAATAACTCCAACATAAACCGCCAGAATCTCTGCGTCTGATGTTCCAGAGTTGCCTACATCTATTCTAATCTCGTCGGGGTAGAAGGCCACGTTGGCTGTGTACAGGAACACGCCTGCCTGTTGCGTGGTGTTTTCTACACTGGTGGATATCCAAGAGTAAGTTACCGCGATGGCTGCTACCGCTATCACGATGATAAGTAAGGTCCCAAGTATTGGCGTCAAAGCCCTTCTTGATTTAACAGCAGCAAACATATCGGGTACAAACAAAATTTACCGCCAAAACTTTTAAGGTGTGTGAATTCTAAATACGTAAAAACCCAAAAAACCCCGCTGCAATATCGCTCTTTAAACTGGTATCTGCTCCTTTTTGCCAGTTTTTGCCCTTTTCCAGCCGTTTCTAGCCTTTCTCAGCCTTTCCTAATTGTGGACTAAGCCCAAAACAATCGCAGAATCAAAAAAGCAACCCAATATGAGCTCTTCACAGAATAGGGGGGCGGTAGAAGAAAGATGGCAGCAGAACTTTGGGTGGGCTTTTGTTTGTGAACGAAAATGAAATAAGCGTCCAGCTTGAGCATATCGTTACTTAGGAGTTTAATTGCGTGTCAGGTACTGAAACTCTTCTTCCGTTTGTGAAGGAAAAAAAGAAAGGTGACTCAGCGGAGCCCACTGTGATTGTGGATAGCCGTGAAGCTCGAAGCGCCGCGAAAATCGTCAAAGGCTTAATCGAAAAGGACGTGAATGTTCAAACTGCAAATCTGGAAAAAGGCGACTACATCCTCAGCGACCAATGCGCCGTGGAACGCAAAACCGTCAACGACTTCGTCTACACGCTTACGCGCAGGTACCTTTTTGAGCAGATTTTCCGCCTCAAAGAAGTATATCCTAAGTCACTTTTGCTCATTGAAGGCTATATGCCAATAATTTACAAGTACCGCAAAATCCAGCCCACCGCCGTCTGGGGCGCAATGTTCAACCTAGCCAAAAACGGTGTCCCTATGATTAACACGGCAAACCAGAAAGAAACCGTGGACTTTCTCTACACTGCAGCAAGGCAAGAGCAGGTTGTGGAGAAGCGTTCGCCGACGGTGCATGCCTTCAAAAACTACGACACCGTTTCCGAAGCCCAACTGTACTTCGTCGCCAGTTTGCCTAATGTAGGTAGGGAAAAAGCAACCGCCATCCTGCAGAGTTATCAGACGCCACAGAACGCGCTCATTAACGTGGATGATTGGAGCAAAACAGTCAACGGCTTAGGACCCATAATAACCAACAAAGTCAAGCAAGTCTTAACTACCCCATACAAAGAATGACCAGTTATTCTTTTCTTACTGTGTAATTATGCATTCTGTCTCCGAGGGAGAAACAACTCTTATATAACAAAAGTCTAACCTGAATTCGCGAGAAGGGAGATAGAGGCAAATGGGGTACCGCGCAACATTTTACATAAGCATGCAGACAATCGTCGTCAGCCTGCTCGGTCTCGCCCTAATGATTTCCCTTAACGTGAACGGCGTCGTTTCAGTTCCGTCCCAAACACTCCTAATTGTTTCAGGACTGCTTCTTGGCGCGGCATTCTACATATTCATAACCTTGCAGGAGTTGCAGTCTTTAGAGAAAACCGGAACTGCCAAAATCGCAGCTCGAAACTGGCTAGCCCTTTCTGTGTTTGCACCATTCGTTTTCGCAGGAATACACCAGTTCCTAACCAATTCAGCCTTGGCGGCACTGGCGCTTTCACTTTGCGTTGTTTTTCCTTTTGTTGCTGCTGGTGGCTTGGCGCGGTTTATACTTCTGGTTCGATGGGAAAAAGCAAACATGAAGGTCGTTATCACCAATTTTTATGGTGATTATTACGTTTTTCCAAAAATTCAACCAAATAATTAGCGAACCAATCCAGCAACTATTTATTAGCAAACAGTGTGGAATACTACGTTTGTGACATTAACAGGTTGACTTTAGACCATGAAAGCAGTCCTTATCCAGTTTCCCTTCGGCGTTGTGGCTTTCGACGAAAACGGAAAAGTAGCAGCTAGCAAGGTTTACCCCAAAAAGCCGCAGGCAGCAGCCAAAAAAATCGCAAAAATTGATCCTGAACAGCTGACGGAGGAAACCGCAGCTTTAATTTCGCAGCTTCAAACAAGTGGTTTTGACTCGTTTGCTCTGGAAAATCCAAACATAGCTGAGCAAGCTCAAACTGAACTCGGCGTAACCACAGAAACTGCGCCTCAAAAGCAAACCCAGACGTTGCATTCGAGGATGCAGCAAATCGCAGTTGAGACTGGCTTTGTCAAAGACGCTAAAGAACTCAACCTTTGGACCCAAAAAGTCAGCGTCGAAGTTGCAAAGCTCCAAGTGAAAGGCGAAACCCAGAAACGCGACCTCATTATAGCCCAAGCAATCCAAACCCTCGATGACCTAGACAGAAACTTGAACCAGTTCATGGGCAGACTCCGCGAATGGTACGGCGTGCATTATCCTGAGCTTGACCGCTTGGTAGAGAAACACGAAACTTATGCACGTTTAGTTCAAAACCTCGGCATCAGAGACAACTTCACCCTCGAAGCACTGGAAAAAGAGGATTTGCCCAAAAACAAGACCGAACAGATTAGCCGCATAGCCGAATCCAGCATGGGCGCAGACCTTAACGAAACGGATTTGGCGCAGATTCAGGCTCTTAGCAGAAACGTGCTGGAACTGTACAGGCTCCGCGAAGGCATGGAAGCTTACCTAGATAAAACCATGGATGAAGTGGCACCGAACACCAAAGCCATCGTCGGCGCACTGTTGGGCGCACGATTAATTGCCATTGCTGGTGGGCTTCAAAACCTGTCTCGCAGACCAGCCAGCACCATGCAGGTTCTTGGTGCAGAAAAGGCGCTGTTTCGTAGCATAAAAACAGGTGCAAGACCGCCCAAACACGGCTTGATTTTCCAGCACACCCTTGTACATGACGCTAAAAAGTGGCAGCGAGGAAAAATCGCACGTGCCATAGCAGGCAAACTAGCCATAGCTGTACGCATTGACGCTTTTCAAGGGGAATTTGTAGGCAACAAACTCAAAAAAGCCCTAGACAAACGAGTCGAAGAAATCCGTCAGAAGTATCCTGAGCCGCCACCTATTAAAGAGCAGAAACCCCGCGAATTCAGAGAACAACGACCCAGAGAATTCAGGGAACGCAGAGACTTCAAAGGCGGACGAAGCAGCGGGGGAAAATTCCGCGACCGACGGAGTGGAGGCAGTTTCCGCAGCGGAGAAAAGCGAGGCGGTGGAAGCTATAAAGGCGGCGACCGACGTGGCGGAAGCGGCGGATTCGGAGGCAAAAACCGCCGTGACCGACGGGGTGACCAGCAACGGGGACAAAAACGCCGTGCAGATTAAAGTTAAGCCGCATCCAGACTTCGCCGAAATCTATCAAATCGTTCTTGAGGACGGCGCGAAACGTTTAGCCACTAAGAACCTTGCGCCCGGCAGAAACGTCTACGGCGAGCGTCTCCTGCGCGTTGGCGGCGTGGAGTACCGTGTTTGGGATGCTTTTCGTAGCAAGTTGGCGGGCGCGATGTTGAAGGGGTTGCATACGGTTCCGCTTTCGCTTGGTGACCGTGTGTTGTATTTGGGTGCTGCTTCGGGAACTACGCCAAGCCACATCAGCGACATAGTCGGCGAAGAAGGACAAGTCTACTGCGTCGAATTCGCTCAACGTAGCCTACGGGACCTGGTAACTAACGTGGTGGCGCACCGCCCGAACATGTCGCCTTTTCTTGCTGACGCACGTATGCCCCAAAAATACGGCATGTTCATCGCAGGCAAAGTGGACGAGATTTACTGCGACATAGCGCAGCCTGAGCAGGCAAAAGTGTTGGCGGATAACGCGGACGTTTTCCTTAAAGACGGCGGTTGGGTCATGTTGGCAGTCAAGTCGCAAAGCATTGACGTTTCTAAGGCGCCTTCAGAGGTTTACCAGATGGAAGCCAAAGTCCTGAAAAAACGCGGGTTCCGCGTGGAACAGATTGTGGATTTAGAACCCTACGATATCGCGCACGCCATGATAATAGCTCAACGATAACTGGGTTTTTCTGAAAAATCGTTTTGGGCTAAAACCGCGCCTTTTTCAGTAACTCTTTTCTGGTTTCTTTAAACTGAGTTCTTAGCTATGTGTTCTCCCCAAGAACCCGAGCCAGCTACTAAAAAAGCCTCATTTGCTCGGTTCCCTGCTCGGCTTTGGCTTGCTTGGCGGGCTTCCACGACTTCCGCACACACTCAGGAAAATCAGAATTCTCTTTCAGCCACTGTTTGAGGAACCTGCCTGTTTTGGGGTCAGTGAGATATCCCGTTCCGAAATCCCCAAATTCCGCACGCAAAGCCGCAACCGCTTTATCCCGTTCGACCTTGGCTATAATGCTTGCAGCAGAAACCACAGGATAGCTGCGGTCAGCTTTATGCTCGCTGACAATACGGGTTTTGAACACTGAAGCTTCCAGAACGTGCTCACCAAACCGTTTCGCCACAACATCAGCAGCGTCAACGTAAGCAACGTCAGGCTCCAGTTCAGTTACGATTTGAGCCATAGTTTGAGCTTCGAGGCGATTGAGCTTGTAGTGTTTACGTTGGCTTTCTACGGCGCGGTCAATTTCCAGTGGCTGCACTTTGACGACAACGTGTTTGTGGGCTAAACGCAGAATTTCTGGAACCAACGCTTCCCGCTTCTTATGCGTCAGCAGCTTGCTGTCCTTCACGCCAAACGCGGCAAAAGTCGCCAAATTCTCTTCTTGCACGGCTAAGCCAGCGACCACTAAGGGTCCGATTACGCATCCTCTTCCAGCCTCGTCAATACCCGCAACCAGCAAAGCCGATTTCCCCTAATCAGCAGACGAGTAACCAGATTCTAAGCTAATAACGTTTTCACAGGCATCAGTTTCTCCCGTGAACTTCCCTACAAGAAAGACAACAGCTTTTTAGAAAGAAAAAAGAGGGGTGGGTTGGTTTTGGCTATTTTATCTTCGGCTTCATTAGAAGCAGTGGTAGTCCTGTGAAGAGGAAGATTAGGCACCAGATGTAGGGGTTGTGGGGCACAATCATCTCGTACCATGCGGAACGGTTCGCTTCGAAGCCGCCCGCCAAGAAGTACACCAGCACGGCGAAAACAAAATAACCCCCGAAGGCAACGCAGACCGCACCTACATGTTTGGGGTTCAGCGGGTTAGGCTGCTTCTTGATGGCGGGGTACGCAACCACCAACCCGAACACGGCTACCAAAAACAAGCCAAACACGGTCGAAGCAAACCCTAAGAAATTCATCGGCTCCAACACGAGTCCTGTTCCCCAAGTGGCAATCATACCAATCCACTGCATGGTCGAGTTAAACCAGAAAACCACAAACAAGTACACAACCGCAGTAATGCCGCTCCACCGAAGCAAATCCGCCCTCGAAGCGCCATGCACGACCAGTGACCGCAGCTTAAACAGCACAGGCGGAACAGCCAACACCATAGCCAAGCAAGACACGCCTGCCACAAAGAAAACCTCAGGCACAGGGGTTATTTCAAAGTACCAAACGTTGCCGCCTGTGGTGGGGAACACAAAGCCCAGCCACGCGGAAGGGATGAACATGAGAAAGTATCCTGCTTCCAGAGCCAATGCAGCGGCGACTTTGCGGCGAATCTGCTGGAAGGCATCGGCTCCTTTTCGCCAGTAAACAAAGGCACAATACACTGCCAAGATGCTGGCAGCAAAACGAAAGACGCTGCCTACGCCGCCGCCCAGTTCACTGGAGTAGAACGTGGCTATCCACCACGGCATCTCCATGACTTTGGAGTACGTGGGGAAATTCAAGATGAGTTCACGAGCGAAATTGTAGCTGACAAACACTTCGTACCCTGCGAGCAGAAAATACGCGCAGACCACAACAAGAATCAGAAAAGCAGGAGAAAACACGCTAAATTTAGATCTATCTTTTTGTTCCATGATTTGGGCACCTTACTCCTTCTTTGAAGGAAGATGCTCTAATATTTCACCGCGGAACAAACTGTTCCCCAACAGGAACGAACACCCCACAACGCACGCAGCTTGAAACAGAAAAAAATTTAAGACCACAGGTTACGCTTGATTTTTATGGAACCCCCGTTTACGCTTGAACTCATCGCGCCCTGCGGCATGAACTGTGGTATATGCAAAAATTACCTCGCGTTTAGCCATGGGTTACCCAAAGGCAAAGGGCAACCAAGCCACTGCTCAGGCTGCCGTCCCCGAAACAAAAACTGTGCCTTCATTAAACGGAACTGCATAAAAGTCGCCCAGCAGCAGGTTCAGTTCTGCTATGAATGCCAAGGAATGCCCTGTGAAAAGTTGTCCAAGTTGGATAGCGGTTACCAGAAGCGTTACCACATGAGCATGGTTGAAAACCTCAAAGACATCAAAAACAGAGGCATAAACGCGTTTCTTGAGGCACAGCAAGCTCGGTACAGGTGCCCAAACTGCGGGGACGTAGTTTCGGTTCATGATCGTAAATGTTATGCTTGCGGAAAAGTAGCACAGTTATAGCCCAGCTGACGGTGTCAGAGAGAGTTAATGCTTAGCGCATGAGTCTTTTTGCCCAAGCTGCAGATTAAGCCAGATTTTTCCCATCGCAGATCCAAAACTAGTGATTGCTGTGACTACCAAAGTTTCGATTAAGATAATGTTTGCAGGAGTTATCCATTGAGGGTTATCTACTAAAAAGAGGCTAAGCCCCACCACAAAGTAGAGCGCCACCGAACCTAAAACGAGTTGGGCAGCATGGAGCATCCTTCGCGCTTGACAAGCTTTACCCTTTAACCATTGTAACCCGCGGAAAGTGACTTTATGTACGTCGGGTAAGTCATCCAGCACCAAAGATAACCCACCTATCATGAAAAACCTGCCAATGTTAACTGAAATGCTGGTGGTGTTTATGAAAAACATGCTTAACAGCGAAACCGACGTAAACAGGATAATCCAGACTGCAGATAGTACCATGACGAAGAATCCGTAAACGTAATGGTGGAACCATAAGCGTCCTGTGTGAACTTTGCCCACGCAAGCTGCAGGAAAAATGTTCACAATTGACGCCACGATGAGGAGCCAGAACAGGTTTCCATCAAGTATGTACGGCGCAAAGGGTTGCCAATAGGGGTACGCAGCGTAGAAACCAGATAAGATACCAACTGCGCATGAAATGGTGAGCAATGCATTGAATATTAGGAATATGCTGAAGATTTTTCTGCCGTAGATAGAGATGGCGCGGTGCATTAGTTGGACTTCACCTTTTGTAAAGCCTTAACCCAGTGGTTTAGCACATTATAGGTTGTGCGGGTATCCTTTAATTCTGTTATGGTAATACACGTTGAAATCATAGATGCCAAAACCAACCCCCGAAGCTGTAGCTTTCAAGCAACAAACTGATATACTTTGACGGCGTCTTTGCCAGTAATGCGGAAACTAAACGGCTCCTCGAACTACCTGAGGAACCAGACTTGGAAAAACTTGGCTAAAGCAACACTCTGTTTAGTCGTGTTTGGTTTCGTTGTTCTGCAACCAACTGTGAACATGTTTTTGCGTTTCCGCTTTGGTTTTCTCGAAGCTGCGTTTTTGCTTTTTTCTTTGGTTCCTTTGGTGGGCGTCTACTTTTTCTTGGGCAAATACCGCAGCTACAAAGGTGGTTTAGACGGAGAGAAACGGGTCGCTAAACTGTTAAGCTCTGCTTTAAACAACGACTACTACTTGTTAAGCGGGGTAACTTTCAAGCACAGCCGCAGCGATGTTGACCAAATTGTAATCGGACCTAACGGCGTGTTTGTGATAGAGACTAAGAATTGGAGCGGCAAAATAAGCTGCAACGGCGATGACTGGCAGCGGAAACGCAAACGCGGTTCAGTAAGTAGCCCAAGCAAGCAACTCAAAAGGAACGTTTCTAAAATCAAAACGATAGTTAACCGCTCACAAGCGTTGAAGCCGTTTCAGGTACCGGTTGAAGGCGTTCTGGTGTTCGCAAACAAAAACGCTGACTTGCATCTGAAAAAACCAACTGTTCCTATAGTCAGACTTAACGAGTTGCCCCGATACCTAATGCAGAGTAAATCTAAACAGCGTTTAGCAGGCAAACTGCCGTCACTGGTCGGCGAGGAAATTCTTAAGGAAAACCGCTGATGTGGTGGCGTACTGTTTATGGTTTAAAGCCTTGTTTAAAGTGAGTGTGCGCGCCAGGATAGTTAATTAAATATGTGTCTTGGGTAATTCAGTCTGTTTAAACAAACAGGTTTTTGCGGAGAACAGCAAAAAATAAATTAAACTTTACTGTTTACCATCAACGTCTGGGGCTTGAGGACATGTCAGAAGTTATGCAAGCTGTTCAAAATGGGACGGATATTTCTCGTTTCCTACAGGATACGCTCCATTTGAACATGATGACCAGCGAAGCAATTGCTGCGGTTATTGTTTTCTCCATTGTTGCAGTTATCGGTTGGGTTTCCTACTATATCTTTGGAAGATATTTTTCTGTTTGGGCTAAAAAGACGCAGAGTACGTTGGATGATGATATTCTGCATAATGTGAAGACAATTGTCATTTTGTTGATAGTTGTAGTTGGAACTTATAACGCGTTAACTTCGCTCACATTCACTGCCGCATACTCAGGTCTAATCTACAACGTTTTTACAATCGTGTCTATCCTGCTGGTGGCCTTCGCAATAACCAGAGTGGTAACCGTACTGTCTGACTGGTTCGTGCAGCGTCAGACCAAACGCAATGGCGAAGCAAACAACCATGTGTTTTTCCTTCTCAAGAAAATCCTGCAGATAGTTGTGCTCGGCAGTGCACTGATTGCAATTCTGTACGCTTTAGGCTATAACTTGTCAGGCATCGTTGTTGGCTTAGGCGTCGGAGGTATCGCAATAGCTTTGGCGGTACAGAACACATTAAGTGATGTGTTTAGCGCTTTCTCAATTTACTTTGACAGACCTTTCCAAATCGGCGACTTCGTCGTCATAGGCGACCAAGCAGGAACTGTTACCAGCATAGGCATTAAGTCCACACGATTAAAGCTGCTTCAGGGCGAAGAACTGGTGATTTCCAACCAAGAGTTAACTTCTGCACAGGTTCGCAACTTTAAGAAACTGCAGAAAAGACGTGTAGTTTTCACCATAGGCGTAGTTTACGGTACACCTTCAGAGAAACTAAAGAAGATACCTAAAATTGTGGGTGACATAATTAAGGCTACGGACTTTGCCGAGTTGGACCGCGTGCATTTCTATGAGTTCGGTGACTTCAGCTTAAAATTCGAGATTGTGTACTACGTTTCCGTGGGCGACTACGTCAAGTACATGGATACACAACAAGCAATTAACTTCGCAATAAAAGAAGCATTCGAAAAGGAAGACATAGAGATGGCGTTCCCAACCCAAACCATCTTCATGAGCAAATAAAAAAACCGTCTCCCTGCACACCCTCTTTGTTTCTTTGCGATACACGCCTACCCCCCTATTCTGTGAAGTGCCCGTTTTGGGTTGATTTTTCAATTCTGCGTTTGGTTTGGGCGTAGTTCACGGCTAGGAAAGGCTGAAAAAGGCTATAACTGGCGGGAAAAGGCAGGAAAGGGTTGTTTGTGGCGGTTTTGGTGGAGGAGGGGGGTTGCGTTTCTGTTTTGGTGGTTTGCTTTTTGATTAGGGTGGGCTTGGAATCAGGGTTTAAGCATCATAAACCTCAAAAGCAACATTCACAAACACTAAATGGGGTGAATCCTTTGAAGTATGAAATTAAATATAAACCATCTTACGCTATGCTCGTCGTTAAGCTTGACCAAGGCGAATCCATAACCGCA
Organism: Candidatus Bathyarchaeota archaeon; assembly: GCA_026014615.1. GTDB lineage: Archaea > Thermoproteota > Bathyarchaeia > Bathyarchaeales > Bathycorpusculaceae > JADGNF01. Next base: position 89,801 of record JAOZHZ010000019.1, on the reverse strand, counting down.
GAGTCAGGCTCCCTAACCTACATGGACCCAACAATCGAAGCGCGCACCCGTAAACGGGAAAAAAGCTTCTGGGGCACCTTAGGACTAAGTCTAATCGGCGGGCAAAGCTTTTGGGTCAACGATTACACTGCCCACGCAAACGACGCTGAAGTCGGCTTAGTTGCAGCACCCGTCGGCGACATAGAAAAACTCGAAGTCAAATCAGGCAAAGGCTACATCATACAAAAATCCGCCTACATCGCCTCCACACAAGGCATCGACTTAGACATAAAGTGGGAAGGCTTTAGCAAAGGCTTGTTTGGGCAAGGCTTGTTTATGATTAAAGCCACAGGTGACGGACAGCTTTTCATAAACACGTTCGGCGCCATAGACACCCACACACTCGGGGCAGGCGAGACGCTTATCGTGGATAACTTCCATCTTGTGGGCTTCAGCGACACCTGCAACTACAAAGTCACAAAGTTCGGCGGATTAAAAGAGACGCTGCTGGGCGGTGAAGGCTTAGTCACAGAGATTACGGGTCCGGGCGATGTGCACATCCAAACCAAGAACCTCAAAGAATTTGTGGATTGGCTTTGGACGCTGCTTGAGCCGAGGGTGCAAAGAAGAGCCCGATAAACCACCAACATTTCCTTTTTTTTTTATCTGTCCAGCATAAACGATTTTTCGTGTTTCCCAGTTTTAGCAGGATACTGGTCCAGCAGCATCCGTTCCTCGGGTTTACGGCTCAAAACCACGGGCTCAAGTTTTTCCGCTAACGCCAACGCCGACTGCAGCTTGCTGGCGCGTTCCGCGTAAACCTCAAACAAGACGTCACCTTTAGCAACCGCGTCCCCCAGCTTTGTATGAAGCATAATGCCTGCGCCCGCCTCTTTGGGTGTTCCCGCAGCCCGCGCAACCTGCACAATGCCTTCGGTTTTAATCCAAAGCACCCGTCCTTTACCCTTTGCGCGTACCTCCGCGTGTTCAGGTCCGACGGGTATGTCTTCGGGTTTGACGTTGGGGTTTCCACCTTGTGCCTCAATTATCTGCCGCATTTTGCACTCTGCCTTGCGCGTGTGCAGCATTTCTTCGGCTAATTGGCGCCCGTTTTTCTTTCCAACCAATTCGAACAGCATACCTGCTATACTGACGGCTTTATCATGAACATCCACAGGTCCTTTGCCCATTAGGGTGTTGAGGGCTTCGCGGGCTTCCAAGGCGGGTCCAATGCCGCAGCCCAACGGCTGTTCACCAAACGTCAACGCACAATGCACGTTAATTCCAAGGTGGTTGCCTAAATGCACAAAGTCTGCGGCTAAACTGTACGCTTCGGTGGGCGTTTTGATTTTTGCCCCCATCCCTGTTGGGATATCCACGACTAAGTGGGTGGCGCCCATGGCTTTCTTCTTACTCATAATCGACGGCAAAAGCATCGGGTCAATCCCCAGCGGATACTCCACCCTAATGAACAAGTCATCCGCAGGAGCCAAATCCAACGCGCCGCCCCAAACGAGACAGCCACCCGTTTTCTTCACCACCCGCTGAATTTCCCCGATTTCCAAGTTGACGGGGCAGAGGGTTTCGACGCGGTCTGCGGTTCCAGCAGGGGAAGTTATGGCTCTGGAGGACGTTTTGGGTATGGTGAATCCTGCTGCCGCCACGATGGGTACAAGAATCATGCTGGTTTTGTCGCCGGGGATGCCGCCTATGCTGTGCTTGTCCAAAATGGTGCCTTCGCCGAAGTTCATGTGCATGCCTGTTTCTACCATGGCACGTGATAGGGCTTCGTTTTCAGCCATGCTTAACCCGTAAATCTTTAGTGCAGTGAGAAAAGCGGAGATTTCGATGTCGCTTAGATGCTGCTCCACCACGTCTTTGACTATGGTTGTGATTTCGTGGTCTCTGAGGCGTTGTCCCCGCAGCTTCGCCCGCACGTTTCCTAACGATTCAGGCATAGGCGCCAACTGTACGTCCACGTTTTCGTTGCCTGTTACGCCAAGCGCTTGGGCGATTTCTGTGTAGAACCAGATGCGGTCGGCGGGGAAGTCCGCGGCTAAGTTGGCTATGGCGATTACTTTTTTGCCGCCGTAGGACAGTTTTACGCGGTCTGAGGAATGAACGCCAAGCATGGCGGCGGTCTCGTCGTTAAGGATAACGATGCGTTTGCCGCCTGTGGTGATGTTTAGGACTCCAGCGATAAGCTCCATGCTTTTCTAAGTGGTTGTGGGGATAGTTAAAGATTTTAAGGCAAAGCTTGTTTCCCTATTTGCAGGAGAACTGAATGTTTTGAAGTATGTGGATTTCGTAGACCTAAACTACAAACCTAAAGACTCCGATTTACTTTGCGCATTCACTTTAGAACCTGAAGGCATGGACCTGAAAGAAGCCGCTGGAGCGATTGCGGCGGAAAGCAGCGTGGGCACATGGACCCAACTCACCACTGAGAAGCCCTACGTGACCAAACTCGCCGCCCACGTCTACTCGCTGGAGGGCAACACCGCAAAAATCGCCTACCCCATCGAGCTTTTCGAAGCAGGCAACATGCCCAACATCCTAAGCGGCGTAGCAGGCAACGTTTTTGGGCTCAAAGCTCTGTTGAACCTACGGCTCACTGATATCCAGTTGCCCGCAGAGCTTACGAAAAGTTTCAAGGGTCCGCGGTACGGCATTGAGGGCATCCGTAAGCTCCTCAAAGTCAAGAACCGCCCACTGGTCGGCACCATCATCAAGCCGAAGTTGGGGCTTAAATCTGAAGACCACGCCGAAGTCGCCTACGAAGCATGGGCGGGAGGCTGCGACATCGTTAAAGACGACGAGAACCTGAGCAGCCAAAAATTCAACCCCTTCGAGGACCGCCTGCACGCTACGCTGGACGCCCGAGATCGCGCCGAAGCCGAAACAGGCGAGAAAAAAGTGTACATGATAAACATCACCGCCGAAACTGAAACCATGCTGGACCGCGCCGACGTGGTAATTGACCACGGGGGCGAATACGTCATGGTGGACATCCTCACCTGCGGCTGGGCTGCGCTGCAAACGTTGCGCAATCAAAACTACCGGTTGGTGATTCATGCGCACCGGGCGGGTCACGCGGCGTTTACCAAGAGCCAGAAGCACGGCATCGCCATGCGCCCCATAGCAACCGTCGCCCGAGCCATCGGCGTAGACCAACTGCACGTCGGCACCGTTGTGGGCAAAATGTCTGAGACAAAGCCTGAAGTGCTGGAAAACATCGAAGCCTGCAAAGCCCCCATGCACGGATTCAACCCCGTCATGCCTGTGGCTTCAGGCGGGGTCCACCCCAGGCTTGTCCCTGCGTTGCTGGAGGTGTTCGGCAAAGACGTGGTTATCCAAGCAGGCGGCGGTATTCATGGGCATCCTGAGGGCACGAAGACGGGTGCGTTGGCTATGAGGCATGCAGTTGACGCGGCGTTGAAGGGTATAAGTTTGGAGGAAGTCGCGGAGGAGCATGTGGAGCTTCGGGGTGCACTGGAAACATGGAAAGAATAACTGGTTACCCCCTTTTCTTTCATTTTTCATGAATTTGTAAGCAGAAACAAATTGGTTCTTTTCTGTTATTTTTCGTTATTTTCTGTGTTTTTCTCTGCTTTTTCTGGTGCAGGCAGGGCGCCTTTTTCTTTTCGGGGGAGCCCTCGTACAGCCTCAATTAGCGTTGCACCGTCCGGGTATTTCGGGGTCGCTTGCGATTTGTTCCAGAATCAAAGCCACAAACGGGTTCTGCTTGGTTCTCGACGGCGTCTGATACATCCTACCCAAACCCGTGCGAGTAACGTACAGAAAATCCTCAATAGGCAAGCCGAAGTACGCCCTTTTACCCTGCAAGGTCTGAATATAACAAAGATGCGGGCTACGCCTCGGCGGATCAAGCTGGTACTTGTGACCAAATGCACGCCCATTTTTATTGTTGACTAAGACAGTGTTTTTTGCGGCTAATGCCAGAACCGCTTGCCATAGCTGGCTGCAGGGCGTGTCTTGGGTGGTGCAAGTGCGGCAGAACTTAGCTTTCCAGTCGCCCTGCCAATGGGCACAGAAGTTAGTATTCATTTCGGGTTTTAAGCAATTCTTCGCCAAAGCAACGGCAACCTCCAGCAGATATAGAGTGCTGTCGATTAAGACCTTATCGCTTTACCATTACAAAATGGTTAAAATAGCAGAACTGCATTCATTAGTAATGGTAAACTATTGTGCGGGTCATAACAAGAAAAAAAGGCAGCAAAAACTTCTTCTACTTGCAGCATTCCTACCGCACAGAAGGCAAAGTCATAACCAAAGAACGCTACCTCGGCAAAACCATACCCGCTGACCTTGAAGAAATAAAAGCCCAACTCGCAAAAGCCACCCAAGACTCACTAACCCAAAAACTCGAAGAAATCCGAAACCGCTTCCAGAAACAATGGAACCAAACGCCACAATCAGCTAAAGAAAACGAACTCAAAGAACTCACCATAACGTTTACCTACAACACCAACGCCATCGAAGGTTCAACCATCACCCAAGCCGAAGCCCGACAAATCCTCGAAGACAAAATCGCAGCAAACAAACCCCTCAGAGACATAAAAGAAACAGAAGCCCACGCTGCAGTATTCCAAAAAATGCTAACCGTTCCAACTCAGATGTCTGAGCAGCTTCTACTGGATTGGCACCGCGAAATTTTTGGGGAAACAAAACCCGACATAGCAGGAAAATACCGAACATACCCTGTGCGTGTAGGATCGTATTTGGCGCCTGCATGGCAAAAAATCGAAAAACAAATGCAACAACTCATAACCTTCATCAACCACTCAAACCTGAACCCCGTTGACACTGCAGTCCGAGCCCATTACATCTTTGAAAAAATTCATCCTTTCGGCGACGGCAACGGCAGAATCGGCAGACTCCTAATGAACCATGTCCTTTGGGACAACGGCTACCCACTCCTCATTATCGAATACGTGAAGAGAAAAGGTTACTATCAGGCACTGGAACGCAGTGAAGAAGGCTTTCGGAACTATTTGATACGAAGATACCTGGCAATTCACAAGAATAAGCGGCAGTAAACAATTCCTGCAATGTCGGTATGAATATAATTCTAAACGGTGTCCATTTTACTCGAATACCCATGGGTAGACTCTGTGCATCACTTCCGCCACGGACTGGGGCGAGACGATGCCTTCTTCACATATGATGCCGTGAATCAGGTCCCGTGGGGTCACGTCGAACGCTGGGTTGCGCACGGTCAGTTCGGCGGGGGCTTCTTTCCAGACTTCGTCGCGGCTGCGTTCCTCGATTTTCTCATATTCCCCGTAGAGCGTGGCGGGGTCGAACTTGAGCAGTTCCGTGACGGCGTAGAAGGGTTTGCGGGCTTCGTGTGCTAAGACGGCTATGGCGGAGGAACCGATTTTGTTAACGATGTTGCCTTCTGAGATGATGGCGTCTGCGCCGACCAAGACAAGGTCCACGTCGTGCATGAATGAGCGCGTTGCCGAATCGACAATAAATGTTGTCTTCAAACCCAACCCAACCAGCTGCTTGGCGGTTATTCTGCCCTGAAAGGCTGGGCGGGTTTCCGTGCAGACGACCTCGAAGGTTTTGCCGTCGGCTTTGGCTTTTGCCAGCGTGTGGGTGACGGTGGAGCTGTGGCAGTGCGTGAAAACCACGGAGCCGTCGCGTATGCGTTTGGCGCCGATTTCTGCAATACGTTCCTTCGAAGCAGCAAGACTTCTTTGGAACTTCTGCGCGCTGGACGAGACCAAGTTGGATAGTTCGATGACTTTGCGTTCGTCGCTGTCCTCGACTTGCGTGATTATCCACCTGACGGCGTTGCGCATGAGCGGCTCGGTTTCCCGTGCGGCAAAAAGCAACTCGCGAGCTTCACAGAGCTCCGCAATGAACTGTTTGCGTGTGGTTGCGGTGGTGGTTTCGGCTATGGTCTGGTAGGCGTTTATGGCGGCTATGGCTACGTTTCGGGCGCCCTGCACCTGTAGCTTGCGGATTTTCTCTGCGGTTTCGCGGACAGATTCATTCATGGCTGTCACTTTAGAATGCTGTTTGCTGGATTATTTGGACGGCGAAACATATAAGGCAATTGAAACAACCTGACTTGAGGAAAGCCGTTGTGTTGCCTGAAAACGAGTACATCGACGCAAGCACCATTCTGCAAAGATTTGTGGGCCCATGGTACACGTCGCTGGAGGACCCGCAGAAAGCCCAAGAACAAGCGCTCTGGGACCTACTCAAAAAATACGGCGAAACCGAATACGGCATCGACCACCACGCCCCGCAGACTTCAGGCGTAGCGGATTACCAGAAGAACTTTCCCGTAACCGACTACTACGGCTACCAACCCTACTTCTCAAAAGTTAAAGAAGGCAACTACAAAGCCGTCCTATCAGAGGCTCCTGAATGCTGGGTCATGACCCGCGGCTCCACAGGCAAACAATCCAAAGTCCTACCCGCCACGCCTACGCATCTACAACAGATTTTCTTGTGCGGCGCCCGAGCCATTGTCCATTTTGCTATGCGTACGGAGAACTTTGAGGTGTTGACGGGAAACATTTTGAACTTGAATTTCCCCAGCAGCGTCCACACAATGACCCAAGACGGCAAGCAGATGGATTACGGGTATAGTTCAGGTACGTATGCAAGGCTTAACCCGATGTTGAGTCAGGTTAGTCTGTTGCCGCGGCAGGAAGACATTGACGCTTTAGGCTCGGGCGTTGGCAGGTTAGATTGGGAGCGGCGGTTTGAGTTGGCGTATCAGCAGGCGCGGGAAAAAAACGTCGTCGCAACCATGGGCGTCACCCCCGTCGTTTTAGCCTTCGCCAAATACGTGCAGCGCAAGCACGGCAAAAAACCCGCTGACCTGTGGAAGTTCCAAGCGCTATTCTGCACCAGTGTACGAAAAATCCAGTTCAAATACGCGCCCATCCTGCAGAAGTATTTTGGGAAGGCGCCTGTGGTGGAGATGTACACGGCAACCGAAGGGGTTTTTGGGCAGCAGTACGATGATTTGCCTTACATTAAACCTAATTATGACGCGTACTTCTTCGAGGTTGTTGTGGGCAAGCGGGCTAAGTTGCTACATGAGCTAAAACGGGGCGAATGGGGCAGGCTTATTATTTCTTCGTGTATGCTGCCGCGATATGACATCGGTGATATGGTGGAAGCAGCGGGAAAAAACTATTTCCGCATTTTCGGCCGAAGAAATACCTTGACTCTTTTGGAGCACAGGTTGTATCGGCTGTTTTTGGGGTGGCTTCTCTAAGCTGGAGCGGGGTGGCGTCTGCGTCCCGTCATGGAATAGTAAACTGCAACAATTATTATGACAACGCCGATAATCAGCATTATGATTGGTCCCTCAAACGCCGAGTTTATCCGCCAATAACCTGTAGCGCGGAAGAATGCAAGCAGCCCGAAAGTGATGATTACTATGCCACCTATTAACAAGCCGATGTAGCCGTGTTCGCCCTTCTCATTTTTCTCGCCCTTCTCGCCTTTTTCAGGTTCGTTTTTCTCTTGTTTTTCGTCTTTTTCTGATTTTTCGTTTCTATGGTAGCTTGGAGGAGGTGTAGGTCTAACTGCTTCCATTTTCAGGGGAGCGCCACATCGGGGGCAGAACGTCATGTTTTCGTCCACTTCGTTGCCGCATTTGGGACAGTAGGGCATACTTTTTCACCTAAACCTCTAATTCACTATTGAAAGCGTCGGTATTTAAAACATTCACTTCAACAGGTTTGTCAGAAAAAGTGTTATATGCTCTTTGATGCAGAATACCAGATGGAGAAACGGAGGGTAACGCCATGACCCAAAACACGCATGTACATGTGCGCAAGAAAGAAACGGACAATCCAATAATTACCGCCGTATCCATCGGAGGCTTCTTGATTGTTCTAGGGTTAGTTTTCGCTTTGAACCCGAATCTTCTGGGGCAAATCGGCGATTTCTTCGGTAATTTAACAACAAGAGGCTTTCCCACGGGCAGCTCTGGCTCTCAAATCGCTTTGCCTGCCCCAGCCAACCCCGCAACCCATTTAGACCTCTACCACGCGTTAATACAGTTTGACATAGGCATCGGCGTTTTACAGGTGCTGATTATAGGGTTACGGCTTATGTTTCATTCGCGGTTAGGAAAAATATCGGAAACGGTTGGTAACTTGATTTTCTGGTTCGGAGCCGCAGTATTGACGAACATTTTCCTTTTGACGGGAACATTAGAGGGTTGGTTCCAGTACTGGGCAGCCCTACTCGTGATAGTCGGCGTCACCGTGGTAGTTCGCGGACTCATTCACCTAGCAAGAAGATAACCCCTTCTTTTTTCTTTCCAGAAATTCTAGACGCTTTGTTGAGCGTTATTCTTTTTTGAATTGCCACCAGAGGTCAAGAACCTGCTTACCCATGTTATAGCTATCCTTGGACAGGTTCACTTTGGTTTTGCCGCCGCTCTTCCACTCTACCGCTATCTCCTTTATTTTGTAGCCTTCACGGGCAGCGCGAACAAGGATTTCCGTGTCCCAAAACCAATGATGTGCACGCACCTCCTCAATCAGTTTTAGTGTTGGTTCTCGTTTGAAGCCTTTGAAGCCGCATTGGTGGTCGCGGAGTTCTGAACCCAGCATCTGCCGCACAAGGAAGTTGTAGGTTTTGCTGCTTATGCTTCTGCGCAGGGTACGTTCCACTTTGCTGTCAGGAAGCATCCGTGAACCCGTGGAGAAGTCGTAGCCTTCAACCAAAATCGCTTCCACCAGGGGCTTGAGGAATTTGAGGTCGGTAGCTAAATCTAAATCCATGTAAACAAACACTTTGCCGCTGCTCTGACGAAACGCATTGTTCAAAGCGGTTCCCCTGCCCAGTCGTTGCTCCCCATGAATGTGCCTAACGTAGGGGTATTTTTGGGCGAGTTCTTCGGCGAGTTTCGCGGTTCCGTCGGTGCTGCCGTCTTCTGCGATTATGATTTCGTAGCTGTTCGTGAATTGGTCGAGGGTTTGGGTGGTTTTCTTTACGGCGTCTTTTAAGAAGTTGACTTCGTTGTAGGCGGGAAAAACCACCGAAACATCAACATGCGGCGGGGTTATGGGCGAATCCAATACCTCCCAAGCAACTTAAGGCTGTTAAGCCACTCAGTGGTCGCAGGCATACCTGAGATGGGCGCGTAGAGGAGCACAAAAAACGCCACCACAGCCACAAAGTACGCTACCGTTACGATTTTGCCGTATTTGTGGTTCCAGATTTTGTTGATGAAGTAGGCGGAGGCGAGGCAGAGAAACGGCACGCTGATGTAGAAGTGGTAAATGTAGGTTAACCGCGAGATTGACGCGTAGGAAAGCCACTGTACAAAGAAAAGCACCACAATGAATACCGCGGCGACATCCAACTTGTGTACTGGCGCAGCAGCAGGCTCAGGCGGCAAATTCTCTGTGGGCTCCTCGGTTGGGGCAGTTGTGGTTTGTTCTGGAGAGGGGGGTTTTTGGGCAAATTTGTTTTTGACTATAATCAACGCGTCTTTTCCTAATGTTAATGCCAGAACTATGACGCAGGCAAAGCCAATCCACCAAACCGCTGGGTTTCCCATAAGCATTATTGTGGATATGAAATTGTTAGGCAAGGCGGGTGAACTGGCAAGCCACAGAGGCGTCAGGATGAAGGGCCAGCTCCACCATGGGCTGTCGTATGCGATGCCGTGTTCAGCGACTAGGGTAGAGTGGTAGTTGTACATGGCGGACTGAAGGTCTATGATGCCTACGCCGTTGCCTGCGTACAGGGGGCGCCCAATCATCATGTCGGGGATGTAGGTCGCAAAGTAAATGAGTACCGCTATGCCGATGAAGCCGAACAGCAGCAGAATAGGGCGGTTAAAGAAAGCCCCAAACTTAGCAGCTAAACCTGCTTTCAGACGCGAAATATCCACCGCCCGCAGCGCCAGCAGAAGGAAAAACATGCCCACAGCGCCCCACATCACAATCCATTTAGTGGAGAAACCTAACCCAAAGAAGACAACTGCAAAGAACAGGGGCAAAACGGAGGTTTTCCAGCCTTTTTTGATGACGTTCATGAAGTAGATGAAGAAGAACGTCTGGGAAAGCAGCGAAAAGAACACTACATACGTGTCGGCGGTTCCCATTCTACCCATCGTGAAATGCATAAAATCGAACGTCAGCAGGAAAGCCGCGGCAAACGCACCTATTCGTGTGCCAAAAAGCTTCTTGCCCAAAGTGTAAATTACGGGAATCATCAACGTTGCGAAGATGACGCCCATTATGCGCCAGCCAAACGGGCTAAAACCGAAGACGGCTAAGCCTGTAGCTTGGATGAGTTTGCCCAGCGGCGGGTGGGTCCACTCGTAAGGCCACTGATGATTAAGGTACTGCTCTGCCGTGCGGACAAAGTAAATTTCATCAAAGTAAGTCTGCGCCATGTAAGTGGCTGGCAGATGCACCTTATCCTGCTCGTCAACAAGGTTGGGCAGGTTGGGGTTTCCTGAATCTAAATCGGTTATGGCGACGATGGGGATTTGTTGGCCATCTTGACCTGTAACTGCGATTTCGGTTATCGCCGTGCTGTAGCCGCCTGTTGGTCCAAACGTGAACTTTAGGTACTGTGTTGTTTGTGTGGCGGGGATTTCATACCATTTGTAGTATTCCTCTGAGAACTGATTTGACTCTGAGTTATAGGGGTGAGCATTGTTTTGGGTAATCACTCGCCAATCATCAGGAGAACCTGCATAAACGGTAACGTTTAATGCACTTCCTTTGAGCAGCAAATAAACCGACTGTATGTCCGCTGAACTGCCAAGGTCGACATAAAAGCTTTGCCCTACAGACAGTGGGGTGGTGGTTGCTGGTGCCTGCGCGTAGCCGAGGTTATAGGTAGCAATGGAGAAGAAAACCACTGAAATCAAGACAATTGTTAACACGTCGCGCTTGTCCAGTAGCATTTTGTTAGCTGCCTCCAGCCTCTTTGACGTGGGAATTTGCTAAGCCGATGTTGAGTCGCTTCCCGCCTCGTAGGTCGCTCACCATTAGCATGAGAACGTATAGGAAAGCCCCTGAATTAATCAAGCTTACTATGAAAACAATGGGGTCGCCTGCTTGGATGAAGGTTCCAGAGTTTAGGAACTGTAACACGTAAAACTGATTTACAAAGCAGGTGGCGGTTAAAACTACGTATAGGGGGCGGACTTTTTTGAGGAACGGAACCATCAAAGCCAACATAGCCATGGCTGGAAACAGGTACCGCTCATGAATTCGCGTGGGAAACATGAAGAATGCAAAGAACAAGACAAACGCAGCGAAGACAACAACCAACTCCTTATTGGTTCCTAAACTTCCCAAACGCTTATGCGTAAAGTACAATGTGAAAACCGTTACAGCGGCAAACATTATCCAGCCAAGTTGGAATGTTAGTTGTGTGTCGGGCACCCACATACCGCCAAAACCCCACACGTTAAAAGCATTCATGCTGGTGTATGGGTAGCCTTCATAGGCTCCAAAATAAAGTCCGCTCAGAAAAGAAATTGGATTGCCGCCTGTCCACTCAAATGGTGCAATAACTAAGAACACAGTAGCTACAGCTAAAATACACGAATTTAGAAAGCTTTTGAAATCTGCTTTTCTCCAGACCAAGAAGAAAAACAGAGGTGCCAAGGCAATACTCTGCGGTTTAGTTAGGATTCCAAGCATAAACGCTACCACCGCCCATTTTGGCTTAGACTCAAAGAGCAAGAATAGCGAAAGTACAAGGAAGAACGTGTACATGGCGTCGAATTGTCCCCAAACGGCAGCGTTGAAAACTACAGCGGGGTTAAACGCGTAAAGGCCTGCAGCTAACAACGCTATCTTGAGGCTTAGCCGTTTTCGAACGAAAGCAAATATCAGAAATGCCGTTGCCAAATCAAAAAGGTTAGCGGGCAGCTTCATCACGTATGTGAAGAGGGCGGATCCGAAAACTTCTAAGCCCTTTGCAAGTAACCCAAATATCCAGAAGAAGTACACGTTAAACGGCGGGTAATCACACCAAGTATGCGCGTAGAATGTTCGGGGTCCATACTCTGCGGCGGTTTGGAACCACACCATGAAGTCTCGGGTGTCGACTTGCGCGTAGCCCTGATGGGAGAAGAAAAGCAGCCTAACCAAGAAGGCACCTAAAAGCAACGCTGCAACAATCGCCGCTTCACGTTTTGGGAAAGCATTTTTCACTTGGTTTACCATTGGCACGTTAACAGCAGTTTTTTTTGCATAAAAGTGTTTTCAAAAAGTTGAATGCTAAAGCAGAACGTGTGCTTAAGCAAGCGCATGGTAAAGCGTTAAGTCAAGACCAGCCGAAGTAGGATTCCTGCGTTGCAGCCTGAATGTTTGAGCCTGAAATTATGGTTGTGTTCTGGCTTTGGTCCCAAGCGATGGACAGGTACCTGCCGTTTGCGCTCCAGTTACAGCTGCCGTAATCGGTGGCTCCAGCCGCGTTTGCCATGTTATGGAAAGTCACGTAGAAGTCGCTGGCGTCGCAGTTGCTGTCCCATTTGATGTTCCAAGTGAAAAGGTAGTCGCTGCCCCTTTCGTAGTAGGTAACGTTGTCCCCTACCCAACCCTCTGACGCCCTTAGAGTTTCATTTTGCTCAAGCCATCGGTCCAGCATAACTTGGATAAAGTATTCGCCGAAGCTGTCGGTTTTCTGGTTGCGGCTGGTGGTTATTGTGTTCCAGTTGTTCTCCGCAAGCGTGGGCGAGGAAACCTTTTGGGCGGTTTCGTTTGCGAGGTACTTGTCAGGGTGAAGTATCTGCGACGTAGTGTTAGGCGGGTCCCAGTAAGCGTCGTTCACGGTTGCCCAGCCACCGTAGTCGTGAAGTGCATTGACGAAGATTTTGCCGTGGTCATACGGGAAGAAGTTTAGTTGCCAAATGGTGTCAGGCATAGGATGAAGGGCATTTAACGCGGGATTATCAATAAGGAAAACGGGTACGTTACCAACCGACAGCGACGGGCTTGCGGTGGCTTCGTACTGGTCTACAAAGACGTCCCCCATGAAGGAGGCATCCCCTTCTATCAATGCAGTGTGTGCCTTCTCAGCATCAAACGTCAACGTATACGGCAGGTTAGGCTGCCAAACATGCGTAAGCTCATGCACAAAAGTCGCCTCAGCGTTAGGCATATTGAAAGGGTCAAAGTTTTCTCTGATAACGTAGATGTCATTGCCAAGGGTTGTGGCGCCCCAGTTCGCCGTCCAATCCACAGTAGCCTGATACAAGCTGTCGGTTTCGTTAATTATAAAGAGGGTCTTGTAAACGTTCTCTTGTCTTTGGATGTACGCTAAGTTTGCGTCAGCCGAAGGTTTACCCCACCTGTCTACTGCATCTTGTTGCGTGATGACATAAAGATGGATGTTGCTTGGTAGGGTTACATTGCGGATTTGCTCCAACATCGTTTTGGCATGGTTAAACACCTTTTCTGCTTGAGCCGTGTAAGTGTCGACGTCCACAGGTTCTAAGAGTTGACCCACAGCGAAGGCGCTTAAAAGCAGAACCGCAACGAGTATGACCGCTGTAGCGGCGATTTTCTTTTGGCTTTTCAACATGAAACACATCGACACGTTGGATTGAAATGTTAATGCGGGATTTGACGAAATAAAGTTTATCCCAAAAACCGTAAGGTACCCCACAGAACCCCTGATTACCCCCTCGTCTGTTTTTACCCCTCTAAGCCACAAGAGTATGCATATCAAAAAATCAATCAGAAAAGATGCTCTCGTCCCAAAAGCAGACGCAGATAGACGGTGCCTAACACAAACTTAAAGAACTGCAACCGAGAATTATTGAAATGCAAGAAACAAAAACTGACACTGCAACTTCCTATTCCTTTTAGTGCTGTTTAAATACAAGTGTTGGAATTCTAACTGTGCAAGAGGATAATCGAATGGGTTCAAAGTCACCACAAGGCGAGTTCGCCGCCCGACAGCTCCGAAAGAAAAGGAAAAACTTCCGTTGGAGCGACCGGTACTACAATCGACGCATGCTTATGCTAGACGAAAAAGTTGACCCCATGCAAGGCGCTCCACAATCTAGGGGCATCGTTCTAGAAAAAGTAGGTGTCGAATCCAAGCAGCCTAACAGTGCCATACGCAAATGTGTACGGACTCAACTAATCAAAAATGGGCGCGTAATCAGCGCATTCCTACCCGGAGACGGTGCCCTAAACGTAGTCGATGAACACGACGAAGTCGTCGTGGAAGGCATCGGCGGCACAAGAGGCGGCGCCATGGGAGACATTCCTGGTGTTCGGTGGAAGGTCGTTATGGTAAACGGCGTTTCCCTCAACGAGCTTGTCTACGGAAGGAAACAGAAACCAGCAAGGTGATAACATGAGCACAACAACTACAACCACCCCGTCCGCATCTGCCGCTCCTTCAGAAATTAAGCTTTTCCAGAAATGGAGCTTTAAAGAAATCAAAGCTGAAGACCTCGGCTTGAAGCGCTACCTGAATCTAACTCCGATGGTAGCGCCGCACAGCATGGGCAGGCATGAACATCAGCGGTTTCGTAAAGCAAACGTCAACATCGTTGAACGCCTCATTAACAATCTTATGCGTCCAGGCAAGAACAGCGGCAAAAAAGCCAAATGCACAAGCATCGTCGAACAAGCTTTCGAAATAATTAATCTTCGCACAGGCAAAAACCCCATTGAAGTTCTGGTTCACGCAGTAGAAAACAGCGCCCCATGCGAGGACACCACACGTATCAGCTACGGTGGAGTCGTTTATCACTTGTCCGTGGACGTTGCGCCTCAACGCAGAATCGACTTGGCAGTCCGCCATATAACCGCAGGTGCCCGAGCAGCTTCAGTTAATACTCCAAAATCCATCGAGGAATGCTTAGCTGACGAGCTCATTTTTGCATCCAACAAAGACATCAAGAGCGCAGGCGTCGCCAAAAAACACGAAATCGAACGTGTCGCACAAAGCAGCCGATAAACAAGCAATTCCTTTTTTCTTATTCTTTTAATATTTTCTTGAAAGCAAATTTTTTCCTGCTTATTTTGTGTGTATTTCTACTATGTCGCCGTCTTCTAAAGCGAACGTTAACCCCACTTTCTGCGGACTAAAAACCAGCCGTTTTCCCCAGACTCTAGCGTAAGCAAAATTATCGACGAATTCTCTGTGGATGCTTTTCGCCAAATCCTGCAACGTTGACCCACGTTTAAGCGTGAACGGCTTATCGCTGGGGTCCCGTTTGCTGGGTTCCTTCGTGTAAATGCGAATGATGTCCATGGTTTTGAAAACGGCTTCGCCCAAGTTGTCTAATCCATTTTTCTTTTCGCACGAAGTCGCAATTATCGGTAGCTTGCCCTGCACATGCTGCTCCAGTGCCCGAAGGTTCGTCTCTGCGCCTGGAACATCAAGCTTGTTTGCCACAATCAGCGTCGGCTTAAACATCATGGTTTCAAAGATTGCTTCTTCTATGTCGTCTAAAGCGACTTCGCCGCTGATTTTTACGATGGCGTCATTTATTCGGTAGCTGCGCAGAAGCGTTTCAACTTCCCGCATGTTAGAGTCAAGAAGCTTGCCGACCAGGACGATGCGGAGGGCGGTTCCTGTGTGTTTTCGGTCAATTTCCACCTTGCCTTTTGGTTTGCTGGTGGCTATACGGGACTTCTCCAACTCACCCAGAAGAACCTGAAGCTGCTTCACGGGGTCGTTGCTTACGTCAACCATGAGAATTAAGCCGTCTGCGTTACGGGCGGAAGCAATGGTTTGTGCGCCCCAAAGTTTGCCGTCTGCGGAACCCTCGGTCACAGCAGGAGTCTCCAGAATTTGAAGCTGAATATCCTTGTAGTTCATTATGCTGGGCACGGGGTCACGCGAAGTATACGGAACAGGCGAAACTGAGACCTTTGCATTTGTAACGGCGGCTAGCAAACTGCTTTTACCCACGTTCGTCATGCCCAACAAAGCAATTTGCGCTGAACCCTCTTTTTCGATGAAGAATTTGGGTCCACCGCTCCTCATGCCCACACGCCTAACTCTCTTATCGTCTAGGTCCTTACGAATAACTGCCATTTTCTTCTTGATTTGTCCCCTCAGCTTCATGGTGCCTTTATGTTGGGGCACGGCAGCTAGGAATTCTTGGTATCTTTGAAGTTTCAGTTTTGGGTCGTTGGTTGCTTCTACTAGAGCCCATTTATCTTTAGCTTCAGGAGGCAAATTTGTCGGCATAGCGGTTCCGCTTAAGGATACTGCAATCTAAACTTAAATACAATTTCTAGAAAAGCCGCGACAGTTCTCCGTGAAACCCGACATATCCCACAACAAAGCCATAAGCAAAACTTGTACCAAAACCTAAGTAAACAGAAGCTGTTCACATTTATCTCCGCAGCTGCCTACGGTTCCGCCGCGAGTTTTTCAGCCAACTCAGCACCCTTCTCTGTAAGCTCGTATTCCCGGTATGCGTTGCGGTGTGTGTACTTTGTTTTTCCTTTAACCAAGTTGGCTTTTTCAAGCATGTCCAGGTCTTTTTGTTCGTTATTTGTGTCGGGCTGTCGGGTTCCCTCCACCCAGATTAACACATCAAGCTTCTTTAGTTTGGCAATTTCAGAAGGGTCTTTTTGATTTGTGGCAAATTAGCTTCAAGTTTTTCTTCTTCTTTTGTGCATTTTTCTTGGGCTACTTTGCCTAATTGTGATTTTAAATCTGCTGACAAAAGAACACACCGCTAGAAAATGGTCGCGAAGGCTATTTAAGGGCAACGTATTCCGAGGATTTTAGTGCAAAAGGAGTGTGGATAGCGGTTTGCAAGTTATGTTTTATTTCGTAAAGGTGTTGCATAAACGGGTCGGTTTGGCTAAATATGTTGTTATGCTTGGGGCATCGCGAAGGTTGCCTGTGTATAATAAACTTAAAATAATTGGAGAACTGATGTGTTAACGAAATCACTAAAATTTAAGGAAAAATATAGAAAGTAGAGGAATAAAAGATGAGCAAAAGCGAGAAACCCCACATTAACTTAATTATCATGGGGCACGTTGACCACGGAAAATCAACCACCACAGGCCACTTGCTCTTTGATGCAGGTGCAATTGATGAACGAACAATCAAAGCTTACCAAGACGAAGCAGACCAGATGGGCAAAGGTACCTTCAAGTTCGCTTGGGTTCTAGACAACCTCAAGGAAGAACGAGAACGAGGTGTAACCATAGACCTCCGATTCCTCCAGTTCGCCACTAAAAAATACAACTACACCGTTATCGACGCTCCAGGACACAGAGACTTCGTAAAGAACATGATTACAGGCGCAAGCCAAGCAGACGCTTGTGTACTTTTCTGCTCAGCCAAGAAAGGCGAATTTGAAGCTGGCATCGGTCCAGGCGGCCAAACACGTGAGCACGCATTCTTGGCTTTCACACTAGGTGTTCGTCAAGCAATTGTTGCAGTTAACAAGATGGACGACATCTCCGTTAACTACAACCAAGAACGCTATGACGAAATCAAGAACGAAGTTACCCGCATGCTTAGGATGGTCGGTTTCAAGACTGACAAAGTCAACTTTGTTCCTGTTTCAGGCTGGACAGGCGAAAACTTGGTTAAAAGAAGCGACAAGATGCCTTGGTACACTGGTCCAACCATGATTGAAGCTTTGGATATGCTGGAATTGCCGGCGAAGCCAACCAATAAACCGCTCCGTGTTCCTATTCAGGACATCTACACAATCACCGGCATCGGCACAGTTCCAGTGGGCAGAGTTGAAACTGGTGTGCTCAAACCAGGAGACAAACTTGTGTTCATGCCAAGCAACAAATCCGCTGAAGTTAAATCCATTGAAATGCACCACTCCTCAATTCCAATGGCAGAACCAGGTGACAACATCGGCATGAGCGTTCGAGGCATCGCAAAGAATGATGTTCACCGTGGAGACGTTGCAGGAAAAGCTGATAATCCACCAACCGTAGCAAAAGAGTTCATTGGTCAAATCATCGTTATCTACCACCCAACAGCAATCGCTGCAGGATACACCCCTGTTCTTCACTATCACACAGGACAAATCGCATGCCGCTTCACACAGCTGCTTAAGAAGATTGACCCACGCACTGGACAAGTCACCGAAGAGAACCCCAGTTTCATCAAAACAGGTGATGCTGCTTGGGTACGCATGGAACCACTACACCCCATCGCTGTCGAAACATACCTAGAGTTCCCAGAGCTTGGACGCTTCGCCGTTCGAGACATGGGCACAACCGTCGCCGCAGGCGTCATCAAAGAAGTCACCAAGAAGGGCCAATAAACCCTTTCCTTTTTCAATTTTATTTTTTTTGTTTTTTAGTTGTTGAGGTATTTACTTCTGCGTTTTTGTGTGTTCTAGAAATGTGTGGTTTTTGTTCTATTGTTTGATGTGGCTTTGTTGTAGTTTGAGGGTAGTCACATAGTCTTAATAGTTTTCGACCGACTTTTCAGTTGTACCAGTTATTGAGAGGATTGAACGTGCGGTCTCAAAATAGAATAATTAGGCGACCGTTAACCGACACCGAACTGCAAACACAACTCGCAAAGCGATTCAGCTTAGGAGGAGAAGACTTGACAGGAATAATAGAAAAGATATCTTTGGAACGTGTACCTCTTGAAGAACGACGAAGAGAAGCAAAAAAACCCCTATACATAGTAAGATACGAATAGTCCCGACTTTTCCTTCTAACACCGTTGTCTGCACTTCTGCCAAGCGAAAGCCAAAAGGAAAGCGATTATATGAGGCTAATAACAGTGACCAACAAAGGACTGCCTCGGAATGGTTGCAAATTTGCTGACTGAGTACATTTAAACTTGGGTTTCAATTAAGGCTTCTTCATGGTGATAAACGTTTGAGGCACCACTTTTTTATGAAAGTGTGCATCAGATGTTTTGTACCTATTGAGTTTTGTAAGCGGAAGGTTAATTTGGGTGTTTGCTACATTGGGTTGATTGTTTGCCGGTCATAGGGCGCGGGTTCCACCCGATCTCGTTCCGAACTCGGAAGTTAAACCGTGCTCCGTTCCCTGCTGTATTGCGGTCTTCGGCCGCGAGAACCCGGGAAAGCTGGCAACACCTTAATCTTTTACCTTCTTAATTGTTATGATTGGCTAAAAACCGCAAAACAGCCCGAAAACAAGAGGTTACGTCAGCGGGCGTCGTTTTCAAAATGCTGTATAACCGCACTACGCAGACACATGTTTTATATGTTGTGACACCCCCAATACAATAGTATATACATGTACACGGAGACGCAAAGATGGTAACTCTAAGAGCTTTAGCCCCCTCATTAACCCGAATAACCGTCGCAGGAGCAGTAGGCGCAGCACTACACGTCGGACAAGGCAACTGCGACTTAGTCGACGACCAAGCCGTAGAATTTAGCCGCGCCGTTCTACATCAAACTGACATCGAAGGAGAAGTTATCTGCTGTGAAGGACCCAAAGACAACGCCCCAAGTTTTGCGCACCGCGAAAAAGTCGGCACAGGAAGAGGCCCCAAAGTCGAGTTTGTTGTTGACCCAGTTGACGGAACAACCGCCGCAAGCAAAGGACGCAAAGACGCTATATCCGCGCTTGCATGTGCCCCTGCAGGATGCTTCCAAATTCTCCCCGACGATGGCTACTACTTTAAAATAGCAACCAGCAACCACAGTTTAGGCAAAATCAACCCAGACATGACCATAGAAGAAATCGTGCGGACCGTAGCCGAAAACAAAGGAGTACCCCTCGCCAACTTCACTGTCATCATGCTTGACCGAGAACGCCACAGCGACATGCTCGCTCAACTCAGAAAACTCGGCGTACGCATTATCCTTATTCCAGACGGAGACATCGCCGCAGCAGTTGTTGCATGCACGCCCAACAGCGGTGTAGACTTACTTATTGGCGCAGGCGCTGGACCAGAAGCGACCATTGCGGCAACAGCGGTGAAGTGTCTTGGCGGAACCATGTTAGTTAAGGTCTGGAAAGACAAAAAAGACGACGCACAGAGGCTTGAACGTTTACAGAAACTCGGTGTGGACGTTAACAAAACTTACACGCAGGACGAGTTAGCCAAAGGCAATGAACTTGTGTTTGCTGCTTCTGGCGTCACTAAAGGCGAGCTTTTGGACGGAGTTCGGTTGATTCCTGACGGCGCAGTTGTGCACTCAGTTTGTATGTGGCTTCCAAGCGGAACCATCGAGAAGTCAGAAACCACACTTCGGTTCAAAGGGCACCCAGTTTACAAACAGTTTATGCCCTAAACCATCTTTTTCTCTTTTGTTTTGTAGCTAAATTGACAGTATGTTAATATGCGTTTTATCCTTTTTTCCTGTGGGAAACCAGTTGACTTCTGAGGGTACAAAAAGCTGTAAAGAGAAGCCTAATGCTGCTCAGGAAGAAAAAGAAGAAAAGCAGATAATGGTTTCACTTGCAGTAGCGTTGGCGGCTACCATAATCGTGGCTGGCTTGTTGGATTTGCTTTTCCGCGGTGTCCCGCTTGGCTTCGCTATACCTGTGTTGAATCAGCCTGCAACATTGAGCAACATGATTTACTACGTTACCGTTGTTGTGGCAGCAGCTTACATTGGGTACCTTGGTTTAAAGGAATTGCTTGTGGAACGGCGATTCAGCGTTGAATTTCTGATGGCGGTTGCCGCGTTAGGCGCCATTTACCTTACGTACTTTTTTGAAGCCGCCATGGTACTGCTGCTTTACTGCATCGCTGAATACCTTGAAGACTACATCCAAGACCGCGCACGCCGAACCGTGGAGAAACTGGGCAAATTTATCCCTGAAAAAGCTCGCGTCCTCGTGGACGGCTCAGAGAGCACGGTGGATGTTGGCGGGGTCAGCGAAGGCACCTTTATTCTGGTTAAACCTGGGGAACGAATCCCGTTGGATGGCAACGTTGTGGAGGGTTTTTCCCGTGTTGACCAGGCTTTGGTTACGGGGGAGTCGGTTCCTGTTTTAAAGACGGTGAATGACTGCGTTTATGCTGGGACACTAAGCACTAGTGGTGTTTTGAAGATTGTTGTTACGCAGAAAGCTGAGGAAACACTTGTATCCCGTATTGTCCTGTTAGTCACTGAGTCAGGTAAACGTAAAGCGTCTATAGAGAAGTTGGTTGACCGCTTCGCTAAAGTCTACGTTCCCGTGGTCATTGCGTTGGCGGTCGTAACGGCGGTTGTTTTGCCGCAGGTTGTGGGTGGACCTTGGGAAGATTGGCTTTACCGTTCCTTGATTCTGCTGGTGGTTTCTTGCCCTAGTGCGTTCATAATTTCGGTTCCCGCCACCATCTTTGTTGCCATAACCATCGCAGCCAAACGTGGAGTCATCATTAAAGGCAGTGTTTACGTTGAGAAGCTAAGCCGTCTCAAAACAGTGATTTTTGACAAAACAGGTACGCTTACTTTGGGTAGACCTGCGGTGCATGAGGTTCGTTCGGTTGAGCGTCCGCAGGAGGCTTTGGGGTACGCCGCTGCCATTGACCAGTTTAGTAATCACCCCGTTGCCAGCGCCATTGTGCGTAGAGTCGCGGAGGAAGGCATAGACATCCGCAAATACAAGGTTACGGATGTGACGGAGGTTCCGGGGAAAGGTATCGTGGGCTACGTTGACGGTAACTTTGTGGCTGTGGGTAATGCTGAGTTGATGAAGGAGTTTGACTGTGACTGCAAAGAAGCCTACCAAATCAGCGAAAGCGATACGCACACGGCGGTTTGTGTTTCGGTGGGTAAAGCGGGGTTGGCTTCGGTTTGTGTTGTTGATGAAGTTCGTGAGGATGCGCTTAGGTCTGTGGATTCTTTGAAGAAGGGCGGGATTAAAACTGTCATGCTTACCGGTGACCGAGCTGCAATTGCCGAGGATACGGCTGAGACGTTAAAGATTGATGAGGTGCATGCGGAGCTGTTTCCTGAGGATAAGCTGCGGGTTCTGGAAGAATACAAAGAAAAAAGCTGCGGTGGTGGTTTGGTTGCGATGGTGGGTGATGGGGTGAATGATGCTCCTGCTTTGGCGGCTTCGGATGTTGGCATCGCTATGGGCGCTGGGGGTGTGGATGTGGCTTTGGAATCCGCGGACGTGGTGCTGGTGAAGGATGAGTTGGCGCAGATTCCGTATCTGGTGCGGTTAAGCGAGAAAACCATGGGCATCGCCAAGCAGAACATCGCGGCTTCGTTGATTATCAAGCTGGTTTTGGGCGCTTTGGGCGTCCTCGGCGTGACGGGGTTGCTGGCGACGGTTATCGCAGGAGACGATGTCGTGACGCTGCTGCTACTTCTGAACACACTTCGGCTGGAAAAAGTCAAGTAACTCTTTTGTCGCCATTTTTTGTCTACCCTCCCCCTTTTCTGTAAAGCCCGTTTTGGGTTGCTTTTCCAATTCAGCGTTTAATTTGGACGTAACTTGCGGCTAGGAAAGGCTGAAAGAGGCTAGAAACGGCTGTAAAAGGCAGAAAAAGGTAGTAGGAGGCGGGGTACTCTGTGGGGATGTCCTGTTTGTAACTGGATGCCGTATTTCTTTTGTTCTGCAACAGATAGGTTTAGGCGGCGGGGAGCTTCACGGTGAATCTTGTGCCTTTCCCCTCTTGGCTTCTGAACTTTATGGTTCCGCCGTGAGCCTCTATGACTCTTCTGCAGACCGCCAGCCCAAAGCCCTGCCCCTTAGATTTAGTTGTAAACAGCGGTCGGAAAATTTTTGGTTTAATGTTTTCAGGTATGCCCACGCCTGTGTCGTCAACATGTACGATGACTTTGCTTTTTCCGTCGGGCAGCCTATTCAAATATGCCTTCACTGCAAGTTCTCCGCCTTCAGGCATAGCTTGCACTGCATTTGTGAACAAGTTATAGAATACACGTTTCAGTAACTGGCTGTCAGCCAAAATCTCAGGCAAGTCTTGGGCGATTTGGGTTTGTGCCTTCACGTTTACGGGCAGGGAAACCCGCGCCAACGTTGTCAACAGGATCGTTTGTAGGTTGATTTGTTTCTTGTCAGGCGTGATGGGGCGAACAAAATCCTGAAGGTCTGAAACGATTTTGTCCATGTAGCCGATTTGTTCTGCGATTATGCTGACGCTTTCTTCGAGGTTGCGTTTTGCGGGGCTGTCAGGCATCTGTTTTAGTTCCTCTGTGGCAAGGAAGGTTTCACCCGTAACGGTTTGGAGCGGGTTACGGAGGTCATGTCCCACCATGCCTGCGGTTTCGCCAATAGCAGCCAGCCGCTCTGCGTCCTTAAGCTGCTTTGTACGTTCCTGCACCAACTCCTCCAAGTGGGCAGTGTACTCTTCCAGTTTAGTTTGCATTTGTTTGCGGTCAGTGACGTCAACGTTAGATTCCATCATCTCCAAAACGTTGCCGTTTTTGTCGAAT
This sequence comes from Candidatus Bathyarchaeota archaeon, assembly GCA_026014615.1. Lineage (GTDB taxonomy): Archaea > Thermoproteota > Bathyarchaeia > Bathyarchaeales > Bathycorpusculaceae > JADGNF01. The sequence goes on along the minus strand of JAOZHZ010000019.1, from coordinate 66,490 downwards.
TTTGCCAGCCAATAACTTTGCAGCACAATTTCGTGTCCGTCTTTGGTGTGGTGTATGATTTCTCCTGACCAGTGTCCTTTCTCTTTAAGCTTAGATGTGATTGACTCTAAGTTTTCAGGGAACTTTGTTTGTAGAATCGCTTGGATGTTTTGTCCTATGACTTCTTCTTTGGTCCATCTGTACAGTTTTTCGGCGCCTGTGCTCCAGAAGGATATTGTGCCATCTATGGTGCGCATGATGATGGCGTCAGGGCTTAAGTCGAGGAGTACTGCTTGCTCGTGCATTAATTTGTTGGTGCGTTCTTTTTCTCTCCTTAGATGAATCATCATGATGCCGTAAGCGAAATCGTTTGCAAGCTCCGTCAATAATCCTATTTCGTCTTCGGAGAAGGGGTCATTGTCTTTGCTGTAGATGCTTAACACACCGAAGGTTTGGTCTTCAAACGATTTTAAGGGCAAAGTAAGCGACGCAGTATATCCTCTTTTGATGACTTCTTCTCTCCAAGGCTCGAATTTGGGGTCATTTTTCATGTCTCTGCACAAATGGGGCTTTCCTGTTTGGATGACGGTGCCTATTGGTTCCTGTATATTCGCAGTGTTTTCTGACCACACTATGTTTAGCCCTTTGAGGTATTCTTTGTCAGAACCAGCATACGCGATTGGGCGCAATGTTCTGGTTTTTTCAAGTCCCGCGACGCCCATCCACACCAAGGCGTAGCCGCAGTCGTTGATTATGTTGTCGCAGACTTCCTGTGCGTACATGTTTTCATTGTTTGCATGCATGAGTGCTTGGTTGCTGTTGCTTATTACACTTAAGTGGCGATTAAGTCTTCGCAGGGACTCTTCATCTTTTTTCTGTTCGGTAATATATAGGAACAAAACCGTTATGCTCTCGTCGCTGGGGTAAATGTGTACTTCCATATCTTTGTCTGAAATCATAGAGGAGAACTCGAAGTTAACTGGCTGCCCGCTTTGTACGGCTTGCTGAAGCTGCGCCTCAAAGATGCTGTTCTTAACCATCGGAAAAACTTCAAACAGTGACAGGCCCAGCATATCCTTTCGGTTTTTGCCAAAATGGACCAGTGCAGCATCATTGATATGTTGAAAGCGGAATTCGTGGTCTAAGGAGTAAAAGCCGTCTGCGATGCTGTCAACAATTGCGGCAAGGAGACGCTGGGACTTTTTTAGAGTGCTTTGGTTTTTTTCGTTGTCGGTTATGGTTGCGAAGGTTGCTGCGACATAGCCTTTTTCTGGGCTAAACGCGGAAACAGCAAACCACTTGTCCGTTAACTGGCTGTAACTCTTAAACTTCGCAGTTATCCCTGTCAAAGCAACTTTACCATAAACATTAATCCACTTCGCAGAAGAATTTTCTACGTTTGGAAGTGCATTAGTTGCTTTTTTACCCACGAGTTTTTCACGTTTCAGACCCGTTATCTGCTCAAACGCTTGATTAATTTCGAGAAAAACGTAATCCACGGGTTTACTTTCAGCATCAAAAATTATTTTATGATAGGCAAAACCGTTCGTCATATTTGCAGACAATTGACTGAGAAACTTGTTTTTGGAGGTATCTAGCAAGCCATCCGACGCGTTGTCGATTTGAGGCATAAACGATTCCTCGACAAATCTTTTGAATTATCTTAGGTTCTGCGCATATATCAGTATAGCGTAAACAAAACAGCCGCCTTTTTACAAAAAACCCGATAAAACAACCGTAGAAACTCATTGGTAAACGGGCTACTTCCGTGTTTACGTTTTTTCAAAAAGCATGTTGAAAACAGAAAACGTGACCGAAAGAGGCGTCAAAAAACCTACTGCACCCAAAAACTATTTTGCTTGGATGACTGAACTAAACTGACCCAATCATTTTAGTCGTTTATCTCGTTTGGACTTATCTGGCTTTTTCGGCTCTACATGAATCGTCAAGTGGGCGTTGGGTAACTCCATTTTTAGTTCATTTTCCAAATGGTCTGTGAGGTCATGTGCTTCGTTCACGCTAAGTGAACCATCCACGGAGAGATGAAGCTCGCAGAAAACCAAGTTACCGTTGCGCCGTGTTTTCATGTCATGAAAATCGATGAATCGGAACCTGTGACGTAACAGAACTTCGCGGATTTTGCCTTCTTCTTCCTTGCAGGAGGTATCCATCAGGCGACTACAAGACTTACGCACCAAACCTAAACCCATCCGTGCAATCAACACCGCCACAATGAAAGCCAAAATGGCGTCTATTGGTCCCCAACCTGTAATCTCAACGACGATAAGACCGACCCAAACAGCAGCCGAAGAAATCACATCCGACAAAAGATGCTTTGAGTCTCCTTCAAGTGCGGCGGAACCGCTGCTTTTGGCGGCGCGAGCAAGACTCCACGATAATCCACCGTTCATCGCAGTAGCTACAATCGATATGGCAATAGCCAAGTTAAGTTCAACAGGTAAAACCTGCGAAAACAGCCGCCCCGCAGCAGCATTAACAATCAGCAACGCAGCAGCAATGATAATTATGCCTTCGATTAGGCAGGTGATGTCTTCGATTTTTTGGTGTCCATAGTTGTGGCTGTCGTCAGCGGGTTTTTCGGAAAGCCACACTGAAAAAAGCATCAGCCCCGAAGCCGCAATGTTCACGATGGATTCCAACGCGTCAGAAAGCAAAGCCACCGAGTCAGACACAAAGTAAGCCAAAAACTTGACTGCCAAAATAATAACTCCGCCAAGTATGGCTATTAGGGCAGCCTGCTTTTTTCGCATGAGTATAATTCTCAATTTACGCGCTTTTAGGACTTTTCATCCACAAACAACAAAACAAAGATAGCTGCAAGTCAAAACCGCTTCACTCACCCTCCTCATATGAAATCTGTATGACGATTGAGAGACCCCAATCTAACGGCTTACCCAACAAACCAAGTTTGCTTGCTATTTTTAGAGGCGTAACAACTGAGTAGGCTGAAGGTTTTTTCCACAATAGATTTAACTTTGGTTAAGAATGTAAACCTTTCAACAGACCTTAAAGCAACCGAGCAAAAACGATTTGAATACCAGAAAAGTTACTCGCACCCTGCTGCAAGTTGTCGTTATGATAGCTATTTTTGCAGCTTTATTCTGGTACATCGGAGTAGAATCCTTATACGAGGCACTACTAAACATCAAAGTTGAATACATCGTTCTGGCGTTTCTCTGTTACTTTGGCATCAACCTGCTTTTCACCTTCAGGTTGCAGAGAGTGCTGGGAAAAGAAGGCATCAAAACCTCCTTCGGAAAAACCCTGCTCGCCCAGTACGCAGGCATGCTAACTAGCGACGTCACCCCCGGACGGTCAGGCTACATTTTAACCCCCCTCTATTTAAGAGACCAAAACGTGCCCACCTCAAAAAGCCTCTCAGGCATACTAAGCATACAAACCATAGAGTTCTTAGCCAAAGTCGCAGGAGGCATAGGCGCAGTGTTCTTTTTGATTCAGGTGGTTCCAGCCGAGAATTGGCAACAGTTCCAAGCGGCAACAGGAATCGACGGACTCCTCCTAGCGGGAATAGGCATCAGCTTGATGCTTACAGGCGCCATCTTGCTTGCCGCCATTACCTGGTCTCAAAGAGCATTAAACCTGTTTAATCGCGTGGCAAACTGGCGTTTCCTAAAAAGATTCGCCGGTGGACTGGTGGGAAAACTTGAAGAATTCCGAGAAAGTTCACAAAAGAACAGCAAAGCAATTCCAGAGGTCATTGTTCTGACGTTGGCCTGCTGGGTTCTGAAAGGGTTTGAGTGGTACTTCTTGGCTTTAGCATTAGGCATATCGCTTGGGTTAAGTCCGTTTTTGACGTGGCTGGCGTTTTTCCTCATTCACCCGCTTGTGACGGCGTTGGGTTTTGTTCCGATAACCCCCGCAGGCGCAGGTGTACAGGAATTTGGCATAGTCGCAATTCTGGGACTCTTAGTTGTTGACCCCGCAATGGCCGGAGCCTTAGGCGCCTTTGCAGTACTTGCGCGCGGAATCCTAATACTCCAAGACCTCATCGGCGTTCCCAAAATCGTAAAATCCACCTCAGGTATAGCACTTTCCCGCACAAAACCAGCAGAACCCGCCTCCGAAATGCCCATCCGAAAAACTTGAACCACTAAAGAAAAAACAAAAAGCCAGATTTTCTTAATGCTGCATAAAAGCCCTTTATTCTTTTAGGTGGCTTCCTTTATGTAATACTGTAGTTTGTATTCTGTTTTGAACCCAATTTTCTCATAAAGACGTTCTGCCCCTCCGCCTGTTTCAGCCTGCAATGTATGAACAATGTTTCCTGCTTCCATTGACTTTTTGAGGGCGTGAATTGTTAAGGCTGCCCCAACGCCCCGTTTTCTGAAATCCACTAAGGTGCCCACGTCGAATATGCCGCCGACGCCGCCTGAAGAAAATAACGCGCACGTGCCAACAGGTTCGCCGTCAATGCATCCTACATAGAACTGCCACCCGCTACGCATACATGCCCTCGTGAAGTCGTTACAGCTTTCTTTCCATGCAAGCGGCATCTCAAAATTCGTGAGCAACAACCCTCCAAAGACATCAACGTCAGTATCCGTCACTACTTTCTTAACCGACACTGCGGTATTCACGTTTTCTTCGACGTTTTCCTTCTGGAAAACCATGAACGACTGGTCCCCTTCCTGCTTAAACCCAGCGTTTCTCAACTGTAGACCGATGGAACTTGGCTGTGATAGGGGAGTGATTCTGAAGCCAGTAAAGGGCACTTGTTTTGAACGGAAATGCTGCTCAACTTTGGCTATTAAATCAGTGCAGTCTTCTTTAAAATTGATGTTTGTGGTGTGATTGAGAACTGGGATTGGGACTTTGGGGTAGCAGGTGATTGTTGCGCCGTGTAGGGTCTGTGTGGACGGTAATGTTGCAAGTACGTCTAGCCAGTATTGTTCGAGCTTGTTAATTTGGCTCATTTGGTTTTGTTCCTTGATGCATAATGTGCTTACGGAATATTAAAACAAGTCCATGGCGTATCCGGAGGCGAGACGCCGATGCCGCCAGAAAGTTGTCTTCGGGCGTTTTGGTTTGAGCTATTTGGCAAGGTAGGCGTGGTGTTGAGGGTTTTACGGTTTTTCTATCAAAAAATATAATAATTGATATTAGTTTTTCTGATGGGTGAGGTTTGAAATCATGACAGCACAAAAGGCACAAGTAACCTTAATTGCAGCCAAAACAGAATTTCCATCATGTTCGCTGTCTAAATTAGTTTTCATGCACTGCGATTTAGAGGCAAACATCGCCTACGGCAACAAAACCTTCCGTATGCCCCTGTTCAAGGGTTTTCCAGTTGGAGTCGAAACAGCCCCAACCGAGGCTACTTCGGCTTTGTATGCAAGTCTAAACAACGAGTACGGAACGTGATTACTGTGAAAGTTGTTAAATCTGTTGTTTGTCCAATATGTGGCTGCTTATGTGATGATCTTGAAGTAACAGTGGAGAATAACGAGATTGTTGCGATGAAAAACGGCTGTGCAGTCTGTGAAGCTAAGATGGTTCACGGCTACAAAAACGATGAACGCATTTTAGAGCCGATGATTCGCAAGAATGGTGAATTAGTTCCTGTTTCTATGGATGAAGCCGTTAACAAGGCTGCTCAAATTCTCACTGACGCCAAATATCCGTTACTGTTTGGTTGGGAGTGCTGCACAAGTGAAACGCAACGTCTGGGTTTAGAATTGGCAGAAGAATTGGGCTGCGCTTTGGATAACGTTTGCAGTATTTGCCATGGGCCATCAATGATGGCAACACAGGAAGCAGGCTTACCCACGTGCACGCTAGGGCAAGTGAGACATCGGGCGGACTTGATAATTTACTGGGGATGCAACCCCTGGGCTTCACATCCACGACACGTGGAACGATACACCGCCTTCCCCGAAGGTCGCTTTGAGAAGAGTGAATGGAAAGATTACATACAGAAAGTTAAGGCTGCTTCTGGAAAGAAAAAACTCGACGCAGCAGCTAGAAAGACCCATATCAAGTATCAGCCTCCGCCTCGTCCTCAGACGTGTGTTGTGGATGCTCCGCCTCAGACGATTAATAAGATGGGGCGTAAGATGATTGTTTTTGATGTTAGGAAGACGATGACTGCTGAAGCTGCTGACTATTTTGTGCAGGTTGAGCCAAACAAAGACTACGAAATCTTCGAAGCCCTCCGATGTCTGATCAACGACCAAGACTTAGATGTTGAAAAAGTCGGCGGGGTTCCAGTTGAATACTTAAAAGAAGTGGCTGACGCCATGGTTAACTGCGAGTTTGGCGCCATTTTCTTTGGATTGGGCTTAACTGCAACCGCCGGCAGATTCCGAAACATCGAAATGGCAATCAAATTAACACGAGACCTTAACAAAAAAACCAAATTTGTCATCACCCCCATGCGAGGACACTTCAACATCACAGGTGCGAACGTGGTTTTCGGCTGGCAAACAGGTTACCCTTATGCGCTTGATTTTTCACAGGGTTACCCACAGTATAATCCAGGCGAATTTTCAGCTATCGACTTGCTTAGACGTGGAGACAACGACGCAACCTTGGTTATCGCGTCCGACCCAGGTGCACACTTCCCCGCACCCTCAATGAAACAAATGGTGAAACACCCCTTAATCGTTATTAACCCCGACATGAACTGCACATCAAGACTTGGCGACGTCTTGTTCCCAACCCAGTGGGGCGGCATAGAATACGAAGGCACCGCCTACCGCATGGACCTTGTACCTATTATGATACGCAAAGTTGTCGACCCCCCACCAGGCATACCAAACGACGAACAAATCATAACAAAAATACTGACAAAAGTACGAGAAATAAAAGCCCAAAAAACAAAGCAGCAGTCAAGCAAAGAAAAAACGCTCAAAAGCGCTGCAGTTTAAAAGGCAGCTTTTGTTTCGCATCAACGTTAAAGGCGAAAAAACGCCGGCACCATCTTTTTTGGTCTTCTGATTAAATGAAAACAGTTGTTGCTGCCAACCATAAAATAATGGCCGAATTGCTGGAGCTTTTTGGGTAATTAATTGTTGGTCGGGAGAGCAGGATTTGAACCTGCGACAGCTCGGTTTCTGTGGCCTAGACAGGCTTGAATGAAGCCCACCGTGGGTAGACCTCTACAGCTTCTCCGCAGGCCAAGCGTGTTAGCCCGCTCGAGAGCTCTGCCAGGCTGAGCTACCTCCCGCTGAAAACTAAAAAGTGAAGCGAAAGAATTTATGCTTTACGGGTAACAGCCGCAGTTTTGGCGTGGTTAGGTTGATTGAGGTGTTTGTAAATTTGTAAGCAGAAACAAATTGGTTACTTTTTGTGAGTTTTTGTGATATTTAGGTTGTTTGGGTGGGTTCTGAAGCTGACAAGCGGTGTCTATGTTGCTTGCATAACGCCCCTTTCTTTGTTTCTAATTTGATGCCAGTTGGTTGAAAGAAGGGCAATTTAGAATACTGCCCATGTTAGTGGCGATACAGTAAAAATGCGGTATGCGAAGAAGGCTGTACAAATAGGTTGTTTGGCTGAAATAAAAGTATGTTCGCAAAAGTCTTTTATTTTATAATGTTCTTAAGACTTTTTTCTGATGAACCATAATATTTTCTAAAAATTCTTTAAATTCGCAAGAGCGTATTGCCTTTCCGATGATTTCCATGGTTGAAAAAAATACGGAAAAACAAAAAATCAGCCCAAAAGTAATCTGGGTCTCTCACGGGCGAACCGAATGCTCCAAAGAGCAAATCGCCCAACGCTCGGAGGGCAGAGCAATCAACTATAATGTGTCAAATGCAAAAACATTGACTGGATGTGTTTAATATGGCCACAATGGGGTACACAACATTAGGTTCATCATCATTTTCAGTAGGGCCTAACCGCGCAGTTGCCTGCCGGTTTCAAGCCCCCGAAAACGGGTTGTTAGCCAACATACATTGTTACATTGGCGGAGTAGTTCACGCTGGCGACTACGTACAGATAGGCATATATAATGATAACAATGGCGCAATCAAAACTAGCTCTTGTTTATGGTTAACACCTAGCCGCAATGTTTTTACGAATGCTTGGGTCACACCATATTGGTCCAGCCATAGCAATGGTTACACTCAACCCATACTCACAGCTGGAACATATTACTGGTTACTTTTCTACAACACAGGAAGTAGCCCTGACACGCTTACAGTACGTTATAACACAGGTACAGCTAACCAATTTTGGACTAATTTTCCTTTGACTTATTACAACTATGCAATGAGCATTTATGCTGAGTATGTACCCGGATGCGCCATTTCAGCTTCCAATGATGCTGGTTCAACAATTACGCCTTCAGGAACCGTTCTGGTGAACACTGGCGACAACCAACTATTCAATATCTCAGCAAACACAGGATACCACATAACCCACGTCTACGTTGATACGGTCGACCAAGGAGCAATATCAAGCTACACCTTCAACAACGTCACAACAACGCACACCATTTCGGTTACCTCCGCAATCAACACCTATACTTTAACACCGTCAGCGGGAAATAATGGCTCGATTTCACCCAGTACTGCACAAACAGTAAACTACGGAAGTAACCAAACCTTTAACATAATTCCAAACATCGGATACCACATAGTTGATGTCCAAGTAGACAGCGTAAGTCAAGGCGCAATAAGCAGTTACACATTCTCAAACGTCACAGCAAACCACACTATTACAGCAGATTTTGCTCAGGACCCAAACACCTGTATTCTAAAAATTTCAACAGAAAATGGAGGCACGACCACCCCTGCCCCAGGTACACAAGTCTACAGCCCAGGTGCTAACGTTCAGGTAGCTGCCACGGCAGACGTTGGTTACGCCTTTGATTACCTGACTGTAGATGAACAAACGAACACTGATAACCCCATAATAATCACAATGGACAGCAACCACGACGTACAAGCAGCCTTCTCAGGATGCGGTATGAACGGCAGCAGTCCTTATTTTAACTGTGACAATAATTGCAACCCTGCGGAAGGAGCAAAGGGCGGAAAGGGAACAACGATTTGGGGCCCAATCCCAGATTTCACTTTAGAATATGGTGGCGAAAACAACCCCAATAGCACCAAAACTTTCAAATTCACTGCAACGCAGCCACAATGCTACCAGCAACAATATCCCCCAAAATCTGATTTCTGCAATGTTATCTACGAAGTCAGCACTAACCCCAACGACCCAGATTCTCCAAATAACGACGTTGGTCCCATAGAACTTTATCTAAATGATTTTGAAAATGTCGCTCATGCAACTTGGCACAGTAGGAAAGCAGGTCACGACTTAACAGAGGTTTTTGACTTTGCTCAAACAAAAATTAATGAAACTTATATTTTGAAGGAACCTGGAGCAGGGTCTAATGAGCTTAAATTTGTTAACGAGGACCCCTATGTCAATGTCACAATAAAAGGCTTGATGGTTGTTTTAGGATATCCAATGTGCTATCTGCCGTGCGACGGGCAAAATGCCTGCGATGGAGGCCCTTGTGAATCAGCTCCTGAATGTAGACAGGAACATCAATACGCAATAGACGAGAATGACCAACTTGATCCCACAAGACAAGATTATCCATGTAACTACAAGAGCTGTGGTGGTGTAAGTATCACCAAATTTGGTCCAGACGACCATATAAAATCGATGTCGCCAAGCGATCCATACATCTCTTGGATGTGGATAAATCCGCCGGACCCTGCCAGCGATTACGTCGATAAAATGCACTGCTTTTTCAACTTCAACAATATCACAACCGCTAATATCGACGCCCCATATAATGCGAAAATGGCTCCAAACAACGATATCCCTTTTTGGGTTAAACTTAATAGTAGTCCATGGGTCGCTTTTTACCACCCTAAAGGGCAGGACGACAACAACGTTCGTCATATAGCTCACGGAATTGATCTTGCAACCCACCCAATACTATCGGAATATTACAATGACAGCCCAAACGAAGTTAATGGCTTATTTGTAACGGTAGACCCAAATGCTGGAGTTGATCTCGTGCTCTGTGATGGCTGTGATGAAGAACCTTGCCCGCCCGTTTGCCAAAAAGGAGGTCGAATTGACATTTATCGCGTTTACAATACATCGCCAGTTTACCTAACCATTGAAGCTTCAGTGGCTCAAGAAGGGGGCGCAATTTCGCCTTCAGGACAAGTTCAAGTGGATTATGGAGAGAGCAAAACGTTCACCATTACGCCGAACACGAATTACCGTATAGACGATGTCGAAGTCGCAGAGGAATTTGAAAATGGCAATCTCCACTATGTTTCACAAGGGGCAATTAGCAACTACACATTCAACAATATCACTAATCTGAAGGGAATCAGAGCATACTTCAGCTTTGACCCAAGCAATAATCCACCCAGCACGCCTTCATCGCTTAGTGGACCCACAATAGGAACCGTCAACGTAAGTTGTGGCCCATTTTATGCTACATCAACAGACCCCGAAGACCAAAACATTACATACGAGTTTAACTGGAATGATGGCACCACAACAACAGTGGGTCCATATACCAGCGGAACCGCAGCGTCAGCTTCTCACACATGGAGTTCCCCAGGAACAAAGAACGTCACCGTAAGAGCCAAAGACACAAATAATGCATGGAGTGGCGCCGCTAGCTATAATACAGTAACCGTCCAAAACCCGCCGACTAATTACTGGGTATCAAGCATTGTTCCGCAGCCAACCACTTATGGCAACGGAGCTATCAATAACCCGAACGGACTCGTGGGCAGTTCAAACAACGCAAACTTCGTGCAAATATACGGTGGAAACTCTGGAGATGGAGGAAACATAGTTGGAGCAATGAATGCTCCCGCACACGGCAACATTAAAATCTACGGCTACTCTGCCCCCGGATACTGGACACACATCCACGTATATGTGTCTTACAATGCAAACAACGATTGGGTTCCAGTCAGTAATCAAACGATAACATCCAGTTCGCCCTATTGGATTAACTGCGGCAATTATCCTAGCGACTTCAGATACATAGCAATTGCTGCCTTATACGAAAGTGGCTATAGCGCAAATCTTTTCGTAGACTCAGTCTCAGTTACCCCTTAAGCAGAAAATCTCTGCTTCTTTTTCTCTTTTACATCTAGAAAAACGAGAAAAATAAGGATTGAACGAGGTGAAAATAATGTCAGCACAAAACTTAGTTTGTCCCGCATGCGGAAACCTAGTTAACCAGAGCACTTGTCAGGGTTGCCGCCGTAAAATCCATAGTTACAAATGCCAAAAATGCGGCGCAGACGTTCCCAACCCCGAATACAAAAAAACCTAATGATAAATTTCCTGAAAAGTGCGTTATCCTTTGTAGTTTGGGTATGGGTGCTTGAACTGCTGCTTTAAAAACATCCTGTCTTTTTTCTTTTGGTTGTTTTTCATATAATCCTTAATATTTTGTTTTACGTTTTTATAGTGCGTCTAGGGTGTGTTGTCATGCGGTGTAGATGTGTATTTGTGTTTGTTTTTATGTCTATGCTATTTTGTTTGTGTGCGGCTCCAGCGTATGCGGATTCGTGGAGTTTTCAAAGCATTGATGAATGGGGTGCGGGTGGTTCTTTGGTATTGGATGATGAAGACAATCCCCATGTAACTTACTATGTTTACCGGGAGATCTACCGTGAGCCTGATACCTCTCGAAATGGATTTTACTATGCTTTTTGGGATGGTATCAATTGGATTGCTCAATTGGTTGATAGTGCAGGGTCAGCTAAGGCTTTGTTTTTGGATGATGACAACCAACTGCATATTGGATATCAAAAATATGATGAGCTCAAATATGCCCTTTGGAACGGTACCCACTGGAATAATCAGACCTTGGTTTCCTCAGAAGAACTAGCTGGTGTTGCCGACATGGCTTTTGATTCAAAGGGTAACCTGCACATAGCATACGCTCATCCAAGAATTAACAACGAAGGCTATGTCGAGTTACACTTAACATATGCTTTTTGGGATGGTTCACATCTGGTCGCCCAGATTGTAGATTCCACATTAGGCATTAATGAATTTCCATCAATAGCCGTGAGTCCTAACGGTGTTCCCCACATAAGCTACTTTCACAGACCCCTTTTTTCCAATTCCTCTGTAGGGTCTTTAAGATATGCAACACGAACAGCACTTAGTGCGAACTGGACCACCCAAACCATAGACACGACCAACTATGCCTTCTCTTCTATAGCCGTGGACTCCAAAGGCTACCCGCATGCAAGCTATTACAATGGTAGCTTACGCGATGGTGTGTGGAATGGCACAATTTGGGACATTCAAACTGTAGATCCGCCAATCAAAATTGATGACGTGTCTTCTGGGAGCCAAATAGTATTGGATTTCTATGATACTCCGCATATAAGTTGTGTTAACTACACGAATCAAATGTATGTGGTGGAGGCTGATTCAAAATGGGGTTATCAAGCAGATAGACCAAAAAGTAGATTCGGCTGGTGAAATAGCCTTAGATTCGGAAAACAGGCCACATATAATCTATAGTAGGCCGGTTCCCGGGCAAGTGCTTCTTCGTTTTTACTACAACCTAACATACGCAACACCTGTCAAGTCCGCAACTCTATCACCTTCACCGTCAATTCCTGAGTTTCCAAAAATGATTGCTTTGGCTATGCTTTTCTTGTTTTCATTGACTGCTGCGTTTGTGGGTAGGCTCTGTAAGCCCGATTGAATGTCCTTAAGTTCTTTTTTTGTGTCTTATCTGTTTTTATATATTGTTTTTGTGAAAAGGCTGTTTTATATTCGTTTTTATGATGCTGCGAATTTTTTAAATGTTAAAACTGGGGTGGTTTGGTGAGTTTAAACCTGAAAAATTGTTATGGGTGGTTGAATTGGAGCTTAAGCGAGTTCTTGCTTCGTCTTTGAGGCAAAAAATATTGAAGGAACTGTCGTCAACACGAGAAATTCGCGTAATGGAGCTTGTACGCAAGACTGGTAGCACTTATAACGAATTGAACAGAAATCTGGGGCTCCTTCAGAAAGACGAACTAATAATTGATGAATATCGTGTAAAGGTTAAACATGGGAAAATTAGAGTTATAATGCTAAATCGAAAGAATCCTAAGACAAAAATTCTTACAGAAGTGCTTAAGGAGCTAGATCAATAAACCGTGCTTCGGAGGGAAAAAGGGCTCTCACCGGTTTCAATTTTAAATTTTTAATTTCACAAAAATAGTCTCTTCTATATCATAGTTTCAAATCACAAGTTAAACTAAGGCTATGAACAACTTTGAGTAGCTGATAGTAACTATCTGTTCACGTGGTTCAGCACTTTTGGTATCGGTTAGAGCCAAGGTGCACAAAGGCTAACTTGTTTCCGAATACAGATCGGGGTATGCGCCGCGGTTAAAACGTAGCCAATCTGCCCAGCGCTTTGTGAACAATGTAGCGTTGGCGAGCTGTTGTTTACCAAATTGTTCAGTAGTTACATCCGATACCGTGTCGCTCTCATAATGGTAAACCGATGCCTGAGGGCAGTACAGTACTTCAAAGCCATCAACGCGGACTTTTGTGCAGAAGTCCACGTCCTCATATGTACCCAGCAAATACCGCTCATCTAGTCCCTGCTCAAGAAGCTCCTTGCGAATTAAGGCGCACGCGAAGGTAGCCCAAGGAATAGTGCGTACCTTACAATATTCCGTTGTCGGCTTCTTGAAACGACCAATATGATACGGCTGTAGTTGAGCGTTAAAGGTTGCACCGGCATATTGAAGCTGGCCATTTGGATACAATAGCTGGGGTGACACAATACCTACGTCTGGATTGTTTTCCAGAGTTTGAACCATTATGCTAAGCCAGTTCTTCTGCAGGAATAACATGTCATTATTTAACAGCAGAATGTATGGTGATGGCTCCTTGTCTAGCAAATTTCTGCAGTACTGCAGGCCAATGTTTACGCCATTCCCAAAATCAGTATTCGGCTGCTTACTTAAGACCACATGCATATTTGGTTTGCTCTTTTGGGCAACGTTCAGGTACTCCTCAATGCCATCCGTCGACTGGTTATCAACAACTATCAGGTTAAATGGGTAGTCAGTGTTTTTGTACAGAGTCTCAATGCATCTATGCGTGAACTTAATCCCGTTACAGTTTAGCATGATAATGTTGACAAGCTGCTTTTCAGAAAATTTAGCAGGAGCAGATGGTATAGATTGAGACGCACGTAATGAGCTTTTCTTGCGGAAAACAAGTGTTGCTGACGTTTCGTCTTCTGGTTGAGGTTCAATTGCTTGGCCTTCCAAAATGAAACCACGTTCCTCAAACTGGCGACGCCACCAGGAAACACTATAAACTGAAATATGGCTTTTGTCGCCGCCGCTAGTTTGGTCCGGGTTCAAATAATCGTTGTTTACTGGAAATTTAACAATTAAGACATCACGGGTAGTGCGTTCGGCTTCATCAAGTGCTGTATACAGGTCTGGAACGGCAATGTGCTCAAAAACGTCCATGGCAACAGTTACATCAAAGCAGTTTTTCTCGAAGAGACTTAAGTCACATATGTCACCAACATAAAGATGTTCCTTTATTTCAGTTGGAGCATGATTTATTGCCCATTCACTAATGTCAATACCTTTGCATTCTACGCCTAATTCGCGGAAAGCCTTCACAAGGTAAGCTCTTGCGCAGCCAAGCACAATTGCTGTCTTAGGTCTATAGATGTGTGTAAGATAGGCGGCTATTCGTCGATTTCCCGGCAAGATGTTATGTTCTTCATAGTTTAAGAAGAGCTGAATGCCATTTTTGTCTCTGCGGCCATAGTTGGAGCCTTGGCCATTCAAGAAGTATCCTTCTCCGTAGAAGTCAGATGATTTGCTTCCCACAAACGTCTTTGTGCTTGCGTAATGCACTTGTTTGTTGGTCAGTGGAAGTGTGTCTGTTTCTTTTTGATCGTTGTTTGACATGTTTGTCCCTTACGGCTTCATGGCTTGCGTGTACAGTTGCTCAAAATAGGCATCCTTTTGGGGGTTATCGCCAAGCATTTCATGTTCCTTCCGCTCCGCTCTAATTTTATCTGATAGTTCATCCAGTATAGGAACCCAGCGGTTCTTTACTAAATCATCCCAGTCAAATGGCAATGCAAATGTCCTAGAATCGGCTCCATATTTTTTCACTTTATCTGGATGAAAGTATGCGTCCTCGATGCAACTGGCAATGTCGTAAACATCCGGAGATGCAGTTTCCGTGTTAATAGGTGTGGTTTCAAAGTTTAACCCGTGGCTCAATGACTTACATAGCCATCCGTGACCTTTGACTAATTCTGTCATACTGGTGGCGTCATGGCATATGTTAGGTACCCCGCAAGCTTGTGTCTCTAATATGGGCATGCCGAACCCTTCACGTTTACTGCAGAGCAAATGTACGTCAAAGCAATTCATTAATGATGCCAAGTCTTCTTCCGTGAGCATGGTGTTTGCCATATTCGGGTCCATGAACCTAATTATTTTGTCTAGTCCAAGTTTGTGTGCAATTGAAAGTAAGGGCATGCCTCTTGAGTCGGTGGGGCTGGTGTGGTATAACCAAATGATATTTTTGACGTCAGGGTTTTGATCTAAGAAGTATTTCATTGCCTTCATTGATCTGCTATGACTTTTTCTATCTTCTTTGTCACCATTGGCCGCTATTGTTCCGAAGATAAAAATGTCGTCTTCGTTAATGCCGAATTTCTTTCGTTCATTTTTCTTGTTCGTGGGCTTAAATACGTTCGTGTCAACCCCATGATAAATGTAGTCCGATTTTATTCCTGCGTCTGCTAAGCATTTTTGTTGCCATTTGCACAACCCTATAATTTTATAATATTCCCGTGTAAAGCTCATAATTTCCTCGGGGTAGCTCATCTGATCCATGGGGCCGTACAGAGTTGCATGGGGAATAATTTTGGGAAAATCGCTGAATGCCCACCAGTCTGTAAATAGCAAGCCCATGTCTACATTGTATTGTCTACAATATCTAGCGGCAGAGGCTATGCCGAAAGATCCCTCTTTTGAGGGTAAAACGGGGACTTGGTAAGGGGGAATTCCGCCTGGCTCGGCACCATAGTATGCTGAGATAATTACTTTAAATCCGTATTTCGGCAATCTTGTGCATATCTCCTTTGTTGTTTTGCCATAGCCAGAAGCAATCCATGGAGCTACACTGTGCCATAAGATTCTAAGTTTTGACGGGTCATTTTTTGGTTTATTTGTATTGTCGCCCAACTGACTCACCTTTAGCGCTTCATAACTGATTTCAACCACTCCAAATCTTGATTTTAAAAAGACGATATATTTCTGAAACCCTTCTGGTCCCTCGTCTAAAAGGTGTACGCTGAAAAAGTCAATTATTCCAATTCTGTTGAATTGAATTGGTTTTGTAATCGGAAAGCAAATAAACTAGTGCAAATTTTTGCTCAATTAAGTCGTGGAGTTAACTAATCTGTTGTTCCGCGTTATAATTTGCGCTTCTTTTTCCTGATTATTGCAGCGGAAATTAGTGTTGATGATGTAACTAAAGGCAGAATTATCCAAATTGGAAACTCGGGAATTGAGGGTGAGGGTGATGAAGTGGTCTGTGTGGGTGTAGTGTGGTAGTTGGGGTTGTGCCTGTTGTGGCTGCGTATTTTAGATTGGTGATGATTGTTATGGTGTTTAAAAGGTAGCTTATGTGGGGGTTGCCGTTAGAATCTACGGCTAAGTTTGGTTTACCGACGAAGTGGTCTGTGTTTATCGTTTGGGTTTTCCAGGTAGTGCCGGTCGCTACCTCTAGTTAAGTCATAAAATTGACCGTTATTTTCATAAAAAAGTAAAAAGAAATTGTGGGAACAATTATCTATCGAAAAATTTTTTACGTCCGCATATCTTAATAAATGATGAGGCGATTGAGGCGCATGAGTAATCTGCTCAGGGCAACAGCGTTTGTCTTTGTAGTTTTTCTTTCTATCATAGTTGTGCTTCCTTTTGCGTATGCCGATTGGCCAATGTTTCGCTATGACCCATCTCACAGCGGCGCTGTCGGCAACTTAACCTACGCGCCCACCCAAACTTGGAAATACACCACCGAAGGATCGGTTTTGTCGTCTCCTGCCGTTATTGATGGCGTAGTATACGTAGGTTCA
This sequence comes from Candidatus Bathyarchaeota archaeon, assembly GCA_026014615.1. Lineage (GTDB taxonomy): Archaea > Thermoproteota > Bathyarchaeia > Bathyarchaeales > Bathycorpusculaceae > JADGNF01. Next base: position 49,386 of record JAOZHZ010000019.1, on the reverse strand, counting down.
CTTGACGATAACATTTACGCTTTAAACGCTGCAAACGGACACAAAATTTGGAATTACACAACCGGCGGTCATGTTAGTTCGTCTCCTGCCGTTGTTGATGGTGTAGTGTATGTGGGTTCTTCGGGAGTTTATGCTCTTAACGCTTCAACAGGCACCAAAATATGGCACTACAACACAGCAATAACTTCTTCTTCCCCCGCCGTAGTTGCCGGCGTGCTCTACATCGGCACATCAGACAGCAACGTTTACGCCCTAAACGCCACAAACGGACAAAAAATATGGAAATACAACACAGAAAAAGAACACAGTATTGTTTATTCATCGCCTGCTGTTGCAAACGGCATGGTCTATTTTGGTTCAAGGGATGGCGATATTTACGCTTTGAACGCCTCAAACGGACAAAAAATATGGAGCTACACAACGGGTGATTATCCTCGCTTAGACCGCCACGTTGATTCGTCTCCCGCAGTTGTTGACGGTGTGCTCTATATAGGTGCATTTGACAGTAATGTGTATGCTTTGAATGCGTCAAATGGACAAAGAATATGGAAATACACCACTGGCGACTATGTTGACGACACATCGCCGACAGTAGTTAACGGCGTGGTATACATAGGCTCAAACGACCGAAATGTTTATGCGTTGAATGCCACCAACGGGATAAAAATTTGGAATTATACTATAAATGGAAGCGCTGTTTATTCGTCTCCTGCTGTCGTTGATGGCGTAGTCTATATCGGTTCAGGTGATTACAATGTGTATGCTTTGAACGCTACAAATGGGGTTAAGCTCTGGAATTACACAACTGGCTCTGTTGTTGATTCGTCTCCCGCAGTTGTTGATGGCGTAGTCTACGTAGGCTCCTCAGACCACACTGTTTACGCCTTTATTGCGGACGAATTTTTACCTTCACACAATACAAACGCTTCCCCTACCGTTCCAGAGTTTTCCTCAGTGATGGCACTGGCTTTGTTAATAGGCGCTGCATGCACAATTTTATTTACCATCAGAAGAAAACATCCTGCCTATTCGTGAACTATATTCTGTTAAAAAGGCGTGTGTTACAGATTCCTTAATTTATCGGTAACTATTTTGGGTATTGAAATATGTCATATAAACAAAATCACACATTACGTAGAAGCAATATAGTTTAACAAAAAACTGATCTCTAAAAGGTAATCAATCAGGTATGCTTTCTGAAACATTACACTCTCTTTAAAATTCAAGCGCACCAATTGAATGTTGTCGAAAAATTAGAATTAGAATCGACTACAAGAAATAAAGGAATGTGAAAAAATGTCATGTACTTTATCAACCACAATTAGTACATATTATGGCTATCAGTGTGAAACAGGTTCTCCATTTGACGGCAGTCGAGGAGTAACTTACTGGGGATACCCGAGTGGACCTAACTACACGATACCCCCAAATGGATATACAACAATAACCTTCACATGCACAGAACCAAGGTGCTACCAAAGACAAGATTGGTGTAACTTTCTTTTCCTGTCATATGCAAACAACACTACACCTGATCAAGATATTAATTTGGAGTATACGGTTAATGGTGTCCAACTAGACGGTTGTTACCTTAGTCGCCTTGCTGGACACGGCGCTTGGCAAGGTTATGATGTATCCCAACACCCAGGCTATCGGGACGTAGGGCTGAACACTTTCGTTATACATAACACAAATAACACTTCAACTGTTACTATCTTTGATTTCCAAATTTTTAGAGCGTATGAAATGTGCGATCTAAGTTGCCAATCTCCTGTGGACTTGTGCGACGGCTCTACTGCTTGTAACCCTATTAGATGTAGAATTGGAACAGATCACGGATCAGATGGAAACTTGGATACTTTGCGGGTTGATTATCCATGCCGCTACGAAACCACTGGGCGTCGTAGTGTCTCAGGATTTAGCGTCCCCACTGCTGCCAACACTACAATAGAACCGGGAGGCTGTATGGAGTGGGTCTTTAATTGGTCACCAACCTACACCAGCGGCAACTACCAACAAGGACAAATCTGTCTTTTCAACTTCAACCAAATGGTTCCCCTGGGACCAAGCGAAAATGAGGATGTTTCCTTAACCGCCTACATAAACGGCACTCAATTTATCACCTACTACCTCAGCAAGACACAAGGCAATGGTTTAGCGCCAAGCTATAACTTGCTGAATACTGGAACAATCTACAATGATACGGCACCTAACACAGTAAAAATAGTGAACAACAGCGATGTCCCCGTTCTGCTTGATGACGAGGGTGGAATTAACATTTACCGCGTCTATGTAACGGATCCTGTTTATGTTTACATACTTGCAACCGCAGGAGCAGGAGGAACAATAACTCCATCAGGAACAGTCACAGTCAGCTATAACCAAAACCAAACTTTCAACATTTCACCGTCTGTTGGCTACCAGATTGACCATGTAGACGTAGATGGAGTGCCACAAGGAGCAATCAACACTTACACCTTCTATAATGTTACGACGCACCATCGTATTGATGCATATTTCACAGGTTGTGGCGGGTGTGAAACAACGTGTCAAGCTGGCTGTGAAGTTTCATGTGAATCATGCTACTCATGCCAAGATTGTCAAGTTGGCTGTGAAGTTTCATGTGAATCATGTTATGATTGTCAAACTGGCTGTGAAGTTTTTTGTCAAGCTCCGTGTGAGTCTTGTCAGATGTCTTGTCAATGGACGTGTATGACTGCTTGTCAGCTTTCATGCCAAACATGTAACACTTGCCAAACCACCTGTGAGCTGAGTTGTCAAACTGGCTGTGAAGTGACTTGTGAGACTGCCTGTGAGGTGTCTTGTATGTCGCCTTGTATGATGTGTCAGATGCCTTGTCTTTGGAGTTGTCTTATGGCTCAGTAGTGGTTAGCATTGAAGGAGTGCGGTATGATGAGTAAAAAATGCGTGAACAATCAATCAAATCAGAGCTGTAATCAATCGAAGTTTCCTCCAAAGCCTCCGTCTCAGTTTGGGCAGTCTTTGTCTGAGCAACGGGTTAAGGAGATTGTACTTGAGTCTTTGATTGCGTTAGGCTTGGTTCCCCAACCACAAAAGAGGAAGACTTTACATGCTTAATCTGCCGGCGAAAATCAAAGAAATGACCGTTTGGGTCACTAGCGAGTGTAACCTTAGATGCAAATACTGCTTTGTCTATAAACTCAACCAAAACCTAACTCGAGCAAAAATGACAAAACAGACTGCTGATCAACTCATACGCTTTTGTGCCCAAAACTTGGATCCAAACGGGGGTCTGTGGTTTTTTGGTGCCGAGCCATTTTGCAACTTTGAGCTGATGAAATACATAGTTGAGAAAAGCCGTGCAGAGGGACACAAATGGAGGTTCGGTGTGACTACAAACTGTACCTTGGTAACTGAAGATATGGCTTTGTGGATGAAAGAACACGATTTCGGCGTTACCGTTTCTATTGATGGACCAAAAAGCAGTCATGATATCAACCGTATTTACCCGAATGGGAAAGGTAGTTGGGAAGATGCTTGGCGAGGCTTTTCGCTGCTAAAGAAGCATTTCAAAAATGCGCCGCAACTGCGTTGGACAGTAACGCCGTCCACCGTGAAGGGGCTAGCAGACGCCATAAAATCTTTCGTCGAAGAATACAACCTAACCAGCCTTGCTGTGGACATGGTCTATGAAGTGGAGTGGACTCCTCAAGACTTGGCGAACCTTAGGCAGGAACTTGAAATCTTTCGTGGGTACTACAAAAAATGGATGGAACAGGGTATTCCGGTGTTTAGTATGTTTGTTCGTGACGCAAACGCAGCAATTACTCAGACGAGGAAGACTTGGCATTCAAGATGCGGGTTGGGGCAAGGCGGAATGTCAGTTGACTATGACGGCTCAATTTATCCTTGCCACAGATTCGTTGACTCTCATGAAATAAAGATAGGTGACATATTCAATGGTTTTGCGCCGAGTCGCTTGGAATGGATCAAAAATTGGCAGAGTGTAGCGCCCTACTGTGAGGTTCCTACAAAATGCTTGAACTGTAACTATAAGAACAACTGCATAGGCGGCTGTATTGCCCAAAACTACGACGTCTTCGGTTTACCCCACGTGAACCCCTCGGCGTTCTGCACAATCAAACAACTGATAACAGAAGTTTTCAGCGACCTATGCCGATCCCTGCAGAACAATCCTACCTTCCAGAAACTGTATAAAACCCCCCAGCAGCAAACTCCAAACCAACAGAACCTAAAAAAGAATCAGCCTATCGCGCAGGAGGTGCATGACCGTGAATAACATACGATTAAACAGGACCAAAAATGCTGCTGTTAACAGAAGAACACTCCAAAATATGCCCCTGCAAAACGTCAAAATTTCCCCTGACCTGCAACAGCAAACCAGTATTCCCAAAACACGTACGAATAACGCTGCCCTTTCCCAGAGTGATTTGCTTAATGCTGTTAAGGCTATGTCGACAACGATTTTGATGTTGCAGAAGGAGAATGCGGAGCTGAAAGCCAAAATCAAGTAACAGCAGCCCATCATTGTGCTAAAACCGTTCTCCCTTTTTCTTTTTTTTACGTGCAATAGGTATTCTTATAGGTGGCTGCTGCGATGAATCCTGTTAGGAGTTTTGGTTGTTTTGTCTGTTCCTGTAGTTGGAGACCTTACGCTGGAGAGCATTCTGATTTTCGTAGTCGGTTTGGTTATTCTGTGGGTTATTGTTTCTATTCCTGTGTACATCGCGGGCAAAGTTGTCACTGGAGGCAAATCTTCGCTTGGTGACGCCCTGATTGCCACTCTGTTTGGACCCATAGTTTACACGCTGACGCTGTTTTTGGTGCAGTTTCTGCTTGGCGCCTTAATTGGGGCAAGCGCCTATATTTGGGCGCTTATAATTGCGTTCTTAGCGTGGTTGGGTGTGTTTAAGGCGAGTTTTAACACGGGCTGGCTGGGTGCCCTAGCAATTGCGCTGCTTGCTGTGCTTGTGTTCGCTGGGTTGAGCATATTGTTTGGTGTGTTGCTGGGCGTGATGTTTCCCACACCGTTCTTTCCAACTTTTTAGGGTTCCCTAAAAATTGAAGAGGAAACAGAAAAAGTTAGTCTGTTTTGTTAGCCTTGGTAGACGGGTGCGTCTTTTAGGGCGTCCAAAAGTGTCTGCACGTTAAGTGAGGTTAACTCGCATTTTGTAGGCTTATTCAGAAACGGGAATCTTTCGCCTGCGTTTTTGATTATATGTAGGTTTTTCCATTCGAGTTTGATGTTGCCTGAGAGGGAGTGTCGGTCGATTTCGCTTCTCCAGGTGCCTGTTTCGATTCTTGTGGCGCCCTCGCTTGCGGCGGTGAAGGGACCCACTAGGGTTTTAGTTTGGGGGTCGTACATGAAGAGGACGGCGCCGCGTCTTATGGTTTCGGCTTCTCCTTTGTTTTTGTCGGAGCATGTGTAGAGTCTTCGGCTGACGCATTGTCCAAACGTTGTCTTGTCACATAAAAGTACGTATCCAGAATACATGAAAGAAATACTGCATGCTCAAGTTAATAAGAATATACGCCGCATATTGAGAAATCAGCTGGTTTTTGGTAATGCTGCTTTCATGCGAAGCGCAGATATGGTATCGGCGTTGCTGCGGTGCATTAACGCTTTTAAGGTGCACTCGGAAATAGTCTAGTGCCGAGGGATGCTTCTTGAACGAAGAAGAAATGAAAGTTTTAAAATTCATGAACGAAATAACGGGACGTACGGACATGAATGATTTTGCGAAAAAAGCGGGTTTGACAGCCAATGTGATAATTCAGGATATGCAGCAGCTTGCCAAAGAGGGTTTTACCAAAAAGGTTGGAGCGGGGTATACTATAACTGAAAAGGGAAAAGGCGTTCTTAAAGCGTCTGTGCCTGTGTCTGAAAACATGGTCTTCCACTTTTACACTGCTGTGGATGAACCGCTTGGGATTTCAGCGTGCACCATCCGCGAGTTTTGTGAGTTAGCTGCAAAAGTGGATGCGGCTTCGTTGGAGTTTCATGTTGGCAGGGGCGACTTTGAGAGCTGGTTACGTGCAGCCGCAAACGACGCGGATTTTGCTGATGCGTTTGTCAAAATCAAAGACGCTAACTTGACGGGCGCGGAACTCAGAGAGGCAATTGTTAAAACTGCAGAATCAAAGTACTATCTGTAGACTTAATTTCCCGTTAATTTCACAGTTTTTTCTGTTTTTCTTCTTCCAGCTTCAGCCACCATCGTGGAACCCGCGGTTCTTTGGCTATATCCCAAGAATCAAACGGCTTAATGTCCAACACGGGAGTACCGTTAAAGGCGTCCAGTCCACGAACTGTTAAGACATTGCCTTCAACTTTGACCAATTCGACCAGTGTTAAGCCGATGGGGTTGGGGTGAAGGTTGGTTCTAGCTGCGAATACGCCTACAAGGGGCATGTCGCTTCTGCCGCGGGGATGAACCTTAAGTGTTGCGCGTTTTTCTTGAGGGATTTCGTGGAGCCAAAACAGCACGTAGATGTGTGAGTAGTCGGTTATGCCATCTAATGCGAACTGCAGTTTAGGGTCAATTATGATTTCTGAGGTTCGGGTTTTGTCTTTGATTTGGTCGCCGACCGCTTCGGTTTTTACGTAGCCCACGGGGTCAATTGCGATTGGGTGTTTAGAAACCATGGCGGGTTCACTGTGTGTTGGTGGTTAGTGAAGCTATATAAGGTTTCAATCGCCCAAAAATAGGTATGATAAAGGTTGGGCATCGCGGCGCCCGAGCCTACGAGCCTGAAAACACTCTTCGTAGCTTCAAAAAAGCCCTAGAGCTTGGTGTGGACGCCGTGGAGTTGGATGTTCGAAGAACCAAGGACGACGCAATTGTTGTTATTCACGATGCGGATGTTAAGCGAGCTGCAAACGGCAAAGGCTTAGTTGGCGACCTGACGCTTAAAGAGGTGCAAAGCTTCGCAACCGAGAAGGAAGAGCGGATTTCCACGCTGGAAGAAGTTCTGGACTTTTTGGATGGAAAGGTGAAGGTTTTTGTGGAGCTCAAGGAAGAGGGGTTGGAAGAGCAGGTTTTGGTGCTTGTTGAGCAGAAGGGCATGAAGAAAAACGTTGTTTTGGTTAGCTTTTTGGAGGAGGCGTTGAGAAAGGTTAGGGAGCTTGACGCTGAAGTCGAAACGGGTTTAATTTATGTTAAACATACGAACCCGATTAAAGCTGCGTTGGAGTTGAAGGCGCAGTGGCTGGTTTCGCTTTACCATTTTACGCATACGGCTAACGTGCAGAAGGCACATGAAAACGGCTTGAAAATTCTGGTCTGGACGGTTAACTCAAAAGAGGATGCGGCTGCGATGGCTAAGAAGGGTGTAGATGGTATAGCCAGCGACAAACCCGACATTCTATAAGTTTCTGCTACTTCGTTTTGTGTCAGGAAAGATTATGTGGATATTTCGAGAGTTGATATATGTTTGATGTAGACTCAGTAATTAATAAGGCATGAAGGGTATGTTTGTTTGAGGAGCAACGGAGAAGGCTTCTTCACTATCCCCATTTCGCGTGCTTTTGGGTAGTTTTGTCTGCGGATGCTCTCTTTTTTGGGTTTGGTTGACGTAACTGTTTTAAGGAAAGCGGTGCCATTTGCATAGTCTTTAAACACAGCATAGCATATGTTTACAGATGGGGAAATGAAGGTTTGAATGGGAAACCACTTGTCTCTATAGTCAGCGCAGGATTATCTAAATTCGGAAAACACGAGGGACTCTACGCGCGGGAGCTTTTCAGCTACGCAGCCAAAGAAGCTTTTGACCATTGCCCAAACCTTAACCCTAAACAGGATGTCAAGGCGATGTTCATTGGACACATGGGCGAAGCGTATGAGCATCAAGGACACACAGGTTCAGCAGTAGCTGACTGGTCGGGACTTTTGGGTGTGCCTGCAACGCGAACCGAAGCAGCTTGTGCATCCAGCGGCGCCGCCTTGCGGTCTGGAATATACGCGGTTCTTTCTGGTTTAGCTGATGTTGTCATCGTGGGTGGCGTGGAGAAAATGACCCATCGAAGCACCGCCGAAGTCACGGAGTTCCTTGCGATGGCGTCGGATTACCCGTTTGAGCAGTTTCACGGCATCACTTTTCCGGGCTTGTTTGCGTTGATGGCTACGGCTCACATGAACGCTTACGGCACCACGCAGGAACATATGGCGAAAGTCGCCGTCAAGAATCATCATAACGCAAGTTTGAACCCGAAGGCCCATCTGCAGAAGGAAATCACTGTAGAGAAAGTGCTGGATTCTAAACCTGTGGCGTGGCCCTTTAAAATGTACGATTGTTCCCTGATAACTGACGGAGCCAGCTGTATCGTGTTGACTAAGCCTGAGCTTGCCAGCAAATACACGGACCAGCCCGTGCAAATCATCGGCTCAGGACAAGCAAGTGACACCATCGGTTTGTATGAACGAAAAAGCCTAACCAGCCTGCTATCCACCAAAACCGCCGCAAAAACCGCCTATGACATGGCAGCCCTTACGCCCCAAAAAGTTCAGGTGGCGGAAGTTCACGACTGCTTCACCTACGTGGAGCTCATGGATTATGAGGACCTTGGGTTCTGCCCTGTTGGTAAAAGTGGGGAGTTGATTGACAGCGGCGAAACCTGTTTGGGGGGACGTTTGCCTGTGAATACGAGCGGCGGCTTAAAAGCTAAGGGGCATCCTGTGGGGGCTACGGGTACTGCGCAGGTTTATGAGATTTATCTGCAGTTAACGGGACAAGCCGACAAACGCCAAGTAAAAGACGCAAAGGTGGGGTTAACGCATAACGTGGGCGGCTCAGGAGCCACCGCAACAGTGCACCTTTACAGGAGCGAAAACTAATGAGCACCCAAACAGCATTCACCATAGAGCAGTTCTACAAGTTCCTTTCCGAGGGCAAATTGATGGCAGCAAAATGCCAGAAATGCGGAAAAATCCACCTGCCCCCCAGACCCATCTGCGACAACTGCTACAGCCAAGATTTTGTGTGGAAAGAAGTTTCAGGAAAAAGTAAACTGTTAACTTACACGGTTATTTATGTCGCGCCAGCCCAATTTCAAGCGTTAGCACCTTACGCGGTGGGTATTGTGCAGTTGGAGAATGGGTTGAAGTTGCCGGGTGTGATTTCAGGTGTGCCTCACGACAAGTTGAAAGTGGGCATGGATTTGGCGGTGGATTTTGAGGCGTGCGCTGCGGGGCAGGCGTGGCCTCAGTGGCAGAGGTATTGTTTTAAGCCCGTTAATGTCTAACTCTTCTTTTTTCCGCTTTTTACTATTTTTTGTAGTGTTTGATGCTGTATTGGGGTTACCACAACCCTTTATTTAATCTGTGACGGTGCCATAAATTATTGAAGGGAGCAAAAACGAAAAAGCTGTTCCTTTTGATTTTGTTCGCAATGATAGTTGCCACAGTGATAATTGACGTTATAATTTTTCTGCGCATATCTCGGTTACCCTTCGTTCAGGTAACAATTCTTGGTGCAACACATTCATTGACACACTGGATTGGCTGGGGCGGCGCCCTATACATAGCCTTCACCAGTCCCTTTCTCCCCATAATCAAACGGAAAACACCTCGGCGCTTCAAAGCTGCACTCCAAATACACATGATTGGAAACATGCTTGCGGTGTTGCTTATCTCCGTTCATTTTGCCCATCAGCTAACCCGACCTGCCTTCAGTTACCCCGATTTAGGCACAGGCGTAGCATTATATGCAGCAACAGTCCTGCTTGTTGCAACAGGCATAATCCTGTATTCTGGCAAAGCCAAACAATACACTAAGTACATGCGCTTTCTTCACCCCGCCTTCGCCGTAACATTCTACACAATTGCGATAGTGCATATTCTCCAAGGCATATCCGTTATTTAACCTCCAAATTTCACCAGACGAAAAGGTCTCTTTTGTGCAACTTTTTGGTTCAACCGCGAGTCAGCCGCACTGCAAACCTTGCCTCAAACCCTTTTTCTTTTGTGGACTTTTGCAGAAGTATAGACCTTTTTCCTGTTCGGGGCAATCGGTTAACGTTTATATCAGCGCAGAAGAAGGCTATCTTAGAGGTTTTGAATGAACAAGTACTAGTTGGCTTGTTATCTCAATCCTGTTTTTGGCAGCTGCATTTATAATGCCTATCTATGTGTTGTTCACCGCTTTGGGCTCAACCTTGCAAACTGCTGTAAATACAATTCCTAATTATGATGCTAATAACCCCGCCACTGGAGGTATAGACACGTTCACTCAGGTGCAGCAAGCAGCTCAAACTCAACTTCTGCTGATCGTCATAGCTGTGGAAGCGTTGTTGGTTGCTTGCTTGCTTTTCCGTGACGTTGTGGTATTCCATAAAGTGCCGCGACCAATGCCGCAACTTTCCGACGCCTTAGAAGAAAAACAAAGAAAAGGAAAGGGGGCTTATCCGAATATGAAGCCCAGAACTAAGCCAAGTAGGAAGCCTAATCCCAGCGGTAGCAGCCCGAAGAGCATTATAGCGCCTTGAACGGCCATGGGTCCGTACTGTTTTGCTAAGTCGCCGAGGGTGCTGAGGCTTAAGCCGAAGAAGCCAAAGTATGCAACGACCAGAACTATAATGCCTGCTATGATTGCCCACTTCAAGACTCTTTTGACGAGGAAACCTACCACTATGCCGACGATGAAGGGGATAGCCATGACCGCGATTGTTGGAAGCCCGCCTATGGAGCCACTTATGTATCCGAGAAGGTCGCCTAGTAAATCTAAAGGTATAACCATCATATGATTCACCTCACGTTAGGTCCACTTTTAGCGTTTACGGACTGTATGGGTTTGTGGATACTTATGCTTTGCCATAGACCTACAACACGTCTGGCGGGTGCTAGGCAAAACCCCAAATAACCCTCTGAAAGTAACACTCTGCAAAGGCGATAACTGCATGTCCACAAACCCTGAAATCACATGGGACTTAACCGAACTGTTCCCCAGCGCAACCGACCCCTCAATCGAGCAAGCCATGACCCAAGCGGAAGCTTTAGCAGACCAATTTGAGAAGGCTTACCGCGGAAAAATAACCACCTTTTCCCCAAACGACCTTTTGAAGTGCCTCAAAGAGATAGAATCGTTCGAAGAGAAAATCAGCAACCTCTCACTATACGCCAGCCTATCATTTTCAGCTAACATGACGCTTCCCCAAACTCAGGCGCTCTACGACAAAGTCAACAAACTAGAAGCCCAACTGGGTAAGCAATTGGCGTTCTTCTCTTTGGAGCTAGGTGCGCTGGTGAAGGCTAAGACAGAGGTGATTAAGGAACCTGTACTGTCGGGTTATCGGCACATGCTGGAACGTGTGCAGCGCCGCGTGGAGCATCAGCTTAGCGAAGTGGAAGAGCAACTCATAATTGAGAAGGACCAGTTCGGCGTGCAGGCGTGGCAGGAACTGCAGAGCAAGTGGCTTAACACCCGCATGTTCGAAGTAACTGTCCAAGGTGAAAAGAAAATGCTCAGCTATGGAGAAGCCAATGGATTGCTGCCGCATCCTGACAGGGCAACGCGAGAATCCGCTAACCGCGCCATCTACGGTTTGCTGGGCAAAGACGGCGAAATTTTTGCGTCTGCGCTGCGAAACATCTGCAACGACTGGGTCAGCATATCCCGACGCCGCAAATACGCCTCACCCATGGACTCAAGCCTCATCAGCAACGACACCCAAAAAGAAACAATAGCGAATTTGCTACGTACAATTGAAGAAAACGCGGGCACCTTCCGTAGGTACTTGAAACTGAAAGCCAAACTCATGGGGCTACCAGTGCTCGCCAACTACGACATCACCGCGCCTTTGCCTGATGTGCCCGAGCGGAAGTTCACGTTTGAGGAAGCAGAAGATTTGGTTACGAGGGCGTACAGCCGCTTTGACCCACCTTATGCTGAGGCTGTGAAGCAGATGTTTAGCAAACGCTGCATTGACGCTTCGCCGCGGTTTGGCAAACGTAACGGCGCCTTCTGCGCAGGTTACTACTCAGGCAAGTTAGCGTTTATTCTGCAAAGCTTCAACGGCACCCTCAGCGACGTCTTCACCTTAGCCCACGAACTGGGACACGCCACCCACGACTACTACGCCTCAAGAAGCCAAACGCTGCTTAACACAAGCATGCCCTCCATAGTGGCGGAGACAGCGTCGATTTTCAGCGAATTATTGCTAACGGATTTGCTGTTGGACGAAGCAAAATCAGATGCCGACCGTAAAGCTGTGCTATGTTTGGTTTTGGATGAGGCAGGGCAAACAGCGTTTCAAGTTACAGCTCGAGTGTGGTTTGAGCAAGCCCTTTACAGCTCAATCCAGCAAGGCAACTACCTCGACTACAAGACGATATGCAATAACTGGACCCGCAGCCGCGACCGTATCTTTGGTGACGCCGTTGAGTGGCTTCCCGAAATGGACGCCGAGTGGACCATGAAGCCCCATTACTACATGGCAAACTACCGTTTTTACAACTACCCCTACGTGTACGCCCAAATGTTCGTCTATGCCGTTTACGAACGGTACCTGCAAGAAGGCAAGGCGTTTGTGCCCAAACTGGTGAAAGCGCTGTCGGCGGGCAGCAGTGTTTCCCCGTTGGAAATTGGCAAAATCGTAGACTTGGACGTTTCGGAACCCACCTTCTGGCAACTTGGGTTGGAACGGTTTGGTCACTTCGTAGAAGAACTGCGAAAAGCCGTCAGCTAAGTCCCGATGAGGTTTTCGAAGTATTGTCGAAATCATTTTATTTTTAAATTAGTGAGTGTCTTTGCGGGCACGTTTTTTTAGATTTTATGAGGGCAACCATCAAGCAAACCGAAGAGCATAATAAAGAATTATATAAAAGTAAATCTGGGTTAAAATTTTGGCGCTTTTTCAAAAATAGCCTTATTTCGTTGTTTTTTTATTGAATGTTTTCGAATATGCGATAAATTCTGTTCGAGAATTTTAGTTGGTTATTTCCGTAACATATCACAAAACGTGCATATGGAGCATCTGTCTGATTTGCGAAAGTATTCTATTCGGTTAATTTCGATTTTTAAAAGTAATGGTATTTTTATGGAATAAACTGTGGTTATTTTCGAAGTATTGTCGAAATCATTTTATTTTTAAATTAGTGAGTGTCTTTGCGGGCACGTTTTTTTAGATTTTATGAGGGCAACCATCAAGCAAACCGAATTAAATTACGAAATTTGTTTTCAAAATATGCACATTAAATTAAAGAACGTGGTGTTGCTGAGTGCTATTATAACAGCAAAATAGCAAAGATTTATTAGGGTTGACTCCAAATAAGGAGTTGGAAAGCTTGTCTGTGTAGACAGGCACCATTAGTAAAAGGCTGGAGAAAAAATATCTGAGTGCCGCCGTCGGAGAAAGGGTTCGGCGAGGTCCACCACACGCGTACAATGACGAATCCTGATGCAAGCAGGCTTGCAGCCAAAGGCGTGTGCTTACCGCACCCCTCAAACGATGGTGTTAATGCATTCTGCAGCCTATTATATTTTTCTGCCTAAAATCGACAAGTAAGCCAGAATTTGGCTATTAGTAACTGAGTTCTCGCCAAAATGAGCGATGCAAAACATAACGTAGCTGTTGTTTGATCTAAATTCAAAGCGGCGTGTTTTATTGTTGGCAGCAACAACTTTTAGACTGCGTTGTACTTGGAGAAGGTCCGTTCCGCGAGCGATTTGCCCAGCTCCTTGACTTTCTCTAAGTCTGCTTCTGTTGGGCTGCCGTAGCCGGGAAGGGGCTTGCCGACCACTTCAAAACCCAACTCAGTAAGTTCCGCGGATAATTTGCGGGTGGCTTCACCGCTCCCGCTAAAACTTCCAAACGTGGTTGCGCATCGGTTGGAGAACTTTTTAACCCGAAGCAAGTTCACAAAGTCCGCCACCTTAGGAAACACTTCGTGCTCGTAAGTAGGGGCGCCAACAATTAAGGCGGGCGCCTCCACGAGGGCGGTTAAGGCGTCCACGGGGTCAACTTCGGACAGGTTGAACGCTTGAACGGTGCCGCCTGCTTCTTTGACACCTTCTTCAAGGGCACCGAGGCATTTGGCTGTCATCCCGTACATGGAGCCATAAGCGATCACAACCGTCTTCTTGCAGCTTCCTTTGCTCCAGTCCGCCCACTGCCGCAACGTTTGCTCGACACTGGCGGTGTAGACAGGTCCGTGGCTGGGCGCCAAAACCTCAACCTCCAGCTTCAACGCGTCAAATTTCTCTATAGCCTTCAGAACCCAATCCCGCTGCCCATTAAAAACCGAAGCGAAATACTTCTGGGAGCATTCACAGATGTTCTGTTTGTTCATGTATATGTCGGATTCCAAGATAGCGCCGTCGGGCAGTTTCTTGAAGGAGCCGAACGTGTCGCAGCAGAACAGGATTTTGTCTTCAGGCAGGTAGGTGGTCATGGTTTCGGGCCAGTGCAGCCAAGGCGTCTGCAGGAACTTGAGCGTTTTGTTGCCAAGTGAAAGCTTCATGTCATCGCCCTTTACGAGGACTGCGTCGGGGTTGGTGCCGTAGAATTTTTTGAATATGACCTGCGCGATTGGGGTGAACACCAGTTTGGTGTTGGGGGCTTTTTTTAGGAGTTGGGGGATGGCGCTGGTGTGGTCTGGTTCCATGTGGTTGATGATGAGGTAGTCGATTTTGGAGAGGTCAGTTAGGCTGCTGATTTTGTCAAAGTGTTCTTGGGCTTTCTTTTCGTGTACCGAGTCGATGAGGGCAGTTTTCTCTGATCCGCGTACGAGGTAGGAGTTGTAGGAGACGCCTTCGGGTATGCTCCAGAGTCCCTCAAAAAGTGGGGTTTCAGTGTCGTTGGCGCCCACCCAATGGACGTCGGGGCATATGGGAAGGGGCTTATTACTGTTAGTCATACAAGATAACCTGCAAGAATGCAATTTGTTAAAACAGTTAACCGATTTAACCTTTTACTGATTTAAGGCGCGCGAATGTATCCAGCAAAAATAGTGACCAAGGGCGTATAGGGGTCACTTATGGTTGTTACGTGAAAAAATGGTGGAAAAGGGATTTAGAAAAATGTGGTTTTTGTTTATCCTCCTGCTCGGATTTCTCGGCGCAAGAACAACATATACGATCCAGCGAAGCATATGACCATGCCAACGGCTAACGCCACCACTTGCGGCCAACAGGATGAAACGTCTTGGCTGGGTTGCATACCCGATGATGAGAAAATGATGGTGTTTGTGTTCACACCCGTAAGGATAGTGTTGGAGGCTTGGGTGTAAAGATATGAAGGTGAGATGCTTTGAATGGTGTTCTGAAGCGTGTACCTGTCTTGAATGCTCTGCAAGTACAACTGTGTTTGGGATTGGTCAGGCATCACGAAGCCTTGGTCTCCTGAAACCTGCACCGGCGCGGCAAATGCCTGCGGGTACTGGACGGGCACAACTGCGGTTGCAATCAGGGAGGCGACGATTGTGAGTACAAAGGTGAAGAAAATCCACGTGAAAATGGTTGCAATAATCGCGGTTGCTGTCTTTTTGATTGCGGTTGAGAACAGCAAGCTGAGTGCAAGCCAAAAGCCCAAGTAAAGTATAGTCAGCAGGGTAAAGAGGAGTATTCTAGAGACTTCTGCAAGTGTTGGCCCAAACCCAACAATAGGAATTGCCAAGCCAACCATTATACCCACAGTACTTGTCACCATCAGGGAAAGGGCACCGAGACCCGCAAGGAATTTCCCATTTATGATGGCATCCCTGAATATTGGCTGAGAAAGCAAAACGGAAAGACTACCGCTTGAGCGTTCTTTGTTTATGGCGTCAAAGCCCAAGGATAACCCAATAATTGGACCAAAGTAGATCATTAGATAGCTAAATGAGAAACCACTGCCTAGTGCTCCTGAGAACATTTCCATAAACCCTATGTTCGAACTTGTGGCGTAACTGCTTTTCAGGGCGGTGGCACCTTGATACGCTGTTACCGCTGATAAGCAAACAATCAGAAGTAGCAGTACGAGGTAACGTTTGCTTCCCAGATGGTCGGCAAGTTCTTTTCGGCACACCGTGAGGTAGTTTGCCATGTTTAGTCCTCCTCCTCGTAGTACTTGAGAAACACTTCTTCAAGGCTGTGCTCTTTGGGTTTCATCAAAAGAATAGTCGCCTTATGCTTGGCGATGGTTTCGGAGACTTCTCTTGCCATGTTTTCAACCATGTTTACGTATAACCTATGGTTTTCTTCTTGAACCGACGTTACCCCATTTATGGCTTCAAGTTCGTGAATCAAATCAGGGCTTACCTGTGTTAACTCAAACTCAATGATCATGTTCTGACCTTGACGCAATTTATTGGATAGGTTTTCGATGGTGTCGGCAGCGATGAGTTTGCCTTTGCGTATAATTAGCACTTTTTGGCAGGTTTGCTGCACATCATGCAACAGATGAGATGACAAAAGGATGGTAAGACCGTATTCTTTGTTGAGTTTAAGTAGCATATCCCGGACTTCTTTAGTACCTTTAGGATCCAAACCAATTGTCGGTTCATCAAAGAAAGCGACTTTAGGCTGCTTAACCAGCACCTCCGCAATGCCCAGCCGCTGTTTCATGCCTCGAGAAAACTTTTCCACCTTCGTATCTGCCCACTGCGAAAGCCCCACAGACTCAAGAACCCTCGTGACGCAGGGCGCAATTTCAAGGCTCGGTATATCATTTAATCGGCAGACGTAATCTAGGTTCTGTTTTGCGGTGAGGTCTTCGTAGTAGCCTGCGCCTTCGGGAAGAAGTCCTGTCACCCTGCGCACATTTCGGGAGTCTTTAACGACGTCGTAGCCTGCCACTGTGGCTGACCCTGAGGTAGGAATGGACAAGCCCATAAGCATGAGTAGGGTGGTGGTTTTTCCTGCGCCGTTTTGTCCTAGAAAGCCCACGATTTCGCCTTTGTTGACGCATAGGTCTAGTTTATCAACTGCTTTGAAGGTGCCGTATTGTTTTGTTAGCTGGCGGGTTTCTATCATTGGCTCGGACACTTGTGTTACCTCCGCTTAAATTTCCAGAAGACCACCACGAGCAAGCCGATGAAGGCGACAGCTATGCCTATGCCGTACAGTCCCCAAGAGGTTGAGGCAGAAACCGTGAGTCGAACTTGGTTTTGTCCAGAACCCATCTGGTCGCTTTCACCCTTCACAGTTACCATGTAATCTCCTGAAACCGTGTTTTCAGTTGTTTTCACAACGACATTAAACGAAGCGGATTCCCTTGGTCCGAGGGTATTTACCTGCACGGGGGTAAACGAGACTGACCAGTCTTCTACGGGAAGGGTGATATTCATTCTAATGCCTGTTAAGGTCGTGTAGCCCATGTTCGTGACGGTGGCGGTGAAGGTGGCGGATTCTCCGCTGTTTGCGGTGGTCATATAAGTCGACAGCGATAAACCGAGGTTATAGGAGCCAACTATTGTGGTGGTTAGGTTTGCCTGCGCCAGAATTATTCCACTTTCCGATTTAAGGTAAATTGGAAACGTGTAGGTGTTGAGGGCAACGCTGCTGGGCGGAGTAACGTCAACGGTTAGTTCTGAAGTGTTACCCCCCATAAGGTAAAGCTTAGTGACTTCAACGCCTCCTAACTTGAAAGCCGTTTTCCAGTTTGCGGGTGGCTCAATAGACAGCAACAGAAAACGGTCGACAACTCCAGAATTCGAAACTGCAATGGGGTAACTCACAGAGTTCCCAGCTTCAATGGCAACTTCAGGAAGCCTCACCGTCAAAGCAATTTCACTTGCCAGCTCCGTCACTGTTACGGCGACGGGTACACTGTCAGTTACGTTCTGGTTTACTGCCTCGGCGACAAATGACATGTCATAGGTTTTGTTGGTGGCTGTTGAAGGCGGACACTTCAATTCCACCACTACTTCTGCGACTTCGTTGGCACCAAGAATTACCTCGGTTACGTAGTCGCCACCAGCATTCTTAATCAGAACCGTCCAGTTAGCAGGAACATCAAGAACAGATAGTCCAAAACGCATCGGAACACTGAACGGGTTTGTCAACGACATTTGAAACTTGACTGCTTCTCCTGGTGAGACTGATTTTCCGGGAAATTGACAAAACAGTATTGAATCGTTGGTGAGTCCAACGTGCACTTTGAAGGTTAAGGTTGTGGCTATTTTTCCTGTGGCGGCAAGTGTTAAATTGTAGTCACCTTCTGCTCCAAGCGGAACAAGAACATCTAACTGCAGATTTACGTTGGAACTTGAAGTCAAAGCGGTGCTTGTGATTTCGTGGTTGCTTCCATCCAAGACTTTCGCTGACCATCCGTCGGGAACGTTTGCTGAAAGACTTACAGATTCTATAGTTGAGCCCACGTTACTTAGCATGAATGGCAAGGTCAGCTTGTCGCCAGGGTTTGCTGTGGTGCCTGAAATAGACGAAGTTAACCACAAAACCTTGGCTAAGCTGGTGTCACTAAGCACAACTTCGGCATCTGTAGCGTTCAAGGTAACTGATGTGCTGACTGGAACATAGCCATCTTTGGAAAACTTTAATGAATACGTGTTAGCCCCAAGTAGGTTAACGCTAAAAGAACCGTCTGAGGATGACACGACACTTTTAACCAAGGTATCTGAAGAAGAATAAACGCCCACAGTCACACCCGCCATTCCAAGTTTTAGTTCATCTACAACTTTGCCCGAAACCGCAACGTCCACTGCTATTGGGCTTCGTACCACCACCGTGAAGTTCTTAGAAGCTTGTCCTGTTCCATAAGCCGTTACTGAAACTGTGTAGCTGGTATCATGAGGCACCGTTGATGGAACTGTAAGTTCTATCTGAAGCGACAAACTCTGTCCAGAAGTTAGTTCAAGTTGGATGATTTCGTTTGAGCCTTGCAAAAGTCTTGGCGACAGTTCCTCTGGAGCGGATACAGAAAACTCTACAATTTCATTTCCTTCCCCAGAATAGGTTGCGGTAAACGGCAGCGCAACCTGTAGCCCTGGATGGGTTACCACGCTCAGAGTTGACGCAGATAAGCTTAATGCGGGTGACATAACTGTTTCGCCAAGCCGTTGCCCAAAGACGTTAATGGTGACCTTTTTTACGACTTCGGCGTAGCCCACTTTGTTTAAATGCAGATTATATGTTCCGAATTCGACGGGCGGCGTTGCGAATTCTCCCTGCCAGTTAGTCTTAATACCTGTAACAAAGTCGCCTGCAAGGGTGAAAACTTCAACCTTAACGTCACTTAAACCGACACCATTTTCGTCGACAACAATGCCGTGAACATTTGTTGATTGTGATATCCCGTGAGCTGACTCCAACATTGACAAAGGAGAAAGAATCGCAGTAAAACAAAGCAAACAAACTACAAACGCAGAACGTTTTCCAAAATCTTTTCGATAATTCACCTTTAATTCCCCACTTAATGTCCCTTTTCACATTCAGGCTTTTTTTCAATACCTTAACGTTACATGAACCTTTTTCAAAACTTAGTATTAAATCTAACCTTTGGTCTATGGATTTAAAAGAAAAACAGCAATTGGAACAAGAAGTGCAAAAGTAGGCAGCACTCGTTTTCAGCGGGTTTTTTGATGGTTGACGTCCCAAAAATGCTTCAAGAAACACCAGATTACCGCTCGCAATTAGGGGCAGCCTGTAGCTGTATCATGCTTTTTCTTTTTGGAATGTTTGACTTTACTTGGAACCATATGTGGGCGGCAAATGATTAATAAGACAGAAAACGAAAAGTCTGTAGCCCACAAGCGTTGTGCTGCGGTAACCAAGCCAGGTCAAAGGTGAAGGACTCAAGATCACGCGCTTTGACTTAAGGCGCCCGATGGGACATCCTTTCCCGTAGGGGTTCGCAGGTTCGAATCCTGCCCGCAGCACCATCACAGCTACCCATAGCACTTTTAACCAAAGAATCTTCAACGTAGCCCAAACAATGAAAGCCAAAGGAAACGCCGAAGGCACAATCATATGCACAGTTAGACGCTTGAAATTTCTCGACAGAAACACCTGCTTAGAAATCCCACAAATCTGCAAAGACTACATAATCAATTATGAAGCAAGCAACGCATACAAAGAAGGGTTAGCGATGGCATATAACCGCTATGTTACACACACTGGACTAAACTGGGATATACCCTATTTTCAAAAAGAAGAGAGATTACCAAACGTACCAAGCAACGAAGAAGCAAACATAATAATATCGTCATTCCACAGAAAATGGGCAACTATATTTACCATTCTTAAAGAAACAGGATTACGACCAATAGAGCTACACAGAAGCACACTAAAAAACATAGACTTAGAAAAAGGCACCATAAACGCCAAAGCATGTAAAAGAGGAAATCCACGAATCCTAAAACTTACAGATTCAACCTTAGCACTACTTAAAACATATATCACAAAAAACACAAGCAAAACCCTTTTTCCAGCACCCCATGACCAATGCAGAGCATGGACAAGAGGCAGAAACAGCACAGCAAAAAAACTAAACCGACCAGAACTCATAAAATATAGATTATACGACTTAAGGCACTACTTCGCAACAATGCTCTACGCAAAAACTAAAGACATTCTGTTAGTTAAACAACAAATGGGGCATAAACGCATCGAACACACCTTAATCTATACACACCTGATAAACTTTTCAAACGATGAATACATCTCAAGAACCGTACAACTCGGCACACCAACAACACTAAAAGAAATATGCGACCTCACCGAAGCAGGCTTCACCAAATTCACAGAAATAGAAGGCTACCAAATATTCAAAAAACCAAAATAATTTTCTCTTTAATCTTTTTAGGAAAGTAATAAAAGTTAAGCCTCTATTTCGGGGTTTTATTATTTTTTACAACATGAAATTCAGTGCTTTCTTTGTTCATTTCTTCAGCAATTATTTTTAAACTTTCCACGAATTCGGGAAAACTTTTACTTTTTGGGGTTCTGAATCCATCATATGTTGCGCCCACCATCATTGATTCATCTATTTCATTGCAAACTAAGTCACTCAATTTCTTGGCAATTGAAACCTTATAATCGTTAAAAGTAAAGTGGATTCCTACCTTGTTCATTAAGTATTCAATTGACTTAGCAATATCATGTCTAGTGGAATTGTATTTCTTAAGCTCATTAACATCTATTCGTTTGGCAATTCCTTTGACTTCGTCGTCCAAAGCGGAGAGAATTGCCTCCACAGGAAAATTATCCTCAAATTTGTATTTCCAGACCAAACAGTGTTGGTCGTCTAGGAGATTTTCTCTTTCCAAGTCTTTAATGTATGTGGTCACGTTTGAGTCATTATCAATAACCAAGAAATAACTCACTCCATCTTCACGAAATTTTTTCAGATTATCGCGTATCTTTTCTTTTTGGAGTCTGTCCTTCCCTTCCATATTGATGAAACGGACCGCGTTTTTGCCTTTATAATTTATTCCTGATACACCTAATTTTGCGAGGATTGGCGGCAAAGCAGCATATTCGGAATTTCCTTCTACTAAAACAATGAATTGCATTAGGCGGTCTGTTTTAACTACTCTGTATTTACTCAGAAATTTACCTATGTTATCTAATAATCCATGGGCTATTGTTGAATTTAAGCTCGGATGCATACTTTCAAAATACCAGTTGTACCATTCATCAACGTAGATACCTTGCCATGATATAAAATCAACAAAAATGTCAATCAATAGTATTGTTGACTTAATAAAATCCTCAAGTTCCCATTGACTTGCTGTGTTTACTGCCTTTATATTCATGTCAACATAATTGCGGACTATCTTTTCAAGAAGAGGACAAGGCGGCTCAGAAGAATCTCGAAATTTGCACACACTATGCGAAAAACACTTCCTGCAACAAAGAACATAGTTTTCTACTATTGCATTCTTTAATTGCTCAACATTCGTAACTTTGCTAAAATCAACTATATCCCCTTTGTTAACTCCCTCGAGCTTCAGGTTTTTGGTATCCAGTTTCATCTCGGAAGCCTTCAAATCAATTTGTTAACACACGCAAAAAACTTTTTCCGTCAAACACACCCATTTGGTGAGCTGCGCTTCGCGGGCTTCGCCTCGCTCCGCTCCGCACCCCAACGAAACGGTGCAAGCCAAACGAAACGCCAAACTCGATAGAAACCGCGAGAACAGCCGTTAAGTTAAGCTTTTTGACAAAAAAAGGGAATAACAACTAACCATCAAACGGTCATCGTTGACCATTCATAGGTTGTTGAAAAGGCAAAGCGGAAGAAATCTTAACGTAAGGAATCAAAGGAAGATTAGGGTAACGCTTTTGAACATCAAGAACTTTCTCGGCAGCTTTACGTATTTTTTTGTAGTCACCAACAGTGACTGACATAGTTGTTAAGTCACCCTTCGAATCTACCACTTCAACCTCATACAGCTTGCTTGGTTTACCATTGAAAGTGCTGTCCACAGGCTTTGGACGCTTCAAGACAATGAAAACCAGCTCATTTTTTGGGAGGAAGTTCTTTTCACCTTCAAGCAATGAACCGAATTCTTCAACACTTGCATCTAAGGTTTTAGTATCTTTAGCACTCATTCAAATTTCACCTCCCCTCTCCCGTTGGTTATTCGGTGAGCAGAATTCTAAGTCAATTTCTAAATCCGCGCAAAAATGAAACTCTAAGAAATCCTGATAATAGACAGGCAAAACAGCCTTAGAGTAATAGAACCGTTTAACCAAAAAACGACGTCTAAAACTACCGCACTTATATGTTAATTCAAGAATAGGTGAAAAAACATCGTAATGAATAACCACATCTAACCGTGGCGTTGAAAAGACTTTTTCACCGAGGCAATGTGAATTAGAGAGGGAACACTCATTCATAGTAATCCCTCTTCTTAGGTGCTTCAATCCACTTCACAGAACCGCCGCTATCGCACAAATCATCTTCAAATTCCTCTACCCACCATTGAGCATCAAGTGGGTCGCCTAAGCCAACATATTTAACGGGAACTAAATCGTGACCGCAGATAGGGCAAACATGCTTTTTCTTACGCTCCCCCGCTACAAGCTTATGTTTAGTATAAGCCATAACGCCAACCCATGAGCCAACATGAGCACGAATCTTACCGCAAACTATTGTAGCATGGTTAAGCTGATAGTAAGCAGTTCCAAAAACTGTCTTACGCGCACCCTTAACCTTAACGATATACCCATCCGTCAAGTTTAGGCGACGCGTAAGACCTTCAAAGCCCGAACAGTTCCAGCATTCCAGCTTTGACTTTTTGCAGCCACGGCACGCACCGTAACCGCCATCTAAGAAGCCTAAAAAGTGGAAATGTGGGGCATAAAACCAATGTGCAGACTCGCCAAAGTATGTTTCATTAGCCCTATGGTAGCGTTGGGCATGAAAAATCATGAAACCACCCATAAAACCACGGGCTTTAGCAGCCTTCAACGCTTTAACCTTAAGCTTCTCATAAGGCAAACTATAATCTGACCTAGGACAAGAAACGATAATGTGGTCAGGACAGCCGAATTTGACGTAGAAGGGCTTAAACTGTTGCTCTACCCTATCAGCTTGCTTGATAGCCCAACGCTTAAAGCAAACAGGACACTCGGGGCGGTCACAACTGTGATAAATACGCCTAATGAAAACCTTGCCAGCATGGTTAACGCCGTCCAGAGTTATTAAACGGTGTAAATCCTCACGTAGACAGCCGACATGACCCATAAATTGACCGCATCTATCATCCTTTTGTTTGTCGTCACCAACACGGAGATACCTAAACTCCTGCATGAAATCTAATTCTGCGCTAATCAGATTAACCACCAAACAACAGCTATTAAGAAACCATTATATACATAAAATGGCACAATTACATCAAATAATGAAACCTTTAATCGGTGACTTGATGACTGCCATTAAGAGTTCAGACGAAGAAGAAATAAATTACATTACCTCAAAAAGCCCAATCCGAGAAAAAGCATTTTTCACGATTATGAGGCAATCAGGGCTCTCTCCAAACATGATAAAACAACTAAAAACCAGCGACATAGACCTAACTACTGAAACACCCTGCAAGATTAAGTCAAATACGACACCAACATTCATAGGCGAAGAAGCAAAAAGATACACAATCCAATACTTGAAAAGCAAAAATAACAAAGCCACTGAAAGTCTTCTATTCACTCTTCATAACTCAAATAAAGAAATCAACACCAAAGATGTCAGCAGAACGTTTAGACGATTGGCTGAGGAATATGAAAAGACCAAAATAATCAACTGTAAGAAAAAGCTGAAACTGTTTGATTTAGTAAAGTTCTACAGAAGAAACGCCAAAATCTATTTGAATACGCTAAAAGACAACACTGGAAAAAGCGATGATTTCTACAGGAAGCTATACGAAGAAAAAGCGCAGCCTTACTTAGAAACCGAAACCTTGACAATCCGAGAAATTGAAATTAACCAGCACAAGAAAGAGATAAAAGAACTCAATGAACGTCTTGAAAGAATAGAGCATGTAATTTTTCCTAAGACACGAAAAATCAAAAACGTTTTCGCAGAAGCTAAAAGAATCGAGAAATGGATAGAAAAACATCCAGAAGAAGCAAAGGCAGAAGAAGAATGGTACGATGAAAAAGTTCGCCAATCTGAGGAAGTGGAGAAGTTATTGAAGAAAGACCCGTGGCACTATGCTTGCTATATTGTGCAGATGCATGATAAAATGGAAGCTATCGAATACATGCTCAAATCAAAGACTAAAAATTAACTTTAATAAAATAACACTCAGGAGTTTTCAAACCCCTAAGGCAACTTAACTATCCGATTTTTTTAGGAATCACTCCACCGCAGACATCGACCGCAAGGGTCGAGTCTCGCACCCCAAAACTTAAAACTAGAAACCAACAATAACACAATAGGTTTTAGACTATGAGCCAAGAGATAAGAGAATCCAATAAATCAGTAAGCCGTAAGGCAGGTTCGAATCCTGCCCGCAGCACCAAATAAAACTCAAAAAATAGGCGTATTTTGGGCAGTTTTTCGCTATCCAGACGTTATAATTGCTGCTCTGTTTTTGCATTTTTTTGTGATTTTACTTTTGCGTTTATACCGTCGGTTTTATAGCTTTGAACGTTTATTATGCGTGGATGCCCCTTGCGAGGCGTTTATCTGGACGTCTTTATCCAAGCGGTAGCTTACAATACAGTTAGACGGCTTTAACAAGTGCCTCATGAAAATACCTGTTTGATAATTTGTTCGATAGCAATTTAAGCCCAAATTGGCAATAGGCATTTGTCGAATTTTACACCAATCCTGACTGCCCTGACCTGATGACTTTGGGCTCATGCGCCAGAATATTCAATCAAGCAAGATTTAAATTCTGCCGTAGGAGATGTCATAGTGAATATCATAGGGCATCCCATAGTGGATGCCGTAGTATATGTCGTAGCAAGTATCGTAGTGGATGTCATAGGATGTAGGAAAGATGATGGGAACTGCACATATGGATGATTTGGACAGCAAGATAGTGCGCTTTCTGGCAAAACAGGACTGGCCAGTCACCACTGAGACAGTGGGAAAGGCGCTTGGCATATCTTGGAACACTGCGCAGGTGCACCTCTACACGCTCGTGGCAGAGGGGCTGATAAAGGGCAAGAAGGTCGGACGACAGAACCAATGGATGCTCACCGAGAAGGGCTGGGATTTCCTGAAAAAGTAGTAAAACGGCATCTTGCACATCGATAAAGCTCTTCTCAAGAGCCTTGTATTCTAAGAGTGGTGAGTCAATAGAGTACGACCGAATCTACTGTTCAGGTTGCTTTGGCTTTATGGTGTCAACTTGTAAATGGCTGATGGGCAATCTGGTTGTGCAGGTCAGGTTCCATTTGAACTAATCAAACCCTGCTTTTCGAGTGATTCTATGGTCTGTAAATATTCTATTATCGGTATGTCTAAACCCTCGGGTGCCCGTTTTTTTGCATACCTCCCCGAAGAGAAAGGAGTAAAATAAGACAGGCCAATGGTCGCCGTTTAGCAGTACAGCTACTCCTTTCCTACAAAAGAAAAAGGGAGAATGTAAGAGAGTTGGGTTTACGGTGTTGTATCTAATGCTCCAAAGATTTTCAAATAATAGCTTAATTCAAATTCAATAAATAATTACTACCTCAAGGTCAATCAAAGAAAGTCATTGAAAAGGGGCATTCTGGAGTGTGTTAGTTTACGGTGGAGACCTTCTGGACTCAAAACAGAGATGTGGTTTCCCGATCACCTGTGCATCGTTTTCTTGTACCAAGATACACCTCCTTTTAAGATTTAGGGGATACATCACTTGGGCAGAGTTATAGTACAGTGAAGTCGGCTAGGTACAGCTAAAGATTACCCGAAAAAAAGATAGGCAAAAAGAGGAAACTGACCAAAAATTGGGTTGGCAAATTTCCTGATTTATATTATCTGAACAAGCAATAGCAATTTTTATGCAGCATCCGCTGAAGCATCTATGATTTTTTTAATTTCCTTATTAAGCGTGTCAGGCAAACCTAAAATACTAACATCCATGAAGCCGCGAATAATCAATGAAACCGCTTGATCACGTGAAAGCTTACGAGTCATCAGATAGGTGATTTCTTTTTCGCTGATTTTGCCCACAGCTGCCTCATGTGTGATTTCAGCACCTTTCTTTTTGGCAATAAGCTCAGGTATCGACTGAATCAACGATTTGTTATCCATCAGCAACCCACGGCAGTCCATGTGACCTTTGCAGTCAGGGTTATCTCCTTCAATCAATCCGCGGAGAGTCATTTTTGAGCCTTTACGGGCGATTGCTCGACCATCCATTTCGGCTTTGCTGTCTTTGCCTGCTAGCACCGCTTTTGAACCTATATCTAAGAGGCTGTTCCTGTGACCATAGAGAATACTGTTAAAGCTCACCCTAGACTCGTTGCCAGTGCAGTAAGCAACAGGGTACATTTGCACGTCGCGAACTGGACGCATACAAACATAGTTTGAAATAAATGCAGCTTTGTCTTCAACTTGAGCGGCGCTTCTTGGTCGCACAAGTGTTTGTTCACTCCATTGGTGAATCATGGTGAAGTTTAGCATAGCTCCTTTTTTGACATATGTTTCAGAAACGCCTATATGAGCAGCGTTTGGGACGCTAGAATATTGTAAGCAGCTTGTGATTATGTGTGCCTTGGAGTCTTCTTCAGCGATGATTATGTTATGAACTTTTTGTTCAAGATTTCTCTGAGTAATCATAAGACATGATTGTAGTGGAAAATCGATTTCTGCACCTTTAAGAATACGCATAAAATAGCCACCGCTATAATCCTCAGCGACTTTTCGTGTGTATTCATCTGTGTCTTTGCTGATCAGTTTCCATCTGTAATCTTCAAGCCAGGGATACTTTTTTAATGCAGCTTTAATGTCCATTAATTCTATTTTTCCTTCATAGAACTCGTGGACTTCAGCAGCTACTGTTTCTTGATTTAAATGGAAAAACGTGCCTGAACGGTTTTTTCCGTCACTTTCTATGCCAGCCTTTTGTGCTTCCTGCAGAATGTGATGTGGTATTTTGGTCAGGTTACTCTCTTTGTTCATTTCTCCATCCCTTACTTGTTCTTTTACGACATGCTACGCATTCTTCGTAGCCTAGTTTTTTTATTTCTTTGTAAATGCACATTGGGTTTTTGAAGCAGTGAAACTGTCCATTAAGCAGGATACAGCCATAGGACGCCTTTACGTACTCTAGAATGTCGCCCTTATGCGTAATGATTAATGCGCTATGCCCTGAACGTTCAATATAGTTTTGTATCTCAGTAGAAATCAGCCGTAAACTTTCCACGTCAACACCTGAATCTGGCTCGTCAAGCAACAGCAGGTTAGGCTTTAGGAAAATCATTTGAAGAATTTCGGAACGTTTTCTTTCGCCGCCGCTAAAACCTAAATTGACGTCTCGGTTAAGAAAAGGAGTCAGGCGGAAAGCTTCGATTTGAGCTGTTTCTTCAGGGCTAAACTCGTCAGAATTAGCTTTGCCTAAGCAGAGTTTAAGCATGTCACCCAGCTTCACACCAGTTATTTCTGGCGGGTTTTGGAAGCCTACGATTAGGCCCATTCTCGCGCGTTCGTCAACACTTTTATTGATTATGTTTACGCCTTGGAAGATTATTTGTCCAGAAACGACTTCATATTCGGGAAGCCCCATTAGAGCACTGATAAGCGTTGTTTTTCCTGACCCATTAGGACCAAAAAGAATGTGGCTTTTTCCCTCTTTAAGGGTGAAAGTTAAATCCTTAAGAAGTACTCTACCCTCAACTTTAACAGTTAAACCTTTAACGTAAAGCGTTGACATGAATCATACACTCAATTTTATCGAATAAACATAAGAAGAGCTCATTTGTTTTCTGCAAATTCCCAGGCTATATTGGCTTTCCAGAGGTCCCCCACCGCGGTCAGCCTGATTTCCTTCTCGTCTAGTTGGATTAAGCCTTTCTCTATGAGCTTACTTAGTTGTTCGGGGTAAACGTCTTCGGGAAGAACTCCGAATTTTTCTTTGAATTCAAATTTATCCACTGGCAGACGCAGGTAAAGCTTTGTCATAAATTTTCTCATCATATCTCTGTCAGTTGATTTTGAGAGTTTGGCTATAGGAAACCTTCCTTCCTTGACAGAATCGATGTATCCATTTGCTAAATCTAAGTTAGAGTAGGAAAACTTTTGAAAATAGCCCATGAAACATCCTGCCCCTGCGGTTAAGATACCTGCCCAAGGCCAGCCGTTTAGACATTTCTCTTCAGCGTGCCATTGTACTCGGGAGTAACGGTCATGACCAATCGGCCTGTAGCCTGCCGCAGTGAATAAATCGTAGGCTGCAACATACATCTTCTTCTCCACTTCTGGGTCGGGCTGAGGCGGTACCTTCCCAGCCTGCAGTTGTCTGTACAAAACTGTTTCTGGGTCTACGTTGAGACAATACGCGTCAACTTCTACATCCAATTCGATTGCTGTCTTGACAGTATCAATCCAGCTTTCCAGCGTCTGTCCCGGAATATTATACATGACATCTATACAGACGCAGAGTCCAAGTTTTTTTGCAAATCTGATTTCGTCTTTTACATGTTCTGCGCTATCAGGAAGGTTGAGCATTTTTCGAAGTTTGTCGTCGAAGGTTTGGGCGCCCATGTCTATCTGGTAGACGCCATATTCTGCGGCTGCAACCAATTTCTCTTTGGACAAGCTTCGAGATGAACCCGAAATTTTGATGTAGTACTCATCTGAGAGAGTGAAGTGTTCCTCACAGAAGCCTATTAGATCAAACATCTGCTCTTTGGTCATAAGGCTTGGTGTCCCGCCGCCGAGAGATATTTCATCAAATTCACTGGTTTTGATATACTTTGTTTCCGCATACATCAATAGTTCCTTTTTAAGAGCCTCAAGGTATAGTCCCATTTGGGCACTTGAGTAGGGGTTGTTTGGGTAGTAGCAAAAGGTGCATTTGGAGTCACAGAAGGATACCCAGGGCTGCATCTCCATAATTCTGTTCGATGTATTCTCGGTGGATAGAAACTC
Organism: Candidatus Bathyarchaeota archaeon; assembly: GCA_026014615.1. GTDB lineage: Archaea > Thermoproteota > Bathyarchaeia > Bathyarchaeales > Bathycorpusculaceae > JADGNF01. The sequence goes on along the minus strand of JAOZHZ010000019.1, from coordinate 19,922 downwards.
CATAAATTCTTTGTATGTTTCAGGAGCGATGTCTGCGTAGTCTCGGTATGTGTATGGTGGCCAGCTCTGTCTTTCGCTGTATGTACTCTCTTTTTCTGTTGCCATAGGAGACTGTTTCATGTTGTGTCCAACTCTCCAAATTAATGCTCAGGAACTCTTTTACAACGGATAGATGAATACCATTTTGCATGTCTAAGTTGAAATCAAGCGGATTGTAGATTAGTAATGTATGTGTTTAGGTGCACCTTAAGTTTGCCCAAGAAAAACTAGAATAAACAAGAAAAACCGACAATAGAATACCGACGTGAAAGGGCTATTTTAGAGCCGTACGAGCTTATAAAAGAAGTATAGCGATAGTATGTTATCGGTTTAGAATCTTTTCTTCTGTTAACATACAATCCAGCGCCAACGCGTAATTCTCTGAGTGCAACGTGAAATCTTTCGCTAAAGTACATTTTGCTAAATGCAGCATCCTTGAACAGGCACTCTGCACAAGCTCATGGTCATGAGTAATAATCAAAACAGCCCTACCCTGCTCAGCCTGCTTTTTTATGCACTGCACCAACTTTTCAAGATTAGCCCTATCCAGCCCAGAAGTCGGTTCGTCCAAAACCAACAGCGGGGTATCCTGCATAAACGCCACGGCAAGAGTAAGCCGCTGCTTCTGCCCCCCAGAAAGAGAAGCTGGATGTCTATCCCGAAACTCCCACAAACCCAGCACCGTCAAGATTTCCTCTGCTTTCCGTTGAAGTTCAGACGTTGTTTTTCTGCCCACTGTCATTTCGCCTAACACGCTTTCCGAAAACAATTGACAATCAGTGTCCTGCATTACAAACCATGCGTGCCTATAACGTGCAGAGGGTTTAACAGCATATCCGTTAAACAGGATTTGCCCCTTTGCTTCCCGTGCAAGACCGCATAGTGTTCGTGCAAGTGTAGTTTTACCCACACCGTTTGAGCCTGTTAAAGCGGTAATTTCTCTGGGCAGTAAATCAAAAGATAGATTAGCAAGCAGGTAATCACGCCGTTTTCCCACTCTTAGACATAAGTCTTGGACGCTGACAATTGGATTCTGACTCGATGTAACTATGGCGGTAGGGTTGCTACACTTCCGCCATTCCAGCTCTGTTGCCCTAAGCCCCATTTCGGATAGCTGATGTTTTGTCAGCGCTTTCATCTGTTGTGGGGTGAATTCACGCTGGAGTCTACCGTCTTTCATGTATACGATACGGTCGGCAAGCTCCACTAGGTAATAAAGGCGGTGTTCCGCAACAACAAGGGTAGCACCGTTTTCTTTAAGATTTTTAAGAATAAGGGCAAGTTCCGCAGTGGCTTTCATATCTAAATTGGCTGAGGGTTCATCCATCACATAAATAGCTGGCTGAATCGTTGCCACAGAAGCCACCGCGACCTTCTGTTTTTCCCCGCTAGAAAGACCTGTCAATTGCCTTAAGAGAAGGTGTTCAATACGAAGAGCATCTGCCGCTTTCGTTAACCTCGAAGCTATCTCTTTTGAGGGCATTCCATAATTCTCGCAGCTAAACGCAATCTCATCTTGCACTGCGATTGCAAAAAACTGGCTTTTAGGGTCCTGAAACACGCTACCCACAAGCTTACCGAATTCCCACGGCTGAAGCGCCATCGCGTTTTGCCCGTTAAGATACACCTCGCCAGTTAGCTTGCCTTCGTAAAAGTGGGGAATTAGCCCGTTTATGACACGGGTCAGCGTGGTTTTGCCGCAACCGCTGGGACCAGTGACGACGGCAAGCTCGCCCTTTTTTATATCCAGCGACAAATCTGAGAGCTGCTTTTGTGAGCCATTATATTGAAAGGTTACATTTTTTAGTTCTATCATTTTCTTTTCTCCTTAACGGGTTATGTAAAAAACAGCCCAATCAGCACACCCACAATACAAAAGACACTCAGTACTGTTACGTCTGAAAGCCCGAAATGGATTTGTCTTAGGCATGTTCTTGGCCCCGGATTGTCAATTCCTCTGGCAGACGCTGACGCGGCTAGTTCATCGGAAATTTTCATGCTTCTCATAAGTAGGGGAACCAAGACGTATTCCATAGCCATAACGGGGTGCGCTATTGTGTTAAACGACGAAATTGCTATGCCGCGCAGGTGCATTGCGTCGCGTATTGTATTGAATTCTTGGGAGATGCAGGGTGTGAATCGTAGTCCTACTGCGAGCGGAATGATTACTGCTTTTGGTATATGCAGCTTCTGCAACGCAGCGATTAACTCTCCGGGTGGTGTTATTGATAGAGCGGAGGCTGCCATAAACACGGGTATGAAACGAGCTAAGAAGAAGAGAATGAAACCAAAGATGGTTGCGATGCCACTTAGATAGGTATAGACTGCATATTGCAGGGCGTACAACAAGGCAAATGCTAGCGTGAATTTAACGGCATTTTTAGGCATCCCCTGTATAAGCAGGTATGTTGATGTTAAGGCGAGAAATATGAACAAGCCTTCTTGATTAACAATGAAGGTGAATACGCCACATAATAGTACAATAAAAAATTTGGTTCGAGGGTCAAAATGAAGCCCCCACGTTTGCCTTTTCATGTTTCAGTCCCGCCTTTTTGTTCAGTCAAGTCCCTGTAGAGTTTGCTTGATGCCATCATCCTGTTCCTTAATCCACGAGCAGCGACCATTTGTTACTCCTTCGAAACTAAACCTGCCTTCATAAAATGCTTCTTCAGTAACCGTCGCCCAATCAAGCAACCGACAACCGCAAGGAGTACAGCTGTCACAACCGTAACAGTTGCCCATAATGGAGACATTGCATATTGTATTTGAATCAGAGCGTACTCACTGTTGCTGGATGCCAGGTTCATGTAGTATTCAGGCCCGAAGATATAGATGGGTATGTATGTTCCGCATGCAAACATGAGTACACTCACTATCGAGAAACTGGCGACATTATGCCAGAAGCTACGGTAAGCCCCGTGTTTCCACATTACTGCCTCGCAGATTATGCCTGATAGAAACGCAATCGGAAGTAAATAGAAATGGCCCATAAAGGTGTAAATGAACCCAAATACGGTTGTGCAAAGCAGTATCGCACCGTGTTTTGCGACTTTGTAGGTCATAAGCATAAAGATGGGGGCGCTGAATAGAGCGCAAAACCCAGCCATAAAAGGGTACGTAACTGCCATGAAAGGCGTAAATGGAATACTGACTATGAAGGTAACTACCATAAGCAAAACGGTGTATACGCCGATGTTCACAAAGTCCTTTCCAACCAATCTCTGCTTCGCCATATTTTTCATGAAACCATCTCCGATTCAACCTGTTAAATGCAGTTGAAAGCTAGTTTTAGTACATAACACCGCTAGATGCAGCTATAGCTTGCCCGAAGAAAAGTAGGAAAAAAAAGAAAACCGACAAGAGGGGGCAAAGAGGCTTGTTACTCTTTCGAAATCAAACCTGCCTTCATAAAATGCTTTCGCAGCATTCGCTGTCCAATCAAACAACCAATAAAAGCCATAACAAAAGTTGTTATAACTGCAACAGCCATCCATAAAGGCGACAAAGCGTACTGGATATAAACCGCAGCTGCCGGGTTGATGCCGGATTGCATCTCCAAGTAGTATTCGGTTCCAAATATGTAGATAGGCAGAACGCTACAGACCACGTACCCTAGTATACTAAAAACAGAAAAACCTGCAACATTATACCAAAAGTTGCGGTAAGCCCCTCGTTTCCATAGCACTGCCTCGCAAAGTAAGCCTGTGACGATTCCAAACGGCAGCATATAAACATAACCCATAACTACGTAGAAAAGTGAAAAGATAATCATGCATAACATTACGGTACCGCGTTTTGCAACTTTATACGTCATCAACATAAAGATTGGGGCGGTAAAGAACGCACACACCGCAGCTATAAAGGGGTACATAACCGCGATAAAAGGGACAAATAACATACTTACAGCCATAGCAACCACAAAAATTAAAACGCTATATATACCGATATTTACAAAGTCTTTTCCAACTAATCTTTGCTTTGTTGTGTTTTTCATGAAACCATCTCCATTTCAACCGATAACTGCATATGAACAACCACTTTTTTAGTACAATAACACCGCTAGATGCAACTATAGCTTACCCGAGAAAAAATAGGAAAAAACAAAAAACCAAAAAAAGGAAAAGCAGTTTTGGTGCTAACCTAAGGCTCAGAATCACTTTTCATCTTCGGATGTAATCCTCCAGCCGCGGGCAGTCATTCGTTTTTCCCAAAGATGCCGGTATTGCCCATCCTGTTCCATTAGCTCAGCGTGTGTACCCTTCTGGATCAACCTGCCTTCGTCAATGACAAGAATCTGGTCAGCACTGCGAATGGTGGACAACCTGTGTGCGATAACTACAAGAGTCTTATTCTTTACCAGTTCACTGATAGCCATCTGTATATGCTTCTCATTATCAGGGTCCACGCTGGCTGTGGCTTCATCCAGCAGAATGATAGGTGCATCTTTGAGGATGGCACGTGCAATTGAGATACGCTGCTTTTCACCACCAGAAAGCGTTGAACCACCTTCGCCCACCATTGTGTCATAACCATCCGGGAGCAGAGTAATGAACTCGTGGCACCGCGCTTTTTTGGCTGCCTCCACGACCTCATCAAAGGTAGCATCGGGTTTACCAAACTTTATGTTATTCAGCACCGTATCGTTGAATAGGTAGACTTTCTGGAATACAACGCTGACGTTCTTAAGCAGACTGTCGCAGGTCATCTGTTTAACGTTAACACCGCCCACTAACACTTCGCCATGTTGGACATCCCAGAACCGCATTATCAGATTAGCAATCGTTGTTTTGCCAGAACCTGAAGCGCCGACCAAAGCGGTCATACTTTTCTCAGGCACCTTAAAGCTGATGTCCTTTAGAGTTTCAGTCTTCTCGTAGGAGAAGGTAACGTCCTTGAATTCGATGTCAAAGCGGTTGAGTTTAATGTCCTGTCCTTTCTCATCTATTATGGGCACCTTTTGCAGCGCTTCATAACGGTCCATTGCTGCCTCCATGACACGCATAATCGCTGACTGCACCCCTAGAGCCTTAACTGGTGCGTAAATATAGAAGATGAAAATCAGAAACATCAACATAACAGATAGCTCCATGCTGCCGTAAAAGCCAAAACTGGTCACTAGCAGAACCGTCAGCGCGGTACCGATAGCAAAGCAGTCCATATACAACGAAAGAGGAGGCACAGCTTTTTCTTCAAAATTAATTGCATGGTAACGGGTTTTTTCGATGGCATCCTTAACGGTCTTTGCTTTATCACCGGCCATATTAAACGACTTGATGATAGGGAGCCCCCGGATGTACTCCACTACCGCAGCGACAAGAGACGCTTGCTGTCTCTGCCGGATTTTCGACTGCTCTTTTCCGAGCTTTTGAAACCACTGGAATACCAGCTGGGAAGCCGCAAATGTTGCTATAGACACCAGGCCAATTCGCCAATCAATCACGACAAGTATTACCGATCCAAACAAAATAGCGATTAATCCATTTACTACTTTGTGCAAAGCACTTATGCCCGTTTCTTCGATAAACGTCATGTCAACGGTAACGACAGAGGTAACATTTCCAAGATTTCCTTCGTTAAAAAAGCTCATAGGGAAGCGTTTGAACCGATCGCCGATGGCGATGCGTTCCCGTGCGGTGAACTCTACACCTGAGGTACCCTGCAATCTCAGAAACCCACGCTGAAGCAGGCAACGGATAAGAAGTGAAGCCGATATGGCAACTCCGGAAATCCAGGCGTCGTTCAGTGTAGCGGTATTGCTTAATATATTCGTAAACAAGTACCATGCCACAAAGATCGGGACAAATTTCAGCATATTCTCAAAAAAGCTCAGAACAAAGGCAAGTTTTACCCTATGTGAATACTCGCCCAAAAACTTTAGGAGTCTCATTATAAACTTAAACATTTTATGCACTCCTCCCTTTTACAGCAATATCCCACTCCATAGATTCCCTGTGGGCAGCCCACATTTTCTGGTAGATTAAGGACGTAGCAAGAAGCTCAGAGTGCGTACCTCGGGCGGAGACCCTGCCGCTGTCTAATAGAATGATTTGGTCGGCATTCACAATAGTTGACAGTCTATGTGCGATCACTATAACGGTCTTGCCGCGAATTAGACCGTTAAGGGCCAGCTGTATTTTGTCTTCATTTTCTGGATCAGTGAAAGAGGTAGCTTCATCAAGCACTACAATAGGCGCATTTTTAAGCATGGCCCGCGCGATAGCAATCCGTTGACGTTGCCCGCCGGAAAGTTTGTCACCGGTCTCGCCTACAACCGTCTGGTAACCCTGCTCTGTTTCGGTGATGAATTCATGGCATTGTGCCAACTTTGCCATTTTTATTACCTCGTCGTCGGTTGCCTTGGGGTTACCCATACGAATGTTTTCCAAAATCGTAGTATTGAACAGGAAGATATCCTGTGAAACGTAGCTAATCTCATTCATCAGCGTCTCAAAGGAAAGGTCCCGGATGTTTACATCTCCGATTTTAATTTCTCCGCTTTTGATATCCCAGAAGCGTACAAGTAGTTTGGCAAGCGTGGATTTGCCTGCTCCTGATTCGCCGACTAGTGCAGTCACAGTGTTTTTCTTAGCTGTCAGAGATACATCATGAAGCACATCCAGATCATTGTAGGCAAACGTTACATGATCAAACGTGACCGTGTGATTTTTGGGTGGCGAAGCTCTTTCTCCACTCTTAAGCTCCAGCTCGTTGAAAAATTCTTCTATTTTACCGGACTGATGCTTGAGCATGGGGAACGTGGGGAAAAACTCCACCAGCCGTATAATCGGTATGCCTATACTCATGGCAAGCAAGATTCCAAGGACGAAAGCCCCCAGAGACAGCGTGCCCCCAAGGTAGAGCACCATACCGATAGGTAACACGAAGAGAAGGGTCGCCGGCAGAAAAACGTCATATAGAGTCATGTAGTTGTAAGACATCTTGTACCAATCCAGTGTATATTTTGTGTAATTCTCAACAGAGGAGCTGTATTTCTTGAAGGAGGAGGGTGTCTGGTTGAATACTTTGATCACTTCCATCCCATTGATATATTCAATGATGTTTTCATTCATCTTTTTGGAGGCTTGGTAATAGGGCACCATCTTTTTCACCGATACCTTGAAAATAGCAAAAAACGGAGCTATGCCGATGGGCACCACCGCCAGCGTTGCAAGCGCCATGCGCCAATCAACCACAAAAAGCGCGGCGGACAAGATCACCAAGGTAATTATATTGGAAATACCCTCGGGCATCGCATGAGCCAAGAGTAACTCCATGTTTTCGATGTTCTCGACGAAGTTTTTCTTAAGACTTCCCGTGCTATGCCTTTCGAGCGTACCCAAAGGTATCTTTAAGAGCTTGTCAGCTACCTTTTTGCGCATACCCCTCAGAGTATCATAGGCAAGGTGGTGCGAGAAGGTCAATCCCTTCATCAGGGTATAAGTATTCAAAAGTAGGCAAGCTAGAATGGCTCCTGCCGCGATAGCGATGTATTGCACGCTTAGCGTTCCCGTTTCTGTGAATCGCATGATTATGTCGTAAATTATAAAGTAGGGTACAGCACTCAATACAGCAGCGATTGTTAAACAGACAATTGATGCAATCATCGTTTTCTTGTACTTCGCCGAATAGGAATAAACCCGCATGATCGTATTCATAGTTCTTCCTTTCCGTTCTTCAAACCTAAACTAACTCTATGCATAGAAGTCCTAACTGCATGTTTCCAACTCAAGCGCAACACAGCCATTTATAATTACATAACCGCTGAAACCACGGTTTACTACATTAACGCAGCTAGGTGCACCTATAGCTTGCCCGAAAAAAGATAGGTAAAAAAAGAAAACCGAATAATTTTGAGAAAAACGTAAAAGAATAAATATTATACCAGTGTCCCTATGCAATAGTCCTTTTCAGAGTCACCATGCACCCTACAAAGAAAGCAATACCAAAAGTGGACAAGCCAACAAAGGATAGCCAAGGAAAATCTTGTCCCAGCGCAGTTGCCCGCAGTAGTTCACTTGAATGGGTCAGAGGTAGAAAATACAGGACCATTTTTGCTATGGCAGGCAATTTGGTAAGCGAAAAAAGGTACCGCACAAAAAGTCATCGGCAGAACCACTACGGTGTTAAAGTTGATCATATACTGATGGGTGTTAAGCGAAAGCGAAGCCATCACTTCAAATAGTGCAAATACAAAGCATGAAAACAGCAGTAGCATGAAGAAAAGTGGACTGACCAGTAAGTAGGCACAAGGATTAAACCCACCACATATATTGCAATGGAACTAATCAAGCCTCTGAGTGCGCCCACGAGCGCTTTCCCTATAACGATGGATTGTAAATTCACAGGCGCCATCGGTAGTTCATCAAAGCTCTTACAAAAGAGCATAGCCACCTGCAACTTTGAAGCTGCGCCGTTAAAACTTATCGAGAAAGCGGTTTAGGCAACTATGCCAGGAATAATAAAAACAGGTAGCTGAAGCCGTTGACCTCAAGCCCCTGCCCTAAACCATAAACAAAAGCCACCACATACAGCAACGGCAAAACAATACTGGAAGCAACCATGGGCTTCCATTGGCGTCTCATATTACGCAGGTCAATCCATAGGATCGAATAAATGTCAGAGAAAAAGCGCAGCATCAGATGCAATATCCTCGGATGCGACGGGGTCAGGTGTACCCACCTTTTCGCCGGTATGTTCGATAAATACGTCTTCCAAGTTTGAGTCACGAATAATCACTGTTTGCGGTTCTGGAGGTAAACGTTTAACGTATTTCGTTGCAGCTTCGCGGTCTGCGAAAAAGTGGTATTGCGTTTCTTTGTCAGCAGTAGAGGTTTCAACCACGACTGAACCCAAATTGTTACGAAGTTCAAGAGGCTTGCCCACGGTGATTAAGCGACCATGATAAATAATTCCGACTCGATTGCATAGAGCTTCGGCTTCTTCGATGTAATGGGTTGTTAGAAAAATTGTTGTGCCATCCTTGTTTAAGCGGCGCATCAAAGCCCACATGTGACGCCTTGCCTGTGCATCCAACCCTACTGTGGGTTCATCTAAAAACAAAAGTTTAGGCTCATGAAGCAGACTGCAGACGATGGCGGCTTTCTTTTTCATGCCTCCAGAGAGTGTGTCCACCATTTTGTCAACGTAATCCCATAGTTCGACGTATTCAAGCAGATCATTGATGCGTTTTTTGCGGGTTGAAGAATCCAAGCGGTGTATACGGGCGTGAAATTCCATGTTTTCTCTGACGGTTAAGTTCAAGTCCAAGCTGAGATGTTGCTGTACAATACCAATGGTCCTTTTAACTTTATTACGTTCTTTCACCACGTCGAAGCCGTTAATGGATGCAAATCCTGAAGTGGGCAAAGTTCGCGTTGTTAGGACACGAATGGTTGTTGTTTTTCCGGCGCCGTTAGGTCCTAAAAACCCAAAAATTTCTCGGCTGTCAACTTTAAGGTTCAGATTGTTTATCGCTTTGATGCCACCATAATGCTTCGTTAAATTCTCAGTATAAATGAACCCCGTCAAAGCCAAGTACGCTCCAACTTAGTTATCATGCTTTTTAAGCGCCTCTGTCACAGCAGCTTTTGCGGTAACACCGATTAATTCACCCATCTTCGTGTGCCCGCCAGTATGCCGAATCAACAGGTCGGGGTTTATGCCTGAAACAACAATCATGTTATCTGTTCCTGTACCTGTAGCTTGCATCTGTGGAGAAAGAGTACTCTTGTAATCGAGGTCTTGAAGGGCGGCAGTTTTGGCTTCAGTAGTCGTCATGATAGCACGTGCCATAGCCCCCAAAGTCAAAGACACATTGGTCAAAAGAATGATGTTGATAGTGCCCATCGCCAGTTTCATACCTGTTCGATTTTCGACCCAGTTGCCTACATCTACGCCTGACCGCAAAGCGTTGTTTCTTGCACCCGCGGTAGCGATACAGCAAACGTGAAAGTTACCGTGGATTTTTTCGCACACAGCCACTTTTTCCATATTTACGCCTGTGCTAATGATCGCGACGTCGCTACGGGAGATTCCTAAAATTTTAGGCAATCGCCGCTTAAATTGCTCATAGCTTTGCAAAGTCATATGCCCGGTCGATAGACAACCGGGGACATACACGTTAGCGACATTACAAACTTCGCGCAGTCCATCCAAGGTTGAGAGTACTCTTCTTTTTTCTCTAAAAGAGACAAGCGTGAGGTTCAGCTGTGCTTTTTCGTATTTGTGATAGAGGACTCGTGCATCTGCATCTCTCAGTTGAAGGTTAAGTCGGTTTTCTTTGGATTGCGGCACAGCATTTATCATTTGGTTTTTCCTCCGTTGCTGTTGTTTTTCTTCTCGTTAGCGTCTTCCAGTAAGCCCTCGATGTTTAGGTAAAGCGTTTGTAGGTCGTTTTTCATTTGCTCAGATGCTTGCCACATATTACGACTAATAGCTTCCAGTAACCGTTCAGTCATGTTCTGTAATGCATAAGGGTTAACTTCTTTGAGCCACTCCCGCATGGCTTTATCGAAAACGTATTTTTTCGCGATCTCCTCATACATCCAGTCCTCAACCGCTTCAACGGTCGCATCCCAGCCAAAAACTGTATCTATCGAACGAGAAAGGTCAGCGGCGCCTTGGTAGCCGTGTTTTTTCATGCCCTCAATGTATTTGGGGTTAAGAAGGCGCGAGCGAAAAACATAGTTGGTCTCCTCTTGTGTGCTTCTGACTTTTACTCGGTCAGGGTCGGAGCTGTCACCGCAGTAGGAACGGGGTGCCTTGCCGCCAATGATTTTCACAGCGTTAATCATGCCGCCATGCGCGTCATACCAGTCGTCGCCATCAAGGATGTCATATTCCCGAGACTCTTGATTTTTGACTGTTATGTTTATTTTGCTCAGCCGGCGTTCAAACTGAGCAGGCACTTGGCGCCCGTAGGTTTTTTGGGTGTAAGCGTAGCTGGCAGATGCGACATAGAGATCGCTTAGGTCTTTTTGCTCTTTCCAGTTTTTTGAATCGATAGCGTCACTTACTCCTCCGCCGTATGTGCCGGGGCGGTCTCCGAAAATTCGGTAGCTTGCTTCTTCTCGCGCTTTATCAAAATCAATACCCTTGGCGGTTTGTTCAGCAACTTCGACAACGATGTGTTTAGCTATAAAGTTTTGTTCATGTGGCTCCTTGAGGCTGGCAGCCAAAGCTACAGCATCATCTATAAGGTGAACAATGTTTGGGAAAGTGTCGCGGAAAAGTCCACTGATATTTACGGTCACATCTACTCTGGGTCGCTTAAGGTCATCAAGGGGTATCGCTTCGACGCCCACTACGCGACCACTAGACTCTTCCCACACGGGTTTCATACCCATTAAATAAAGGATTTCGGCTATGTCGTCGCCTCTGGTTTTCATGGTGTCAGTAGCCCAAATGATTATGCCTATGTTTTCGGGGTATTTGCCTTCTTCTTTGAGGTAGCGTTCCATCAAAGAGTCTCCTAGTGCTACGCCAACCTGCCATGAAGCGCTTGTTGGAATAGTCCTTGGGTCAACGGAGTAAAAGTTTCTGCCGGTGGGCAAAATATCTGCCATGCCGCGGGTAATCGACCCTGACGGCCCAGAAGGTATGTAACTTGCAGAGGCGGCTGCAATCACGTTGGTTACTTCGTTGATAGTTGCCTCTAAAGCGGGCGCAATAAAAACGGCGATATAAGAGAGAACCTTGTGTACTTTGACACTGTCTTTGCTGAGAACATCGTTTATTATTTTAGGGATTTGCTGTTTGTTAAAACCTTCAGCATGGAGTTTTTGAATTAGCTGTATGGAGAGGCTGTTTAGCTCTTTGAGTTTATCGCCATTGGTTCTGCCGTCCACTCCAAGTTTACCTCGGTTCGCCAGCAAATCTTCATAGTCATAACCCTGTAGCTCTGCAAGGGACTGTCGTAGCGAAGGCACCGAACCGTTGCTTAGCCGCGTTAACGTAACCAAAAACTCGTCGAGACGCGAACCGGTTGGCGCTTCTCCTAAAGTATGCAACCCATCCCGAATTTGCGCATCTGAGAGTTCATTTTGGTAAGCATGCAGTTGTTCTAGGAACTTATCGAAATCAGCAAAGGCACCTTCTTGGCTAACCAAGAGGTCTTTGTCAAGTTTAGCTTGAACTACGTTTTCCCAAATAAGCTCCTGCAGGATAGGCAGTTTGTCTTGGTTCAAGGTTTTTGCTTGGTAGTATTCCTGTAGTTGAACTTCCAGTTTTGCAAGTTCCTCGTAGGAATCCGCGTTATGCATGGCTGGAACGAGGTGTTCAATGATGCAGCAGTAACTACGCCGCTTAGCCTGCGTCCCCTCCCCCGGGTTAGTTATGACATAGGGGTAAATGTTGGGTAAATCCGCGATGGTTATGTCGGGGGAACAGGAGGCTGAGAGACCCACAGATTTGCCGGGCAACCACTCCAAGGTTCCGTGGGTACCAATGTGCATGATAACGTCTGCTTTGAAGATGTCGCGTACCCAGCGGTAATATGCATGGTAGTGGTGGGGCATAGAGATGTCAAGGCTATGGTATATGCTTGCGGCGTTCTCTAGGAAGCCCCGAGGCGGCTGCATCCCGATGAAGACGTTACCATTTAATATACCCGCAACCAGCAGTTTTCCATCGTAAGTGAAAAGCTTGCCAGGACGTGGACCCCAACTCTGAGTCATTTTAGCTGAAACATCCAGCGGCAACTCGTTAAACCACTGCTCGTACTGTCCAGCAGAAATTTTGGCCAGTGCCCGTTCGGAGAGTTCGTGAGGGCTAGCCCATCTGCGGTCGTTGGTCAACCCATTAATTATGGTATCCATCAGTTGTTTGCTGTTCTCAGGTAGTGAATCCAGCTTGTAGCCTTGCTGCTTTAAGTCTTTAAGTATGTTCATGACTGAAGCGGAGGAGTCTAAGCCGAAAGCGTGACCGATGGTGTCGTTTCGGGGCGGGTAATTGTGAAGGATTATGGCTACTTTCTTGTCTTTGTTTGCCATGTGACGAAGTTTGCCCCATTTTATGCTTAAACTAGCCAGTTTAGTGATTCGTTCAGAGATGGGGTCAAACTTGATTATGCGGGTTCCAGTCGAGGGGATTGTTTGCGAGAAATCCATAGCCGCAATGGGCACGGTGATCAACGCACCGTCGAATTCAGACATGGTGACGTTTGCAATAACATCTAAAACGCTTAGTCCTTGAGAAGAATCGCGCCATTCTTCAAAGGTGTTGCAGGCCGTAATTGCCTTAATGAGGGGAACATTTAGTCTCGTTAGAGCAACGGTAGCGTCGGTGCCAGACAGTGATACCGAGAGCGAGTGAGACATAGTGCTTACAACAACATCAACGGTTGGTTTGCCCTCTTTCATAAAGTAAGTATCAATCACCCAATCTAAACCTTTGATCCCCAAAGCGGGGTTTTTTGGTCCACCAAAGAAAACCGGAATGACATTTGCACCTTGCCGTTCGATTTCTCTGACTAAGCTGTCGATGAAGCTTGTGTTTGCGCCTTGCCAGTAAACTTGATGGAACCAGACGCCCACCGTAACTCGGATAGGATCAACTTTTTTCCCAACGTATTCCTCTAAGGTAGGGATATAATCGAAGTCGGGGTGGTAGATTCCTTCCCATTGAGGCGTGGTTGGAGCAGCAACATCAAAGCTGGTGCCGACGAAACGGTTGGCTAAATATAAGAGGAGGTTTTCAAAGTTCTTTTTACCACCGTAGTTAATGTAATGTGAGATTTTTTTATGATCTTCGGGATCTACGGTTGACAGTGTTTCGATGTCGCCTGAATGTGGGGCGATGACACTAATGGGCACATTGTTTTTCTTAGCGGCTGTTGTAAGTCGGTCCAGCTCAGGGAGGTCTCCCATCAAATGCACAATAACGACATGGGCGTTCTGGGAGAAGCGAATGAACTCTTCAAGTCCGCCCAATTCACGGAAGTCGCCACCGCTTAAGAGAGACAACTCAACGGTGTTGAAATTTTTTTCGTTTATGGATTTAGTCGCTGATACAGCGGGTCCTGCTTCGAGGGGAATTGTAGTTACAAATGCGATTTTAATTTGTGTCATGTTTTTTTTACCTCCCTTTGTTTTCCTTCATTTGACAATTTAGGAAACAAAGAAATGTGCTGCCCAGTCACCAAAGGGGTAATCTGGGGTTTACCGATGATTGAAGTAGTAACAGTTGCCTTAATGCCATAGACGGCTTCAATGTTTTTCTCTGTCAACACAGCTTCAGGCGTGCCCACGGCGTATATGCAACCTTGTTTAAGCATCAACATGCGATCAGAGAATCGGCTGGCTAAATTCAAATCATGCATCGACACAATAACAGAGCGGTCTTTGCTCTGCGCCAAACTTTTTAACATACAAAGAATCTCTAGCTGATGTTTAATGTCGAGTGAACTAGTTGGTTCATCAAGAAGCAAAAATTGAGGCTGTTGTGCTAATGCGCGGGCGACGATGACTTTTTGTTGTTCTCCGCCGCTGAGTTCAGTGAAGTGGCGCATCGCAAGGTGACTGATGCCAAGAAAATCCAGCATCTCCGCCACAATCTCATTGTCACGTTCGCCTATGTTCCAGTGAATGTAGGGTTTTCTGCCCATTAGCACCACATCAAAAACGGTGAAAGGAAAAGTGCTCGTTGAACTCTGAGGCACATACCCCATAAGCATAGATAACTGCTTGAGAGTTAGTTTGCGTGTGTCTTGGTCGTCAATTAGTATAGTATTTTGTTTGGTCTTCAAGATACGATTAATGCATTTTAGCAGGGTACTTTTGCCTGAACCGTTTGGTCCCACAATGCTTAACACTTCGCCCAGTCGGACTTCTAGTTCTATGTCTTTTAAGATTGGAGCAGCAGCGTAGTTGAATGAAAGTTTGTTTATAGTTAGTTTCATCCGAAACTTCGCCTCCGTTTACTTATCAAAAGATAGATGAAGAATGGAACACCGAGCAGAGAAGTGAGGATTCCAACCGGAAGCTCGGTGGGCATAAATATCAGCCGCGCCACCGTATCCGAGGCAAGTAGCATAAACGCACCAACACCAATACTGCAAGGGATAAGGTATCTGTGGTCACTACCCAAAAGCATCCTTGCGATATGAGGAGCAATCAAATCGACGAAACCTATGATGCCTGTAAAAGCGATTATGCTTGCCGTTGCTATTGTTTCTAAGAGCATATTCAGGGTTAATACGCGTTTGGAGTTGACGCCTAAACTTGTTGCCACATCTTCACCCATACTCATAACGTTGATGTCCCAAGATTGCGTCATCATAAGAATAATCGTAAAGGCAACAATAGGCAGACAAATCAAAATTTTGTCCCATGTTGCTGAATACAGCCCGCCTAAAAGCCAGAAAACTATAGCACTTACCGCTTCAGGCGCAGGCGAAATATACTGAATCAAAGACAAAAGAGCAGAAAAAAGAAAACCAATAGCTACACCCGCTAAAATCACGGTTTCTGAGGACATACCACGTATCCGGGCAATCGAATAAACAATCGCCATGGCAACCAAACAGAACAGGAAGGCATTACCGACAACCAAGTAGCCCCCAGCGAAAGATATGACGCCTACGCCGAAAACTATGGCTAATGCAGCGCCAAACCCTGCCGCAGAAGAAATTCCCAAAACATAAGAAGAAACAAGCGGATTACGCAGGATGCCTTGCATGGAGACTCCAGCGGCAGCGAGTCCTGCTCCAGCGATTAGAGCCATAACGATTCGGGGAAGTCGTATATCCCAAATTATATACTGGGCTAAGTCAGAACCAGGATTAAGATGTAAAAACGGAAGGGAGCGGGATAAAATAACTTGGAAGGCTTCAGGCAGACGTGGAGAACCCGCACCGTAACTAATGGAAACGATCAATACTATTATTACTGCTATAAAAACAGAGAAAATTGCAAGAAGCTTACGCTTCTTACTTTTACTGTAGATTTTCTTGAGTTCTGCAGTTGTTGTCATGGATACACGAACGTTCCTGCGATGGCGGTTCCGAAAAACTGCTGGTTAAGCTCCTGATTCACCGCGGCTGGGTTTATGTCTGAGAAGAGGCTTGGCTGAAGCCAAGTTGCCCAGTAGAGGTAGCCGACTACACAGCGTATGCCACTTCTTGCGGAAAAGTCACAGACATAGACCCTGTCATATTTTACTGCGTCCACGTTTTGAATTGCAGATCGGGTAAGTACCTCGTTTCTTGCAGCGATGAAGTCATTCACGTTATGGCTGGTGCTCGAAATCATATGTATGATAACCGAGGGGTTCTGTTCAACCACAAATTCAGGACTCAGAATAGCTGAATAAGTCGTCTGATTTTCACCGATGTTTATTCCGCCAGCTTGGTATGCACGTAGAGAAACGATGGATTGGTATGCCTGATGCTCTTCAATTAAGACTTTGGGTCTTTGATCAGACGTTAGTGTTGCTAGGCGTTCTCTAACGAGTGTGTTGTAGCTCTGCGCCCACTCGACATACTCATCTACTTCAGCCTGATGACCCACGATTGAAGTAATGTTTTGCATAAATCCGCATATGTAATCTATGGGCGTCTGAGCATTGCGGAGTTCCTCAGCAGTCATTTCAGGGGGCGTTTGTCGTTCATACGGGGTTGTGCTAAAGATGTAGATTGATATGTTAGCATTTTTAAGTTGCTCATAAGCGGCAGTGTTATAGGGCAACATGGGACCGGCGAATATAACATCTGGATCAAGCGTTAGAAGCCCCTCAACGTTCGGTGCATAATCATTATCGCCAAATGAAGGCACACTTAGAATGGATGGCGGTAATGTACAGCCATCAGTTCGACCGACAATCAGATTTTGTGCACCCATGGCACAAAGAACCTCCGCTATGCCTCCATCAAGTACAGCAATTTTTGTCACTGGAAGCGGTATAGTCATAGTGTTTCCCGCACCATCGGTAACGGTCACACTAGTTGGAACAGGGGTGGGACTGGTAGTTGGATTTGAAGTAGGTACTGCTGAAGAGGCTGCTGGATTGGAAGAAGATGTAGACGAGGTAGGCGATGATGTCGGCTTATTAGTGGACAATGGCGAAGCAGACGGAGTTAGTGTAGGAGAGGGTGATGGTGATGTAGATAGTAGACTGTAGGTTCCATAGATCGATGCAATGATTATTATTCCGATGATAACTACTGTGGCTACAAAAGATGTTTTTTTCAATTTTATCACCTCCCTCCTAATTGTTTAAAGTGCTTTTTTGATTATGACAAAGTGTATTTTGAACAGCCGATGCGATGGGTGCGGCGTTTAACTCTTCTAAACGCAGATATTTAGCGCTCATTGCCTTGGATATCTGCTTCACCAGCCCAAAATTGATGAAGCTTCGCTCCGTGTCAACTGCAATTGATTGGATGCCTTCGGAAGCTATTTCCCGTGCAATACCATTTGCATCAGCAATTGGGTCTCCACCGCCAAAGTTTACGTTTGCACGCCCATCTGAAACCAGAACCAGAAGAGGAACCATATCATCATACCGCATCCAGAGTTTGGCGGTTTCCATGCCAAGTTTTAACCCGTGTGCCAATGGAGTCCGTCCACCTGTAGGTAGCTTGGCTAAATATTTCTGTGCCAACTCAACGCTGTTAGTTGGAGGAAGAATTAGTTTAGCTGTATCTTTTCTAAATACTACCATGCCGACGCGGTCTCGCCGCTGATAAGCATCGAGTAGAAGGGAAAGAACCGCGCCCTTAGTGGTATTCATCCGTTCTTGCGCAGCCATAGAGCCGCTAGCATCAACCACGAAGACAATTAGGTTGCCTATCTTGCTTTTTCGGATTTTTTCGCGCAGGTCGCATTTTTCGATTAAAAGCGCTGTTTGGCCGTCGGAGTCTTCTTTTCGGCGTTTTTGAAAAGGTGCCGCCGCACGCAAAGTTGCGTCAAAAGCTAAATCTTCAATTTTTCCTTTGGGGAGAGTGCTGGATACGTAGTGACCGTTTTTAGAGTTGCTGAGCGTTTTTGACCTGCGCCCTGAATTGTGTTGCTGAAATTCGTCGAGAACAGGTGTAGAAAGAGGTTTTACAGTGTAGGGTTTATCGGCTTGGAAGACCTGTTCTTTTTGTGGATTTTCATGTTTAGGGGGAGAATCAGGAGTCTGTGAACGGTCGCTGTCCTGAGGCTGTGATTGGTTGGACTTACTCCATTTTTCAATACTGTCTTGAACCTGCTGTTGTTCCATATGAGGTTCTTCGAAAGGCTGGCGGCGTTGTCTGTGGGGAAGCACCAGTTCAGCAGCTTCTTTGATGTCTTCTTCAACAACGTTTGTTCGCCCCTTGTAAGCAGCAATTGTGCAGGCCGTTTTGTACATGGTTATGTCTGCACGATGGCCATCCACGCCGAAGTCAGTACATATCTGTGTTATTAAATCAAGCAACTGCGGGTTTAACTGTACTTTAGGCAAAAGCTGAGCAGCCATGGTGATTTTTCGGCGGATTAATTCTTGATTTTCAAGCTGAGAAGCAACAAAAGCCGCTGGGGCGCTCTCAAAAGCAACCCGGCGGCGTACTATTTCAGCACGGGCTTCCCTGTATGGTATGCCTTTAACTTCCACCGATAAAGCGAATCGATCCAAAAGTTGAGGACGGAGTTCACCTTCTTCAGGATTCATGGTTCCTATTAAAACGAACTGTGAGGGGTGACTAAAAGAAACGCCTTCGCGTTCAACAAAATTAACGCCCATTGCAGCGGCGTCAAGTAGAACATCCACCAGATGGTCATCTAAAAGATTCACTTCATCGATATAGAGGATGTTTCTGTTTGCTTGAGCCAATATGCCGGGGTCGAAATGTTTTTCGCCTGTTTTGATAGCTTTCTCTATGTCTATAGTGCCGACTAGGCGGTCTTCGGTGGCACCGACGGGTAACTCTACTACCGAGATAAAACGTTTAGTTGTGGGTAGTCTTTTGCCCTGTATCACTTTGGCGTTGCAAAAGTCACACATGTCTTTGGGGCGAGCAGGGTCACAGTGAAAAGGGCAGTCAGCGGTCACGTCTATTTCTGGGAGTAGATTTGCCAAGGCACGTACAGCTAGGGATTTGCCAGTTCCTTTTTCGCCGCGAAGTAGTACACCGCCGATTTTTGGGTTGATTGCATTTAGAATAAGAGCCAGTTTCATTTTATCTTGACCGACGATAGCACTGAAGGGGTAGATTGTTTTGTTACTCAAACACTCTGTTCTCCTTGAGTTATGGTACAATCATTACCCTCTAGGTACGTCTATAGCTTGCCCGAAAAAAAAGCGGTACAAAAACAAAACCAACAAAAACTAGGTGTTAAAATAGAAACCTAAGAAATCCAAAGGGAACAGAGTAGATATTGAAAATTTGTCAATGTTGCTTTTTCCCTTTAGCGGCAATCCAGTTTTTATCTTCAAGCACATTAATCTCGACGACAGCGTACCCCGAATTACTCAAAAACTGTAGATATTCTTCTGGTGAATGATACTTGAAGTTGCCTAATTCTGCAAAGTTCTTATTCCGTTTTTCGAATTTCTCATGTTTGTATGCTTCGTTGATAAACAGTATTTGTCCTTCTGATTTTAGAGCACGGCGTATTTCTTTTAGGTTCTCAAATAGGTCAGGTCAAAAATGATACGTTTCCACTGCAGTAACGAGGTCAAAGAAGTTGTCAGGAAAAGGTAGAGTTTCTACAGAGCCGTGAAGAATTTTGACTCTGCCTGCTTTGATTAGCTTCTTGTTTTGTTCCGTTGCAACTTTAACGCTGTCTTCTGAATAATCAACACCGTATACTTTTCCGTTCGGAGCTCGATTGGCGAGGCGGCTGACGTTTTTGCCTCCGCCGCAACCAACATCAAGAACCACTGCATCTGGACAGATAGAAACATGAGTTAAGCCCCATTCC
>JAOZHZ010000010.1 GCA_026014615.1 Candidatus Bathyarchaeota archaeon | reverse complement strand
TGTGGTGACATGATTAAAGGCTTACTCAAAATGTGCATGCTAAAAATAATCTCCATGAAAAACGTCAGCGGATACCAAATCATCAAAAGAGTTGAAGTGCTAACCGGCGAAAAACCCAGCACAGGATCAGTTTACCCCCTGCTGAAGTCCATGCAAAACGAAGGGTGGGTAATCGGAAAAAAGGCAGGCAACAAGACACTCTACGAAATCACGGATAAAGGAAAAGAAATCATCCAGAAACATGACGAATTGAAAGAGCAAATCTCTCAAAAAGTCCGCGAATCCATCCTACTGGCTCACAACACCTTCGAAGACTTCACCGTAGCACTATCCAAAGACTTCCACGTCGCATTCGTTGAAAACTTGGACATCCTCAGCCCACTCATCAGCGAAATTTCTAGGCTTCAGGCAACGGGCATGGACACGGACAAAATCAAAGAAGTAGTCTCTAAAGCGAGAGATGAACTGCAAAAACTGACGTAAAAGCGCCTGAGGTAAACCCGACTCTATTTGAAATGCGCTTGAAAGCGTTATTCACGCATAGTTGGGGACAGAGACAATGAAGGAAAACTTGGACACCAATAGAAGCAAGCGAAGTCGACTTGGCATTTCTCCTAACCTTTTGATAGCCATGACAGTTTTCATAGACATGACAGGCTTCGGGATGGTGATTCCTCTCATCCCCTTTTACGCAGCAACATTCAACGTCGGAGCATTCTGGATTGGAATACTCACCGCCGCATTTTGCGTGATGCAATTCATTTTCTCGCCGATATTAGGACGGTTATCAGACAACAGGGGAAGAAAACCGATTCTCGTAGCATCTATTCTTGTTTCCAGCATGAGCTTCATTCTTTTTACAGTAGCAGACTCCTTTGCGTTGCTTCTTCTCTCCAGAATAGTTGCGGGGATAGCAACAGAGGGAGCTGTAGCACAAGCCTATATCGCGGACATAACGGACACAAAAGAAAGAACCAAAGGACTTGGCAGAGTAAGTGCAGCTCACGGAGCAGGACTGATAATTGGACCGTCCATCGGAGGCTCACTAAGTATCTTCGGTTTCTGGGCGCCCGGAATCGCAGCCGTCACATTAACCCTGTTGAATCTCCTGTTTGTTTCCTTCTTTCTACCAGAAACCATAACTCACAGGCAACCAAACAAAAAAGCGGGCACTTTAGAGTACTTCTACAAGCTCCCAAAAAACATGAAAGAAATGTTCTCGCGACCCCAGATAGGGCTGGTGTTAACGATTTTCTTCATTCAAGGAGTTACCCATTCAGCAATTCCAGTTATTTTGCCATTACTTGGCTCAACTCTTTTCGGGTTTGGAACAGTGGAAATGTCTTACCTGTTCATGTATATTGGATTAACCGAAATCGTGTTGCAAGGATTCGTAATCGCAAAAGTTGCGCAAAAACTTGGCGACGCCAAACTCATTGCAGCAGGAACATTTCTCATGACTCTGGGAATGTTGACTATGTCTCTGACCTCAAACTTTTTTGTCTTCATGACTTCCGTTACCATGGTAGCATGTGGCATAGGAACCCTGTTGACGGCGGTCAGAAGTTATGTTTCCAAAAGAAGCACCGCAACCGAACAAGGAAACAGTATGGGGATACTTAACTCGGTGTCAAGCATGGGAACAATTCTGGGACCGCTCATCGGCGGCTTCCTCTTCGACTTTTCAGGATTAACAGCACCGTTCCTTCTAAACGCAGCCATATTGACGGCGGCATTTGCGTTCAGCATCAAAATAATCCAGAACACCACAAAAGACAGGGAGGAAACGCTCCAAAGTGAATAACGACATGGGCAACAGATGGAGCCTCAACATTGATGAACTGAAAGGGCGTAGACACGGCAAAAGCAGCTACCACATGCATGACCCCCAACATGTTTTCAGGGAACTCAAACTCAAAGAGGGCGACCATTTTCTTGATTTGGGTTGTGGACGAGGCGATTATGCGTTGCATGCTTCAGGAATTGTTGGCGATTCTGGACGGGTATACGCCTTAGACAAGTCAAAAGCATTGGTCGACGGCTTAACAGAGCGGGCTGATTCTGAAGGAGTCAACAATCTCTTCAATGTTGTTTCGGACATTACCAGTCCACTGCCAATAGACGACAACTCCGTTGACGTTTGTTTCATGGCTACTGTACTCCATATAATTGGTCTTGCTAAAGATGGGAAAGCGTTATTCGGCGAAATCTATCGAGTATTGAAAACGGATGGGCAACTGGCAATTATTAACTGCAAAAAAGAAGTTCAGCCGTTTGGTCCGCCCCTATACATGCGTTTGTCGCCAGCAGAAGTCGAAGACACACTGAAACAGCACGGTTTCGAAAAAACAAGCATAGTTGACTTCGGATACAACTACATGATAAACTTTCAGAAACAAAAGGCAACTTAAACAATTGGTGCGGGGGGTGGGATTCGAACCCACGAACCCCTACGGGACAGGCTCCTGAAGCCTGCGCCTTTGACCTGGCTCGGCGACCCCCGCTCCTTTGATTGAGAAAAACAAATCTTCCTTAAGTGTCTTTTCGCTAACATTGAGGTTTAAAAACTCTAAATAACATTTTGTACC
>JAOZHZ010000013.1 GCA_026014615.1 Candidatus Bathyarchaeota archaeon | reverse complement strand
TGAATCCCCGGCTGTTAAAGTGAGTTAAAACTGCTTGGTAGCCTGCTTCTTGTATTTTTTCTAGCACTTTTTTTTGTGGGGGAACCGGCAGATTCAGTTTGTCGCAGATTTGGTCTACCCTGTAGTATGTAGCGGGGGCGTTTGCTTCGTTTTTGATTAGGGTTGCAGTTTTTAGTATTCGTTTTTGTTGTTTGAGGTTTAGTTTGTTTATTTCTTGCATCATTGATGAGCAAAAGTTTTCGTCAGCGATTTTGTCCAGCCACAGGGGGCCTGCAGGGTTTAGTTTTTTTCCGCATGTTGGGCAGACTCGTTTGATGGGTGAGGTTATTCCAGTAACTGTTTCTCGGTGCATGCATGAAAAGCAGTGTAAAATGTATCCCATTTGTTGTATGCTTTTGTCTGCTTTTTTGGCTCCATGCTCGATTGTTGCATAGACCCTGATGTAATGGTCGTTGCTGTGGCTAAACATTATTTTGATTCCGGTTTCGTGTTTTGCAGCCATCATGGTTAAACAGCCGCAGAGTAGTCGGATTGCAAGTTCGTGACAGTATTCTGTGCGCAGGGGGGTTCCTCCATACTTTCTTAGGCATGCTCTGGGGTGTACTCCGCATAAGGGTGCCATGTCCGTGGCCGTTAAAGCCAGTAATCCTTTGTTGCGCATTGCTCGTAGTGCAGAGTCCATAAAGGGCACCGGCGGGCCAAAGGGGTCAACGTCCACGTAATCAAAGCGTGTTTTTGGGGCCGAGTGCTGGGTCAAAAAAAGGTTCGCGCCTTCAGTTTCTGCTTCGAAAAGGTCTGAAACGCCGTTAATCTGTGCGTTGTGTTTGGCAAGTTTTATGCCCTGGGGGTTAAGGTCGTTAACTACGACTTTTTGTATGCCTTCGACTTCGACTGCAAGTCTTACTCCTCGCAGTCCGCATCCGGTCATGGGTTCGGAAACGTAAAGTTCTCGTTTGACTTTTCTTTGGAATGTCTGCAGGGCAACAACGGCAAAGTCTCTGTTTAGTTCCATTACTGGGTTGTAGAAGACAGGAGCTTTTGAAGGTGCGTAATCTGATGCTTTTTGTTTGTATTCGCTGAGTTTGGGTACCAGTATTGTTGCTTTGCCTTCTTGTATTTTTTCTGTGGGG
>JAOZHZ010000018.1 GCA_026014615.1 Candidatus Bathyarchaeota archaeon | reverse complement strand
TTCCTTTTTTGTTAAGATAAAATTTGCATAGGACTTTAAATTGGGGCTGAGTGGGCTCTGGAAATGACAATTCCAACTTGTTTGTTGGGTTTTCATTTCTTCTCTCCTATAGATTTCCGTTCCAGAGCCCCAGCAAACCCTTTCTAAATGCGAAGTTTTTTTAGTTAATTGTCGTGTTTCTATGTACGGCTTTGGAAGTCAATGCTCTAACACAAAAGTGTCCTGTTTTCGATATGCATCGCCACGAAACCAGAAACCTGATAGTGGAAACAACTGTCAGTCAACATGTCCCCACACCCGTAACCAGCAGAACGCAACATGGCGCTTTGCACAGAAGTGGAAGAACAACCGCAGCCCAAAACCAAGTATCCAAACAGAAACAAGCCAAACAACCAAACCACACGGCAAAACAAACAGAAACGAAGTCACACAGCAAACACCCACAACCACACAAAACAAAAACAACCATGTATAAACAAAACGTATATCAAAACGTGTAAACAACCACCTCCCCCCTCAACCGTTGCACACACAACCAACTAAAAGAAACACAGCAAACAAAATAATCAAAAAAGCAACAACATCATTTTGAAACACACCGAACTAAAAACCACAACATTTTTATTTGAATTTCAACGTATCAAAATGGAACTTATATCTTGGAGGAAAGAACGTGAGGGATCGTCACCTCTGTACAGTATTCGTTCGCCGTTTTGTCCAGCTTACCCTCTAAGCAGCCCAAACATGATTCCTCCCCAACTCCAAAATCTCAGTTTTCAAAAACAACCCAAACTATCATAGGTAACATAAGGAGCCAAAACACATGACCAAAACCACAGGAGCAAACGCCCTAATTCAAGCCCTTGAAAAACAAAAAGTAGACACAGTATTCGGAATTCTAGGCGGCGCAGTCTTGCCTATATACGACGTTCTCTGCGGAAACACAAACATCCGACACATACTTGCCCGACACGAACAAGGCGCAGCCCACGCAGCCGAAGGATACGCAAGAGCCTCAGGAAAACCAGGCGTATGCATGGCAACCTCAGGACCAGGTGCAACTAACCTAGTCACGGGTATAGCCAACGCGTACATGGACAGCAGCCCAGTTATCGCCCTAACGGGGCAAGTTCCCTCCACAGGCGCTAACACCTCTTACATGATAGGTAGAGACGCCTTCCAAGAAGCTGACATAATCGGCATAACAACCCCCATAACCAAACAAAATTACCAACCCAGATCAGCCGTTGAAATCCCAACAATCGTCAACACTGCCTTCCACGTTGCAACCACAGGCAGACCCGGACCTGTACTCATCGACCTGCCAAAAAACGTGCAAGTAGAAACAGCAGAAATTGAATTCACAAACAAAATCGACGCACGCGGATACAACCTCATAACCTACCCAGATCTAGCTCAAATCAGCCGCGCCGTCAAGTTTCTTGCTAACGCAGAAAAACCCGTAATCTTAGCGGGCGGCGGAATAATCATCGCAGGTGCATCCGACGAACTCGCGCAGATGTCCGACTTACTCATGGCTCCAGTAGCAACCACTTTCATGGGCAAAGGCGCAATATCCGAAGCTCACCCAATGTCGGTTGGCAGTATTGGTATGCACGGAAACCCTGCCGCAAACCGCTTGATGTCAGAAGCAGATGTCCTGTTAGCCGTGGGAACACGCTTCTCAGATCGAGCAACCGCTAATCTGGACACTTTCTGTGCCGGAGCCAAAATAATACATGTGGACATTGACGCAGCGGAAATCGGGAAAAATGTTGACGTAGACATACCAATAGTGGGCGACGCCAAAACTACCTTAAAGGTTCTGCACGAAGCCTTAACCAAGAAACTGCAGAAAAAAACCAACTCCGCATGGTCAAAACGGGTAAAAGAGACAAAAGAACAACTCAGCCCGTTGATGAAAGAGTTACCCAAAGATGTAGCCCCCAAAATGCTGCTTACTGAACTTAGAAAGATGCTGCCTGAAAACGCCATCATTACAACGGAAGTAGGACAAAACCAGATGTGGTCTGCGCTCTACTTCAGATCGCTGAAACCTCGAACCTTCATCAGCTCAGGTGGACTAGGAACAATGGGTTTTGGATTCCCTGCAGCCTTAGGCGCCAAAGTTGCTTGCCCTGACCGACCAGTAGTAGATATCGCTGGTGACGGCAGCTTCCTGATGACAGAAAACGAACTTGCCTGTTCCGTAGAAGAAGACATACCTGTAATTGTAATCGTCTTGAATAACTCAGTGCTTGGCATGGTAGCGCAGTGGCAACGCATGCTCTACAAACGCCGCTACATGGCCGTCAACCTAGGTAAATCCCCTGACTTCGTCAAACTAGCCGAAGCCTACGGTGCACAAGGCGTACGCGTGGTCTCAATGCCTGAATTCCAGACGGCAATTAAAAAAGCACTTAAAAGCAAAGTCACTACAGTAATCGATGTACCCATCGGTTCTGAGGAAGACGTGGTGCCGTTTGTTCCTCCAGGCTGCGGCTTGCCTCAACAAAGAGGGGATTACTAAATGGAAAACGCAAACACCCGTGTAGTTTCCGCAATTGTAGAAAACAAGCCCGGTGTACTTCACAGCGTAGCTAATCTGTTTCGCAGACGAAACTTTAACATCGAAAGCATCACAGTTGGCGCCACAGATCAGAAAGATCTTTCCCGAATAACCATAACCGTGAATGCCGACGAAAAAACCCTTGACCAAGTAATCAAGCAACTGGACAAACTCGTAGACGTTGTGGGCGTCGCTGAGTTAGAGCCGACAAATATCGTCACGCGTGAATTGGCTTTGGTCAAGATTAACGTGCCCAGTCTAAAAGAAAGACCCGACATCATCAGCTGCGTGCAAGTTTTCCGCGGGCGCATCGTGGACGTTTCCCCTGAAAGTTTGATAGTGGAAATCACTGGAACCTCCGACAAAATCGACGCTTTCCTGAATTTGATGAAAACCTTCGGTATCATCGAACTGGCTCGTACAGGCATAACGGCGCTTTCGCGAGGAGCTAGAGGCGTACAACTCGACGAGTAATCTCTCCCTTTCTTTCAAACTTAACAGAGCTACATACAACGGCGTAAGCAAGTTAAACATGTAACCTAGTTGGACTATTCATGTAACACCATTCCAATGGTTACTTGTTCAGAGAAACACTTAACTTGCCGACACACGAAAAGTGGGACTCAGTAGATAAAAGTGATTTAATCACAGAAACCGAGAGAGGAACAAAAATGAACATTTCAGAAAAAATCTTGGCTAAAGCCTCAAGCAAACCTGTTGTGCAAGCAGGCGAAATCGTGGACGCAAACGTAGATTACGTTATGGTCCATGACTTAACCGGTCCTTTAGCCATTGAAGCCTTCAAAAAGATAGGCGTTTCAAAAGTTTGGGACAACAAAAAAGTAGTCATAATTTTGGACCATCAGATTCCAGCGGAGTCAGTGAAGATGGCTGAACTGCATAAAATGCTCCACAAATTCGCCAAAGAACAAGCCATCCGCCTCTACGACGTAGGCGAAGGCGGTATATGCCATCAAGTTATGCCTGAGAAAGGCTACGTAACCCCTGGCGCTCTGATAGTAGGCGCTGACTCGCATACATGTACCTACGGCGCGTTTGGTTCCTTCTCTACTGGTATAGGTTCAACTGAAGCTGCAGCCGTTTTTGCCACGGGTAAGCTGTGGATGAAGGTTCCTGAAGCCATCAAGTTCAACGTGAACGGAACATTCCCTAAGTACACTACACCCAAAGACTTGGTGCTGTACATGATTGGAAAAGTCGGTGTAGATGGCGCGATTTACAAGAGTGTAGAATTTACGGGTCAAACCATGCGAGAGATGAGCATAGCGGGTAGAATGACCGTCTGTAACATGGCAGTTGAAATGGGCGCCAAAAACGGCATCGTAGAACCCGACGAAACCACCCGCAAATTCCTAGAATCCCGAGTGCCAAGCAATAAGCTTTCAATAGAGCAGTGGAAGAGCGACGCCGACGCCAAATACGAAAAAGCCGTCGAAATTGATGTTTCAGACTTAGAGCCTCAGGTTGCTTGCCCAAGCTCAGTAGATAACGTCAAACCAATAAGCAAAGTTGGCGATGTCAAAATCAACCAAGCCTTCATCGGTTCATGCACCAACGGCAGAATCGAAGACCTGCGCGCTGCCGCCCAAATCGTGAAAGGCAAAAAAGTTAAAACAGGCGGTCGCGCGTTGGTTATTCCTGCTTCCCAAGAGGTTTTTGCTCAAGCGATAAAAGAGGGCTTAGTGGAAATCTTCACAGAAGCTGGCGCCTTAATGTGTGGCGCAACCTGCGGACCATGCTTAGGTGGGCACATCGGTTTGTTGGCGTCAGGCGAAGTCTGCGTCAGCACGTCGAACAGGAACTTCATCGGCAGAATGGGCAGCCCCGAAGCCAACGTCTACTTGGCATCACCCGCGGTGGTCGCTGCTTCAGCGTTAACTGGCAAGATAACTGACCCAAGCAAACTGGAGGCCTAGAAAATGAACTCAGTTAAAGGACCTGCTATAAAATTCGGAAACCACATCGACACAGACGTAATTCTGCCTGGCAAATGGCTGTCACTAATTGACCCCAAAGAGTTAGGGAAACACGCCATGGAAGGCTTAGACCCCCAGTTTCCCGCGAAAGCCGAAAAAGGTGTTATAGTGGTCGGCGGCAAAAACTTCGGCTGCGGCTCCAGCAGAGAACAAGCACCCCTCGCGCTAAAGAACGCGGGCGTCCAATGTGTGCTGGCGGAGTCGTTTGCGCGTATATTCTACCGTAACAGCATAAACATCGGCTTACCCGTCATCGAATGCAAAGGACTCTCCGAAGCCGTGAGTGACGGCGACGAGTTGTCTGTCGATTTGGAAGCGGGCAAAATAGAAGACATCACCAAAGGAAAGACGTTGCAGGGAACCAAGCTGCCTCCATTCATCATGGAGATTCTTTCTGACGGTGGATTAATCGAAAACTTACGAAAGAGGCTGAATAAGCAATGAACGAATACAAAATATCTGTAATTGAAGGCGACGGTATAGGGCCAGAACTAACCGAAGCCACCCTAAAAATCCTAGATGCAGCACAACAGAAATTTGGCATAAAACTTAACATGATTTACGCCGAAGCAGGCGACACCTGCAACGAAAAACGCGGTGTTCCTCTCCCTGAAGACAGTGTCCAGAAAATCAAAGACTCCCATGCATGCCTGAAGGGTCCAGTGGGTGAAACCGCAGCTGACGTGATTGTTAAGTTGCGTTTGATGTTTGACCTGTACGCTAACTTGCGTCCAATCAAGACTTATCCTGCCGCTGTTTCCGCGCGACCCGACATAGACATGTTCTTTGTTAGGGAAAACACTGAAGACGTCTACAAAGGCTTAGAATACTCCATCGACGGCAATACCACTCTATGTTTGCGGGTTATAACTAAGGGCGCTTGTGAACGCATTGCTAAACGTGCTTTTGAAATGGCAAGGTTGCGCAACGGCAAAAAGAAAGTTACTGCCATACACAAAGCAAACGTCATGCGCGTAACCGACGGCTTATTCGCCAGTGTCTGCCGAGAAGTCGCCAAACAATACCCCGACATCGTGTTTAACGAGCTTTATGTGGACGCTGCTTCTATGCGTCTAATCAAGCAGCCTCAAGAATTCGATGTTCTTTGTACCTGTAACATGTTCGGCGATATCCTCTCAGACGAAGCAGCACAGCTTGTCGGCGGCTTAGGCATGGCTCCAGGCGCAAACATAGGCGACAATTTCGCGTTGTTTGAGCCGATTCATGGTTCTGCACCTAACCGTGCAGGCAAGCAGACTGCTAATCCGTTGTCGATGGTTTTGTCGGCGAAAATGATGCTGGAGTGGCTGGGCGAGCGCTACAACGATGACCGTTGCCTTAAAGCAGCTGCCGCTATAGAGGATGCTGTAGTCAAAACCCTAAAAGCCAAGAGCACCGTTCCAGATTTAGGTGGAAACAAAACCACCTTGGGTATGGCGGAAGCTATAGCTGATGCTATAATTCAAGATTCGGGTTGAATTGGTTGAATGTAAATGGAAACTCAACTCTCAACTACCCCCATCCGCATTTTTGACACAACTTTAAGAGACGGCGAGCAGTCGCCTGGTGTTTCCCTAACTGTGGACGATAAGATAGAGATTGCGCGTCAACTGAGCCTTCTTGGCGTGGACACAATCGAAGCTGGATTTCCCAGTTCGTCTGAGGGCGAAAAAAAAGTCATAAAATCAATCGTGAAGGCAAAGTTGGAGCCGGAGATTTGTGGTCTCTCCCGCGCAAACAAAGGCGACGTAGACGCCGCCATCGACTGTAACGTCGACGCCGTACATGTTTTCATTCCAACTTCTCCTGTGCAGATGAAGTACGCCGTTAACATGACCCCCGAGCAGGTTATATCCGCAGCCGCCGATTCTGTGGCATACGTCAAAAAACACGGCTTAACCTGCGAATTCTCGCCCATGGATGCTTCGCGGTCTGAGTTGCCCTTCCTGAAAGAGGTGTGCAAGGCGGCGCAGGATGCAGGCATGGATAGGTTGAATGTTCCTGACACTGTGGGCATTATGACTCCGAAAACCATGGCCACGCTCATTGAAGACCTGAAAACTGTCGTGACTGTGCCTGTTAGTGTTCATTGTCATGACGATTTTGGTATGGCGGTTGCGAATTCATTAGCCGCGGTTGAGGCAGGTGCAACCCAAGTTCACTGCACAGTTAACGGGTTGGGTGAACGTGCAGGTAACGCCTCTTTAGAAGAAGTTGTGGTGGCGTTGCATATGCTGTGTAACTGCACGACGGGTGTTAACCTGAAGCTGCTTTACAGCACTTCCCGCATGGTCTCTGCCCTGTCCGGTATAGCCGTGCAGGCAAACAAAGCAATTGTGGGCGAGAACGCTTTTGCCCATGAGTCAGGCATACATACGCGTGGAGTAACTGAGAAGCCTTTGACGTTTGAGCCTATTGCACCTGAGCTGGTGGGGCGGACTCGAAAGCTTGTTGCTGGAAAACTGGCTGGAACCCGTGGCATCAAAGCGGAACTTGAAGAGATAGGTATTCACCCGACTGATGAGCAGCTGAAAGAGATTGTTCAGCGGGTCAAGGAGTTAGGCGATAAAGGCAAAATGGTAACTGACGCTGACCTTCTTGCTTTGACAAGCGCTGTTCTAGGCGAAGTCATAGGCGAAGAGAAAATCGTGGATTTATGCGACTTGGCAGTTATGACGGGCGTCAAAGTTCTGCCTACCGCTTCGGTCAGGCTGGTTTTAGACGGCAAAGAATACGTTGCTGCCGAAACAGGCGTGGGTCCCGTGGATGCCGTGTTGAAGTCTATTCAGAGCTTGACGAATAACTTGGAGAAGATTCGGCTGAAGGAGTACCGCTTAGAAGCCATAACTGGCGGTTCAAATGCCGTAGCCGAAGTTGTTATCAAAGTAGAAGATGACAAGGGCAACGTTGTTTCCGCTCGGGCAGCCCGAGAAGACATCGTTATGGCAAGCGTGGAAGCTATGATTAACGGCATAAACAAGTGCCTCATAAAAAACCGTAAGCAGGGAACCACAAAGTGAAAGTTGCCTTCCAAGGGGAACGCGGCGCCTACAGCGAAAGCGCAGTTTACCAGTTCTTCGGCTCAGACGCACAGGTTAAGCCTTGCCGCGACTTCCGAGATGTCTTTGAAAGCGTAGATAAACAGGAGACACCGTTTGGGGTTGTGCCTGTGGAAAACAGTTTAGAAGGCAGCGTGAACCAAAACTACGACCTTTTCCTCGAATACGACTTGAGAGTAAGCGGCGAAGTCATCGTCAAAATCGAGCACTGCCTCATTGTAAACCCCGGTACCTCTTTGTCGGATATTAAGACGGTTTATTCTCATCCGCAGGCGTTGGCGCAGTGCCGCACTTTTCTGGAGGAACTGGGACGCGAAATTGTGTCCGCATATGATACGGCGGGTAGCGTGAAGATGCTCAAGGAAAGAGGTCTTCATGACGCGGCGGCAGTTGCCAGCGAACGAGCAGCCAAACTCTACAACATGCACATCCTCGCTGAAGACATAGCCGACAACACCGAAAACTACACTCGATTCTTTGTGTTATCTGAAGAGGATGCGCCGGTGACAGGTAATGATAAAACTTCCATAATTTTCTCAGAAGCCGACAAGCCCGGCTCGCTTTACCATGCTTTAGGCGAATTTGCCCAAAGAAACATAAACCTCACAAAAATTGAGTCGCGTCCTACTAAGCAGAAGCCTTGGGAATACAATTTCTACTTGGATTTTGAAGGGCACCGTTGTGAAGCACGTTGTGCGGAGGCGTTGAAGGCTCTGACGAAGTACGCTATGTTCATCAAGATTTTGGGTTCTTACCCCAAAGCTAAGTAGAATTCCTCAATTTTTTAATTTTGAATGTTTTTATGCCGTTTTCGTTTCCGTAAACCACGACGCCTATGGTTGCTATAATGGCTGTTGATACAATAACGACCAATGTCGTGTTCACGAACAGGTCCGCGTAAGGAAGACCATACTGTGCAGGTAACGTGGCTAATACAGCTGCAGCTAAGCCTCGCGTGAGAATGGAAGTCATAAGTTTGCTTTCCGACCGCATTTCACTTCTTATGGTGGATATCCATATTGCACCGTACCTGGTCACAAAAAGCATAACCGATACCAACACGCCCACAAGTAGAAAGCTTATGCTTGAGAAGCTGGCTATTATCCCCAGAAACACGAAGAAAAATGTTCTGATAAGGAAGGCTACCTCAGATTCGAACCTTCTTAAGCCGTCGGTTATTGCCACTTCTCCGTTGCCGGAAAGCTTAAAGAACGTAAGAATCTGCTGTTCGTTGCCTAAAACTAAACCGAAGAGTAATGCGCTGAGGGCGTCGCTTCCTCCAAGGCTTTCTGAGAATGCGTACGCGAATAAGACTACGGCTAAGGTTAGTATGTATGAGAAGGGCAGAGAATTTACGAGTCTCATGATGAGTAGCCAGATGAGTCCTACGAATACTCCGATTCCTGCGCCGACGAGAAATTTGCTGCCGATTTCTATAGCCACTACGGAGTAGTTTGTTTGTCCGGTGGCTATGAAGCCGATTATTGCGAGGCTTACGACTATGCAGAGTATGTCGGTTATTGCGGATTCTAAGATTAGGGTTGTGGATGCTTTTTCGCTGAGTTTTATTTTGTTAGCTAAGGATATGACAACTATGGAGCTGCTTCCTCCGCATATGCTTCCGAAAAGCAGACCATACAGAAGGGGTACTCCAAATGCGACAATGGTGATTAAGGTGGTTATGAGGACGCTGAAAGTGAAGGCTATTAACGCCAAAACTACTGCTCTTGGGCTGTGCGACATCACTTTGTGAATGGTTAAACCCATACCGCCGTCGAACAGGATGTAAACCAACGCTAAAGCTGCTATGTAGGGCGCGAAACTTTGAACTGCTCCGGGGTCAACGGCGCCTAAGATGGGTCCTGCAAGGGCGCCTATGAATATCAGAATAAGCATGTCGGGTATGCGGGTTTTTTTGAAGAGGTAGTCCGCTATGAACCCAACCATGATTACGGAGGCGCTTATCATAAGCGCTACAGTTACGGTGTCAACCACGTTGCATCAAGCTTTTTTATGCAGTGTGGTTTTTAAGACTTTTCACGTAAAAAACAACGGCAAATGCAGTCAACGCGTTTAACTCGCAATGATTAGTTCTTGTTTTTGAATTTCCTTAAGGACGGAACTCGTAACAAATTCGGGAAAAATAAAACAAAAAGAAAAGCGGTTGAAAATTACTGTTTTTCCGTTTTTTTGGTTGTTCCGTTGCCGTTTAATGCGGTGAGCACATTCATGCCCGCGAGTACTGCGTCCATGCTTGCCATGACGATGTCTTCACGTACACCCGTTGCGGTAGCTGTTTTGGTGTCTTTGCGCATGCGAACTACGACTTCGACCATGGCGTCTGTTCCGCCCGTAATCGACTTCACATGATACTGCTCCAAGGTTACGGGCTCAGTTGCTAACACGGCTTTCTTGACGGCGTTTATGACTGCATCTACGGGTCCTACGCCTATTGCGGCTTCGGTAATGTCGTTCTCATTCACTTTAAGCCTGACTGACGCTGTTGGTGTAACGGTGTTTCCGCTGACTACGGTGACTTCCTGCAGTTGGATAGCTTTGGGCTTCTCTAATCCCGTTACTGCCTCGGCGATTGCCAGCAAATCCGCGTCTGAAACTGTTTTCCCTTTGTCTCCAACGACTTTTACTCGCTGCCAAATTTCCCTAAGCTGTTCATCTGTCGGGTGTATGCCCATGGCTTCGACGGAGGCTTTGATTGCGTGGGTGCCGCTGTGTTTTCCGGGTGATATGCGTCTTGTAACGCCGACCATGCTGGGGTCGATGGACTCGTAGGTGGATGGGTTTTCAAGTAAGCCTTGGGTGTGTATGCCTGATTCATGGGTAAAAGCGTTTTCGCCAACTATGGCTTTGTTTGGCTGCACCATGATGCCTGAAAGACGCGAAACCAACTGCGAAGTGCTGTAAAGCAACTCAGTTTTCAGTCCAACATCTATGTTGTAGAGCGATTTGAGGGCAACAACAATTTCCTCAAGTGAAGCGTTTCCTGCGCGCTCGCCCAGTCCGTTGATGGTGCAGTGGACTTCGCTGCAGCCTGCGCGTAAGGCAGAAACAGAGTTAGCTACTGCCATGCCAAAATCGTTGTGGCAATGCACGCTCACGGGTACAGACAAGCTTTGGACAAGGTCGCCGTAGAATTCGTAGGCCTTCTCAGGTGTCAACACGCCGACAGTGTCACATGCAACAACACGGTCTGCGCCCGCATCAATTCCCGTCCTGAAGACTTTTTTTAGGTAGTCTTTGTCGCTGCGGGTAGCGTCTTCTGCTGAGAGCTCCACGACTAAGCCGACGTCTTTGGCGTGTTTGACGCATTTCTGGGTTACTTGGAGCATTTGGTCGCGTGTTTTTTTGAGTTTCCATTCTATGTGGAGGTCACTGGTGGGAATCACTAAGTGGATGCTGTCGGCTTCGGCTTTGGATACGGCATCGATGTCGCCTATCGTTACTCGGGAGCAACTGCAGATTTCCGCCTTCAAACCCGCTTCTGCAATAAGTTTGACGGCTTCTAATTCTCCTTGAGAAACCGCGGCGAACCCGGCTTCTATAATGTCTACTCCGAGCTCGTCTAAGCGTTTAGCAATTCGTAGTTTGTTTTCAGGAGTCAGGCTGACTCCGGGAGTTTGTTCACCATCACGCAGGGTGGTGTCTAAAATTTTTATTTTCTTCGGGAAGCAGTTAGGGTCTAATAAAGCAATACCCCATTTTACATCACTCACTTAACCCTTTCAGAAGCGAAAGGCTGCAATATAAAAATTATGGCATAACAACCTGTTATAATTATCGTCTGCTATCAAAGCAGTATAACCCCTTTCTGATGTGTCCACGAATTATTTCGTACTACACGGAGACTTGTACGTTGACATGTGTTGAATTTAGTCTGTAGACATCATTTTCTTGAATAAAGCTTCTGTTTCCTCAAGGGCTCCTTCTTCCGAAACTGCCCCAAACAACTTCATCAAAACAGCAACTATTCCTGTTCAGCCTGTTTGGTGGCTTGCTCCGATGCCTGTCCCGTTGCGCCGTGGAAATACTCATAGAACAATATGCGTAGTTGTTGGTTCCGTCTTTGACGTTTAGTTGGGTTTGGTGAGCCACTTCCGCCAAAGAACATGTTTCAGACGGGCTTCATTTAACCTATCTTTCTCTGTTAACATGTTATCCGATTCAAAACTGCCTATTTTGGACCCAGTATTTTTCATCAAAGGGCGCGTTAATATGGCTATGTTGTAGCCCGTGAATTACCACAGTGGT
Organism: Candidatus Bathyarchaeota archaeon; assembly: GCA_026014615.1. GTDB lineage: Archaea > Thermoproteota > Bathyarchaeia > Bathyarchaeales > Bathycorpusculaceae > JADGNF01. The sequence continues at coordinate 330,568 of JAOZHZ010000018.1, read as the reverse complement.
GTTCTGTTCGGTGGCTACCCTTTGTCAATCTTTCTTTTCATGAATTAACTGTAAAATTGGATTCAGCCCTAACTTGGTGGTTGATTGTGTTGTTACCACAACTTTTTATATTTGAGTTTTTTCTTATTTAAATCAGCTTCAGAAGAGGCTGAGTTAGGAGATTTTTCTATGAGTTCGCAAAATATCTCTGGTGCCTATCGTACCCTAGAAATTATCCTTGGGATTGTTGCAATTGCTGTATCGGTTTTAACTTTGATTTATCCTGCACTTGCTATGGCGACAATAGTTTTCCTTTTTGGAATTGCCTTAATTATAATCGGCTTTTTACGTTTGGGAACAGCGGCTTTTTCACATGAACTCCCAGATTCTGCACGTGCCGCTAACATAGTCATCGGTATACTGGCTGTTATAATTGCGGCGGTGGTTCTCTTATATCCGGGGCTTGCAACGGTAACTTTGGTTTTTCTGCTTGCGGTTGCCCTGTTAGTTTATGGTGTAGGGCGAATTGCCGTCGGAGGAGTAGCTGGAAATCTTAGTGGTTGGTTGCGGGGTTTGCTTATTGTCATGGGCATTCTTATGATTGTCTTCGCTGTAATTGTCATTATTTTTCCCGCTATAGGAATCGTGACCTTAGCAATATTCGTCTCGCTAGGTTTCCTGTTTTTGGGCATTGATAGTCTTGCCACTGGCATAGCAGGTGGAACAACAGCGTAGCCACAACACCCTTCTCTCCCCCTTCTTTTCTTTGTAGCCAAAACAGTTTTCTTACCCTGAGTTATCGACGGCATTTGCTAAGCGTGCTGGCGGGGAAAGTTTTTGTCACAAAAGACTTAACAGTCGCCTAATACGCATAACTTTTATCGTTGAGGTTTGGAACATGCGAAGCGACGAAGTAAAACTTGGAGTTGAAAGAGCCGCTGCTCGAGCGTTGCTTAAAGCCGACGGATTATCCGACGAGGATTTCAGTAAACCGTTTATCGGCATAGCAAACAGCTACACAAGCATCGTGCCTGGTCACATTCACCTTCAGCGCCTATGCGAAGCCGTTAAAGAAGGCATACTCGCTGCGGGTGGTTTCCCCTTTGAATTTAACACCATCGCCGTCTGTGACGGCATAGCAATGGGGCACGAAGGTATGCGTTACAGCCTACCCAGCCGAGAACTAATCGCGGATTCAGTTGAAGTAATGGTGCAAGCCCACCGCCTAGACGGCTTAGTTACTCTCTCAAACTGTGATAAAATCACCCCCGGCATGCTCATGGCAGCCGCACGCCTAGATGTGCCCGCAATCAGCGTCACGGGCGGACCCATGGAGTCAGGATTCTACAAGGGAAAGAAAGTCGGCGTGGACGGAGTTTTTGAAGCCGTTGGTAAAGCCTTCGCTGGCAAAATCACCGATGAAGAATTGGCAACGCTGGAAACCGCCGCGTGCCCGGGATGTGGAAGCTGCAACGGCATGTTCACAGCCAACACAATGGCATGCATGACTGAAGCTTTAGGCATGTCCTTGCCCTACTGTGCGACCGCGTTGGCGACTGGCGCAACAAAAGAGCGCATCGCACGGCAGTCGGGTGAAAAAATAGTGGAGCTTGTCCGCAAAAACATCAAACCCTCCAGCATCATGACTAAGGATGCTTTTGAAAACGCCGTTGTTATGGACACAGCGTTGGGTGGCTCAACTAACACCGTCCTGCATTTGGCAGCCATCGCAATGGAGGCGGGTGTGTCTTTGCCGATTATGACATTTGACGACATCAGCCGCAAGGTTCCCCACTTAGCCAGCATGGTTCCCAGTGGACCTCACGACATGGAAGAGTTGGACAACGCAGGGGGATTGCCCGCTTTGATGAAGGAGCTTCAGCAGTTCCTGCACACCGGCAACATGACCGTCACAACCAAGACGGTAGGCGAAAACATCCAAAACGCCCAAGTCTACGACTCCGAAGTCATTCGCTCCGTAAACAACCCCGTGCACAAAGAAGGCGGCATAGCCATCCTCAAAGGTAACCTTGCGCCGAAAGGCTCCGTTGTTAAAGCCGTCGCAGTTTCACCTAAAATGCTCAAACATGTAGGACCCGCAAAAGTTTATGACTCTGAGAAAGAAGCCTCAGCAGCTATGAAACGTCTGGAAGTCAAAGCAGGCGACGTAGTTGTCATCCGATACGAAGGACCCCGCGGCGGTCCAGGCATGCCAGAAATGCTCCTGCCCACCGCGACAATCTCAGGTATGGGTTTAAGCGAATCCGTGGCGTTAATCACGGACGGGCGTTTCTCTGGGGCTACTCACGGAGGCTGCATAGGGCATGTTGCGCCTGAAGCGGCTGAAGGCGGACCCATAGCGATTGTGCAAAACGGCGACATCATAACCATCGACATTCCGAATCGTGTCTTAAGCGTGAACTTATCAGAGCAAGAAATCCAAAACCGACTGGCAGCATGGAAGCCCAAGCCACAGAAAATAACCAAAGGCTACCTATCTAGGTATCAGCCGACGCCATCAGAATAAACACGCGGTTAGGTGCGAGTTTACCTCGCCAACTTTTCTTTATTTTCCACACTTTTCTTTTGTTCTTAGATTTTTAGGATTTTAATCGGCATCATATTTGGATGCTAATATCATATCTATGCAGAAACTATAAGGGGTAGGTTCCGCCTTCCATTTTCCACAAATAACAAAAACTAACAGAAAAGAACCAATTTGTTTCTGCTTACAAATTTACAAAACAACCCTCCAACCAAATACAAGACCACCCTAAAAGCGCAACTCGCCCCGCGCACTAAACCGCAAAACCCATAAACCAAACCCGCAAATAAACCATATAGGGAAACTTCATGCTTAACTTTACAACCGTAAAAATCGACCCGCAAAAAGACACCAACATCATACTTGGGCAAGCGCACTTCATTAAAACCGTGGAAGACCTCTGCGAAGCCTTAGTTAACGCTGTACCTAACATCAAGTTCGGTTTGGCGTTTTGCGAAAGCAGCGGACCCTGCCTCGTACGTGGCGAAGGCAACGACCCCGAACTGAAACGTCTCGCGGCGGAAAAAGCCCTTGAACTCTCCTGCGGACACAGCTTCCTCATCATCCTTCGCGGCGCTTATCCCATAAACGTGCTGGATAAAGTTAAAGCTGTACCCGAAGTCTGCGGCATATACGCTGCAACCGCCAACCCGCTGGAAGTCGTAGTTGCAGAGACCGAACAGGGCAGAGGCATAATGGGCGTCATCGACGGCTTCAAAACCAAAGGCATTGAGACAGACGAAAACGTCAAGGAACGCCGAGGGTTTTTAAGAAAAATCGGCTACAAACTCTAACTCGGTTTGGGCGCTCCCGAAACCCTTTTTAGTTCACCCAACAATCAAAATCAAGTAGCAGGGATTTTTCATGAGCACACCCGACCAGAAACAGAACGAAAGTTTAATGGAAGCCCGCAAGCAAAGACTTCTCCAGCAACAACAACAAATCGAGCAACTCCGCATCCGCATGGGCAAAATCAAACATAAAATCGCCGTCATCAGCGGCAAAGGCGGCGTTGGAAAAAGCACTGTAACCGTCAACTTAGCAGCCGCATTCGCAAAAAAAGGGTACGCCGTAGGCGTTTTAGACGCGGACATTCATGGACCCAGCGTTCCAAAACTTCTGGGCTTAACAGGACAACAAGTAAAAACAGGTCCACCCGGCGCTTTCCCAGTAACTGGTCCTTTAGGCATGAAGGTTATGTCTATAGACTTCTTTTTGCCTGAAGACGTTCCCACCATCTGGCGCGGTCCCCTCAAAATGGGCGCCATCCGCCAATTCCTGCAAGAAATCGTCTGGGGCGACTTGGACATTTTGTTTATCGATTTGCCTCCGGGAACAGGGGACGAACCGTTAACGATCGCGCAGTTTCTCCCCGAAATGGACGGCGTCGTCATCGTTACCATGCCCAACGAACTCTCCAGCACCATAGTCAAAAAAGCCATAACCTTCGCCCTCCGCCTGAACATGCCCATCTTAGGCGTAGTGGAGAACATGAGCGGCTTCATTTGTCCCCACTGCGGACAGAAAACCGACATATTCCCCGCAGGAAGCGGAAGAAAGATGGCTGAAGAAGCAGGCGTCGCCTTTTTGGGTAGCATCCCTATTGACCCCAAAGTTGGAATAGACACCGACAAAGGCAAACCCTTCGTAATTGAACACGCAGATTCAGCAGCGGCAAAAGCCTTCGCTGAGGTAATCGAGAAAGTTGAATCGCACTTAAAAGACAGAGAACAAAAACAGACGCCAAAAGCCTAATTCGATTCTGCAAAAAACTACTTTTACTTTTGTTAAGAAAATAAGAAGAGAATTGAGAGCAAATCTGCTATTGTTGCTCTGCGCTGTCTATGGTTTGGACAGAGTAATCTCTATCGTGGAAACCATTCGGGCTTTAGTTTCGCCTTCGCGTGGTGGCATCTCAACTGTTCCGATGGCTATGGTGGTCACTTTTAGCTCTTTTATGAACCTGCTTCGGGTGATTTCTGCCACGTCAACGGCGGTGGTTATTGCTTGACCTCGAGCCTTCAACGTTATCTCTTTGCCAGTGCCTGAAGAGAACGCTGTGATAATGGCTAACACATAACTCATTGGTGGTTTGTTTCCGACGAAGATGACATCTTGCTGTTTTTCCGTATTTTTCAACCTCCTATTTTTCGATGGTCTGTAGTGACGTTCTGTTTTTCTCCCTATATGCAGAACGTTTAGGGGTTTATACACAAAACTAACTTATAAATTCAATCAGCATCGACGTCCCCGCAATGGTCCAATCTTAATCAATTGTATCTGCGAACACGTCATTTCATGGTCAAAGTTGCTCTTTTTTTCCTTAACTGACCGTAGATTTGCACAACGAATTTAAAACGGTTATACCCCTAAGTGCAAGGAGTTCTGCCGCGCGTGGGCAAAAAACGAGAAGTGGAAAAGTCAGAGCAAAAAAGCAAATTTGACTATCATTCTTCTCGTTTCTTCTCGCTTCTTTTCCCAGGTGTGTACGCGGCGGTTTTGGCAATTTTCTGTTTAATCTACGGAATTATCCCTGGACCTGAATTCTTGGTTTTGATTTTCCTGATTTACGCTGCGTATAATCAACGCACTTGGCGTTTCCTTAAAGATTGGCTTCCCTTCATCACGGTGTTTTTATCTTACGAGGCTATGTACGGTGTCGCAGATGTGCTTGCCAAATATGCCCTGCATTCTGGTCCCCTCAACCTTGAGTACGCCATGTTTTTTGGGTCAATCCCAAGTATGGTTCTTCAGCAATCCATCCAGATGCCTGTTCTGAATTACATGGGAGCCTTCTTCTATTCACTACACTTCTTTGCCCCCACAATCTTCGCGTTTATTCTATGGCGAGAAAGCCCTAAAGACTACTGGAAATACATCGTCGCCTTCGGAATTTTAAGCTACAGCGCATTGCTGACTTTTCTAGTTTACCCTGTTGCTCCACCATGGTACCAATTCAACGCGCTTCACACGCCCTCATGGACTGGACCCGAAGTTGTCAGAATTTTGACTGTTTCCGTTGACTCAAGCTTAGGTATCCCAGTGTATAAAACGGTATTCGATTTTCTTAGCCCCAACCAATTCGCGGCGTTTCCCAGCATGCATTCCGCTTTGCCTTGGCTGATTTCCCTTTTCGCCATTAAAATTTGGAGAAAAAAAGCCCTTCCTGTCCTGATTTTCCCCATCGGAGTCTGGTTCAGTGCAGTTTACCTCGGCGAACACTACTTCGTTGACGTGTTAGGCGGAATTGCCTATGCGACTATTGCGTTTATCGTCGTTGAGAAGTTCCTTCCCCAGTTATCCCGCCGATTTAACTTCTTAAAGAAACATGTCCCAAAACTGTAACGACGATTTGTTGGCTCCTTTTAGTAATGTACAACTGCGACTGAGTTCTGATTCTTTTCTTTTTGCTAGGCTTCCAACATGTAGAAAGCTGGCTGATGGATAATTATGTATTTAAGAAGCAGACTCTTATTGTATATATGAGGGTGAGGGTCCATGCAGTCAAAAGACGCACTCATAGCCTACAACGTTTTAAATAAAAAAATAGTCAGTAATGGGTTCTGTACACTATGTGGCGCATGTGAAGCAGCGTGTCCAACAAGCGCGATTTCTGTTGAGGGAGAGAAAAATCGTCGGCTGCATGATTGCTCTGAAGACCTTGATCTTTGCCCGATTTGTTACGAAGTATGTCCTCATTCGGAGGCTCTTCAGCTTAGAGTACAAAAATCTGTTTCAGACGCTCCAGTAAAGAATGAAGCATTAGGGTATTATCGAAAGATTGTTCTTGCTCAAGCGACTGACCCAAAACTTAGGGAGTTGAGCCATGGTGGAGGCGTTGTTACTTCTCTGCTAACTTACGGCGTTGAAAAGAAACTCTTTGACAGCGCCATTGTTTCTAAAGCGGAACCAGAAAACCCCGCTAAACCCCGCGCTTCAGTAGCTACAGTGCAAGACGACATTTTGTCTGCGGTTGGCAGCAAATTCTTTCCTTCACCTGTAGCTAAGGCGTATGGACGAGCAGTTTATGGTTACGGAAAAACGCGGATAGCTTTCGTAGGTGTGCCTTGCCACGTAATGGCGTTACGGAAGATTGAAACGTGGGGTCACAAGATAGGTGATAGTTTAGCCATCACCATAGGACTCTTTTGCTTCGGCACTTTCTCCATGGCGCCCTTACTCAAGTACATCGAAGATAACTATCACGTGAAGCCCTCAGAAATCAAACACATGAGGCTTTCATCAAAATTCATCGTGCAAACTGAAAAAGACGTAATACGGATACCCGTCTCTGAAGTCGAGAACATCATAATGCCCAGCTGCAGAACCTGTACAGACTTTACATCTGAATTGGCAGACATATCCATCGGAGGCGCATATCCACTTGACGACTGGTCCACAGTAATAATTCGAACTAAAGCAGGCGAAAAATTCTTCTATGACGCGGTGGAAAACGGTGTAATCAACACATGGGTCATTGAACAGGAACCTGAAGTCTACGAGCGCGTAGCTAGAGCAGCCATACAGAAACGAACAGCAGCAATCAAAGAAGCAAAGAAAATAGAGGAAAAAATTGGTTATCTACCGATTCTTATGCTGCACGAAAGCGACGCTTTTGCCCACGTTAAAGCAGCAGATATAATGACCCAAAAAGTAAAGACAGTTCCCGCAAACCTGCCAATTAGTGAACTTTTACAATTGATGGCTCAACAGCATCACATCGGTTACCCGGTTGTCAACGAGAACGGCCAACCCATAGGTATAGTTACTCTGGAAGAAGCTTCCCTGGTGGAAAAAGAAAAACGCGACACCACACTTGTCAGCCAAATTATTCGACGCAAACCTGTCTCAGTTAAACCCGATGACACTGCTCTTGACATTTACAGGAAGATGAGCGAGTTCGAAACTGGTCGTGTACTCGTTTTGGACGAGGCAGATTCTACGCAGATTTTGGGCATGGTTACAAAGAGCGACTTGATGCATACACTGATTGAAAATTCTGAGAGCTAAACCCCTCCCCCTCAACTTTGAACGTGGCTATTTGTCAAGTTTGCTTTCTGAGTGGGTCGTTAATTTTAGCCCTAAACACCTCTTTTATTGAGTGAACCTTAAATTTGTGTTTTGGCATTCCCGTAATTCACAGAACGCTAACCGACGGACTTGGCGGATGAAAACATGGGTAAAACTTTGTCAGAAAAAATAATCGGTAGCCACTTGGCAGATGGTAAACTCCAAGATGCGGCACAAATCGGTTTACAGATAGACCACACACTTACACAGGACTCCACGGGTACCCTTGCGTATTTAGAGTTTCAAGCCATGGGCGTCCCCAAAGTCCGCACCAACCTGAGCCTAAGCTTTGTTGACCATAACATGCTTCAGAACGACTTCCGAAACGCCGACGACCACCGATACCTGCAAGGAGTCGCCGCCAAATACGGCATCGTATTTTCCCGTCCAGGCAACGGCATATGCCACCAAGTTTACCTTGAACGTTTCGCCCGCCCTGGCTACACGCTTTTAGGCAGCGACAGTCACACGCCAACTGCAGGCGGTATGGGCATGATCGCCATCGGCGCAGGCGGACTCGACGTCGCAGCTGCAATGGCTGGCGAGCCCTTCTACTTGGAGATGCCCGAAATCGTTAACGTGAAACTCACTGGAGCGCTTTCATCTTTTGTTTCAGCTAAAGACGTAATCTTAGAGGTTTTGCGAAAACTTACTGTGAAGGGCTGTGTCAACAAAATCCTCGAATATACGGGTCCAGGGGTCAAAACCTTGACGGTTCCAGAACGCGGAACCATAACCAACATGGGCACCGAAACAGGCGCCACAACCTCCGTTTTCCCATCCGACGAAGTAACCCAAACATTCCTTACAGGTCAAGACCGCGCAGACCAATGGGTGCCGTTGGAGCCAGACACCGACACCTCGTACAGCGAAACCATCGACTTGGATTTGTCCAAGGTTGAACCGTTGATTGCTCTCCCGCACAGCCCCGACAACGTCAAAACCGTCAGCGAAGTCGAAGGAACAACCGTGGATCAGGTCTGCATCGGAAGCTGCACCAACAGCTCACTACGCGACCTAAAAATGGTCGCTGCCCTTTTGAAGGGCAAAAAAATCAGCGACCACGTTAGCCTCACCATCTCGCCTGGGTCAAGGCAAGTGTTAGAAAATCTTGCGGCGTCAGGTGAACTTGTTGACCTTATCCATGCAGGCGCCCGCGTAATCGAAAACGGTTGTGGTCCTTGTATCGGCATTGGCCAGGCGCCCACAAGCGGTGGCATAACGTTGAGAACGTTTAACCGCAACTTTAAGGGTAGGTCAGGAACCAAAGACGCGCAGATTTACCTTGTTAGCCCCGAAACAGCCGTGGCATCCGCTTTGACAGGCACCATCACCGACCCTCGAAAACTCAAAGAGTACCCAAAGATTTGCCTGCCTGAGAAGTTCCTCATCAACGACAACATGTTCGTCTTCCCCGCCCCGCAGCCCAGCAACGTGGAAATCGTTATGGGCCCCAACATTAAGCCGCTGCCGACTTTCCCGCCGCTGCAGGCAAAACTCTCAGGCGAAGTCCTCCTAAAGACAGGTGACAACATCTCCACCGACGACATCCTGCCAGGCGGAAGCCAAGTCATGTCTTTGCGTAGTAACATACCTGAAATAAGCAAGCACACCTTCCGACCCATAGACGCCGATTTCGCCGAGCGCGCATTGCAGAAGGGCGGCGGGTTCATCGTGGGCGGAGAAAACTACGGTCAAGGCTCCAGCAGGGAACACGCAGCGTTGGCGCCCAAGTACCTTGGGGTTAAAGCGGTTTTGGTTAAGAACTTCGCACGGATTCACCTTGCAAACTTAATCAACTTCGGCATTGTCCCGTTAACTTTCGCCGACAAACAAGATTACGCTCACATTGCTCAGGGTGACACGTTGGAGTTGGACACCGCAAACTTGCAGAAAAACCTAACAGTGAAAAACCTGACAACGGGCATCTCAGTGCAGGTTGAATGCGAACTGAGCGATTTAGACCGCGCCATGGTGCTCACTGGCGGGAAACTTGCTGCCATCAAAAAGAAACACGCCTCCGCCTCATAAGCCGAGCTCTATTTCTTTTTTATTTGCCATTTTGTTTTGGAAACCGTTTCCCTGCTTTGTTTTTCTGCTTGAACTGCTTCAGGAACGGTTTACGGTTGACGTGAACTTTGTGTGGCTAGAAACCTTATTATCTCCTCTTTTTGCCCTATTGAATGAGGATTATCTATGGGATACCGTTCGCGAGCCAGTTCGCGTCGTGGTTCAGGCAATCGACCCTCAAGGTCTACGCACTCCAAGCCGAAATCAAAAACCAAGAAAACCAAAGGTGGGCAATACGTTGAGGAAACCCCCGTTCCCTCTCTGCAGGAAATATCCGAAAATACTGTAAGCAGTTTGGATAGGCTTGGCGGTCAGACTTTTGCCGTGTCGCCGTTTAGCAACTACTTTGATGACTGGCTAATGAGCCTAAGGCAGGTAATTTCTGAGTTTGAATCTAACGCCGCGGTTAATGTAGATGAAGCCCTCGTTAATGAACGAAAGCAAATTTTTGCCGACGTTGAAGGTGAACTTGCAACGCTGAGGCTCAGAGAGGCTGATTTAGAGGCTTCCGCTAAGGCTCTCTCCGAAAGCAATCACCTGCTTGTTGAACTGGACGCCCAATACGCAGCCCAAACACGCGAGCTCAGTCAGAAAAGAAACAGCGACATCGAAAACTTAACCAAAAACGTACAAGCTCTCAAAGAGGAACTTGCCGAAGTGAACCAGATGAAGACCAGCTTTTTCGGCTTCACTAAAAAAGCCAAGAAACAGAAGCAAGAAGAAGTGACTGGCCGCTTGAACGTTGCTAAAAACAAGGTGGAAGTTGTAGTGCAGAATTTTGCTGTGGAACAGGAGAAACTTCACGATGACTACCAGAAAAAGAAGCAGGAAACCATGGCGAAGGTGAGGAGTTTAGAGAAGGAAATCGAGGACATAGAAACCGACCGCTCCGTTGAACCCCGAAAAGCCACATCAACTGCTCTGTCTAACGCTGTAAACACGTTCATCCAAAGAACAACTATTTCATCTTCTTAACCCCTTTCGGCATTAGGCAGAGTCAAATTTCAAGGGGTAACCTGCCCGTGCAAGTGCTCGCTACTTAGCTTCGCCCTATTTGATAATTAACACGGCGCATGTTGCGTTGTCAGCGACTGCGGGGTTAACACTTCCAAGACCAAAACCTCTATTGTTTAGCCCTCGGCTGCCCATAATGATTATGTCCGCGTTTCCCTGTTTTGCCGCTTCAACAATTTTTTCATCAGGGCTGCCGTGTTCAAGTTTTGTTGACATCTTCAAATTCGTTTTCTTCATTTGCTCCTCTGCTTTTGACAGTACCCCTCTGAAGCTGTTTTCTAATTGTTTGGTTGCGTCTGCTATTGCCTCTGTCTCGACCACCCCAAAGGAGTAAATGGGCAAAAAGACAGGTGGAACAACAGTTAGCAACTGAATTTCTGCTGAGTAGTGACGTGCCAAGTCAACTACAAAATCCAACGCGCGCACAGTAATGTCAGAACCGTCCACTGCAACAAGTATCTTGTTAATCAAAAAAAGCACCTCAATTATTACTCTATTTGCGGTAAAGTTAAACTTTTTCAAGATGCTTCTGTAGAGAAATTGACTTTCAGGGTCTGCAAGGGAGGCGTTGGTTGTGAGTTTGAATCGGGAAAAGCAATTTTAGTTCGTATGACCATTAAACTAACGTTAGAACCATCCCTTTTTGGTAGGTCTACTTCTTGGGAACAAGTTGCAACCAAACCACGGATCCCCTGCGTGTTATCCCTTCGACTTTAGGTTTTCATTTTTATACGGCAGTTGGGCATTCTTGTGGAATAACTAGTACCAGTTTGGAGGAGTTTGTTAATGCCCTTCAATATTTGTGTGCTGATTCCATAATGTTTCATTTTGATCGGGGTGACTTTCAGAATTGGATACGTGACGTTATTGGTGACGCTGAACTGGCTAGGCGATTAGATGAGATAAAGATGTGTGCGCGTCAATTAGATGCAGATTGTTGTAGGCGGGAACTTGTGGAAACCATAAGAATTCGGATTCTCCAGTTGGAAGTTGCTAAAGGTCCCCCTTGTTTTGGTAAACGGAACGAAAAAACATGAGTAGTAATTATTGTTCGCTAACCTACGTGTGTGTTATTATTGTTTCATATTGAGAAAACTGGGTTACGGCTGAAGATACTCAGCCGTGTTTGTTAGTGCAGTATATTTCAGAGGTGTGGTTGAGGTAACTTGACGAAAACAGATGAAGTTTTGGATGAACTGAAAATGGCTTCTGTTGCCTTCATGAATAGTTTTTTCCCTTTCGAATATGAGGACACAACTTATCGTTTAGTCGACTATTACGTGGCGTTTCCTTGGATTAAATGTGAGGTGTGTTATAACTATCCGATACAGTATGTTTCAGTGGTAAGATCCAGTGACGGTCAAGACCTGCATTTGTGTGATGAATGTATAGACCTCATAACAAAACGCCGAGTGTCAGAATGGTTTAAGAAATTCAGGGCAAAAAACGAGACTGTCACAAGTAACCGAAGATACATAGACGGCATCGATTCGATACTGACTGCTCACAAGAGAAGACCCTTTGCAATACAGATGCCCGAAAAAGACTTGGACGAGCTGCAAAAAACTTTGGAGCAACTATGCAACGGTTTCGAACCCTCAAGAAAACAGCAACAACTCGCCGAATGCTACATGGAACTAAGCGGGTTCATTTAAGTGCATTTAGCTGGTTTTATGACGGTGTAATTTTAAAGCAATTTGGCACGAGGAGACCAAGCTTAAGGCGCCGGCAGCAGCAAAGAAAATGGTGCTAACCCAGACTATGGGTGAAAGAAGTCCAGCTAAGATTAAGGTTAATCGTTCAAACCGTCCGAAAAGGACGTAATCCGTTTTTGATCCCCTGCGATAGCTTGCGAATCTGAACGCGAGAAGTGATGCTGAACCTACGATGGCGATGGCTCCGAGGGGATGGATTATTCCACCTGCCAATGCTCCCAGTACTACGGCAAATTCTGCTAAGCGGTCAGAGATTGAGTCAAACATTAAGCCGAATTTTGATTCCATGTGGAACTTGCGTGCTAGTGTGCCGTCTAATACGTCGCAGAGGACGCTTAGGCACCCGAAGAGTAACGCTAAGGGCATTGACTGAAGCGCGAATAATGCGCCGCTTGCCAACCCAAACGTTAATCCCATAGCCGTCATCATGTTGGGTGTTAAACCAAAGCCGTACGCTACGCTTGCAATACGAAGCATCATCGTATCCTTGTCTGAGCGCCTACTGTACAGACCCAACGGCGATTCCTCCACTTGTTTCTCGCCGATTGAGCAGTTAAATGTATTTGCTTAATCGGCTTGAAACGGATACTTTCTTAAGATGTAACTGAGCATAGATTTGTTGACTGGGGCTCAGGTGTGGACATGAAGGTTTTTGTGACAAAGGCAGACGGCTCTAAACAGCTTTTTGATAAAAATAAAGTTGCCAGAACCTGCATACGCATGGGTGCATCACCTCAACTCGCCTTAAAAGTAGCTGAAAAAATCGAGCGCAGAGTTTACGAGGGTATGCCGACAAAGAAGATTCTGCAGTTAATTTTCCTGTTTCTGCGTAAAGATAAGCCAAGCGTAGGACACCTTGTTGATTTGCGCAAAGGTTTGAGTTTGATGTCTCCTAAGCCCGAGTTTGAAATGTTCGTTCAGGTTTTACTGGCAAAAAACGGGTTTGAAGTACGCTCCAATCACGTGTTGAAGGGTAGGTGTGGGGAACATGAAGTTGACGCCATAGCCAAAAAGGATGGAGTGACGTATTTTGTGGAGGTTAAGCATCATCTGAGTTATCATGCGTTGACAGGGTTGGACGAAAGCCGCATTGCCCGCGCGGTGCTGGAGGATGTTTCTGAGGGCTACCAAATGGGGCGAACCGAAGTAAAAATTGACAAAGCCATGATTGTAACTAACACTCGGTACTCGCGGCATGCCCTTGAATATGGTCGATGCAGAGGCATACTGCAAATCGGATGGAACTACCCTGCAAACCATGGGCTAGAAGATATGATTGAAGAAAAAAATCTGTATCCGCTGAGCTGCCTCAGAGGTTTACGCGGAGCAGACAGGATGAAACTAGTCAACCAAGACATCGTGCTCGTTAGCCAACTTCTGGCAGAAGACCAGTTTACTTTGGCAAAAAAGACGGGGTTACCGCGGGCGACAGTTGAGGGTATCGTGGCGAAAGCACGTTCCAGCATAAACAGCTAAGCTAAACTCTTATGGCGACGTTACTGAGAAATTCTGTTGTACAACTGTAGCGAAAAACTCATAAAACAGCTCAAGCAAAACATTTGATGGGGGGATGCCAGAGATGGTTAACTCCAAGAAAAGGCGCCGTTGTGAAGTCTGCGGCAGAGAAATCAGCCGCGAAGAATACAAAGAGTACTCAGGTATGTGTTGGGAGTGTAGAGACCAACAGCTAACAGAAGAATCCGACTTCATATTTGGCGAACTTCAATAGAGTAAATCACGTACCGCTGGAATTAAACAACCAACAAACTGCGCTTTTTTACGCGACTGAACGATGAATGCCGCTGCTCCAAATGTTGGGTTTGGTGTTTGTCTTCGGTACATGTATCCATTTTTTATGGAAATTGTTCTATGTCTTTTTAGGTTTTGACGAGTTTTGTGAACAAAGCTTAAATGCTTCGCTCTTTAGTTCCTCCTTGATAAAACAAGTACAGTCATTGGGTGAACTATTTGGAAAAAGCCAAAGCCATGAAGAAATCTTCAGTACGCTTAAGCAGCAAAAGTACCTGCAACGTTACCGTCTTGAAGGTCTCTTCACGTTGGTTTCTTTTTGCTTTGCCAAATCAAATATGAAACCAAGTGAGATGTTGAAATGGCTGTGTTTTTGCCCTTAACAGGTTTCTGGGGAAGATAATGTATGTGCGGAATTGTTGGAATCTTTAGCATTGTGGGCTCTGTAGAGCAAGCAAGAGACAAAGCCCTGCGGATGGCAACCAAAATAAGACACCGCGGTCCAGACTGGAGCGGCATTTATAGTGACGAAAAGGCAATTCTGGCTCACGAAAGACTATCCATCGTTGATGTAGAGCACGGCGCACAACCACTGTTCGATAAGCTCAACGGAAACGCTCTCGCAGTGAACGGGGAAATCTACAACCACATGCTTCTCCGCAAAAAACTAAAAAAAGAGCACCTGTGGCAGACAAAGTCAGACTGCGAAGTAATCCTTTACCTCTACGACGAGTATGGTTCTGACTTACTAAACATGCTCAATGGTATGTTTGCCTTCATCTTATACGACAAACAAAAAGGCACATACTTCATCGCCCGAGACCACATAGGCATCATTCCATTGTACGTCGGTTGGGACGACCAAGGAACCTTCTATGTAGCCAGCGAAATGAAAGCCCTCAACGACTACTGCACCCAAATCCAAGAGTTCCCCCCTGGACATTACCTGATGGGCAAAGGCACAGGCAACGACTTTGTCAAATGTTACAAGCCGCCGTGGGCAGAAAAAATCCCAACAAAAAAACTGGTGCTTTCAGACTTGAAAAACGCATTGGAAACTTCAGTTAAAGGTCAGATGATGTCCGATGTTCCTTATGGTGTTCTCATCTCGGGCGGGCTGGATTCCTCGCTGATAGCCTCCATAGCGTCAAAATACCGCAAGAAGCGCGTAGAGTCAGGGGACAAAGAGGAGGCATGGTGGCCACGGTTGCATTCATTCGCAGTGGGTTTGGCTGATTCGTCTGACTTGAAGTACGCCAAGAAAGTTGCCGACTACATCGGAACGGTGCATCATGAAATAATTTTCACAATACAGGAAGGATTCGACGCCGTCAGCGACGTAATCTACCACCTAGAAACCTTTGACGTAACCACCATTCGAGCAGCTACTCCAATGTATTTGATGGCTAGAAAAATTAAATCCATGGGCATCAAAATGGTGCTATCAGGGGAGGGCGCGGATGAAGTCTTCGGGGGCTACCTTTACTTCCATAAGGCACCTAACGAACAGGAATTCTACGAAGAAACTGTAAGAAAACTGTTCCTGCTAAGCAAATATGACTGTTTAAGGGCAAACAAAGCCACTGCGGCATGGGGCGTAGAAACCCGTGTGCCCTTCTTGGACAGGGAATTCTTAGATTTCGCCATGAACTTTGACCCGAAAGAAAAAATGTGTAGTGACGACAAAATAGAAAAGTATGTTCTGCGAAAGGCGTTTGAAGGCTACATTCCTGACGAGATTCTTTGGCGGCAGAAAGAGCAGTTCTCTGACGGCGTCGGCTACGGCTGGATCGATTACCTAAAACAACACGCCGAAAGCACGGTCACAGATGAGATGATGGCAAATGCTAAAATACGGTTCCCCACCCAAACGCCAACATCAAAAGAGGAGTATTACTATCGGAAAATCTTTGACAGCTACTTTGTCTCACCCAGCGCCGCCTTAACCGTTCCTGTGGGACCAACAATTGCCTGCTCAACCCCAACCGCGTTTCGTTGGAGCAAAGAATTCGCCAAAAACGCCGACCCATCAGGCAGATCAGTTAAAAAGCACAGGCACACGATAGATGAAAAACAAAAATAGCTAATAATGGATGAACGTATTTGCAGTACAGTTAACTACCCAGAACTTACCTAAGTATTATGCATATCAACCCGTGGCAACAAATAGAAAAGAAAACAACCAAAACCAAAAGATCCGCCAAACAGCCCAGCAAACAACACGAAACTCAAAAAAGTACAAAAAATAACTAAAAATCATCAATTTGTTTCTGCTTACAAATTCAAATTCACACACCTTCAACATCACCACTAAGACCCACAAGCACACACCACAAAACAAACAAGCAGCAACCAAAAACTAGGCCCATAGCAGCATTGGGTGGGATTCGAACCCCTAACACGCTGGCAACATCGCCAATTCCGTTAATTCTACGCAGCTACTTTCTCCTTTTTTAGTTTTTGAAAGCCTCTGACGTAGGGTGGTTGGTGGCGTATACCGTGGCGTTTCTGGTGATAGGTGTTTTACTGTTTTAGGTGGAAAACAAAGAGGTAACACTTCACGCCCCAAAACCCTTTTAGCGTCATAGACGGTAATGACTTAATTATGCGTGTAACGAAGGACCCTAAAGTAAGGCGACAAGAGTTAATCGACATAGCCGAGAAGTTATTCGTTGAGAGGGGCTATGAAAACGTCGCCGTCTCAGACATCGTTAAGGCGGCGCACGTAGCACAGGGCACCTTCTACTGGTACTTCAAATCCAAAGAAGCCATATTGGCGGCTATCAATGATAGAACAATCGATTTCCTGATAAAACGAATCTGGGATCTAGCAAACGACAAAACGTTGAGTGGCGTGCAAAAATTAGTCTCAATATTCTGCAGCCAAATCTTTGATGGACAAACAAAGGGGCTCGCTGGAGTGTTTAATGACCCCGCAAACGTCAAGTTACACATCAGGTGGGAGCGGCTCCCCGAGGCAACCAACGCACCTATAACGCAGATTATCAAGCAGGGCATAGCCGAAGGCACATTCAACACGCCCTACCCCGAAGAAGCCGCCCGAGCGTACTTGGGAATTTTCACACTCTTGATGCAAGATGCAAAAAAGTTTGACCCAAAATCCGAAGTTATGGCTAGAAAGTTTGCTGCACTCTTCGATTTTATCGAAAAGATTCTGGGTGCTTCTCAGGGGTGCGTTCTTAGGGCTTTCCTAGAAAGAAATATGCCGCCTGTGTAGTTGGGTTGCTGAGAAAGTTTTTACTCTCCAAGTAGCTACCAAATAAGCAAGTTCCAAAATGGATAATCTGCTAACCAAAATCAAGGTCACACCTTGGCGTCAGAGCGCTTCGGTGTGCGCCCCATGTGCACCCTAGTTGAAACCCCAGATGTTGCGGTGCTGCTGGTGCTGGTAAGACTTAAATAATTGACTGACTGACAGTCAGACTGATAGTCAGTCAATGGTGGGAGTTGACAAACAACCAAAAATCCGCAATCCAAACAACCAACATAACAAAAACCTACGGCAAACAAACAGCAGTAAACAACCACCCGTGCAATTTGTTTCATGGCTGGAGTGAAAAATGTCTGATACAGTGAGTGTTAGTGTTAGGGAAGCGACGATAAAGAAAAGCATTATCACTGTAAGCCATCTCTGGAAACAATATGGCGCAGTAGCTGCGGTTGATGATGTTACCTTTTCTATTAATGAAGGCGAGATTTTTGGGATAATTGGTCCCAACGGAGCAGGCAAAACCACTATGGTCGAATGCATATCTGGTCTCCGTGTTCCAGACTCTGGCTCAATAACCATTTACGGTCTCAGCCCCAAGGAGGATAGGGATGAACTAAGAAATTTCGTCGGTGTCCAGCTCCAGGAGAGCTCGCTACCTCCCCGCATAAAGGTCGTAGAAGCGTTGAATTTATTTGCCTCTTTTTACTCAGACCCCCTTGATTGTCAAGAACTGCTGAAATCGCTTAGAATGACTGAAAAGCGTAACGCTAAATTCAAGCAACTGTCGGGGGGCCAAAAGCAGCGGCTATCAATTGCACTTGCCCTCATTGGAAACCCAAAGATAGCCATTTTGGATGAGCTAACTACCGGTCTTGATCCCGATGCTCGACGAGAAGTTTGGGGGCTTATCGAGCGTATTAGGGATCGTGGTGTAACCGTGATACTTGTGACTCATTATATGGATGAGGCTGAAAGGCTCTGCGACCGAGTAGCGTTGATTAATCATGGAAAACTAGTCGCAAATGACACACCTGCGGGTCTCGCAGCCAGCGAAGGAGGCGACATACACATGCAGTTTGCGCCATCTCGATCAGTAGACGATAAAATCTTAGCTGCCCTGCCTGGAGTGACCTCCGTTGAACATAGGGGGACAAGGGTTATTGTTAACGGCTCGGGCGACATCACCACCCACGTACTTTATGCGCTTCTTAAAGCAGACATAACTGTCAAGGACATTCAAGTGAAAAGCGGTAATCTTGAGGACGCCTTTGTGAAACTCACGCAAACGAACGATAAAAAACTAAAACCTCAGGAGAGGCAGTGATGACTGTGACGGATGTCACAACGAAAAAACGTCCTTCACCGTTCTGGGAACTCCTCAAGGTTCAAGGGAAACTTGCTATCAGGGAGCCAACAGGCTTAGTGTTTGGGATCGGACTTCCACTAATCCTACTGATAATATTTGGCAACATTCCAACTTTTAATCAGCCCGTTGAGGGCAGTTCTTTCACCATTTTCGAAGTCTACATTCCAATTCTACTGGTTACAGTACTCATATTCCTAAGCCTGTTTGGATTACCAATTCCAATAGTGCGTGACCGTGAGGTGGGTTGGCTTAGGCGAATTTCCACCACACCCGTATCGCCAGCCAAGTTATTGGCGGCACAGGTAACAATCAATCTAATTCTTGCAGCAGTAGGCTTTATAATACTTATAGCTGGGAGCACCCTAGTTTTTGGCATAAGGATTACGTTTGACATTCCTGGATTTATCCTCTCTTTAGTTCTAGCAACGCTAGTAATGTTTTCTTTGGGGCTGCTTGTAACAGCGATTGCCCCTTCCCAGAGCACTGCTAACGGAATAACCATGGCTCTTTTATACCCACTCCTATTCTTCGCAGGAATCTACGTTCCAATTCAAGTCCTTCCAAGCGGTCTGCAAACAGCAGCCCTTTTCACTCCTGTCGGTGCAGCGGTGAATGCTCTTGATAGTTCCATGGCTGGATCGTTTCCATCGTTTGTGCCGTTGGTTGTGATGGCTGCCTACACTGTTATCTTTGGCTTCGTCGCAATTCGCTATTTCCGCTGGGAATAACGTGCATCAGAAAATAGGTAGTGACGAATGTTCAGAAAGAGTAAATTAACTTCATGCATAAAATCGGCGGGTTAATCCATGATGGTGCAGGGGGTGGGATTCGAACCCACGAACGCCTACGCGATAGGGTCCTAAGCCCTACTCCGTTGACCTGGCTTGGAGACCCCTGCAACCGTTGAACCAGAAAGAAGGATAAATACACCTTAATATTTATTTAACCCCGCGGTAATGAACTTGCCCCTGCTCTGCAAGGGTTAAGGGGGACACGATTTTGTTTTCAATTTCTGCTGCTATTTCTTGTTCGCTGTGGGTTTAGATTTGTCTTTATAGCTTCTTTCCATTTTGTTTTGAAATAGTTGTCTGCGAGGTGCACAATGTCGGGGTTATTTGAGAATATGGCTGGTGCCTCGCTGAACTGCGATTTTGCTGACGTGCTTAACAGGATTTTTTGGTTATCAAAAATGCCGAAGTGCACGGTGAGTGGTGAGGTGACCACCCTGAGTTCAAAGGCGTTGTTTTTGTTAAATTTATCTATTCTTTCATTTAGGTAACCGTTTTCAGGTTTCTCGGTGATTATCATAATCTTGGCTTTTCTTTCAACTGCTTTATAGAATATTTCAGAATAATTTATGATAAGCGGTAACAGCTTCTTTAACGGTATCACATAACGGATATTTGTTTTAGTAGTCTCCACAAGGTTCTTCATGTTAGTCATGATGGGCTCTTTTTTGGGAATCAGAACAAATAGGTCTGCATCTTTAGGTGCTTCTGGCTTTTCCATTTCCTTGTAACGTTCCACCAAGCCAATTGTGTTCTTTTTTATTCTGTCGTTTTCGCTTTCTCTTCTTCTAAAAAGCATGCTGATTGCTTCAGCTATCGGTACGGCTTTGAATTTGATTGGTGTGGCTATGATTTTTTCAACTAAACTTAACTCCTGCAGCTTCACAATTGTCCGATAAATGTCTGGGCGCGCAACATTGGCGGCTTTAGCGATTTCGTTTGCTTTGCTTGGTCCTATCCTTAGCAGTGTTAGGTAGGCTCTGGCTTGTACGCCGTTAAGCCCAAGTTTTTTTAAAGTTTTGATGTCTTCATCAAATTCAATGGTCAAAGGACAATTTAACCCTCAGTTTGATGTAAATGTTTTAATTATTTTTGGTTAATTTGCTTAAACCCTTTTCTGTATTCTCCTTAAAAAGCGTTGGTTGACGTTTTTTGTTGTTTTTTGTTTTCAAAAATGCGTGTTTTGTTGTTTTAGGTTTGTTTGGGAAAAGTGGCTTGCGCTTGCTCCCAAATCTGTGTGGGTAGCAATCCAACCAACTAAGGTTTAAACGGTCCCTCTATGTACTGCTTGTCTATTCTCTAGGAGAGAATGTAAATGAAAACAAAAACGAATATTCTATCAATTGTCTTAGTAGTGCTCCTCTCAGCGTCTGCATTTGTCGTCGTTGCACCTTTTGCTAGCGCTCACGATCCAGCATGGACCATCCAAAGGTACGCTTTCGCCACCGCCGCACCTAACCCCGTTGGCGTAAACCAACCCGTCGCCATCGTCATATGGGCTGACATGCCACCACCTACAGCAGTAGCAGCCACAGGAGACCGTTGGACTGGCTTTAATGTTGACATTACCAAGCCCGACGGAACAACTGTCAACGTTTTATCTGACGGGCATTCTGATCCGGTAGGTTCAAGCTACGCACTGTATGTTCCAGATATGGCTGGCACATACACTGTTAATTTCAGTTTCCCTGAACAGATGCTTGAACAAGCAGGCTACACTGGAATCCCTGGCTCTAACAGCGTTTACATCGGCGATGTCTTCTCAGCAGCCTCAACAACAACCACATTCACCGTTCAAGAACAAACCGTTGACGTTTTCCAAGAAGCTGAGCTGCCCGTTAGCTACTGGACACGCCCAATTAACGAAAACAACCGTGATTGGTCTTCCATAGGCTCAGCCTGGCTAGGCTCGAGTGGTAGTGCAGGCCTCTTCGGCGCAACCTACCTCAAATACAACCCGTACGGTTGGGCTCCTAACACTGCTCACGTCTCGATGACATACCCACTATCTTGGGGTGGCATCGTCGGTGAAGGTGAAGCAATCGTTCCAGACATCGGCTTCTTCTCAGGCACTCAATACCAACTGAAATTCTCCTACCCAATAATCATGTACGGAAACGTCTACTTCAGCCTACCAGTAAACAACGCTAACTCTGGCAACGGCATTGTATGCGTCAGCTTACGCACTGGAGAAACACTGTGGGTAAACGAAGACTACAACACAATTATGATGGGTCAACTTTACGACTTTGAATCACCAAACCAACACGGAGTTACAGGTATTTACCTATGGGCAAGCGGTAACGCTGTCGGCACTGGAATCACTAATCCAGGCGCTGAAGCAGTTGAAGCCATAAGCGGCAACTACCCAGTAGGTACCAACCTCGGAGGTGTGCCCGCTGTCAATGACAGAACAGCCAGTGTTAATGCGCGTGGTTGGGTAGCAATCGACCCTCAAACCGGTAAATTGCTCAACTTCAACTTAACAGATGTTCCTTCCGGCACTCAAGCACAAGGATCACAAGGTGAATGGTTAATCTATAACATCGGCGGACCTGGTGATGGTTCAGCAACATACCTTTACCAGTGGAACAACACAAAGATCCCCGGTAATGACATACCCAACGGAGTAACCCAATGGCGCCCCCGCGGCAACTACAACATGAGCACTGCTTACGACTGGAACGTAACACTGTCAGAGGTTTTGACTCCGAAGTCCTCCCCAATCGGTGGAAGCGGCTTTGGCGTGGTTTCAGTATACAATGAAACAACTGGTCTTTACACAACTAACCCCACGATACTTAGAGTCTTCCCAGGAAACGTTATCCTTGGACAAAGCTCTGGTCTACAGCAGACACCTGGAACTTCAGCAGGCATTCTCGGCACACCTGACCCCTTCACTCTCTGGGCTATCAACCTTGACCCCACAAGAGGCGACGTCGGTGAAGTTCTATGGGTTAATGACTATGAAGCTCCTGGTGGTAACATCACTGTGAACATTGGGCCTGCAGACGGTGAAAGCAATGTCTTCACACTCTACTACAAACAACTCAGACAATGGGTTGGATTTGACATGCTAACTGGCGAGCAAATCTGGGGACCCACAGAGTCTGAGAACGGATGGAACTTCTACACAGGCACCACTGGCTTGACAAACCCTGTCGGCATAGGCTACGGTAACATGTATGTCGCTGGTTACGGCGGTACTCTGTACGCTTATAACCTGACGACAGGAGAGGTCTTCTTCACTTTCGGCAATGACATCAGCGACCCCATGAACAGTACACACACTGCAGAAACAGTCTACGGTCACTACCCAACTCAGGTTGCGGCTGTAGCTGACGGCAAAGTCTACCTAGTCGAAGAAGAACACTCACTAGACTCACCTGCATACCGCGGCGCTAAGACACGATGTGTTGATGCTTTCACAGGTGAACTGTTGTGGGACATTTATGGTATTAGCTCTTGGCAAAGCAGTGCAGTTGCAGACGGTTACTATACATGGCTCAACTATAATGACATGCAAATTTACGCTATGGGTCCAGGACCAAGTGCAACCACCGTTGACGTACAGACTAACGTTATCTCTTTGGGCAGCAGTGTAGAAATTACTGGTACAGTAACTGACCAGACACCGCAAGCTCAACTGCAAGGTACACCAGCAGTCTCTGATGCAGATCAAGGCATGCAAATGCAATACCTAATCCAGCAAAGTGTAGACAAACCAACCGACATCTCAGGTGTTTCAGTACACCTAACCGCTATTGACCCCAACGGCAACTGCCACGACATCGCCACAGTCACCAGCTCAGGAACAAGCGGGCTCTTCCACTACCTATGGACTCCACCAGTTGAAGGCGAATACGTGATTACAGCAGTATTCGAAGGCTCACAAGCATACGGTCCATCCTCAGCGGAGACAGCGTTCGGCGTAGTTAAAGCAGAAGCATCTGTTGCAACACCCACACCATCTGATGCTCCAGGACAACCAACAACCACACCAGGAACAACAACCGACGCTCCAGCATCACCCTCACCCTCAACCGCAGCACCACCTAGCAGTGCACCAATGTCAGAAATCTACATAGTCGCAGCAGCAGTCGTAATCATCGCAGTCATCGCAGCAGCAGCGCTTATCCTACGACGCCGCCAGTAAAAAAACAAAACCCAACTTTTCCTTTTTTTATTTTAGAACCAAGTAAGGGAAAGGGCTGAGTGGGTTCTAAATGGAGTACGCTTTTAATGAAAAGAGGTTTCATTTGCTTCTCCGTTTGATTTTAGAGTCCCAGCAAACCTTTCTTACCACAAATACTTGATGGGCTTTCGTTAATACGCGATAATTTGAACAATAGTTCTGCTTACCTGTTTGTGAGGTCTAAGACTCAAAAGTAGTCTTCTGATGCAAAGTTATGCGTTAACTCATTGACGAAAACTTCGGTAAAAAAGAAAAGGCTGAAAAGAGAAGTCAGCAAATTCTTGGGATAGGGTCGCCGACGGGTCTGGCTATTATGCGTTTTCCGCCCACAACGGTCTGCATTGCGACGCCTTTGAAGTTTGCTGTGACTTCGCCGATGATTTGTGCATCTTTGCCTTCCTTTGTGCTTTGGAGGAATTTGGTGATTTCTTCTGCTTTTTCTGGAACCGCGCCTATGACTATTTTGCCTTCGTTGCCTACTTCAAGTGGGTCTAACCCCAACATTTCACAAGCCGTTCGCACGTCTTCTCGGACGGGGACTTTGTTTTCTTGGATGCGTATGCCTGTTTTGGATTTTTCAGTGTACTCATGTAGGCAGTCTGCTAAGCCGCCTCGGGTGGGGTCTTTTATGGCTATGGCGCCGCCGACTTCTGCGAGCATCCGCTGTATCAGGTGGTTTAGGGGTTTAACGTCGCTTAGTATGTTGCTGCCGAACTTGAGTCCTTCCTGCGCCGAAAGCACTGCTAAGCCGTGGTCGCCAACGGTTCCTGACAGAACGATTTTGTCTCCTGCACGCAGGTTTGAGTCGGTCATCCATCTCGCCGCAAAATCGCTGCGGAAACGTTTGACAACCTCCAAGTTGTGCTCCAGTGCGGGGGTTCGTTTGCCTATGCCGCTTACGTTCATGACGCAGCCGCCTAATGCGCCTTTTTCAACGACTTTGGTATCGCCCGTTACGACGCCCACGCCTGCTTCAACGCAGGTGCTTCTCATGCTGTCAAGTATCCGCTCCAAATCAGCCATGGCTAAGCCTTCTTCTAAAACAAAGCCGCTTGCCAGCGCCCGCGGAGCTGCGCCTAAACAGGAAATGTCGTTGACTGTGCCTGATATGGCTAATCTTCCGATGTCTCCGCCTGGAAAGAAAATCGGCTTCACCGCGTGGCTGTCGCTTTTAAGGACTATGTCGTCTATAACGGCGGCGTCGTCCATGGCTTCTATGGGGATTTCAGCGTCGCTTAATCCTCCAAACGCCTTGACAATGTAATCTTTGACTAGGTTATGCATGACGGTGCCGCCTGCGCCGTGCAGCATAGTTATTTTTCCGTTGGATTCTTTCAAGATGAGTGCTTCCCCGTAACTTAGGCTTAAAAGCGAAAAATAAACCCACCGCCAACAACCCCAAAAACGTTACATGCTGTTTGACGTTTGCAGATGGAACCACAAGTTATCTAATTACTCGTTTTGTTTTCTTTTTCCCTGTTTTTCTTGTTTTTGGGTTTGTTTTTGGTCAATAGCGACCTACCCCCTATCGTTTCTGCATACTATTTCTAATAGCAACCAAATAGGCTCCAAATAGATTGGATGCTTGTTTCCCCTATGTTCTCTGAGAAATTCACTGCGTAGCACCACGGAAAACTGCGGACCTATTTGAATCCTAATATCCAATCTATGCAGAAAACGAGGATGAGGGGTAAGTCTTGAAAGAGAAAAAGCAAAAACAAAGAAGGTGCTGTGTGGTTAGGTTTTCTTTAGGCGTCCTTCTCCTGGTTCGTATAGGGTTCCTTCGCGTAGCAGTTGTCCAATCATCCGTTCAATTTCGGAGCGTGACAGCTTGTGCTTCTCCTCCAGCACCGCAACCAAGGCGTCTTTTTCCACCGTTCCAGTCTCCCGTTCCATGTCGACAACAGCGGAAAGCACTACCTGCAGTTTGTCTCTGACGCTTTTCGGTCTGCCCGTCATGATGAGGTCAATGTCCATCTTGTAGCTTGACATGTCAATGCCGACCTCCTCCAAACTGCGTTTCATTAAGGTAATGGCGGCTTCGGCATCTTCGCCTGTGACTTCCTTGCGCAGAGCGGAGCGGGCTCTGGCTTCCGCGACCCTGACCAGCGACTCCAACTGACGCGCAGTAATGGCAACAGGAGAACCCTCAGACTCGCTAGCCGTACGCATAGCCAAATAGAACTCACGCAGCCGATCCAACGCATCATTACTCAATTCGGGCTGGATTGACTTAGCGTAGCTGATGTATTTGCGAAGGAACTCCGCGTCCACAGGCGCCTCCACAGGGCTAATTCCGCGTTGATGAATCTCCAAGATGTGCTGGCTCATCTTTTTGTCTGCTTCACGGTCAGGCACATCACGTAGCACGAATATGATGTCGAATCTGGAAAGGATAGTGACGGGTAAGCTGATGTTTTCGGCGACGGTGCGGTGAGGCTCATACCTGCCTAACGCGGGGTTAGCCGCCGCCAAAACCGCCGTGCGCGCGTTTAGCGTTGCGACGATGCCTCCTTTTGCGACGGAAACAGTGTGCTGTTCCATGGCTTCGTGGATGGCAACGCGGTCTTCAGGACGCATCTTGTCCATTTCGTCAATACATGCGATTCCTTTATCTGCCAGCACAAGCGCGCCTGCTTCAAGACTCATACTGCCACCTTTCTCGCGCACAACCGCCGCCGTCAAACCCGCAGCGGTGGTTCCTCTGCCTGACGTGTACAAGCCTCGAGGGGCAATGTGCGAAACATACTGCAGCAACTGGCTTTTGGCTGTACCTGGGTCTCCAATCAGTAGCGCGTTCATTTCGCCTCTGACGTTGACGTCTGGGAGGCTTTTGCTGCATCCGCCGCAGAGCAGGTAAAGGATGGCTTCTTTTATGTGGCTGTAACCGAAGATGCTGGGTGCGATGCTGCCCATGAGTTTTTGGTGGACTTTGGGGTCTTTGCCAAGGGTGAGGATTTTTTCTTCTTCTTCCTTGGTTATGATTGTGGTTTCGGGTTCTTTGCCCATGACTTCGATGCTGTTGGCGTCCAACTGCAGGATGAAGGTGCGGAGTTTACCTATGCCTGGGCGGGAAGGTGCAAACGCATGCACGATGCCCACGATGCTTACGTGGTCTCCTGGTCTGGCTACGTCGACTACTTCGCTGCCAATGAGTTTCACGGCTAACGTACGGGGAAGCTGTCCTGGCGGTAGGTCTTCAGGGCGTTCCTGCAGGCGTAGGTCTTGGCTGTCGATGAATGCGGAGTCGTCTTGCATGAATTCGAATGGTCCGTCTTTTCCGCAGTCTGGACTCATGCACACTGCTGGAGCTTTGAGGAATTGTCCTGATTGTTCTACGCGGCTTATGGTGCCGCATCGTTTGCATTTGAAGGCTGCTTGCATAACCATAGGTCTGACGGGTGTAGCTCGCACAACAATGGCTTCCAGCATGACGAGTTTGCCCATCTGCTTTGACCCGAGTTTGCGCAGTTGTTCCCTGCCTAGCAGGTTGACGATGCGGACGGTGATTTTCTCGTTTTTCTCGGCGTATTCTCGGTCTTCGATGCTTAGCTGTGCGTAGGCGGCGTTGTTGGCGTGTGTTAGGTACTCGTCGGGTTTTTCCAGCAGGACTTCGGCGAGTTTCTGGTCAAACGCGAAGAGGTCTTCGAAGTTTACGGTGAAGCTTTCTCTGCCCTGAATTGCCATTTGACTGATTTTTTCTCGGTAAGCTTCTTTTTTGAAGAATTCGAGGAAGCGCTCTTGCGGGTCAGACGGGTCTTCTCTTGCCATAACAATCAGTTATCCTTATGTTTCGTGATGTAAAATGTGGGCACGCCATTCACTGACGATCTTCGCCAATTGCATGTAGATGAGGCGCTCTTCCACTGTGAGTTTGCCGAGGATTTGTTCTCCCTGAATCGGCGCCGAGGAAAGAGCCACAATTTTTTTCAGACGCGAATTCACAATGTCATCTGCTAACTGTTTGGTTCTCTGGTACGTCTGGATTTTTTCAGGCTGCCGTGCAAAATCCTGTTTCAGCTCTTTAAGGTACCTTCGGATTTTAGGGTAGAAATCTTCGGGTAACTCGCTGATTTGTCCCGCGACCTGCACGCGTTCTTTCCACTGCACCTTGTAGAGTTTGGTGGCGTCAAGGTTGTCTTCTTCGCGGAAATGCACGATGCCTGCTTCTGCGAGTTCTTCGCCTATCCAGTTATAAACGTCATATTCGTTGCCTTCCTGAAACGGACCAACGGAGATGCCTGCCAGCTTCATCTGTGGGTAGTTACGGTTGGCAATCACTTTTATCCGTGAGTTTTCATAGCGAAAATCCAGATTCTCCAGTTTCAACGGCAACGCTCTCATTCCTCAGCTAAGTCGGGGTAGAAAACTACTGCGAAGTGGCTTTAAAGAGTTTGTATTAAGCGCTTAACATGACTGTAAGAGAATGTTTGGATGGATTTTAGGACTTTATTGTTTCCGTCAACGTTTACCGGTCGCTTTCGTTGGGTTTTGATACGTTTTTCGGAAACAAGTTGCGGGTGTACTTTTGGTTTAACTTTTTGCTGTCGACTTACCTTGTCCCTCAAAGGTGAGATGTGAAGTGTTAGTTTTTTAAGCAGTTCTGACACAAACACTACGCGCCAACAAAGAGAAACGGAGTGTCCGTCATGGAGAAACGCGCCAACGTAATCAAAGAGGCAATAACTGAGCAGGAAACACGGTTTCTAGCCGTTTACATTGAAACCAAAAATAGTGTTCTTATTATGCTAAGCGAAAAAGAAGACAAACTTGGCACCTTAGCTATAGCTGTTCCTAAACCCAGCGATGAGGTAGGGTTTGTTGCTTCTTCTTCTGTGCTGGTGGGTAACAAAAATGAGATTTCCTCACGCATGTTCTCAGAGTATGTAGCCGCGAGAAAGGGCAAAATCGCTATGGTGTCTGTTTACTTGGAGACTTTCACGGAGATTCAGGCACAAGCTTTCTTTAAGCGGCTAATTGAGCGGGTTCTGCACGAAGATAAAGAAAAATCAGCCACCGAAAAAATATAAAAAACAGTTGAGTTCCGATAGGTGAAGTGCCAGATTTGGTTTGCAGGGTTCACCCTTCCACATCGGTTTATTTTAGAGTAGTTTTAAAGTTTGAACCTTGAATGTTCGCCTTAGACTTTAAAAACGTGCACACCCATTTCTTCATGGCGTTTGGTATGAAGCAAACCAGAGTCTTCCAAGTTAACCCCGAAGAGCCACAAACCGAGGCAATAGGGGAAGCTGCTGCCATCATCAAAGCAGGCGGACTGGTGGCGTTTCCAACAGAGACCGTTTACGGGTTAGGCGCCGACGCCTTGAACGCCGACGCTGTTCGAGCTTTGTTTGCTGCCAAGAACCGCCCACTGGATAACCCGCCCATCGTCCACGTGGCTGATGTATCAGGCGTTTACAAGCTTGCCCAAGAAGTGACGCCCAAAGCCGAGCTTTTGATGAAGCAGTTTTGGCCTGGGCCTTTGACTCTGGTTTTCAAACGTTACCCCGATGTGCCTATGGTCACTACGGCAGGTTTAGAAACAATCGCGTTGCGTATGCCCAACCACAAAGTCGCGTTTGCACTGATTAAAGAAAGCGGCGTTCCTGTTGCGGCGCCCAGCGCAAACCTCGCGGGGGCACCTAGCCCAACCACGGCTCAGCATGTTTTTGATGACTTAAACGGGCGTATAGACGCCATACTGGACGGTGGACCCACATGCATAGGCGTAGAATCCACAGTGCTTGATGTCAGCGTAGACCCCCCAATGTTGCTACGTCCCGGAGGCACCTCCCTTGAAGCACTGAACAAAGTTGTCGGCGAAGTTCAGTTACACCCCTTCATAACGTCGCTGGCGGAGTTGCCAGCCGAGAAAGCGCGGTCCCCTGGCATGAAACACAAGCATTATGCGCCTAAAACGCCGCTTGTGCTCGTGGAAGGTCCCAGCGTAGTTGTTATGAGCAAAATAAAGGAGCTCATCAGTCTCTGCTGGTTTGAAGACAAACAGGTTGGCGTGTTAGCCACAGACGAGACAGCTTGGG
This sequence comes from Candidatus Bathyarchaeota archaeon, assembly GCA_026014615.1. Lineage (GTDB taxonomy): Archaea > Thermoproteota > Bathyarchaeia > Bathyarchaeales > Bathycorpusculaceae > JADGNF01. Next base: position 300,804 of record JAOZHZ010000018.1, on the reverse strand, counting down.
CTTACGAGGCGGATGTAGTGAAGTCTATGGGGAGCCACCGTAACGTGGACGCTATCGCCGCAAACCTGTTTAGGCTTCTAAGAGAATTCGACGCCGAAAACGTAGACCTGATTCTTTCAGAGAGCATATCTATAGAGGGCTTAGGCTTGGCAGTTATGAATAGGCTGCGCAAAGCGTCAGGGTACAAAATCATACGACCCGCCGTGGTGCAAGGTTAAACTCTGAAGCCCACGCTTTCACTTCCTACGCTCTGAAAAACATGAAAACTGGCGGTTTTAAACGCTTTTTCCTACTAGCCTACCATTGTTGCTTTTTCTTTCTGAGAAAAACTTATATTTAGACTTCTCATTGTTCCGTTTAGCATTTAACAATTGTAAACATAGAAAAAACTGGTGAAATGATATGTCTCAAGGTGGAAATGTTCCAGTTCTAGTACTAAAAGAAGGCACCGGTAGGTCAACCGGTCGCGAAGCTCAGAAAAACAACATAATGGCTGCAAAAATCGTGGCTGAAACAGTCAAAAGTACTCTTGGTCCATGTGGTATGGACAAGATGCTTGTAACCAGCATGGGCGATGTTGCCATAACTAACGACGGCGCAACCATCATGAAGGAGCTGGATGTTCAGCACCCCGCCGCGAAGATGCTGGTGGAAGTTGCCAAAGCACAGGACAACGAGGTCGGTGACGGAACAACAACAGCAGTGGTTTTAGCTGGGGAACTGTTGGCTAAAGCAGAAGGCTTGTTGGATAAGAATGTGCATCCAACAGTTATCATCGAAGGTTTTAAGAAAGCCAGCGAGAAAGCCCAAGAAATTCTTGACAAACTTGGTGTGCCCGTTAAATTTGAAGACGCCAAAACCCTGCAGGAAGTTGCTCTGACAACTCTGTCAAGCAAAGGCATCGCCAACGCCCAAGACCTTTTTGCTAAAATCGCAGTTGACGCGGTTAAACAGGTTTCTGAGAAAACCGACGGCAGTTTGACCGTTGATATTGACCTTATCAAAGTCGTTAAGAAACACGGCAAAAGCCTAGAAGAAACCGAACTCGTCAAAGGTATGGTTATTGACAAAGAAGTTGCTAACCCTCAAATGCCCAGAGTTGTCGACAACGCAAAAATCGCTTTGCTCAACGCTAAGCTGGAAATCGAAAAGACAGAGTTCGACGCAAAAATCAACATTGAAAGCCCTGACCAGATGAAACTTTTCCTTGACGAAGAAGAACGCATGCTCAAAGGCATGACTGAAACTGTTGTCAAGGCAGGCGCCAACGTGGTTTTATGCGAGAAAGGCATCGACGACATGGCATTGCACTTTTTGGCTAAGGCAGGCGTTTTAGCCGTTAAAAGCATAAGCAGCAGCGACATGGAGAAGCTTGCCCGCGCTACAGGAGGAAAAATCCTCTCAAACATCAAAGACCTAAACGCAGACGTTTTGGGCAAAGCCAAGAAGGTTGAAGAAGTCAAAATCGGCGATGACAAACTCATCTACATCCGCGACTGCAAGAACCCCAAAGCCGTAACAGTCGTCATCCGCGGCGGAACCGACCACGTCATAGACGAAGCCGAACGCAGTCTACACGACGCACTCTGCGTCATCCGCAACGTTGTGGAAGACGACAAAATCGTTGCAGGCGGCGGCGCACCCGAAGCTGAACTCGCCAAGAATCTGCGTGCCTTCGCCGTCAAAGTCGGCGGACGAGAGCAACTAGCAGTTGAAGCCTTCGCTGAAGCAGTCGAGGCGATTCCGTTGACGCTGGCTGAGAACGCAGGCTTAGACCCCATAGACATTATGGTTGCCCTAAGAGCCAAACATGAGGCGGCAGACGGCAAAACCTTCGGCATCGACGTCGCTACAGGCAAAATCGTTGACATGTGCAGCCTGCTGATTCTGGAACCCCTGCGCGTAAAGCAGCAAGTCGTCAAATCAGCCACAGAAGCCACAAACATGATCCTGAAAATCGACGACCTAATCAGCATCAAAGGCACAGGCGGCGGCGCCCCACCAATGCCCCCCGGCGGAATGGGAGGCATGGGCGGTATGGGTGGCATGCCTGGTATGGGCGGAATGCCCTACTAAGCACCCTCAACTTCTTTTCTTTCTTTGTTTTTGTGCGTAAAACTTCTTTGTGCGTGGTTCTGCACCAGTTTTATATCTCGGTAGTGCCCAAGATAGTTTCTGTCAAAGTTCTGAGGGGATGTCGTGTGAAGCACGTTAAAATTTCCGCGTTTGACTGCCCAGACGCATGGTTTAAGGCGTTAAGCCATATTTGGAGCGAAGGCGACGTATTCAAAGTAGGCTTTGGTTCGGAAGAAACGGAAACTAAAAAGCTGAATTTATCCATCGAAATTGCTCACCCTGAAACCCGCCCGCTGGTCAATGATAAGGCGCCTTGTGATTTCAAGTATGTGCAGGGCTACGCTTTGGAGTACTTGTGGTGTGGCGAGAAGCAGGATGAAACCTACACGTATGGTAGCCGACTCAACAACCCATACAACGACAGCAGACACCCCATTAACCAGATAGAAGAAGCCGTCAACCGATACGTGGAGGAACAACGCGACCGACAAGTAACCATGGTCATTCGTCTACCCGAGGACATTAAAAAATTTGACGAACACAACAAAAAGTCCGAGCCCCCCTGCCTGAGCCTAATTGACACCGAAATCCTTGAAGGCAAAATGCATTTGACCTGTTACTTCCGCAGTTGGGACGCTTACGCTGGGTTACCTGCCAACATCGCGGGACTGCAGCTTTTCAATGAGGCGTTTGTGTCGGAGATTAACAGCCGTGGGGGGCTCGCTTTGGAGACGGGTAAGCTGGTTTTTCATAGCAAAAACTGCCACATCTACCAGCGCCAATACAAGCTGGTCGAGGAACTTCTGAACCCAAAAAACAGCCGCAAGAACCTGTCCGCCACGTTGCAGCCTCAAACAAAACCGCCTAAAGGTTCCTTTTTTGGTTAAGGTTTAGCTGGGGTTTAAGCGTTAACGGTGCGCGAAGCCGAAAATTATGCTGGAACCAGACACTTTGCTCCGTGTTGGTTAACGCTTTACCCACCCAACTCCGATGGCTTCAGGACAGTTGAAGCAATTTAGGATGCAAAAAAATATGATGTTATGTGACTGTATCAACACAACCACACCACACGGCGACGGTGCTGTCTACCAGAAGCAGGGGATGTAATCTCTGACTCGAAAGGGAACGCCCAATTCGTCGACGATTGCCCTGATTTTGGGCATGTCCGCTTCAGGAATCCTCACGGCTGAAACTTCAACTTCCAGCCCCGCTGCTTTGGCTTTTCGGATAAACTCCAGCGTGGCTTGGTAGGCGCCGCTGATGTTTGGGCGGCAGTGTTCGTTGTAGGTTTTTTCGTTTTCTCCGTTTAAGCTGACGCTAGTGCTACGTACCCCCGCAGCCTTCAGTTCCTCAGCTACGTTTCTGCCTTTGTTAAGCGCGTAGCCGTGCCCGTTCGTGTCCAGCCTAATTGGGGCTGCGAGGAAATGCTTTTTTATCCACCTTGCCGTTTCCAGTAGAAAGTCGAGTCTTGAGGTGGGTTCACCAAATCCGCAGAAAACAACTTCAGACCAGTGCCGTGCAGGCAGCGTTTTTTCGAGTTCCTCGGTGACTTCAGCCAACGTGGGTTCTTGGGTGAGTTTTAGGTTAAAACCGCCTACACCCGATTTGTAGTTGCGGAAGCAGAACCAGCAGTTGTTGGAGCACTGGTTAGTAATGTTTAGGTATACGCTGTTGTTTAGCCAGTAGACCGCTACAGGTTTGTTGTCTTTGTCCATGCTTTTCCGCTTCTTCTTTGGACTATCGGCTTGGCGGTTAAAAGGGTTTTTTCTATATAGTCTATAGTTTCTATGGTGAAAACGCTTTAATTACGAATCTGCGGAAGCGTTAAGGGCGATAAGGCATGAAGAAAACGCCGCTGTTTGAGTTTGAAGTTCCAACCTACCGCAAACGCAAGGCAAACTTGGAACCCGCAAAACCAACACGCTAATCGGAAACCGAATCCGATTGCGTTCGCTTTTGTTTACCGTAAAGGCTCGTTAAACCCTAAAATTCTCCTTAAACTCGCGACTCCAAAAAGCTTATGAAATTCAGCCGAAGGGCACAAGTTAAGGGACTTTTCTCCTTTCCCGTGAATGCTGTATTAACGCTTTTTGTATTTAATTTTTGCTGTCGCGAAGGCTGCCTTGCATGGGTTGGCGTTTGCTTTTCACGCCCAAAACTAAGATTGTTGTGGTTGCGGCTGCAAGTAAGGCAACAAACGCCCACGTAGTTAATTCAGGTATTGGATTATCTCCCAATATGAAGACTGTGTCGCCCAGCAGGGGTTTGCCGTATTCGGATACGATGTCAAACGTAACGGTTCTACCTAGTTGGCTGTCGGTGCTGGTGTAGTTGATTGGGCTCCATCTGCCCTCAAACCCTGTAGTGTACACGTAGAGGTCTGTCTCGTTGGGGGGCAACTGCACATTGAAGTGTGCCGTGGAGATTGCGCTTGAAGCCGAAAGATACGGGCTAATGTTTAGGTCGTAAAGAAAAATGGAGGAGCCGTTGATAGCTTCTACGGGGTGCTCGTAGTGAATCTCCAAAAGAAAATCCTTTGCCGACGGCTTTATGGTACAGTAAACCATCTCCCAACTGCCAATGTCCGTGTAATGCAATGCTGAAGGATCAATTTCACTGTAGTTACTCCATGACTGCTCAACGCCGTCAAGTTTAATGTGCATGTTAACCGTTTCGGGTGGCGTAGGGTACAGCATAGGCAACGAATCAGTCGGTAACGAGGTTAAATGCATAGGATATTCTCCGTCGATTTTCACCCAAGCCGCGCCGTCAATGTATGTCACGGTGTAGTTGAGGTATTCTTCGGGCATGGAGAGCAGCAGGTCGCCGTTTTGGGTTTGCTGTTGGGACGCCATTTGATTTATCGGCGCCATCAAGGGGTACCTGTCAGCTTCCCCCGAGGCAGAGTTGATGAAGTAGGCGGTGTCGCTTATGCTGTTGTGGTCGCGGTCAACTCCTGTGAAGGTGCCCCAGTAGTTGCCTTGCTCACCGTTGTCCCACTGGTTACTCGACTCTTTACCTAAGGGGCCTGTCCAGTTGCCCACAAAGTCGTTCTGCAAGAACGTGTTGCCCGTGGAGTTATGCCACACGTCAAAGAAGCAGTAGTTGTTTATGACTCTGTTTTCAGTTATCACGCTGTCGGTGGTGCCTTCAAAGTACAAACCAGCGTAATAGTTACCTTGCATAATGTTTTGATTTACAACGCAATTCGAAACGTTCTGAAGGCGAATGGCGTTAACGTTAGCTGTCAAATTGCAGTTGGCAATTTGGATGTCCTGTGACTCCACAAAAAGAACGCCGTCCCAGTTGGGCGTCGAAACCCAGTTCTGGACAGTTAAGTTTCTGCTGTTGACGGCAGCTACCCAGCCCGCGTTATCTGGAAATCGATAACCCGTTGTGTTCACCAAAAAATATGCGGGTTTGCCGTTTACAGTGTTGGAGGAGTCTATGAGGTGTAGGTTGTGCTGTAGGTCAGCGCCCCACAACTTAAACCCGACCTGATTATTTCGTAACGTGTTTTCTTTCAAGGTAAGGTTGAGGCTCTGCCAGATGTCTATGCCAACGTTTTTGCGTTCCACCACGTTGCCCGATATGACACAGTTTTCACTGTTGTCGATGTAAATGCCTTCCGTATAGTTGCCACCGTTTAACGGTTTATCGGAACATTTTGAGTCGGAGACGGTGTTGTCCAAAATTGAGATGTTGCCTGCCCAGAAGGTGGTGATGCTGCTTACTTTATTCTTGGTGACTACGTTGTTTTGGCAATACTCCACCAATATTTCTCGGGCAACCGTGTTTTCCACGATAAGGTTGTTGGTGGAGTTCTGAGAAACTACTATGCCGCAGTTTGTGAACTTGTTTTCTTTGATGGTGCTGTCGTTTGCGTGGTCAAGGTAAATGCCGTTTTTAAAATACTGTAGATGCACGTTCTGTACCGTTACGTTGGTGACGTTTTGGAGCAGAATACCTGTTCCGTAGGTGGGTCCAAAAATGCGAAAACCGTTTCCTTCGAAAACGGTGTCGTTTTTCAGGATGGCGATGCCCACGTATAAATCTCCTTTTAAAGTGTAAATGTTGTCTTGGCGTTGGATGTTAGTGTTTGAAGGTGTTATGGTTCCGTTGCTTAGGATGGTGACTCTTGAGTTATGCCACACCCAAGGAACATACTCAGCGTTCCCAAAATCAACCTGAGCCAGCCCAGCGGTTGCTGACAACAAAAGCAATAAAGCCGCAACCACTGTAAATCCACGTTTTTTATCCAAAGCCATCGTTAATCATATAGTTCTCAGGGGTTTATACTTTTACAAAAAAGGTTTATTCCCCATACAGAGAGCTTAAAGTGACCGCTTGTGTGTGCCAACTGCTTTTTTGAAGAATAGTATGCCGTAGTTTTTGTAGGGCTGCATCTGTTCAAGCTTAAATGATGAGGCTTCGATTTCCGTTTGCAGCTTCTCGGGGTTTTGCACTGGTGCTCCCTGAAAGATGTCCTTCTTGATAACCTCCACAATTACCAACCTTCCACTGGGCTTTAGAATTCTACTGAACTCTGCTAAGACAACATCGTTTTCTCCAACCTCATGGTAAACCGTGACCAAAAGAATCAAATCCACCGAAGCGTCTGAAAGCTGGACGTGTTTGCCGTCGCTCTGCAAAAACTCAATATTGGAAACTTCGTTTTTGGCGGCTTTGTCTTTGGCTTTCTCAAGCATCTCGGGTGAGATGTCAACGGCGAATGTGGTTTTGGCTTTTTTTGCGATTTCGATGGTGTAGTATCCGGGGCCGCATCCGAAATCCATCACCACATTGTCTGGGCTGATGTTAAGCTCACCTATGAGTTCGGATGGTGGATAATTTTGTCTTCTTCTGGGGTTGTCCAGAAGGAAGGCTTCTGAAGCAGGGTAAGCTTCCCCTTTATGGGACATGTTTCATATCTCCCAACATTCCTTTTGCTTTGCAGTAACACCTCGTTTTTAAAGAATATTACGCTAACGGCGCTTTTCACAAATTACACTCTTTCTTTTTTTTTCAAAGAAGCGCGGGGCTAGGAAATTTAAAATACTCTGTCGTGAATTAGCATGCAACAGCACATAAGGATGGACTGATATGAACGACGCAGATTCCTTCTGGGCGATGTTAGCCGAAAAAGCAATTGGTATACTTCTGATAATTCTGAGCATCTTAGTGTTTTACTTCACGACAACAAGCAGCGTCCTTAGCGTATTCTCCGGGGTCTTCATCTTCATCGGCATCGGGATTCTAGTCAGCGGTGCCTTCCTGATGATTGTCAGACCACCAGACTAGCCGCGTTACTCCCTTCTTTCTACAACTATCCTGCATTTTGTAGCCAAAGCAGCAATAACCCCCAACGCCGCAAGCCAAGGTGCAATAACCACGCCGATGACGCCCACTGTCGCTGGAATCTCTAGCAAAGTGCCGTCTTTTTCGTCCTTTACGATAACCCGCGTTACATTTCCTTCATGTAAAAGTTCCTTAACTCGGTCAACAACGTCGCTGCCTGAAACCGTGAACTCTTCGCGGGTGACCTTCGTAGTTGGTGAGCCACACATTGGACAATACTTGTCGCCTTCTTTTATGGGCGCCCCACATTTGATACAGTAAACCATCCTCTTTTATCCCCAAATACACGTTTAATATGGGGAATTGGAAGGAAACTTAAAAATATTGTTGGCTCTCATTAAGAGCCATTAACAGCAAGCGATGCCTGCCTCTTATCAGCCTGCCCTGAACCTTTTGCTTCGACTGTTTGGGTTGATTTAATTACCTGAATTCACATTGACGATATAATTTACGCGTGAACTCCATGTATGCTATAGGTCACTTTGCGTTAGGATACTTGGTTGGGAAGGGTGCTTCAAAACTTTTCAACGTAAAAATAAACTTGCCCCTGCTGCTTGTGGTTTCCGTGCTGCCCGACATAGACCTAATTCTGCAAAACCTAGACCCGTCGCTTTTTATGCACAGAGGACCCACCCACTCCATAATCACCATAACCGCGCTTATGATTCCTTTTTTTCTGATTTACCGCAAGCAAGCAATCCCCTACTATGCAGTTTTACTTTCGCATTCAATCTTAGGTGACCTATTCACAGGAGGTGCAGAACTGTTCTGGCCCGCAACTCAAGGCTGGTTCAGCGTTGTAAACTTGGAGGTTTCAAGCTTAGCGAGCGTCTCCATTGAACTTGCTTTGTTCGCCATAACAACCATCCTCATGTACAAGACAGGAGATTTTCAGACGCTCTTCAAACCCAACAACCACAACTGGGTTCTAATTATCGCGTTCGGTGCAGTCTTTGCTCCTCTTCTTTCGACGAGCGGCGGCTTTGAGTCTTCTCTTCCTGTTATGCTTTTACTGCCCAGTTTGTTCTGGATAGCGGTCTTTGCGTACTCGATTCTTATTCAGTTGCAGGTTGAGGTTGGAAAGTATCCGTTGCGTGGACGCAAAGTGGAACATGCGGGTAAAATGCGTTAGCTAAGCGAAAATATAATTAGAGCTTCCTGTCAAAGTGTGTTTGGTGTTTTGTATGGGTAAGTCGGGTTACCAGATATTCCAAGAAGAATCTCCAGAAGTCGCCTCCGCCTTCAACAAACTAATTGAGACAATCGCTAAACCTTCCGCTCTCGACGCCAAAACCAAACACCTCCTATACATAGCTATGAAAATCGTGACAGACGACGAAGACGCCGCGTTGATGCATGTACCTTTCGCCAAGAAGCTGGGAGCAAGCCGTGAGGAAATTCGAGAAACGGTCCTTTTAACACTCACCGTCGTCGGACTCAAAGGTGTAAACACTTCTTTGGCGGCTGCTTTAGAAGCGTACGATAAAGCCTGATGCAGTTTGTCTTCTACCGGTTGAGTGTTTATTAACCGTTAGCCTTATTATTTTTAGAGCACTCCCACTTGTTCACAACCACCCCAAGGAGCCACCTTCACCATGCCCATTCGTCAACCAATTGTATGCGTTCTCGGACACGTAGACAGCGGCAAAACCCTGCTGCTTGACAGAATCCGAAAAACCAGCGTCCAAGCCCGAGAAGCCGGAGGCATAACCCAACACATCGGCGCCAGCTTCTTCCCCGTAGAAACCCTGCAGCGACTCATTGGTACACAACTCTCGGCTGCCATGAAAGGTGGTATCGAAATTCCAGGTTTGCTGGTTGTTGACACGCCAGGGCATGAGGCTTTCACGAATCTGCGGCGCAGAGGCGGAAGCGTTGCCGACATTGCTATTCTTGTGATTGATGCTTTGCGGGGTTTTGAAGCTCAAACCTACGAGTGTAGTGAGATTTTGAAGGCGCGTAAGACGCCGTTTATTGTGGCTGTGAACAAGATTGACCGTGTTCCAGGCTGGAAGTCGGAGCCTGATTCGCCTTTCTTTAAGGCTTACGCTAAACAGAATAGTTATGTCAAAGAGGATTTAGACAACAAACTCTATGACGTCATGGGTACTTTTTCTCGACAGAAAATTAACACTGACCGCTTTGACCATATACGCGACTTCACCTCCACTGTTGCTTTGGTGCCTGTCAGTGCCAAAACAGGCGAAGGCGTTCCCGAGCTTCTTATGGTTCTTATTGGGTTGACGCAGCAGTACCTCAAAAAGCAGCTGCAAACCACCGAAGGCGCAGCCAAAGGCTCAGTTCTTGAAGTCAAAGAGGAAGCCGGGTTAGGGTTGACGCTTAACGCCATAATCTACGATGGTACCCTAAACAAAGACGACGTCATAGTCATCGGCGGCAAAGAAAAACCCATAGTTACTCCGATAAGAGCGATTCTTGTGCCTAAACCTCTGGATGAGATGCGTGACCCACGGGACAAGTTCTCGTCAGTTGACCATGTGTTTGCGGCGGCGGGTGTGAAGATTGTTGCTTCTGACTTGGAGGGCGCCTTGGCTGGAGCGCCGCTTTATGCGGTGGCTGAGGGTGAAACGCCTAACAAGTACGTGAAGATAATTGAGGATGAAATTAAGAAAATCCGCATCGCCACCCAAGTGGAAGGCATAATTTTGAAGGCAGATACGTTGGGTTCGCTGGAAGCTATCGCTGAGATGCTCAGACAGAACGATGTGCAGATACGCATTGCCGATGTAGGTGACGTGTCCAAACGTGACATAATTGAGGCTTCCGCTGTGAGGTCCCATGACCCGTTGCAGGGTGTTATTTTGGCGTTTGGGGTTAAAATTTTGCCTGATGCGGAAGAAGAAGCTCAGTCTAGGCGGATTAAGATTTTTAGGGAACAAATCGTTTACCATATGATTGAGAACTACGTGGACTGGGTTAAATCGAAAAGTGAAGCTAAAGTTGAGGCTGAACTTGAGAAGCTGGTTAAACCCGCAAAAATCACCGTTATCCCAGGATACGTGTTTCGCAGAGTTAAACCTGCCATATTTGGCGTAGAGGTTTTAGCGGGAAAGCTTAAATCTAAAACGAACCTGATACGCGCCGAAGACGGCAACGATATCGGGGAGCTTCAGCAGATTCAAGATAAAGGCAAGTCGGTTCCCGAAGCCACGCAGGGTATGCAAGTCGCAGTTTCTATGGATAAACCTACAGTAGGCAGGCACGTATTTGAGCGGGATGTCTTGTTTGTGAAGGTTCCTGAACCTGACGTTCGGGCTTTCCAAAACGTCTACGCCGATAAACTAAGTGAGGAAGAACAGCAAGTTCTAAAAGAGTACATCACGGCTATGCGCAAACGTTCGCCCCTCTTCGCCTTCTAACCTGCTCGACGCTTTTTTATCCGCCGCCGACAGGAGGAACAATCGCCAAAACATCCCCGTCCTGTAGTTTGCTTTCTAATCCTTCTGTGGCGGATGTACTTCGTCCGTTTATGAAAAACTGTAAAAAACCTTTCACGTTGCCGTTGTTGGGGTCGTAGACGTAGTCGGTGAAGGGTTTTCCGTAGCGGTCGGCTAACGCTTTGAGGGCGGCGGCGATGGTGACTTTTTCGTCGGGGAACTCTATAGTGTCTTCTTTTTTGCTTGTGACTTCCCTGAGCACGGTGAAGAAGCGAACGGAAACCTGCAACGCAAACGCCGCCTTACGGTATTAACGGGTGTTGGCGTGATTAAACTGTTATGTATCGTCACATGCTTCTGAGTCATGGCTAAACGAAGTTTTTTCGGTGGCTCTTTCATTTGAAGCTGACAATCCCGTAGGCGTATAGAACCCTTTAAGAATTACGCCCTGCTTTAAGCAGGGTCGCAGAAGCGTGTACAATTTTGACTACACAATTTGATGGAAGAATAATAAACTATCGAGTCGGTCCAAAAATGCAGAGGTCAAAAGAATGTTTGGTCCAATTTGAACTGGCATCAGTAGGTCAACTTATCGGGCGAAAAGTTACGTGGACGCAGGGAAACTGTGTGTTGACTGGAAAAATTGTTGGGCTGCATGGCAAAAACGGCTTAGTTCGTGTCCGATTCACACATGGGGTTCCAGGCCAAGCCATTGGAACAACAGTTGAGCTAGCAAACTAAACCTGTTTTGTTTACCTGCCTTGTTTTCTTCTCAATTTTTCTTGAAAGCAATCAGACGTAGGTATCCCAAAATTCGTTGCGGTTAAAGCTCGCCGAAGTCTTCATTTTCGTACACAAAATCCGTTACTTTTGCTTTTCCATCTTCGATTTGTACGCTGTAATCTGTTTCGCAGACGGGGCAAGTTACTAAATTGTCATTCGGTACCTTTTCGATTTTGAAGGTGTTCCCACATTCTAAACATTTAATTATCAAATTACATGCCTCTTAGTTTTACATGGTGTGACGATTTTGGTCGCGGTTTCCTGCAGCTTAACGGCTACGCTTAGCACATAACTCTTGGAAGGTGAAATCATCTTATGCAAGACTCTTTGTTTACCCATCATTTCCCTCTCGTAACTGCGTTTTCTATACTGCTGGCTTTTGTCATTGATGCGAAGAAAAAGTGACACACCCATATTGCTCGGTGTATCCACCTTTTTCATAAGATTTTATAGTCTCTTCAATAGAGAAGTGCGGGCGACTATATTAGTGTAGCACCACCAAAACTGGAGATTTATTTTTTTCAAAGAAATGTTTTATTTCTTTTTTTATGTTTGTTTTTGTTTTCTGTGTGGGGAATTATTTTTTGAATTTAGAGTAGGTTTTTTTGGCAAATGACTTTATAAGTGTGGCGGAGCATTCGTAGATGAAGAGTTTCTCTTATAAATCTCGGCTTAGCAAACCGAATAACCGATTCTTTTCAAGATATGCAAAAAAGAGAGGGTAACTGATATGTGTATGTTGAGAGCGGGTTTAGTTAAAAACTGTCGAAGATGTACGTCATCCGTGCGAACTAATTGCACTATGATAAATAAAACCACTAAGAAAGTTTTTGCGGACAACAAGAAGAAGAGCGCAACTTCAGTATAACCGGGTGCCAATGTTGAATAACTACATTTTCATCAACTGTTCGTTTAAATGCAGATTATGCCACGCCTGTTTTTCGACTCCTGAAGAGTTGCGAATACACCGAATGGTAAAACATAAAGGACACATGCTAGTGATAAAACATTGATTCAGGAAAAGGCTGTTTGAGCCAGTTTGGCAGTTTTTTTAGTCTTTTTTTAGTGATGGCACCAGTTAGGCTTTGATTGTGTTTTTGGCAACCGTTTTGAGTTGTTGTTTATTTTGGTCCGTACGGGGTAGCACGTTGACTGTTCCGACTTTTCCAAGGTGCAGTTGTCTTTCCCCTTTGAACGTCGATACAGTGGCGTTCTGAATTTGTATGGTGTCCCCAACGTTAACGATGTTTGTCAGTTCGTTCCATAGGCACAGTTTGATTTTTCCTGTTTCATCTGCTATCCATGCGTTGGTTACCGTGGCGCTGTTTCCCCATTGCGTTTGAACAGTTGTGGGTTTTGTTGTTTCAATGACTTCGGCTTCCAAGTTGACTTTTTTCATTCCGTGCCTCAGGTCCCTGATTTGTCTTTCAAGCCGTGATGCATTTTGCCTGCTTATTTGTCTGCGTACTTTATCAGTGTTTAACCAGTTTTCAAAGCAGATGTTTTTCTTCAGAAAAAATTCTTCAGCAACTCGGAATTGCCCTACGACTTGTGTGTCTTTGGTGATTAGCAGTATGGCTTCGTGTTTTATGCTGCCTCTGTATTCAATTGTTAATTCTTGGCAGTTGGTTTTTCCTTTTTTTCTGGCTTCAACTATTGCTTGGAATAGTTCTGCAAGAAAAATGCTGTGTTTCACTGAGAGAAAGGCGAGGCTTTCAATTATCGCTATCGGCTTTTTTTGGTTCAATCTTCCTATCCCCGTTTTCGTTTGCCAGAACGTCTTGAAAAGCAGTTATTTGCGGTTCGACTCTTCTTGAAGAATTCCGACACACCTACTATTGTATTCCTTAATATATAGGCTAGTTGGCGGGAAAGCGGTTCTCATTTTTTGCTCTGATGTTTTACTAAGGTTGTTTCAGTAAACTGTGTAAGGGTTCTTCCTGCTTTTCTGGTTAAGAAACCTTAAGTGTTTGTAAAAATGTTAGAATATTCAAAGGAATCCAGACATCACGGTGCCAGCGGGAACCTTCAAGGTTTTCCGAATAGACTTATCTGTAGACGACATCACCTACAATTTAGGGGTTCCTTTAGGCAGCTTTAACTTGAATTTGGACATGATTCTTGACTTGACTGGACATACATACGTAGAGTATGGGACCATGCGGTAAATCGAATACGCACTGCAGGAAACGGTCACGTTACAATCTTCGGCGGTGAAATACACATAGCCTGGTAACGGACATAACCCTCACAGAACACGTGCTGCCATACAACGCTTCAAACCTAACAACTTTCAGTTTTTCAACGTTTAATCATCAACTACACCCGAAGGAACCGACAAACGAAGAAACAAAGCAACTAAGCCCCAAAAAATAACAAAAACTAACAAGAAATAACCATTTTGTTTCTGCTTACAAATTCACAAAAGAAAAACAACCGTTTCCTTCTTCCTCAAGGTTCAGCGAAAGGCTTAAAGTTTATATTCATGTTTGATTTTTGCTTAAATCCGATAAAACAGGTTCTATACAGGAAAAAAGAGGTTAATGATATGGCATACTTAACAACTACAGGCTCAGGACAACCAGTCTTGATCCTCAAAGAAGGCACAACAAGAAGCAGAGGCAAAGAAGCCCAACGAAACAACATCATGGCAGCCCGCGTAGTCGGCGAAGTCCTCAAAACCACACTTGGACCCCGCGGTATGGACAAAATGCTCATCGACAACCTCGGCGACATCACAATAACCAACGACGGCGCAACCATCCTCAACGAAATCGAAGTTGAACACCCAGCAGCAAAAATGATGGTTGAAATCGCCAAAACCCAAGACGACATGGTTGGCGACGGAACAACAACCGCAGTCGTCCTCGCAAGCGAACTGCTCAAAAAAGCAGAAGAACTCCTCGAACAGAACATTCACCCCACACTTCTAGTAAGCGGATACCGAAAAGCAGCACAAAAAGCCATCGAAGTTGTTGAGAAAAACGCAGTTCCAATTGACGTAAAAGACAAAAAAGCCATGCTCAAAGTTGCATTAACATCCATGGGCAGCAAAGCCGTTGGCGGCGCCAAAGAACACTTGGCAGAAATAGCCATCGACGCAGTTAGCCAAGTAGCAGAACAACTCGGAGACAAAAAAATCGCCGACATCGACAACATCCAGCTGATTAAAAAAACCGGCAAAAGCCTGCTCGAAACACAGTTAGTTCAAGGCATAATTGTGGACAAAGAAATCGTTCACCCCGGTATGCCCCGCAAAAAAGAAAACGCAAAAATCGCCCTGCTGGATTCTGCGTTGGAAATCGAGAAAACCGAGATAAGCGCTGAAATCCGCATCCGCGACCCAACCCAGATGAAAGCGTTCCTAGACCAAGAAAACAGCATGCTTGAAAAAATGGCAACCAAAATCAAAGCTGCAGGCGCAGACGTAGTGTTCTGCCAAAAAGGCATCGACGACATGGTACAGCACTACTTGGCAAAAGTAGGCATCATGGCAGCACGCCGCGTCAAAGAATCTGACATGGAAAAACTTGCACGCGCAACAGGAGGCAAAGTAACCAGCAACATTGAAGACATCAAAGTCACAGACCTCGGCACCGCAGGCATGGTGGAAGAACGCAAAATCGGCGACGACAAAATGATTTTTGTCGAAAAATGCAAAGACCCTCACAGCGTAGCCATTCTTATCCGTGCAGGACTCGAACGTATGGTTGATGAAGCAGAACGTGCAATGACAGACTCACTCTCAGTGGTCTCTGATGTGGTTGAGAACAGCAAAATCGTTGCAGGCGGCGGTGCAATTGAAATTGAAGTTGCAAAGGAACTGCGTAAATACGCAAACAAAGTCGGCGGACGAGAACAACTTTCCATAGAAGCCTTCGCAGACGCCATGGAAGTCATCCCCCGCTCGCTAGCAGAAAACGCAGGACTCGAACCCATCGACATTCTTGTCTCCTTAAGGTCAGCACACGACAAAGACGACGGCAAATACCAAGGCATAAACGTGTTCACAGGCAAAATCCAAAACAGCGTAGACAACGGCGTCATCGAACCCATAGTTGTCAAAGAACAAGCCATAAAATCCGCAGCTGAATCCGCAAGCATGATCCTACGCATCGACGACGTCATCGCAAGCTCCAAACCAAAAGGCGGCCCTGGCGGTCCAGGCGGCATGCCCGGCGGTATGGGTGAAGAGTAAGCTTCCCCCCTTTTTCCTTTTTGTTGTGAATTTGTAAGCAGAAACAAAATGGTTCTTTCTTGTTCTTTTTTATGCTTTTTTGGTGTTGTTGGGTACGTTTGTTTGGGGTTGGCGATGGCGGTTTTGCTCCTGTTTTGGAGGGGAAAGTAAATTAATGAAGAGCGATTTGAGTATGTTCGCTACCGCATCAAGGAGTGTGCTCCGGTAGTATAGTCCGGCCAAGTATAGTGGCCTCTCGAGTCACGGACCCGGGTTCGAATCCCGGCCGGAGCACCATGTTTCCCCCTTTGACGCTTTGTCAGATTCTGCTTCTTAATCAACTCCTGGTTAACTCGTGTTAAACTAGGCTTTATATACATGGCTGGATAATCCATCCGCATGGGGAATGGGAAATTGCAGCCAAAAAACAGCAATCTAAATCTCAACCTTTTAGTTTTATATCCGCACAGAATAACACAGACACAGATTCTGAATATTTTAAGCCATTGTGGGGTTAATTTTGCGTCTGGGGGTGTGTTGTTTTGAAGCGGAATGTTGTGATTTTGGCGGTAGTACTGGTTGTTTTGGTTGTTGGTGTCTCTGTTTACGGCGCCTATAACGTACTTTACTCCGCACCACCTTCTCCGTCACCTTCGCCAACACTTTCGTCTGTACCTTCTGCTACCCCTTCACCAACACCCGCAGCTACACCACAATTTTCTTCTACACCAACTTCAAGCCCGACGCCAACACCTACGACACCTACTGCTTCACCGTCTCCTTCAGCATCTCCAACGCCAATTGTAACGCCCCGTCCAAGCCCTACGCAATCTTCGCCGTCGCCAACTCCTGCAGTTGAAATCCAAAACAAAACTTTTGTCGTCACTGATGTAACTGGTGCTCAAGTTACATTAAATCTTCCTCTGAAACGTGTTGTACTTTTTGACCATAGTCTAACTGAACTAGTTTACGTAATGGGCGGCGCAGATACTATAGTAGGACGTTCTGAAACCTGCACTTTTCCCCCTTCGGTTTTAGACATACCTGTTGTGAGTAACACAGGGTACTCGTTTAACACGGAACTGGTGTTGGAACTTGAGCCCGACTTGGTTCTTTCTGATACTACAGTATCGTACAATACGAAAGGGATGCAAGAGCTAAAGGACGCTGGCATTCCTTTGATTATCGACGAGACGGGTAATTACACGCGGATTACTGAGATTCTTCGGTATTTGGGAACTATCTTTGATAACGAGACGCGGGCTCAAACTATTATTGACTTCATGGATTACTATGAAAACATTGTTAGTGAACGGCTTGGAAACTTGACTGACAGTGAGAAGCCTTTGGTTTATCTTGAACAATCTTGGGCAAATTGGCAGACTTCTTCAGAAGGAAGCATAAGCCATGATAATCTTGTTGCCGCTGGCGGAATAAACATCGCTGCTGAGCTTGAAGCGGGCGGATACCCTGAAGTGAGCCCTGAATATGTATTGGATAAAAATCCTGACGTAATTATCAAGCTTTTTTCTGATAGTAACTTGACAACCTGCCAGACTATACGAGATGAACTTCTTAGCCGTGCAGGATTGAGTGATACAAAGGCTGTTGCAAATAATAGAGTTTATCTTTTTGACTATGTACTCTTCAACGGTATCCGCCATCCTGTTGGTATGCTGTATTGGGTCACGTGGTTACACCCTGGTTTGTTTGCCGACATTGACCCTGATGCTGTGCTTTCTGAATTAATGCAGGAATTCTATGGAGTTCAATTAGAGGGGCTTTACGCGTATCCTGATACTGTTACTATAGTAGATTCAACTGATACACCTGTTACTTTGACTCTGCCTATAAACCGCATTGCATGCCTTAATGATGGCTTAACTGGCGTGATATGCGCCTTAGGCTGCGAGGACCAAATCGTAGGCCGCCCAGACGCATTTGAAGGTTACCCCCGTTCAATTTTAGAAAAAACCAACGTAGGAAATTCACTGACTCCCAACCTTGAAATAATGTTTGAGTTGAAGCCTGACTTGGTAGTTGTTGACAGTGCCATATTCTATTATGGAGATGAAACCCTCAATAAAATCAAAGCCGCTGGTTTACAGGTGATAATGGAAGATTCAGGCACCCCCTCTCGCTTAACTACAATTATAACCAATTTCGGTCAAATACTTAACAAAACCGATAGAGCCGCAGAAATCATTGGTACCATCGACCAGTACACATCCCTTATCACCACGCGACTCGAGAATGTAACTGACAGCGAGAGACCGACTTTCTACTTGGCACTCATGGACTATGGTTGGCTTACTATGACTAACGGAAGTAACGCAAATGATCGGCTGGTTGCTTGTGGTGGAATAAACATCGCTGTTAATTCTACAGTTATGTACCCTGAATTGAGCGCTGAATACATTATCGAAGCGAATCCTGATGTAATAATTGTCAGCGCATATGGCGGAAGCAATCTACAAATACACCAGTACGCACGAAATCAAATAATGGACAATCCCATATTAAGTGATGTAACAGCTGTTAAAGAAGGGCGTGTCCATACCTACAATGACTGCGTCGCCACAGGTGTACAGTACCCTGCTGGGTGGCTTTATTTCGCGAAATGTTTCCATCCTGACCTATTCGCGGATATAGACCCTGCCGCAATACATGCAGAGCTGATTCAAGATTTCTTTGGCGAAGAAATCGACGGAGTATATGTGTACCCATGAGTGCAGCTCATTGGGGACCATTCCCCCATTCAGGGGCAAGAATCTTGTGTTCTGCCCTCTATTCTTTTACTACACAGCTAACCCCTCGCTTTGCTTCAACTCGCTTATGTGGTGATTAGCGTTCATGGAACCTGTTTCTGCTTTTCATTTTGTAACTTTAACGGTATGGGAGAAATTTGATGAAACCGCTTAGAATAGCCTTTGCTACTACAAACCCCGCAGAATCGGCTCCTTTTTCGTTTGCCTTCGCGTCAGTAAACAACCGATTGGGAGAAATAATAAATGCTTATCTTTGGTCAGGTAAAGACTTTGAAGAAAGCACCTGTGAGGATTTTGAAAATATAGCAAAGTTCGTTGAGTTTGCGTTTACTTCACACGTAACAATCATACGATTATTGAATAAAAGTTCTGAATTTGATGGGGTTATGACTAAACTGAAAAACGCGGGGGTTCCTGTTTTTGTTATACGTTCAGACAAAGACGATTTTCAGACTCTTTCTAAGACGGAACAAGAGGATTACCGAAAAATTGCCGACTACATCAGATTTGGCGACAAAAAGAACTTTGAAAATCTTTTACTGTACTTAGCAAACCGTTTTACGGGTTCTGACTACGAGTTCGGTGCTCCAGCAAAGCCCCAATATGAGGGCATTTATCACCCTGATTTTGACTACGCCCCCACATTAGACGAGTATATGGGAAAAAAGTTGCAGCCAGACAGGATTACTGTTGGTATATGGTTCCACCATAATCATGTGCATAGTGACGACACTGCTTTTGTTGACAGCTTAATTAAAGAAATAGAAACTCACGGCGCGAACGTTCTTCCAGTGTTTTTCAGCGGCTTAGTAGATGCAACTTTGGGCACTCACGGGTTAGACTGGATTATTGATACATACTACCTGAAGGAGGGCAAACCAGTGGTTGATGTTGTCATCAGCGGCTTAATGCTTTCTGCATGTATGTCCACATCTGGTTCTGACGCGTTAGACGCCCTCAAACGGCTTGGCGTTCCAGTGATAAAAGCAGTTTTGACCTGTAACTCTTATGAAGACTGGCGAACCACCGTACTGGGTCTTAGTGTTGTTGACATACCCGCACAGGTAGCGTTACCCGAGTTTGATGGTTCCTTAATTACTGTACCCATTGCTACGATGGATACTACTCAAATTAATCCGTTGACAGGAAACCAAATAATCAAATACGAACCCATCCCAGAAAGAATCAACAAAGTGGTTCGTCTGAGCTTAAATTGGGGCAAACTGCATCGTCTTCCCAACAGTCAAAGAAGAGTTGCTATAATTCTCCACAATTATCCCCCCCGAAACGACACCATCGGATACGCTTTTGGGCTTGACACTTCCGTTGCAGTACTAAGCATCTTAGAAAGCATGAAAGAACAAGGATACACCATAGATTTTATTCCAGAAAGTGGCCAGAAACTGATTGATGACGTAATTAATGGGTTGACAAATGACCGCCGATGGTTAAGTCCCAAAGAGCTTGTAGAAAAGGCAGTTGCCAAGATTCCTAAAAAACAGTACAAAGAATGGTTTGACGAGATTTCGCTTGCTTCCCAAAACAATATGATTAAAGACTGGGGCAACCCGCCTGGCAAACTGTTCTACTACAACGGTGAATTACTGGTGGCGGGAATACTCAACGCCAACGTTTTCATCGCCCTGCAGCCTACTCGAGGTTTCATGGAGAACCCCGCTGCCATCTATCACAGCCCCGACTTAGCCATGACACACCACTACTACGCATATTACCGTTGGCTTCGAGACGTGTTTAAGGCAAACGTCGTTATTCACCTTGGAGCGCATGGCAGTTTAGAGTGGATGCCTGGAAAATCTGTTGGGCTCACTGAGTCTTGTTATCCTGACATAGCCATTTCCGATTTGCCCAACGTTTACCCCTACATCATCACGAATCCAGCAGAAGGTGCTCAAGCAAAAAGACGCAGCTACTGCTGCATAATTGACCACTTAATTCCTGTCATGCATAATGCTGACACGTATGAAGAGATGGCTGAGCTAGAAGTTCTGTTGCAGGAGTATTACCACGCCAGAATTGGTGATGCCAGTAAGCTTCCAGTTATGCGAAAAATGATTTGGGAAAAAGTAACCCAAGCCAAATTGAATCAAGACCTTGAAGTTACCGAAGCTGAGGCGTTGTCTGATTTTGACGGCTTTCTGGAAAGACTACATGCCTATCTGCATGAAGTGTCCGATACGCAAATTCGCGACGGGCTTCATATTTTAGGGGTTGGTCCGTCGGGTTCACAGTTAGAGGAATTTCTGTTTACTTTGACTCGGCTGAATAACGGTTC
Source organism: Candidatus Bathyarchaeota archaeon (assembly GCA_026014615.1). GTDB lineage: Archaea > Thermoproteota > Bathyarchaeia > Bathyarchaeales > Bathycorpusculaceae > JADGNF01. Next base: position 279,951 of record JAOZHZ010000018.1, on the reverse strand, counting down.
GGTTCCTTCGTTGCGGCAGTCACTTGCAGAGTTGAAGGGGTATGATTACGAAGATCTGCTTGCGAACAGGGGAAAGCTGCGGTCTGAGGGCATAACCAACGGCGACGTAATTAAAAATTTGAATGAAACTTCTCGCGAATTAATGAGGCACTTGAATGCCGCACAGTTTGATGAACAACACATTGGAACGATATTAAAGGAGGTTATTGACGGTGGCAGCTCTAAGGTCGAGGCGTGCTTGTCGTATGTGTGTAGTTTTCTTGTTCCCGCTTTGGAGGATTCAAAGGATGAATTAACAAATACCTTGTCCTCATGCAGAGGCGCTTACATCTCTCCTGGTCCTTCTGGTTCCATGACAAGGGGTATGGCTGATATTTTGCCGACGGGTAGGAACTTTTATTCGGTTGACCCCCGTGCTATACCCACGCCTGCCGCTTGGAAAGTTGGCGTTTCTTTGGGCGACGCGTTACTGGAGCGGTACTTAAAAGAAGAAGGAAAGTACCCAGAGAGCATCGGTATTATTCTTTGGGCGCTCCCAACCATGAAGACCAAAGGGGACGACGTAGCTGAGATACTCTATTTGATGGGGGTCAAACCTGTATGGGAGGAAAGCAGTGGTCGAGTAACGGGACTTGAAGTCATTCCACTTGAAACGCTTAAACGCCCACGGATTGACGTAACCACTCGGATTAGCGGAATGTTCAGAGATGCTTTTCCAAACATTGTTCATCTGATTGATGACGCTGTGGCTTTAGTCGCTGCACTTAAAGAATCTGACGAAGAAAACTACCTTGCCAAGCACGTGGAATCTGAAGTAAACGAACGTATTGCTCAAGGGGTTGATGCAGAAAAAGCCCGTGACGAGGCTTTGTACAGGGTTTTTGGTGATTTTCCAGGTGCTTACGGCTGTGGTGTTAGTGACGCGATAGATACCAAGAACTGGAAGGACCAAAAGGACCTCTGTGATATCTACCTTTTGTGGGGTAGCTTCGTTTACAGCAGGAAAATCTTTGGGGTTGCTGTTCCTGATCAGTTCAAACGACGCTTGAGCAAAATCAAATTGACTGTGAAGAATGAGGATGCCCGAGAAATTGACATCTTAGACGGCGACGACTGCTACGATTATCACGGTGGCATGATTACTTCTGTGAAGATTCTGGGGGGAGAAATTCCCCGTTCGTACTGTGGTGACACTTCTGACCCTGACAGGGTAAAGATTAGAAGCACCGCGGAGGAAACCTGCCACGTTTTTCGTTCGCGCATTCTAAATCCTAAGTATATTCAGGGTTTGAAGCGTCACGGCTATCAGGGCGCTGCTGAACTTTCCCGCGTGGTGGACTACGTTTTAGGTTGGGACGCCACCGTGGAAGTTGTTGAAGACTGGATGTACGAAAAACTTGCAGAAAAGTATGTTCTTGACGCTGAAATGCAGCAGTGGCTAAAAGACGTGAGTCCCTTTGCGCTTCAGAACATCACCGAAAGGTTACTGGAGACCATCCAACGTGGTCTATGGCACCCAACCGAAGAAATGAAGAAAGAACTAGAACGAATCTATCTGGACATTGAAGGGTTCTTGGAAGGTAAAAGTGAAAAAAACAAGGAGGCATAAAATGAAACAAAATAAACCTGCAAAGCAAAAACAAGACAAAAAGATAACCAAAAAAAGAGTAGACCTAACGTTAGAGGGCGTCAAAGCGAAGGTGCTGTACCTTAATTATGACGGGTTTGACCTCAACACATTACTCGTATCGTTCAACAGGAAACGTAGAATTCTGTCAACATGGGACGGGTACAGAAAGGTCAAGTATGTAGCCAACAATTACATTCCAACTAAACTCTCCGCGCTTACAATGGAGCGTTATGAAGATTTTGAGAAAAAATTTCCTTCCACGTTCGGGGTGAAACCTAAAGACATCTCTTTTTTGAGTACAGGCGTTAACATGAACAACCTTGCTTTCTGCGAGAAATCCTGCGAAGAGCTAAACGTGTGCTGTTTTGCTACTGCTGGAGCGAAAGGAAACGCTCAAAGAAGCGGAGTGGATGTGGGCAATTATTTTGAACGCGACGGAAAATTCGTACTTGCCCCCGGAACAATCAACATTATAATTCTAACGAACGCAGTTCTAAGCGATGGTGCCATGGCTCGCGCCATAGTCACGGCTACGGAAGCAAAAACCGCTGCCATGGAGGATTTGAAAGTTAAAAGCAGCTACGCACCTCAAATCCAAGCCACAGGCACTGGCAGCGACAACATGATTGTGGTCTCCGGAAACGGACCCGACATACCTCTGCGGGTAACTAGTGGTCACACAAAAATTGGCGAACTAATAGGCTTCTTAACAAAATCGGCAGTGACTGAAGCACTGAAGAAAAATGACGGTTACAACACTTCATAACAGTTAATCGCTGAAGGCGAAAACGGAGAGGAGGGCGCTAAAGGTGAAGCCACATAAAGAGCAGGTCGTTTCGATACTGTGGTATATAGCCATAATCTTACAAGTTGCGCTCGCAATTTTCTTCTTTAACTCCCTTCAGCTTTCAGTTTTTGTGTACTTGGGCGTTTTCTGTCTGGCGGTGTTTTTTGCTATAAGTCTGCTTGCTCAAAACGCGTTTAACAAAAAGGGTGGGGTACCTCAAGGCAAGAACTGTATGTACACAACAGTCTTGGTCAACGGCGGCATATACTCTGTTGTAAGGCACCCGATGTACACTGGCTGGATTTTGCTGATGCTTTCTTTTCCGTTGTTTTCCCAACATTGGCTTAGTTTGATTCTTGGAGTAATAACTGCTTGGCTAATTTACAGGCAAGCTACAAATGAAGATAACAGGCTTATGCGGAAATTTGGAGACAGCTACGGCGAGTACATGAGGACCGTTCCGCGAGTGAACCTTATAGGTGGACTTTACAGTTGGCTACGAAAAAGAAAACACAACACTTGAATTCAAAACAGACCCGTTTACGGTTCGTACTCTTTAGATTTTTGGAGTTCTTAATTGAAGGTAGGTGACGGAAGTGACTATTTTAAGCGACGTTTACTCGGTTTTGTGGGCGGATCTGCAGGATTTAAAACGTCACTGGCGCTCAGTGGTTGCCTCCAGTATCGTTCAGCCTGTGCTGTATCTGGTGGTTTTTGGTTACGGATTAGGCGGAGGCGTTAGCTTTGAAGGAATCGGCTACTTGGCTTTCGTCATTCCCGGCATTATTGCTTTAACCTCTTTTTCAAACAGCTTTAACGGCGTTTCCACGAAACTGCAGGTTGACCGGTTTTTCTATAAAAGTTTTGATGAGTTACTGTTGGCGCCTTTGAGCCTGTACTCGATTGTTTTCGGTAAGGCTTTGGTTGGTGTAACGCGCGGTTTAGTTAGTTGCGTTGGAATAGTCATAGTGGGGGCTGTTCTTTCCCCTGAATTTTTGGTTAGCCCCCTTTTTGTTCTAGTTTTGTTTGCGTCCTGCTTCGTGTTTGCAGCCTTTGGTGTCCTCATTGCGTTCGCAATCCCTTCACACGGAGATACAAACACTTTCAACAGCTTGGTGATGTTGCCGATGACTTTTCTATGCGGCACCTTTTTCTCCTTAAATGCGTTGCCTGAAGCAGCAAAAGCAGCACTGTATGCTTTGCCGCTGACCCATTCTTGTTCTTGCATGCGGGCAGCCGCGTTAGGCCAAGTTTTCCCATGGTGGTCATTTATGGTGCTGCTGGGCTTTGGCGGGTTCTTCTTCCTTGCAAGCGTTTTTGTCCTGAAAAAAACCAGCATATAAAAAATCTGAAGCATCCCATTTCCTAAAGATGCCGCTTCACGTCCGTTTAATTTTTCTTTTTCCGCACCAGAAAAACACTTGATACCGCAACCAACAGGAGCAGGATTGTCCATGTGGGGAACTCTGGGATAGTAGGCGAAGGCGTAGGGTCATAGTTGGGTGTGGCTGTTGGTGATGGCTGGTTCGAAGCAGATATGTCAAGTGGAACGGGGTTTATGAGGGGAAAATGGTCAAACGCGGTTCCTAAAACCGCAATGCCCGTTTCGAAGGTGCCGTTTGCGTCTCCAATCTCATATGAGGTGGTATCTTGGATGAAGTATGGTTTGTCGCCAACGCCTGAGTTGCCAATTTGCGACGCGTTAGGGTAAACTTCAAAGTAGTTGCTCCAGTAGTTGCCGACGGTTCCGTTGTCCCAGCAGCCCGCGGGGAAAATTTCTGGACCTTTTCCACCAAATATGACGGTAGGTATCCTGAGGGCTTTGGTGTTGTTTAGGAAGTTGTTTTGGTATATCGTGTGGTTTCCGCTGTCAAGTTCAAGGCTTATGACGCCCAACTTGAGAATAACAGCGTTGTCTGTTACGTTGTTTTGAGTGATGATGGTTCCGTTGCTGCCCGTGATGTCAAACGCTGCTTGGTTACGCATTATTTGGTTTTGAGTTATGAAGTTGTTGTCACCTTCAGAACGGGCATCTCCGCTGTGTATAAAAAGCCCATTGGTGCTTTGTGTGATGGTGTTTTGGCTAACTACGTAGTCGCAGGCGTAAATTGCGATTGCGTTGTAGTTGTTGGTGAACGTGTTTTTAGTTATGGTGTTGTTATCGTATGCTCCGTAGACGCCTGCCTTCCAGTCTGTTATGTGCATGTTTTGGATGGTTACATTGATAGCCGTGAGGGTGATTGCAATTCTGTCTTGCTCCACGCCTGGTCCTCTCAAGGTATGGTTAGCGCCATCAACCACGACGTCGCCTCTTTGAATGATTAAAGTTGAGTTAAAAATGTCCCCCGTCAAGGTGTACGTGTTCCCCAGTTTTTGTAAGAGGGTGCTGGGTGGAGTGATGGTTCCGTTTGGCTGAATGACTATTTCTCGAGGTTGACTTTCTTGGGAACTCGCTTTTGCTTGAGCTCCGCAAAGTAGCGCAGACGCGACTGCTACGGCAAGGAGTACGCAGAATGCAAAGGTTTTTCGCATAGACAACCAACCCTTAACTCTGAGTTAACGTGGTTGTTGTTGCTTATTTTTTTAGTTGAGGAACAAAACGTTCCACCCAAGGAACAGCAGAATCAGAAAAGCAAACTGAAACGCCCCTGCAAAGAGGGCGGTGGGTTGTGCAGAGTAAGAGAGAACTGGAAAAGTGCAGAGGGGTAGGGGTAGGTCAAAAGGTAGTCAACCTATCAACATGCAACAGGAAACCTTGAAGTTGCCATAATAAGTGGGGTTAGAGGTTTCAGAGCAAAGCGCTAGTAGACCCAGTTTTCGTCAGCGCGTTTGTATGTCAGAATTTCTTCGGGCGCGAAGAAAACTGCCATTTCGCATTTGGCGTTTTCGGCTGAGTCGGAAGCGTGAACGGCGTTTTTCTGGTTGCTTAGTGCGAAGTCGCCTCTGATGGTTCCCGGTTCGGCTTCTTTGGCGTTGGTTGCGCCTATGAGTTTCCGTATGACTTTCACGGCTTCGTCTCCTTCGATGACCATCGCAACAATGGGTCCCGAAGTGATGAACGCCACCAACGCGTCATAGAACGGTTTGCCTTTGTGAACTGCATAAAGTGTTGCCGCTTTTTCCTGTGTAACCCAAGTCAGCTTCATGGCGGCTATTTTGAGTCCTTTGTTTTCGATTCGGTCTATGACTTTTCCCGTCATGGCTCTGGCTACGGTTGAGGGTTTAAGCATAACAAACGTTCTTTCAAGCACCATACGTCCACTTTCCGATTGTTGGTTGCAGCCTAAAGAAATATCCGTCCCGTTAAAACCTTATTCTTTCCGTAAAGCCGCCGTAACGTGAAACTGAATTTTTGTTCAAGTCTCCCTGCTTATTCGCTGATTTTTTAGAAACCGTTTTAAGAATGATGCGTCGTATGCTTGATAGTTCAGAGCGCAGATGTATGATGGACACAGGAGATAACCCCTTTGGCAAACGGCAACGGCTACACCAACGGTTCTGGCGGAGAAGCCGCAAAACTACAGCCGATGCTAAGCGCCGAAGAACTCCTAAGCTTACCCGTTAATCAGATTTATTCTAAACTGGGAACTTCGCAGTCAGGTCTTTCTTCTGAAGAAGCTGAAGAACGCCTAGACCTTTACGGCGCCAACGAGCTTGCCCACGGAAAGAAGCATTCTGCGGTGTTTCAGTTTCTGATGAACTTCAAAAGCCCCTTAGTTATCATTTTGATGGTTGCTGGCTTAATTTCAGGCTTCTTGGGGCAAATTGCCAACTTTGTTATAATCTACATAATTGTTTTCCTTAGTGTGATTCTGGATTTTTATCAGGAATCCAAAGCTGAACAAGCCGCTGAAACGCTGAAAGAAAAAGTAACCACCACCGCAACCGCGCTTCGAGACGGTATACGAAAAGAAATCAAACTCCACGACATCGTTCCCGGAGACATCATTTACCTTTCCGCAGGCGACATAACCCCCGCCGACGCCCGAGTAATAACCGCAAAAGACCTTTTCGTGAACCAGTCCTCGCTCACGGGCGAATCCTTTCCTGTGGAAAAAACACCCACAATTGTTAACGTCAAAGACGCCTCTCTTGGTGAATGGAACAACTACCTTTTCATGGGGACATCCATCGTCAGCGGCACCGCAACCGCCGTAGTTGTTCGCACAGGAACCACAACTGAATACGGCAAAATCGCCAAGAAACTCGTCGAAGCAGCCCCTGAAACCGAATTCGAACGTGGCATCAAAAGCTTCGGCTTCCTCATCATGCAGGTTACCCTGCTGCTGGTGCTGTTCGTCTTCTTGATCAATGCCTTGTTGCATCCTGACACAAACGGCATCCTGAACGCCCTGCTTTTCTCAGTGGCTCTGGCTGTGGGTTTGACTCCCGAGCTTTTACCCATGATTATCACGGTGAACCTTTCCCGCGGTGCCTTGGCGATGTCAAAAAAAGGTGTCATCGTTAAACGCTTAGCTTCCATCGAAAACTTTGGTAGCATGAACGTGCTCTGCACAGACAAAACAGGTACGCTAACTGAGAACAAGATTAAACTTGTGTTGCATGTGGATGCTGAAGGCAAAGAAGACGACAAAGTTCTACTGTACTCTTACCTGAACAGTTTCTACCAAACGGGGTTGAAGAGCCCCTTGGACGAAGCCATACTGGATCATGAAGCCCAAGACATCAGCGGCTACCAGAAAATCGACGAAGTCCCCTTCGATTTCGTCCGTAGACGCGTAAGCGTGGTTGTTGAAAAAGACCGCCAACGTTTCTTCATAGCTAAAGGCGCCCCCGAAGAAATCCTCAAAGTCTCCACTTTCACCGAAATCAATGGGTTAATGGCGGACTTCACTGATGAAACACTCAAGAGGGCTGAGCAGAAGTATTTTGACTTAAGTTCTGAAGGTTTCCGTGTTTTGGGTGTTGCCTACAAGAAGCTCAGAGAAGAAAAAGCCACCTACTCAGTCAACGATGAAAGCGACATGGTCTTCCTCGGATTCGTAGCGTTTCTTGACCCACCAAAGGAAACGGCGAAGCAGTCGCTTGGGCTCCTCAGCAACGCTGGAATTGAACTGAAAATCCTCACAGGCGACAACGAACTGGTGGCACGAAAAACCTGCGAGCAACTCGGCTTCGAAGTTAAAAGCGTAGCGCTTGGAAGCGAAATCGCTCAGATGCATGACGACGCTTTAGCTCGTGTGGTGGAAGAAGCCAACGTTTTCGCAAGAGTTACCCCCGTCCAGAAAGACCGCATCATCAACCTGCTAAAAGACAACGGTCACGTAGTTGGCTTTATGGGCGACGGCATAAACGATGCGCCTTCCCTTAAAACCGCCGACGTAGGCGTGTCGGTTGATAACGCGGTTGATGTCGCCAAAGAATCCGCCGACATTATCTTGTTGAAGAATGACCTGACCGTTCTCGCGGAGGGTGTGCTGGAGGGCAGAAAAACCTTCGGTAATACCATGAAGTACGTCATGATGGGCGTCAGCAGCAACTTCGGCAACATGTTCAGCGTCGCAGGGGCTTCTCTGGTTTTGCCTTTGTTGGGTTATGATTTTCTGCCCATGCTCCCCATCCAGATACTTCTCAACAACCTACTCTACGACCTGTCCCAATCTACCATAACAACCGACAACGTTGACCCCGAATACGTGGAGAAACCAAAACGTTGGGACATCGGCTTCATACGCAACTTCATGCTTTACTTGGGGCCTGTAAGCTCCATTTTCGACTTCTTAACCTTCTTCATAATGCTGTTCATATTCTTCCCCCTGTTCCCCGCTTTGCCCCGTGAACCTCTCTTCCAGACTGCATGGTTCCTCGAATCGCTGGCTACGCAAACCTTCGTTATTTTTGCTATTCGAACACGGAAGTCGCCCTTCTGGACCAGCAAACCTGGAAGAATTTTGGTGCTCAGTAGCATCAGCATCGTCGCATTTGCCATCGCTATACCCTACACGTTCCTTGGCGACCAATACTTCAGTTTCGTGCCTCCTCCTATGCTCTTCTTCGTTTTCCTAGCGATGCTTATCGGAGCTTACTTGGCTCTTGCAGAAGTGGTTAAACAGTGGTTCTACAAACGTCATTCCTACCGCATAGAACAAGTGCTGATTCCCAAACGGCGCATCGCTTACCTAAGCAGGAACGCCCGTCTGGTACAGAACATCGCCGCCGTAATTTGTCTACGCCTTGAACATGAAATCTCGCTGGACAGCCTGCTGGAAGACTTGTCAGGAAGCCTCAGTTACCCCATAGACTCCGACCAAGTCCTGCAAAGCTTACAACATCTACGTCGCGGCGGCTTAGTCAGTATTGACTGGCATAAACGAGTAATCAAGCGGGAAGGACCCATGAAAGAATACATCCTGAAACGTGTGGTTACCAGCGAGACGTGGCCAATGCTGCTTGAGGACTGGCTGAAAATAAATCGTAACTTACAAGAAAAATACGGCAAGACCAACCCTGAGTATCTGGAACTGCTAAGTCCCAGACAACGTTAAGCAGTTTTTTGACTGTTCTTTTTCTCTGTTTGTTTTGCTTGGGCAATTTGTTTGTTAAGTCTCTTCAGTTTTTCTTTCATCCCTTTTATGTTTTCTAAGATGTGTGCTCGCTGATGCTCCAGTTCCGTGATGGTTTCTGCTTTTTCGTCATCTTCAAACATGTGAAAGGGGTAAGCCATTTTCGGCATTGGAAAAGACTCCGTTTCAACCTTCAACACGTCTCTTGAGAATTCCCGAAAAAGCTTGCTGATGTTGTTTGTGATTTCGTTTTGTTTCAAAATGGCATGTTTCAGAATGAGATTGCCTGAGTTGGTGATTTTGTAAACTTTGAGTTTGCGGTTTTTCTGTGTTTGCCATTCCCCTTTGATGTACCCTGCTTTTTCTAGGCTTCTGAGAATGGGGTAAACTCCTCCGGGTGTTGGTTTCCAGAAGCCTTTGGTTCGGTCTTTGATTTCTTTCATGATTTCGTAGCCGTGGGTGGGCTTCTTGTTGAGAAGGATAAGTACGCCGATGCGTATGTAGCCTTTCTGGGCTTCTTTCATCCAACTCGCGGTTGTTCTATCTTCCGTATTCGCGGGCATATGCCTTACGTATCTACTGTTGTTTTGGGTAATACTTATATTTTGCCGCGATATATTGCAGTGAATTATATTTGGTAAGGTGAACTCTCGTGCAGAATGGGTCTATAATTGAAGTCAAGAACCTGACAAAAACGTTTGGCAAGTTCACGGCTGTTGATAACATATCTTTCAACGTGAAAGAAGGCGAAATTTTCGGGCTGCTTGGTCCTAACGGCGCAGGCAAAAGCACGACCCTGCGTATGCTTTCCACTTTAGCAAAACCCACAAGTGGAACGGCCATAATCGGTGGCTACGATATAGTCAAGAATGATACTGAAGTGCGTAAGCTAATCGGAATTGTATCTGAGAAGATGATAATGTACAATCGTTTGACTGCTAAGGAGAACCTGTGGTTTTTTGGTAGCCTCTTCAATATCCCCAAAGATGTTCTCAGAAAACGCATTGACGAACTACTAGAATTAGTTCAACTTACCAAATTCAAGAACGCACAAGTTGGAACCTTCTCCACAGGCATGCGGCAGAGGATGAATGTGGTGCGGGCACTACTAAACACGCCCAAAGTTTTGTATTTGGATGAACCCACGCTTGGGTTGGATCCTCAGTCATCGGTGGAGATTAGAGAGTTTGTCAAGAAGCTTAACCGGGAAAACGGAACAACAGTCATCGTAACCACCCACATGATGGTGGACGCAGATTTGATGTGTGACCGCATAGCAATCGTCGATCACGGAAAAATCGAGGCGCTTGATACGTCGGTGAATTTGAAAAAACAATTCTCAGGAGCGAATGCAACTGTCATAAAACTGGAACTCTCCAACCTTACCCCTGAAATTATTGCGACGATTCAGGAACTTCACTGCTCCGATTCAGTAACTCAAGAAGATAGTACACATTTGAAGATTCTTGTTCACGGCGAAGAAGCATTCGACTCCATAATTGACGCGATAAGATCAAAGGGTGGAAAGATAACTTCTATGGAAAATCTTCAACCTACCCTAGAAGACGTATTTCTACACATAACTGGTCACCAAGTACGCGATAGCGCAGACCAGAAGATGCCTATGGCAGAACATCGCGGGCCCTTTGCTCGGCAACAATCAAGGATACGATAAAAGGTGATTAATATGGGTGCAAAAAATCTTCTCTCACACAGCTTTCGAATTGCATGGAAAGACATAACTGAACTCTATCGAAACCGAATGGGGCTGGTTCTGCTTATTGTGATGCCCTTGTTCATGATGACTATGATTGGATTCATTTATCCATCCAACGGCACCACAGTAAGTAATCTGCCCGTTGCTTTAGTAAATGAAGATTCAGGCTTTGGCAATTCCACAATTCCCAGCCAAGCTTTCATCATGGGTTTACAGCAGATTAACAATCAAACAAACATGCTGACGCTTTACGAAGCATCAAACGTAGATGAAATTAAGGATCGCGTGCAGAAGGGTGAGCTGAATGGTGGAATTGTTATACCTAGCAATTTCTCCGCCTGCATTATGTCTGGAGAGCAAGGAACCATAATCATAATAACTGACCAGTCAAACCCAACAATCTCCGCAACTATGCAGGCTGCGTTATCTGCAACATTTGACCAAATGGGAACAATGCTTGCCCAACAAAATGTCCAAATGTTGAACACCTCCGTTACCGCAAATAATTCCCTTGCAATCGTGAAGCCATACACGGTCCAAACTGAAGGTGTGGTCTCCGGAAATGCTAGCTACTTCGACTTCATTGCCCCCGGCATAATGGCGATGACCGTTATGATGAGTGTAATGACTGGGTTGCCCGTTGCGATATCTCAAGAAAAGGAAGTCGGTACAATGGACGGCATGATGGTTGCCCCAATCAACAGACTATCCATAATCTTAGGTAAAACTTTGGCGCAGACCGCACGAGGCTTGCTTCAAGGCGCTATAATACTGGCGTTGGCTGTAGGTTTATTCGGAGTTACAATTCACGGGAACATTTTCCTTGTGTTCGCCTTGCTCCTGTTAGGCGTGTTTGCATTCGTAGGTCTAGGTGTTGTGATAACCTCCTTTGCGAAAGACCAAGAGACAGCGCAAATGATGATGACAACACTGATGTTTCCGATGATGTTCCTCAGCGGTGTACTGTTCCCAATACAGCAGATGCCTTGGTACATGCAAACAATTTCGCAGTTCCTGCCGCTCACATATGCTGCAGATGCTCTCAGAAAAGTTATGGTGCTTGGCGCAGATATACCTGCAATCTCAAACGAGCTAATAATCTTAATCGCGTTCGGAGTAGTTATGACTGCTATCGCAGTGCCCGTGTTCAGAAAGATGATGACAAGATAGAAATACATGGTAAACTAAAATAGGATTAAGCCGTGGTCGCCTTGTCAAACCCCTCAATCGAAGCCGTGAATCTTTCCAAAAACTTCGGAGCGTTTCCTGCAGTCTCCAACCTGAACCTGAAGATTGAGGGCTCTAAATGCGTTGGTTTCCTTGGTCCCAACGGTGCGGGAAAAACGACCACGCTTAAAATGTTCACCGACCTGATTAGACCTTCTTCAGGGCAGGCGTTGATAAACGGCGTAAACGTGCATACTCAAAAGAAAGCAGCGTTGGCGTCGGTTGGCACTCTGATTGAGACGCCTGAGATTTACCCTGCTTTGACTCCCCGAGAAGCCTTGAGGATGATTGCTGAAATCAGGGGTGTACCTGCCGAGGAACGCGCTAAAAGCATTGAAGCTGCTGTTGCTGAAGTCCATATGGAAGAGTGGATAGACAAACGGGTTGGCAAATTCTCCAAAGGCATGAAACAAAGAATCTGCGTGGCTTCTGCTCTTCTGAGTAATCCCAGTATCTTGCTTTTGGATGAACCGACAACTGGCTTGGATCCCCGAGGCATGAGTGAAGTTAGGGAAATTGTGAAGTCCCTAAAAAGCAAGCAGCGCCTAATTTTCATGAGCTCTCACCTTTTAAGCGAAGTCTCTGAAGTCTGCGACGAAGTAGCCATGATTGACCACGGTAAACTTGTTATTTACGATACTATCCAAAATGTTGCTGCCAAGTTTTCTGGAGGCGCAAACCTAGTTGAAGTTGGGTTGCTGCGTCCCCTTGATGATTCTTTGCTGGCTAACACCATTGCGGTTCTTCCTGACGTAGTTAGTGCCGACAAGAAGGATGCCAAGACGATTCGAATCAAGTTCAACGGCGGTTTGGATGTTCAAGAACGGCTTCTGGGTGATTTGGTGCAGATGAAGGTTGGGGTAATCAGTTATAAGCCGTCTTCTTCGGAGCTTGAAGACGCTTACCTGAAACTGATAAAGAACACGTTGTGATTGACATGAGTGACCTTAAAGCAGTTAAAGAAAACCTTGTTCCCAGCGGCATGGCGCAAGTGGGCATAATTACAAAATACACGTTTCTTGACTACTTCAGGTCACGACGGTTCCTCATACTTGCCATAATCACGCTTCTTATCGGTGGCTTGCTTACTTTCGCCGTGGGCTACTATAACCCCGCTGGCTTTAGAGATACCCCTCTGGGTTTTTACAGCAACTGGTGGGGAAGCGTAACCACCTTTGTGGTGATTCTTTCGGGAATTTTCTTCGGAGGAGACGCCATCTCGGGAGAATTCCAGAACAAAACAGGCTACTTCGGAATCCCCAACCCCATAAGACGAAGCTCTATTTACATTGGGAAATGGTTGGGCGCCTTCATAGCCTCCACAATCATTCTGGGCATATTTACGGTCATAACACTCGGTAACGGCTTGGCGTATTTCGGCTTCAACGTGCCAGTCCAGTTCTGGGAGTCTTTGCTTTTCACTTGGCTGTACATGGTCTCTGTTCTAGGCTTCACGTTCTTCTTTAGTGCGCTGTTCAAAAGCAGTTCCATAGCTATCTTAACAACCGTTATTCTCTTCCTTTTCGCCTTCGGCATTATCGAATTGGTTGCAAGCACCTTTGCCCAAATAGAACCGTGGTTTATCCTAACTTACGGAGCAGGCATAATTTCCAGCGTGTTCATTGTGCCTTACCCACCGCATATCATGACAATTGATGCTGGTCCCCTGAACATCACAACGTATATTGCCACTATCCCTGAAGGAATTGCAATCATGGTAGGGTACTTTGTCGTGATGTTTGTTCTGGGCTTGTTGCTCTTTGAGAGAAAGGAATTTACCTAACGTTACGTGAAGGAATTTAGGAAAGCACAAGTCCCAACCAAAGTTTGTTTAATTTCACGTTCATGGGGGTGAACCTGTGCAGTACCGCACTGTTGCAACAACGGTTTTTAATTTTCTGAAAAACCGCGGTGAAGTAAAGTTTGCTCTTCTTCAAGTGACAACCAGATGCAATGCTCGCTGCACCGACCGCTGCAATATTTGGGCTCAAGAACCTTACGATATGCCGTTGGAAGAAGCCAAATTTGCCATAGATGTTTTGGCGGAAAATCGTTTTTCTATCTTATATTTTACTGGTGGCGAAACTGGTCTTTACCCTTATCTGGTTGAAGTGGTGGAGTACGCCAAAAGTAAAGGTATGATAACCTCTTTAACCTCCAACGGAACCATCCCCAAAGACACGCTTTGTCGTCTGTGTCGAAGCTTGGATGTTTTGTCTGTGTCGGTTGACCATTATGATGCGCAGTTTTGGGATGATGCTCAACATGTTTCTGGTATATCTAAAACGGCGCAGGAAACCATCAAGACTGCCAAATCCTGCGGAATCACGCTATACGGAATTACCTTCCTTAACCCTAAATGGAGTCCCCAAGAAATAGAGCGCATCGTGCGTTTTGTGAATGACGAATTAGGCATCTCCTTTGCCTTATCTTACCCATACACATCCTGCAACGAAGGCACCTTTGTGGTGGATGGAAAAGTTGCATGTTCACAGGCTTCTGCGGCGTGCCGCGTACGCGACATGGTCGCGCAGGTTTTGCGAATGAAACTGGGCGGCTCGGATGTTGCGAATGTTTCAGGCTACATGAAGGACGTACTACGGGCGCATGATGGGCAAGCCATGAAGTATCAGTGTAAAGCAGGTAGTTCCGTGATAACCATCGACTGCAACTTAGATGTGTATCCATGCTATAAACGCCCTAAGCTCTTCAACCTTAAAGACCGCCAAAACCTAAATCTGCCCCAAATTGACGTTTCTACATGTGACAACAAACGCTGCCTGATAAACTGCTTCAAAGAAGCTTCCCTTGCCTCACGGGGTGCTGTGCTGACGGCAGTGGCTGAAGAACTGGTTTCTAACCCAAAATTTTACCTTAAATTTGTCAGTTAACGCGCCTGACTATTTCCAAGATACGAGTGAGTGAAAGCGATGTGGTAAAGGGAAGAAACTTATGGTTAAACGAAAAGACAGAGACCGATTTCTCGATACCTTCTTGTCCATGTTGAAATCAAAGTTCTTTACGCATACGCCTTTCTTTTTAGCCCACGCCATAACCTACGCATGCAATTCCAGATGCAAAACCTGCACGTACTGGCAAATGTCCCACAAAGCCAATCAAGACTTATCCACTGAAGCTGTTTTCAACCTTCTTGATGATGCTTACGATTGTGGTATGCGTGGTTACTACCTTTTCGGCGGCGAACCCACAGTCAGAAAAGACATCGGGCAAGTCGTGGACTACGCAAAATCCAAAGGCTTTGTGACAACCATGAACACAAACGGTTCCCTTCTAGCTGAGAAAGCTGGGGCTTTGAGAAACTTGGATTTTGCCTTTGTCTCTTTGGACTACTTCAACGGGTACCATGACTCCATTAGGGGCAGACAGGGCTCATTCCGCGAGGTCATGGACGGCATTGAGCAAATCCGCAGGGTCGGCAACACGACTGTTACGTTAGTTACCACCATAAGTAGCTTGAATTTTGATGCAATAGATCCGATGGCGAAACTTGCCCGTGACTTGCATGTGGGAATTTCTTACAATTCGGTGGAGCCCACGGTTCAGTCAAGCTTTGAAGAGGGCAGAACCGATTCGCCTATGCATAATTACGGGTTAACGGATGCTCAGTTGCAGCTTTTCTACAGGAAACTGCTTCAGCTTAAACGTGAAGGTTACCCGTTGATGGAGACCGCGTATGTGCTTAGACATTTCGTTGAAGGCAGACACTGGTTATGTCAGTTCCCAAAAATGTTTGTGTACGTGTCGGCGGACAACAAAATCTTCAACTGCACCTACGACCACACTTACGACCTCAACCGCGGCTCTTTTAAAGACTATTTCTCAAGCAGCCTCTACAAAAACCAAGTTGCCAAAGCCAGAAACTGTAACATCTGCATCCGAACATGCGTCAGAGGGTACTCTTACGCTTATGATTTGAACCCTCAAAACTTTTTTTGTCTGCTTCAAGACGCAAAAATCCTGGTGCAGCAAACCTAATCAGCCACTCCGAAAGGTAATTCGGTTCTTGATTCAAGGAATTGCCTTCTGCAACGTATGCTTGTTTAAACCGAAAGAAGAGGGGCTGATTTTCTGCGTTGATTTAACGTAGTCTCTTCTTTTCTTCTTCTCGCTGCTGCTTCAATGCTTGACTAGCCATTGTTGACACAAAAACCAACGTTACCACCAAGGCTCCGATGCCTATCTTGTAGGTCCACGACATGCCCGAGTATAAAATGGCGAAGATAAAAACCATCATCAAAGCAAGCACTAGAACTTCTTGAATGCTATCCATGCCTAACTTGAAAAAGCTCATTTAAACGCCGCCTTTTTTCTGAATCATTTTTCTCAGCGTGATATTAATAATTTTCTTGTTACAGTCTGTTTTTTAACGTAACTTTAGGGTTGCTGTGTGTCAACAAGCTTTTATAATAATTAGGCGGAATTGTTTATCTAATAAGTTGCAACGCTTCCAAGATGTAGAGAGCGCAATGTGAATGCCCCACATTAAAAGAATTGAGCTGAAAGGCTTCAAGTCATTCGGACCGCAAACCGTTAAAGTAAACTTGGATAAGGGCTTCACTGCAATTACTGGACCTAACGGAAGCGGAAAAACCAACATCATGGATTCCCTGCTTTTCAGTTTAGGCGAGTTGAGCACTCGTAGGCTTCGAGCAGAAAACGCCTCCAAACTTATTTTCCACGGCAGCGAAAAGGCGAAGCTGGAAAAGTCACGCGTAGCAAAAGTTATCATTCAATTCGACAACAGCGACGGTATAATGCCTGTGGACACCCTTACCGTCACTGTTAGCCGTGAAGTGTACCGAAACGGGCAAAGCGTTTACAGGCTTAACGGCAGAAGAATCAGCAGGCAGCACATTCTAGAAATTCTTTCCGTTGCAGGTATTAGCAGCGCCAGCCAAAACATCATCCCACAGGGTACCATCACACGCCTCACCGACTTAACTTCGCTGGAGCGACGAAAAATCATCGAGGACCTTGTCGGCATTGGGCAGTATGACGCTGAAAAGGCAGGTGCTGAGGATAAACTTCGAACAGCTGACATCGCCATCCGAACCGCAATGGGCAGAATCGATGAAGTGCAAAAGCGGCTTGATGATTTGGAGCGGGAACGGAACCAGCTTCAACGTTACAATTTTATCCATAATGAAATCAAAAAGTTTGAAGCCATCAAAGTCAGCCACGAAATCATCCAGCTGACTAAGAAAGTGGAAGAAGCCACCGTTCAAGCTGAAAAAGCCAAAGCCAAAGCCGACAAACTCAAGGAACTCCGCGATGACCACCGAACTAAACGGCGTGAAGTTGAAGGTGAATGGCGTAGGTTAAGCTCAGAAATCGTCGAAGACGGTGGATCCAATGTGATGAAGGTCCAGATCCGTATCGGCGAATTGAAGTCAAAACTTACTGAATTGAACTCACAGATAAGTTCTGGGCAAGCAAGCCTTGAAAGTCTCAAAAAAGTCAAGGAAAACAACGAGCGACAGTACCAGAGCATGTGTAGCGAAATCCACCAGAATCGCCTTGAAATCCGAAGGCAACGCGCCCAATTCGCAGACCTGCAAAGTCAAATTGACGCTAAATCTGCCGAGCATGAGGGTCTTGCGCAGGAGACCGCTCAGCTTTGGGCTAATCTGGGGGAAAACAGCCAGAAAACCCGTGACATCGAGACACAGATTGAAAACCACAACAAACGCTTAGCTTACTTGCGTTCTGAGTTTACGAAGGGAAAGACCTTCACTAAAGCCAGTTCTGGTAGACTTCGTGAGTTGAGTGCCCGACGGGAACGGTTCTCGGTGACTCTTGCTGAGGTGGAGAAATCTCTTGCTGAGTTGGATAAGGTTCAGAAGGAACAGAAGGTTCAGCTTAAGGTCCTTGAGAAAACCATTGAGAAACGGCAAGCGCAGAAGGAAGCAGCGGAACGGGAAATCATCGAAGCAGGCAAAATAGCCAACTCCGCCAAGGAAGCCGTTATAGAATTCGCCACGCAACGGGAACTTGCCGAGACAGTGGCGGCGGAAGAAAAAGCGTTGCGCAGCATCGAAGAACTTGGTGACTTGGGCGTTATTGTAGGCGTTTATGGTCGGCTTAGGAGCCTGATTAAGATTGACAGAAGCTTTAAGAAAGCTTTAGACGCCGCTGCCATTGGCTGGATGGACGCGTTGGTCGTGAAGGACATGGACTCGGCGTTCACCTGCACTGAAACCCTGCGCAGAATGAAGCTGGGCAGAATCAAAATAATCCCCCTCCAAGGCGCATCCAACCCTAAAACCTTCCAAACCCCCACAGGTCCAGGCATAATCGGTTTGGCTTCTGTGTTCGTGAAGTCTGATAGGGACCACGAAGCAGCAGTCAACTTCGTTTATGGTGACACTGTGGTGGTTGCAGACGACAAAACCGCGTTTGCCCTTTCCAACCAAGGCTTACGCGCAGTTACTGTTAACGGTGACTTGTATGAGCCTGGAGCGTTTGAAGGCGGCTACTACCGTGCCCCCATAGACTTCTCGACTATTATCCCCAGCGAAAACGCCATCAAAAGCCTCGACGAAGCCGTCAAAGCCCTCCAGACGCACCTTACCCGGCGGGGAAGCGACATCGAATCTTTTGAAGATGAAATTATCCGTTCAAGAATCGAAATCACCCGTCTCTCAGAAGCCATCTCCACTTTAGACCGAGAAATCATACGCGTCAAACGCAGCGTCAAACGTAATCAAATCAGTTTGCGTCGTGTGGAAAAGTTCCGCAGCCGAATCGAAAAAGAAATTGAGGTTGAGAAGGGTCGCATGGGCTTGTTTAAGGTGGAGAGGGACTCCATCAAGAAAGCAATCGGCAAGCTTATGGTTGAGTTAGCGGAGTTTCGGCGCAAAACCGATGTGGGTCACATTCAGGAGCTTGAAGTTAAACGTGAAACCGTAGGCGAAGAAATTAACACGCTGCGGCAGAAACTTGGTTCCGTCCAAACTGAACTTTCAACTTACCAGTCACAATTCGAAAATGTTCTCCGAGTTGGTTACCAGAACATCAAGATTCAGCTTTCCAAACTGGATCAGCAGCAGCGTAAAGTAGAAAAAGACGTTGTCGAGGCAAGTGAGGAAAGGGAAACCCTCAAGGAGGAACTTGAGGTGCTGGACAAGAGCCGTGTGGAGCTTTCTGAGGCGGTGCTTTCTGCTAAGGAGGACTCCAAGAAGTTCACTTCTCAAATAGACTCCATCGACGCGCAGTTGCGGTCTTTGGACACGGAGTATGAGCAGGCTGAGCAACTGTTCAATCAGCTACAGTTAAGTGTTCAAACTTCACGGTTGCAGCTTACCCAGTACCACAACCAGCTTCGGCAGCTTAACTACGAGTCGCCGTTGGAGTCAACCCAAAAACAGGTTGAAGAAGCCCAGACGACTATTCAGATGATGCGTTTTGAGTTGGACCGCATCGGCGCCGTTAACCAACTTGCTCTTGCCCACTACGACGAGCAGATTAGTCGTTACCGCGAGTTGTCCATGCGGCTAAACGAGTTGGAGCGGGAAAAACAGGCAATCGTCCAGTTTATGGATGAAATTGAAGCCAAAAAACGCAGGGTCTTCATGGAAGCCTTCGAAAAAATCAACGCTAACCTTACCCGATACTTCGCTAAACTCACGGGCGGAGGAAACGCCACGTTGAAGTTGGAGAATCCCGAGGAACCCTTCGTCGGCGGCATAGACATGATTGTACAGTTCCCCGACAAACCCAACATCGTGGTAAGCGGTGCTAGCGGTGGGGAACGCTCCGTTTCTGCGGTTGCCTTCATTTTTGCGCTTAAAGAGTTCTCGCCTGCAGCCTTCTACGTTTTTGACGAGGTTGACGCCCACTTAGATGCCTTCCACACTACCAAGTTGGCGGAGCTTTTCTTGGACGAATCCGACAAAACCCAATTCATCGTTGTCACCCTCAAGCCAGAGATGGTTAACAAAGCCCAGAAAGTCTACGGCGTTTACGAACGCAACGGGGTCTCGGCGGTTTTGTCTGCGAAGTTCATGGAGGTAGCACGTTGACCGAAAAGCCTGCGCCCCGCAAACCCTTCTATCTGCGTCCTCCAATAAACATACTCTTCGACATCAACCGAATTGACAAACTCACTCCGTGGAGCATAAACATCGCTTTTCTGCTGCGGCAGTTTCTTTCCGAAATGGAGCATATGGGCAAAATCGACTTCCGCGCTTCAGGCGTCGCGTTGGATTCCTCTGCGCTTATTTACCTAATGAAATCTAAGCTTCTGTTAACCCTTCAAGAGCCACCTGCTCCTCCGAAGGTTTCGAAAGATTTTGTTCCACCCCCGCTGTTTCTGCCGTTGCGCCACGAGTTAACATCCACGACTATTCAGCATTTGCTTGATGTCTTAGACGAAGTGCTGAAAGGCGAGAAACTCCCTAACATAGACCGCGTGGTCGCTCAGCCTGTTCTTCCGCAAGCTTCGGATCTTATGCCCCAGTTTGACCAGTTCATGGCGGAACTTGAGTCCCAGATGCAGACGTTCTATCAACACCTTTTGGATATGGTGAAGGGCGCAGGTATTATCCAGTTTTCAAACTTAATCAAAGGACTGCCGCGAATTGAGGCAGTGCGTACGTTTATTCTTCTGCTGTTTCTTGCGCAGGATGGGCTTGTTAGTTTATGGCAGGATGAAGAAACAGAGGAAATATACATCACAGTAGGGAAAGTGAAATTTGCAAAACAACAACCAAACGGCAAACCTTAGTCCTGAAAAAGCTGAACCGCCCGCGAAGCAGCCTCAGAAACCTAAAGCTGCAGAAAAACAGCAGCAGGAGCAACAGCCTAATTCCGTGGTGAGTGAGGCGGAGAAAAAGCGGCAAAGCTTGGCTTTGTTGGAAGCTGCTCTGTACGTTGCGGGGCGACCGTTGGAACTTAACGAGCTTTGTTCAGTGATTACTACGCGGTCGAAGAAGAAAACTGAGACGTACCTTGAGGCGCTTCGGGCTGAGTACGCTTCACGGAATACGTCAATGGAGATTCTGCGGCTAAAAGACGAACGGTATGTGATGCAGGTTAAGGCTGAGTTTACGCCGTTGGTGAAGAAGCTGGTGAATCGTCCGCTTTTGTCTTCTGGTCCCCTCAAGACGTTAAGTTACATTGCGTTTCGGCAGCCGATTATGTCTAAGCGGGTTATTGAAGTGCGGGGTCAACACGCTTACGGGCATATTAAGGTTCTTAAGGAGATGGGGTTGGTGGCTCCTGAACGGAACGGGCGTTCCATTGTGCTTAAGACTACGGATTACTTTTCGGACTATTTTGGGTTAACTCAGGATACGGCGTCCATGAAACGGGAGCTCCGACGCATATTCGGCGACGCTTTAAAGGATGAACGGTAACCTTTGCAATGGATACGTTTATATCTAAAACCGCGGTTCTAATGGAGCACTCGAACTTAACAGTCAAAAAGGGAAAATGAAATGTCAGTTTGGCATGGTAACTTACAAAAGAAGAAACGCAGCGGCGGCAGAAAACGGACTTACCGCATTAAACGAAAGTTTGAGCAGGGAACCTTCGCAGCTGAAACCATCCTTGGTGAACCAAAACGCAAATTCACCCGCGGCTACGGCGGCAACCGAAAAATCAAAGCTTTAGCCGACAAGTACGCGTCAGTTACAGACGTGAAAAGCGGCAAAACCGAGAAAACCGAAATTCTGCGAGTTGTCCGTAACCCCGCAAACGTGGACTACAACCGCAGAGGCGTCATAACCAAAGGCGCCGAAATCGAAACCGGTTTAGGCATGGCAAAAGTAACCAGCCGCCCAGGAAACGACGGCATCATAAACGCCATCCTCATCAGCGGCAAAGAATAACCGTTTAACCAACCTTTCCATTCTTCTTTTGTGCTTCTTTAAAAGCCAGTTTATCGTATTGCTTTCAGTGATGGCGAGGCTACGTTTCGATAGACCCCTACCCCTCTACACTTCAACATGTTTTTGAACTGAAAAAACGCCAATAGCGTTAGACCCCCTATAGGGAAAGTACATTGTGACTGTTGAAACTCTAAAGAAATGGGTTTTTCACAGTTAAACTGTTTTTGGTTTTCGGTAAGATTTGTTTCAAACATTTCTTTCACGCATCGTAACAATCACTGTTACATAACTTAAGTCGTAACGTAAATA
This sequence comes from Candidatus Bathyarchaeota archaeon, assembly GCA_026014615.1. Lineage (GTDB taxonomy): Archaea > Thermoproteota > Bathyarchaeia > Bathyarchaeales > Bathycorpusculaceae > JADGNF01. The sequence continues at coordinate 257,906 of JAOZHZ010000018.1, read as the reverse complement.
TTAAAGTTTCTGCCATTGTTACGTTATGCGTACTCACCTCTTAACAGATCAAGAAAAAATTATTCTCAAAAAGTTCTTGGAGAATGGTGAAAGAGTGGAACCTGGGTTTCGTGTTTTAAAAAATCGGATAACAAAGAACTATGTTAACCTTGTAAAAGAAAATTCAGAAGAGATGGAGCTTATGAGGAAAGCGTTAGAACGGTTTGAAACTTTGCCAGATCGAAGGAAAAAAGGGACTTAACGGGTTATGTTATCCGATTCATTACTGGTTTTGGCATGTCCGCATAATTGAACGTGAACTGATAGTACGGTTGCGTTGTGTCTGGGTGTGTGGGTTTTTCGGTTTGGTAGTAGTCGATTTTGAATTTGTCGATTGTGTTGCCGTACTGGTACATGAAGCAAAGTTTTCCGAGGCTGCGCAGGACTTCTTCTAACTCGTTTTTTCGTTTGCGCGGGAAATAGCTGCGTATGCGTGACACGTCGTTAAATTCGGTTGTCCACCCAAAGTAGCGTTGCTGCGGTGACTTGAAGAGGTTAGCGTCGCACATGGCGGGGAACTGCGTGGCTAACGCGAAGCGTAACGAAAAGTTTCGTCCAACCGTCACCAAGTTGATTACGTTCTCGTATTTTTGTGGGCTACGCATTGCGCCCGATGGAATGTAGACGTGGCATTCTTCAAAAATTATAAACTCTTTCGCATCGTAGCCGTTCATGTGGCCGTCGTAGAGGGTGCCTACGAAGCTGTTGACCCACGTTTGTTTGTGTCTGAATGATAATGCGGATATGTCGAAGACTGTGCTTTTTGCTTCAAACTCTATGTCTTCAAGTTTAGATATTTTGATAAAGTTGTGGAATGGAGTGTTAATGTTCCAAGCTTTGCTTACGTCCACCACGTAGACTGTAACTCCATTTTTCATTAGACGTTTTGCTATCTTTTTGAGTAAAGTTGTTTTGCCTGATCCTGGACAGCCCGTTACGGCTATGCCTGACTCAGTGCATTCCTTAAAGTTTAAGGGGATCATGTGAACCACATTTTATGCATAGAATATGCATTTTCACGCTTAAAACCTTTGTTGTTAAGTCAAAGAAGCATGTTTTTACCGAATTTTTGATTCATAATGGGCATACTTAACAGGGGCGGCAAAATTTGCGAAAAAGTAAGGCTTATGGTTTCTAAACCCTTACTTTTTGTATAGGTTAATAAAATATTCAAAATCTTTATATTATTATTATTTTTGAGTCGTAAAGACCTTTTATTATTAACATAACGCACCATTTAAATACGTTTATTGTTCTTCTACTATCAGTCACGCCATCACGGCGACATGACTTATCAAAATAAACAAAAAATCTAGTGAATAACATGAAAAACATAAAAACAGTAAGTGTACGACTACCCATCCGCCTACACAGAAAAGCAAAACAAAAATTATTCAATGAAAACCTCACCTTCCAAGGTTTCTTTGCAGAAAAACTTAGTAAATTTGTCGGAGAGGCAGCCTAAATGACTTTCAGTTACCAAATTCAAGGACGCGAAGTTTTCGGAACTTTTCTGGTTCTTTACGGAACCTACGCCAGCGGTGAGATGGAAACAGGTGGTGACGTTGACTTAACTGGGGAACTGCACTCAATCAATGTTTTCTTAACTCAGCCTTTGGGTGAAGCATCAAGTACGACTACCGTTCTAAACGAATCATTCCCAACAGACCCCGTTGTTACGATCGTAACTGAAAGTGGTGGAACTGGAATCTGGTTCTGTCTGGGGAGGTAGGTAAACAGTGGCACGACACACAAAAATTGTTGCTGGCGAATTAATTGACAACGACGACGAGACAGGCACCAAGCTCGCAAAAAAAATAAACGACGTAGTTGACGGCGTAACTCTTGTCGGTTTGACTGCGGCGCAACAGGGACGACACGCGGCAATAATCATTGTCTATGATGATGCATAAGGTGAAAACAGATTGTCTAAACTTTACTTCGACAAAGGCGGCAATACCCTCATCTCTCTTGATGCAGCAAAGAAAATTGCGGAAAAAATGCGCTTCTCTGGGGACTATACCCCCCAACAATTCAGCAAGTGTATAGATGAGTTAAGTAATCGGCTGGTGCACGCTGACGTTGCGGAATTTAAAAAATCTGCTGAAAAGGTGCAAAAAATGGGCTGGCCGTTGGACTATGCGCTTACTGTCGCAATGCAGTACAAAAAAATTTACCGTGAACCGATTTTGAGCAAGAGGTTGCAAGAGGTTGAAAACTGCATAAAGCCGCAAGATTTGGAGAAATTCCGCGACCAGTTGTACTGGACGGGGAAGAACTTAGAAGCAGCCGCAGAACTGGCAAAAGGTTTAGGTATGGGCAAAAAACGAGTCAACGGAGGATACTGAGATGGATGGCTTTAATGAATCTGCGTACATGAACGCATTAAACTATCTCAATTCAATTACTCCAACACTGAGTCGGCAAAAAATTGTGTTTTTAGCCGTCGCGTTTGAAAATAGAACCTTCACCGACAAAGATATTGAAGCAGCGAAACAGCTTCTGGCACAAAAACACGTTTTGGATGAACAAAAAGCAAAGATAGCGACTGAAAAACAGAAAGCGATCAAAGAAACGTTCTGGTCACCAGAAGTGGCATTTCCCCGATTATTCAAGCGCCGTAACAGTGATTATGTAGGTTTGTCCAAATGGATTAAAAACACGTCTAAAACGGATTTGGAGAAACTATTGGGTGAATTGACACAGCGAACGCAGCACTGGTCAAGCCTCTATTTTGGGGAAATCGGGAAAGCTACCGCGTATTTGGAAACAGAAATTCAGAAACGCAAAACGGGAGGTAACTAACAACCGACGTCGGTGGGCTGTGCAGTCCTTCAGTTGACAAAACTGTTCCTTTCTGTGCAGCCCGCCTTTTTGGACATTTGTCGAGTTAGTTAGTGGACAAAGTGTCCACCACCACCATAAAAACGTTTAATTTGAACATATGTCCATTAAATTATGGGAAAAGGTTAATTAAATGAGCAAAAAAAATGAAGAAATACTAAAAAACGACATAAAAAACTGTATCAACGTTTACAGGACACGCAATGGCTTAAGAAAAATTGATTTTGACATCGGTAAGGTTGGTTTGCAGCTTAAAATTTCAGCAAAATCAGCCGTGTTTGAATTGTGTAAAAGATACGCTGGCAATTTCTACGAGTTAACCCTCTCAAAAACTTGCGGGTATATAGAAAAAGTACCAAAGGCGCTGACTGAAAACTTTGTTGCTAAACTTATCGAGTTTTTAACTGACTTTGGAAATGTGGAGCCGCTTGACACATTCAAAGTGTGGCCCGATACAGCTGCTTTAACGATAGTTGAAGGGGAATAAGCTTGGAAGACTGGGAACGAAAGACAAACCCAAAAGGCAGAGGCGCACATTACGGCGAAACAATGAAAGCCCTAAATCCGACGCATATCGCTGTGCTTAAGATGCTGTCGAAACATGGTGGACTGACAAAAGCGCAAGTCACGCAGCATCTGAACGACGAAGCAGACGCCAACAATCTCAGATTTGTTGCTGGATGCACAATTTCTGGAAGACTTAGCGAATTGTGCGGTGCTGGATTAGTGAAGATGCAGTACGAGAAAGTTGAGGTTACAGACTACGATTCGATGCAGTTCCGTTTCAAAAAACGTCCCGTCTGGCGTCTTACACCCAAAGCTTTAGAAATTCTTGCAAAGGAGCAACCGCAATGCACCCAGTAAGCCACGATTCAGCCACCATCAAATTCAATGGAATAAGCAACATCTTGATGATGGTTGAAGATGCAGAAGAACCCCAATCAATACACACCGTGGGCGGCATGTTAGATATGTTTGGCGTCTTTGAACTATGCAAGCCCGCATTAATGCAGCCGCCGCTTTTTGCCGTACAGATAAGGGGTAAAGCTTTAGCTTATCTGAAGGAAATTTCAGACAAAAATCACAACTGCACGTATAAGCCCGTCGCAAAGGTGCCCTGGGCGTTGCCTACTGAGCTTGAGCTTTACCAAAACGAGGAATCATTGTATAAGGATATTCGTGCTTGCATCGTTGACCATGTGGATATGCCAAAAGACGGAGATTATGACATTTTGGCTTGTTGGGTGCTGGCTACGTGGTTAGCTGAGAAGTGGATAAGCTACCCGTTTCTTAACTTCTTTGGAAATATGGAATGTGGGAAATCAAGATGCAGCGAAGTTTTAGGAAGATTAGCGTTTAGAGGCTGGAACGCCACCTTTGTTTCAGCTGCTTCACTATACCGCGTATGCGACCAATGGCACCCAACACTTTTGCTGGACGAAACAGAACCGTTAATGAAGAACCCAGAAATTGTGTCGCTTCTAAATGCGAGCTACCGCAAAGGCGCAACGGTGCCACGGCAAACAGCCACAGAAGACGGTTCGTTTAAGACAGAGTTTTTCGAATTACACGGTTTTAGAGTGTTATCTGGAACCCGTGAGCTACCCCAAACCCTCAAAAGCAGAAGCATCGTCTTCCACATGAGGCGCTGCATCCGAAAAGTTCGCATGTTTATCGATGAAGACCGCTGTTTGGCAATCCGCAATAAACTCCTTGATTACCGTTTCAACAAAATGTTGGATTTGGGACATGACGGACATGAAGGAGATAATTCAAGGGTAGGGTTAGGCAGTCTTGAAAAAATAGGACAACAATTAGGCTCTGGAAGATTAGCTGAACTATTTCACTGTTTGGTAACCGTTGCACCTACCCAAGAAATCAAAAACATTATACTCGAATACGCCAAAGACTTGGACAAAGAACGTTCAGAAGAACTTGCATCATCTGACGATTCAGTCTGTTTGACTGCTATCATCAGAGTGTTCAATCAAGGCAAGATGCAATCTGCCCTAATCTTAATCGGTGATGTCGCTGCAGAGGTCAACAAGAACTTATCGTATAATGAACAATGGACTAACCGAAAAATCGGAAGCATCTGCTCAAGATTGGGATTCAAGAAGCAAACTAACCGACAGAAACTAACGTGCATCAAGTGGGATGAAAAACTTATTGAAGCACTCAAAAAAGACCAACGATACAAGATATGCTTTGAAGCTGAAGAACCGACACCAACAGAATCAACCCCACCCCCTACCCCCAAAACTTCTCCTTCTTCTCCTTCACATCCCAATTTAGAAGCGTATCCAACAGGAGTCGAAAACTGATGGCTAACCCAGAGATAAAAATCTACTTGAACATCGGTGGTGAATGGGTCGATTTCCAAAACAACGCCACCGCCTTCAAAGTGGAAGACAAAAACCTTCTTGCGGTGCCACACGCAACCGTCAACCTAGAAGGCTTCAGGTCAGACTTCACGGATTACATAAGCAGCCCGTATTGCCTCTCGCGGCTTCAAATAAAACCCGTCGATGCTGAAGACTTCTACAGCGTGTTCTATGGTTATGTACACGCACCACGCATGAAAGTCATTCCAGGGACTTTAACAAATAAGGTGAAGTTGTCTCTTGACATGTGTGGTGGTGCACAGCGTTTAGCATCGGACTTTATCACGTTTGATTACTACACGTTGCAGTCAGCTATTTCCCCGTACACTGACACCGATGAAAAATGGACATACCGTCGGATGATTCAGGATTTCTTGGATCACCCAGACAGCACCTGCGATGGCACGGGCCTGTCGGGAACAGGATTCACGGTGTGCGCAGAGGAAAACTCTGAAGGCATCGATGCTAACATAGACGCCAGTTGCTCATGGAACGGGCAGTCACTACTCGAAGCTATCAGAACCACGTGTGACCGTATTGGGTATGACGGGTACTGTTTTGTCGATGATTTGCTTGAAGCAAAAGTTAATCTGTATCCTTACAGTAAAACCAGCGTCGCCACACTGGCAGACCCATTCGTCGGCGAACCCGAAATCTTTTTCGGTGACATAAACGACGTCGCCAACGTGGTTTTTGTTACTGGCGGCATTGATATGGGTATTCCAAGCGACGGTGACCGCTTAACAGAATTTGTCGTCGCTAAATACAGCCCAGCTGCTTGGTCTGTGGCACTGCTTAACAACGCTTTTGAGACTGGTACCGGTGACGCGTCCATCACTGACGCCGACAACACCGATTTTGAAGAGGTAAACCGTAGTAACAGTAAGTGTGTCCGTGTCCGTGCTACTAATACGACTGATACCGTGCTGCGTGCCGTCTTGGACTTGTCCAAAACTGAGTATGGCAGTGTAGACATCGCGAATAGAGTCAGCATGTTTTCTTCCGCGTTCCGTTTAGTCAATTCTTCGCCTGGCGGCGGCAATGTAATATATGTTAGGTTGTTCCTAACCGATACAAACGGGCTGTCGCTATGCTACATCTTTGCTAATCCAGAAAATTCTGCAAGTTCATATTGGGCTTTTAACACCGAAACAGCCCTCAACGTTAACCTACGCATGGACACCGAAATCATTAGGGTTTCTTCAATACCTGCTTTCGGCAACTATTACCCAAATAGGTGGTTCGCAATTTACCCCGCTACACCTGAAACCTTTGACTGGGAACATGTGACAATTGCGACAATCGAAGTGAAGTGGGGAAGTGGTGCGCCAACGTCGGGACTGAGTTGGGGTTTTGATTTAGACGGGTTAGTGTTTGAAGGCGGTTACGACATTAAACCGTTCGCACCGTACAGTGCAACGTTGAACCCGCCAGTTCAAGACTCAACCTCTCAGGGCTGGTACGGCACACACGTCTTAAACGTCAATGATAACACAATCGGTAGCTTCGACCAAGCACACGCGGAGGGACAACGGCTACTGGCTAACCTTGCGTATCCCCACCCACAGTTAACCGTCAAAAAATCATCTGCACACGCTACACAACTTAGACCCAGCGACGTTGTCACCGTGGACAGCGTAGACAGACGTATTAGTCAGATGACTTACGAGTGGTCAAGTAAGAATAAGCGGATAGACGTAGAGTATAAACTGCTCGAAGCGACGGCACCTTTGCCACCACTATGGAGCCAACTTAACGAGTTAAGGCTGCTTGTTAAGTAACCTCTTTTCTTTTTAAGGCGTAAAATCTTCACATGGCATAGCGTTATGTAGTTTTACCCCAAGTTTGCATTGTTCTTTACTAAAAAATGCGCAGTCACCGCACACTTTGCCTTGAAAGCTTCTTTCGGTTGGGGTTGAGCTACTACTTGAATTTGCGATTAATCCAATGATGAACATTACGGAGCCAACACCAGCCAAAGCGTAACCTGCAGGGTGTCCATACAATGTTGCTGACGTTGTAACTGATTCATAACGACCAGTAACGGGATTCCTGTAGTTAGTCGTTGAAGAAACTGTATAAGGCATTGCGAAACCTATCGCTAGACCTACTATGCCAATGAAAGCACCAACTAAAAACAAAGCGGTTTTAACGTCATTACTCAACAGTTACACCTCGCGTGCCCACGCCTGCAACGTGTCCAACGGGTACTTAGCGCCAACCAAGTGACTTAAGTTAACGTTGTTTCCTACGCTTTCGATCTTCAAGGTTTTGTCAGCGGCTTTCCGAAACAGCCATGCGTTAGTAAGAGGCACAGACGAAAAAGGCATATCAATCATAGGTGAATCAACGGATAATACCGAAAGACAGTTGGAGCACCTGAAGTAGTAGCGGCTGAAGCGCTTGAAAAACGACCTGTCGCTTTCTTTCGGGTTAATGTCAAAACCAATCTCCCAAAGCGAAGGCGTCTTACATAAGGGACATCGTGCAAGATTTTTGTCTATCCAGTTACGTGGTGCGCTCCCTGTGAAACCTTTCGGTCTTTCAAATTCCAAACCTTTTCCCCACCGTCAAATTAGAACGTTTTGAATTTAAGGTTTTCGATTATTTGAATTGAATATAAATTCTACTATCATCATCATTGTTGTTATTAATAAATTTGGTATAACATTTTTAAAGATTAACAACTTTTTATTGGTTGGTGAACAAGTTGGAAAAAGAGGGATATTTCGAAAGAGCCTATAATAAGCGATATAGTGAAGCTTTAAACCAACTCCAAACTCGAATATCAAAAGACGATTTGTGGACAGTTGAGGAAGTTGCCACACCCATAAAAAACATTCAACACTTGGCCATAACGGACTGTTTCAATGACTTAGATGCGAGACTAAAAAAACTTGAAGGCAAATAGCACCTTCATAAAAATTTTTGATGGGGGTACCCCTTTAGTTTAGGTCTTTTTCACCTGACAAACTAAGCTAAAGTGGTTATTTGGTATATGGAAACTTAACGAATTTTCAAACTGGGTGGGGGTGGTTTAGCTGTTTTTCACGCTGAATCAGAGGGTTAACGGTGTAACCGTATGCCCCTTATATGGATATAACAGTTAATTGTCAGTTTGAAGTGTAGTCAACTCAAGCAACATATCTTTTAAAGATATATGAAAGCTCTGATAAAAAAGAAAGAGGCCTCGGATTGAGATAATCTTTAATGCTTCTTGTTCGCTAAATTGTTTAAGATGGCAATGCTTAACCAGAGTAAACGTTCAAAGGTTAGAACCCTTATTGTTTGGATTGTCATTGATTTATGCTTTTTAATGCTTGCATACGCGTGACCACTTGGTGGTACGGGCATTAGCGAAATAGATTATGCGCAAACTATAAACCCCTCAATCGTTAACGGGCTTCTTACTGTTAACTCGATAATTTTTGCTTTCGTAGCCTATGAGTTTCGGGAAATCGAGAAAGATAGGTTGGTACGCCTAGTAGGAATAGCTACACCCTTGGCGTTTCTTTTGGTTACTGTTCGGTTTTATTGTGTCGATGTTCTGGTAACTGAGGCTCACGAACCAACCATATTAACAATGAGTTTTGCAGCAATGTCTTGCTTCTTTACTGTATTCTTTTTAGTAATGGCATACATGCAAAAAGATATTGTATGACTCGCTTGAAATAGAAAAAGTGGGTGCAGTTGGCTATACTGGCACGACACTATTTTCCAAGTCGTCTCGCACCGACAACGCCAACTCTTGAGCCTCAAGCACCATTAAATCGTGTTCGGGTGCCAGATTGCTTTTGAGCAGGTTGGCCAGTATGTCGGTTATACGGTCTAAGCGTTGAGCGTTTGTTTTGTTTAGTTCTTGTTTGTTTATTTTTTCTTTCATCCTTTGATTACCCCTATTGTAACAACTATTGTTACAATATATTTTTAAATCTTTGCACATCCAAATATGCCAAAAACAGAGCAAACTTTACCCACTTTTGCTCCTTTTATTAAGATAGCTCATAATATGATAATAATAGACGAAATAACCCCAAAAATAGCATATTCGTCAATTTATTCTAAAAATTGTGAAATAGAAAAAAGGTGTCAATCTTACTCTTGTTTATCTTTGTTGTTGCTATCATCACGTTGTCCAAAGAGTTTAAGCATGTTTTCGATGCGAATCAGTTTTTCTGGTGTCATTGTGGAAACTCTTTTTGCGGCTTCTAAAGCGGCAAAACGTTTCTGATCATCGGTTAAGAGTGTATCAAAAAGTTCCATGACGGAAGCCATTTGCAGCGTTAACTGTTGAACCTGTTTGCCTAATTCTTCGACTTTGCGTGATTGTTTACCGTACCCATTAATTGTTAAATACTTGAATGCTTCAGCGTAAGCTGTTTTGATCGTTAGTTCCGTTATTGCATAATCGTTTCTTGCGCCTTGCCGTTTATGTCCGACCATTGCGTCTTTAATTTCTTGTGTAAGTTTCGCTTGAAGCAGCCCATTCATGAATGCGTCTCGCAAATGCTTAGTTTTCCACAGTTTAACTTTACCGTTAAAGGCTTTTGTAACTACCCCTTTCAGCATGTCGTTTATGCCTCTAACACCTAACTGTTCACCACGGAAAGACACAAACAAGTAACCTTCAGATGGGAAACCTCGGCCCTGCAGCATGATTCTTATTTCCTCAAGGACTTCACGGCTTAAACATGTCTGTTGCCACTGGTTGGTTTTTTCGCGTCTCCGTTTATGGTACAAGTCAAAATTGGAGGCGATAGCCCAATCGCTATTTTCATCATAGAAAGGAAAGTCTTGAATTTGCATTGAAGCAGCGTCAACCTCTGAGAAGCCACTCTGATAAAGCGTTAACAATATGGCTCTGTCTCTTGCATTGTCGCATAGCCGATAAAGAAGCCTTACCTCTTCATTGCTTGGAATCCATTCTCTGTCAACCTTGTCTTTTTCTGAAGGATTGATTTTTAGTTCTCCGCGACTGAAAAGCAGCTTAACACCGTTCTTGCTAAAAAAGGACATAACGGTTCTTATGTGCCCGTGGATTGTCGCCATTCTCAGGTTCTTTTCTTCAAGGCTGTTCTTGTACTTAACTACTTGCTGTTCCCAGAACCGACGCTTTAGAAGGTCTTGAGTTGTCAACTGCTGCAGCCTTGAGTTTATTATCTCAGTGGGTGTTTTGTACTCTGTGTTTTCTTGAATGTAAGCCAAAAATTTGGGGAAATCGTTTTTGTAGTTCTTTATTGTCCTTTCGTTGCCTAACAGCTCAAACCAGTTCTGAACGTACTTGTCACTTGTCCAGTCGCCATTAGTTGCCATCGAAAGTCACCTCTTTAGCTGTGAATATCCCTCTAAAACTTTGCGTATCATACAGTTGGATTGCAAAATATCCAATCAGATAACAACAGTTAAACCGTAACTTCCCTATAGGTTTCTGCATTCTATTTCTAATAGCATCCAAATAGGCAGCAAATAGGTTCGTTGACCGCAAAGAAAACAGAAAACAGCAATGTCAGTGCAATGCAATTGGGCACTAGCATAGCCCATAAAGTACGGTTCGCCCGTCACAACACACCAAAACCACCAACAACCTATAAAGAAACCCCACAAACAAAAAACACAACAAAAGAGCCCTTTTAAAATAATCAAACCCTGCCCCCCAATAACAAGCAAAATAATGTCTCTGAAAAACGAAAACCGTGGATAGAGGTACGCTCACACGGCTATGCACCATCATTCTTATGACCCTGCTTGTTTGCCTAACCCTTAACAGTAAACATGCACTCTGAACGTCGTAAGGTGTGATAAAATATTCGCTAAACTGGTTGTGCCAGCAGTGAAGGCAACCACGCTGACTACTCTACCTAGCGCATTTTATTCATGGAATAAGCAGAAATGTGTTAAATAAATCTAAGTAAGCAATCAATCTAACGTTCTGACGATAAATAAATGCAAACACAAAAAACAAGTCATCTTAGGCAATACGCCTCAAACATACGAAATTACACTTCCAAGCATTTCTACGGGCTGACATTGTTTGTAGCAATTTACGCCATTTTTGGGATAACCGTACAGTGCTTCCTAATTGGTAACATGGCTTATTTGAATATAACTTTAGCATTACTAATCGTTGTTGTCCCTGCTGGATTAACTGTTGCAGTTACAACACATGTGGCTGAAACAAATCCTATCATATATGTTAAAACTATGAAGGTTAGAGAGTATTTCACCTATATTTTTTGGTCTCTCGCGGTTATTGTGGTTGTCTTGTGGATTTCATTACTAGCTATTGTTCTGAGCAAGCCTGATGCGCTTCCAGCAGAGTATTCTTGGATTCTCCCAGTATTCACTTTCGCTTATGTTGGGTCAGCTTTACTGGAGGCTCTATTCATTGGTTCATCACTCGGAACAGCTATCATAGCAATATTATTCAAGGAGAAAGCAAACAAATTCTACAGGTTAAATGCAAGAACATACCTTAGAGTTGCCTCAGATTCAATGTATAACTCTTGCAACCCAAACGAGGTATTTTGTTTTACAGTTGGCATATACTACCTCAATGAGCTGTTAAAAACAAAATATCGCCTTCAACTCAAAAAAGGACAAGAATTATCAAATTACTTTAAAACAACAGCGTTTGCTGGAAATAAAAAAGAAAAGCAACGTGTCAAACAAGCTACAGACAGCTTAGTTGATAAATTGAAAAAAGACATGGGACTCAATGATATTGTGAAGGCTACACACAATATTTATGGAAAGCCAACTGAATGCACCCTTGATGAAGAAGCATCTGAACTAGACTATGAAATTGGCATCAAGAAATGGTTTACAGAACACATTGGATCAATTGGTCTCATAATTGCTATAGTGTCGATTGTGGTTCCTACTATTCAAGCTCTAATAAAATAGGCGGGTTAAGCATCTTCGATGAAACAACCTGCAAATACATTTGAGGTTATGAAAATTTATCAGCTTAAAATGGGCTTTAACGAAAACAGAGTTTTAGGTGATGGATGGCTCGTGGTTTTTTCCTGACGAGCGGTATAATTGCGACAGTTTGTTTAATGTTCCAGTAGTTTTTGGATTTCCTCTAAATACGATGCCACTTTTTTTCCCTTATCACTGAGAGAGTATTGAGGTCCATAGGGAATTGTTGTTTTCATGGTTATGTCTATGAGTTTGTTTTCTTGTGCGTATTCTTTGGCTGAGTATATTGCGCGTTGGCCTGCAGGGGTGCCTTTTATGATTTCGGTTATGCCTGATTTTGGGTGTCTTTTAATGTATAGTAAGAACCGAACGATTGCAGTTAATTCGTCAAAGTGGTCCGTTGGGGTGAGTTGGGACATTTTTGGTCTGCTTGCTACTTGGGACCTGTTGTTTAAGTGATTTGTTACGCACAGAGAATTTAAGTATGCATAAAGCATATATATATTGAAAATGCGTATATAATTTGGCGTATTGACATGGTAAAGAGGGTTGTGTAGTATGGCTGATGTGATCAATAAGTTACCTGCTGACCTCAGGGCAAATTATCGAGCGAATCGTAAAAGCTCACCCGTTATTGAGCAGTTGAAGGTTGCGGCGGCGTTGAAGCTTTGGGGTGCTCGTGGGTATCGGGAGATCGGGTTTGAGGTGCCGTCAGATTTTGAGGGGACAACGTTTTATGTTAATGTTTTGGCAAGGAATGCCGAGGGCATGGTTGGGGTTGAGTGTGTTTCTAGGTTTCATTTGGGGTGGCTGCGTGGGCGGGTTGCGCAGTTACGTCGCTGTTTGCCTGCTGATAGTTATCTTGTTGTTGTTTTTCCCTTTGGAGTAGACGAGGGACGCATCGATAAAGTGGTGAGGTTGGTTGATGAGATATGGGTAACCGACAAAGACAACAGCAAAGTGGCACGGATGATGTTTATTTCGTTCTGCCACAAGGGATAACAACGCCTCTGCTAAGGCTTTTCCAGCGCCCCTTTTTAGGCACGCAGGTTCAACATGCGTTTGGCTGCAGAAACCGATAACACCGACCTACCCCTCTGCTGTTTCTGCATAGAATAACTAAAAGCCTCCAAATTGACGCCAAATAGCCTGTTACTCAGCCGAACTCGGAAATGTGAGGCTCAGCGTTTTTTAGTTTGCTGCTGCGGTTTGGGCGCTTCATTTCGTGCTTTCATTACTTGCTTGGCAAGTCGGTTAATAACATGCTCTTTGGAGTCTTCCTTCTCCACCAGCAACATGCCCCCTTTGTTCCACGGCGTCTTCGGGTAAGCGTTTTCAGGAACCAGTTCAGGTTCTAACCCAAGTTTTGTGGCGGCTTCTTCCAACTCCAAGATTTTCGGAGACTGCACCGCCAAGTTTTTGTTGACTCGGCGTCCTTCCATTCGGGTTTTGCCCGCGTCGAAGTATGCTGGCCAGATTATGACTTTTTTTTGTTTCCGCATGCCATTTTTTCCTCTTTGGTTATTTGTGTGCGTAGTACGCTAACATGTCGTCTGCTGTGGCGTCTACTCGCACGAAGCCGAACCGTTCAAACTGTATCACAGCGTCTGGCTTTAACTTTTTGCAGGCACCCTCCGCAAAACCCTCCACCACCAAAGCATCAGGCATAACCACACTACACGGAAACTCTGCGCCCACAGGTATCCAATGAATCAGCTGTGCTCGGGCTTTACGCACGTCCTCATAGGATTCACTAACAAACACTGCCTCAACCAAATCCTCTGTGGCTTTATCGACTTGGACGTTAAAAAGCTCCATCAACCTCACCACTTTACCCGCCTCCATGTTAACGGCGTCTTTCTTTGCAATCCAAAACAAAACCGCGTCTTCGTCGCCGTGTGGGGTTAGGGTGTATTGTCGAACGCCTTCCTCGGGCTTTTCAGGATGCAACGGCAGCTTCACGTTGAACTCCTTGGGAACGTTTTTAATTGTCAGCTTGGCGGGTTCAGCTACAAAGAAGTACCTGTCACATTGGGGATCAAGGATTTTACGGTTATACGAATACAGGTTCTCCCAACTCAAGGTGACATCAGCAGGTTTAGGTCCAACATCGATAATCATCTTTTTGATGGCGCCCGCAGTTATTCCCCGCCTTCGCAGCGCCGCAAACGTTGCCAGTCGTGGGTCATCCCAACCCGTAAACGAGCCATCCCTAACACCTGCCACGATTTTGGATTTACTCAAAAACGCACCCGTAATCTTGAGCCTACCATAGTGAATCGCCTGCGGATACTCCCACCCCAAATGCTTGTAGAGGAATTCTTGGCGGACACCGTTAGTTTGGTGTTCTTTACCGCGGATAATGTGGGTTATTCCTAGCAGGTGGTCATCTACGCCTGCAGCCATGTTGTAGAGAGGCCAAACGCGGTACTTGCTGCCAACACGCGGATGCGGAAACTTTGCCGTGTCGATAATCCGCAGGGCAGGCCAGTCCCGAACCGCAGGATTCGGGTAATTCAGGTCGGTTTTTATGCGGACAACTGCTGAGCCTTCGGGGTAGGTTCCGTCTAGCATCCGCTGCCACCGCTTCAAATGCTCCTCAGGGGGCTGGTCGCGGCATGGGCAAGGCTGCTTGGCAAGGGTTTTTTCACGGAACTCGTCGGGTACGCAGGTGCAGATGTAGGCGTTGCCGTCACCAATCAGCTTCTTTGCGTACTCATAATAAATTGGTAGCCTGTCGCTTTGGATATATTCTTCGTCGACTTTGCATCCTAACCATGCAAGGTCATCAATAATTTTAGGGTAAAACTCTAAGCTGGGCTTCTTCACTTTCGGGTCTGTGTCCTCAAACCGCAAAACAAACTTGCCATTATACATCCGAGCATACTCGTAGCTTAACAGAATAGCCCGTGCGGAGCCCAAATGTAGCACGCAGTCGGGGTTAGGCGAAAACCGCGTCACCACCTGCTTGTACTTGTCAACGTTGGGCAGGGGTGGCAGCCGCTTCTCTTCCTCCACTTTGGGTTTCTTCTGGGCGGTTTCAGGCCACTTCTCCGCAACAATCCGTTTCTGCTCCTCCAACGAAAGCCTATTCACTTCGGATAGAACCTCGTTGATGACTGCGGAAAGCTCCTTTACTTGCGTGCGCAGTTCTGCTTTTTCGCCCAGAATCTTGCCCAAAATGGCGCCTATCTGTGCTTTACCACCGTGTTGTGAGGCGTTTAGGAGGGCGGTTTTTCGGATAAGTTCTCTAAGTTCCCCGTTTTCTTTTAGC
This sequence comes from Candidatus Bathyarchaeota archaeon, assembly GCA_026014615.1. Lineage (GTDB taxonomy): Archaea > Thermoproteota > Bathyarchaeia > Bathyarchaeales > Bathycorpusculaceae > JADGNF01. Next base: position 242,444 of record JAOZHZ010000018.1, on the reverse strand, counting down.
ATAATGTTTTTCGCTCGTGAAGTTAGATGCTTCGTTTAATGAGGAATTCCGCGAAGGCTTTTAATTTTTCCTTGCCTTCCGACGGCTTCAACAGCCTGTCTACTTCACTCCAGCTTTCCTCCACCATGGAATCAGCCTTCCGCTTAACGTACTCACACGCGTCGTTTTCCGCCATGATGCCGATGGCTTCGTCGCGAAGCTTCTGGTCAGGCGTATGCATACTCAAAATTTCTATGAGACGTTTTTTGTTGGCGGGCGTGGCGGTTTTGAGGGTGCGTATAACAATGAGGGTTCGTTTGCCCTCGGTTATGTCCTGTCCTAAACCACCTTTTTTCTTGGCGAATTCTGTTCCTGTTAAATCTAAAATGTCATCTTGCATTTGGAAGGCGACGCCTATGCTCTCCGCGAAGGTTCCCAGGTTCTTGACCAATTCGGCGTCTGCGCCTGATAGAACGGCGGCGATTTTGGCTGCCATCCGTGCGAGCGTGCCTGTTTTGTAGGCGCACATCTGCAGGTAATCTTCCTCGTCTATTTCGTTGGCGTTGGCTAAGCCTCGGTGCCACGCGATGTCCATGGCTTGTCCGATGCTGAGGTTAATCATTTCCTGCACGTAAATCTCGTACATGTCTCGGATTTGTTCTGTGGATACGCAACTTTTCTGCTCCATCAAGGGCACAAGCGGCAAGTAATACATGGCGTTTCCTGCGTTCACTGCGATGTCTACGCCGAAAATCCTGTGCGTGCACGGTTTGCCCCTGCGCACCTCAGAGGAATCTTCAATGTCGTCGATTACCAGTGTGCCGTTGTGAACAACCTCTGGAATTACGGCAAAATCTAAGCAGTAATCCTCCGTTTTGCCCAATGCCTCGCAGATAAGCAGGAACAGTGCAGGGCGCCACCGTTTGCCGCCGCGGTCTAGCATGTCCCAGATGGGGTCAGCAACCGCTTTGTTGATGGTCTCCAAGTTACAGCAGTATTTTGGCGGGTTAACCCGAAAAACCACGGCGTTTACGCTGAATTCTCTTGGGATGTATTTTTCTATTGTCTTGTCTATAAGTGGCGCCTTTTCAGCGAGAAACTTTTCGATGTCCACGGTCTATTTTGCTCTCCTTCGTGCGTAACCATCCACAGAGAAGCCCCTTGTCGTGAGCCACTGCGCGGTTTCCCCAGTTACCACAAGAGGCCTACTCCTTAACTGCTCAACCTTTCCTGCCCCTACAAGAAACATAACGTTTCTTAACTCCTCAACCAAAAGTGAAAGCAGATTCTCCGTTTCCACGGCGCCTTTAACGGCGGTTTGCAGAACAGGATGCGAAAGACTCGCCAAACTAGCTCCAAGAGCCAACGCCTTTGCTACGTCCGAACCGTCTCGCACTCCACCTGATGCAATTATCGGAATCTCCACAGTTTGGGCTGCTTCTACAAGGCTTATGGCGGTTGGGATGCCCCAGTCCCAGAAAACTTCCCCCAGAAAATGCTCTGCACTACTCGCCTCCTCCTCAGTGCGGAAAAACTCCACCGCGGCAAAACTTGTCCCGCCTAAACCGCCAACATCAACGGCTTTCACGCCTACCTCAAGCTTCTTGGCTTCTTCCGCCGCAATGCCACAGCCCGTCTCCTTCACGATGACAGGCACATCTAGTTCGCTTGCGATTTCGCCGATTTTTTCAAGGATGCCTTCAAAGTTTGTTTGTCCTTCTGGCTGAATTGCTTCCTGTAAGGCGTTCAAGTGAATGGCAACTGCGTCGGCGTCAATCATTTCCACCGCCTTTTTCACTTCGTTAGTGCCGTAGCCGTGGACGAGCTGTACGCCCCCGATGTTGGCGATTAAGAAGGCTGTGGGCGCTTTTTTTCTCACAACCGCGAAGGTTTCAGTTAACTTGTGGTCTTCTATTGCGGCTCTTTGGCTTCCAACACCCATGCCCAGCCCCAGTTTTTCGACGGCTTGGGCGATATTGGCGTTGATCTTTTCTGCCTCCGCCGTTCCCCCCGTCATCGCGCCAACTATGAGGGGGACGTTGAATTTGTGCCCGAAAACGCAGATGGATAAATCGATTTTCTGCATGTCGATTTCTGGGAGCGCCTTGTGCACGAAGTGTATGTCTTCAAAGCCTGTGGTGGCTTTTCGTGCTTGGGCTTTATCGTCTAAGCAGATTTTGATGTGGTCTGCTTTGCGTTTTCGGGTTTCCTCAGACACTCTTATGCCTTCTGTATGATAGTGCCCTCTATTTTTTCGCCAGTTAACCCTCGGAGCACACGAAGGTTTCTGGTGGCGTTAACTATCTGTACAGTTACGCCCGCTTCAACCGCTGGAATTAACTCAGCGATTTTGCCTGCCATGCCGCCTGTAACGTCGGTGGTTTGGGCGCCCCCAATTTTTGCCTGCACCCGCTTTAGCTGCTCCAAATTCAGTTTCAAGTATGGCTTGGCAGTTTTGTCCACTTTGGGGTCTGCCTCGTATAAGCCGTCAGTGTCAACGCCTATCACGAGTTTTTGCGCCTTCAGTTTAACTGCCAAGTAAGTCATTAACTGGTCGCCTGAAAGCACTGAGAACCCCATCTTCTCATCAAAAACCGCGTCGCCGTACATGACTGGAACAAACCCCATTTTCATACAATTACAAAGAACCGTATCGTCAAAGTACTTGATTCTGCCATTCTCCGTTATAATGCAGGCTGAGGGCGTGATGCTTAGGGAGGGGATTTCGTGCCAAACCAGTGCGTCCATTATTAAGCCGTTAAGCACGGTCATGACGTGGTGGGCTTCTGAGAACCCAAGTTTCTGTGAGGGCTCTTTTAGTCCGTCTTGTATGCCGTACTTCTGCGCGGTTGGGTGACCAAAACTGCCGCCGCCATGCACGATGACTAGGTTGTCCATGTCTGCGCGTTTTATTTCTTCAGCTATTCGGTTAATGGCTTCGGTTTTAGCGGCTAATTCTCCGTTTTTGTCGGTGATTACGGATCCGCCGAGTTTGAGGATTGTAGGTTTTGCCGTGCTCAACTTCTTTGCACTTCCTTCACATTGAATAGTTAGGGCACTCCTTGAAAAGCGTTACCCGAGATAAACAATTTGCCTCTTGTCAAAGAAACAGTAAAAAATGTCGGAAAAACAAATTGATTACTCTTTATAACTAAAAACTGTTTACACCAAGAACTGGGTCCTAAAAAGGTTCAAAGAAAAAGATAAAAAAATCGCTAGCTGTAGCTCAAACAACACCGAACTACCGAAAGCCCGGTCTTAATTTACGGTGATGGTGTCGTTTTCTATGTGGACTTTGTCTCCTGTCTTGATTTTGCCAGTGTCGACTTTGTCTACGAAGGGGATTTCGCTGATTATCGCGCCGACTGCCACGATGGTTTCGCATTCCCGATTTACCATGCCTGCGGGTGCTACACCGTTCTTTTTGAGCCGATAGAGCGTGTAGCTGCCTACTGTGCTGCCTTTGCCTTGCGGGAACACCAGAATCTTGCCCTTTACGCTGATGCCCTGCAGTTCGTGTCCTTTTTCAAGTATCTCGCCTGTGTTGGGGTCTACGCCGCCGTAGAAGCTAATCGGCTGGGTCGTAACTAGCGCTTCGGCTTCGGTTTTGCCTTTGTAGATTATTCTGCCTTTTAGTTGTTCCATTTTCCTGTCACCGCCGCCTCTATGCATTCTTTGAGGCTGCCCATTTTAGTTTTCATAAGATTATGTCGTGAGTAGAAGCATCCTTTGGCTGATGTTGTCGCCAACGCCTTAAACCTGCCTTTTAAGGGTGCTACTGCCATGCAGGTGTCACATGCGAATTTACCGCCCGCCGCCTCAATACCTTGCGTGTAGCCGCGTATATCCGCCAGTTGCTTAGCCGTGCGCGAAGTGGCAACCCACAACTCCGTGCCTTCCGCGACTTTTTTGCCTTCTATGAGGTTGGCTATTTCGGCGATTTCTTTAATGCTGCAGTGAGGGCAGCCAACGCACACAAAGTCTATCTCGCTTACTTCGTCGTTGATGTTGTCATAAGCGTTCTGAATGTCCGCTTGTTCGATGGTTACAGTGTCTTTGGGCGCTTGCACGGTTTCTGATGCGGGTGTGATGCCTTTCATGTAGAACAGCGGTTTCGCCCCGTAGGTCACAACGGACGCGCAGAAGCTTTTGAGCTCGTCTACTTCAGCTTCTTTGATGCCTGTGATGTAGGTGATTTTGTTTTCTGCCTTCTTGCCGATTGCGTAGCCTAAGGCGCCCCACTCAGAAAGCTTCGACAACTTCGCATCCACCTGCACCGTAACGTCGGGCACTCGGTTCTCATCCAAATGCAGCCCGTAACAGGGGGTTTTGCCTACAAACGCCGCCGCCAACGCCGACGGTCCACCTTCACGGTTCGTTTTAGCGCCTAAAACGCTGTTGGCAAACGTCACCGCCGACGACTCGGACCAAGCAACGTGCTCTCCATACCGTGGTAGGTTGCCAATTAGGTAGGGTGTGCAGGTGCAACTTACAAGTATGCCCATACGTTCAAACGCGCCAATAACTTGATTCTGCTTAGCCGCGAAGTCCTCGCTGATGCCCAGTGCTTTCCAGTTCTCCAAATCCATACCTGCGGGGTTGAGGGTGGTGAGGACTTTGACTTTGCCGTCCTTTGCCAGTTCGTTGAGGAATTCCAGCCCCGCGTCGCCAAGGTTGTGGTAGCTGACGCCAGCGACTTGCACAGACCCAACTTTGATGAGGCTTTCCGCGCCGAAGATGTCGCCCAGCGCCACAAGGATTTCCATGCTTTTACGTACGGCGTAGCCTTCTTCGCCATCCAGCATGCGCTGTTCCTGTTTAGTTAACTGCATAACTTTCACTGTAGGAATTTTTTCAAATCAACCTTTCGGTACAACTCTTTGGTGAAGCCCTTGCCCGTTGACGTTACGGGAACGGTTGCGTCCAAGCCTGCCTTGGAGGTGGTAGCTTTTTTGCCCTCCGAAAGGTCACCTGACGGATCCAGAGAAGAACCCGGCTGATTTGAAAGAATCACAGCGTTTTTGTTGGCTTGGAATCTGGTAGCGATTGCCCACTCCACATCATGCGGGTCATAAATGTTAATGTCCTCATCCACCACAACGCAGTGTTTTAGGGATTTATGTCCTTGAAACGCGGCGACTATGGCATTTTTGCCGTCATCTGGGTCCTGCTTACGAATTTGCACCACCACATGAAGCCAACTACACCCACCCGGCGTAATGTAAACGTCCTTGCATTGGCAGACCTTGTTAACTTCGTTGAAGATGGTCGGTTCTTTGGGCATACCCATAAGAAACTTGTGCTCGTTTCTACCCGCCAAAATTGTCTGGTACATCGGGTCTTGCCTGTGGGTGACGCATTTAATCTCCACAATGGGTTGCTGTCTGACCTTGTCAATGGTGCCCGTTAAATCCAAGAAGGGCCCCTCGGAGGTTTTTTCTTTGGTGATTCTGCCTTCTAAGACAATTTCGGCTTCACTGTGAACCTCCAAATCCACCGTTTTACACTTAACCAGGTCAGTTTTTTCAAGTGCGTTTGCCATGCCCAATTCGTCAATGTCTTTTGGCAGCGAGGTTGCAGCGGCTAGGAGCATGGCGGTTGAGTTGCCTATGCAGAATGCGATGTCAAGTTCCCCACCCGCTTTTTTGAGGATGGTGTCTGTTCCTCTGTCTTCGACTAATCGTGGGACAAAATGGTTTTTGTCAAGCATCATCAAACGGTGGAAGCACATATTCCGAATACCTGTTTCGGGGTCTTTCACGATGGCTACTGCCGAGTCAACGTATTTGCCGCCGTCTTTCTCGGTGAAACGCATGATAGGCAGCTTCGTTAACTCCACTTCAGACTCGACAACCTCTTGGCAAGCCCCTTTCTCCACAAGTTGCGGCGCCACAGGCTTTTCGATTGCGGCTGACAAGATAGGTAAAAGCTGGTCTTTGGTTGTGCCTATGGCTCTGGCGATAAGGTCTTTAGATGAAACCAGTCCGCCGACAACTGGGATGCTGGACTCTTTCACATTTTCAAAATAGGTTGGTTTTTCGCCCATTGCCTCTATGACGCTGGCGATTTCGTACTCGGTTGAAATCGGCGTGGTGATTCTAGTTAATTCTCCGTTTTTCTGGAGCAGTTCGATAAAGTTTCGTAAGCCCACGTAAGTTCGCCTCGCTTCAAATTAACCCGAGTTTCCTAATAAAATAATCGCAACACTCTGTTTGCTCAAAGGGTGGGGTGTACGCTGAATTGGCTCTTTCAGTGCTGATTATACGTGGTTTGTTTTTGCAAAAGATACTCAAATGCGGTGTTCTACTTGTTGTATCTGCGTGGTTGGAGCTGCTTCCCTTTCTGTTTTCTTTTTTGTTTTAGATGGTTGCGTGTGGTGGTTGTTTGCTTTGTTGTTGCAGTAGCTTGAGAAGTGTATGTTGTTTCCAATATGTCATAGTGTTCGACATTTCTTTTTTCTTGAATAGACCGTTTTTGCTTCTCAGCAAAATCTGGACAGATTCACAGATTTCTTCAACGACGAGTGGCAGGTCGTTTACAGTTTGTTTTCCCAGCTCGGTTAAGCTGTAGCTTTTTCCCGATTTGGTTTTTTCGCAGTGTATTTGTTTTTGGTTTTGTAGGGCGCTAAGTTTGCAGTAGATTGTGCTCGGGCTTATCCTTGAACCGAAATTTCTAGTTAGGACTTCACCTATTTCATAGGCACTCATAGGGTGCTCCTCCAACAGGCGCAGGATAACTAAGTCTAAAAGAGCTCTGAGCATCCTTTCTCCCATATTAGGTTTAAGCTTTACCTCCAGACACCTCTTTTGCGTTTTTAGTTGCATCGGTAAGGTTAGGCGAGATTAGCCTGTAAGTTGCATTAAAACTTTTGGGGGCGATCTGCTTTATTGGTTTTTTGTTCAACACAGCTGCAATTTTGTGCCTGCTACTGCTAACAGAAGTTTGCGGTTTGATTTTTGCATTAACTGTGACAAGAAAGCTTAAACGTGAACTGTACTATTGATTCTGGGTAAGTGCCCCTTATCTTGTTGAGAGGTAGAATTTCAACTGTTACGGATTCGGGAGCGCGTCCAAGACGATAGTTAAGTGTGAAGGTGTAGGAACTGAGGATTCGGGTTCTTGGGGCAGCCCGAGAAGTAGGCGGCTCCTGTGTTGCAGTTGAAACTGACCAATGCAAAGTAGCGTTAGATTACGGCATAAAACTCGACAAACCCACCGACGAATACCCAAAAAACTTTGACGCCATCATAATAAGTCACGCCCACTTAGACCACACCGGCAGCCTCGTACGCCTATCCAAATCTCGAAATAAACAACGCATCGTCGGCTCCAAAGTCACCCGCGACATAACCGTAGACCTGCTAAAAGATATGGTGAAGATCCAAAACATCAAATCAGCTGACTTTGGCTATGACGAATCGGCGGTTACGAAAGTGCGGGACGCTTGGATGCACTACGAATCTGCAGCTTTGCCGGGCATGACAGTAGAGTTGTATCCTGCAGGGCATGTTGCAGGCGCAAAAATGGTCGGCGTCCACTCAGAAGGCAAAACGGCTCTCTACACGGGCGACTTCTGCCTTCACAACACCCAGATACTCAAAGGCTGCAACGTTGACGCGCTGCCGCAGTCACCTGATGTGTTGATTTCCGAGTCTACTTACGGCGGAAAAATCAGACCCCCACGCACGGAGCTAATCGACCAATTCCTTCGACAAATCGCCAGTACAATGAAGGACCGCGGCAACATTTTGGTTCCTGCCTTTGCGTTTCACCGAAGCCAAGAAGTCGCCAAACTCATAGACAACGCCATCGAAACAGGCGCCCTGCCGCGTTACAACTCCTACATGATTTCAAATTTAGCACAAAAAATCAACGGGCACTTCAACGCAAACAAGCAGCTTTTCACGGAACAAATTCAGCAGCAAGACCGACCCTTTGAGTACAAACACGTAAAGTTCGTTGAACGCACAACTGACATCAAAGAACCCGCCATCGCTATTTGTACTTCGGGTTTTGGTCACGCGGGTGCAAGCCTCAATCTGTTGACTCAGTGGGCTGAAGTTGAAGAAAACTCTGTCATCATAACCTCCGGTTACCTGCCTCCAGATAGTCCCCTGACCCTCGCCAAAGAGAAAGGTCATTTCCGGGTAAATGGCGAAGCGTTTTCTGTGGAGGCGCATTTTAGTCAAATTGAGCTTTCGGGGCACGCTGACCAGCAGGAACTCACCGCGCTGGTTAGCAGGTTAAAACCGAAGAAGACACTCCTTATGCACGGGGACTTAGACCAAGCAGAAGCGCTTTCCAAAGAAATTTCGGGATTAACTGAGGTTTGTATTCCAGAAAAAGGCGAACCCCTGTCCATTTAAAAAAGAGTTGTTTAGGTATACCGTTTTTCAGGCGTACCCTTCTACTGTTTTTGGACGCCTACCTTGGTTCGCAGAACTTGGAAGCCTTCTTTTTCCATGGCTGAGGCAACTTTCTCCTGCAGCTCCTTGCCCGGTGTCAGGGCAACCATGCAGCCTCCTCCGCCGCCCCCAGTGAGTTTCGCGCCTAACGCGCCCTCTTTTCGGGCTATATCCACCAGCAGGTCTAGTTCTTTGCTGGAGACTTCGATGCCTTGCAGGATGGTGTGGTTTTCGTTCATGAGTTCGCCAACTTTTTTGATGTCGCCTGTTTCAAGGGCTTTTTTTCCTTCTGCGGCGATTTCTTCGGCGCGTTTGAACATCGGGTCATATTTCTGCGGGTTCTGCTTTTTACGTTCGGCGACGCCTTCGACCATGGCTTTGGTGTTGGCGACTTTGCCCGTGCTGCAAATCACAATCTCTACGGGTTCGCGGATGCTGATTCTCTCCACAAAGTCTGGTCCGCCAGCTGTGTTCTTCTTAAACCACATAAAACCGCCAAACGTCGCAGCCGTGTTGTCAATGCCTGAAGGGTTACCTGCGTAAGCTTTTTCGGCTTCGTAGGCTACCTCGTTTATGCGTTCATCTGGCAGGTTTAAGCCAAACTCCTCTGATATAGCGCGGGCTATGGCTACACTGCTCGCCGCTGAAGCTCCCAGTCCACTAAAACCTGGCAAGTCGCCGCCTATCCAGATGCTCATGGATGTTTGGGGGTTCATGCCCATGGCTTTAAGCATGCGTTGGATGGATTCGATTTGTTGAAGTTTCTTTTCTTCAGCGTAACCTTTGCTGCCTTTTCGCTCGTCAGTTATGGTTATGACCTGTGCGGTTTTTTTGACTTCCGAGTCGGTTTTTGCGTCTGTTGCGGAGACGATTCCGGGGACGCCGTGGACGACGAAGTGTTCGCCGAACAGGATGACTTTTCCGTAACCTGAACCTTTACCCACATTTTTCACCTTTGAAGTGGGTATTGTGCTGTTTTAGATAAAAAGATTCTCTTAAGGAACTTCAAGCGTTTGTTTCTTTTTGGGTAGGGTTGAAAGCAACAATCACAAATACTAGAAGTGTTATAGTGTTTTTGAGGGTGTTGTGTTGCCTAAAGCCCTCGTTTGCCTAACAACCGACCTCAACTCGACAGAAGAGGTGCTGAAAAAGCTGCAGGCGTGCGACGGCGTTGAAGAAGCCTACATGGTTTACGGCGTCTATGATATTATAGCCAAAGTGAAAGGCGCCAGCGTAGACAAAATCCGGCAAGTTTCTGACCAAATCATGAACGTGAGCAAAGTGCAGAAAACGCTCACCATGATGGTTGCTGAGGCAGAATCACGCGTGGAATCTTGAGTCAATAAGCGACGTGGCGAGGCTTAACCTTCCCCTTTTTCCCTTTTGAGATTGGAGAAATTGAATGTTTTTCTAAAAACGGTGTTTAGAAATTTTTGGGGAGATTAGGGTGTAAAAACTGGGTTCTAATTAGCTGATGTGCTGGTGGCTTTATTGAGCCTTGTTATTTTGTAATGTAGGAACGCTACGCCTAACGAGATGGTTCCCATTGCAGCCAGCAATATTGAAGTGGCGTCAATCATTTTCTTATTCCTCCGCCTCTTCTAATGCTGATGCCATCCAGTCGATGCCGCTCTTTTCTACATATTCTCGAATTCTTCCAATCATTTCAGTTGTCATTTTTTATTTCGCTCCATTTTTCTATACACCTACTACTGTCCAATAATATATAAACGTGGTTAAGATTTGTTCATAACTATTATGAAAAACTGGATAAATGGCGGGTGCAATCAGGTTTTATTGGACAGCCTCATTCGCCAGGCTGCTCTAAATAATCCAAAAACTCCTGAAGCTCCCCCTCATTCATGCTCCGAATTGAGTCACGTTCCGCCCTAATGTACTTACGCAAAGCCTCAAGGCACTCTTTTGCCTGCACATTCCTCTTCACCGTCTGGATTTGCTCGCGTTCAATTTTAATCCGATAAAGCGTAGCAACAAAAGTCGCCAAAACAACCAACGTATTAGTAATTATAACTATCACGGTATAATCCATCAGCGACACCTGCAAACAATATTTTTAGGTTTAACTATTTAGTTTGTTGCTTTCCCAAAGAAGCGGTCTTCAGGAAACCCAACGCAACAAACGGGAAAGAAAAAACTTGGCAATTTTCTCGTTGCGTTTTCTGCAGTGTTTTTTACATGGGGTCTAGGACTATGGAGGTTTCTGTTCGTATGACTGTGGGGTCTTTTTCTATTATTCCGTAGACGATTTTGTTGATGGCTTCCAGCGTCGGCGCTTCAACTACTACCACAGCGTCAAATCTGCCGAATATGGCATCTGCTACGATGACTTCCTTGGTTTTGACTCTTATTCGTTCAACTACTTGTAGTGAAGTTCCTGGTTTAGTGTTTAAAAGAATGTATGCCTTCAACTTTTCCCCCTCATGTTATGCTTCCAGTTGTCCAGTTAGTTGTTTAACAACTGAACTTTTGGATATAAATTTTCCGTTATGCTGAAAAGATTTTGAACATGCCTTTCTAAAAACTGCTTTCGTATCTCCAACGCCAAAAAAGAAAGAAGACACGCCCCAAAATACTCGCCTTTGCACCTTTACTGAAAACCGTTTCATCATATGTGCAATCTTGCCAATTATAACCAAAATCCCCTTTTATCCCGCCTTTTTGTGCCTTTTTTCGCCTTTTCCCACCGTTTTTTGCCTTTTCTAGCCGTGGGTTAAGCTCGTTTCAGACGCTAAACCAAAAAAACAGCCCAAAACGAGCCCTGTAGAAATAGGGGGGTAGGCAAAAACCGTAAAAAAACAACCCGTAACCCACGTTTTCAACCACAACTCTTTGTTTTCCTTTTTAATTTTTTATGCAGAAGGCATTTGGAAAACTATAAAAGTGCATCCTTACTCCAACATGGGTACACCTCGCAGCAACGAATTCGCGGTTTCCCACAGGCAACTTACCTAGCTCACTTAGTTTAAAAACTACTTGTGGATGGAAAGCCTTATAATACGCGTTTACGCTGTTGTGTTGCGCAGTCGGAGACGATACAAAAATGCCAAAATGGGGATACTCAATAATAACCCAACAACTGGACCCTGAAAAGACCGTCATAGCAAGCGGACGTGAAGTTAGGGTATCCCATAAACACACACGCGAAGTGTGCAGAACAATTAAAGGAATGATGCTTACCAAAGCCAAAGAGTACCTGCTGGATGTTGCTGAGAAGAAGAAGGCAGTTCCCTTCCGTAGATACCAGAAAAAAGCAGGTCACCGCCATGGTTTAGACCACGCTTTTGCAGGAAGGTACCCCATCAAAGCTGCAACTCAAGTCCTCAAAGTACTCAAAAACGCCGAGGCAAACGCTGAAAACAAAAGCCTTGACATAGACAGGCTCCAAATAATCCACGCAGCTGCATACCCCGGTATGAAAGTTAAACGGTATACCCCCAGAGCCCACGGCAGAGCGTCACCAAAATACAACACCCTCTCCCACATCGAAATCGCTTTGGGCGAAAAAGCTGGGCAAGGAGAAGAAGCATAAATGTCCATTGTTAAACGTTTTATATCAGAAGCCATTAAAAACGCTGAAATCGACGAGTTCCTGCAAAAAAGGCTCGAACGCGCAGGATATGGCGGAGTAAACATATCCAAAACCCCCCTAGGCACGCACGTTGTGGTTTACGCGATGCGTCCAGGAATCGTTATCGGTCGCGGTGGAGAAACCATCCGTGAACTCGCAGCCGTTTTAGAACAAAACTTCAAGGTTGCAAACCCTCAAATCTCAGTTTCTGAAATTGAAGTTCCCGAACTTAACGCTTACGTTGTGGCTTCCCGAATCACCTCAGCCCTACAAAAAGGCATACACTTCCGACGTGCAGGATTCTGGGCAGTGAACCAAGTAATGGCAGCAGGTGCACTAGGTGTAGAAATCGTAATCAGCGGCAAACTTCGCACAGAACGTGCACGATTCGAAAAGTTCCGCGCTGGATACTTCCCAAGATGCGGCGACCCAGCCTTAAAGTTCACCCGCAAAACCGAAGCCCACGTACAGCTTAAGGCAGGGATGCTAGGTGTCCGCGTAAAAATCATGCCTCCAGACGCAGACTTTCCAGATAAAATCAAGATTCTTAACGAACTTCCACCAAGCTTGATGGAAAAAGAGCCAGAAATTGAAGTGGAAGCAAAAGAACCCCAAAAAACAGAACCTCAGGAACAAATCGTGGTTGTTGAAGAGGAAAAGAAGCCCGAACCAGTAGCTGAAACACAGGTCACAGTCAAAAGCAAACCTGAACCCAAAGCCAAACCAGAGTCCCAACCAGAACCTGAAGCTCCAAAACCAGAGTCTCAACCTGAACCCAAAGCCGAGCCAGAGCCTGAAGCCGAAGCACAAACCCCCGAACCAACACCTGCACCCGAGCCTGCTCCTGCCCCTGAACCAGAGCCCGAGCCAAAACCAACACCAGAACCAACCGAAGAAAAACCTGAAGAAGAAACTCAACCACCCGCAGAAACCTCTCAAGCTACAGAACCCAAAGCTGAGGAGGCAAAAGAGTAGTGGCGATTCTGCGGATGAAAGAAATTAACAACATGTCCTCTGAAGAACGCGTGAAAAAAGTCGGCGAGTTGAGGGCAGAATTATCCCGCCTTAGAACCATGATTAGCGCTGGCGGAGCCATCGAGAATCCTATGCGCGTTAGAGAGATTCGAAAGACCATTGCTCAGTTGCTTACTGTGGAGAACGAGTACAAGCTGGGCATCAGAGGCGAAGGGAAAGGCGCCTCCAAAGCCGCGCCAAAGAAGCCTAAAACCACCGCGGCAAAGAAACCTAAGGAGGCAAAGTAAGCATGAAAGTAACCCCTGATATAGTGCGTGAAGAATTTATAGGCACAACCGGTACAGTCGCCAGCAGCCCCCACGCAGGCTACCTTAGCATCCGAGGTCCAGTGCTTGGCGAAACAAGAAACACCTTCCTAATACAGCAAGATGGAAAAACAAAAAGTATAATCAAAGACCAAGCTGTTTTCCACTTCCAATTTTCCGACGGAACAGTCGTCGAAATTGACGGCAAACTTCTCGTAGGAAAACCTGAAGATCGCCTCAAAAAATCAATCAAGAGGTTATGGTAATGTCGTTTACATACAAGCAACCAAAGAAAACCTGCAACGACAAAAACTGTCCCTTCCACGGAACCCTCCCAGTGCGAGGTCGCGTGTTGGACGGTGTAGTTGCAAGCTCTAAAATGGACAAAACCGTGGTGGTTGACCGCGAGTTCCTACAGTTCAGCACAAAATACGTGCGGTACGAGAAAAGGCGAGGTCACATACCATCACATAACCCCCCCTGCATAGACGCCAAAGAAGGCGACCGAGTGCGGATTGCCGAATGCCGCCCCATAAGCAAGACAGTGTCTTTTGTCGTGGTGGAAAAGGTGGAGGAAAAGTAAAATGGCGGCGAAAGCGAAAGGAAGAGGCTTAATCGCAAAAGGTATGCTTGCTCACGGGCAAAAGCTGTCCCGAGGCTTAAACACAACCTCAATTTTACGATGCGCTGATAACACAGGCGCACGAAAGCTTCGATTAGTTCAAGTTAACAGCTACAAAGGCAGACTAAGACGCTATCCATCTGCCACCGTAGGCGACAAAGTAACAGTTTCTGTTAGGCAAGGTGCCCCCGACATGCGAAAGAAGATTTTCCAAGCTGTCATTGTCAGGCAAAGACGACCCTTCCGACGCATCGACGGTGTCTGGGTGCAGTTTGAAGATAACGCAGCAGTAATAATCACCCCTGAAGGGGAAATGAAAGGCTCAGAAATTCGTGGTCCTGTAGCTCGCGAAGCAGCTGAAAGATGGCCCAGAATTGCAAGTGCCTCAAGCACAATCGTTTAGGTGAAAAATTATGCAAAGAACAAAGAACCCTCGAAAACAGCGCAAGATGCTCTTCAACGCGTCTGCTCATGTACGCCATAGAGTTATGTCTGCTCCTCTTTCACCTGAGCTTCTAGCTAAAAATGGCATAAAGACTCTTCCAGTACGAAAAGGTGACTCAGTTCGAATTACACGCGGCGACCACAAAGGCTTCGAAGGTAAAGTTTCCAAAGTAGACTTGAAGCATTACAGCGTTAACCTTGAAGGTTTAACCCGTGAGAAAGTAGATGGAAACACAGTGTTCCTCGCTGTACATCCCTCAAAGATTATGATTAGGAACCTGAATCTTGATGACAAAGTGCGAAAAGCCACTTTGGAGCGGAAGAAACCCCTAATCAAGAAGAAAGGCGAGAAAGCCAAGAAACCTGCAAAGAAGGCGGCTGAAGTGAAGAAGCCTGCTGAAGCGGTTGCAGCAAAAGAGACTCCTGAAGCTGAAGGAGGAACATAATTTGGGTAGAAAAGGAAAAACAGCAAGATTAAAACCTAAACCAGCGCCAAAGTTCTGGCCGATTCACAGGAAAGAAAACCCGTGGGTGCAGAAGCCCTCAGCGGGTCCTCACAACCTCCAGAACTGTTTACCTATGTCGCTTGTTCTCCGCGACATGTTAGGCGTTGCTGAAACTAGACGCGAAGCTCAGATGGAACTTCACCAAGGAAAAGTACTGGTGGATGGAAAAATCCGCAAAGAAGACTATCCCGTCGGTCTTATGGACATTATCTCTATGCCCAACGCCGACAAGTACTACCGAGTTCTGCCCAGCCACAAAGGCTTATTCTTAAGTCCAATAAGCAAAGAAGAAACCGCTTTCAAACTTTGCCGCGTAGACAGCAAAACCACAGTCTCTGGAGGCGTGCAACTTAACCTGCACGATGGCTCAAATCTTCTGGTCAAGATTGCTGACCCCGCACACCCACAAGAAGACAGCTACGATGCATTTGACGTATTAAAGGTAACATTGCCTTCCAAAGAAATCGCTGAATGCGTTAAGCTAAAGGAAGGTAACCTTGTGGTAATCACTGGCGGCAAAAACATCGGTGTCAAAGGCAAAATTGTAGAAATCGAGAAAACTGAAGCTAAAAAACGTTGTAACGCTTTGGTAGTCGTTGAAGATGAGCAGGGCAATCGTGTTCAGACTATTCTGGATTTTGTCTTCTCGATAGGAACAAGCCAACCATTAACATCCACGGTGGAGGCGGACGCAGTTGTCTGAGGAAGCCATGATTAAGAAGTGGGTAGAGCAGCCAATGCTTCAGCCCCGCATTGAAAAAGTCGTTGTTAACTTAAGCGTGGGCAAGTCAGGTGAACCTTTAGAGAAAGCCTTTAAAGTGCTTAAAGAAATTGCTGGTCAAACGCCAGTTAAAAAGAACGCCAAAAGCTCCATCCGAGACTTTGGAGTACGCAAAGGCGAACCAATTGCTTGTGTTGTTACCTTACGAAGGCAGCCTGCAATTGATTTCCTTAAGAAAATTCTGCCTGTTGTCGAAAATAAAATCTCCCGAAAATCTTTTGATGACCGCGGGAACTTTGCCTTCGGCTTAACAGAACACATCGAAATTCCCGGCGTAAAATATGACCCTGACGTGGGCATCTTTGGGATGGACATCTGTGTTACAATTAACCGTCCAGGCGACCGCGTAAGCGACCGGCGAAAACGGAAAGCCAGAGTTGGTCACAAGCACGTTTTGACCCCTGAGGAGTCAATCTTGTTTACTAAACAGACTTTAGGAGTGGAAATCGTCTAAGAGGAAGCAGCATGGGAAAACAACAACTTAAAAAAGAAAGAAAATTCGGTAAAGGCTCAAGACCCTGCCAAAGATGTGGCGCTTATGGGCCAGTTATCCGACGTTACAACTTGGACTTGTGTAGGCACTGCTTTAGAGAAGCCGCGCCGAAACTTGGATTCAAAAAATATGAGTAATTAAGAGGTAAAAAAACATGGACACCCTAACAAATGGATTGATAACAATCATAAACAACGAAATGCGAAACAAGCGGGAATGCATCATCAGTCCTGCATCCAAACTATTAGGCCGAGTCCTGCGCATCATGCAGCTCAACGGTTACATCGGTGAATTCGAATTCATTGATGACGGCCGCCAAGGCAAATTCAAAGTGCAGTTGATGGGCAGAATAAACAAATGTGGCTCTGTGAAGCCCCGCTTTGCAGTTAAAGTAATTGATTTCGAAAACTGGGAGAAAAAATTCCTGCCTTCCAGAAACGTAGGTATCTTGGTGGTTTCCACACCTAAAGGTGTGATAGCTCACAAGGAAGCTATAGAGAAAAACGTGGGCGGCAGGCTACTAGCTTTCGTATATTAGCAAGGTGTAAGTTATGCGACTACCAGAAATTTCCCGAACAATCGAGGTTCCCGATGGTGTAGCGGTGAGCATTGAGAACCGCAAGGTTACAGTTAAAGGCGAAAAGGCGACCTTGACCCGAGACTTTTCCCATGCTGGCGTTTCAATGGAAGTCAACGGCGACACCGTCAAGGTCTGGGCAAATTGGCCACGCAAAAAGGAAGCTTCACTTGTCGGCACAATCGAGTCTCACATTAAGAACATGATAACCGGCGTCACGAAAGGGTACACGTACAAGATGAAAATCGTGTTTTCCCACTTTCCAATAACCGTAAAGGTTCAGGGACGCTCCGTCATGGTGGAAAACTTTACGGGTGAACGTAGACCCCGAAAAGCAAAGATATTGGGCGACGTTAAGGTCACGTTGGAAACTGACGATATAATCGTTCAGGGCGCTGCGTTGGAAGATGTAAGTCAAACCGCCGCAAACATCGAAACCATGACAAAAGTTACCAACAAGGACCCGCGTGTATTCCTAGACGGTATATACGTGTATGAAAGAAACGAGGGACTGGATTAAGATGACTGAGGAAAAAGACTGCGCAGCAGCAATGCAGCACGCATTACGGGTTAGAGCACGCGCCAAAAGCAAGAAACCTAACTTTGTTAGACCAGAAAGCTGGCGCTTTGACAAATTCAGCCTAAGTTGGCGTAGACCCCGCGGTTTAGACAACAAAGTCCGCCGCAAAATCAAGGGTTGGCCGCCAGGACCCAGTTCAGGATACAAGGGTCCCAAACTAGTCCGTGGTTTACATCCTTCTGGTTATGAAGATGTGCTGGTTCATAACGTTGCTGAACTGGCAAACCTTGACCCTGTTACGCAGGTTGTTCGAATTGCCCACACCGTAGGCAAAAGGAAACGCGAGCAAATCACAGAGGAAGCTAAAAATCTTAACCTGAAAATCGTAAACGCAAAAGCTGCAGAACCCGTCAAGGAAGAAGAAGCTGAGGCAGAAGAAACAGAGGAAGAAAAGAAGCAGGCTGCGGAAAAGAAAGCGAAAGAGAAAAAGAAGAAAGAAAAAGAAAAGAAAGCTAAACAGAAGAAGAAATCTGAGAAGAAAGCCAAGAAGGGAGCTAAGAAACAATGACCAACCTTTCTAGCCAAAGACGTCTAGCCTCGCGCATTCTGAAAGTGGGTCAAAATCGTGTTTGGATTAACCCTCAGAAAATTGAAGACGTAGAGTCAGCCATCACCCGTGAAGAAATACGCAAGCTGGTTCACGAGAAGGCAATTGCTGCATCACCCATTAAGGGAGTAAGCCGAGGACGCGCCAAAGTTATTCAAGAAAAGAAACGTCGCGGACGCCGAAAGGGTCCAGGCAGCAAGAGTGGGCCTTCCACGTCGGTAATTAGCAAGAAAGACGTTTGGATGACCAAGATTCGTTCACTAAGGCGCAAGCTTCGTGAATGGAAAGCTAACCGCACAATCACCGAAAGTCACTACAGGGATCTGTACATGATTGCTGGCAGTGGACGGTTTGCGTCTATTGCTGATATGCAGCGTTACGCGAAGGCACACGACATGTGGAGGAAACGTTAAATGACGCACGGTTCACGTTACCGAGTTCATTTGCGCAGGCGCCGCGAGAAAAAGACTGACTTCCAAGCCCGAAAAGGCTTTGTGGTTTCAGGTAGACCTCGTCTGGTTGCCCGCAGCAGTTTAAAGAACACGGTAGCTCAGATAATTGTGGCTAAACCTCACGGTGACGAAGTCTTAGCTTCTGCTCACACTAGAGAGCTGGTGAAGGCGTACGGTTGGAAAGCTGCAACTGGCAACGTTCCCGCCGCTTACCTAACGGGTCTGTTGTGTGGTCTGAAAGCTAAAAAGAACGGCGTCTCCGAAGCAATCTTGGACCTTGGGTTAGTTTCACCCACTAAGGGCTCCAAAGTGTTCGCTACCATGGGCGGTGTCGTTGACGCTGGTGTAGAGATTCCTCATGACCCAGAAAAAATCGTCAAGGAACGCATCCGGGGCGACCACATCCAAGAATACGGCGAAAGCCTATGTGAAACTGAAGAGTACGCTCCAAAGTTTTCGACTTACTTGGCTAAAGGTCTTAGTCCTGACCGTTTCAGTGACCACTTCGTTGAAGTTCGCAATGCGATATTGACTGCTTTCGGTGCTCCTATACCTAAAGCTGAAACTAAGCCAGTTAAAGCTAAGAAGCCTGAAGCTAAACCCAAGGCTGCAGCGAAACCGAAATCAGAAGCAAAACCTGAAGGCAAAAAAGCTGCCCCTGCAAAAGCCAAAGCTGAAGAAGCAGAGGCTAAGCCTAAACGGGAACGCAAAAAACCTGAAGGTGAAGAAGCTGGTGCGAAACCCGCAAAAAAAACTGGGGGTAGTAATGAATGAGTCGTCAAAGACGAGATAGAGAACGTCCAAAAGTAAACTTAGAGGAATGGGTTCCGAAAACACGGTTAGGCAAAATGATTCAGGAAGGCAAAATCACCTCAATTGACGAGGTTTTCCTGAGCGGATTTAAAATCGTGGAGCCCCAAATCGTAGATGCCTTGCTTCCTGACCTACAAGAGGAAGTCATAAACATTAACTTGGTTCAGAAGCAAACTGACGCAGGCGAAAAAAGCCGCTTCAAAGCAATCGTCTGCGTAGGCAACCGCGACGGCTACATCGGATTAGGCTCTGGAAAAGCAGGCCAAGTCAGAAACGCCATAGAAAAAGCCGCTGCTGACGCCCGCCTCAACATCGTACCCGTTAAACGGGGCTGCGGAAGTTGGGAATGCGGCTGCGGTAGAGGTCACAGTGTACCGTTTCAGGTGGAAGGCAAATGCGGAAGTGTCCGCGTCGTGATGGTTCCCGGTCCAAGAGGCTTGGGCTTGGTTGCCAGCGAAGTCGCCAAAGTCGTTTTAGGCTTGGCAGGCGTTAAGGACCTCTGGAGCAGAACTTACGGTTCCACCCGAACAGTGCCTTCGTTTGCGTGCGCTACATTTGATGCTCTCAAGAAGACGTATAACTTGATTACTCCAACGGACTGGGTGAGGTAAAATGGCACAACAAGAAACACAAGCCCTCAAATGCATAGTCGTCGTGAAAGTTCGCGGCACAATCAGCGCTCAGCGGGAAGCCCGAGAAACCCTGAGTTTACTTCATTTGAACCACACAAACCACGCTGTAATCTTAGACAGCCGACCCGAATTCAAAGGTATGTTCATACGCGCTCAAAGCTACATAACATGGGGCGAAGCATCCAAAGAAACCGTCGCCATGATGCTTAAACAAAGAGGCAAAGCAGGCAGCAACAAAATCACCGATGAATACGCCCAGAAACTCGGCTACCAAAACGTCGATGAACTCGCAGACGCCATATTTAACTGCAAAGCACAATACTGGAAACTTGAAGGCGTAACACCCGTGTTCAAACTACGCCCGCCAAAGAAAGGCTACAAAGGCACAACCAAGAAAAGCTTCCGTGCAGGCGGCGAAGCAGGCTACCGCGGCGAAGCCATCAACAACCTCGTCAAACGCATGGTCTAAACGATTCCCTTATCTTTCTTATTTTCAGTTTCTTTTAACCCTGTTTATTTGGTGTATTTGTTAAGTGTCTGGCAGTTTTGCCCTTGCACTGCATCATAGACCGTTTTTGGGCTGTAACTTGCAAACCCCAGCAGGCTTGCCGCTGCGTCATAAAGCAGCAACAGGTACCGTTTTACGTCTGGGAGTGTGCCCTTCTCGATAAGGGCTTGAGCTTTCACGCGGCGTGTAACCCGATTGTTTTTGCTGTCAGTGAAAACGAAGCTGACGTTGCTGCCCGCAGGTGTTTGGGTGCCTTCCGTCTGCAGTTGTTCGGCGGCTATGACCTGGGCAACATGTTGACGGTACTCAGTGGGGTGCTTAGACATCCGCTTGGTTACCACTAAATCCCAAATAGGGACTTCTCCCGCGAGCAGTCGGCGTCGGTACTCTTTTACAACTTCCAAGGCGGCAGGAATCTTGGCGTAAAACTCTTGTATGTTGCCTGCTTGGGAGAGTGCGTGTATCATATCCATTTGGGCGTCGTAAATGAATCGTGGGGTGTCACCTCGGCGGACTTCGATGCCCCTCACTTTTACCGTGCCATCCTCCATCACACCATAGTATCGGTTTAACACGCCAATGTTTGGGTGCAGTTTGCTGGGTAAAAAAACAATCCATCGGTATGCCCCTCAAAATGCAGGGGACCCCCGATTTTTTCGGTGATTTCTTTGCAGTAGCTTTTGCATTCCTCTTTGGTGCTGCCGCGTTTTTTTTAGCCAAAGGGAATCCACGATGCCATGAATAACTGTGAACCCCCAGTTCTCAGCCATCCGTGCCGCCTTCAAGAAAACGTCCCGACTAAACGCGCAAACCGCGATGTGTCCATCTACAGTTCCGAACTTGGCGTTTTTGTAGCCTAAGTAGCCAAAGCAGCAAACTGAAATCCACTTTAACCCTGTCTGGCGGCTATCGTAGGCTTCTTTGAGTTTGGGGTCGCTGGTTTCTTCTTTAAGTTGCTTGTACTTAAGGCGTTTAGAAACAATGATTTTGAGTGATTTAGGAACGATGCCGACACGTTTTTCGCATATGTGAAAGTTAACTTCAGGAACCCGAAGTTTTGAGTTTGGACAGCACTTGCACAGGACGGTTTCGGCGGAGATGTTGTTGTTAAGCATGAGAATAGGGTACATGGAGGAGTAGTCCACTTCAAACACGTTTTCGTGGATGCCCACAAGTGGTTCGTAGATGAAGCCGCCGCGGTCTGCCACCAGTAACTCGTGTGCTGTCTTGAAGGATTCAGGAATAAACTTGTTGCGCGGAATCAATACGTCATCTTTGAGGGCTTGGTAAAGCTGCAGCGACGACATACTAGACCCGATGGATGACCTCGCCGCCGTATGCAACGGAACTCGACACGTCCGTGCCACCTCAAAAAGTCCTTGAAAGCTGCTTTCATTCATTATGAAAGTGTTTTTCTGGTCGATGTGGATGCGTCCAAACAGGCGGTTTGTGGGTGCCCTATAAAACGTGCGTCCGTACGAGAAGTAGGTTCTGCCCTGTTTAGTTTTTAAGGCGAATTGGACGGGGTCACGGCTAAGCATCAACTGTTTGAGGACACCGTTGCAGTTTGCTCGTTGCGCTAAATATGCGAAAAGGAAAGAGTCGCCGCCCTCGGTCAAAAATAAGTCTGGGTCCAACTCTGTGACAGCGCTTGAGAGCGCTAAGAGCTTTTGTTTTTCGGTACCGCCTTCTATGCTGACTTGTTTTTTGGCTTGGTGGATGTTTACTGCGCCGATGGGGTCGTTGAATTTGGCGATTTTTCCCTTTTTTGCTACATCAACTGTTAGCTTCATGGTGCGTAGCGGCGGCAGCTTGTAATCCATGCTCCAGACCGAATCCAACACCTTGTACTGTAGCCCCGTTTTCTGCGGTTCCACCTCCAGAAACGCCAGCGGAAACAGGTCGCGGTCAAAAAAGTACGTGCGGTCGCCGTGCAAGTCGCAGTTGTGCACTTCGTACTGCAGGTAGTTACCTGCGCGGAGAACGTCTTGGGTGAAGGCAGCTGTTTTTCTGCAATCTTTGAGGGTAACTTCGATGACTTTGCTTTTTCTGTTATCTGTGGGGTGCGCATATTTGTGGGTAAAGTTCCATCTGGCTATGTTTGGGTTGGTGAAGAAGCGGCTGGCTAAGCGTTCAATATCAGCTTCTTGTTTGGCTGAAATGTACACTTTCGGCTGATAAAGGTCAGTTAAGCGGATGCGGTCACCGTTTTCGCCAATAATCCAAACCGCCATTTCCCCCCAGCCCGAAGGGTAAACGTCAAGCAGCCACCCACGCCGCACCGCTAAACCTCTTGGGTCGGTAGACTATGTTTCTGCGTAACCTTTTCACTGCGATTTTGCCCTGTTGTGCTACCTTGGTGCTTAGCCCTCATGAGTTCGGTCATGCCCGTTTTCTGCCACATCCTGCTTTGTCTCCATTTCGTCTCGGAGTGCTTCCCAGCTGTTTTCGGAGCTTTGCCAGTTCTTTTTGCTGCCAAAGAACGATCGACATCATCATCGGCTCAAACACTATTGGGCGGGTGGCGTTGCTTCCAGCTGACGCGTGGCTTCGGCATGCATCCATCAGGGCATCGAAGGCTTCTTTGTCGTCGATTCGCAGTCCCGCGCGAACCCTTTCCATGTGCCAATTTCTTCTTCCAACGCCATACGGTATGATTCAACGGTTTTGCCCATTAATCGAAGCCTCCTAAAAAATCTGGCAACGTCGGATGCGCCGACGGAAACTGCGCTGAACCCACCGCGTAGCGAGGATGCTTTTCTAAGCAAAAGTACCTGTTGTTGTATCTGTTGACTTTGAATGATGCGGCGATGTTGGCTGTATGAAAGGTGCATGCTTGAAGGAGCCTCCGTAGAGTCAACGGCTTCACACAATTTACCCATAATTAATGACGTCATCTGGTACGCGGTGAAGGCGCGGGTGACGCTTATTTTCTTAAGCACAGCGGTGGGGTTAAGGCTGTGGCGCTGGGCTATTTTGCTTATTTGGTAGAGCCGAAACGTGTTTCCGCCTCCCCCGTCCACAAATACGGCTCTGCTTGATAAACCGCCAATTTGGCTGGGCAACTGAACTTTGACACATAGCAAGGAAGTCAGATAAGACGCCGACGCACCGCCATAAAAAACTGCGAAGTCGCCGCATTCAAGACTGGGCAGCAACTGTTGGATAGTGGGAACGTTCAAAGTGAGCTTGCTTCTGCTGAGCGCGAGAGTGGTCTTAACTGTAAGAGGTTGGAACAAGACTGGGTCTCTCCTTTTTGAAAGAAAACACAAGGCAACTTTTGCAGTTTTAAACCTATACCCGAAACGACTAACCCGAAGAGTAGAGAGAGACTACAGTTAAAATAAACAGATTTTGATAACAACACATCTTATTCGAAGCCCAAAAAGACAACCATGCAGCCCTGATTACTAAAAATAGACACGGCGCCGCATTGAAAATCCGTTATCTGAAATAGTGCTGGATGAAGCCAAACACATTCGCCACATCAAACTGCAAGGTGACATCCACAATAACAAGATGGAGCGCTTAAACGGTGAGTTTCGTGACCGAGAAAAAGTGATGCGTGGTCTAAAACAGAAAAGCACCCCAATAATTTCAGGATACCAAATCTACCACAACTACATAAGACCCCACGAAGCACTAAACGGAAAAACACCAGCCGAAGCATGCGGAATAAAGGTCGAAGGAAAAAATAAATTGATAACACTAATCCAAAACGCCAGTAAAAGCAAAAAACCAAAAATTTAACAACAAACATTGCCAATAACAGCTAGCCAGTGACTGCATTGGCTAAACTAGAATTAGTTGGTCGAATTTCCCTTGTAATTCTCTTAGTTTGCACGGTTATTGTTCTGGTATTTTTCGCAGGAACTACTCTTAACCAAGAAATAGAAATACCAACAATAGAAATACCTCAAGAACCAGATTCAAGATATTTTGCTTTTGATTATCCACCAACAGGAACATTAGGGCAACAACTAACCTTATACGGAAATGGAACTTTGACAGGGTTACCTCTGTTTACCGTTCAGGTTTCCATGTTTTTTAATGGACCCTTGGCAGAGAAAACTCCTGTTAATGTAGTGGCTCAAGGTCCAATATATTCTCAGGGTCAGCAAGAAGTTTTTGCAGTTTATTTCGGTTTTGAAGGCGCAACTTACAGCTTTCCAAATCAGCGCGTCTA
The DNA here is from genome assembly GCA_026014615.1 of Candidatus Bathyarchaeota archaeon. GTDB lineage: Archaea > Thermoproteota > Bathyarchaeia > Bathyarchaeales > Bathycorpusculaceae > JADGNF01. The sequence continues at coordinate 218,050 of JAOZHZ010000018.1, read as the reverse complement.
TACTCTTACAGGTGGATTCCCCACACTTGAAGTTGATTTTACAAATATTACGGAAGATATTGGAACCGTTATACCGCCTTTTTCAAATGCTCAAATAGCTAATGTAGCAACACCGTTGATGTGGACTGTTCAAGGTGACTATTACCCATACATTAACATCTTTTTCAAAAATGGGACAACGATTTCAGTTCCATATCCAGACTACAAAGTACATGTGAGTGCTGCAGATGAAGTGAGAGCAGAAATTGAGCAGGAAAGAACCAACAAAATAAATCTTGAGCTTTCAAAAGTGCAGGAAAGAGACAGCAACATCAACATAACCTTAAGCATTGTGCTTACTGTTTTTGCTTCAATCGAAATATTAATCCTGATTCTAGATCAAAGCGGCAAAGTTTTGGATTTGAGAAGGCAGTCAGAAAAAAAAGTTTACCATGAAGTTGGCAATGTTTCGTACAATTCATTCACCATAACGATAGAGCAGAATAGCAGCAAAAACCAGAGCAATAACACTCAAAATGAGCAAGGCACTACCAACAAAAATAGACGACATGATGAAATATCGAGGAACAGAAAAATCAAAAAGCACCGAAAATAGCAAACTAAAATTAACTACCATAAAGACACAAAAGCCACTCAATAATAACGTATAAAATAGTTTCCGAAGAAAAATAGCAGGTTTATGACCCGATACGCATTACTTTTTGAGGCGTGACCCGACACTCACCACATCAAGCCACCACCCACAAGTGCACCAGAACCATCCGTTAAGTGTCTATTTGGATGCTAATATCCAATCTATGCAGCAGGATAGGAGGAGGGTCTACCACTCAAGCGGTGCCTAAACCAGAACCGTCTATTTGGAGCCTATTAGAAATAGTATGCAGAAATCTATAGGGGGGTCTACGTTATTGGCGTTTTTTCAGGTCAAAAATATGTTGAAAACGGAAAAGCGCAGTGTAAGCCCAAGATAGCCAACCTATTAACAGATGGCAGAAAGTAATTCGTGTTTTAACAAGGGCGCTATGGCTGAAAAATCCTGGCAGAACAAACAACGTATCCAGCAGTAAGCCTCAAAACTGGGTGCTAAGCGGGATAAAACCTGCCAAGCCACGTTTAACCCCGCATTTTTTGTGTGGACTCTGCGTTTTTCCTTTATGATTTTTCCCGCCCTTTTTGTGCGATACGTTTTATAGTTGCGGGTTAACCTTCCTCTGATAATACTGGGGATATGATTGCATGAGCGCAAAATGGCGAAGAAGCAGAAAGCACATGAAATGGTTAGACCTGCGAAACATTAGAATACTTTCCCCTGAGAAAAAAAAGGCACGCTCGGAAAACTCTAAATCTTTCCGTATTTCCTCTCAAAAATACCGTTTACCAAAAAGACTCGGCAAAAGTAAATACGAAGAGCCTAAACCCCTCATTGATATGTTCCAAGACAAAACTTGGGTTACCATAGTTGCTCAACTCGCAGGCTTCAACAAAGAAACATTCAAAATTTCGGTTAAAGCGCAAAAGCTAACGTTGTCCGCAAAGGCGAAAGACCGAAGATATTATAAAAGTTTAAATCTGCCGAAGGTAGTCATACCAACGGTCGCACGCTCAAGTTTCAAGAATGGCGTGCTTGAAATCAAGCTTAAAAAAGCCGAAAAACAAGGAACATTAAAACAACAAGCAGGAATAAACGATGCCCCATAAACTAAGAAAACACCGAAAATTGCGTGGGTCCCGAACACAAGGCTACGGAAGAATAGGGCAACATAGAGATGCAGGCTCCAAAGGTCACCGAAAAGTAGGTATGCACAAACACCTGTGGAGCATAGTTGCAAACATGGACGAGAACTACTTTGGCAAGAATGGGTTCACTTCGCGTCAAAGCCTTCACCGAAAAGTCAACGTCATCAACCTAAACAAACTTGATGACATAACCCTCGGCAAAGAAAGCATTGACCTCACAAGCATGGGCTTCACCAAACTGCTAGGCACAGGCAAAATCACCAAAGCCTTAACCGTGACTGTTCCAGCCTGCTCAACCTCGGCGGCAGCAAAAATCGAAGCTGCAGGCGGAAAAGTCTTAACCGAAGAAGAAATCGCTGAAGCTGAGTAAAGGTTAGTTCATCATGGCCGGAAGATTCCTAAACCTTTTCAAACCTCTCGGACGGATACTGCCTGAAATCAAATCGCCCGAAAGAAAAGTAAAGTTTAACGAAAAAATCTTCTGGACCGCACTTGTTCTCGTAGTTTTCCTTGTAATGTCCGAAGTTCCCCTCTATGGCATCGGCAGCGACATAAGCGATCAATTCGGTGCCCTTCGAGTCATTTTCGCTTCAACCCGTGGCACCCTCATGGAACTCGGCATCGGACCAATAGTTACCGCGGGGCTTATCCTCCAACTCCTTGCAGGATCATCACTCATCCAATGTGACATGGGTAAACCCGAGGATAGAGGACTCTTCACCGTCGCAAGCAAAGTCTTCTCCATAGTTCTCACAGGCGTCCAAGCAGGCGCCTACATCATAAGCGGCATGTACGGTACAGTAACCGATCTAGGAGTCGCCGCCATCATAATATTCGTCCAATTGATAGCCGCAGGCATAGTCGTTATGCTGCTCGACGAACTAGTCCAAAAAGGCTGGGGTCTAGGCAGCGGCATAAGCCTCTTCATCATGGCAGGCGTAGCCCAGAACATATTCTGGTCGTCCTTTTCACCGTCAACAGGCTTATTCGTCGGCGCACTAGAGCAACTGTTCGCTAACACTACTCCACCATTTACAATGTTCGATTGGGTAGTGGGAACACAATCTGGCATATACCCCTCACTCATAGGCTTGATAGCCACCGTCGCGACGTTCCTGATAATCATCTACCTCAACGGCGTCCGCATTGAACTGCCTATGTCCTACGCTGGATACAAAGGCTTCCGAAGCAAATACCCCATCAAACTCCTCTACGTCAGTAACCTACCCGTCATATTCGCAGCAGCTCTCTTCGCCAACGTATTCTTCTTCAGCCAACTAATCTGGAGCACCAGCAACCCCACCAACAGTAACATGTGGCTCAACTGGCTAGGCACCTACACAATACCCGAAGGTGGCTCAGCAACACCAACAGGCGGACTCGCATACTACGTCACAGCACCACATAACATCCTAAGCGTAGGAGCAGACCCAATCAGAGCAATGGTGTACTTGGGTATACTCGTGGCTTTCTGTGCGGTGTTCTCGCTGATATGGCTCGAAGTTGGCGGGTTGGGTCCATCTACCGTGGCAAAGCAACTCATGGACAGCGGCATGCAGATTCCAGGATACAGACGCTCAGGTAGACCCATAGAAGCGGTCCTAAAACGGTACATCCCCGTAGTTGCCGTTCTGGGCGGCATAATCGTAGCGCTGATAGCGGGAATCGGCGACTTCTTTGGGGTCTTTGGTTCAGGTACAGGTATCCTGCTCGCCGTAGGCATAGTCTACCAGTATTACGAGTTGCTGATGCGTGAACGCGCAGCCGAAATGTACCCCGCCTTCAGACGAATCATAGGCGAATAAACGTAGAAAAAGAAACCGCATTCCGAGAAATACACGCAACTCGGAAAGCTACTTTCCCTTTCTTAAACAACATTTCCCGTTTTGACGAATCAAAATTTTCCAATTCTGTGGTAAAGCCAATTTTAAAAGGAGAAGGTTTAAAATGTTCCTGCGGAGTACATTGTCAATTGCAAGGAAGTTTACTGCGTACAGGAGAATCTTGATTTGAAAAAGAAGATGTTGATACTTGCCGTTCTCGTCTTGATGAGTGCTGCGTTTCTGTATTTACCATTGACAATGGTTAAGGGTCAAACAGCAACAACCAGCATTACTGCTGTTAATCCTTCTTCGGCGGTTGCTGGCGAAGACTTCACTATGACTGTTCAAGGCAAAATCCAGACCGCCGATGGTCAGTACAGCATTCTCTTAAACGAAGTTCTCCTTTACAACGGAACAGCGGTCGGAAACACAGTTAACGCTGAATTCACAGTAAAAGCAATTATGCCCGGAGACTACAACGTAACTCTGCAGGATGTTGCCGCTAACACGGAGGCTTCCCAGAAGTACAACGTGGTGGCGGAAGGTATCGCTGCAATACCCATGGCAACGGCGCTGATACTGGCGGTTGCAGCCGGGATTTCTTTTGCCAACATGGGGCTTAACCGTGCGTTGATTACACGCATGATTGGTTGGCATGAATACCGTGCTATGCAAAAGGAAATTGCTGAGTATAACGCACAACGAATGGCTGCTCTTCGCGCTAAGAATGAGAAGGCTCTTGAAAAGCTCAAAAAGAAGGACTCTCAAATTCAGTCGATGCAGACAAAAATGTTCAAACCACAACTGCTTCTTCTACCCATCACGGCAGTGTACTTCGTCATTTGGCCGATTCTGCTGGGTTTCTTCCCGTTTCCAGTAGCTTATCTTCCAGGTTTCGGAGCGATTCCGTTCTTCTACTGGTACCTGATTTGCTCGTTCTTCTTCGGAACAATCGCTTCCCGAGTAATAGGCGTAACGCCAATTCAGTAAAACAGGAGAGCGTATGATGGGCGAAGCGAACTCAAAAGGGACAGTTATCTGCATTTCAGGGATGGCGGGAACTGGAAAGAGCACGTTGGCGAAGAGGCTTGCCCAAAAATACGGCTTGAAGTACTATTCAGGCGGTGACGCGCTCAGAGAGTTAGCTGCTGAGAAAGGCTTTAATTCCTCTAGCAACGGCTGGTGGGAAAGTCCTGAAGGGCTAAGTTTTCTTGAACAACGAAAAGCAGACGCAAGCTTTGACAAGGCGGTTGATGAGAAGCTTTTGAAGTTGGCTAAAGGAGGTAATGTTCTGTTAGATAGCTGGACAATGCCTTGGCTGGTTAAAGGTGGCTTCAAGATATGGTTGGCAGCTTCGGCGGAGAAACAAGCGGAAAGAATCGCGAAAAGAGACCACATGACCGTATCGGAGTCCTTGCAGGCGCTTAAAGAAAAAGAAACAAGAACCAAAGCTATATACAAGCAACTTTACGGTTTTACCTTAGGACAAGACTTTACCCCGTTCAACCTAGTCTTAGACACAGACAACCTAAGCGCTGAAGAAGTTTTCCAGACCCTCTGCACAGTCATAGACAACATGGTTCTCGCCGAAATCGAAAAGTCAAAGAAAACAGTATCCTGCCAATAAACTTCTCACGCAAAACCCTTATTCTTTGAACCAGACAAGACAATTATCCTCTTTTGCTGATGCTGCCTTGTGCCAACTCATGTCTGCTTGTGTATATCTGCGGCGGGAACGCTGTTCTCTGTGAAAAAACTGCTGCTTTTGATAGAAATTTCCCGTTATCTCCATGAAAAAACGCCGTTTTTACTGTTATACGTAAAAGTATTTCGCAAGCTTTAAAACTGCTCTCTTCAGATTAAGAATTAGCTTCAGAATCAGAACTGAACGGGGGAAAGGAGGACGTAAATTAGATGAGGTTGCTAGTTAAGCGGCTATTTGTTTTCTTTTTGCTTGAATATCTCGCCATTTTCCTGATTGCTTCTTTCCGTTTCATAAATTTTCAATCTACGGTAACGCTGCTTTTGTTTAGTTTTCTTTTTTCGTCCTTGATTTTCCAGCTGAACGGCACAATTAACATGAAACTTTGCTTGTTAACCTTAGGAAATCTGATTGGTTTATTCTGGAATCTGGTTTTCTACTACTTTGGTTTAGCGGGTGTTTTATATTTCGGTGAAGGCTTCAACATATTTTACGTTATAATTTACCCATTTCTGAATCTTATGTGGATTGTGCCCTATCCCCTTGTTTTTGGACGTATCCACTATATTCTTCAGGCTTCCAAACCTCTTAGGCTTCCGATAGCAATGGTAAACGACGCCGTTAAAAACCACCTCATCGTACTTCACCCAGCCAGCTTTACCCAACGCTAAAACCTCTTCTAACGTTGTGGCGCTGCTCACATCGAAATCGTCATCTTTCAAGCCAGTTATAGTGTGCACGTATCGCTGAGTGCTCTTCCACGATCTGTGCCGCAGAACCCTCGCAATCTCTGGAACGTTACCGTTAGTCACAAAAGCAAGCATCGAGCCGCCCCAATGACGAAAGCTCTTCAAACTAATCTGCAGAACTGCTGGATTCTTGAATTTACGAGTAACCTTCATTCTTAGCGAACGCATACAGCAAGCTGCAACCCTGTAGGTGGTTGGAAAAATCCGTTCATCCTCACGAGGCAAAGCATTAATCATCTGAACAAGCCTAGCGGACAGTTCATAGTGACCCGAATAGTGACGCTTAACAGGATGATTAATGTATAGCACATTGCCCTTCAGTTCGCTCCACTTACACCGAAGAATCTCAGACGGGTCTGCAAAAGTCTCTTTAAGGCACAATAGATAAGTGGCAAAGCGTTTACTTGCAGCACTAATCAGCAAGTCAAGGTCTTTTTCGTCAGGCGGAATAATATCAACATCACTCTGATGGTAAATCGGCTTGTCCCAGATGATCTTCTCCATTTTGCAAAAGGCGTCATAAGCGCTTGTAGCGATTCCTTTCATGCTATCGCTCCATGGCTTGCCGTTCTTCTGCCTCCACTTAGCAATGACATCTTTGACGCTTTCAGGATCCAACAAGTTCGCTCCAGCGTGGGCCAACCGCGTTAAGATCGCAGGATAAGTAATGTCCTCATCAAAGCCGTTCCGCTCCAGATAAGCATCGAACTTCGCTATGTAACCACGGACATCTTCAGGTAGCAAATCTATCTTCAGCGGTTTTTTCTTGTCTCCCGCAACAGTCTTGATTTCTGCTGCAGTGGTCAAATTTTTCGTCTCCGAGACGCATATTTGGCGCTTAAAAGGTAAGGCAGAGGACATATTTAATGACCGCTTAGAAGTATTTTGTAGCGGTTTCTCACTGAACCGACGACCACAATCCCGACAGAGAAAACGCTGAACACACGAACCATCCTTCTTACACCGTGAACCATCCAAGTATTTCCTCTTTGAACCACATTCAGGACAACAGTTAGGGATTTGGGAGCTGGCGCCAGCGGCAGAACCCACAGCAAGTTCCGACTTGCCCACGCTGACTTCATTGCCAAATACACAGTCCGGAGAAAGCTCACGCTCAGCAAGACCAACCATTCCCTCCCTAACCGCCTCAGTCACGCAATCACCTCAAGAAATTCTTTTAATTTCTGTTGCTTAGGGCAATGTCTGCCACGCTTCCGCAGCTCACACGCCCTGTCTTTGCAGGTTTTATAGCGACAGTGAATACTAGCGATTAACGGGACCTCCTTTGGTTGTGTGACCCGTTTTCAAAGGCGACCTTTTGACGGGCATAGGCGAAACCTGAACCAAAACAACTGGGTAGCCATCAATACGGGTTCCTTCAAAGCGATAGCCTTCTTCTAGAAACATGGGAATCCAGTCAAGATTCAACTCTTCTCCAGGAATGATTATGCAGTCGCCAGAAAGCACCGAACCCTCAACCACAGGAAAAACCGCAAACCTCTGCACAAGGTCCTTAACGGTAGTCATTGCCGACCACGCCTCCCAGCACGTTGACCCTCACGAAGACCATAATGCAACCGCCGATAGGCAACGCAGCAACCTAAACGGTCATTATGACTAAAGTTACTGCCGCAAACCCACGCCTTACAATCAGCAGCATCCCGCTTGCTCGGACTCCTACAGCTGCCCGTACAGCCCCCAAACGGACACGAAACCTTCAGAGACGGCGGAACCTGAAAACTCTCCCGAGCAAGCTCCTGCGCAATCACCTGCTGGTCCTTGCGGCTAAGCGAACTTAGAATCTCACGGCGAATCTCAGCCAAAGACTGCATCAAGCAGAAACCTCCACAAACCGCCGCTTAGTAAACAGGTCAAGTAAACAACAGGAACAGCCCGCCCTCGCATCACCGCAAAACATCACGCACACGTCTTTTTTGCCAAAATCACGGTCAGGTGCCACATCATTAATTATCTGGAGCAACGTGCGACCATTCTGTTTCATGCAGGAACCTCCGACATCGCCATCTCAGCATGCCGCTGCGCCTCTTCCGTTTCCGCGTCACTTTCAGCAAAAACTTTCTGCAGCATTTTCTGTGTCCGCTCCGCCTTGTCGAGCAAGAAAAGACGCATGTCAAACTCGTGCTTAATCTCGGCAGCCATAGACAACAAATCAGGAATCAAACGTGCCAGCTCGTGAAGGATTTTGGACTCTTCAGGCGAAGCGATACCCTGTAGCAGGTAAGAGTTTAGGCGGGAAACAGCAGCTGTGACCTTAGACTCAAGCTCAATGTAGAGCTGAGCAACCTGGTGTAAGTCCACTTTTTCTTCAAGCAGATGCAGCCCCTGCGCCTCAACCACGTACCGCTTATGAAGCGCTTTGATGTCTTCCTTAAGCTCCAACATCTTGACACTATGCACGGCGCGGTCTTTCTCGGTCCAACCCCGCTTCGCCCCGCAAGCCGTACAGATCGCTTGGCCAGATTCAGCGTGAAAATGCGCGTAAGTTCCAAACGGCAACTTTTTGGCGCAGTCGACGCATTCAGTGTCAAAAGTTACTCGTTCAAGCTTTATGGGCGAATACTTGAGGACCTCCGCAACGATGAGCCCCTTCTCTGATATGCGTCTGGACATGCAGGCACCGCAGACAACATCAGACGAACGGTCACCACGAGCACGAGCAGCTTGCACATCTTTACCCAGCTGCGCAGCATCCTTTTTGCTAAGCGCGATGGCAAACTGGATAGGAGCAGCGGTGCCGCAGTCACAAACAGCCTTAGCACCCATCTTTACCGCAAAAAGCCTATTCTCCCGAAGACCCACAGCTAACTAACCTCCAAATCCACAACGCCCAACGCATCACAGACCTTCCTGAACTGTTCCAAAACAGCAACCGACTTTTCAGGATCCTCTATGTTTCCTATAGCACCCATAATCACCCGCAAGGCGCCCTTCAGATCAGGAGCCTCAAGAACCTGCAGCCGCCCCTCATGGTCGTTTAGAGCCTCAACCACAGTGCCAAGAATCGTAACAAAATCCTTACCAAGCGTTTTAACCGAATACTTCTTGCAGCTTTTGCTCAAGTGTCAAGCCTCCTAAAGCTATCAAGATGTGTCCCTGTTTGGGAAGTTACAGGGGAGAAGAGATAGAAAGCAAAAAAACTAACACGTGGCTCCAAGACCCCAAAGGCAAAAAGCCCAAACCTATTCCCCAAGAACAACACCTCTTAAGCAAACCTCCCGTTCTTTTCATCAACTATCGCGGCAGCCATCAAGTAGCGAAAAGCTTCACTGCGCCCTCCCGGAAAATGTTTTTCCACAACTTTATCGTCGAATTCTTCTAGAAGTTCATCAGGAATGTTCTGGAGCACAACTTCAGTGACCTCACCTTTAACCATCTTGTTTTACGCTCCCTGTTTACGGTAGATTATGTCACCGTTTTCAGCTAGTAGAATAACCGTGCTTGTGTTCTCTGTGATTCCACGCTTTTCTCTCAATGCCTTCGGGATAAGATAATAGAGGCAACCGCTGTTTGGAACGGGATTCACGACACCTATCACTTCTTCCGTCATTCCTCAGCCCACATTTCACATTTTAAATTCTAAAATGTAGGTAATCTCCACAAGTTATTTATAAAACTTGTGTACATTTTAAAATCTAAAATCTGGTAGCGATTAACCTATTGAAGGGAAAAGAATGTCAATAAAAGACTTAGAAAACGCCGCCGTACTACAAATCTTACTTTTCCTGCACGAAAAAGGCAAAAACAAAGTCACAGACATCGACGTAACTGCAAGTACCCCCACAATATACAAGGCACTCAACACTTTGGCGCGGTTGGAACTCATTGATGAAGAAAGAAAACCACCATTCACACGATACATTCAACTAACAGGCGATGGCAAAAAAATAGCGGAAAAAATAGCGGAAATACAAGCAGTTCTAAAAGCTAAAAAAGACCGCCAAAAACCCCAAGCTCCGACCTAATTCGCTCTCGTTTCTTGCTTTTCACCGCCAACTGCAGGCTCTCAACAGCCGCCTTTGCCTTCTCAACATCATTTGTACTACCCAAGATATGAAGAACCTCGTCGAGGCAATCATCCCAGCCCTGTTCATAGTTTTCCATCAAAGTTCCCCCACACCCCCACAAAAAGCAAAATCCAAATAAAAAGACACTTGTTTGCAGAACAAATCGAACCCTACAGGGGGAGGTCCATTAAAGTGAAACCGTAAGAAGGACTCTTGGTTCTAAGTTGGTTCCGGGTTTCTGCAGGGACAGTAAAAACTGTGATTTGATTTTGTGTGCTTGTAAACAGCTTTTCCGTTAACATCAGTAACCGAGATCAAGTGCCCACAATTTTTACATCTCATAAGAGAACTTCCTTTGGGTATTCTGATTTAAGCCGCTGATTTATTTTACGGTCCAAACATAGTTGGCTTAACAATTAACAGTATCGTCATACACCCTAAATCTTATAAGCAAAAACCATCCAAATGCAATTCCGAACCCACCGCAGGAAGGAAGAAATCAAATGTTATTCAAAAAACACCTCTTCGCGAAGGTTATGGACGGCACCAAAACACAGACCCGCCGCCTCAGCACTCAAAACTACAAAGTCGGAAAAACATACGGCGCCACCTGCAGACGCTACCAAAAAAGCCAAGCTCACATAAAATTAACACGAAAAACACCTCAAAGATTAGGCGATATTACAATCGAAGACGCAAAAGCAGAGGGATTCAAAACGGTCGAAGAGTTTAAGCAAGCATGGATAGAATGTTACGGAACTTGGAACCCCGACCAAATCGTCAACGCCTACGAATTCCACAAAATAGGCGGTACGGTTCAACCTTAAATTATTTATACTGAAAGCCAGCAAATGGCACAAAGACAAGCCAATGACTGATGAAATTTTGCAAAAGGAGTTACGCCAGAGGCTGGTTAACCAATTTCTTGACTTCATAATTTTAGAAAAACTAAAAACAAGTAACAATCCCATAAGCGGACGACGTATAATCAACAAAATTAATGATATGTTCAGCGTCACAGTTGACGATGGAATAGTATTCAGCGTGCTTCTGATAATGGAACGAAAAAACTGGATACGCGGCAAAAGCAAAGAAGTACACGGAAGAACAAGACGAATCTACAAATTAACTATAACAGGAGAACAACGTCTCAACTCATACATCGAATGCAGAGAAGAAATTATTAATTTCATGAAGATACTTCTCGAAGCCAGAATCAGAGAGATTTCACAGTAACCCTCTTGATTTCTTTCACCCAAGGAATTTTGGGCGGATACTCCTCAAGATAGTCATGAATTTTCTTCTCTATCGTTTCATCAGGCAGATTGACAGCTTCCTCTACAAGAGAAGCCTCAATCAAAACTCTTTTAGACACAAAGTTTCCCTATTCGTTGCTTTGTTAAGCAAACAAATTAACCTTGCGCATCCATCCGATTGATTAACAGTATAGACGTCAGATTCAGATTTCTCACTTTTCCCGCTCCCAAAACAGATAAACCTTCGTCTGCAAAAGAACCCCAACAATCCTAACCAGTTTTGCCAACCGCTCCAAATCCGCTTTATCCAATTGCTCCCGAAATACCTTCGCAGCACTTCCGCTACCATAACGGTCAGCTCCTATAGGCTCCCGAAAACACGGATGCGGATTTCGCGCAAAAGCTGTCCTCAATTCGGCGATTTGACCAGAAGCTAGGCCATCCAACTTACCGCGAACGTACCGTTGGCTGCCCAGAAGCTGCACATCAAAACCCAAACCTTTCAGGACCTCAGCAATAGCCAAAGCCTGCTTGGGCGGTTCCTTCACAAGGACCTTGCGCATGCCTGCCCGTTCAGCAAACGGATTATACTTAGGCATGACAGCAATCATCTCCACATAAGGCGTATGAACCAACGGCAACGAATCCCGAATCAACTTCTCACCCAACCCAATAGACCGGTACTTAGGATGAACCACAATACGACTGATAACACTCAGCCTCTGGTTCAGCTCCTTAAGACTCATCTTGGGCAACACCTTGCTTCGCCCAGCACATTGAGGAAACGGATAACAATAAACAATCACACCGCAGAGCTCACTACGACGCCTAACCGAAAAAACATCCCTACGGGCAGCCGTATTGTGACTGCGATAATGAAAAACGCTTAGCTTGCGCCAATCATCCAAGGTGCCACCCTGAACTTTCATCTGCTGCAACAGGCTACATTCCGCTGCAGGCTGGTTAGGATAATATTTTATGTCGATTTCTTCGCCGAAACGCTTATGCACGTGCACCGAAGGTGCGAGATCCTCGAGCAAGTCGTCATGCGTAGTTGCAGCGATAACCGCCTTGCCCTGCTGTCGAGCCAGCTTTTGCAGGTTAAACGCCACAATCTTAGCTGTGTCTCGGTCCAGAGTTGCAGCGAATTCATCGGCAAGCAGCCACTGCTTTTCACTCTCTAAAAATTTGGCTAACCGATAACGAAACCTCTGGCCATCACTCAGCTGGCTGTATTTTCGCAGGAAAAGAAACGCATCATTCAAACCAACCTTACTCAGCAACTCCAAAGCCTCTTCCACAGTAGCGCCCACAGACTCAATAATCGGCTTCTCCACGTCAACCTGAACCTCAGACATATCAATAGCTTCACTGCCAAGGTCCGACCTAATAGCCCGCAACAAAACAGACTTTCCGCTGCCACTATCGCCAGTAATAAGCACGACATCTTTTGGGGTAATTTTTAGTTCAGCATTCAAAACGGGAAATCTCTGTGCATCATCGACGCCTAACCCGAAAGCCTCGGCAACCTCAACGGTCCTTTCCGTCAGCTCAGTGTGGGTCTCATATTCCACGTGAAAACTGAACTTGTCCTGGCTCTTATCATAAATTCTCCGAAGCTTCCGAACCTTGAAGACATCTCGTCGGCTTCTCATCTATTCACCTTCTTGGCAGCAACCTTACGCCACACTTTAGATAGTTTACACTTGCCCTCGGACAGACAAACCACCCCATAGAGAGACCCCCTTTCGTGAAAGTGAACCTCATTTCGAAGGCAATTTACCTCTAACGATCTTCAATGCAACAGAGAGTAATTTTTGCGCAACAACATCACGCTCAAGAGAATCAAGACAATCCTTGCAGACCCACGCCTTAAACACAAAATCGCCAGATTTCCCCTTCAGCTTAATGTTAATTGTATCTCCGCACTGTTTATCCTGAAAACAGATATCGCATTTCATCCAATCACCTCGGCACAACAGCTAAGAAAGGCTCAGGCGCCATCTCACAAGTAGCATACACAGCCAAAGCAGTAGCCCAAAACACATCATCATGTGTGCCATTCGGATGACTGAAACCTAAGGTGCCATCCTTGCGCAAATCAAACCGCTCAACATTAAGCTCACTTGTAATGTCACCCTGATATGGCCTGTCCCAACGCAGCAACGGATAAAAGAACTGCCCATTAGACATACGCTGCTTAAGCAAACTCGCCATCTCACTCTTCCTGGGCACACTAAAATTCACGCCCTCAGCGTTATCAATCCCAGAATTCTCCATATCAGCGATTATGCTCGGGCCTTCTCGGGTGAAGTCCACACGAATTTTTTGGAAACCGCCCCAACGATCCTGCAGCACCTTCAAGTAACCCAAAACCGTTGAGTAAAGCGTCGGCTGCTTGAAAACCTTCAAGTGCCTAAGCAACAGCTTATCATTCACTCGCTCAACAACCGACAAAACACAGAAATCCCGCGTCTGAGCCAAATCAAGGCCTGCAAAGAACTCACCCTCATAAACCGCTTCAGGATTGAACTCCTGCAAATCCTCACCACAAGTTTTTTCCGTACCGATGCAACTGACGATTAAGCTTTGAGCCAGCCACGTGTCTTCGTCTTCCGCCCACTCAGCCTCCATCTCACGACGCCACCGCTGCGGGTCATCCCCAAACTGACGCTTAACCTTCTCAACCATAGCAGGCACCCAAGGACCATCAGGCGCCATAGCATCACTCCACCGCACATGAGACCTAGCAAAATCCGAAAAATCCTTATGATTACACATACGCCAAAACAGCGAACCAGTATTCCAAGGCGTAGAAGTAGCAATCAACTTACCATTAGTAGTGCCCAGCGTGAAGAGAACCGCATCATACAAGTCATCATCCCCAGAAATGAAGTTGCATTCCTCGATCCAAATAACTTTGAACGTAGGACCCCTAATAGTATCAGGATTGTTCGGAAAAGCTTCAATCATACTGCCATTGGGCAAACTAATCCGGGTCTTCTGAATATGCAAACCCTGCTGCACAGGAAACTTCCGAGCAAAACCACCCATACGCCTAATATTCAACTTAGTCTGACGAAAACTAGGCCCAACAATCGCAATGTAGCTATCCGGATGCTCCCAAGCATACTTCAAAAGCAACGCAGAAACACAAAAACTCTTACCCGTCTGACGAGACCAACGAACCGCGGTGAACTGGTTTTTCTCAAACATCTCCGCCAGCTCAAGCTGATACTTGAAAGGCGTAAAGCCGAAGACCTGCTCAAAGAAACTCTTCACATCACCCTTCAAAGCTTCAACTCGACGCTCACTGGCACTTTCAACAGCAGCCACATCTTCACGCAGCTTAGCCCTCTCAGAAAACAACCTACCGGGACGCATCGTCCTTGGACTTTTTAACAAGCGCGTCATACTTCTGCCTCAACTCCCCATATTTCGCTCTCAAATTCAAAAGTTCAGCCTCCAAACCCCGATAATCCAAATACTCCGCCAAAAGCTCCTGATACACCTTAACACCGGTAATAATACCCCGCAACCGCAAAACCTCAGACTTATCCAACGCCGATGTTTCCAAAGCATTGACCGCAGCAACCATCTTACGAAGCATCTCCTCAACACTAGGCAACTCAGCAGGCATGAACTCTTTAGAAGTAGTAGAACAAACAATTTTTTTCTGTTCAACTACTTCTAAACCTAACCGCCCAATTTTCTGGCGCACCGCCTCCTCCGACTTCCTCAACACCTTGGCCATCGCAGGAAGCGACGTCTTAGCTTCAACAAGCTCCCTGAGCTGCTTTTCCTTCTCAGCAGGCCACGGCTTACCTTTCGTCATGCCTTCTGCCCCACAAACAACCCAACGATGGTCCCGCTTAGCACGGTGATGCCTGCGAAAATTTCACTGTTCCAAGTGCCCAAGAAAACCATGTGGGCAACCTCCAAAGCAGAAAGGCATACGGTCATGCCGATGGCGAACTTCACGCCAAGCACAAGATTCTCGTTGGGTTCGTCTTCCGCTGCAATTACTTTACGAGACTTTCGACGCCGAGTCAAAGCACGCTTAATCAAGTCCGCCATTGATGCTCAACCTCTGCTGAATCTTATGATGAAGCATCCTGGGACTCCGCAAACCCTGCAGTCCTGCAGTATTCTTTCGGTTGACGCTTTCGCTGACAAAGCTGCGAAGCAAATTATCAACAACCGCCTTTGGCAGATGACCCACTTGGATGCATTGAACTTCAAGAGCCATACCCACAGGAATAGCTGTATAATCCAAATCATACACGCTGCCGACATAACGAAAACTGTTCTGAGCCAACACAATCTGCTTAGCCCGAACACCCATTAAGCCAAGGTAGACACCCCAACTCCGAACAGGCACATCAATCATGCCGCCGTTCTGGCTGCTTTTTCCCGCCGAAGCATCACACCAATCGACTGATATCAAATCACCCGGTTTGCAGCTTTCTAGAGTCTTCAAGATTTGTTTATTCAATTTCTTGTTCTCCCATTTGTGACATAGACATCACCATGAATTATCCTGCAACTCGCCTCTTCCGGGGGAAGCCTTGTTTAATTTTACCTGCAACATACAAGTCCCCCTTCCCCGAGAGAACCATAATCGTCTTACTTTCACTGTTCAGAAACGCAATTCCCTTCAGAAAACCAAGCTTCTCCGATTCAGTCATGCGAAAACCATTAGCGAAAATGGCATCATCCAACTGCCAATTCGCACAGTTCACGCTGTTAGTTATGATGCCAGCCTGAAAAGTAACGACGCCAGTGTAGACGTTTGGAACCCGCGCTTCCGCAAGGACCCCACTGTTAATGTCCACTGCAGCATGAGTATGAACTAAAGCGGCGTAATTATGATAATGAAGAGCAGGCATGTACCTGTAATCAGGGTCAACATACATTGGCCAGTAGCCTATGCCTTGAGATTCGAGAACAAGACCCGCATCCTCTTGAGGCATACGAGCCAAAGGGACCTGACCGCTTGTAATTATAGAGGCATCTCCCGTGGCGTTTCCCAAGGTAACGTTTTGCAGGACACGTTCACTAGATATAACGTTGTAGGCACCTATGTTTAGCCAACCAACTCTGCAGAGCGCATTAATGTATGCGTTCCCGAATGGGAAACTCTCACAACCCAAATCATCAGGCAACTCAGCAGAAAACGGTCTGACAATTCGAGATGCAGCCCTCAAAATCAAGTCCCCCGTATAAGTTGCCACGTAGGTGTTTGCGCCGTCAAACCCAAAAGCCGCCTTAAGCACCCTCGACGTTAACAAGTTAAACACAGGCGAAGTCTTGTCAACCTCCACATTACTATTGAAGTAGCTGCGCCCACCAACACCGCAACCAGAAGCAACCACAGGAATGCCCCGCCTGCCAAGCTTGGTTCGACTCAACTTCTCAACATTTGGCGAGTGCGCTCTAAGTCCATACAAGTAATCAGCTATACGCGGCGACTCCTTACCAAGCTGAAGCGTCAACTCCAAAACTTTCCTTTCTTTTGAGGAATAAACCCTGTACTCCACAAAATCCACACGGTAGTCGCCATTCATGTTGATATTGGGAATTTCGACGTGTACCTTGTCGCCCCCAAGAATCGGCGAAGTCCCATAATCAATGACCGTGCTTACAGCAAAAATGCCCTCCGCAGGGTCCTTCATGTAATCCAGCAAAGACAAAGCACGACGTTCACATTCCTCATCGCTCCAAAGTTCCTCATCAGTCTCAGCGTACTCCCGCAACCCATAAGCTGCTTGGCTTGCAGCATCTTCAACGACCGCTGAATATCGGCGACCCCCAAAATACAAGGCATGCACAAAGAAACTACCAGTGCCCGTGCTCTCTGGGAAATAGAAGGAAAAGCGAACCTGCTTGACATGCGTCCAATCAAAACCCGACTCAATTTGCTCCCATTGATTAGCGTAAGCTGAGCCCACGCCTGCCTCGGACACATGAAATTCTTCGTCAGGCGAAGCAGTCACCTGCTTAGTAGCTTTCTTCCCCGACACATCAAAAAGATCCACAGTACCGTTCCCAGAGTAAGCCGCCTCAAACTTCAATTGCACATCAAAAACAGGATGCAAATCACAATCAGCTTCGCTTCCAGCATTCAAAGTGAAAACGCACCCGCCATAGTAGAGCCCGCTTGGACCAGGAACATTCAGTTTAATGCATGCACCGCCATCTGGAGCACCCGTTGGGTTTGTGCTTACTAAGCCCGAGGTAGCCGTCCAGACACCATCCGAGGGGTTGGTGCTTCGCGTCCAAGAAACCTTATCCGCTGGCAGGCTCTTATCAGCGAGACCGAAAACCGCAACTTTGTTTCTTATCCTGGAAATGTCCCATACAGGAGTCGCAACCTCTAAAGCATCCACAAGATTGACGCCGTTTACTTTGCTGAGTTTAGGAAAAAACTCGAATTTACCATCAGGAGCTACCCGAAAATCAAAACCAATAACGCCTGCCTTATCGCTGCCTTCAGCAACATACTTTAGGATATCCCAAACTGGAGAATCAGCGTACTCCATATCATTAAAAGTAGTGTCCGTATCTTCAACAAGCTCAGTTTCGCCACGGTTATGGCTTAGTCCAGAATAGGAATCCAGCAGCGTTTTAACAATGGCTTCGCCTTTCAGTCCACTCAGTGAACCGGTATAAGTGCGTCGGAAAAGCCGCTCACCCCAACAACGACCCGACAAAGTAACATAATGCTCAACAGGTTCCTCGTCAAAAAGCACCTTTTCAACATGACCAGTAATAATCAACGGGCAATTAGCCCCACGACCCAGAGATATTGAACCGTCAATCCCCACAGAAAGCGGCGCCGCCCCACCCGGACTATACTTGCCGTTCCAATTCTGCAGCTTAACCTCAAAACTGCTAACTTCCTTGCTGCAGCCCAAATGCACCAAGATCTCTTGAATGTCAGCGGTATCTATGGAGTATGCGCCGAGAATAACCGACATCGAAGGGGCGGCAGGCTCACTCATATCATTCGATACCTCGACGCAAAAGCTCAGCTTCACTGGTTCCACTTCGCGCGGAAGCGGAGCTAGTCGGTGTTAGCGTTTGTTCTCCCGCTCTTTGGATACTTCTTGTGCGCTCAGGCACAACCGCCGAGGCCTGATTGAAACTCTTAACGCTGGACGTCGCTGAATTCATCTGCGAAGAAAAATACGCCATAGCCGCGGCAGCAGCTACAATAGCAGCGATGCCTACCCCAGTCAACGCCAGAAAAGTACCAAAACTAATGTTTAACGCAGTCATAGCCGAGTTTGCAACCCAGCACGCAGCAGCCTCCAAATCATAAGCAATAGCCGTAGTCTTCAAAATCGCACTCATACTCTGAAAGACACGAATAGCTGTAAAGGCTATCGAAACTGCCCTAGCCTGATCGTTGGTAAGAAGACCAAAGGCAGTTCCTAAACTTGCAACATCAAGCGCTATAGACCGAAAAGTGTTTGATGCCTGATTTTCTGCTCTGACGGCAATTGTTATGTCGTTAAAACTCACAGCCCAGCCTCCATTTTCGCAGCTTCAATCGCCTCAATCAAAATTTCCTCCAGCATCGGCAGATGCTCCTGTAAGGCAGGTAGAATGTACGGTTGAGCCCTCATGTATCGGGTGCCAAACTCCACGCAAGCCGCATAAGTCGCCTCAGCGCCGATCTCAGCAATCCATTCGCTAACTTGCGCAAAAATCGTGCTTCTAAGATATCCTGTGCGCACTGGAACCTTTTGCGTGGCTGAGTCTCGGATGCTTTCAGCCCAAAGCGTCAACTTATCATGAACTTGCCTAAGCATAGCTAAATCCAAGCGTGCAAAAGCTGCTTGAACCTCTGCTATGCCAGAGACCTTTATTGACACTTCCATGCTGCTACTTCCCAGTTTTCTTGCGTTCTTCCTCAGCCATCTTGTCGATTTGGTCAAGGATTATGATGAATTGTTCAATTTTTCGGGCTGGCTGTTTGGCGAGCTCTGTTGGGAGGCACTTGAATTCTTGGCAGAGCCTAAACTCGGTGATTGCTTGATTTGGCTGATTTCGTCTGATGGCTCGGATAAAAAACGCTTTTCTTGCTGCGACATACTGTTCAGTGCGTTGGCGACCTTTGAGAGCTGCTCTCCCACTTCGTAGGGAATTCCCTCTTCTTCGCTGAGGAGTTTTTCTAGCGTTATGGGCTTTGAAGCAGGTTGACCATGTAGACTAGCAATGATAATTTCTGCCTGAATAGCCACGTAGTCGCTGCTTACAACCTGTCCTGAAACGGGATGATACTTGGTGTGTTTTTGAAGGATGCGGTTTCGTTTAGCCCAGAAAATCTCCTTGAAAACATAGTGTCCAGCGTATTCTTTGCCGAATCGGTCATCAAGGTCAAATACTTCAGTTTTTATCATTTTCTTCACCTTCTAGCTTGATGCGATCGTTAACGGTCCTTTGCTGTCAAAAGCGGCTCGAACGGCTATGAGGTCATCAAGCCATTTTTCATGAGTCACAGAGGACCAGTGACAGTCAGGAAAAACCGCGTTGTTGGAGCCGCTCAACATGAATTTAAGGTCAAATTCTGAATCAGCGAGAGCAGCATCCATTTCTGCTTTGCTCTCGAATTCAAACTTGACCTCTCCTGAAAGCCCTCGGTTGCCAAACGTCACGTACTTAGCTAAAGTACCGCTTGAACTGCGAATCACTGGCACTTGCTTGACATTGTTGTTTATGCTAAAGCTCCAGCCAGTCACGCGGTCATCAGGGGTTAGATCCTTAAGCACGCTTGCTTCGTTGAAGGCGACTACGCCGCCGTAATCTGTGTAGGTTGCCCCCGCGATTTTAGCGGTTCCGGTGGTAAGGTTTTGCCCAAGCAGTTCAAGTGTGGCTTCGATAACTCCGTCTATCTCGCAGGAAACCGAAGCTTTTCCAATGCGCATATAAGTGTAAAGTAGCGAAATGATGTTGGTTGGTTCAGTCCAAGACCCTTTATGATATAGCACTTGGCAGCTAAGAGACTTATCCAAGTCCCTCTTCACATACTGTAGCAAATCGATGGGTGCAACAGACGGCAAAGGATACTTAACCCGTATAGCAGGTTTGCGAATACCTGGTTTAATCGCTTGTAAATCAAAGCTCCCGCCGCCTCTTAACAGAAGATTGCCCGGGTCAAAGTCAGGAGTGAGTTCTGCTTGAGGAACACTCAACATCGCGGGGTTTGCTGGAGTCGTACCTTTTACAGTTTCAACAACGTAGTAGAACCGTTCTTCATCCGCACTATATGTTTCAACCATTCTTTTTCACCAGTTACCGTCAAGTTACGTTTTCGAAAAACCATCCTCGCAGGATGAGTTCTGTCTTGAAGATGAAAGGCTTAACCGAAACCAAGTCAACATCCCTGTAGCTGACCACATCGCAAAAAGTCAAGCCTCTAACCCGAATAGTACACTGCACAAAATCACAGTATAACACGGTAGCCGAGCCATCGCTATGATTTGTGGTTCGAGCTAAAATCCAAAGATAACCGTCTGAGTCAACGTAGTCAGTTAGTTCCGACGTCAACGTGATTGTCAAGGTTTCTTTGGCGCTCCCGGTGCCTGCAGCAGCGTTTGTCCAAGCAGAGGTCGTATTATTCCAAACTTGGACCGTGGCGCCGTCTCCAGTTGCAGCTGTGCCATAACCGACATAGGTAAGCACAATTTGGCTGATGCAGGTCTTCAAGGGCTGAGTTTCAGTATTGGCGCTCTTGCCAATCTTGAAACGGAAAAGCATTTGTGGGTATTGCCCAGTAACGCTTATGCTCTTGCTGAGCAAATCATCATCGTTATACCAAATTTTCTGATAATCAGCCGCTGAAAACTCAGACCAAGAAACACTAGAAGGTTCCAACTCCGAAGCCGCAGTAGCACCATAAGCCTTGTGAGGCATGCCTGCAGGCCAGCCTTCGCCCACAAAATTGTAAACCGTCTCGTAGGGTAACTGCCGATTTTCCCGAATAATCGCTTTTACCTGTCTGGAAATTTTGTCTCTCATCATTTTAGCAGGGTCAGCCGAAGACACGGGATTCTCTGTCGGGAAACCAATAACTCTCAAGATAGCTATTTGACGCCGCAAAGAACCCGACAGATTAAGCCGCTGGTCCACAATATGCGTTCTAGGGTCTAATCCAACGGTAATCTGGGCGTCATAGTCCCGAAGGACCTCACGGTCATAGTTTTCTTCCGTACACTTTATCGCGGCCACGGCGCCATTTTCCTTGACAACCCTGATTCGGTTCTCAATTAACCGCAGAACAGTAGCTACAGGGTTCTCAACGTCTACAACGCTCAAACAATCAGCCTCCGTAACGTGCTCTTGAAATAGCACCGCTGATTCGCGTAAGTATACGGCGTCACTGTCTGAACCTCATAATCCACGCCTTGCCGCCTAATCTTGTCGTGAACTCGGACAGGAAGAAAAGTGTACACAGCCAAGTAGTCATTCAGGTAATACCCTGCCTCAAGCAGGACCTGCTCAGCCTTCAACGGCGAAAACACAGCCAACAAATCCCACGGCTTCCCATAACTCGTTGTGTCAGCCGCTTCAACTACAGGAAACAGCAAAACCAACTCTCCTTTGCTCTTCAAAATTCGAGCAAACTGCGATGTCGGCTCAGTATAATTAAGAAACATCCGTCCAATCCATGATACGTTGGCAATTGCCTTGGCAGCCACAACGGGGCTATAATCTGCAAATAGTGGTCCCCAATTCAAAAACTCATCAGCATACTTCTCAGCGAGGTCATGAGCCAATTTGTAACTGGGCGGGTCATATTCCTTGCGAATCTTCCACAAAATCCCAATGGTTACATCATCATAGTAGTTACATGTAGGAAAACGCGAAATCACATCAATGTAGCCAGGCCAGCATAAATCAGGAATGTACCCTGGATAGCTGCCGCTCGCTTTAATGCCCTGCACAAAATTATAGACCCGCTGGCAGCTGGCACTCCACCCCTCATAGGTGTAAAGCCCCAGCAAAGCGAAGCTAATCGGGTCATCATAAACCTCCGAGTTGTTCAAGCCGATACGGAACCATTCACCCGTACCGTCAGGCGGCGGCTGGAAATAAAGCCAAAGACCCTCAAAGCCTTCCCTATAGAAAGTAACCATATCAGCCATAATGGCTTGGTATCTGTCAGCGTTCGTCGAATCAATTGTCGTCAACATGCTAAGTCCGATAAGGCAATAGAGGTCCTCAGTCATCATTACAGTGCCATACTCATCGTCAGCATCGACGTACTGAGCAAGCCCACCGTAGTAACCCCCCACCACCCCAGCCGCCAAAGGACCATGCTGCATATTGTACAAAAAAGTGTACCCACAAAGCTTAGCCGCCTCCCTATAAGCCAAATCATCAGAGAGCTTGTATGCCTTCAACAATGCAGGAATAACCCGTCCAGCGTCAATACTCCAGTATTGTGTTGACCCCTCCGCAGACTTGAAACCGCCATAAGCCGCCTTTTGTGAGTCTGTGCACTGTTGAGTCAAAAGCCAATCAGAAAGCTCCAGAACTTTGGTCAGGATCTCCGATTTAACTGTGCTGAACTGACCTGCAGAGTAAGAGTCAAAAAGATATTCAACAGCAAAGGCAGCAGGAAATGCGCCCTTTCCAAAGGTCAAATCGGGATGATCAACTAAACTACCTTTTGAGGTATAATATGTATATGCTAGATTTTTAACCATGGTCACAGTGTTGCCAAAGACTGAAGCAACCTCGTTCCACTCACAGTGAACTGAATCCTTAATTTGCACAGGCATACCCGCTTCGAAAGCCGAGCCATCAGAAACCACGACATCTTTCTGCCCTACAGCAGCATTAGATGTCAACTCAGCTGGGATAATGTAGTACCAGGGCGCATAATGCATGCAGAAGTCGTGATAGACCTGCGGAATCATACCCACAAACTACACACTCCCCACGTAAGGCGTCTTTAACGAAGTTAGAAGCCGCTCGAATTCACCTTGCAGCACCTCTAAAGCAGGTAAACTTGACGACTGGGTTGCGCTCAGATCGCCAACTCTGAAGCTTAAACCGATCGAAGAACCTCCAGTCAAAAAACACAATGCATAGATGGCAGCCAAAACTGTCATTGTTTCTTTCTGAGCATCCGTACAGTCAGCATAATCAAGGTCCTCCGAAAGCTCCAACTCCAAAGTAACTTCTGCACGTTTAATCATCTTCAAAACTTTAGCTTCAGGAATATCCGAATCGTCAGCATGAAGAACATCTCTAACATCTTCAACCGATACCGCTGCCAAAGTTTCAGCCTCAAACAATAGCTAATAACGGTGTTAAGTTTGAAAAGAAGAATTTAAAAGCAAATCTACTAGAAACAAACTACTAGCATACAGCACATTAAGCAACAGGAAACCGAAAATGGGCTGGAAAACCAAAAAACCAACAGACACCTACACGAGAATTGACCTCGATGTCTTCAAGCAGGAATTATCTACATTAGGCTTCCAACGGCATCAAGCTAACGAAATCGCGTCATGGATTAACCTAATAGCAAAAACCGAACCATTATTCCTTTCAGGTAAAACACCAAAAACGATCAAAGCCTGTTTAACATACATCGGCGCCCAACTTTATCCAGAACAGAAACCCAACTGCACCCAACACAAACTAGCCAAACACTACAACATAAGCCACTCAAACAGAATACAGATAGCCCACAAAACATACCTGAAAATTCTCCAACAAACAAAACCCGAACTCACAAAACTTGAGACGGACTTCCGCCGAAAACCTACAAAGACAAAACAAGATTATTCTCCGGCTTAGCAGACCTCAAATTCAGAACAAGCCGCCCACTCCCACTATCAAATAAGACCACTTGAGCTCGAGTGACCTTCACTGCCCATCGCGTCTTTTCGTAAGGTACAAACTTCTTCACATAAGTCTGGTAGCCCATTTTACAAATTGTTAAAACATGAGGCGCGAGGTCTTGCAGGGTGTTTCCTGTGCTCTGTTGATAGTATCCTCGGGTTATAGTTTGGGTGGGTATGTTACCGTTTTCGTCTGTGACTGCGCTGAAAACTAAATTGCCGTCTTTGTCAAATATTTCGACTGTCGCCGATTCTATAGGCGTGTTGTTCTTGTCGGTGACACATAAGTCGAATTCGTATTGCCTGTTTATTCGTCCTTGCGGGTAAATGGTGCCTTGCCAGGAGAAATTCCAAGAGTCAAAGCTGGCGTTTACCAGATTAGCCATGCCACTGAAGCTGTAGAGTTGGGCGGCGTAGCTAAGGTTTCTGCCAAACAAATTTTTCATGGTGGTCCCGTAGCCGTAGGAGAAGCATGTCCCATAAGTGGCGCTTATAATGGTAACATTATCTACTTCTCCGCCGTACCCTTCAGCGAACTTCTCTGCACTTGAGCAAACCACGTTAAACCAGTCCACGTCTGCGCCTGCACCCCAAATAACTTGCCTTGTAACGTCAAACTGGCTATTCCAAACCCGCAGAACCCCGTAGGAGTTCAAGCCCACATTCAGGTTTGTGTGACCTCGGATTTTTGTTGAGTACAGATAACACGTTCCTGAATTGTAAATCAAAGGCAAACTGGGCGAGAAGCTGTCGGTACATCTGATGTATAGCATGGAGCCGCCAGACGTTGCCTTAGTCGATTCATTAGTTGCGTACCCAGCCTGAAAAGTCGCGTTTGTAGTGACATATATGCCCCAAGAACTCAAACCTAAAGCGTTAACGATGATTTCTTCGCGAAGCGTCTTAAAAAATGTTGGAGTGCTGCCGTCTCCTATTTGCAGCCTAGTCGCTTGGTTCTCGCCGATAACCCATTGATAGTTCGGAACTCCACCCCAAACCCCACCGCTTCCAACGACACCCCACTGACCCTGAACAACACTGTAATCAAAGCTCCCTGAGCCGACAACAGCGGTTACTCTTGAGACTGTGGCGGTCTTGAAGTACTTGGCTAAATAGTATGTTCCGTTTCCGTTGACTACTGTATCTTCGTTTTGACTTGCACCGTCTGAGTTCGTTCCCCCCACCCTGATTGTTGCAGAATTAAAACCCGACCACCCCGAAATAACCAGGTAGAGGTCATGTTTTGCTCCGCCCAACAGCACCCTATCAGCAGGACGGGCGTTTCGGGTAAAAAGAACACTGTCAACCTCCGCTTCAATTATTCCCGTTCTTTCTTGAAGCGTTAAAGTTCCTGCCTTGTCAGCATTCCAGAGGTCAACAAACCCAATAGGTACAGAAGAAGACCCGCCTACTGCAGTTATCTGGTTGGTTATATAGGATCGTATGTTGTTGTGCCGACCAAACTTCTCTACGACCGCGAGATTTCCTCTAAATTGCCTGCGTTCCAGATAAACGTCAACGTGAAAAGTAGCTCTTCGCCATCGTAGGCTGAAAGCGTTGAAACGGTGCCATCAGGATTCCAAGTGAAAGCCAATTTTGTGATTTTCTTACCTGGTGGCGCTGCCATCAAACCATATAGTGCGCTATGGATTGCACGAAAAGCCTCTTCATAACGACCGTAAGAAACCTCGGAAGCCACAAACTCACGCTCCAACGGGCTTAATGTTGCCCTGCTCGGTAGGCTCTGATTCTTTCTCAATCAACTCCCAATGAAGCACCTTAACCGCGTTCTTACGAAACTCAGCCCTATCAATCAATCCCTTTTCGGCAGCCGAAATCAAATCCGCAGCCAAAAACTCAGGCGCCTCAGGACTACCCCAATTAAGACGAACCTTCGCTTTAACTGGGTCAAAACCAGATTGTACAAGGACAGGAACGAAAATGTCCCGCTCAGTTTGACGCTTCACGTACCGCTGAATAGGCCTGATAAGCATATCCTGCAACTCCACTGCAGCCTTCGCCGAAGCCTCCGTAAAACCAGGAGTGCTGAAAAGCCGCGGCAATGGGGTTTCGCAGCCCAAATAAAATTGGTTAACCATGTGATCAAGGTAATATTCAAACCGTGCTCTTGGGTCAATTTGGACAGGATTCAAACTAACGTTAGGTCCACCGTTTTTGTCTTTGCCATTATAGAAAAGCCAAGTTCCCTCTTCACCACGATTTTTAATTGCGTTTTCAAACTTCGCAATAGTTGCTGGGTCAACACCCGGTAAATTAGCCAGCACATCAGGGCCAGCGTACTTCTCAAAAATCAGCGGCATCAAACGTTCAATCTTAGCTTTCATCCAAGCAAAAGCAGGACGCTTATCCGTGCCCTGAGTTAACGTGTGTAAGAGCACCTGCAGTAGGCCAACACCGAAACCCGAAGGATACTGGCAGTTAAGCCGCCAATGAATCACAGCTTCAGGCTTCAGATCATTTCCTGCGTTGCCCGTGTAGGTGCTTTTGAGGTTATAACCAGTGACCTGGTAAGGAAGCTTCAGGTCGGGAACAGAGTTTAACCCTATACGTTGAACCGCATCTAAGGGCATCGGCAAAACATCAGTTAACTTCCTAGGAGCAAGCTTCAACCAAAAATCGTTGCCACAGCCAATAAGCCGCTTGGCCATGTCGTTGAGCAAGCCGTCTAGGTTAACATCTTCACAGAAGCTGTCCACCGCAGTTTTAGCCTCAGCCGCCTTGCCATACGATTCATCAACCGTTGTATAGAACCCCATTCCAACCGTTGAGGCAGCTAACAAATCAACGCTACTCTTGCAGGTGGGGTCACGTTCATACAGCTTCATAACGTCAGACAAGGGAATATCAGAAGTCTCATAGAACGTCTGACCCTTGGGAGATGCTGAACCAGAAGCTGGAGCATACGTTAAAATCTCATAAACACGCCTAAAAGGATTCAAGATAAAGCCTCCAACATCTTCCGACCCTTCTCAGTAATCACCCACGGCGCCCTCTTAGCAGACGTCTCCTTCCGAATACGCCCACGACTACGAAGATACCTGAAAGTAACATCAAAAGACGCTGGCGACACCCCTTTTTGCAAAACCTGACCCAAAAGGTCTTTTCGGCTAAACGGACCACGTGCAAGCTCCGCTAAAATAACCCGCTGTTGGGTCTCCAGATTTACCATCCGTTGCTGATTACTCACGTTAACCGCTCCAATTCTACCTCAACTGGCTTTTGTTGACTAAAAAATGGGGAATGGTCAACATGACCCGCAACATTATTGCAAACCCGCAATATCAGCAGGTCACGGTTCCCATCAGCACCGTAACTATTAGGCGACAGATCAGGCACGTAAGGCTCCATCATCTGGCTACACAACGGGCAAACCTCCCAGCAATCGCAAACCACTACGTCGCCATGGTCCCCGTAGTATTCGCGACCACACCGCGAACACTTACCCGCAAACACAGCCACAACAAAGCCCCAAACTAAAGCGAAGTCTTGATGTTGACCATCTTGGCAATCACTGAACTTCGCAGGATGCCCACACCGAAGCGTGTAGTAGCTCGAACACCGTACTTACCGTTCTTTACGTCTTCCCAGTCCTCAACAGTAATGTCTCTGCGCAGAAGCATAACAGACGCAACTCGAGTATCAATCGCGTAAGCCGTGCCGTTTGGAACCAGAGTGCTTGCCTGCACTTTCATGCCTAAAACGCTGGTGATGATGCCATTCTCAAGGTCAGTCTGCGTCGACGGAAGGTATTGAGCGTGGACGAATTTGTCGTCTGCCAGTAACTGATGCAGCTGAGTCTCGCTTATTGCCAGAACAGTTGGCCGCCAGTTCTCGCCGCGTACTGCGGCATGCAAAGCCAGCAATCCATCCCAATCCATCGCAGCATTGCCCTGATTTATGGGTGCTCCACTAGCCAAATCTGCATCAGCAACTGCTGCGTAAAGCGCCAAGATTGCATTCGTTTCGTCTTCACCTATGGCTCTGCCAACACCTTCGTTAGCCATGTCCAGCACGTTCCAGCTAGCATCCTCAAGGTACTCCCTTGTCCATTCGTCAGAAGATTCAGCTAATAGATCAGTATTGATGTCAACTGTAGTGGCTTTTTTACCACTTAACCTAGTGATTGAGCCTTCAGCGTAACGGTAAGCAACAGCCTTAGCAGCCAACGGAAACCGCTCCATCGCCTCACTGGTCGGACGCACAGTTATGATGTTTCTGCCAATCAACTCTGGATAAGCAGCCTGCACCAGCGTATCGTGCATCCTACCTAAGGCGCCTGCCATGTCACTGAAAAGACCCTCTTTAACGCCCCTTTCACAGTACCGCTTCAGAAACGGATGTTCAGCCTTCAACTTCAGCTTCTCGTATATCTCGCGCTGCTCGCCTTGCTTCTGCATCAACGCTTCAAAAAGCTTCGGCTTCATTACTTACCGACCTCAATGAAGAGAAGATCATCCGCAAGCGTAGTAGTCTCCAACGCAGTCCCCAGTTTACGATTATAGTAAACCGTGTAAGTGCCAGCTCCAGCCTCGTTAACTGCCTGATCAGTTAATTCCAGTACACGCTTCGAACCGTCAGCGCCCATAACAGCCTTCCCCCGAGTAATTGCACCACCAGCCTTCACCTTCACGCGACCACGCGTAAGGATAGGCACTTGGCGACCAACCGTAGCCTGAGATTTCACGGCAATGCCAATGCAATCCTGCGCCGCAGCAGCAGGGCTAGCCTTGTGATCATCACTCAGGTAAACAGGATCACCTTTCGTGATGGCAGCTGCAACCTCGTAAGATTCAATGACTGCATCCGCATCATCTGTTTCGCCTATAGCCATCCAGCTCTTGCCAGTTTTATCAGCCATCTAAAATCAATTCTCCCAAACTTGTTTGCTTTCAGCCAAGTTCGTCCTTGACCTACTTCCGCAAGAAAGTGCGGCCTTCCCCACAAAGTGAGCATGATCATTTCTTTTGTCGGTCCTCAAAGTCACGAAGCCACTGCGCAAGCTCAACGTTAGTCAAAGGACGCGTCTTGCTTTGCTCGTAGAAACTTTTCGCTTTAGGCAAACCTACAACCTCCCTTTTGCCTTCAAAATTGCAGAACGAATCACTTGACATTCACGCTTCATGCCTAGCGTGCTGTTCTCCACAATCGGCGCTGGAAGCAATCCCTCAAGAACCGTCAAATGCTCAGACACAGGCATCATCTTAGGAGGATCATTCAGCAAGTCAACACCGGGCACAAGTTGCTTCAGCTGCTCAACCGTTTTGTTCGCATCGTTAAGCTTGCTCTGAGTCTCTGTTAATTTGCCTTCCGCTTCAGTGAGCTTATTCTGCAGACTTTCGGCTGTTTTGTCTAAATTACATACGGCACTCTCAATCCCAAGTTCGCCAGCAGCAGTACAAAGTTTCTTCATAGCCAGCGTCTTTGCCTCAGCAGAAATCTCCGTCTGGTCTAATCTTGCCAAAGCGTTCCGCACATGGTCAGCGTCCAAGTTACCCTCTGCATTCTTGTAGGGCAAGTGGCGAAGGCTTCTTGGTACTGTTTTGCCCTGGTCGTCTTTTTGTCCGGCGTCCTCGATGTAAGCAAAAGCTTCGTCAGGCAGGCTGTTAATGTACTCGGCATCCCATTCAGCCTCCGTAACCACATTCTGCCGTCCAGTGCCAACAGGAGGCAACTTGCTTATGTAATTCTGCTTTTCTTCTTCCGACAGCACATCCCACTGCTCATCAGTCAAATTAAAATGCGTCTTTGCTCTTTCATCATCAGTTTTCGGCGAACCCTGATCGCTGACCTTCAAAGCCTCAGCAACTTTCTTTTTTATAAGCTCTTCAAGCTCTTTTTCATTCAAACTCTCAACTCCATTACTTTGAATACCCCCTGCACCAGTAGCAGAAACCTCATAATCAGGGTGCATCCTAAGCCAATCGGCAATCGTGTTCGGCTGCCACTTTGACTTTAGGAAAAATAAGCTCTGGCATCTCTCAACTGCAGGGTCAACCCGCGTTTTAGCCATCACGGCTAGAACTCCGTTTGCTTGGTCTATCCAAACGATCTTGAAATGCTCAGGCAAAAACAAAGCGGAGTCCTGCACGAAACCCAAAAAGTATTCTCCAGGCATCTCGGGCTCCAACTGCTCACTAGTCCGAGCATTAACAACTGCATCCGCCTTATCACCGCAAGACGTGCAAACAGTAACCAGATACTCTCCAGGATGCCCACAAAAAACGCACCTAAGAAACTCAGGACCAAGCGGCTCAAGAACCTCACGCGCCTTAGCAGAAAGCTGCAAACGCCTACCCAAAACAAAACTTTCCCCAAGCCGCTCCAAAACCTGAATATTCGCCTCAGGAACCCCAGGAACAGCAACTAAGCTGATCTCAGCATTATGCAGGCCATGTGGAGCTCTTGCATTGAGCAAATCCACCGCGTCATAATCCGCGCCCACACTAACATGCTGAATCAACCCCTGACGGATTTTCTCCGCAATTGCTGGATCATAGACCTCAGCCTCGTACATCAAGCACCTAGAAGCAGAATCAAAAAACGCCTTCGTGACTTTACCAGCTGCGTTGGGAACCGCCACATGCTCAATGTACATCGGCGCCCCAACAAGCTTACCCGCAAAAGCCTGCAGCTCCTCAACCGTGTAAACATTCAAGTTCCTGCTAAGACCCGCCGCCAAAGCCACACCCGAAATCCGCAACGGCCGACCCTCAGCAGCCTCCAAAACCCGAAAAGGCAAAAGCGAAGCTACACGCTCACAAACAAGCTTACCCCCGCACTCCTGACCTTCAACCAAACCAACAACAGACCCGAAAGAGTGGTCAGCACCTCGGGAAAAGCAGCAAACCCCTTGGCAGCCCCGGGTAGAGCACGAAGCTCACCGCTTCCCCCAGGACTGCCTATAACTGAAATAAATCTATCACAATGTTCAACTTATAAGATTTGCTGTGGCTTAAAATAACCCCTGAAAAGCAAAAGGAGCAAAATATGAGGTTTTCTAGTATGTCAAAGGATTCTTTGTTTGCGAGATTACCATAGTAATGTTCTTAGCGCTATTCGGTTCAACAACAGCAAACAATGCCATGTCTCTTTGGCTTAATAACGAATCATAAGGACGGGCGGTTTCGTTATCGTATATCTGAGTGTAATTTGCATAGTACAGATGATCGTATTTCACGCCTGGAATCTGGACGCGAACGGGTGAATTATTTCTAATTTGAAGACCAATAGTCTCTAACCAAGTTCCGTTGCCTAAGTCAACTATTTCCAACTGATTTCTTTCAACACTAAAGGTTGAGCTTGTATCGCTTTTCTGATAATAAGTGAAATTTACTAAAAATTTGGAACTACCGCTATAGTTACCAAAAGAAACTGTAACAGCTGAGACTTCAGAAAATCCCTCTTGTTCGTAAATCGGTTCATAAGTTACTCCAACAGGAACATCAATCTGAAGCGGTGGCCAATCACTGATAATTGCGGAAGTAACGCCAGTAAGGTCTCTAATCCATAAACTTGCATTGCTCGGATTTGCCAAATAGACCGATTTAAGTCCCCACGGAATAAAAGGCTGTGAAATCTCTTCAGAAGTACTATACAAGCTATAATAGCTGAAAGAGACAGAGACATCATCCCAATTACGGGTCAAATGTAAGTATGCGATGTTGTCGGTCGAAGGCACGAGTTCTGTATGCCCAATTAACCCTGGAGTGAAAACATGAAGGCTTCTGTCTACAGGAACCGCCGAAAAACCGGCCAAAAGGATAAGCGGAATGCTCACTAAGTAAACAAGGAAAAATCGACTTCCAAGGATACGCTTCAGCTTTGGAAGAGTTGCCTTTTTGAAAGGGTTATGTAACGTAACATTAAGGCGTTCGTAGAGGTAAACCCACAAAAATATAGTGCCACAAATAGACAAAGCAAGTGCCATCCACAAATATGTAACGAATGAAGCCCAATTCCAATATAGAAACCAAAAAATCCCAAATTCATACAAACGGAGTCCAGCGAAAGCACTAGTAAAAAAGAAGGAGAAAACCCAAATCACAAATATCTCAATAAACAAAACTAACAAGGTCAGCCGTTTCACAGCCTCAGATGGTACAGGTTTGACCGCAGAAGGCAACGCTAGAATAGAGATCAAACAAAAGATAATCGCCGAGAGAGTTAGCGGACTTATTCCCGCAGGAAAAATAAACCAAACGCTCGCCGCTAACGTTGGGGCTAGAAAAAAAGAACCCCAAAATAGCATTCCAAAACCAAACGCTATTAACACTTTTTCTAACTCAGAATACCTTACAACCCGATCCCTGCCCAGAAAAACATTCATCATCACATATCCGCCGAGGAAAGCTAAGAAAAAAGGCCAAAATTGAGAACTGGTATAGATATTTAGAATATCGGTAACATTCACGTGTCCATACCCAAAAAGCTATATCCGTACAACTACCTTTTGAGATTTTCCATTACTAACACTAACACTAATACATTCAAGAAGAAAAGAGACAGTTTCAAATATGACCTCGCTCCAAATCGCAGTTTTCTATGTAAGCCGTAATCTCGTCAAAAACTAAACTGCGATTTTTTCCCGCAATTTAGGAATTAAAGAATCAAGGTCGTTGAGCAGACCTTGTCTTTTCTTTTCATAATCTAGCAGACGCTTCTCTCGCCAAACAGTTTTGTTAATTTCAGTGAAAACTTTCTCCATCCTCTCTGGGTCATTAGTTTTTTTATCTGGTGAATGCACCTCAATTTTAGGTTCTTCGCATTTAACTCCGTCTTCTCTGAAAAGTTTGAAGGGATTCGTTCTACTCATGACCGCTTCTCTGAGATGGATCATTCTAACGGTAGTTCTGTGTTCGTTGAGACTCACCCAAGTTTGAAAAGGATCAACGCGGTC
Source organism: Candidatus Bathyarchaeota archaeon (assembly GCA_026014615.1). Taxonomy (GTDB): domain Archaea; phylum Thermoproteota; class Bathyarchaeia; order Bathyarchaeales; family Bathycorpusculaceae; genus JADGNF01. The sequence goes on along the minus strand of JAOZHZ010000018.1, from coordinate 184,978 downwards.
AGCGTCGACGAATTCCCTTTTTAACTCTGTAAAAGAAACGTCATAAACTGCGTCTTCTGCGGCTTGGTATAGTGTCTGATATTCTGATAGATCAGTACATACCTTAGTGATTTTTTCAATTATTCCTTTATCAGATAGAAGATATAAATGGCTGTTAGCTGTTTCTTGAATGCCCTTTAGTGGCCAATCATTGTAGTGACCCGCCGGGTTTTGATGTTCTTCAAGTCTAGTAGTAATTGATTGTACATATTTGAATAACGGACCGTAGACCCTATCTCTCATCAATACATCATGTTCTCTTGAGATTCTTCTTTTTTCGGATTGAACCTGGAGCTTATGTTGAATTATATACGTTGAAAAAGAACCCGCCAGAAATGAAAAAACAAGCTGAATTACCCCAAGATTCCACATGTACCCGAGAAAAACGAAAATAGTTGAACCAACTGCGCCAATTCCACCGAGTACGTCGTCCTTTTCCACTATTACCACATGCGTTACTGAGAAAAAGAGGCAAAAAAAGTTTTTGTAAGTTGCACAGTGTCTGTGTTGCGTGAAGGTTGACGTTTGCATGCAGGACTACTTTACCTAGCGCCAAATATGACCTTAAGGAACAGGGCGTTCACAGGGATTTTCTGGTATTCAGAGAAGGACAAAGGTATAATTGTTGTCTTTAATAGAAGTATTGACCAAGTAACGAACACATCACTTCTCGAAATGGATCTTCCGACTTAATTTAAATATACAACAACTGAATAATAGCAATAGAACACAGATAGAGAAAGGGAGCTTAGGGACATACTTCGGGGCGTCAAATAACCTGTGACTATGCTTGAACAGTTCTTAGAGGAATCTGGTCTAAATGATGCTGTTGATAAAGTAGATGAGAGTCGTTACCGATACAAGTACGTCTATGGAACTATCGACTTTGTATCTCTATCAGATAATCCTAAGCAATTCTATCAAACTCATATTGATACCTGGTGCGAAAACAAAACAATTTTCTTTGTAGCTGCAATTGGCGAAAGTCAACTTCATATTTGTGACTCACAAATAAAACCTAGTGCTGTCGATCCGGTATCGAATGCCACAATATGTTCATTCGATTACGGAGAGCAGTCACCGAACACTCAGCGGTTCAAAGACTGGTTTAAGAAAAGAAATATTGATAGTGGACTCTGTTTAAAGGAAATTCAAAGTCTAATAGAGTCACGGAAAAGAGCGCATATTTCAGTTAATAAGGATCTCCTAAAAAATCTAAGACTTCGCCGACAAAAGATAATTGTTCTTCTGCAAGGCATCCCTGACAAAGAACAAATAGCTCAAAAGCTTCTTGATAGGTGCTTATTCATAAGGTTCATTGAAGACAGAGCAGATAGAAAAGCATTAAAAGATATTCTAAGCAAACCAAACAGACAAGTCAAACAACTAATTGACCTATTTGACTTTTACAATACTCATCTAAATGGAGATTTGTTTGAAAAAGGTGATATCCCCAGTGATATTAACCCTATAATTCTTTTTGAACTTAGCCGTATTTTCGGCAGCAGTTATGTATTGTCAAGCGATGAAAGCTTGCTACAGACAACTTTGGCGCCGTACAATTTTAACAAAATTCCTGTCGCATTAATTAGCAATATTTATGAGGCTTTTCTTACACAGGGAAAACGTAGAAGCCAAGGAATTGTATTCACACCAGAAAATCTTGTCGATTATGTTGTTGACAAGGTCTTGGATGGACCTTCGAGAAATGAATTATTGCAGTCCGAAACCCTTAAAGTGCTTGATCCTGCCTGCGGTTCAGGTGTCTTTTTGGTGAAGCTTTTTGAACGGATTGTAGACGATAGGAACTTATCTGTCGAAGAAAAGGCCGATATTGTAAGAAAGCATCTATATGGGATTGACACTAACCCTGATGCATTAAGAATTGCCGCACTAAGTCTTTATCTTAAGATACTTGAGAACGAGGAACCAATAGAAATAAACAGAAAGCTATTCTCAAATACGGAACCTCACTTCATGTTTCCTGGTTTGCGCGGCATCAACTTACATAAGGGAGATGCCTTGTTTGGAGACATTCTTAAAGGCTCAAAGTTTGACATTATTCTAGGAAACCCACCATGGGGATACGAATTCTCCGAAAAACAAAAGGCAATTATTGAAACTCGATGGTCGGATGTCTCGAAATATCAGAGTTCCCAAATCTTCTTGCTTGTTATTTCAAAGTGGATGAAAGACACGACAAAATGCGGTGTGATCGTTAATTTATCTAATTTCACAAATGGAGATTCAGTGAAATTCAGAAAGCGATTAGAAAGCGAATATTCTCTAAAAACGTTCGTTAGTCTGTCAAGAGTAAAACCGATTATATTTGGCTATGGAACCGAGCCATCATGTGTTATTATTTTTGATAAGGTACCTCGGAAAATCTTGGATTTTATAATTCCTGATTTAACACTGCTGTCAAAACAAACACGCAAAATAATGGATAACAACAAATCATCAGTTGAATTGTCCGTGTTGAGGCAAAGGGATGATCTTTGGCACATCTATGCGATGGGTTATAATTTCTATGAGGACTTATTGAATCTTATTGAGGTTAATGAAAAAAGATTAAACAACTATAAGAAAAATCCCAAAGTGACCGAGGGATTTGAACAAGGCCTAATTGAGTGGTCCGCAAGAAAAGGTCTTCAGCTTGGGATAACTCGAGAACAGTTTAATAAGAAATTCAAGGCTGCCAAAAAAATTGGTCAGGAATACCTACCTTATTTTCACTCAGTAGCCGAGACAAAACCATACTTTGGCGCTGTCCCTAGAACTTTCCTTGTTCATGGAGACCATCTAGAAAGACCAAGAGACCTTGAATTATTTCAAGGCAGCAAATTGGTTGTCACACGGATGTGGCCAATTAAGGCCTTTGTTGTAAAAGAGACAATGCTGTTTAACACAAACTTCAATATTTTCAAGATCTCCGAGGACTATCCGACTGAGTTCTTACTCCTCTTTGAAGCGATACTAAACTCATCTCTCGCAAACTTCTACATCGATGCCAAGTTCATACAGAGAAAAGAAGCAAGTTTTTCCAAAGTAAACAAAGAAGATCTTGGAGACTTTCCTATACCTGATTTGGATGACAAGCATGAAATCGTAGAGCAAATAATTGACAATACTCGGTTATTACATAAAACGAAAACAACTTCTATGAATCTCAGTAATAGAATCGATCAATTGATCCTGGAACTTTACGACTTGGATTATTATAATCTTCAACAGCTAATGCATTATAAAAGAACCGAAAACTGTCAGCCGCCAACAATAACAGCCGAAGATATGTCTGTGTATTGCAAAGAGTTCTCTAGAACATTCAGTCCTTTCCTGAAAGAGGGGCTTGCAGTTGAATCAGCTTTCTATATTTTTGATTATCATAGTATTGTTGAATTTGAAATTGGTGCAGATCGTACCCAAAAATTGCCCACATATAAAATACAATTACGTGACCTAATACTATCAATAGAAGTTAACGATATCGAAACCAATTCAATGGAAGAGACAAAAAAGACATTCTATGAGGGTGAAAAACTCTATATATTCAAACCAAATTCGCTCCGCTACTGGACAGAGTTGGTCGCTATTAATGATGCAAATGAGGAAATTTCTCTCTTTTTTAAAAAAATGAGGGCATAAAATGACTTGGTCTCCTGAGGCGTTTAAGTATTCTCCTGGAGATTTGAAAGAAGAGATTCTGATTTTTGTGCTAAAACCATTACATCAAGCTTACGTTCTATTAGCTGCAGACCCTCAAGTTGCATCTTATAAGGAAGATAAGATCACTAAAGAGCTTATTCGGAATCTTAAGAAAAAAACTTCGTTATGTGATGCGTTTAATCGTCATTCTATTGATGTTAACCTTGGGTCAACAGAACTGCTCGACGATGGCCAGTCTTGTAGGCCAGATATCAAGTTCACACTTCCAAGCAGGAATTGGTTGCATATCGAGGCAAAGAGAATATATAGAGGAAGAAACTGGTCCATCAACGAATATTTAGGAGCAAATGGCATAGGTCGAATACTTTCAGGAAATTACTATTCAATTGACCATCCTTATGCGGGAATGCTTTGTTATGTTCAGAATGGTCAGTTTGAACGGATAATAGATAAGATAAAGAAAGGATTGATTTCCTTAGTGTGTAAGAATCTTGAGGACTTGACCGGAGTTGATAATTGTGCACTTTCTAAGCATGTACGAACAAGAAATGAAGTGGTTATCTTTCACTTATTCTTCCATTTCACTAGTCAATGCAAGTAGTTCACTAAGCCTGGTTAATTGAGTTCGTTTTTCAATCAACAAACTTGCCGAACACTAAATTTATACTTCCGATCTGCACAATTAATAATCCTTAATTCTACCATGCCTTCAGCTCTGACTCGTCAATCGCAGCCACACAATTAGGATCCGCCCCAGTCCAAGCCCTTACTGCAAAACTCGTCAACGCCCAACGCCAACCCCGCTGCTCAAACAAAGCCTCATCCACCCGCTCTCTAAACCGCTTATTCATCCGCACAATTCTACGACTAACATGAAAACGAGTAACCCCGAAACCCGCCAGCTTCTCCGCAATAACCCTCGGCAACAAACCTGACTTACCCGTCTCAAAGAGCAAACGCACAATCTCCCCGTCAACCTCATCGGAACAAACCTCTTCGATGTCGGAGCGCACCCAATCAAGATCATGCTTACGGTACGTCTCAATTCTGCTGACCCTGCGATCAAGAGAATCAAGCTTCCTATCTATCCGCTTAGCAAGCTCAATAAGATACTTAAGACGCCCTACTTTTTCGCTCTGACTACGCTTTCTCCTACGCTTCTGAACAGGTTTTTCACTAACTTCCATAACAAAACACACACTCCAGTAAATCGTCACCATGCACGAAAGGCAAAACTAACAGCCCATAGCCTACATTGGTGAGTGTTAAAACGGCACTTCGCAAAGCATGGAAAAAGTCCATGCAAAAACACCTCAAAAACAGGCTTCCAAAAATTCTGAACAGCCATCTACTGCCAAAAAACGCATCATGCGACATAATCCTTGCCTCCCTCACCTGACGCTTGGCTCTGGTCACCGTTGCCCTCGGCATCAAAGAGCTGAGTGAGAACCCGCGAAACCTTCTGCAAACTCTCACACACAGGCCCCAACTTATCCAAATTCTCCAACTTACTCAAAGCCGAAGCCAACACCCGCAAATCCTGCATCACCAGCGACACTTGGCCTTCAAACTGTTTGAACTCTCCAACCTTAACCGTAAGCACATTAACCTGCGACACCAACCCCCGAACCATCGCATGCAACTCCCGAACACCCGTCGCAAAATAAGTAGCGTCCACAGCGCCCTGCTTATCAGGATCACTCGCACACCGCGGCCACACCGGCGCCAAAGCCGCAAAAGCAGCATCCCGCTTATCCGAAAACTCAAAATGAGGTTCCCCACTCAAAGGATCCCGAACCCCACCCCTCGATTTCTTCCTGCTCGCATCCAACCCAGCAACACCAGGAATATCCACCGTCGCCACAGGAACCCAACCCTTCGCCTCAGGCCTATAAACCAAAATCCGCGGACCACTCTCCCCCGACTTATTCTTTGGAAACCAGCCCTCCGCAGAAAGCTCCATCCCAAACTTATGCTCCAAAAGAAACCGAACCCGCTCAATAACCCGAGCCGCATCCATCTCCAACAAATCAACATTATAACCCTTCATAGGCCCCGGGTGAATTTCCACGTTAGCCCCCGCATGATCACTCCCAAGACCCGCATGCAACTCCACTGTCACGCCCAACAAAGAAGTATCCATCTTATGCCAATGCCGAACGCTCCCACACTTCTCCCAATTAATCCGCACAGACTCCCGACGCAACACCCGAAACAACCTCGGACGATCCTCAAGCACCACAGGAAAGTGCAACCGCGCATCACTCCCCGTGAGAAGTGTTCTACCGTAGGGCGTCAGGTCATAGTACCGTGGATATCCTGGCCCCACTTTACGTTCCTTCCAGGGCTTGTTGAGTTCAAGTGGGCTTTCCTCTAAGCGAGGAAGTAGGGCGCCATCATGCAGGAACCATTCTTTCCAATACCAAACGGCTCCTTTCGTGACGCCAGCTACAGCGCAGGCCTCAGCAGCCACGCCGTTAGCGCCTAAAACGCCCAAAATATCTTTAGCCGTCTGCGGCAACGGCTTCGGCAGGGGCCCTGCAAATCTAGCAACTCTGCTAGACCGTTGAACCGCTCCTTTTAAACCGTGTCTAGACAACTGTTTGGGCACCAAAAAGAAAACTCCCTACGTTTGCTCCTTAGCCAACTGCTCCAGCCGCGTGCTGCAATCCCCGAAAACTTTGGGATCCTTGAAGACCGCAGGCGAACAATAACAGCCGTCAACGCAGCAGGTTCTGCCCTGGGAGCCCTCAGAAACTAAACCCGTGGCAAACTCGCAGCACCCGGGCAACGGATCCACAAACGCAGTTGAATACACGGAAGGCTTAACCGCACACCGCGCCGACACCCCAGGCGCGTCTACATGAAACTCCCGAAAACGCCGCAGCCGCTTCGGACCAAACCTATCCAAAACCGTTTCATGCTCAGACTCAGCCATAAAAATCACCTAAATGAAGAACCTCAACTCCTCAGCCACAACCCCAGTCGTGTACCTTTTGCGCAGCGGCAACCCCACACGCTTAATCGCCAAAGCAATATCATCGCGTGAAACCCCGAAACGACCACTAAGCTTAGTCAACACGCCATCTTTTCGAGCCTCAGACAAAGCCGCAAAGTTCACAAGGATAACCCGCTCAGAGTCACCCGCACCCTCCAAACTCGCATCCTGAAAGCTCATCGAACAAACGGGAACCTTGCCATCAGGAAAAACATCACCCCAAACCCGAAGACCCTCTTCATTTAAACAAACCCACATCTCAAACGCCCTCCAGCTTCCAAATCTTAACTTCCCGATAGCCGAGTTTCTCTATGGCATCATACATTTGCTCGGCAACCTGTGCTTGACTCAACAAACCCCTACCAGGCTTGATGATGACCGCAAAAGACATCTTTCGAACACGTTGCTTTCCACCATTCAAACCCATATCACGCAAACTCCTTGTAGCCGCATTCACACCAGTAGAACCTCTGACCATTCGGCGTAACCCCAAGCTTCGCTTTTTTAGTGCAAACCTCAGAATACTTCTCCAACCTAATCCTCCTCCTTTTTGTCTCCGATGTGCCTGCCTTGGTCGCGGTCTTTCCAGCCTAACTCGTAGGACTGGGAAGCAACCCAAATCGTAAACAACCCAAAAGGAACGCCAACACAAACCGCGCCGATAACCCCGCTCAAGAAATCAAGCATCACCGCGAACCCTCCTTTCTCGTTGTTACGCAATCCGCCTTCAAGAGACAAAGCGGCGTCCGCACCTTGCAGGCCACGTTGTTGCATTCAATGGGGCGACCCTTAACCAAACTGCCAACCTGCCGACCCCGACACTCCAACGTCAACTCAACCTGACGCAAAGTCTGCGGACACCAAGTTTTCACAAACTCATGGAAAAACTCACTCATCCCTGATAACCTCCACAGAACCGGGACCAGAAAACAAGCCAAGAGGATACAGCCTATCCGCTTGAACCTTCAAAATTCGCACCTCAGAAGCATACGGCGAGGTCGCAGGATCCACATCATAAAACTTCTTGCCCTTCAGAAAACCAACCTTACGCCGAACCTTCCTGGCGCTATAACGAGTCGTACAAACAGCGTAAACAAACAGAGCCTCACAAGCACCCAAAACATGCTTGTAAACAACAAAAACCTCAGAACCCAACTAGGAAACCTCCTGGTTGCTGAAAGCGGAAAGGCAAACGAAGACGCAGCAAAGCACCAAAGAAAAATGGAGGGGTTGGCGGGAGACATCGCCACTACCAAGAGGATTGTGCCCTTCTGGTCCTTCAGCCTTGGTATTTTACCTAAACTAAAAACTATTCAAGGAGACGTAGAATTTTGATAACCGCCATTTTGCAGGGCATTTTTCTTTTTTCAGTGTTTGTTATGGCAGTTTACTTAGTTCGACATTATGTTTTCACTTTAGCCGTTTTAAGACAGGCAAAAATTCCTAAAGTGAAACCTGCAGATTTTGCGGATACCACGTACCAGCCACCGGTTTCGATTCTTGTTCCCGCCCAGAACGAAGACCAAGTTATCGGTCGATTGCTCCAGTCCATGGCTGAGTTGACTTACCCGAAAAAAAAGCTGCAGGTTGTGGTCATAGATGATGCCTCAGTAGACAATACTGGAAAGGTTGCAGAAGAGTTTTCAGCTCGATACAACTTCATTGAAGTTCTACATCGAAGTGTAGGGGTTGGCGGCAAAGGAAAGGCTGCTGCTATGAACGCTGGTTTAACACGTTTAACAGGCGATATCGTGCTTTGTTTTGACGCTGACTATTCTCCTCGAAAAGACATAGTTGAAAAACTTGTTCGCCCTTTTGCTGACCCGCGTGTTGGAGCCGTTCAGGGACGACCTGTAGTTTTGAATGAGCCCAAAACGCTTGTAACTCGGCTAGTGGCGATGGAAAGGATGGGGGGTTACCGAGTGGATCAAGAGGCACGCGACAGTTTGGAGCTTATACCACAATTTGGGGGAACCGTAGGAGGTTTCAGGCGCAGCGTAATCCAGAAGTTGGGCGGGTTTGACGAAAAGATGCTCACCGAAGACACGGATTTAACTTTCCACATCGTTCTGTTAGGATACAAAATTAGGTATGTGGGTGAAGCAGAATGTTACGAAGAAGCTGTAGAGAATTGGCGTGCTTACTGGAAGCAAAGGCATAGGTGGGCAAGAGGACACATACAGGTATGCTTCAAACATTCCTTAAATATCCTCAGAAGCAAAAAACTTACCTTCAGACAAAAACTTGACGGTCTGCTGCTCCTGCACATATACTTTGTACCTGTTATAACCTTGATTTCTTTTTTCGCCAGCATTTCACTCATGCTGCTTGGGGCATCAAGTCTTGTCACAATGCTCTGGTTTTTTGTGCCCATATCCTTCTATAGTTTTGTGGGTAATTTTGCGCCCTTTTTCGAAATCAGTATAGGTGCTTATCTGGATGGCAGAAACAGAACTCAATGGTTGGGTCCCCTTCTGGTTTTTGCTTTTCTCTACAATCTGCCCATATGTACAAAGGCTTTTCTGGATATTCTCTTTGGAAAACTATTCCGAAGAAAACAGGAATGGGCTAAAACGTCGCATTTAGGGCAAAACACTTACGTTATTAATCCATCAGTGAGGCTGAAAAAGTCATGATGTTCTTAGTTGCTTCAATTTCCGCGGCTGCAGTTTTGTTGATAACTCCCCTCCTTTTGGTAATAATGCTGTTGCCTGCTATTCTTGAATTCAAAAGACCTAAGGATGCAGGACCCCGACCCATTATGCTTGACTTGACATTAGTGGTTCCTAAGAAATCTGTTGAGGTTTGCTCTTTGGTGAATCTGGAGGAACCTCACGAATTGGATTGTACGCTTAAGCCGTTTGTCAACGTTATTTTGGGAAATTTGCCGAGTTTGGATGCTTAAGCTACAATTGGTTAGAGGAGCAGTTTTGTGTTTTTCCACTGTTCTTTTGCTAAGGCTAAGTTGCCGAATGGTCCACTATGCAGCGAATAGAAGATGTAGCATAAGTACGTGCATTGTTCACATTCATGGTACATTTTTCGTAGTGACTCAAATTTTTCGCTTTCCCATTTTTCAGGCAAGTCAAAAATTGAACCGGCAAAGTTGTGACCATGGCATCCGCCGATTCTTCCAAGATGGTCGATAATGAAGAAGTCTTTGAGGGCTTTACATTTCCACGTTCTTTTTTCTTCGGCGTAGAGGCTTCGCATTGCTTTGAATAGCTTATCAGTCATGAGTATGCGTTTGTTTTTCTTTTTCATTTCCAGCAGTGAATCACACAGATTTACCATAGCTTGTTTGTCGGTTATGACGAATTCGTCTTGTGCTTTGCCGATTCTGAAAAGTTGGTTCTCTGCTGCAGTAAGGTCGTAGCTATACAGACAGTACCATACGGGAACACCCATTTCCGTGAAGTGGGTCGTTAGGTCTAGGATTTCGTTTAGGTTCAGTTGGGATATGGTTGGGGTGACTGCAACGTTTATGCCCTCTTTATGCAAGGTTTCAACTGACTGAGTAGCTTTTTCAAAGGAGCCTTTTACACCTTTGATGTAATCCATCTTTTTGGGGTCTAGGCTGTCAAAGGATATGGCTGCGAAGTCCACCGTCCGCAAGGCATCAATTTTCTTTGCTGCCATGCTACCATTGTCGTATACGGTGGTTACGAAGTAGCGGCTTGCGTACTCAATTATTTCCGCAGCGTCCTCACGCAGAAGGGGGTTGCCACCTGAAAAAACGATTTCAACTAAGCCCATTTCTCGGAGAATGTCTAATCCGCATTTGATTTCTTCTGTTGAAAGTTCATTTTTGTCTTGTTCTGTCCAGACGTTGCAGCCTCTGCAGCGGTAGTTGCATTTTCTGGTGATTAGCCATTGAGCATGGTGTGGCTTGTTTGGTGTAAGTGAGCGTGCTGCGATGTTTGCGGCTTTAGTTAGCTTCAAATAAATCTTCTCTTAGGTGTTGATGCTTTGAATATTTTACGCGAACTATAAAAACCATGAGGCGTTTATTCAGTTGTTTTTGTCGGGGTTTATTTTATGTGTTCAATTTTGGCTTTATGGCTTGGCTGTTTTTTGTTGTGGAGTCATGTTTAGCTTTTTGAATGTGCACGTAGCCGCAATCGTTGCGTTGCGGGACTTACAGGTTTAGCGTGAAGAAACTTGGGGTTGTGAATTTGTTTGCAGAAACAAATTGAGTACTTTTTGTACTTTTTTGTAAGTTTACTGCTTAATTAACTGCTTGGAAAACGGCGCTCCTTAATCAAGTAGGAACATGCGCTGACTCTCGAATACCTATTTGGTTCTGTAGGTTAGCCACATGTTCTTCGAGTTTCGCTGCTTGTTTTTCGAGGCTCCTTTTTTCCTCTTGTAAGTGTTCCGTTTGGTTGAGACGGTTTACGAGTTGGTTTTACAGATTATCTTTTTGGTTTTACAGATTATCTTTTTACATTCGAAGTTTTTCGTCTTTGGCTAAACCGCTTTGTTGGATGTATAAGTACACATTCACTGCAAGGTTTGAAACAATTAGAACGCTGATTGCCGCAAGGGCGATTTTCTGATTCAGGCTCATTTTGACTTTTTCAGCCAACATAAACACCTTAAGGCTGATCTGCGTCTTGAGTGTTGTTTAGGCGGCTATTAGCTCTCCCTGCGGAACCATTATGTTCCTTTAAGAGAACAGGTTGATACCGCCAAGGTTTTTAGGTTGGAACAAAGCCATAACAACAGCTAACGAGGTGCCCCAAGTGGACTCTGTAGATGTAGTCCTGTTGACAATGAATAGCGACCGAAAACTAAAGGACTGTATAAACTCCATCTACAGGAACGTACCCGTTAACCAGCTAATCGTTGTGGACGGCGGCTCAACCGACCGAACCCTTTCCATTCTCCAAGACTTCAACAGCAGATACGGCAACGTCAAAATTGTTACTGACAAAAAGGGAACACGTGCAACCGCACGGCAGAAAGGCATCGAGAATGTTACTGCTGACTGGTTTTTGTTTGTTGACAGTGATGTGGTTCTCTGCAAGAACTGGTACAGTAAGGCACAAGCGTATATTGATGAAGATGTGGGTGCAGTTTGGGGGATCGAAGTTTGGTCTACCATCCAGAGCCAAAAAACTTTGCGGCTGTTTTTGGTGGTGACACGAAAAATTTTTGAACTCCGAGGCGGAACGCATGATACCCTGATTCGTACAAAAGCTGTTAAAGGCATACGGATTCCTGGAGGATTACACGTTTTTGAAGATGCCTACATCAAAGAACACATTGCCAAGAAAGGTTTCCGCTTGGTTGCTTGCTATGTTCCTTTTTGTATCCACTTCAGACCGAAGATAGTTTGGACTTTCAGAGGTAGCTTAGATATATTGGCTGATGCCTTTAAATGTGGAAGTCCAAGCTTGCTGGTGAAGCTGGTTTTTGCTAACGGTTTCTACACCCTTTACGCGCTGTCCCAGATGTTAAACGGCAAAAAGAAGTAAAAGGACTTTGCTCCAGATGGTTTTTTTAAATAGTTATATTACGCAAGTGCAGATATCTACGTTTATTTGGGAGAGATGCTTCCAAAACCGTGAGGCGCAAAGATGCAGGCAATTGATGTTGTCGTTCTGACTAAGAATAGTGAGCACTTACTTGACAAGTGCCTAGCCAGCATCTACCAAAACGTGCCTGTGAACAAACTTGTTATTGTTGACGGCTTCAGTACTGACAAGACACTCAAAATCATAGATGATTTCAACAGGAAATATGGTAACGTCAAAATAATAAAAGTTAATGGTTCTAGAGCCAAAGCAAGAGAAAAAGGCATCGCCGAAATCACCACAGATTGGTTTCTCTTCGCTGACAGCGACGTAATCCTTAGCAAAAACTGGTACAAAAAAGCCCAACAAAACATCCAACCTGATGTAGGCGCGGTTTGGGGCGTAAACATCGACGTAATCCCTGACGTAACCTACAATGGTGTTCTTCGACTGCAGACATTAATCGCCCACGAATGCTTCAGGCTCCGCGGCGGTACCCACGACACACTTTTGTGACGTGACCTCGTACAGGGTATAAAAATCCCTGAACGGCTACACACATATGAGGATGCCTTCATTGCAGACTGGATCAAAAGCAAAGGATACAAAGTAGTCGTAGGTAAAGACATTTGTTGTTTGCACTATAAGCCGCCTGGAAACTGGAACTTCAGGAACGCTGCCGATGGTGCCGTGTTAGAGTTGAAATGTGGATTAGTTTACTCTAAAAACTTCCGATACGTCATCTATTACCCGTTTTTCATGTTCTACTGGTTCCTGCAAATAGGCTTACAAAACATGAAGCAGCTACTGGCGACTTAACGCCCGCCATAAATGGTCCGAAGTCGGACGCGGCAAAGCCACTGTTTCCCCGCTCTTTAACGTTAACACCCGCTGGTTTTTGTCGGCGCGAAATTCGCCTATAACCGATGCCTGAATTTGTTTCTCTTCAAGCTTCTGGATAATCTCTTCGGCTTTCTTTGCTTCTGCAGAAATAAGCAGCGCCCCCGAACCGATGAGTTGCAGAGGATCCAAATCGAAGTGGCTACAAATCTTGGCAGTTTCCGCAGAGACTCTGATTTTGTCCTGAAAAACATGAACACCTAAACCCGCCGCATCAGCCATCTCGTGTATACCTCCTGAAACGCCACCCTCCGTTGGGTCATGCATCGCATGCACTCCGCCAGTCCTAAACGCCGTCAAGGCATCTCGGACGACACTGATTCGACGGTAAAAGTCTTTGGCTCTTTCTAATTCTTCAGACTTTAAGGTTTTTTTGAGTTCTGCTTCCCTGTCGGAAGCGAGGATAGCGGTGCCTTCTATGCCTGCGGTGTTAGTTAAGATGAGCCTGTCTTCTGCTTTGGCGCTTGCGGCGGTGACGTAGTGTCCTTTGGGGGTAATGCCAATTGCGCAGCCAACTACAATTGGGTGAGTCAACCCCGGCGTGGATTCCGCGTGTCCACCCACAATTGCCATACCCAGCTCTAAAGCGGCGTCGTTCATCTGTTTGCTGATTGTTTCCACTAACCTTTTGTCGGCGCCTTCAGGCAACATTAAACAGGAAAACAAGAATGCGGGTTCAACACCGAAAGTTGAAATGTCGTTGGCGTTTACGTTAACTGCCAGCCAACCAATGCGTTCCACCGCGCCTGTGATGGGATCCATCGAGACTATAAGGGATTTTTCGCCTGCGTCAACAACTGCGCTGTCTACCCCCGCTGTGGGTCCTAAGGTGACTTCTTTGCGGGTTGCGCCCAAGTTTTTGAAGACAACTTCCCTGAGAATATCAACAGGAATTTTCCCAACAGGCAACTTCATCTTATACACGTCTTAACCTTTAGTATGCCGAGCTTTTAAGCTGTGGGAAAACCCGTTGTACAGCATGCATGATTGGAACCGCTACGATTAAACCGATTGTCATCTGCACCAAGTTAAACGGCACTTCCACAAGGGCAACAGCAAACGGGTATCCAAGAACGATTTGCTCATAAAGGAAGTATCCTGCAACCATTTCTAACCCTCCAGCAACGACAGCAATGACTGCACATACGGTGGAGTTAGCAATTTTCTTTTTAAGTTTAACATTAAGGAATCCAACGATGGCGCCCTCTAACCCCTTGATTACTAAAGTTCCCGGCGCAAAATACGCGAACCCTAAGTACGCATCAGCTAATGATGCACCTAATCCGCCTGCTGCGCTGCCGATTAAAGGTCCGAAAACTAGGGCTGCTGTGTAAATGATTGTTTCTCCGAGGTTGAAGTATCCTGATGTGGCGGGGATGGCTATGGGGGGGATTATTGCGGTTACCACAAAGACAAGTGCTGCAAATATGGCTGCGGCTACGATTGTGAACGCCGCCTTATAGGATCGATGCTGATGTTGAGCCATCACTATCACCGTGTTATGTTGCTATACTTTGAAGCGTTCCTTTTAACTCTATTTTCCCACAGTTGTTGGCTCTTATAAGGAGGGGGGAAAATCTAAATGGGAGTCTCCGCAAAGTATTGTTGGATTGCGAGTGACAAGTAATGAGCGCAAAACCTGTAAAAGAAGACCCAATCAAAATGCATAAAGACGCCAGCGCCTTGATGGAAAACGGCAAGTACGTTGAAGCCCGCGACATGTTCGTCAGGACAGCCGAGCTTTACCATAAAGGTCAAAACTATTTCGGCGCGTCCGAAATGTACTACAAGGCAGGCGAATCCTCCTTTGCACTAAAAGAATACGAAAACGCCGTTGAGCTTTTCATGAAAGCCGCTGACATTGCCCTCGGCAAGGGTTTTGACCGATACGGCGTTAGTGCCCTTGAGCAGGCGCGTGACAGTCAAAAAGCCTTAGGCAACACCAAAGAAGTTGAAGAAATCACTAAGAGAATTGCTGAAATCAACAAGAAAAACGAGGAGCCCGAAGGCGAGTCATCGTTTTCAGTGTTCTCTTAACCCCCTGAAGCTTTACGCTTCAACCCAATTGTTTTCTTCGCTTTTTAAAACTCGCTGTTAAGCAGTGAGCACTATCTGGAAGAACAAATTACCAAACCTTAAAACATCCGTTCGATGGGTCACCGTTATGCCAACATTTTTTGCATCTCTTGCCCGCCTTCTTGAAGAAATAGCATCCCAGCAAAGCCGCCTACAAGCAACCACTTTAGCCGCAGATTTCCTGAAAACCCTCGAACCCGACGAAGTGGAACCCGCCGTCTCCTTCATCTTAGGCAGGGCTTTTCAGAAATACAGCCCCAAAACTTTGGAGGTAAGCTGGGCTACCTTGAGTGGTGTTCTGCAGCGCGTCACAGGAGCAGACTGGAACGTTTTTGGCGAGGCATTCAGCAGAACCGGTGACATCGGAGACGCAGCCATGGCAGTCTACGAGAAAACCAAAAGGCAACGCCAAGCCGTCTTGTTCCAGACTTCCCTCACCTTGACCGAGCTTTGTCGCAGCCTCATAGCCATAGCGGACGCTGAAGGTTCAGGTTCCAGAGAAAAGAAAGAACGCATTATCATCGCGCTTCTCAGCCAAGCCTCACCAGTTGAAGCCAAGTACTTGGTGAAGATTCTTGTGGGCGAGATGCGAACGGGCTTCAGCGAGGGGTTGATGGAGCAGGCAGTTGCGAAGGCGTTTGAGGTTCCTTTGGGGACTGTGCAGCGGGCAAGCATGGCGTTAGGTGACATCGGCGAAGTCGCGGGTATCTTTAAAGTGCAGGGCAAGGCGGGCTTAGAGAACGTTTCCCTCCAAGTGTTTCGACCTGTAGAGCTTATGCTGGCGCAAGTAGCCAACAACGTGGCTGACGCATTGAAGGAGCATGGTGGGGAGACTGCGTTTGAATTCAAATACGACGGTGCTCGAATCCAAATTCACAAGCTTGGCGGCGAGGTGCAGATTTTCAGCAGGTGCCTCACCGACGTAACGCGGAGCCTCCCCGAAATTGTGGACACTGTAACAAGCAACGTCAAAGCTGGCGAGGCTATTTTGGAGGGCGAAGTCGTTGCTGTGGACAGTGGGGGTGTGCCGATTCCTTTTCAGCATTTGATGCGTCGATTCAAACGTGTTCACAGAATCGAGGATATTGCAAAACAGATTCCCTTACGGCTATTCCTGTTTGATGTGCTTTACCTAGACGGCAAAAGCTTGCTTGAGTTGCCTTATGTCCAGCGTAGACAAACTCTGGCAAAAAATGCAGGAAAAATTGCGCTCACATCGCAGATAGTTACGAGCAGCGCGGAAAAAGCTGAACCGTTCCTGAAAGACGCTCTAGATGCGGGGCACGAAGGTTTAATGGCGAAAAAGCTTGACAGCCCCTATACGCCAGGTAAGCGGGGTAAACGTTGGTTAAAAGTGAAGCCTGTTTTGGAGCCTTTAGATTTGGTGATTACGGCGGCAGAGTGGGGTTACAGACGCAGGCACAAGTGGCTTTCGGATTATTATTTGGCAGCGAGGGATGCAGATTCAGGTGAGTTTTTGGAAATAGGCAAGACATTCAAGGGTTTGACCGATGCAGAAATGGCTAACTTAACCCAGCGGCTTCAAGCCATAGCCGTAACTCAGGGGGGTCACCGTGTGGTTGTGCTTCCCAAAATCGTGGTTGAGGTTGCGTACAACGAAATCCAAAGAAGCCCCAAATACAAAAGCAGGATGGCGCTGCGGTTTGCGCGGATAACCCGCATCAGAGAAGACAAAGCAGCACAAGATGCAGACACGATTCAGTGGGTTAGAGCCATCTATGAGCGGCAGTTTGCGAAAAAAGGCAGATATAAAACCGCGGCTAACTAACAAAGATGTGAGGCGTAGTTTATGGATGTGCAGGATCGTGAACGTTTTGCAAGGGATTTCTACAGCCGCCAAGTCATACTCAAAGAGCTAGGGCAAGAGGGTCAAAATCGGCTTAGCAAATCCAAAGTCGCTGTTGTTGGTGTAGGCGGCTTGGGTACGGTTTCGTCGCTTTATCTTGCGTTAGCAGGTGTGGGGCAGCTTCGTTTGATTGATATGGATGTTGTTGAGGCCAAAAACCTGCACCGTCAAATTCTCTACACGCCCAATGACGTGGATTACCCTAAAGCGGAAGTTGCCGCTGCTCGCCTTCAACAGCTTAACCCGCTAATTGAAGCCGAAGCTTTCTCGGAAAATATTAACGCAGGCAACGTTGAACGTTTGCTCTCGGGTGTTGACCTTGTGGTGGACGGGTTAGATAACATGGCAACCCGCTACTTAGTCAACCGCACCTGCATAAAAATGAACATCCCCTACGTTTTTGGCGCCGCCATCGGCATGGAAGGCAACCTATCCGTCTTCGTGCCGTCCGAGACACCCTGCTTGGAATGCATAATGCCTAACCTGTCCGATAATGACTTGCTTAAATGTGATACACGCGGCGTACTCGGCGCAACACCTGGTATACTCGGCGCTATGCAAGCTTTCGAAGGTGTAAAAGTCCTCGCCAAAGTTGGCATGCCATTGAAGGGCAAGTTGATGATTTGTGACTTCACCGACATGTACTTCACCACCATAGACATCGCTAAACGTGCTAAATGCCCCGCATGTGAAGGAACATTACCCAAGGCGCTAAAAATGAAGCTGGTGTGGCTTTGCGGACAGGATACCGCTAATGTTAACCCTGAAGAACCTTTAAACTTGAACCTTGTCGAAGTCTGTGAACTGGTGCAGCAGCGCGGTTTGCACGTGCGGGTGAAGTCCCGTTTGGCTTTGAAATTTGACTTTAAGGCGATGGAGGTTAGTGTGTTCAAAGACGGGCGAATGCTCATCAAGAACGTGCCCAATGAGAAAGAAGCGCTGGTTGCTTACCGAGAAATCCTTCGGACGCTCAAGCTAACCCCCTAAGTCTGTTAACTCAAATTAACGGTAGTGTTCCTCTGAGAAAAGTGTGGAACGCTGTGAAATGTTAAATAGACGTTGATTGTAAAATCCAATTATGTCTCTTTCAGAGTCTTATCCTAACACTGCATACATCCTGTCTATCATAGGCGGAATCTTCATTTTGCTTGCAGGCCTCTTAGTTGGGCTAGTCAGTGCAGCCATAACCATCTTTATGGGCGGCATCGGAGCAATTGCAGGCATCTTCGGCATTGCTTGGGGAGTAATAATCCTTATCACAGCATTTAGCCTTCGCTCTAACCCTTCGCAGCATGTCTTTTGGGGTGTAATTATTCTGGTTTTCTCGCTTGTCAGTTGGGTGGGCGCCGCTGGAGGCTTCTTCATAGGCTTTCTGCTCTCACTAATTGGAGGCATCCTTGCCATAACTTGGTCGCCTCCAACCTACAGAACCCAACAAACTTACGTTCCTCCAACTCCTGCTGTTACCGCGTCTGCTTCTACTGCTACCCAATTCTGCCCTTACTGCGGACGTCGTCTCCCCGCTGACGCAAAATTCTGCCCCTACTGTGGCAAACAAACATCATAGTTCGCAATACTTCTTTTTCTAAGCTTTTGACCCGATTTCAAGGTTTTGAGTTAGCTATTGACGCAGTAGTTGTGAGTGATTCTGCTGTCTTTAGTACGTTCTGATCGCCATTGACAGCCAAACACTACGACGGTACGAACCAGCGACTTAAGTCTTAGCTGCTGCTTAACGCGTCAATTAGGGCTTTAACGTCTTTTATCCACTGTGTAATCATGTCAAGGTTTTCTTTCTGCTTTGCAGAGAACCTTTCGAAACTTTTCAACTGCTTCAGTTGGTGCTCGTAGAATCGAGCTAAAATGTTCAGGGGCTTGATGTACTGTGACGTGGACAAGTGTAGCTCTAACTTGTCACCCAAGCTGTTAAGTGCCGAAAGCATTTCCTCAACCGTCATGTCAGTGATTTTTTTGAAGTCTTGGAAAACCCACTGCTTCTGAAACAGGTTTCGTTTCTTCCAGCCATCTGCCTGCTCTACAAACGTTTTATGCACTACCTGATAAAGTTCAAGTGTACGGTTAACCTCTGTAGCCGCCTGTGGGGTACTTGGGGTACTAACTGGTTTTGTGGTTACTACCAGTTCGTTGCTGCATTTAATTCCCAATGGGGCGACAGTGTAACATGCACACGGCTTAATGGGCGTGCCCAGAGCACTCCAAAGGCTACTTAATTCAGCAACAGAAAGCGAATCTAACCTGGCTACAACCGCTGAATCATCACGTATGTTAGGCAGAACGGGTGAATTTGCCAATGTTTGCATTGTTTTTCCAAGCAGCAGGTGGTCGTTTTCTTCGTTGCCTGTGCATGGCGTTACAATATAGTGAAGCGTGAAAAAGACTTGTGCGCACGGCTTTCCAGAAGTATCCACATTGGCGGCTTCATTTCTGGCTGATGCATTTTCGGTGATGCTGTAAAGGAACACTGACAGCTTTTTGGAGTTGTCCGCTTCACATTTTTTTGGTGAAGCAAACGAAATCTGTTTTTCACTCGATACCAACCCTTTTACTTCAGCACAATCTTTAATGGTATTCCAGATTAAACTAGCTAAAGCCTTATCAACGTTCAATACGAAGGCGCTGTCACCCATGATTTACCCCAACACTTAATTCAACAAGCACCTAAAAGAGTTTTAGCCAAAACCAAAAAATCCGTTCCTTCTGAAAGCTGTTGCGACTCTGAGAAATCAGTTTGTCGTTTTGTTCTGAATGATCTTTCCAGCAAGAAACGGAATAGCCAACGACATAATCAAAGTGGCAAGAATAACTAACGAGAATCCTGCCTCATTTATCGAGCCTTCGGTTAAAGCAACAGATGCTATGACAATTCCGATGGCTCCTCTTCCTCCAAGAATACCTGCAACCTGCTTAGGGGCAATGTCCATTTTAGGCTGCAAGGTTTTTTTGGAAACATAGTAAGTTAAGACTACCCCTGCGCCTAATGCTATTGCAATAAGCACAGCCAAACCAACGTAGTAAAAGTAGCTTATGCTTGCCAATATGACTTCTAGACCTGCAAAACCAAAAAACAGTGGAATGAAAAAGACCCTGTTCATGGTTGAAAGTGTCTGGGAAATTCTGCCAAACGCGTTTCTGCCGATTAATCCATCGTGAACAATTAGTCCTGCGAAGAAAGACCCCAAAATGTAGCTTAAGCCTATACTTTGGAAGATTGCTGAAACAGAAAGAGCCACGATAATCAAAAATACAAACGCAAAGTCTTCTCTTTTGAACACTTTTACTGAGCGTGTCAGAAACTGTTGAAATGCTTCAGGTTTTCGGTTCAAAATCCAGTCTATAACGACGAAGGCAACCACGAAAATCGCGATTTCCATGACTATTGTTAAGGTGCTTTCTAAAGGTCGCACAACACCTGCGAGAATAACGAAAGCCAGCACGTCTGATATTGTGACTGAGGATAGGATGACTTGTCCGGTCATGGTGCAGAGGAGGTTGTACTGCCAGATGAGGACTGATATAATTGAGATGGATGGTATAGAGATTGCTAAGGCAATGATGAAGTCTGCTTTGGTTCCGAAGGGGAAAAACACAAGGGCAGCCGCGGCGGTTAAGGCAAGCGGCACCAGAAAACTGGTTATGGAAAGCAGGGAGGCTCCGAAAAGTTTGCCTCTGACCATGTGGGTTCTCATTTCAAAGCCTATGTGAAAGATTATGAAGAATAAGGCGATGGAGGAGACGGCTCGGATGGCGTCGTTTGCAGCAACCAACCCAAGCATTGACGGCCCGATTATCATGCCGCTTAAAATTTCGCCTACAACTGAGGGCAGGCTGAAACGCTCAAACAGTTCCCCAACCAGAAGCGCTGCTGCCAACACAATTAAAACGTCGGTTATGATGGTGAATGCCGCCATCTTCAAACTCCAGCGTTTGTTCCTGAACCCATTCTTTTCTTAGAGTGTTTGGTTCTGACTATAAACGTTCTCTTCGTTTTCTATGCTTTTTTCGTTTCACCGAGGTAAAACACGCAATCTTCATGGCTTCTACTCTTAGTAGCTTTTCGTCGCAATTTTGCTTGAGTCTGATTTTTGCTAAATGCATATATTTTTACAGCTTCAATAAAGGTGTGAACTGAGGCAAAATGAAAAAATCCGCTCTTACCCTAAGAATAGCTGGTGTGCTCATTTGCATGTTTCTTTTATCAGTTTCCTTTAACGTTTACAATCAGCCGGCGGAGGCAGTTAAGGTCAACGCCGTTTACGACGATGTCTATGTGGTTATGCACGTTAACGACGATTTGGAGCCTTCTGTTATTCACTCTATGCTGGATGAATTGAAAGTCGTTACTGGTGTTCAGCTTAGCGTCTGGGTAGGCGACAACAATACGGGTGCCATCTGGGATGCATCTGCGCGCCTTTCGCGGTGGCTGCAAGAGTTCAAAGACTATAAGGTGGTGCTTCGATGTGACTACGCGTTTGACCAAAAGTACGGGCACTACGTGTACCCTTTCTGGAAGTATAACGACACGGCAACCTTAAGCCAACAATGGTACACTAACTGGTACGGCAACCTAAGCTCCACCGTAAGTAATTATTCAAATGTGGTTTTGATGGTGGGCTTCAACGAACCCTATAATCACTTTCGCACAAAAGAGCAAGCACAGTCAGTGCTTAAAATGGAATACGAAACTTGGAAAAACCTCAGTAGCGTTCCCTTCAGCACCGAGTTTTTGATGCCCTACGGTTTTTGGGCACTCCACTGGGACTTCCCACTTAACCCATCTACGGAAGAGGACTGTGTTCCGTACTGGGCTAACTACTCAGACTACATCGGCATTAACCTGTGGGCAGATAACGTTCCACCGCAAGTTGGGGAATCCAAAGGGGCATTAACAAGGGTAACTGAGGTTGTTGAGATGTGTAAATACTACTCCGATTTGTTGGGTAAGCCGATACACGTTAATGAACTTCCAGCTTGGGATCACGAAATCCTCGCCTACCTGTGCAACGAAACCATGAATTCACCAAATATAGGACAAGTTTATCAGTTGTGGTACTGGAGCGGACAAGAAGAGCTTCATTATGATGGCTGGTCCTACGGATTGTACAACGTGAACATTAAAACGCATAAGGTAACACATGCTGAGCCTTCATGGCAAATCTTCATGGATGTGTTCAATAATCCACCAAACTAAACAACCATCCCCGTTTTCTGCGAAGACAATAGCGTTGTATGTGAAGAATATTTTTATTATAGTCTAAACTAAGGTTCTTTTCGCAGCGTTAAGCTGGGGTGGCCGAATGGTTCAGGCGGTAGCCTGCAGAGCTGCTCTATATGGGTTCAATTCCCATCCCCAGCTCCACAAAACAACTCAGTTTTTTCGCTTAGTTTTTCGGAAGCAATTTGTTGTTTTTCCTTTTGTGCAGAACCTGAAAAGGTGTTCAATCGCGTTTATTGCTCTTCTCGTCGTTTTTTCAGGTTTTCTCTCGCAAGATGCTTTGCTTTTTCAGAATAAAATAAATCGATAATTTTGTCCCAGTCGAAGTTTGGTCTCGAATCGTAAACAGGGAATTCTTCATGTGAAAACATGACCAGCTTATCCGCATCATAAAGAATCCTAAACGGCGCCGAAGGTTCGTCTGGATGGTCATGATGCGTGCCCACAATTAACGAAACTTGACTAACAAAGTCCTCGTCACAGCCCATTTTCTTCAGAAGAGAAGATGCGATTTCTGGTCCCTTCTCATATTGCTCTTTGATGCTGCTGCCGCCTATGTCGTGAAGGATTATAGCGCAGATGGTAAGTTCCTCTAACTCTGGTGGAATCGAAAAGTGGGTTCTTGCTGTGGCGAGAACTCGGTTCGTATGTGCCGCTCCCAAGTCATTCTTTTCCAAATACGGTTTTGCATAAGCGAAAAGCTGGTCATACTTCATTTTTTGTAATCTCCATTATACACGAGATTTTCAAGATTTTAACTTCTGAGCACTCTCGTACTGGCACTCATTGTGGGTAGACTTGCATTTTTATAGGTATTGACTAAAATGTTCGGGGTTATTCTGAGCTGAAAAAATTTCTGTTTAGACTTAAGCTTAGGCTTAACGCTGAAAAAAAATGTTCGCAGGCTACATCCTGCCGTTTTGGACGGTTATGCGTACCATTCGGGGTGTCGTCGCATGCGGCACCAGTAGATGGTGTTGTTGTGACCACATTTTTGGCATTGGTAGTAAACCTTTACGCTTTGTTCGCATTCTTTTTCGATTCTTGAAGCTTTTCGGTGAAGGTCGTCAGGAGGGTAAATCTCAAAGGGTGTTCCACAGTTGATGCAGCTGTATTTCCTCGCTTTTGAGACGTTCATCATCTTCCCTTCACGTGTATAGAAGCGTTTTCAGCGTTATTATTTGTTAAGGCAAAACGCATAAGGTAAACGATTATCAGCTAAATAGCTGATTTGCAAGGCTTCTTTGCTTTTGACCGCGGATTTGTGTTCGAAACTCTGTACGCTCTAAATAGTGAAGGGCTTTTGTTCAATACTTTTCTCGCAGTCTTCACTAGACCCGCATTTTTTGCAGACTAACGGGACATAACGGTCAAAAACTATGATTTGGAAGGCGACAAACGAAACTGCAATCTTGAACCAGAAAACTGCAACCCCTGACAGCACACTTGAAGCTATCGCCAAAACAGGTGTAATGCCTAAAACCGTGTAAACGGTGCTTGAGGCAATTTGAGCGAAGCCTGCCAGAGCAACCCCCTGACTTTGGAGATTCACCACTATCGTGTTTGCAATTATTATCTTATCTGGCGTAATCAAAGAGCCAAGGGCAGCAAAAACAATGAACAGGGAAAGGATGTCAAATGCCCAAGCTACGCTTTGCAGCAGGATGGGTTCAATCATGGATTTTGGTTTTTTCTTAATGGAGGTAATGCCGTCGTGAAATTCGGTAAGCGTTTTTTGTATCCTATCTTCACCGCTATCTATTTCTTCAAACGGTTTTCCCTTGGCGCGCGTCCAGACACGTTTTGCCCACCCTAACAGTTTGTTAGTTGCGCCCAGATGTGCGCTCAAGTAAACAATGCATACGAGCGGCAACGCCAGAAGAAGCATGGTTGCTCCGATGGCAATTGTCACTGTCCCGCTCAAGGAATAGTTCACTGCTAACAACACCATTCCCGTCACTAACGCGGCTAACGTTATGAGTAGTTCAAGAACGTTTTTTACGACTATGGCGGCTGCGGCTTTTGCACCGTCTATGCCTTGGTCTTTTGAAAGCAGGTATGTTTTGAAGATGTCTCCTGACCAGCCTCCTGGACTGAGGGAGTCAACGAAGGTTCCGACCCAGCTTAAGCTGAAGGCTCTTCGGAAGGTGGTTGGGACGTTGAGGTTTGTGAGGATTTTGTGCCATGTTAGCGTGTTGAATGTGGTGCCACAGATTACGCATAGAAACGCCAAGGCGTAGATGTATGGGTTGGTTTTTCCTATAGTTCCGACGATTTTGGTGAAGTCGGTACAGAAGTACATGTAGAGTGTGAAGGCG
Organism: Candidatus Bathyarchaeota archaeon; assembly: GCA_026014615.1. Classification (GTDB taxonomy): domain Archaea; phylum Thermoproteota; class Bathyarchaeia; order Bathyarchaeales; family Bathycorpusculaceae; genus JADGNF01. Next base: position 160,362 of record JAOZHZ010000018.1, on the reverse strand, counting down.
GCAAATCCCAGCGCTACGGATAAGGAGACCCATTTTTTGAATTTCGGTTTTGATGCTGCTGAAAGTATGCCTTTTGCCTCCGTGATGCGTGTTCCTTGGCTGGTTAGGTTAAGGATTCAGAGAGTAGCTGTTCGGTTTAGGTAACGTAAGAACAAACATTTGTGGTAACAGTATGTTACTACAAGATATGTCGTATGTTGTAATAGTAAGGTTTTTCCTCAAATTTATTCGTATTCCAGAATTGACGGTTTTTCGGGTCGGCAGTTGCGTGTGCAGTTGGTTGGGGCTTGTTCAGCAAGTTTATTAGAAAAGGCTGTCATGTTTTGGTGAACACATCGAGGTGCGCAGTTGATATACGTTGGCTTGGATGATACAGACATCTTGGTTTCTCGCGGCACTGGCAGGCTTGCTCGAGACGTAGCTGCTGCGCTTTCGGCACGGTTTGGAGTTTTTGGGGTCACGCGTCATCAGTTGTTTGTTCATCCTGACGTGCCGTTTACTTCGCATAACAGTTGTGCCGTGATTCATGTGGAGGCGCCACAGTCTGCGGTTGAGGCGGTTTTTGGGTTGGTTCGGCGGTTGATGCTTGAAGATTTTATTGTGGGGAGTGATCCTGGGTTGGCGGTTGCTTTTGCGGGTCAGGTTGTGCCTGCCGTGGTGGCTTTTGGTCAAGATGCTAAGTCGGTTGTGGTTTCACAGGAACGCGCGTTGCAGGTTGCCGGAGGCTGTGGGATTCGTTTGGAAGGTTTAGGCGGAACCAACGGCGGCGTAATTGGTGCTTTGGCGGGTGTGGGGTTGGCTTCGTTGGGTTGTGATGGACGTTTTCTGTTGCGGGGTAAGAACCGCGATTTGACAGGTGACTGTTCTGTGCAGGAGGTTTTGTCTTCGGGTGTTGATGTGGTTATGACTTTGCAGGGCAAACAACTTTCTGAAGGGACGGTGCGTGTTCCTAAGCATGCGACGCCGTCGTTTATCGGTGGAAAGGCAGTTTTGTTTGTTGCGGAAGTTGAAGACGGGTATGAGGCGTTGAAGAGGGCTTAAGATGCGGTTTGCTGTTAAGTTGGTTGTGGCGTTTGCGGTTTTTGGTTTGCTGCTTGGTGGAGTTTTTGCGGTGCAGTTGGCGTTTCTTAGCCAAGACGCTGACCTGACTGTGGGCAATTACTGTTTGGATGAGCGGTTTGATGCTTCCAGTTTCTTGTATGGTCCTCAAGGTTGGGTTCCGTATGCGTCTGAGTTGCCTGTGGTTCCCGCGGATGTTGCGGGGAGTGGTTCGGATTTCTATTTGATGTTTGTGGATTTAAACGCGACGAGTAATTTGACTTCGACGTTTCCGTGTGTGCAGGTGGATTATGAGTTTACGGGTTTGCGTGGGACGGCTGCTTTTCATGTGTACGGTTACATCGGTGAGAACGGGGGGATTTCTTGGACGAACCGTGTGGAAGGTGACGGTGCAAGTGGCTTCTACGTAACGGAGTCAGCTTCTGGCGAGAACAGCATGTTGCTTTCTTCGCAGGTTTTGTCTGATGTGAATCATGTGAATGTGCGTGTTAGTAACGCGGCAGGTGCAGTGTTTGATGATTTTGGGGATGACACGTATTTGATGCGGTTTGAGAAGGCTGGGGGCGGGTTGAATTCTTTGCACTTCACTACTGACCCCAAGAACCCCAGTGGCGAGGTGACGGTGACGGATGCTTTGTCGGGCACGTTTTATGTGGATTTCACGGGCAGCCGCGTGCAGGAAACCTTCGTGTTGTTGGTTGCCGTTAATGGGGTAATTGGGGAGGATTTTGGGCTGCGGTTGCGGTCAAGCGCGTCCTAAACGGTGACTTGCTATGCGGGATCGGAAGTATTTTCTGCTTTACGAGGTTTGTTTTTTGTCGTTGATGGCGGCGTTGGTTTTTGTTTTGAAGACTTTTTTTAAGACGCCTATGCGTTTGCCTGGGCACAACGCCATTCTCTGGGTCATACCGTTCATCGTCGGTATCGGGTTGGTGCGTAAGTTTGGTTCTGGCACGTATATTGGGGTGCTTTCGGGTTTACTCATTGGTACCATCGGGATGGGTAGCACGGGCATCTTGAAGGTGTTTGAGTACACTGCCATGGGCGTCACGATGGACCTTTTTGGGATTTTTTTCAAGGAGCACTTGGGTAACGTGTTTGTGGCGGTTTTGTTGGGTGCGTTTGGGAGCTTTGCCAAGATGGCGGTTAACTACTCCATAACCAGCGCTTTGAGCCTAAACGCCAACATTTTGCTGGCTGGCATCGGCATTGCAGGGGCGTCGCATCTGATTTTTGGCGCTGCAGGAGGCATAATCGCAGGCATAATCCTCAACCGAGTCCGCGTACTGTACTTTCCAAATAAGTCTTCTAAACTGCGGGAAAAAGCTGGGTAACCATGTCTGTTTTTAACATGTTTTTGAGTTGAAATTTCGCCAATAGCGACCCTCCCCCTATCGTTTCTGCATACTATTTCTAATAGCATCCAAATAGGTTCGTGCCTGCCGTGTTTTGCCAGTTGCATCGGGCACTTTCTCCGAATAGCCCCCTCAGAGCCTCCGCTACAACGCTGCTCCGCTCCGATTTCTCTTTGTGCCTCAAACAGCAAACACAACGTTTTCTCGGCACTTCCAAAAAACCAAAGCCTCTTCGCCCTAAAGAATCCTCACGAAATTCACAAATTCATAAATTTACAAAGAAATACAGGAGACTTTTTTTTCTGGTTTCTTTTTTGGGGTTTTTTATTCGGTTTTTCTGCGCTTCTCCATCAGTTCCCTTGACCGCTGCGTGTACGGGTTCGCAAACGCCTCATTCTCTAACCTGTTGCCTTCGGTGAAGAAGTGGTCTACGCCGCGTCCTCGTGCTTTGCCTTCTTTGGTGTGCATGTCCACGGCGAAGTCCGGAATCTCCAAACGCTTCCCCTCCCCCCTCTCCGAGTAAACCACGTTTAGCAGGTCGTCGGAGATTCTGCTCTTCGGGCTACGACACAGGCAAACGACCGCGTTAACCAAAAACAGCCGATAAGAGTCGTCGTTGAGTTTGCTCTTGGACGCCTGATACTCCTTAAACAACGTCTCAACAAGCACAGGCGCAAGCGGATTCGCGCAGCCAACATCCTCCGAAGCGATAATTTTGAGCCTATTCCACAGCGCAGTCGGATTAAACTCCTCCAACTCCACCGCAAAATGCGCCGCCTCATACTCCAAACCCCTGCGAATGCACTTTTGGAGGGCGCTGAGTAACTCGTACAAGTCATAACCGCTTGGCGTATTCACCATAGATTTTCACTTTCCCCTTGTTACTCACTCTATCTAATAGCGTTTTGTCTACCCCTGAAGGTAAACTTTGTAGGTGCCAGAAGATTTGGTTATAGTTAAGATGATGCTCACAACTCATCGAAGACTTTTTTAACTAACCGTTCAAAAACTGGTTCAAATTCCGTGATTGTTAATTCTGCAACAACATCTCTCTTTTTGTAGCTTGTACCATCATAAATGGTAGTTTTCCCTATTGGAGGCAGTTGTACGTCATGAACAAATTTGCTACGCCAGTCATAAATCGTCTTCACGGTTGCCTTAAAGCACTTATCAAGTCTTTTTTCATCAGCTAACAATGCGCAGTCATTCTCAAAACGGCAATAACCTACCCCCCGCCCAGAACAATCTGTGGCATAACAGTTCCAATACCTGTTTTCTTCATAACATGCAGGCAAAGCCTCCCAAGTAGTGTTAGACCCGTTTTGTTTGACGTAACGTTTCACGTCTTCTTGATTCTTAAAAATCGCTTTATGGGTCTGCTCCGTACTTGCTTGCCCTCTTTCTTCGTTATGGTTATGATTTGTGCTCGATTCTTTGTTTTTCAGCTTCTCAGACGGTAACTCAGGCACCTTTTGCATGTATAGAATTGATTTGACAAGTGCTCGTTTTTCCTCTGGACTCATAATTGTCTTAAGAAAACCCGTAATTTTTATGAGGCTGCCAAATTCTGCGCTCCAACGGGCTTTTAAACTGTCCATGAGCGCTTTGAAATCTCTGAATTTTCCCTTTTTAAGCGCTTGAGCATATTCTGCGGTTATGTCTTTTCTGCTTACCCACTCATGGAAGTCCACCCAGCTTTCGACGCTGCTGGAGTCCACGGAAGCCAGTTTTTCCATAACTGAAACAGCCGTAATTAGTACAATAAAGGCGGGTCTCTCAAACTTGCTGTTGCAGTACGGGCAGGTTTCGATTTTTTTAGGCGGGGTACATTTTGGGCATGAGCAAAATTTAGCAGAATGATAATAGTCTCCAATATCGAGAAACAGCTTTGCTATTTTTGGGTTTTTAAACTTGTTTACATACCTAACTGCATCATCAACTGAAGAAAAAGCAGTTGGGAAGGCTTCTTGTGTCCTATAAGCTAATGCTTGTAAATACTCTTGGGCATCATCTTTTTCTGGGCAAATATCCTTCCTAATTTCCATATCCGTTTGCCTACATCTATGAGGATTCATCCGCCTTTCTAAAAAGCTTAACGTCATCTATCAATTCAGACAAGGATACAAAATGTGGAGTGCTACTAAATTGAGGAATGGATGCTAAAGGTGGTTTACAAAAAAGGGATGGGGGATTCTTTGGCTCTATTTTCTTGCCTTCAAGAAAATGTAAACAGCGACCACTACAAAAGTGAATCCCGTGATACCTTTAACGTCATTAGGCGAAAGTAACCTGCTTGTTGGGCTGTAGGTTGTCAGTATGGCATCGCCAAGCAAAATAGCAGCGAAAATTATCACAACTATTCCTATTATCACATCATCGATTTTCATAAAAAACAGCCTCCAATTAAATTGTTGGCGATATTTCCTATAAGTCTTCACACGAAGACTCATTTACTCACAAATACGCTCTCTAAGTACACTGATAGTGAAGGCGATGAGGATGGGCGTTTGCTGCGATAAGGCTATTAATATTCCCCATCATAAAGAGAACATGGCTAAACCGCTTACTTCTGACCTGATTGCACCATGTGGCATGAACTGCGGCATCTGCAAAGCATATCTATCCTATTCACGGGGCATACCCTACAAGAAAGGCGAAGTGTCACACTGCACAGGCTGCTTAGTTCGTAACAAGAACTGTGCTTTTATCAGAAGGGACTGTGAAAAAATAAGGAAAAAGCAAATTCGTTTCTGCTATGAATGTGCGGATATGCCTTGTGGCAATTTGGCTCGGATTGATGAGTATTATCGTGCGCGTTTTGGTATGAGTATGGTGGAGAACCAGAAGATGATGCGGGATAAAGGCATGGAGGAGTTTCTGAAAAGTCAAGCGGAGAAGTATCGGTGTCCAAACTGTGGTGACCTTGTTTCGGTGCATGACGGAAAATGCTACGCATGCGGCTACCAAGGAGCCAAACCCAAAGGCTCCAACCCAAAATACCGCTGGAAACCCTACCACAAAAAACCCAAACCGTCTCAACGAGAAAAACAGCCCTAAACGCACGCTACCGTTTGGCTTTGAGCGCCGTCTGCCACGCTTAGGCTGTTTCTTCCTTCAACTTGGCGGCAAGTTTCTTCGCGTACTCTTGTGTCTTTTCGATTTCTCCTTCCAGCAGCGGTCCCTTTTGCCCTATCACAGCGGCTTTCAGGACGGGCAGCATTTGCTTCAGCTGTTTTTCTGAGTTTCTCCGCAATTTTCACGGCTGCACTCCACTCGTCCTTCTCCATGTTCTCAGGGTTCTCCGTGTCAAACGCTGCAAACGGCTTACCCGCCCACTCGCTTTTGACTTTGCCCAGAAAGCGTTTGAAGGTAAAGCTCATGGTACCAAGTTTAGTGGGCGCGCCCAGAACCAGAAAACTGTAGTTTTGTGTGGTTAGTTTCTTTACGTCTTTTAGGTAGAAGAGGTCAACTTCTACGCCCGACTCTTTGAGTGTCTCGGCGAGGGTTTCAGCGACTTTCTCGGTGTTTCCGTGGGTGGTGTCGTAAACGACTATGCCTTTCAATTCAAAACCCACTAGCGGATTAGCTTTTCGGGATAATTAAACTTGCTTTGCTACAGTTTGACGGTAACCGTTGGCTGCCAACCAGATGTACCCGCCTTAAGCCGTACCCTAACGGGAAGCGTCTGCCGTTTGGAGTGGTCACCCTTTTTAGAAGGAAACACCTAAACAAAGGTGGGTTAAGATGGTTAATATGGAAACCTCAGTTCAAAAATACCTGTTGATGATTAAGTTAAGCCCGAACACGGCTGCAAAACTCTACGAACCCTTAAAGCAATTCGAAGAAGAAACCTTTCAAGGCGTAAAACTCATGGAAGCCTACCAAATTTTTGGGCAATGGGACTTTGCCGTTCTGTTCCAAGCAGACACCAACGCCGACGCCCTACGCTTCGTAAGCGAGTCCATCCGCCTAATCGACGGCGTCATCGAAACCGACACCATACCCTTGGTGCCCATAAGAACCTACCACAAATAACCAACCACTGCCGGAGAACCGCTTGAAAAACACCCCACACACCAACACAAACACAGACAAATCTCACAAGCTAAAATTGCCCACGTTAGCTTCCCAAGTCAGAAGGGCAATTGTGGAAATTCTAAACCTGCCCACCTCAGAACTTTCGGGACATCAGGCGTTCAGGCGGAACAAGAGACTGTTGGCGTTTTGGGCGGTGGACTGCGCAGAACACATACTCCCATTTTTTGAGGAGCGGCACCCTAAGGATGATCGACCGCGAAAAGCCATCCAAACCTGCCGAACATGGGCAACCACAGGCAAATTCAAGATGGCAGTCATACGTGGCGCTTCGCTGGGTTCTCACGCCGCAGCCCGTCAGCGGAAACTGAGGCGGCTTGCTATGCCGCGCGCTCCGCAGGGCAAGCAGTAGCAACAGCCCATGCCCCCCATTCCATCGGCGCCGCCGTCTACGCCCTCACAGCCGCAGCCGCAAACTCCCACAACTTGGACGCTGGGCTCGTAGAGGAGCGCAACTGGCAACTGCAACGTCTGCACCAGTACGCCAAGCAAAACCGCTGCAACAGTAACCCTGTTTAGTTTGCCTTTTTTTGGGGCTGGCGGTTTCTTTTCTGTTTGTTGTTGTATGAGTGTTTATCGTTTTGGTGGTTGTTGTTTGTTGCCAACTTAGGTTTAAGTGGGGTGTTCAAGTTTCTGGTTTTGGTTCTTTGGAGCCATTTACGCATATCTAACGGAAAGGAGGTGAAAAATGTGAAGAAAAGAACTGTCTTAGTTTCTGTGGCGTTAATTGCGGTGCTGGTAGCGTCCACTTTGTTGTTGGTTTCTCAAGCGCAGGTGAACCAGGTGAACCAGCAAGCTCCCAAGCAGGATGAGTATGTGGGCTACGAGTTGCAGGCTATCCCGAACCCAGTGAACGTTACGGGTGTAGATAACAGTAGCCTTCCCAACCTTCTAATCATGAACCAAACAGTTAACGGGCTTGTGGAAGGCAACCTCACCATCGGTGGTCATGTGTATAGCTACCCCGAAGACTTCAACGTTTCCGCAATGCATCACGTTGAATTTAACCCCGTAACTGGAGTTGGAGTGGCAAGAATCAACGGCACAATCACTTTTAACATGACTGGACAGCCCACCCTCAAATACTGGGTTGTTGCCCAATTCATAGGCTTGCAAGTTTCCCCTGACGGCAACATGACTACGCCAGAAAACTATGCTGGTGTAAGCACCTTTAAGCTGACAGGTACAGGAGACATGAGCAACGTGGACGGGTTCGGCATCGGAGAAACCTTCTTCCTCCCACCAAACTACACGCACCAGTTTACGCACCAATTCGGCTTCATCAAAGGCTGGTCTCCAACTGCTGCCCCACCAACAACTGCTCCCACTTCTCCAACTGCTCCGACTTCCCCCACTACTTCGCCAACTACTACCCCTACAGCAACTCCAACCACCTCCGCTCCACCCACAACCTCCCCAACCACTTCGCCAACTACTTCTCCGACTACTTCCCCCACCCTGTCCCCAACTACTTCTCCCACTATGTCCCCCACAACCTCCCCAACCACTTCCCCTACTACGTCCCCAACTACTTCTCCCACTATGTCCCCCACAACATCTCCTTCTTCAAGCCCGACTTCTTCTTCAAGCTCGTCTCCTACCACTTCCCCCACCTCTTCGACCTCCCCCACCACTTCACCTTAACCTCACATGCTAAAACGCCCACAACACTGACCGCACAAGAAGTACCCCCTTTTTATAAAACCCAAACCCACACAAAACATAGCAAAACCACGCAGGGATGATGCAAACCAATTCCTCCTTCACATACAGAATCTTTGGCTGTTAGCTCCAAAAAAGAGCATATTTCCCTTTTAGCTAACACACCTTTAAGATAAGAGATGGAGATGCAACTCCCCGAAAGTGCTGCGTCTTAGGAGCAGCTTGCGTCTATTTCCGACGATTAATGAGCCTGTGAAACCTGTGGTTCCTCTACTGCGTGGTGATCTAGCGCGGAAATTTTTCCCTGCTTTTTATTCGTGTTCGCTTTGGGTTTTTCCGTTTTCGAAAATGAAAAGTTCGTCGATTGTGGCTTTTAGTGTTTGGGCTATTTGGTGAGCCAGTATTAGTGATGGATTGTACTTGCCTTTTTCGAGGTAAAGGATGGTTTCTCTTCTGACGCCCACTTTTTTTGCGAGGTCGCCTTGGGATAGGTCGTATCGTGCTCTGAACTCTTTGATTCGCGTTTTGAATTTCATCAGAGTTCTCCTTTTTTGGCGTAGTACCAGCTCAGTAAACCAAAAGAGATTCCAGATACCAACATTATGGCAATTACCGCCCATCCTGTTTCCAGTTCAGGCAAGCTTAGAAACTCTTTTCCGAAAATATTCCATAGCAGTATTGATACCATGAAGGCTAAGTTTATCCAGTAGGTGCCCATTGCTGCTTTTCCCTGAATCTTTGACGTTCGTTCATCTTTCGTTGGGTATCCTGCTTTTTTGTCTCTTTGCACTTTCCAGATTACAAATATTCCCAGTAAGATAATCAGCGCCGCATTTAGGCTAAGAATTATTGGCCATTCAAACGCAGCCAGGTCTATTCACCTCCGCGGTTCATTGCTCTTCGTTGGGTTGCGATTAGACCGATTCCAGTTATTCCCAGCGCCGTCGCGATGCCTGTTGTTGTTTCACCCAAAATTGCTCCCTCAAACATCAGCCCCGCTCCAGTTAAACAAATCAATATTCCCAAAATGAATAGTGTTTTTCTGTATTTCTTCATGGTTCCAAACCTCCATTTAAGTATATCTAACATTTTATTTGAAATATACAACATAAAGTTATATATTTCTAACTATTAAATGTTTTTGGCGATGCTTTCCATTTCTTTCAGATTTGGAAAAAAACGTTCAAGAATTTTTCTCCCCGAGGCTCCAGGTTTATATTTCCGACGATATGGATTGGCAGTTCCGTCGCGGTGTTTTTTGGTTTAGTAGTTGTCTTATGCTAAACCATCTTTTGCATGTGCTCCTTATATTCAACTGATTATTTAATTGTCTATGAAATTGGCATGAAGAAACAGTTTACAGCAGCCTTTCTAATAGTTATGGCAGTATGCATATTGGTTTCTGCTGATAATCTGTATTTGAGTATGGCTCAAACTGTTTCCGAATCCACCTTAAAACCTGAAGATAACTCGGCAATTGTGCCTAATCTGCTTTGGAATTTCACTCTACCCCAATACACAGTTCCTTATTACAAAGGCGGAGTAGAGTATAGAGACCCTGCTTTTGCTTCACCGACCGTTGTCGACGGCATAGTTTACATAAGCTGTAGTGGAGGTCCTAATCAAGGTCTTTATGCCTTGGACGCAGCTAATGGCACAAGAATTTGGAATTACAGTTACGTGGACATGGATGCCGTTGCCGTTCCCACAGTCATCAATGAAGTAGTTTACGTTAATGCAAGGGATGACCTTTATGCCTTTGACGCACATACTGGAGAGAAGTTGTGGCAACGAACTTTTTTTGACATACCCTATTCATATCCTGCTGTTTCTAATGGCATTTTGTATATTGGCTCGGGTGACGGAGTGGTATATGCATTAAATGCTTCAAGTGGACAGACAATTTGGGACAACGTGGTTGGTATTCCATCCGCTGGCAGTGGTCAGTTTTACGGTGTTTTCTCGGCTCCCACTGTTGCAAACGGAACAGTCTACATCGGTTCACAAAACACCAAGCTTTACGCTTTCGATGCCTTGTTTGGCGGTGAAAAGTGGAGTTATAAAACAGGATACATGATTGTCGGTGCGCCCACCGTTGTTAATGAAATAGTCTATTTTGGTTCAACAGACGGCAACGTTTACTCTCTGAATTCCACTAATGGCGCCAAACTCTGGAGTTTTACCACTTTCCAAAGTGAAAACAACATCAACATGGTCGTAGCATCCCCTGCAGTTGTCAACGGGATAGTCTATGTAGGCTCTCAAGGCAACATCTTTTATGCTTTAAACTCCACAACAGGAACTGAAATCTGGAATTACCCTACAGGGAATGACCTTTCTTCGTCTGCTGTTGTTGTAAATGACGCGGTTTACTTTGTTTCACAAGATAGCCACGTTTATGCCTTGAACGCAACCACTGGCGACGCAATCTGGACTTACACAAATGACGGAATTTACCAGTCATCTCCAGCTGTTGCAAATGGTGTGCTTTACACAGGTTCCCACTCTGGCAGTGTTTATGCTGTAGGTGAATTGTCAACGTCGCCTCAAGTGTCACCCGTGGTTTTTGAAATCATAGGAATTGGGTTTGCGGCTTTCATAGTCACAGTATTATCTGTAGTTATAATTGTATGGAAAAAAAGCCAGGATAACGGAACAAATACTGCATTTAGTTTCCGATGAAATATTACAATTATTCGTCGCAAAACTTCATGTACAAATTGGGTTCAGTTTTTCTCTGTAAACTGTGGCATTAATATTGAAGATTTGATTGTTGATTCTTCGTAGTCGTCGCGTTGCCTCCAGAGCATTACCGTTCACAATGTTAAAAGACTGGGATGGTACATTATCAAAGGGGGCTGATTTGCTTGTCCCAGCTTTTAATAAAAAGACTTTTTATTCCGTTGGGGAAAAAGTGTGGTGCAGAATCAATAGCCTCTTACTTTAAAGCGTAATATGCTTTCTTCTTCAATGTGATAAAGTTAGCATGTTGATAAAGTTAGCTTCCTTCGCTCTACTTTTATCCGCTCAAGGTTTTTTCGATGTAAGGCTTATGGTTCGGAAAAGCAAACAGTGACGCTTCCCATATAGGTTTCTATGCAAATTACTGTTCACAGCTAATATGTTCGTGAAAAGTCGTTTCTGGATCTGATAGTTTTCTTGATAAAAAAGGTGGAAGAGGCTTAATTTGGGCGAATCGTTTGCAGCCCTACACGCCTGCTTCCTTGGGTTGCGGATAATAAATTTGGGGGTTGTGCATGCTCTTAACATGCGGCTAAGTATTCATGTATTGATTTAGCGGCTTTTCTGCCTTCTCCTAATGCTTGAATAACGGTTGCTCCGCCACTTATGGCGTCACCTCCAGCGTAGACGCCGTTAATGTTCTTCAGGTTTTCGTCAACATCGATTATGCCATGCGATTTCGTCTTTAACTCTGGTACTGTCCTCAGAAACAGCCTGTTAGGTGTAGTGCCAATAGCTTCTATGACCGTGTCTAACTCCATCGTAAATTCGCTTCCCTTTATTAGCTTAGGCTTCGGTCTTCCATTTTCATCTGGCTCTCCAAGATCCATCTTTGATAGTTCAATTCCTTTAACCCAACCGTTTTCTCCCAGTATTCTGTTAGGCGCAACCAATTCCATGAAGTGAATGCCTTCTTCCAGAGCATGCCTCAGTTCCTCTTTACGTGCTGGCGAATGCTTTTTGGTTCGTCTGTAGAGTATGTACACTTCCGCTCCGAATCGTCGTGCACTTCTTGCAGAGTCCATTGCCACGTTGCCTGCGCCGATTACTCCGACCTTCTTTCCGACGAGCAGTGGTGTATCATATTCTGGAAACTTGTATGCTTTCATCAGGTTTGTTCGAATTAGGAATTCATTTGCTGAGTATACTCCGTTGAGTTCTTCGCCTGGTATGCCTACAAAGAAGGGGGCTCCTGCTCCTGTACCAACGTAGACTGCGTCGTATTCATTCTGTACTTCTTTGAATGATATGTTTTGGCCGACAATGCTGTTGAGTCTTATGTCTACTCCGATTTCTCTCAGGTAGGCAAGTTCTTCGTCTACAATTTTCTTGGGCAATCGGAACTCAGGTATTCCATACTGGAGAACTCCGCCTGCTTTGTGGAGCGCTTCAAACATGGCTACTTCGTATCCATATTTTCTTAAGTCAACTGCGCAGCTAATACCACTCGGTCCTGCTCCAACTATAGCAATTTTCTTGCCTTTTTCCTTGATTGAAAATTGTTCCCTGACTCCTTCTTTCATAGCCCAGTTTCCGAGAAACGCTTCCAGTTTGCCGATGTTTATGGGGTCTCCAGCCTTTCCTAATGTACAGGCCCCCTCGCACTGTGCCTCTTGTGGACATACGCGACCAGCGATTGCTGGAATGGGGTTGTCTTGTTTAATTTTGAGGAAAGCTTCTTTGAAGTTACCGTCTGATAGCTCTTTTATGAATCCTTTTATGTCTACGTGAACTGGACAATTCTTTACGCATGGAGGATCTTCGCATTGAAGGCAACGTTTCGCTTCGCTTATTGCTTGTTCTTTACTGTAGCCTAAGGGGACTTCGTCGAATGTTTTGATTCTGTTTTCAACAGAAAGTTCTGACATGGGAACTCTTTCTTTAATGATTTTGGCCATTTAGTTCACCTTCTTCTTATAGTCTTCAAAAGCAGTTTCTTCCTGTTTCTTGAACAGTTTTACCCGATTCAGTAGTTCCTCATAGTTTATTTTATGTGCATCAAACATCGGGCCGTCGACGCATGCTAATTTCATTTCACCATCAACAAATACGCGGCATGATCCGCACATTCCAGTTGCGTCAACCATGATTGGGCGTAAGGTGACCATCGCAGGTACATTGTATTCTTTAGTGAGTTTCGCAAGTGGTACATACGCATCCATTTTTCCCCCTGCAAAAACCATGTCGATTTTGCCTTCTTTTAGCATCTTTTCAAGAACATCTCGGTAGTGGCCTTTTATGCCGTAGGAGCCGTCTTCAAGCGTTATGTAGTATTCGTCGCTTACTTCCCTTAGTTCCTTTTCTAAGTAAATCATGTTTTTTGATGGGAACGTCTGCATGGAAATTACGTGGTTTCCCTTTATTTGCCTGAGCGCTTTGCATATGGAATAGTTTTCTGCGTGGCCACAAACTAAGTCCGAGCAGACTACAACGTTGCCATATTTCTTCACATCAATTGGGGTACCCAAAGGGCCAATGACGTTCTCTAAGCAGTCTCCTACTTTGAACTTGTCGAGTTCAACGCTGGTTTTTCCCAGCCTCTTTATGAACAAAGTTACGTTACCATTTTCTGCCTTTTGGACCGACATTGGTATTCTCTCTCCTTTCGGATGCGTCATAAGCACAACAAAGTGTCCTGGCAGCAGCTTCTCTGCCACCAACGGCGCTTTCACCTCAATCAAATAATCTTGAGGGTTAAGATCTTCTTTACGAATAACTTCATGTCCCATTTTTTTTCATTTGTCCCCTATTTTTAATAGAGGTCTTATGTGCATAGACACAATAAAAAGATTCTTGTTAAAGGCGTTGTTTCATGTTTTTTACTTTTAAATTACTTTCAATTGCTTGCACTTTTGGTCAATTTTTACTAAAGGCACATTGCTTCCCTGATTTGACGGTGAGCCAACAGGTTTAAGCTAACGTCTTTACGTCTTCCCTTTTCATGTTACCCTATCCCTCATTAATTTGCCCTTTTGAATCAGAATCTTCAAAGTGCTCCCTGCGGCTCCTCCTTTGGAGGATGATGTCGCCGTCCCAGCCTTAGGGCAAAGTAATTTTCTTGGACTTGTTTTCTTCTTTCATTCTATTTCTCTCCCCTAAAAGAGTGTATCTTTGTTTATTCGATATGGATATTTAATTTTTTGCGGTCTCATTTTTCATCATTCCTTGTTGGGATTGATATGTGTCCCTTCTTGGGTGCCTGTTCCGAGAGAGTAAACTTTAGCCTCAGTGACCCTTGGCTGAAACAAAGGGAAAAGTTTACCTTGAGGACTGCGAAAGCAGAAGGCATTTTTCTTGTGGATTGGCGGAAAAGACTTGGTTTCGGTTTTGTCATTCCTGTGTTGGTTTTTGACTGAGTTGCCCTTCAGTTGAGAGAGGGCATGAGTGGTCGTTTTTCTAAAAAAATTTTTCGTTATACCAAATTTATGGTATTACAAGCAGGGTAGATTATCTTTTAATTGTTGAAAAGCTTGCTAATAAACGATAGAAAGGAAGAGAGTGGAAATAAACAGAGCAGATTAAGAGAGGTCGTTGGAATAGGTATTAAATTTAGTTTCATTCTAATAGCTCTTTAGTTTTAGGATAGTCTATTACTGCATATAAAGCACCCAACATTATAGTAACGGCAATGGCAATAAAGAGAGATACCAGAACATCCCATTTAACTCCGAGTAACGCAAACCAAATCCAAACAACTGCTATACCCGCGCCTAATAACCAAACCCACGGTCTATAAGCCAAATCTTCCACTATCCGAATTGTTTGGTGTAGAGTAGTTTAATTAACTTAATACTTTTTCTATTTTCTGTCTCGAACCATTAGCCACATTGGCAAATTCAATGATTCGGGCAGGATGATTTTTTTCTTGACAGAAAAACAATACTTTTCATAGAAACTAACATTCTCTTCTTTTTGAGTCTCCAAATATATCGGTTTTCTTTTTGACCCAGCTTTTTCCATGAGTGTTCTTAACAATTTTCCTCCAAAACCTTTTCCATAAAATCTTTGTTGGCAATGTACAGTTTTACTTCTTCGGGGCTTGTTGCGTTGCAGTTGCGTTCTAAGTGTTTTAGTTCTTTGGCTACTCTTTTGATGGTGGTTTGTTCGTAGGCGTTTGTTTTCATCCATGGCATTGTGTTTGGGATGTTTAGTTTTCCTATGTTTGGTTGGGTCTTTGGTTTCTTGTTGGAGTTGTTCTAAGAGTTGTTTGACTAATTTTTGGTTCGTGGTTCATTTCTCCTTTTCACCAAAGCCCTTTTAGTCTGGGACGGTGTTGATTCGATAGGGGATGATGTTGCCGTCCCAGTCTGATCGGGAAAGATGACGAACACTAGGCGCAGACCCCACTGCTGGCGGCTCCGCATTTTGTGTTCTGCTGCAATCCTTAAATACGGATGGTGGATAGTGAGCGTTGATGGATAGTCAGAGCAAAAAGTTTCATTTTCAGGAAATCGACTGGGTCATCAGCTTCCCCGTAGACGGCAATAAAGGTAAGTACCGCGAATACGCTGTGGTGCTGCTTGAAAGTGGCGGCGGCGCTTCTGAGGTGAAAAGCCTGCGGCTGGGCGAAATCCTAGACCGCGCTGAAATTGACAATCAGTATCCGCATACGGTCGGCTACTACAAAACCTGCGCAGGCAAAGATGCCGACTTTAAACCTGAGTACCTTGAGTTGCGGGAAATCCGCACCGTCGAAGAGTTCTGGGCGTTCCTCAACGCAGCCAACCTGTAACCCCCGCGTTTTGATGATTTGGCAAAAAACAAAAATACGCAGCACCCCCATATAGCTGCAATGGAGAATCATGTTATGACGAGCTGTAGCTCTTGTGGCTGTGACCTCACCGAAGAGGACGCAATTGAGTTCCACGGCAAAATTCTATGTGAAGACTGCTACATAGAAGAGTCCAATCCACCCAAACCCTGCGACCCCCTCGCGGTGGCATCAGCGGTGACGCTGCGCAAACAGCTAGGGCAGACAGGGGAGCAAGGGTTATCGGAGCAGCAGAAAAAAATCTACCATCACATCATGCGCGAAGGTAAAACAACTATGGCGGAAATTGCTGCGGCGCTTGGCTTAATGCCTGACGTTTTGGAATCCGAATTTACGGTTCTGCGCCACTGCGAACTCATCCGCGCCCACCGAGAAGAAAACGGCAAAGTCTACATCACCCTCTGGTAAACCCCCGCCAACGCAGAAGACCCGCGCCGATGAGCAGCCAAACCCTCAAACTACCCGATGGCAGACAACTCGGATACGCACAAGAAGGCAAAGGCACCCCCGTCGTGTATTTTCACGGCACCGCAAGCAGCCGCCTAGAAGTTCGCCTTCTAAAAAAAGTGACACGCGACGGCGGACTCCGCTTCATAGGCATCGACCGCCCCGGATACGGCTTATCCACATTCAAAGACCGCATCCGTCTCAGCGATTTTGCCTCTGACGTTAACGCCTTAGCCGACCACTTGGGGCTGGACAGCTTTGCGATTCTGAGCTGGTCAGGAGGCGGCGTATTCGCTCTACCCTACACCGCACGAAACATCCAAAGAGTAACCCGCATTGTTGCCGTCGGCTGCCCGAGTCTGCCCTTTGACCCATCCGTCGCTCACAACAATAACCCCCTCGCCAAGTTCGCTATGAAAAGCCCATTAATTGCCAAGTTTGGGCTTAACATGTTTCGGCAGTCGGTTTTTAACGCTAACCACAACATCGAAAACTATTTGGCGTCACGCAGCGGGAAACGCATGGTCGCCGATTGGCCTAAACCTGATGCCTGCTTCTTTGCCGACCTCGAATGGTTAAAACTCATGTACGGAGCAATGGAGGAAGGCTTCAGGCAAGACGGCAACAGCGTCAAAGCCGTCTATCAAGAACACAGCCTTTTCATGAAGCCATGGAACGAACCCCTGTCCCGCATTCCCCCCGGCAAAGTGATGCTTTGGCAAGGCGTACAGGACAAAACCTGCTCCGTGGAAAACGCACAGAAAATCGCCCAGATCATTAAAGGCGTCAAAGTCGAAATTTTCCCTACTGAGGGGCACTGCGTCATGTTCTCCCAAACCGACAAACTTGTGAAAGCCCTCAAAGCCTAACAGCAAAAGGGCTACTGTGCTTGGGCGGCGTTCTGCAATAATTGTAAATAGCGAAAATAGTATACCTTATCGTTATCTGAAATGCATTTCACGCAAGCCATTAGGGTTGTTTCAGGCAATGTGAGATTACCGAAAAAAATTAGGTGATGAAAAAATGGTGAAAACAAAAAGATTAGCCCTATTGGGTCTATTACTGTTGGTGTCAATCAGCTGTGCAGTTGCAGCACAGGCAACCAATGTTTTGCAGCGGTTTGGCACCGAAGATGCTGAACTTAATATTTCAACAGCGTCGGTTTCTCTTATCCTCTCCGCCGCAGAACGCCAAACCGCTGTCAATCTCACGTTGACGGTGCCCCAAATACAGCAGCTAATAAACGCCGCAGACAACTACACCGCCACCGCCTCAGAAATCTTTGACATACAAGACAACAACGGCGACATAACCCTTGTTCCCAAGGAAGGCGTTGCCCAAGTAACCGTAGAACTTAGCACAGATTACGGCGAAGAGTTCGGTGTACAAACAATCACCGCCACAGTTGACCTAACACAAAACAAGGTAACTAAAATCGACATAACCCCCGAGGTCCGAAGACCCAAAGTCCAAAGCGACACCCTGCTACCCGAGGAACTCATCCAAAACCCCGCAGAATACGATGGCGTAGTCGTTACGGTATCAGGCAAAGTGAGTCTGCTGGGTGAAGTCTTCGGCTCCCTGTTCATGCTGGACGACGACTTGACAGTGTTCTACAGCCACCCAGACGGCTCCGTTGACGTGTCAAACATCGCAAACGGCGATACCGTAACGGTTACAGGAAAATTCGCAGCGCCAGGCACCCTATACGCCCTAAGCATCACAAAAAACTAAGAGGCATGCAACTATGACATCAAACCCGACAAACAACTTCCACCTTTTCTTTCTGACGCGGAGGCACGACTAAAGTGAAGACCACCCAGAAAACCGTGCTCATGGCAGTGCTGTTCGCCGTTTCCGGCTTCACCTTCGCCGCCAAAGTCCTCATGCCCACCTCAACCCGCATAATCATACCAGGAGAAGAACCCATAATCGTAGGCGAAATCTTCCGATACACCCACATTGACGTAGCCATCATCAGCGTTGCCACCATAATCCTAGCCGCCAGCAGCTTTTACCTCCTCTTCGCAAACAACCTCGACACCAAAAACCCCACAGTCGCCAACCACAACTCTGGCTCGCAAGAAATTGACGTAGCATTTACACTGCGCCTCCTTGATGGTGACAAACGCAGAATCTTTAGCGAAATAGCCCAAGCCAACGGTGAAATCCTCCAAAGCGACCTACACGCCAAAACAGGCTTTCCCACAGCAAAAATAACCCGAACCCTCGACTACCTCGAAGCCAAAGGACTCATAACCCGGAAAAGCCACGGTATGACCAACCAAATCCTACTCAACAAAACAAAACCCACAGCCGACACAAACCAACAAACATAAACCAAAACCAACCAAAAAAGCGCTTGAATCAATCTGTGACAGTATGGTGGGCCGTACCGGATTTGAACCGGTGATCTTCGCCGCGTGAGGGCGACGTCCTAGCCAGCTAGACTAACGGCCCGCTGTTTTGTGCTTTGAATGGAAACTACTTATTTGCCCTTCATAAAACCTTTCCCCCTGAAACATCTCCCGTAGCAACAATCCAGCTGTGAACCGATAATAACGATTTAGTCTAACAGCAAACATTCTACGTTTTCTAAAGAAGCCTCACTTTTTGGCTTGTCCAATATTTTGCTGCCTCTTGAAAAAATTACAATCCTGTCACTAACCGGAAACATGCTGGATAAGGAATGGGTGATTATAATAGATGCAATCCCTTTTTTCCCTAACTCTTTGATGAACTTCTGTACCTGTTTAACTCCCGCCATTGACAAAGCGTTTGTGGGTTCATCTAAAATCACCAATTTAGATTTGAAAAGGAATGCTCTTGCAATTGCGATTCCTTGCTGCTCGCCTCCCGAACAGAATCTAGCTTCTTGATCCATTGACGAAATGTTCAGCCCCAGCCCTTTGTTTACTGCCTCAAAAGATTTTTCTTTCATCAGTTTCGAATCAACAATTTTTGCCAACCCAAAAGACCGTTGGGGCTCTCTTCCCAAGAACACGTTTCTGGCTACACTTATGCTGCCAACTATGGCTCGCTCCTGATAAACTGTTTCAATTCCAAGTTTTCTTGCTTGATTGACCGAATTAATCTTGACTTTTTTTCCTTCAAAGTATATTTTGCCTGAAGTTGGTTGATGGATTCCCGAGATTATTTTTATCAAAGTGGATTTGCCAGCACCATTGTCGCCGACTAAAAGAACGGTCTCTCCTCGGTGAATCTCAAAATCCACGTCATTTACTGCATGGACTTCCTCAAACCACTTGTGTATCTTTTCCATTCTCAGCAATGGTGTGCTTTCCAAACGCGGCATCTCGTTTCAAACAGGTCAAACCTTGTTGTATAAATATTTCGCGCCCTAACTGCCCTGAAACATATTAGATTTGCTAATAATTTAAACTAAAATATTAAATAACGTTGCTCCATTTACTTGACCAACTCCTCAAAAACAAGTGAAAACATATGGGCAGCTACGTGGAACTTTGGAAAAGTTTAGGCATGGACATCGAGAAACACGATGCACTTCTTCAATCCCAAAGACCCTTCTTCAAGGAAGTAGTTTCTTCCCAAAAAAATCGCCCCAAAAAAATGGAATACTTCGACTCTCTTGTAGCAGGAAGTCACACAACAAGAATCAAAGATTTGGCTAACTTGAAAGCGGCTGGAAACAAAATAGTGGGCGCCTTTTGTCTATACGCGCCAGAAGAACTTGTTACCGCTGCTGGAGCCATCATGGTAGGTTTGTGCGGAGGCGCCAACTTCCCCGTTTGGGAAGCAGAAACCGTGTTGCCCAGAAATCTTTGCCCCTTAATCAAATCCTCCTTCGGCTTCAAAATAGGCTACACCTGCCCGTACTTTCAAATATCTGACCTGTTGGTTGGGGAAACAACTTGCGACGGGAAAAAGAAAGTTTACGAACTCTTAAATGAACTTTCACCCACCCATGTGATGGAGATTCCTCATAACCCCGACACGTCCCAAGGCAGAACCCTTTGGCTAAAAGAGTTAGAATTATTCAAACAACAACTGGAAAGCCTTACGGGCAACAAAATTACCGCTGAGAAATTAAAAGAATCAATCGAGTTGATAAACAATCGAAGAAAAGCCCTAAAACGCCTGTCTGATTTAAGAAAAAACGTCCCTTCGCCAATCAGCGGGATAGATGCTTTACTGGTTAATCAGGTAAGTTGCGATGATAATATCCAGCGGTCAACATCAAAAATACACGAACTCTGCGAAGAACTAGAGGACCGCGTCAAGAATGGTGAAGGGGTCACAAGCAAAAACGCCCTCAGACTCATGATTACTGGTAGTCCAATGGCTATTCCCAACTGGAAACTGCATCATATCGCTGAATCATTAGGCGCTTCCATAGTGGTAGAAGAATCCTGCAGCGGAACACGATATTTCAATCAGTTTGTTTCGCCAAAAGGAAATTCAATGGATGATTTAATGGCTGCCTTGGTGGACAGATATTCCGCCATACCCTGTGCCTGCTTCACACCAAATAACGCCCGATTACAAAGTATAAGTGACCTTGCAAAAGACTTCCACGTAGACGGCGTAATTAACTACACTCTACAATTCTGCCACACTTTCAACGTTGAAGGCGTAAAAATTGAAACCCTTCTAAAAAAACAAAACATTCCACTGCTACGCGTGGAGTCAGATTATTCACAAGAAGACACAGGACAAATCCAAACTAGACTTGAAGCCTTCATGGAAATGATAAGTGCTAAAACGGCAAGGAGAGATAATTCGTGAACAGAACTAAAAAAGAGATACTCAAAACCCTCAGCGAGGGCGTAGTTACCATGAATCAAGAGGTAGTGGCTAGTGCTTGCAAAGAGGCACTTGAAGCGGGTATAGACCCCTACGAAGCCATCATGGAAGGATTAATCAAAGGAATGAAAGCAGTTAATGAGAAATATCAAGCTGAAGAGTATTTTGTTCCAGAGGTTATGCTTTGTGCCGATGCACTCAACGCTGGTCTTAGAATTTTGAACGCGAACCTCAAAGCCGAATCAACATCAGCACCAGTTGATGTTGTGCTTGGCGTAATGGAAGGAGATGTACATGACATTGGAAAAAACATGGTTAACTTGATGATGGAGACCAGCGGAATAAAAGTACATGACCTCGGTTGCGATGTTCCGCCCAGCCGATTTGTAGAAAAAGCAGAAGAATTCAAAGTCAAAATGATATGCATGTCCACCATGATGGCTTCAACCATGGACAAGATGAAAGAAGTTATTGAAATTCTCCAGAAACAAGGTCTCCGAGATAAATATCTGGTCATGATTGGCGGCGCTCCAGTATCACAATCTTTTGCCGATAGCATTGGAGCGGACGCTTTCTATTCCAACGCGGTTGTTGCAGCCGAAAAGGCAAAACATCTTTTATCGGAGGGGCTGTAAACGTGCGCACAGCAGTAGTAGACAGAATGACGCCTAAGGAAAGAATGGTGGCGTTCCGGGCTGGAAAACCAATAGACCGCATTCCATGTTGTCCAGGTATTGAAAATTCTGGTATCCGACTGCTTGGTATGAAATTTCGGGATTACGCCACTGATGCCACAAGCATGGCAGATGCAGCAATTGCGTGTTTTAAGATATATCGTCCTGATTCGGTCGGTTGCAGTTCTGACTGCTTCACAATCTCGGAGGCTATGGGTAGCGTGTTAAACTTCCCCGAAGATGACGTACCACAGTTGCTCACGCCAATAGTCAAAACCCGAGCCGATGTTAAAAAGCTCAGAGGTGCAGACCCAAAAAAGGATGGACGACTTCAAGTATTCGTTGAAGCAACTAAAAAATGTGTGAGGGCGATTGGAGATGAAGTTTTTATCTCTGCGGCTACAGGTGGACCCTTTACCACCGCGGCTGGTTTGAGGGGCACAGAAAATTTTGCTCGCGACATTTACCGCGACCCCGAATTAGTCCATGAATTGCTCAAGCTTTCTCTCGAGTCATGTCTTACTTTCACTGATGCTATCCATGATGCAGGTGGCTCTGCCGAGTTCAGTGAGCCTATTGCCTCCTGTTCTTTAATTAGTGAGAAGCATTTTAGAGAATTTGCGTTGCCCTATCTTATTCCTCTGGTTGAGCGTATTAAACACTATGAAGGAGGATCAGCGTCTTTACACGTTTGCGGCAAGACCATGAACATTCTTTCAGCTCTAGTGGAAACAGGCGTCACCACTCTTTCTCTTGATAATGTGGTAGACATAGCTGAAGTGAAAAGGCTTATCGGAGATAAAGTGTGCTTAACAGGAAATGTGCCGCCCACCGAAGTTCTATTCAAGGGGACTCCTGAGATGGTTGATGCTTCGGTGTATGAAATTTTGCGTAAAGGTTACGATAACCCTCGCGGGTTCATTATGTCAACGGGCTGCGGTGTTCCCACCGACGCCCCACCTGAGAACATTCATGCCCTGATGAACGCAGTTAGAAAATACGGCGCTTGGCCTGTAACCTTTGATGACTAATTCTTGACGCATTTGTTGTTTTGGGAAAACGCAACCCTCCATGATTTTTGCTGAAGAACGGCAAGAGTTGCCTTGATTAATTTTTTTAATGAGGGCTATTAAAAAATTTTATATGTTGGTTTTGATTGCTGGTAGAGCTAAAAAAGGCGAAGATATTAAATGGCTTACAGCAATAAAAAAGGTTTAACCAAAATTTATGCAGCGATTATTGTGACGATAATTATCGTGGCAAGTGTTGTGGGTGTGGTTTATTGGCAGATGACAACCCCTTCACAATCAACAGATGAACCGCTTGTTCTCGGAATTTCTATGCACACCTTAGGAACTTCTTGGCACACGGCTCTCCTTGAATATCTTGAATGGTTCGCAGAAGACTTGGGAATGGAAACCATTGTGACTAACGCTGAGTATGATCCAGCATTGCAGATTCAGCAAGTTGATTACTTGATATCCTCTGGAATTGATGGCTTGGTGTGGGTTGCTTCAGACACTGAAGCTGCTGCTGGAGTTGCAACACGCTGCAAAGAAGCAGGCGTTCCCAATGTGGAATTCAATGAAGACTGTAATACTCCTGATATTGATCTGACCATCACTGTTGGCTACCAAAGAATAGCTAGCTTAATGACAAAAGCTATGGTCGCTGAGATGGCAGAACAACATGGCGAAGTGTCTGGTGTTGTTTTTGAGATATATGGTGGGCTTGAAACCCCCTTCACCGCTCTCATGCACGCAGGATTTGACGAAATAATGAGTCAATATCCCGATGTGACTGTTGTCTCATACGATGTTAACTGGGATGATGCAACCTGTCAACAGAAAACTTCTGAAATGATCGATGCACACGGAAAACCTGTAGCGATTTTCGGCGGAGGGTCAGGACCGTTGGCTAATGCAGCGTTAGCCGCTTTGAAAGCCGCGGATATGGCCTACACCGTTGGAGACCCAAACCACGTTATATTGGTTGGAGATTGCACAGCTGACTTCCTTGCAACTATGGAAGAAGGCTACGGCGATATCGGCTACACCGAAGTCGAACAATATTATGCTGCCCTACCCGTTTACTACTGCTGGCAAATGATGAAGAACGGCGTGGACTCAGTGAAAGCAGAGCTTCCGCCCGTAGGCTCAGACCTTTATCCTGAAAACATACCTGACGATTTAGTAGCTTTAAGTCAAGAACGCTATGGCGTGAACCCGTTGGAAGGCATTCAATGGTGGCCTGCTGCAATGAGCGAATACTGCGGACATCTTAGAATCAGCATGGCTGGCAGCCTCATCACTATCGACGGTACAATCAAAGGCGTAACCGCTGACGAAATTGGTGTAGTGGCATACAATGATCCATCGCTCTACGCAAACCAAGCAAAACTTATGGAAGCCAACGGATTCGGGGGCTTTTAAAGTCCAAACTTGGAAAACAACCCATCCTTCTTTTTTCCTTTTAAGCGATAAGCGAGATGCACTTTAACCGCTGACTATGCGAGGTCAAGGAAAAACTTTGAGTAAACTCACGCGGAACAGAATCTCTCTGCTTTTGATTGATAATCTAATTTGGATCATCTTGGCTGGTATCTACCTTTCTTTTGCAGTAATACTTCCATCCTTTCGAAACCCTATTTTTCTCTTCAAGATAATCTATTTCTCAATCCCTCTAGGTTTCATCATACTGGCAGAAGCAACTTGTCTCATCGCAGGCGTCTTTGACATCTCTGTAGGACAACTAACTGGTCTCGTTACCATGCTTTCGGCAGTGTTAATTGTCGACACCGGTTATTTTGCAGGTGTCCCAAGTTTTTTGCTTGTTTTGTTGCCGTTAGCACTGGGTTTGGGGTTTGGCGCATTAAACGGCTTTCTGGTGGGTAAACTCAAGCTTAACCCTTTTCTTGCTACCCTCGGTACCTACTTGATTTTTTACGGCGCAAAACTCCAAACAACCGGAGCCAGCACAGTCGCTGGGTTACCTGAAGCTTACCTTCTTGGAGGTGATAGCACCTCAACAATACTTCTGTTCTTAGCGGTCTTTGTAGTGCTGTATTTCATAATTACCAGAACTCGTTTTGGTCACCACGTCTACAGCATAGGCGGTAATTCTAACACATCAGAAATGCTTGGAGTGAACAAATCCAAAATTTACTTCTTAGTCTATCTGATTTCTGGGATTCTCTGCGGGTTTGCTGCCTTAACTTACACGGGCTTTGTCAGTGCAGCGTCACCTACGGTCGCAAGTGACACGGTATTTATGGCATTTGCTGGAGCCATACTTGCGGGTGTTTCCATAAACGGCGGCAGAGGATCCATGTTCAATGTAGTCGGGGGTATACTTCTTATAACCGTAATAGCGGCAGGTCTTACGATGTTGTCGGTTTCTGTTTATTGGCGACAAGTACTGTTCGGAGTGTTAGTGATTGTGGCAATTATAGTCAATAAAAGCCGAGAAAAACTTAGAGACCGGATTTTGTTGCCACGATGAGAACACAGCTAAACATATCCAACGTGCCCTATTCTTCCGCGGATGCCCCTTCAAATGCGAAAAGACCGTAAGGATTGAACGGTTTACAGTTTCACCCGTTTTCCCGTTTACCAAAAGCGCCGTCTGGACTTATGCCATCGAATAGAATGGATGGACACTACTAATTAGTCCTTCATAAAACCTTTCCCCTCCAACAACCAACATCAAGGGCAGGAGCACAAAACAATGAATAAACCCTCCTTTGAACTCGCAAAAGAGACCGAACACTTCCTGATTTTCCTTTGCTTCACAGCAAGCGGATTAATCGGCTACTTCTTAACACACTTCGTTGGCGCTTGAAATAACCGCCTCTGCTTTATGCGCTTCTTTGCTGGAATTCAGAAAGCTTTAAAACCATTCTCCTCATTCTTGGATGTGGTTGCTCCCAATGCTGCGTGCCGAGGTAGCTCAGCCTGGGAGAGCGCTCGGCTGAAGACCGAGTTGTCGCATGTTCAAACCCTGCCCTCGGCACCAAACTTTACCTTCTGCTTTTCTTCTTTTCTTTTGAGAACCCTTAAATGGGCTGCACAGAATTAGGTTGAATGGTTAAATCAATCTGCCCGACATGAAAAGGCTTCAAAGACCTAGCAAGCCAAAAAATCGGGCTTCAGCTTGATAGACGATGGAAGCTTATGACGGAATACGCGGTGTCTGTGGAGGGTCTCAACTACAACTACGGGAAACTCAACGCAGTAAACAGCATAAGTTTTAACATCAAAAAAGGGCAAATCTTCTCGTTTCTGGGACCCAACGGCGCAGGAAAAACCACCACCATAAACCTGCTCATAACGCTTGTTCCTATTCAAAAAGGCAAAGTAACCATCGCAGGGTTCGACGTTGCAACCCAGAAAGATGAGGTGCGTAAATCCATAGGCGTTGTTTTTCAGGACCAACGGCTTGACCGTGACCTCACCGTCTGGGAAACCCTTGACTTTCACGGCAGAATCTACTCCATACCCAAAGAAATCCGCTACCCACGCATTGAAGAACTTTTAGAGCTTGTAGAGTTAACAGAAAAACGAAATGTTTACACCAAAAACCTGAGTGGGGGTATGAAGCGGCGGCTGGAAATTGCCCGTGGGCTTTTGGTGCAGCCTAAAGTGCTTTTTCTTGATGAGCCTACTATAGGTTTGGATACTCAGACGCGCAAACGCATTTGGTCTTACATTAAGAAGGTTAACCGTGAGGGCGTGACGGTGTTTTTGACTACGCATTACATGGACGAGGCAGACCAAAACAGCGACATCATCTGCATCATCGACAAGGGGAAAATAATTGCGAACGGAACTCCCGAGAACTTAAAGAAGTCTCTGGCGCAAGATTATATTCATCTCCAAACTGATGATGACGCTAAAACCATCCAACTCATCAAAGACTTGCCTGACGTACGCCAAATCAGAAACTCCTCAAAAGGCTTAATCATCCACCTCAAAGAAGGCGGTCATTTAATCACAAAGTTGATTGACTTGCTCCGAACCGAAGGGGTTGAAATCGTAAGCATAGCATTAGTGGAACCCACATTGGATGACGTTTTCATCCATTACACTGGACGCGGATTCGGAGATGTCTCTCACGAAAACAATGGATTCACCCACAGTTGAAGGTGACGTTGAAATGGAAACAGGGTTTGTTGCAATATACTGGCGGGACATGGTGAAGTTCTTCCGTTCGAAGGCGCTTCTTTTTTCTGCCCTGATTCAGCCTGTGCTGTGGCTGGTGCTTTACGGTATCTCCATGACAAGCAACATTAACATTTTTTTCGCCAACACCCCTAACCCGCAGGGTGTAGTCTCAGTAAATTACATGACTTTCATGGCGGCAGGCGTCGTCGGCATGACCATCCTTTTCACTTGTCTGTATGCGGGGCAGAACGTTCAGTTTGACAAGCAGTATGGGTTGATGAAAGGGATTGTGGTTTCGCCTCTGCCTCGTTCACAGATACTTTTAGGCGTGACTCTTGGGGGAATCACCAAAGCTTTAATCCAAACAGTCATCGTGATTTTGTTTGGGTATGTTTTAGGCATAGAATTCTTCTTTGGTTTGACGCTGACTGGCACTTTAACGGCGATAGGGGGCGTGTTGTTGTTCGCTGTTTTGTTCGCGATGGGTTTAATGTTTCTCTCCAGCGCCATCGCCATGAAAGTCAGAGATCACAACGTAAGCCAAGCCCTAATCACTCTTCTGACTCTGCCACTCTTTTTCGCAAGCAACGCTTTGTACCCGCTGGAGTCTTTACCTGCAGTTTTGAAAATCATAAGTTACCTTAATCCTTTAACGCACTTCATTAATGGTATGCGCTGCTTTGGGATAGGCTCTGATTTTTACTCTTTTGGGCTTCACTACTCAATCCCACTTAATGAGCTTCTTATTTCGCTGGGCTTTCTTGCTGTATTTACCGTAATTATGTTTTTTGTAGCGGTACATGCCTTTGAAACAACCACAGAATTCTAAACCTTGCTCTATGTTTTTATGATTCTATTTGCGTAGCATTTACGCATCTGGTGGAGTCAGTTGTGAAGAACATATAAATTATGCCTGCGATGACGCAAACCGCTCCAAATGCGATACCTACCGCCTGATACGAGAACAGAATCAGCAAAGCTCCTCCTAAGGCAGCACTTATGGCTGCTCCTATGCTTCCGCAAACGTTTCTTAACGATAACATTGTACCTCGTGATTGAGGAACTTGGTCCAAAACTAAGCAATTGAATGCTGTTCCGCTGGCAGCCCACAACCCTGCTTGAGTGAAGTTGAGAGCTAATGCAACCTCAAGACTGGGCGCAAAGAAAAATAACACTGAGAGAATACCGCTAATGAGTATGCATCCAACAGTTAAGGTTTTAGCTCCGAAACGGTTCACAACTCGCCCAACTGACAGGGAGGCAATTATGAAGGTTACATAAACAGCCAACATAACTGCAACCGTGAAATCTAAGGATGCCCCAAAATGTTCCCTGTAAAAGGCTATGGCGAAAAGACCGAAACTGGCAGTTCCTGTTGCGGAGAAAATGGATCCGATCAGGCAAGATGCTGCTGAACGGTTGGAAAGTACTTGTCGAAAACTTTTAAGGTAGTCTTTTGCGTGGACGGCGTCTTTAGTTTTTCCCATGTTGGCGGGTAAGCTGAAAAGAGACGCAACTAACCCAATGACTGCGATGGGTAGCACAAGGAGCATGAACACGGAGCGCCATCCGCCGTAGTTTGTCAAAACGCCAATTAGGGGTGTTCCAACCAGCGACGCTAGAGATACGATGGCGAAAATGTAGCTGACGGCTTTGGCTTTTTTCTGGTTGGGTAGGTACTCTCCAATTAGTGTGAGTGACATAACGTTTACCATGACTGTTCCGCCTCCCTCCAGAATGAATGCGATTTGTATAATGCTAAGCGTAGGTGCGAAGAAACCAACTAGTGCTGAAACCACAACCAGCATCATGCCAATTAACAGTAATGATTTATGCCTGAATCGAACAGCAAAAGCGCCCATTAGTAAAGCGAAAATGACTTCAGTGGTGCTGTTTACGGTGCTTAGTTGAGAGGCGATGCCTACGGGGACATTGAATGAGGCTGCTATGTCGACAGTTAGTAGCGACAGCATCGGTGCGGATATTGTTACAGCAAACCCTGCGACTGCTAACGAAGGAATGAACATTCGCCTGTCAGCATATTGTCTGCTGTTTTCGAGCTCCATGTACCGTAAGTCCCCTAAGTTTCCTGCTCGCTATCGTTTAGTGCGGGTAGTTCTGATAAAAACATTTGCTAAAAACGCTTTATCACCTCGGTTGAAGGGAAAATTGTCATTCAAAATAATTTAAAAAATGAATAGACCGAAATGTTATGTCATAACCGCGGTTGGCAGGTTAATTTCGAGCAATATAAACTGCTGGTTTACCCTTGCGTTTCATGCTTCGGGTTCAACAGGGTGTTGCTCAACTGGCATGTTTTCTTCTGCCTCTCTTCCACTGCGCATTATAGCCGCTGCCACAATAAATGAAAGAACTGCGAACAGAAGGAACGGAAGCATCGCGCTTAAAATGTAAACTTGAAGATACCCTGAAGGGATAGTATAAGCCGATTGCATTGTTATGGCTTGGTAGTTAACGAAAGCCTCTAACGCGGCAAAAACTACAAAAACTATCCCAAATCCTGATGCGATTTGACTAATAATTTTCCAACTGTTCAAATGTTTCACCATTGACCCCTCTTATGATGTGGATGCCCTTTAAAGCATTGCTATAACTCCTCCGCGACGGTGAATCCGAAAAAGATTAACGATTAGAAGTGCATATTAATTGTTGGACGTGTTGTTTTGTCTGTTTTTCCAAAACGTAGTAATAATTGGGTTTATCGAATTTTTGAACGAAGAGCCGTCTCCATTAAAGCCAAAAATTTGGATGTGCGCAAAATCGCGGCGGTAGACCTGCAAACTAGTCTCCCTTTTGGCATAGAAGTCCCCGCAGACATCTCAATGGAGGATGTCGAAATTGACACCGCGTATTTTGTAGGGCTGAAGGTTTACACGGCGCGTGATGTTACAGGTGTGGCACCAGAAAACATCGAATTCTTCAAAGTTGTGGATGTGAACCAGTCTATTGAGGACTTCATTAAAGCATACTGGCTGTATCCTAAACTGATTAAATTTGAACTATCAAAAGTAGAATCTCTATAGAGCCAACTATTTTTTGAAAACCATATTTTGTGCGTTCCAACCCGCCCACCCGATGCCTACGGCGCAAGTTACTGCTGCATTTAAAGGGATTTTCTTCACTGTTTAATGAAGAAACGATCTTTATTATTGGATTGTGTTCAGAACCTGCTCTATCTTGGCGTAGTCTGGCTCAACTGTAGGGTCTTCAGATATCCATCGGTAACGGACCACGCTCTCCCTATCCAAGACGAGTATGCAGCGTTTAGCAGCGATGTATCCTTTGAGTCCAGCAAAGTCCGGCATTTGGAGGTTGTATTCTTTTATGACTTCGCGGTTGTGGTCGCTTAGTACGGGGAATGTTAGTCGGTTTTTCTCTTTGAATTCCTTGTTTGAGAAGGGGTCGTTCACGCTTATGCCGATGACTTGTGCTTTCAAGTCAATCAGTCGGTCTGTGGTGTCGCGGAAAGTGCACATCTCTTTAGTGCAGATGCTTGTGAATGCGCTCACAAAAAACGCAAGAACCACCTTTTTGCCTTCAAAGTCACTTAAGCGACGCGGATTCATGTCGCTATCTGGCAAGGTGAAATTGGGTGCTTTTTCGCCGATCTCTGGAGTTTTACCCCTTGGAGCGTTTTCTGTCAATTTTGAAAAACCTCTTAGAGTAAATTGGTTTTAGTTGCCTATAAATTAGTCGTGTTTAGTAAAGGTGAAGGCGCTGGGGCAAATTTTGTTCAGCACACAACCTGTACAGTTGGGTTTTTTGGCGTTGCATACGCGTCTACCATGAAAAATTAGAAGGTCCGTCAGGTGCATCCACTGCTCTTTAGGCAATAACTTCATCAGGTCCTGTTCGATTTTGTTTTGGTCTTTATTCTCCGTCAGCCCCAACCGTTGAGATAGCCTGAGAACATGCGTGTCCACTGCAATTCCCGCTGTTACGCCATAAGCGTTGTAAAGAACGATGTTAGCGGTTTTCCTCGCTACTCCCGCAAGCTCAAGCAGCTCCTCCATGGTTTTTGGAACCTGACCGTGAAATTTTTCAACTAGTAGGCGACAGGTTTTCTGCAAATTCTTGGCTTTGTTACGGTAGAACCCTGTTGATTTAATGTCCTGTTCAAGCTCGGCGAGGTCTGCGTTTGTGTAGTCTTCAGGTTTAGTGTACTTCTTAAACAGCAATTTGGTTACCTGATTGACTTGTACGTCGGTGGTTTGGGCTGAAAGCATCGTTGCCACGAGTAACTCAAGGGAGTTGGAGAAGTGCAGGCGATTTTGGCGTCTGGATGCTCTTTTTCAAGGAGTTGGATGATTTTTGTTGTCCGCTCTTTGGGGTCAAGGTATACTTCGGGTTTCTTCACGTCGTATCCTCCAGTATGCGATTTAACGGTGGTGCCTATACTTTGGGTGATTATGTTTCAGGCGGTATTTAAGCTGTTACAGATCTATGAGAAACTGCCTTTTTCTTTTTAGTGTCTGTACAGTTATTGTTTGTCTTGTCGGTGTTTTGTTCATGTTTTCATAAAAGTTATGAACAAATCTCAACTTGATTTATATTCTTCCAAACATGTGTCTGTTTATAGACGAGTAAGGTGGTCAAAAAATGTCAAGTGAACTGATGGAAAAATTTGAGGAATACGCAGAGAAAACCTGTACCTATTGGATTGAGTCCGCGCTTAAGGACTGCATCTGACAGCAACGAAAAATCAGGGAGGTGGTTGATGAATAAAATCAGAAATAGTTTCCTCCCACGTTTTCCCTCTGCGCTTAATGTCTCTTTTTTTTTAAAAAAAAATCTTGAACCATTTTGCTTTTTCTTTTGCGGCGTTTGTTTTAGCCTCTTATAGCTTGGATGTTCGCAACTTCTCCCGTGTCCGCCCAGACCCCAACCGTTATGCGGTTAACCTGGTCGGGGTAAACTTTGTCCAAAGGCAACGTCACGTACCAGTAGGGAACCAAATCCAAAGACGCGTCCTCTCTCGGATGAGGAATAAACTGCGCCGTTGCATCCCCCTCGACTACGTTGAACTCTGAAATTTCTGTTTCATCTGCTTCCCAAGAAAAGTCTTCAACGGCGTCCAAGGCAATTTGGATTGCCTGTTGCGAGTCCACGTTCACCTCTGTACTGCCCACCGTCAACAAATACCAACCATCCGTAAACTCCGTCAAAAGACCGTTCTGGTAGACTGCACGCAGACTTTTCGCGGAGAAGTCCACCCCGTTTTCCACGTACATCAACAGAACCTCCTGATTATTAGGTGAACCTGAAATCTGAAACTTCGTCTGATTCACTATTGTACCGTTGCTTTCTACCGTTGCCTGCGCCATTATGTTGCTCATGTCTACCAAGTAAGCTTCGTTTGTGTAGTTTTGGTATCTTTCAATGAGTCCCTTTAGGGCGGTTACTGGGTCTGTGGATTGCGGTTGCGAATAAATTGGTGTTCCTTCGTCAAGATAAAGCTGGTATCGTGAAAAGTGGTTATTGCGGTAGCGGAGAACAATGTCGATTCTGCTTTGACTGCTAATAAGGGAGTATTTTAGAACCTCTTCTAGAACGCCGCCTAAATCTGAACGATATTCAACTGTATCGCTTAACAGCGTCGCGTGGTATTGAGTTATGTCAATTTGAGCCACGTCTCGGATAAAGACCACGGCTTTGTCGGTGCCTGCTCCCCACGACAGCAACTGCTGGTTCTCTGTGTTTACTTGGTTGAGAGTGGCTTGGAGGTCGTCTTGGGTTGCTGCCATTTGATTCAACGACACGTACTGGACGGTGGATAGGCTTGCCAGCAAAATCATGCCGACGATGAGGAACGCGAAAAGGGTTTTCCACCGCAGAGGCAACGCGGACAACCGCTTCGACCTGGTGATTGGTGCTTCCTCCACCTTCTTCATGGTGTTCACGGAAGCTTCGCCGAAGCTGGACAACCTGTATTTCCCATCTTCGGTTTTGGACAGTAGCTCTCCTAAGCTTTCCAGATGATACGTCAGGTGAGAACTGGAAATGTCGAGGGCTTCAAGCATCTGCGAAAACGTCAAGGGCTTTTCCGACAGCATACGCAGAATTTTGCGGCGGGCAGGATGCTTAAGCGAACTGAACATAGTGGAGTAGATTTCGTCCTCGGAAGACATCATGAGCCCTTACCTATAGGGTATGTGACTTTTTGTAGAAAAGTCTTTGTGCTCAAAGCCCTGTTTCCCATTTGAAACGCTTGTCAAGAAAGTTTGACTAACACTGTTCTGGTTTCTGTACAGTTTTTGTCAATAAATCCTAACAAAAATCCATTTATCCAATTTTCGCCCTCCCACCTGTATGGAGGTTCAGAGTTGGGACCATTAAAACTACGCTGGTTTAATCTGTCTACGCCGAGGTCATTGCTTTTGGCATCAACCGTGTCTTCATTTTTCGAATCCAAGGTATGGAGGAGTTTGCCATAAATGAAGTTGCTGAACGTTTCAGGCTGGATTTGTCATTGAGTGAAAAAAACTACGGCACGGGTCATGTTCAATGTTGCGAATGCCGCAACTTGGAGAGCTTCTGGAAAAACGGCGCGGTCGTTTTCTTCATGTGCCGCGTAAAGCCTGTTGCAATGAAAAAGTTGGATAATCGCTGGAGGCGATGCCAATGGTTCATACACACCAACGACTCGCCGCTGGAACGCAAAAACGAAATCAAATAATCCGCCTTTTTTCGTTTTCCAAAAAACTTTTACCCTTCCACAACTAAGCTCCTACACGGCGAAAAAGCATGGGCTTTAAACTTAAAATAGACGGCAAAGAAATTCCCCTTAACGACTTCGTCGCCCGATTCATCCAAGGCACAGTAATAGGCGGCGTCTCCACCCTGAAAGGCATCAAAGAAGACTGGAAAAAAATAGAAGTCGAAGTCACAAAATAACGGGGAAACAGGGGTTACCCGGAGAACACAACTTTTGTTGTTATCTCCGCAAACATTTCCCGTTTTGCCTTGCATATGGGGCAAACGTAGGGTGGGTCTTCCCTGTAAACCACGTAGCCGCATTGCTTGCAATACCACAGCTTAGGCATAATTTCGACTAACTCTTCAGCTTCTTCTTTTGCTTCTGCCTTTGGCGTGGTTTGTGGTTTTTCTGTGGCTTCTTTGGGTATGCTGGCTGCTTGAAACGCTCTCACCTGCCTTTCCATGGGTCTACGTTCGGGTACACTGGGCAGCTCTGTTTTGCCTTCGTACACGTCTTTGTTGACGTAGAGGCGGCAGTAGCATGCGCCGTATTCTGCTACGTCGGGGTCGCGGTAGTCGCAGGGGCAGATTATGTCTCGGTCGTAGTCCAAGTTGCCTGAGGCTAAGCGGCAGGGGCAGCTGGGGTAGCCGTAGCGTTCCTCGTTGGTTTTCAGTCCTTCCATGAGTCCCTGTAGCAGTTCGGGGTCGTTGACTAAGAAGTACCCGAAGGTTTTTGCGTCTGCCTCTGCCCGTTTGCGGGTTTGCTCTATGGTTATTGGGGTCATAGTTGTAGTTTCTCCTTTAGAAGGTCTTTGCGAAAGCCTGTGACGACTTCTTTGTCGTCTATGATGGTGGTTGGGTAACTGAGTGCTCCGCCTCGGTTTTGGATGTCTTGGCGGATTTTGGCTTTGTCATCTTCGGTGCAGAGGTCAACGTCAACGTATTCGAAGGCGACGTTGTTGTCTTTAAGGTACTGTTTTGTCATTTTGCACCAGACACAGGTGCTGAGGGCGTAAACGAAAACCTTGTGTTTACTATTACTTCCAGTTACTTTAACAACATCCATAACAAACCACGCTAGAGAAAACTGTTTGCTAGCAGATATAACTATTTAGCTGACCCCGATTTACAAGTTTGCAAGTTTGCAGAAACAAATTGATAATTTAAAGTTATTTTTTAGAACTTTTAGTTTGGCAATACCTTAATATTCCTTAATGAAGCACCCAACCTTGTGGGCTTCAGAACCAAAAAGTGCCGAATATCTGCGACGTTCTTCGTGGTTTTGGCAGCCTCGGTTTTGTTTGCTTCTTGCTCTCCTTTGTTCAACGCCAGTCCATCTTCAAGCGATTGGACAATGTACCGCGGAGACCCCGCCCACACAGGATACACCCTCAACAAAGCTCCCGCAACCGTGCCTCCGCAGCTTTGGAGCTTTACAGTAGACCCTGACTCGCGGTATGCCCCCTCCTCCGTTTCGGTGATCGACGGCAAGGTCTATGTGGGCTCCTCTGACAACGTTTACTGCTTTGACGCTTCCACAAGCGCAGAAGTATGGCGCTTTCCAACTGGCGAATCTACCGATTCAACCCCTGCAGTTTCTGACGGGCGGGTCTTTGTAGGCAGCGTAGACGGCAACCTGTACTGTCTTGACGCTGACAGCGGCACGGACCTTTGGAGCTTCTCAACTCTCACGCAGGATTCAGCCGATTCATCGCCGACCGTCATGGGCAACCAAGTTTACCTCCAAACGGCACATGGGGATGTGTACTGCCTAAACGTGGCAGACGGCACCCAAATCTGGATTTTCTCAACAGGTGCCAATTCATTTGATTCTTCTCCCGCAGTGGACGGCGGCTACGTTTTCGTGGGCAGTGATGACGGCACAGTTTACTGTTTAGATGCTTCTGATGGCGGGCAGGTATGGAGTTTCGCGGCAGACGGGCGCGTGCGGTCTCCCACAGTCGCTGACGGGTACGTGTACGTGGGTTCCGCGGACGGTAACGCCTACTGCCTGCAAGCTTCTGACGGAGCCAAAGGTTGGAACTACACCACCGAATACAACGAAGCGGGGCCTTCTCATAACTATAATTGGGGCAATACGGTTTCGGAACCCGCGGTTGCCGACGGCAAAGTTTACGTAGGCTCCTCCAACTTTCAAGTATACTGCCTAGACGCCTACAGTGGCTCCAAAATCTGGAATTATACTACGGGGCATCAAGTTTACGCGGCGCCCACAGTGGCAGACGGATACGTGCTGGCTGGCTCTTATGACGGTAACCTTTACTGCCTTGACGCCTCCAACGGCTCAGAAGTGTGGACTTACCCCGCAGGTGTTTTCTCTCCTGTTAGCGCGGCAGGCAGCGCAGGCTCCCCCGTGGTGGCAGATGGAATTGTCTATGTGGTGGGTGACGGCGTGCTACATGCTTTAGGTACAGTGACTCCTTCGCCAACGCCCTCAGCGTCTCCAACAAATCCTACAGCATCCCCAACAACATCGATACCCTCACCTTCTCCAACCTCAACGCCCTCCACGAACGCTCCTGCAGACCAGACTTTACTGATTTTTGTGGTGGTTCTTGTTGTAGTTGTGGCTTTGGCTTTGACTGTGGTGCTGTTTAGGCGACGTAAAGTTTAGCATGCTTAAACGATAAGGCATATTTCGTTAGTACGCCCTTTTTCGTTGTTAGTGCTGCCGGCAGGTTAATGTGTGTGTGTGTTCATGTTCGGTTGGTTGCAGGTTTCCGAATGCGTTCTGCACCACCTCTGGCATGGCGGGGTGGATGTGCATGGACTGTATAATGGGTGCGTAGCTTCGGTCTGCGGTGTTCATGGCGTTTATGACTTCCTGAATCAGAATCGATGCTTCGGGTCCTATAATGTGGGCACCGAGGATTCTGCCCGTATTCTGCTCTACGATGGCTTTCACGAAGCCGTTGGGTTCGCCCATTGCGGCACCCATGGCTGTGTCTTTGTAGAGGGCGGTTCCGACCAGAATTTTGTAGCCCTGCTGTTTCGCTTCGGCTTCCTTTAGCCCCACGGAGGTAATTTGAGGCTCGCTGAAAACCGCATGTGGCACAGCTGAGTAATCAACTGCGGCTTTGTGGTCGTGGACAGAGTTGTGCCATGCGATGCCCGCCTCGTAGTTGGCGACATGTTTAAACATGTGTTTGCCGATGGCGTCTCCGAAAGCCCAAATGTTCTTTTTATCCGTTTCGAGGTATTCGTTGACT
The DNA here is from genome assembly GCA_026014615.1 of Candidatus Bathyarchaeota archaeon. GTDB lineage: Archaea > Thermoproteota > Bathyarchaeia > Bathyarchaeales > Bathycorpusculaceae > JADGNF01. The sequence goes on along the minus strand of JAOZHZ010000018.1, from coordinate 123,663 downwards.
TTGATGAAGCCGCGCTCGTCCACCTTCACGCCCGTCCGCTCGGGCTTAAGCAAATCTGAATTTGGTGCCCTGCCTGCGGCAACCATCAACGCCTCCGCCCGAAACTCCTTCAATGAGCCGTCCGCAAGATTTTTTGCGACCACAATTTTCTCGTTGCCTTCCTGCTTAACCTCCACCGCCTCATGGCTGGTGTAGATGTCCATGCGTTTTTGTAGTTCCAACTTAAGCAACTCGCTAACTTCGGGCTCCTCATTCTTTAGCAGCGTTGGCGGTCTTTGAACAAGCGTGGTTTTGACGCCTATGCCTGAAAAAAAGTGTCCGTATTCTACGCCTATGTAGCCTCCGCCAAGAATAATGAGGCTTTTGGATGGCTCTTGCAGTTCCAGAACCGTGTCGCTGGTGAGGTAATCTACGGTGTCTAAGCCTTTGATTTTGGGGATTTTGACGCGGCTGCCACTGGTAATGTAAATCCTGTCTGCCCGAAGCGTTTCCCCACTCACTTGGAACGTGTAGTCGTTTGTGAATTCGCCTGTTTCTTTATACCACTTCATCTGTGGGGTCGCTTCGATAGCTCGGGCTTGGCTGCCTGTGTCTTCAGCTACAAGGGTGTGCATGCGGGTCATTATGTTTCTAAAATCAATGCTGTTCACTGAGGCGTTTACGCCCAGTTTGCTTGCTCCCCGAATCAGAGTTGCCACATCCGAGGGATAAATGAGCATCTTGGAGGGTACGCACCCGCGGTTGATGCAGGTTCCGCCCATGGGACCATTATCGACGACGGCAACTTTTAAGCCGCTGTCCACCGCCACCGAAGCCACAAGCATGCCGCTGCCCGTGCCAATAACCAAAACGTCAAAATGTTTCATAACAGAAGCCTCAACAGTATTAGAAATTCGTGGGTGGAGTCAAATAAACCTTTCAATACGGGTCGGTTTCAGACTTTTTTGTTTCCCCCCCCATAACTTATGCGTTTTTGTTTGGCAGCATACGTGCTGGTTGTTCACAAACCTAATATAGCCATACATTAGAAATCCTCTCGTGTGAGAAAAGAATGAATACCCTCATTAAAGCAGTCGGAACAGGCGTCGTAGCTGCTGTAGCTACCTTTTTTGCTTTGGTTTTATCGGGCTTAGGAACCACTGGTCTAGCGGATTCCCAAGGTAACTGGGTAAGCCTGACCACCGTTAACCTCGGCGTAAACGAGTTCGGTTTGTTGATGGTTCTTGTTGTCTTAGTGACGGTGGTAGCGGCAAGTTACGTTTTTGCAGTCGCCGACAAAACCAACGCCTAAGTTTCAAAGCAGAACAATCTTTTTTTCTGTTGTTTCTTGCAGAAAAACTAATATCTCCGCTTCTTGTGAATTAAAGTGGTGATTTTTTGCCGATAGACCCTGATTTTCAAACCAACCGTAAAGTTTCTGGCGAACACAACGGTCATAAAGTCTGGAGCAGCGAAGACAGCAAACTTGGGATTCATGGAACTAACGTTGCGGTGGACTGGGATGTCTGCGTCGGCGACGGCATATGCGTTGACGTCTGTCCCGTGTCTTTGTATGATTGGGCTGAAACGCCCAGCGGAGAAAAACGTTCTGACCCCGTCCGCCAAGCCGACTGCATCCAATGTTTAGCTTGCGAAACCCAGTGCCCCACCCAAGCCATCAAAATCACGCCTCCACCATAAACCGAACCACAACGTTGCTTAGCCCCATCTAATTTTTTCTTTAACCGTAGCCCGAAACAAAAAAATGGGTTTAGGGGTTTACTTGATCATTTCGCAGACTTTGTTTACGTATTCCCAGTTGACCACGTTCCAGAATCCGTCCACGAACCTGCTGCGGTCGTTTTTGTAGTCCACGTAGTACGCGTGCTCCCACAGATCCAGCGCCAACACGATGCGGAATCCAGGGTAAACGTTAACGTTGTGCTTTTCCACCTGCATAATCAGGGGTCTAGCAATGCACTCCTGCAGGGTTAACACTGCCCAACCTGACCCTTCCACACTGTTGGCTGCCTTCGTGAACTCCATTTTGAACCGTTCAAAACTTCCGAATTCCCGGTCTATGCGATCCGCTATGACGCCGTCTGGTTTGCCGCCGCCTTTACCCGCTGGCGCCATGCAATCCCAGAAAACAGAGTGCAACATGTGTCCACCGATGTGAAAAGACAACTCCTTGAGCGTGGATTTTAGGTCAATTTCCACGTTGTTTTCTCGGGCGCGGTCAAGTTTCTCAAAGATGGCGTTGGCTCCGTTCACGTAAGCTTGATGATGCTTGTCATGGTGCAGCCGCAACTGTTCCTCGGACATGAAGGGCGAGAGGGCGTCGTAGCCGTATTGAAGCTTCGGTAGGCTGAAAGTTTTGACTCCTTCAGCTTTACTCATTAAAAGATGCTCCATTTTGCCTCACCAAAAGCAAAATCTTCAAAGCGGTTTTCGGCTAATATAACTTTGTTGTCTCACACGTTTGAACCACTACTCTCTTTCTTTATCAGAATTGGGTGTAGGCAACAGTTTTCTCCTGCTGGCTCCTCAGCATAGCTTATAACTGACTTTACAAAATAGTATCTCAGGAGAAATTTTGTATGACAAAGACCAATGAAAACTTGAAGTCTGCTTTTGCAGGTGAATCTCAAGCTAACAGGCGTTACCTTGCGTTTGCTCAGAAAGCCGAGGAGGAAGGGTTTGCGCAGGCTGCGAAGCTTTTTCGTGCGGCGGCAGAAGCCGAAACCGTTCATGCCCTTAACCACGTAAAAATCGCGGGTGAAGTAAACTCCACGCTGGAAAACTTGGGCGCGGCGGTTAGCGGAGAAACTTTTGAGTTCACTAAAATGTATCCTGAGTATTTGGAGGTTGCTAAGCAGGAGGGGAACAAGCAGGCGGCTTGGAGCTTTGACGTAGCCAACAAGGTTGAGCAGGTACATGCCACGCTGTACCAGAAAGCCCTCGTTGCCCTCAAAAGTAACAAAGAGATGGCGAAAGTCGACTACTACGTCTGCAGCGTATGCGGCAACACCGTCGAAGGCGAACCACCAGAAGTATGCCCCATCTGCGGCGCACCAAAATCGAAATTCTTCAAAACCGCCTAAACAACAAATCTGCTTGTCCTCATTTTTTCTTTTATTTGGCAGTTATTTGAATTAGGATTATTTTTGCTGGAAAAACCGCGTTAGATACTGGTTTGCAGGTTTTTTGTGTCAAGAAACCTTTACAAACACGTTTTTATGCAAAACAAACCTCCTATTTGTCGGTGGCTACGGCATGAAAAACATGCTCTTGACGGGGGTTTTGATGACAGCAGTGATTTGCGTTTTCCCATTGTTTGGCTCAGTGACTTTTGCAATAGCGCAAAATCCAATAAGTGTCAACGGGATAATAAGGTCGGATACAACGTGGACCAAAGCAAACAGTCCATACAACCTTTTTGGACCGATACTAGTTAGCGAAAACGTAACCCTAACAATTGAACCTGGTGTAGTAATCCACCTATCTAACGGTCCATACATCCAAGTGAACGGTACATTAATTGCTCGAGGCACAAACACCGACCCCATCTACATTGACGGTGGATCAATAATTTTCACGGCTAGTAGCACAGCCTGGGATGATGATGCAGGCACCGGCAGCATTATCGAGAAAGCAACTTTGAGCACAGAAATTCATGATGCATCCCCAAAGATTAACAGTTCACACATAGTCATCACCACGATACACGGTGGCAGCCCTACAATAATTGATAACTATGTAGGCGTGTACATAAGCGTGTATGATGGTTCGCCTTTGATAGCTAACAATTTTTTCAACAAAAGTCAAATTAATGTTAACGGGGGTTCGCCTGTGATTGTGAATAACCGGATAATTGGAGTTCCTACAATTGTTAATGGAGGGGACTCAATTAGAGGACTCCCATACTATGGAATAAATCTTGAAGGCAGCAACATAACTGCTTACATTGCACACAACACCATAACCCGGCATCATGTTGCGGGCATTAACGCTCAAGATGGCACAATAACCATCGAAAGGAATCTGATTACCAACAACCATTTTGGGGTAGAAATTGGACAAAATGCAAACGTGATACTGCTAAATAACACAATTGCTGATAATGAGCACACGGGAATTCGTGCGGCAGTGCCTGCCCCTTCTCCTGTAATTCTCTACAATAATATCAAAAACAACACTCTATACAACATGAATTTAGGCGCAAGTTTTGATGGCGTCGGGAACCCCGTCAACATAACTGCCTCCTACAACTGGTGGGGAACCACAAGTCAATACTCAATAAACCGGTCAATTTACGATTTTAAGAACGATTTTACTTTGGGGGTCGTCATTTTTGTTCCTTTCTTGGCAGAGCCTTGCCCTCAAGCGGCGCCTGACCTGAACGTTATTCTTCCAATCCCTGTGCCTCAAGTTACTCCTAGTCAAACTGCCTCACCTGCGCATTCGGTAGCGCCCACACACACCTCAACGATAACGCCCAACCAATCAGTTACGCCTTCGCCCTCCCCAACTATACCCGAAATGAACCTTGCCGCCGCAATCTTGGTGACGCTTGTGTCGTTTGTGTTTGCAGTTGCCTTCAAAAGAAGGTACTTATCTCGCTGATGAAGCATGCCGTAACCCGGTAACCGAACCCGTAAAACTGTAACTCCCTTGTGGAAAACTGCACCACCAAAACGCAACCAAAAAACCAGTAGACCCAAAACAAAACCTAACAACCAACGCGCGTAAGAGTGTTGTGTATATGGCAAACCCAAGGTCAACAACAAGTAGAAAAGGCAACACTTAACATGCCTCGGTAGCGTGGTGCTGGAAAGGTTTATTTTAGGGCTTGAAGTTTTACACTTCCGCTTTATGACGGATCACAGTGTCCGTTGGGATGTGGTCCCCCCGTGGGACTGAACCGCAAAACAGCAAACACAAGCAAGGTTGAAAATCTATATGTCATACAAGTACATAGCTGCCGAATGGGCAAAACCCGAAAAAAGCTTCGTAGAAGAACTCATGCGCCAACGACTCATCCAATGGCGCAAAGAACCCACCGTGAACCGTGTGGAAAAACCCCTCAGACTCGACCGAGCCCGAAAACTCGGGTATAAAGCCAAACAAGGTTTCGTAATCGCCCGCGTAAAAGTCCGAAGAGGTAACCTGCGCAAAAAACGCCCAGTGAGTGGTCGCAGACCTAAACGTATGGGTGTTAAACAGTTTAAACCCGCTAAAAGCCTCCGTTTAATCGCCGAGGAGCGCGCAAACCGCAAATTTCCCAACACTGAAGTCCTTAATAGCTACTGGGTCGGTGAAGACGGTAGGCACAAATGGTTTGAAATTATCCTCGTAGACGTTAGTCACCCCGTTATCAAGTCAGACAAGGACATCGGCTGGATCACTCAGAAACAGCACAAACGCCGAGCAATGCGTGGATTAACTAGCGCAGGCAAAAACATTCGTGGTCTGCATCATCGTGGTATAGGCTCCGAGAAAGCTCGTCCAAGCCGTAAATACGGAAACAAAGGAGTGCATCAGTAATGCACCACATAAAACCCATGATTACCTCCCAATCGGGGAAACGGCGATGCGGCAGGGGCTTTAGTCCTGACGAAATCAAAGAAGCAGGCTTAGACGCAAGCAGCGCACGCAAACTGGGCATTCCAGTGGATTGGAAACGCAAAAGCAGTCACGAAGAAAACATCGAAGACCTCAAAGCACACATGAAGCCCGCGGAAACCACGAAAAAATCTAAAAACTAGAAGCCGCCATTTAAAACCAAATGAGCGGTGCCCCCATTTTGTCTCCCTCTTCTTCCAAGTTCCCCATTGCTTATGTGGATATTCGTGTTTTTAGCCACGCCACCGAAGACCTCACAAAGGTCGAAACCGCCGTGCGCAACATCTTGCCTGAAACTTTGGCTCAGGACGCGGTGTTTAACAAGGTTAACTGTGTGGGGCATCACGGCAACCCCATCGTGACGGTGGAGACCAAGCTTTCTGACAGGGCACTGTTACTTTCGGTGCTGGAAAAAATCGGTACCTCACTTAGCTCTTTAGATAAGGAGCAGCTTGACGAGGACATGAAGAGCCGCATCGAAAAACACAACCTGTACCTACGGTTTGATAAGCAAAACGCGTTTTTAGGCACCCTCAAACTTACTTCCAATGACCCGATACACCTTAAAATTCATTTTAAGAACCGAAAGCCAGACGAAATCATGGAAATCTGCCGCCAAGCAGGACTTCTACCATGAAACGCACCTTCGCAGACCTCCACCTGCGCATAAACTGCAAAGACCCCACCCAAACCAAAAAACTTAGCCTTAAAGCCGCCGAACTCGGATACAAACAAATCGCCACTACACTTGCACCTCAAATCCGCACCGAAGAAATTCGCCAACTCAAAACTGCCTGTGCTGAGGTGGGTTTGGATTTTGTTTCCCGCGTGGATTTGCGCCCTAAATCCCAGAGTGACCTTCTGGGGTCGTTGCGGAAGCTGAGGCGAAAATTCGAAGTTATCTGTGTACTTTGTGAAACCAAAGAAGTTGCAAGGCAGGCAGCCAAGGACCGCCGAGTTGACTTGCTTAATTTTCCGTTGCTGGATTACCGTCGTAGGTTTTTTGACCGCGCCGAAGCTGAACTTGCTAGTTCTGGGCTTGCTGGGTTTGAGGTGGATGTGAAGCCGATTTTGGTTTTGGAGGGGCCCGCGCGTGTGCGTTTTCTGTCTTGCCTGCGCCGAGAAATTGCCCTTGCTTTGGAATTCAAGCTACCGCTTGTGGTTTCCAGCGGAGTTGCCGAATCCCTGCTGATGCGTCGACCTCGCGAAGTAGCCTTGTTGGGGGGGCTTTTTGGTTTAACAGGTGAATTTGCGTTGGATGCGGTTTCGGTTGCTCCTTCGGCTTTGGTGGCGAGGAACAGAGAGAAACTTGGGGCTGAGTTTGTGGCTCCGGGTGTGCGGGTGGTTAAGCAGGGGGCGGATTGTTGAAGCGACTTAAACGGCGATATCTTGCGTTGCAACTGGACGTGGATTCTGTGCCCAGCGAGCGGGAGTTCATGGACGCCGTGTGGGGTTCTTTGACGAGGCTGTTTGGGGAGTACGGGGCAAGCTTGGCGAGTCTGGTGCTCATCAGTTATGATTATGAGCAAAAGTTTGCTGTTTTGCGGGCTAATTTGGGGGCGCTAAATAATGTGCGTGCGGCGTTGGCAGCGATTACTTCGATTTGTGGCAGGGAAGCAGCGGTTCATGTTTTGGCTGTTTCAGGTACGATTAAGGCTTTACATGAGAATTTAGCGGATTAACCGCGCTTGTTTGGTTGCTTTTTTCAGTTTCTTTTGGTGTTTTTGTCGGTGAATGTTTGTTCTTGTTTCTGTTTTTGTGTAAAGTTTTTTCTTGTTTAATGTCAATTATAGGTGTGTTGTAACTCCATTGTGGTTTGGACAAACTTGCAGTAAAGCAGCAGAAATGTTTATCAATGCCTAAAATGCAGTTAATTAGCGTTTACATACGGCAAAATCAATTTGACTCAGGGTCGTTAAAAAATGAAGTTAGAAGATTTTTACTTCAAAATGCCCAAACTAAAAACAGAAACCATAATCGACGATACCACCCTCCGAGACGGCATCCAAATGCCCGGCTTAGCCACAGGACCCAAAGAAGCCGCAAAAATCGCCAAACTCCTATGCGAACTCGGCGTGGAACGACTGGAAGTTTTCCACTACCAGCAACCCGACAAAGAAGCCGCCAAACTCATCCACAGCATGAAACTGCCCTGCCGCGTAGCTGCTTGGTGCCGAGCCGTCCGCGAAGACATCGACAGCGCATTAGACCTTGGTTTCAGCGAAGTGGGCATTTCACATCCCGTTTCCCATATTCACTTCGCAGCCAAATGGCCCGACAAGACAGACGAGGCGCTCTTGGCTAATGTTGTGGATGTGGTGGAGTATGCGGCAAAGGATCATGGGATGCGGGTTTTTGTGCACGGTGAAGACAGCACAAGGGCTGATTGGGCGTTCGAGAAGAAATGGGTGAATGCGGTTGCGGATGCTGGCGCGGAATGTTACCGCATCTGCGACACTGTGGGGCTTGGGCTTTCAGACCCTGCGGCGCCAGTGGTGAATGGTATTCCTGCGAAGGTGAAGGCGCTCAAGAAAGAAACCTGCATCAAAGCTTTGGAGATTCATGCGCATGACGACTTTGGGAATGCGGTGGAGAATACGATGGCTGCGATTCGTGCGGCTTCGGGTGTTTGGGATAAAATCTACGTCAGCACCACGTTTCTTGGCATCGGGGAACGTGCGGGAAATGCCGAAACCGAAAAAGTTCTGCTGAACCTGTACCTGCAGTATGGGGTCATGAAGTATGCGGGTAAAACCGCAAAATTCAAGGAAGCAGCAAGCTTCATCGGCAAAGCCACTGGTTACGTGGTTCCCCCCAACAAGGCAATCGTGGGTGACTACGGGTTTGCCCATGAATCAGGCATACACCTGCATGGGGTGTTAAACAACAGCTGGACCTATGAGCCTTACCCGCCTGAACTCGTCGGCAACACAAGGCGGTTAACTATTGGAAAGCAGACGGGGAAAAGTGGCGTAAAACACAAAATCACCGAATTAACGGGCGTGGAGCCAACGGAAGAGCAGCTTGCAGCCGTGGTGGAGCAAGTCAAAGAGATTTACGCGAATGGCAGACGTGCTTCGCTGAAAGAGGAAGAGTTCAAGAAAATCTTGTTGGCGCAAAAGTTGCTGTTTAACGGAGCAAACTGAGCGCGAACTCTCTCTTTGTGGTTTTTCTTCTACCCTCCCCTTTTTCTGAAACGTCCGTTTTGGGCTGTTTTTTTGTTTCTGCGTTTGATTTGGGTGTAGTCTGCGGATAGAAAAGGCTGGAAATGGCAGAAAAAGGTTGAAAAAGGTTTTAGAAATGGGTGAAAAAAGAGTAACTCTTGGGACTTTTTGTCTTAACAAGTTACTCGTGAACGGCTTGTTTTGAAGGCGAATTGAAGCCTACAGGGCGTTTTGGTTAATTCCTTGTTGAGTCTAAAAATTGTAAACGCATAAAATGGCTGATATCTCGCGACAAAAGCAATCCTGCAAAAACGCAATTTGCTTAATCCTGAAAAAGCCTTCAGCATATTCTTTCTTTCACTTTTGTGTAATTCTTCATGGCAACTATAAAGTTGTGGGTCTCCCCTATTTCTCGAAATATTTCTATAGCTTTTTTGTAGTAATCAGCGGCAAATTCCCATAAATTCATGCTTTCATATAATTTTCCAATTTGATGTAATGAAGCTGCAATTCCCGATTTATCGCCTATCCTTTGGTGCATTTCTATACTCTTGTTGTACAACTCGAATGCCTCTTTATACTTACCTTGCCTTTTCTTGATCATTCCAATTTGATGTAATGTCTTAGCGATTCCTGATTGATTTCCAAGTTTGTTTTCTATCTCAAGACTTTTTTGGTAAAATTCTACAGCCTTTATCAGGTCTAACTGGGCAAGTTTCACATTACCCATTTGGTGAAGTGCTTTTGCTACTCTTGTTTGATCGTTGAACTTTTGGGCTATTTCAAGACTTTCAAGGTATTTTTCCATAGCTTTTTCATAATTGCCCCTATCTTGTTCTATCATTCCAATTTGCCCAAGTGAGTCGGCTATTCCAATCTTGTCTCCGATTTCTTGTCTTATTTTTAGGCTCTTAAAGTAAAGATCAAGTGCTTCTTTATAATTTCCAAGACGGTGTTCAATTACCCCTAGTTGGTGTAACGTCCCCGCAGTCCCTCTTTTGTCCCCTACCCTTTGTTTGATTTCTATGCTCTCTTCATATAGTTTTAAGGCGTCGTGATAATTGCCCCGTTCTTCCTGGATCCTGCCTATTTGATGTAATGTTCGAGCTATCGCTAATTGATTATCTAATTTTCCTTCAATTTGCTTTGATGCGTCTAAGCTTTGTTGGTAAATACTCAATGCTTTATCGATGTTTCCTTTTAGGTGCTCCATTATTCCAAGGTGATGGAGCGTTGATGCCATGCCTGAGACATCTCCAGTAATTTGAGCTAAGTCTAAACTTTCTTGGAATCTCTTTTCCGCTTCGTCATAGTTACCCAGTTCTTGTTTGACTACCCCTATCTGATGTAAAGCGACGCTCTCCATCTGTTTGTCTCCTGTTTTTCTGCTATACTCAAACAATTCATAATAGGTAGCTAATGCTTCATCGAAACGACCCCACTGTCGATAAACGGCAGCCATATTTCCCTTGGCTGTCATTATAGCGTTTGTATCGTCAATAGCCTTCGCATCCTCAAGAGCATACGAGTATGCCTTCTCCGCCAGATCAAGCAAACCAGTACTGATGCAAAAATGTCCAAATCGCAAGTTATGACCAAGTGATTCTTTGTGCTTTCCAGATTTGTGCCAATAGTGCGCACATCCCCATCCTGTCGAGGTATCAACTTTCTGTTTTGTCTTCAGCATCTCATTGTATTTATCCTGAAATAATCGTGCCGCGTTCAAGTTATAGCTCTTTTTTTCCGTCTGAGTCAAACTTCGCTCTAAACAAAAACGAATTAGCTCGTGCCTGAACCAATAGGTATCGCCATATCTCGCCAATATCCATTTGTCGACTAGTTTTTCTACAAAGAGGCCAAACTCTTCAGATTGCAGGTCCATAACTTTTTCGTAGTCTTCTATCGATAGTGGATTAATTAGTACAGAGAGCTTGCGTGCCACGATGTTGCATTCGTCTCTGAGGTTCTTCATCCTCCATTTGATGAATTCACAGAATCTGCCTCTTACTTTTTTAAGTTCTTCAAGTTCGAGATGTTCAGACGATCTTGTCCATTCAGATATTGCGAAAGGGAAACCTGCCGATAGTTTCTCAATTTCTCGTAATTCAGTATCAGAGAAATCCTTGCCTACCTGTATCATCCATTCTTTAATATCGTTAACCGTTAGCGGTTTGAGGTTTGTGCTTGTCGCTTTCAAACCTTCCAGTTGGGGTTTAATGTGGTCGAATTTATCAAAACTATGTTCTTCAACTTTCAATGCAATAAGTAATTTTGTTTTTTCCATGCAGATTCTTACAAAATCAAGAAATATGTTGTAAGCAGGTAAGGGTGCGCGTTCAAATTGGTCAATTAACAGGATAAATTCTTTGTCCGGAAATGCATTGTGTAGGTCATTAAGAACATCGATGAAACCATTAATGAATTCATTTGCGTACCTTGATACGAAATCATTAGAAATGGTGAAGATGGTTTCCGTTTTGTCTAGCTCTTTTTTAAATTCTTGCAGTTCTTTAGTAATGTGTTCCCCTGCAAGTTTAGTAATAGCATCTTTAATTAATGCACCCGCAATCTTGTCCCGTTTATTTATGACAATGCTTCTGCATGCACCGGTAACCCTCTTTAGAATAGTTTTGGTCTTTGTTTCATCCCTGAATGATAGATCATCTATAAGATTTTGAAGAACACCAACAAATGGATTTGGTGCATCGGCGGAGAACAGAACTTCATGGTAACCAACAATGTATTTATCATTGCTCTTAAGGTCATTGACCATTTTTTTGAGAAAGCATGTTTTTCCAATTCCTGGTTCCCCAACCACTACAAAAGCGGAATTTTCATTTTTCTCTAGAAATTGAAAAAACTGGTTAATTTCGTCTTTTCTTCCTACGAAGATGTCGGTTGGCTTTGGCAAATTACTTCTTACCAGTCAGATAATAAGAGTATTCACAGCACATAAAACTAACTGTCAAAATTTTACAGTTACTCGAGTCTTGAAGAATCGTTGTAACTTGATAACTTCTTGGCTACAAGACGACTATCAGCTGATCACAAAAACTCCGTCAAACTAAACGATGTTGTTGTATTACTAAGTGGAATGTTGTTAACGTTTTTTCGGCGTTTTGGTTCTTGTGTCTGTTCTTTTTCCCTTTCCCTTTTTACAGAATGCATAATACTCGTCAATGAGGCTCGATGACTAGCAATAATTTTATATGCTCATTGATACATTGTAATAGTGGGTAACAATTTGAAAGTCGCTCTAACCGTAAAAGCTGACGAACTCAAAATCGCCCAACTCCTCTCCAAATTCGCCGAAAAATACCACATGACCTACAAACTACACCGCAACAGCCAAGGCTTCATACTAGAAGTTGACCTAAACAGCGATGACTTTGGTGAATTCATCCGCCGCATGAACCACCTTAAAGACGCCAAATACAAAATCGAAGAAATCCGCGGAGGAGGACCCTTAGACGCATTTAACGTGAGCTTAACCCGAACCAACGCAGATATACTCATAGGCAAAGAAGCCATAGCCAAAAAAGACATAGACCCCTTAGATGGAGGCGTAGTCAAACTCGGCGGTGAAATCTGGCTTGCCCGCCCCGCAGATGACACTGTTGTTAAGCAGGGTTCCAAGGTAAGAGTGGTACGCATCGAAGGCGTTACCTTAATTGTAGAAGGATTGAACCAATAAATGTACGAACTTGAAATAATGATTGTTCTCATAGTAGCCGCCGTAATCCTAATCTTGTTTGGGGCTTCAGTGAAAAAAGTTAATCAGTACGAAAAGGGCATAGTGGAACGCTTCAACGCTTACGAGAAGATGGTTGAGCCGGGGCTGCGTATGATTGTGCCTTTCGTGGAGCGCATCTACCGCGTGAACATGCGCGAACAGGTCATTGACGTACCGCCGCAGGAAATCATCACCGAAGACAACGTTGTCGTAACCATAGACGCCGTCATCTACTACCAAGTTGTAGACGCTAAACGGGCAATTTACGAAATCGAAGACTTCGAACTCGGCATAGTTAAGCTGGCTCAGACTACCCTGCGAAACATCGTCGGCGAAATGTCCTTGGATGTATGCCTTACTAGCCGAGAAAAAATCAACGTAGAACTCCGCAGCGTCCTTGACCAAGCCACTGACAAATGGGGCACCAAAGTCAATCGTATCGAACTCCAACGCATCGACCCCCCGCAAGACATCCAACTGGCTATGCACAAACAGAAAACCGCCGAACAGGAACGCCGCCAACTCCGCTTGCTAGCCACAGGACGCAAAGAAGCTGCTGAACAGGAAAAGTTGGGTGCAATCTTGACAGCTCAAGGTGAAAAGCAGTCAGCTATTCTGCAAGCGGAAGGCGAAGCAAAAGCAGTTGAACTCGTAGCAGATGCCCAAGCTAAAGCCATAAAAGCCGTCAGCGAAGCCGCCAACACTTACTTTAAAGAAAACGCTCAACTTAACAAGAAACTTGACGTCGTTCGCGACACGTTTAGTCAGCAAACAAAAGTCGTGGTTCCCGCAAACTCAGACATCCTTAACGTGATTGGGCTTGAAGGCGCGGTTCTGCCGCTTAAGACGCAGTCTAAACAGAGTGATGGCAGCACAAGCAACTAGGAACGGGGGATAACATGGACAGCATCCTTTTTTCTCCCGTCATCATCATCCTTCTAACCATCGGCGTTGTTTTCGTCGTCACCGCCGTTACCGCGCTGTCCAAAAGCAAACAAACAACCTCCCGATACCGAAGTCAAGAAGCAAAATATGCAATCGGCAATTTTAGCCCCCAGATGGAACTGGACATAAGATTGCCTTACCGCAGATTCAAACAACTCTACCCAAACAGCCTACTAACTTACGAGCAATACAAGCAGTTGCAGAAGCAGCGTGCGTTTAAACGTTCCAGAAGCAGCCAAGACAACGACAGAATGGTACGATAACGTCTACCAAATCCCTCTTTTTCTTCTTATTGAAGCAGCTTATTTTCTTGGGTCTTGCTGTTTTTCCATCAACTTGATCGCCTGCCTAATCTTATTGGGCTCTTTTTTGAGATATTTGGCGGTCGCTTAGTTTTTGCTTTCTCTGACGGTCTGCAACTGACACGCCCCGAAACTTCACTGTGTTCTTTTGGCAAACGGTTTGTCAAGAAACCTTGACCTGCCCCAGTTGCGATTGGCTCTTTTTAGTCAAGAAATTCTTACAAAAAACCTCTTAGGTGCAGTTAACAATTATTATCTCGGTAGTAGGCTCATGCGAAAGAAATACCTCCTTACAGTTGCGATATCGGTATTTTTGCTTCAAGCAGTAGCTGGGCTGCCCTTTGTTTCTCTGGTGACTGCGAATCCTGGTCCTGCCACTCAGATTCCTCCTGTTGTGAGGGTTTCTGAAATTCAGGTAAATGTTACTCTTTCGGAGGTTAACGAAACCTTTTGGGCAACGGTTGACGCAGAATATCAAATGGTGAGGGTGTATGGGTTTGGCGACAAATATCAAACACAAAACTATGGCATGGGGCTTCTGACTGGACCCGACCAAGTCAATGTCACCGTAGCTTATGACCGCTTAGATGTACAGTATCCCCTTCCTCTTGATGCAACCAACATCTGTGTGAAGCTGGATGGTGCAGAGCTGGATTGGGATTTAAGCACGCGCTTTTATCATCTTTTTGATGCCAATTTGCCCGAGCTTCACTGGAAAATCTCTCCTGTTCCACAAAACTTCTCCCTAACCACCCACTACAAACACCCCGTTCCCTCAACAAGCCAAACCTATGACTATCTAGGACAATACGCCCTCCTGTTTCCTTTAGGCGCACGCCACGAACTACACGAGGTCATAAACTACTCTTTTGCTGGGTATCCATGGTTTGTAAACTCCACAACCGCTAAAATACATCTTCAACTGGAGGAATCTTTTGTTAACCTGCAAGCTTATTCCATAGATGGCTTTGGCACCTTAACCCTCATAAACCACACAACCTCTAAGGATGCCTCAAAGACAATGGACTTCATGGTTTTAGCGCATTCACCCAATTCCCAAACTACCTCCCCTTACGGAATTGTTGTGATCTTTAACAAATCCCCTGAAAATTTGTTTTCTTCTGCTTCGCCTTTCTACTCCGCAAGTTCTTCGGGTCTCCCCGCGTTTTCTTCTTTTTCTTTGGTGCTGCTGGTTTCGGCTGGGGTGGCTGCTTTTGCTGCTTTGACGGTTTTGCTGGTCTATCGTAGGTGGAGGCTAAAAAGTTGATGAATCAAAAAATCGTTTTGGTGGTTTCTGCTGTTTTGTTTTCTTTGGTTTTGTTAGTTGCTGGTTTGAATTGTGAGGTGGCAGAGGCTAATTTTGTTCCTGGTCCGCCTGGCATCGTTTTCAAGTCACCCGTTAACAAGACCTATAATTTGGGTTCGCTCTCGCTTAATGTGACGCTTAGTGCATTTTTTGATTTTGAAAATGCAACACGACAGGTTGAATACAGTTTAGATGGCAAAGAAAATGTTTCCGTGCCTACAGTTTATTGGGGTTTGGGCGAGGACTTCTTTTCCACGGTCACTGCACAAGCAGACCTACCCGTGTTGACCGAGGGCAGCCACAACCTAACCGTCTACGCAACCTACTACGATGGCCTCTATAATCTCACCACCGACAACAGCAGAACAAGCCACTTCACCATAGACTTCAAAGCTCCCTACATATCCATTATTTCCCCCAAACCTCAAGAATACAACACAACAACTGTGGCGCTAAACTTCACTGTAGACAAACCCGTTTCAAGCATAAGTTACCGCTTAGACCACAAACCCCCGACTCCCATAACTGGAAACACAACCCTGACCGACTTATCTGACGGATACTACGCCCTCACCATCTACGCTACCACCGCTTCGGAAAACATGGGCATCTCAGAAACCGTCCGATTCCGCATAGACCAAAAAACCCCCTCACCTAGCCCCTCTCCAACTACGCCAGCGTCTCCAACACAAAGCCCCCAGCCCTCCCAAAGTCCCTCTCCTTCATCATCCCCAAGCCAAACTCCTCTTCCTTCCCCCTCCATCCCCGAATTCCCCACTTGGCTAATTCCAGTTTTACTCCCCCTACTCTTAGCCTCCATCGTTTTCTGGAAGAAAAACAAACAAAACTCGAAGACTTTCCCTGACCTACGAGCGTTATAAGCAATTGTAGAAGTAGCTAAGACAACGACCGAATTGTGCGAAAAAAATACTGAGCCAAATTTTTGCACAAAAAAGAAGGGTTAGAGAAGATGCCGTGCAATGCTTACCAGACGAGGCTTTCGCATCAGTATCTTGCCTAGGATGGAAAGTTTGGCGCCTCGTGCGAATTCGATGATGTCGTCGGGCTTCAATGCGTCGACGAGGTCGTTGAGGTCTTGGTCTGCCAGTTTCTCCAGTGTCTCGCGGAGTTTTTCTACCCGTTTGAGGTGGTTTCCGCGTTCTTCCCACCAGTCCTCGTTATATTTGCTAAGTGCCTTCTTGGAAACATCGTTTTTCTTGAGGCATTCCCCTATGACGTCGGCTGCCATCTGCCCCGAGATGACAGCTTCTTTGATGCCTCCGCCGTGAATCGGGTTCACATGGTTTGCTGCCTCGCCACAGAGGACAAAGCCGTTTGTGACCATGTCTTTGACCATGCCACCGACGGGGACGCATCCTGCGTTGGCTTCGATTATACTGCCTTTGCTGATTTCCGGATGTTCCTTGAAGAATTTCTGCATGTACTCTCCGGGTTTCTTTTCTTGGGGGACGATTCCTAAGCCGACGTTGGCTCGGTGCTCGCCCTTGGGGAAAACCCACACGTAACCCCTTGGCGCGAGGACGCTGGAGAGATAAATGTGGATGAAGTCAGATATCATATCGACGTTGGTCATTTCGTACTGGATGCAGCTGTCCACAAGGTCAACTTTTGAGAAGACGCCTAAGGCTTGGTTGCGAATGGGCGACTCCGCACCTGTAGCGCAAACCACAACGCGGGCTTTCTCATCAAACTCGTTGCCCATGAACTCCCCCTTAACGCCTGCAAAGTACCCTCTGTCGTCTTTGATTAAGCTGGAAACAAACGTGTTAGCCTGCACCGATGCGCCTGCCTTGACTGCTTCCTCAGCAAGCCACTTGTCAAAAACCTTGCGCTCCAGGATAAACCCGCCTTCCTTCAAAATGACGTCCACGTACCTTCCATTCGGAGCATACAGCCGCGCACCCCTCATTTTTTGGGCTATGCATCGGTCTGGGATTTTGTCTACAAAGCTTTGGGACGCTTCGCTTAAGCCTTCTCCGCAGCGTTTGGGGGCGCCTATTTCGGCGCGTTTCTCAAAAACCTTCACGGAGTAACCATTTTCGGCAAGTCGTTTGGCGCAGCAAGTTCCTGCGGGTCCAGCGCCGATTATTGCAACGTCTATCATGGTTTGGTCACCTTTATGGCTTCAACGGGGCAAGCTTTTTCGCAGACCCCGCATAATGTGCAAAGTTTGTTGTCGTGAATTACGTTGTCTCTAAGCTCCAACGCGGCGGTTGGGCAAACTGAGACGCAGCCTCCACATCGGAGGCATTTGTTATTGTTTATGTTCCAAGTCATGAACCATCAACCTCTTCTTGGTGTATTTTGTATACTTTGTGGGATAAGTAAACTTTATTGGGCAAGATTCTTATAAATTAGCAAGTAAGCCCCGCTACACCGAGTGTAAAAGACGTGAGCACAAGCATACCCCTAAGTGTAGAACTTCGTCAACTCATCGAGGCTCGACTGGGCCAAACCCTCAAAGGTATCGAAGACACCCTTGACAGAATCATGGAAAAACAGGAACTCAACCCCCAAGCCCTGCAGGAAGAACTCAAAAGCCTCGAAGAAACCTTCAACATGATCTTCCAAAAATGGAACCTAGCAATCCTCTACCTGCTCTTCCTGAAAAACACCATCGGGTTCGGCGAATTCAAAAATGTGCTGGGTGTGAACAGTCGTACGCTCTCGGACAAGCTTAAACTTCTAGCCAAGCACGGATACCTCCAACGAGACGTCACCTCTGGACCGCCCCTACGAGTAGAGTATAAGCTAACAGACAAAGGCAGAAACACCATACTGCTTGCGGTTCCACTGCTGTATTACTGTGCGTCCAGTTGAGCTCGCGCTGCCCTCTTCACAGGCAAAGCCACCGCAGTTGTTTCCTTTACAGTTTCAAAAACCATACACGTCAAAGTTTTCTCTAACCCGCTGATGAGCCGCAGCTTATCCACCACAAACTTGCCCACTGCATCCACACTTGCTGCCCGCAGTTTAACAAGCAAATCCCAATCACCCGTAATTATGTGTACTTCTTGTACTTCAGCGAACTTTGCAATTTCCTCCGCAACCGTTCGCTGTGAAACTGGGGTGCCGTCAATTGTGGAACGATATGTAACGGTGGCCAGAATGAACGCTGAGGTTCCTGCGCCGAGTTTTTTGGGGGCTACTATGGCGTGGTAGCCGCGTATGATGCCTTGTTCTTTCATACGTTTGGTTTTGGCGAAGACGGTGGTTAGAGGAGCGTTGATTTTTTTGGCTATTTGTTTGGCGGTGAGTTGGCTGTCTTCTTGGATGAGAGCAAGTATGGCTAAGTCCTTTTCGTCAAGTTTAACTGACATAATTGAAAATATTACAAAAATGTTTATATAAAGCTATGTTTTTTTGGAATACTTACCGATTTTTTCATAAAAAATTTATAATCTGGTCTGCGCACTATCGACAGCAGCAAACGAGCTGACAATCATGAAAGCACAAGAAATAACCGCGCCCTGCGTGCCCCTATCCGAATTACCCAAACCACTAGACCAACTCTCCGAAAGCGAACTAGAAAGGAAAGCCTGCATCGGCAAAGTCATGACCCACACCCTCCAATCCCTAACCTCTACTTTCGTTGACAGCGGTTTCCAATGGCTACTGCCCGTCGCCCTCTCACAAAGCACCGACCCCCTATGGTCTGACCCCGGCGCCTCCATCGAAAAACGCATCGAAATCGACATATACGGCAAAGTCGTCCGCACAACAGCCAGCATGATAATCCACAAACTCGTCGCCTCCAGCCTCGCCTACCCAAAACTGTTCATTCTGTCCCCCAACATTCGTATTGAAAAAGCTGAACGCGCCAAAACTGGGAGGCACATCTATGAATTCTCTCAGATAGACTTTGAAGCCCGCGATGCATCCTCAAAAGATGTATTCAGCCTCGTTGAAGGCGCCATTGTCAAACTTGTAACCAGCCTCCAAAAAGACCTGAAAGCCGAACTCGAAGCCCTCCGCTGTGAACCCCTCAAAGTTCCCACAGTGCCCTTCAAAGTTCTTGACCGTGAAGACCTCGAAGCAGAGTACGGAGCAGACGGGTGGGAAGCAGGCATAGCTGAAAGCATCAAAGAACCCGTTTGGGTAACAAACATCCCCCGAGAATTCGACGACTTTGAAGATTTCGCGACAGGCAAATGGGACAACTACGACCTTTTCATGCCCAACTTCGGCGAAATCCTCAGCGGCGCCAAACGTGAATGGGAATACGAAAAAATCATGAAGAAAATCGAACGCGACGAGGTCAAAAAAGAAAACTATGCACTACTCCTGAAACTGGCAAAAGAAGGCAAAACCAAACCCTCCGCAGGCGCAGGCATAGGCATCGAACGCATAGTGGGCTGGGCAACAGGCGTCAAACACATTGCCGAAACACAACCCTTCCCAAGAGTGCCCGGAACCGTCAACGAACTCTAAGTGTGTGTAAAGAACCGCAATGTTAAACAACACAAATTTCAACCTTTTCTTTTCTTGCACAACCTTTATCATTTACCCAAGCAACAAGGAAAAGGACACTACGTGCCTGACAAATGGTAACAGGCTGGAATTAACTCTTCTCCTGAACCGCCAAAGGCACCGAACTTCAAAATTTAATTAGGCGAACAAAATGTATCCATTAAATCCCTATCTAGAGGCCTTAATGCCAAAATTAACCAAGAAAGGCTACGAAAAACTGGCAGCTATAGACAACCCAACTGTCCATGAATTCATAGCCAAAGCCAGCGACCTTGGACACCCTGACCAAATTTTTGTCTGCAGCGACTCAGCCGAAGACATAGCACATGTTCGGCGTCAAGCGGTAGCTTCAGGCGAAGAACAAGCAACCCTAACCTTGCCTGGACACACTTTTCACTTTGACGGTGAATACGACCAAGGCAGAGACCGCCCAAACACCAAATACCTTGTACCAAGAGGCATATCCCTTAGCAAAGCCCTGAACCAAATTGACAGGCAAGAAGGCTTAGCAGAAGTAAAAGGACTGCTTAAAGACTCCATGAAAGGCAAAACCATGATTGTCCGCTTCATCTCCTTAGGCCCCACTAACTCTGTTTTCACTATCCTTGGTTTACAATGTACCGATTCATGGTACGTAGCCCACTCCGAAGACCTCCTCTACCGTTCAGGCTACAGCGAATTTGTCAAGGCAGGACCAAAAAGCGACTTCCTGCGCGTTTTACATTCCGCTGGAAAACTTACCGAAGACATGGTTAGCTTAGAACACCAAAAGAAACGCATCTACATCGACAACATGGACAACACCATCTACAGCGTCAACACCCAATACGCAGGCAACTCAGTAGGCTTCAAAAAACTAGCTTTCCGACTTGCCATACGCCGAGCAAACTACGAAGGCTGGCTGGCTGAACACATGCTACTCATGGGCGTTTTCGGTCCAGGCGGTCGCAAAACATACTTCGCAGGAGCTTTCCCAAGTGCATGTGGCAAAACCTCCACGGCAATGCTTCCCGGCGAAACCATATTGGGAGACGACATCGCATATCTACGCCCCATAAATGGAGTTGCTAAAGCAGTGAACGTGGAATCAGGCATTTTCGGCATCATCAAAGACGTTAACCCAAAAGACGACCAACTAATCTACAAAGTGCTAACCAACCCCGGAGAAATAATATTTTCCAACATACTGGTCAAAGACGGCAAGCCCTACTGGCTAGGAATGGGCAGCGAACTTCCAAAGGATGGCACAAACTTTTCAGGTGCATGGTTTGAAGGTAAAAAAGACGAAAACGGCAACGAAGTTCCAGCAGCACACAAGAACGCCCGTTACGCTGTAGCCCTCAAAGCGGTGGAAAACTGCGACCCTGAACTGAACAATCCCGAAGGCGTCGAGTTAGGCGGCATCATGTACGGCGGACGCGACGCAAAAGCGTATGTTCCTGTACAGCAAGGCTTTGACTGGTGCCACGGCATAATCGCATACGGCGCATCACTGGAAACCGAAACAACTTTCGCAACCATAGGCAAAGAAGGCGTTCCAGAAATCAACATGATGAGCATCCAAGACTTCATCAGCATACCGCTGGGACAAAACATCCGTAACAACCTAGAATTCGGAAAGAAACTCCAAAAGGCACCTTTAGTTTTCGGCGTTAACTACTTCCTCAAAGACAAAGACAACGGCGACTACCTCAACAGCCCACAAGACAAGCATGTGTGGGTTAAATGGATGGAACGCAGGGTACACGGCGAAGTTGACGCAATTAAGGTACCAACAGGGTACATTCCAAAGTATGAGGACCTGCGCAAACTCTTCAAAGAAGTGCTTAACAAAGACTACACCAAAGAAGACTACATCAAACAATTCACCATCCGCGTCCCAGAAAACTTAGCAAAGATCGAACGTGTAACCCACTTCTATCAAGAAAACGTTTCCGACATACCCTTAGAACTCTTTGGCATACTGTACATGCAACGTGAACGCTTAAGCCAAGCGCAGGCAAGCTTTGGTGACTACATTTCACCCGAAAAATTCCTGAAGCAAAATTAAAGTTGCCTTTTTTCCTTATTTTTCTTTTGTTTTCTTGGTTAAAGCTTAAATGTTCCTGTTGTACAGATTGTTACTTCATAATTTAATAATAGCTAAAACTCCGAGAGAAAAATAAGCTTGAGGCGTAAGAAGCAATGAAGAAAGCAGCAGTCAATAAAGATAATCTCCAAACGTTGGATTTGGCTACTTTGGACGGGGAAGGCTCTTTTCCGTGCCCAACTTGCGGAACACTAATTTCTCCTGACGATGAATCTGAAGAAGTCTACCAGATTATTGACACCAAAATGGCAGGAGACGAATTAGCAGAGCTTGTTATCTGCTGCGGCACCTGCAAAACGATAATTCGCATAACCGGGTTCCAGCAGTTGCTCACCCGCTTACCCAACGAATAGATGCTTTTCCAGTAGTCAACTTATCAACGAGTCCTTTTTGTCGCACGAATTTTATTTTTCCTTTACTGCTTTCCTGTGCTGCCGACGGGTTGCGACCAAACCAACTTCAATAGACTGTTCTAAAACTAGTTTTGACGTTAATTGTTGTCAACTGACTTTGTGTTTGTTCTAATTTGTAGACACCCCCCTGTTCTACAAGTTAGTTAGCAACTGTTCCGCTGTAGGAACAGTACCGTTCTGCAAGCAGAGCTATAAAGAATCCCCGTCACCAGTCAAAGTGAGCCTCAAACAGAGCGGATGCCCCTTGGATGTTTCTGGTTTGTCTGTGCAAGATGCGCTTGAGGGAACAACCCTTACCGTGTACGTTTTCACCGTAGGGTTCGGCAAACCAGTTGGTACCCGTGATGTGGTGCGCGGCTTAGGTTTAAGCAGTTCCAGCGTGGCTTACCGGCATCTACAAAAACTGGCGGCTCTCGGGCTGCTTTCGCAGACTGAATCCGGCGAATACATCGTGAAGGAAAAAGTGTCGGTTCGCGGATACGTCTGGGTCGGGAGGTATCTATTACCCCGTGTTTTAGTCTACAGTTTTCTTTTCATGGCGGTTTTAGCCGTGGAAGTTGCGGTTTTGGTCATCCATTTTGGGGTGGAGAGTTACATGTTTAAGGTGTTTTTTGTCCTTATGGTCCTGGTCACGGTTGCGGTTGCAGTTTTGTTTTTGGTTGAAGGAGTTTTTCGGTGGCGTCGGCTCGACGGATAAGCTCCGTCCCTGAAGGTTATCGCCGCCTACCCGGTTGATGTTACTTCACAGCGCAGGCTGTTTTGAACGTTTGTTGTAGTGGCTTGTCAGTCACATTGTTTTATAATTTCGGAAAACCAAGGGCTAACTATCTACCTTGTAAGGCAGTTGAATTTTAATGCAGAAAAAATTTTGTGCATCTGTTATCGTGTTTTTACTAGCAATGTCCATTGCAGTTGTTTCTTTACCCTCAGTGACCAAGGCTCAGACAGTTTCCAGCTGGGATTTTGAAGACCAAAGCTTTGACCACGTAGACTTCACAACTTTAACTGATGCTGAAATGATTGAACAGCTTACTTTGATGGATACGCTTTTTCAAGACCACGAGTTGCCTGAACCGCTGCATTTTGCTTACCCTGACGGTGCCTACAATGCTGCCGTTGTTGATGTCGTAGACGGTTACCGGTTCAGCGACAGGAACGCTGCCAGCGCTACGACTTTTGAGACCTACCCCGTCGCAGACTGGTACTCCCTCTCTGCTGATATCATCGATTCAGCCACAACGTTTGCTTTCGTGCAGAACCTAATTGACCAAACTGTTGCTGCTGACGGGCTGCTGAATTTGTTCACTCACGAAGTAACTGACCCTCCAATGCCCCAGGGAACAACCCCCACAATCCTAACGCAGATTCTCGATTACCTTGGTGCCCAACAAGACGCCGGCAACCTTGAAGTAATGACCATCAGACAAGCGCGCAACGCGTACGACGGAACAAAAGCAGTAGTAGTTATGGCTTTTGACGACAGCTACGCCACAGACCACGACGTTGTTTGGCCACTGTTCCAAGAACGCGGCTTAGTCGGCACCAGCTACCTAGTCGGCGGAGCAGTTGGATCTCCTGGCAGATTGACGTGGGAAATGATTGAAGAAATGTCCCAAACTGAACAAGAAACTCCTGAACCAATACCTGCAGTACCTGTATGGGCTGTAGAGATCAACGTTACTCCCACCAAAGCTGGCAGAATGAGTTACCCAACTGGTGCAACAGTTCTACCTCAATACATGCTTTACATTGAAGCTTTTCCTGCACAAGGATACTCCTTCAGCCATTGGTTATTTGACAATGAAACCCTCTCTTCAAACCCTGTAGTTTTGCCTTCACAAACTGTGGGGTCCTTTCATACCTTGACCGCTGTTTTCACTAATGGAACGACTAACGTAACAACTCCCGTCCCTCAACCTACAACTTGGTCCTTAACCGTAAATAGCACGGTCGGCGGAACCACCACTCCCTCTGGCATCGTGAATGCAACCAATTCAATAACCGTTAACACCACTGCCTCATCCAATTACTCCTTCAGTTACTGGCAATTCGACGCTCTGAACGTAACTTCTATTGCTGATTTAGCTCTATACAACGTGACCTCAACCAATACAACCTCAATTATTACTGTACCAAAACAGACAGCTGGAACAAACCATACGTTAACCGCTTTCTTCGCGAACTCCACAATACCTCAACCTTAGCACACCTCGCAGGTACTACACCCCCTTCTCTTTTTTCTTGTTCTTCCTCCTCTTTTTCCTTGTCTACGTTTGATGTTTTTGTATACAAAATCGCTTGGTTAAACATCAGCGATGCCTGTGACTGCTGCACAGCTACTACAGTTTTATATCGGTTGATTTTATAAGGTCAAACAGCAGTTGTCACAATGAGGCGTAACATGTTTGGTTAGCGGAAGGCGGAAAATGCTTGCCGCCAGAGACGACTTGGCGGACAAGATAGGTAAAATTGCAGCTACACGTGGTTTCACGCTGTTTAGCATGCTCAACGACCTGATAGATTTAGCCGTGAAAGCCGACAGCTTGGGCATAAGCCTTAAGGAAGCCGTAGACTCATATGCGCTTGCTAAAGAAGTTCGAGACGCCAGTTTCACTCTGGTTCTAGAAAGCCTACTCTATGAAACTGCGGAAATAGCTTATGATTCAGACAAGGAGAAAACTCTTAAAACATGGTTTGAAGCGGGTGTTTGGATTGCCCAACGGTATATTGCCCGCGGCGTGAAGGACCCGTTAGCTGCTTACGAGCGGGAACTGAAGGTTTTCGGCTGGAACATTCCCGGCATTACTATGCAGCGGTCGGGTGAAGGCGTTTCTTTTCGGATTTTGAGTCCCCGTTTTTCTGAGGCTTACACTATTCTTTTGAATCGTTATTTGGAGGGAATTCTTTCTGGTTTGGGTTACGAGGTAACTTTCAACGAAGTGGGGCGGGGGAACATCCGCTTGGAAGCGGTAAAGAGGGAACAGAATGGCAACAGCAGGTAAAGGAAAACGGCTAGTTTATGTGTCCGAAGAGTTGCTTGAAAGGGTTGCCAAGGTTACTCGGGACGAAGGTGTTTCCCTGAGCAAGCTTGTTGAGGGCGCATTAGCGGAGACTGTTAAGGTTAACGAGTTAGGTTACGCCTCCAAAGATATGGCGGAGTTCTTCAATGTCCTGCAAACTAACCGCGTATTAGGTGGGCTCTTTATACCTTCAGGTGTTCTGGATTTTATGGTGGAGAAATGCACCAAGAAGGACTCAAAAGAGCTGCAGACTTTATGGTTTGAAAGCGGAATGTGGAGCGGCAAGTACCTGAAGGAAAAATTCCCGAACCCAACTGACTCTTTCGGGCATTTTCTGAAGCTTACCCGATGGGATCTCAACGAAGTAGACGTTAAAGAGGGCGGCGACTCTGTGAAGGTTCGTTGTATATCTACGGTTATGAGTATTGAGGGCACTATGTTGCTTGCCAAGTTCATCGAAGGTGTTGTGAATGGTTTGGGCTACCGCACCGAACATGTTGACTGCCTTAAAGGCATGATTATTTTAGAGTCCAAAAAGCTGTAGTTTTTGTGCTGGTTAATATGCACATATATATGACGCTAAGTGGGTCTGTATACAACCCGTTTTTCAGCCGATATCGGTGTGTACACAAGTAATAAATAGGAATCCCAGACTATTAGGGAACACCGAAATAAAATTCAAAGGAGAAAAAAATAACAAATGCACATGAATAAAAAAGTATTATCAATTGCTGTAACTACACTTCTGGTACTCTCTATCGTCGCAGCCGCAGCACCCGCCTTTGCAGCGCCTTCTAATATCGTAGTTCAAACATATAACCCAGGTACTGGTGCTTTGACGCCGTTCAATCCCGCCACTGATACTGTTACTGTCGGGACCATTCTGCAAGTCAGCGGAGATGGCGCAAATGCGTATGGTCCAATTACTGCCTATTGGGATACTGCAGTAACCGCAGGGATTCTAAACTCAACAACAGCCGCTGACAGGGATGGTAACTGGGAATTCCAAGTTACAATACCTTCCTCCGTAAATGGAATCCATGACCTCATCGTGCGCGATGACATCGGTGGTACAGGTTCTGTTCAAATTGAAGTTAGTGAAAGCCTAAGGCGATCAACTTCAAGAGCACTCCCTGGTGACTCCATTACTCTAACTGGTCATGGCTTCGACGCAACCGATACTGTAACTATCACGATAGTAGCGCCTAATGGTACTTCCTATGCTATGCCTCCAAACGTAGCTGCAAACGGTACGGGCTCATTCTCCCTTACGACTACTATTCCGACAATTCTAACAGTTGCTGACTACAGCTCGACTCCTTGGACAATAACCGCTACTCAAGGGGCTCTCAGCGCAACAGCCACAGTTACACTTGACTACTATGTGACCGTAAAACCCACTTCCGGTCCGATGGGAATCACCATAGGAATCTCAGGGCGAATACCCGCTAACACAGATGTTACGGTGACATTTGGGACCACAACAGCTTTCACAACAACATCAGGTCCAGATGGTCGCTTCACGGGCTCATATGACACCACCGACGTTCCACTAGTTCCCACCGCGACATATGCCGTGGTTGCTTCATGGGGGCCAGTCGGTGCACAAGAAGATAGATCTGCCACATTCGAAGTGAATGCTGACGTGCCTGAAATAGAATTAAAAGATGTTGCTGGAGATCCCATAGATGTAGCTGAAGCGGGTACAGTAATTACTATAACTGCCACTGGTTTCAGCGACAATGCTGACGTCACCTTACTCTTCGGAACAACAGAGGTAAACAGCACAGCAACAGATGATCGCTTCGGTCCTACTGACGATACTGGTGAATTCACAGCTGAATTCACTGTTCCAGCCCTCGGACCAGGTGCCTATACAGTAACGCTCCGGGATGAATTTGGCGCGACAGATACTGTTACTTTCACAATAGCCACTGCAGCACTCACAGTGATAGATTCAAGAGCTACATCTTACGTCCAAGGTGACACAATCAGCTTCACCATCACTAGCACTAACCCAGGATTCACATCCCCAAGGCTCACAATCAGAGCCCCAAGTGGCGTAGTATTCTGGAGCAGCATTGAGTTGGATGTAACTGACATTACCACTACAAATCACCAAGTGTATTACCAAGACCAAGTAGACGACAATTACAACCGCTTCACATTACCATCCGACGCTCCAATAGGAACCTGGAACTGGACCATCACCTACACAGACTCTCTAGGCGCTCACACTACTAGCGTAACTAACTGGGCAACAGGCACATTCACCGTTAGCGTAGGCGGAACAAGCGGAGTTATCGGTTCAATTGAAAGCATTAAAGACGATATAGCAACTATCAAGACCAGCGTCGGAACAACTCTGTCAACTGACGTTTCAAGCATCAAAGGAACAGTCACAAGCATACAGAACAGCATCGCAAGCCTCAGCATTCCAGACCTTGGAACAATCACCACAAAACTCACCGACATTGACTCCGTCCTTGCATACGTTGCAGGTGACGTAGCAACCATCAAAACAACAATCGGCACATTCGAAGCAACACTAGACGAAATCAACACCAAAGTCACCAGCATCGAAGGCGACGTAGCAACCGTCCAAACTGACATCGGCACACTCCAAGGTACAGTTACCTCAATCAGCGGCAACGTAGCAACCATCCAAACTGACATCGACACACTCCAAGCAGACGTCAGCGGACTCCAAGGTGACATGAGCAGCCTACAAAACGACGTCGGTGACAGCACAACCGCAACCGGCAACCTTACACCTCTGATCATCGTCGCAATCGTCCTTGCTTTGATCGCAGCAATCGCTGCAATCGCAAGCATCGTTCTGATGCGCCGAAAGATCGCAGGTTAAGAAACCACCCAACAAAACCAAAAGAGTCAAAAACTCTTTCCCTTTCTTTTCTTTGTAACCCCGAATTCTTCTTAGAAATTAAACAAAGATTTACAATATACTGTTTCTTTGAAACTTGGACCGCCAAATTGCATAGGGTTGCATCAGAATCTTTTCATGTGGCATCCTTTTCTGTTGGCGAAGGCGCTTCTCACCGTTTTTGCCCTTTTTTCTTTATAAGCGGGGAACTGGCTTTTCCCAAGTCGTCAATCAATGAAACCCGTAACTAAAGACGTTTAACAGTACTTAGAAGTTGGCATTTTGCCTCTGTAAAACACAGAAATTAACATAAACATAGTCAAAAGCTCCATATACCAAAACACTGACACCTACCACCTGCACCAATGGGGAAGTGAACAGTGAAAAGCATCAAAGTTACCCTTCAAGAAGAACGAACCGAAGACGCATGGTTCGACCTTAGCCTAAGAGAACTCCGCGCAGGAGAAGTCCGTTTCTACAAAGCCAGCGACCTCCAAACAGGACAATGGCTCTTTAAAATCTGCTGCGATCAAGAAAACGGCAGAAGCATAGTCAAAGCCATAAAATGCCCCCCCGGCAGGCTATTTAGCCAACTCGAAGGCGCCACCATGCTGTTTCAGAAAAGCCTCGAACCCGGCATGTACTACGACATAATCTCCTTAACCAAAGTCGATGGCGACGGAAAAGTCCACCGTGAACTCGTAAAAACCCAAGAAGACATACCTGCAGCCATACGTGATAACTTTCAAGTCAAAAACTACGACGAAGCCACAGGCAAAAAACTCCCCGGAACCCACTTAGTCACGTTGAGCAAGGAGGATAACGAAAAGGACATGATAACCCTCTTCATACTGGAACGTGCACGCACGCTGCCAAGGGAGGCCCATCAGAAGAGCATGAACCTTATGACGCTCATTAAGGAAATGCAGAAAACAAGCCTCACCGAAGTCGGCAGCATTGCAAGCGAAACCTACAACATACCCCACGAAGAACTAGACAAACTTGTCAGTGACCTTGAAGCCAAAGGAAAAATAAAACGGCTAGACGAAAACTTCGTCAAACTAGCCTAATTCCGCTTTTTCTTTTTTCCAAAAAGCTCCCTGTAAACTTCTTCTGGTTTAAACTCTTCTCTGGAACGAATCGAAGCGTCTTCAACGTAAAGCCGCACCGCCCTTTCCACCGCGTCTGCACTCACAGGAATAAAATCCAAGTTGTCGTTGAAGTAGTTAAGCACCGAAGCTGCGCACGCAAACTTTACCACGTTGTGCTCCAGCCGCGCCGAGAATTTCATGCTGCCTGGAATGTGCTTGAGAATTGCTTCGCGTGCCTTGCCGATGGAGTCGTACATTTCCGGGGTAATCATTACGGGTTTTTTGGCGAATCGCCCCCGAACCAGCGGATGCCCCGTTTCAATCGCGTAAACCAAAGCAAGATGATCTCTTATCTGTTTGGCGCCTTTATCGACGTTCACTTCGCCCAACGCTAAACGCATCTGGCTCTGTGCAATTTGCACGTAACGTTCCTTAGTCATGTGGTGTAGGCGGCATATCATGCGGTCTTCGATGGCGTTAAAGTTGGGGTCGCCGATGGTTACGGCGTAGCCTTGCCCCATAACTGCCGTGTTATAGTTCACCATGAAGAAACCGTCAAAACGGTAAGGACCGATGATTTCCCTGTGCAGTTCATGTTTGATTTCGCCGCGTTCCATGGCAATCTTGAGCACGTCCACCATGCCGCTGTAGCGGAACCAATCGTTGAATTCAGGCACGATGAAGTTGAAGGTTCTGCCAACGTAAATCTGGCCGATGCGGATGAACCGTGCAGGGGTGATTCCTCCGCAGTAGCGATTTCTGCCTGGTACACCATGCGGCTGCAATTTTCCGCCTGAACTCCCCAGAACAAGGTCTCTGGTGGAGAAGCTTTTGCCTGTGCCCGGCTCCCCGAAGAGCGCGTATGACCATCCTGTTTTCAAGCCTGTTTTTCCTTGTCGGTTCACGATATCAACGTCGCAGAGACCATATTGCTGGATTATACTCAGGAAGCTGTCGAAGAACAGCATTTCGCCAAACATGCTTTGCAGGTAGTTGGCGACGTATCCTGCGGAGAAGGTTTTTCCGAATTTTATGGTTTGGTCTAGCCTGTTTTTGAGCAGGTCGTTAAGGTATTGGTCAAGCTCGTTTTGCATGGTTACGAGCATTCTTCGTTCGTCTTCCAGCGGGTCAGGTGGCGCTTCATCCTTCTGCGGGGAACCGTGTGTTGTTAAGGTTGTTTGCGACGCGGAACCCGCTGTTGTGGCTGGGAGTTTGCGTTCGGTCACGCTGATTCCTAGTTCTTCGCGAACCAGAGGCATTGTTTCTTCCAGCATTCTCCATTCACGGTACTCTTCTCCCACGTACGAGGGAACCACAACTTTGAGACGTTCCAGCTTTTCCAAAACCGCATAAACATCCATTTTCAGTTTAGCCGTTTCTTTCTGCTCTTTTGAACCAAAGTTTCCTCCTGACTGCGCCATCAACTTCAAAAGCGCTTCTGCTGCCTGTCCATACTTCTTTTCAGTTTCAGCTATGCCCGTGTGGACTTTGTTTCCCACGCCTTTCAGGGTTAAGTTGCCTTCTTCAAAGGTGTAGTATCTGCCTCGGAAGACTGCGTGGTTTCGTGCGGGGTGTTTTTTGAATATTTCTTGGAGCTGTTTGTCGCTGAATGCCTGTGCGATTTCCATGGCTGCTTCGTTAAGGTCGGGTTCCCAAGCGTTTACGAACTGGTCAAAGAAGTCTATGGCGTGTTCTTTTCCGATTTGGTATATGTCGGTTGCTGGGTAAACCCGTTTGATAAGCAGCTTTTTCTCTAAGGTTTTGTCATCTTCGGTCATGCGGATTCCTCCATTACGCGTTTACACAAAACGGTGGCTTCCTCTTTGGTCATCCAGCCGTTGCGTTCAATTTCGTCTAAGCCTTCGTTTAAGGTTTCGGCGTAGGTGTTTAGGTCTATGAGGTTGCTGTCTCGGCAGACCTCGTTAACTTTTATTCGGAAAGCCGCGTCTTTATGGATTTTTCCAATCACCCACGTTTGGAGAGTTTCTTGCAGCTTCTTGCTGGCTGGGTGCATGAAGGTTTTCAGTTTTGGCTCTGAATTCAGTGACAAAATTTTCTTGAGTCCTTCTAGAACGCTTGTTTCCTCAGATATGGTTGTGGGCGAGAACAAGCTGTACCGTTCCTCTTCAGCTTTCATGTACTTAATCAGATAAACAGGTAACTGAACCAGAACGGGCACTTCGGGGTCTTCTACGCTCCATTCCGCTTCCACTTGGCTTCTCAAGGCGAGGCTGCTTCGCTTCAAATTATCCATTCTGCTCTCCAAACTGGAAATTAGGGATGCTGCTTGACCCGTGATTTCATCCGTTTGCTCCTGCTTCTCCCTAATTTTGGCTGTGCATGCGTTGCTGAGTTGCGTCAGCTTGTTTTCTTCTTTGGCGATGGCGTTTTGGAATTCTTCCTGTTTCAGCCTTAGCTTGTTTTCCCCTTCTTTTTTCGCCCTGTGGAGTTCGTCGGAGACTGCGCTGATTTCTTTTTTGATGTTGTCTGCTTCCCGATGATACTTCTTGAGCGCGAACGTGCCTGAAGATGACTTGACGGGTTTTTTTCTTTTTTTTGCTGCTTCTATCTTTCTTTGAACCGCATCCTTTTTCTGCTCTGCCACTTGGAGCTTACGCATGTATTTTTCACGTTTCTTCTCCAACGTAGCCATTTTTCTGTCAAAGGTTTTTTGCAGGCTGGCGAGGGCTTTGTCCTGTTTTTGGGTTAGTTTTTTGACGGCTTTGTCCACTTTGGGCTTAAGAGCGGCGGTTTCTTGTTCGAGTTTTTCTTTGAGTTTTTCGGTTTCGTTGGCTGCTGCGTTGGTTTGAAATTCCAGCTCTTCCTTGAGTTGTGTGAGGGCGTAGTTTAGTCCTTTTATGTGGGCTTGTATGGTTCTTTGGCAGTTCTTGTAGGCTTGGCTGGTTTCCGCGGCTGTTTGTTCGTCGATTTCTGGGGGGATGGCGGCGCTTGTTTGGTTGGGGTTTTGAAGTGCGCCTGTTTGGAAGTATTTTGTGAGGTAGCTGAGGAGTTCTTTGTCGTTTATTACGGCGGGGAAGGTTTGGTGGTTTGGGGTGGTGAATTCCCTGATTTCTCTGTTTTGGGTTTTTAGGGCTTCCAGAAGCTGCTGCGGGTGGGAAGAGTTTTTCTTTATTTCCTCAATGAAGGCTGCGGTTTTGGTGGGTTCATTAAAACTGAATTCGTGGGCTGAAATGTCCAAGCCGTTTACGATTAACGCCGCGTTGCCCATGGAGAGCAACCAAAGCGGATAGTAAATTTTTGAGATGTAGGCGGTTTTCTCTGAAGAATCACGCAGCAAACCCGGCTTTTTCCTCTGCGTCTCCGCCATGCAAACGACACATGCAAGTTCGGCTTGATAGCTAATGTCTTGGTTTTCGGTTGGTGTTTGTGTTATGAATGGGAGCGCCAACGTTTTTGTGCTCATGCGGTTTTCCCCAGTTGTTTAGGTTAAGTCTGAGTTTGAATTCAGGTTGCCCGTGCAGTTTGCTTGGTGCGTTGTGCGTGTCCTGATTTCGTATTATTAGAAGGGGCGTTGTGTTTTTATCTTTTTACTCTCCCACGTTACTGTGTCTCTACGCTTTTTGACATCGTTGCTCAGTGGGTTCTTTGTTATGTGTTTTTCTCCTACCCTCCCCCCTTTGTGCAAAGCCCGTTTTGGGCTGCTTTTTTGTTTCTGCGTCTGGTTTGGGTTTAGGTTACGGCTGGAAAAGGCGGGAAAAGGCTAGAAATGGCAGAAAAAGGCAAAAATGGCTGAGCAACTGCTTACCTTTTGCTTTTACACCTGCTGTTTGACGTTGGCAAAAGGGTGCTTATATTGAAGATGCGCTCTTTCCTTACGGCAGTAAACTCCTCCAATCACCAACGACACCCACCGACACATTTTTCACATAAATAACCAACAAAAACCTAAAAGCGGCTAAGACTAAAATTATAACAGACCTATCCAACAGTAAAAACTATTATCTATACCTAAAAAGATGTCAAACGGAAAGAAAGGACTTAGGGCGTGCAACCAAAAACGCGCAATAGACGACCCAGAATGGGCAAAATGGGCACAGACAAAAACCGAAAAAACCCTTAAGATAATGCCCAACTTAAAGTCGCTACAAAATAGATTATTGTCCCTTGGCGGTGATTGGGTGGCACTTCAACCTGAACCTGACCTCAAAACCCTGTTGGACAAAGGACAAATTTTCCACGGCAAAATTATTTCCAAATCACTGACGCCGTGTAAATGCCATAGTAATTGTGCCCAATTATGGGATAAACATCCCAAAATTTATAGAATTGCAACGGGGTGGGCTTTGAGCACTGACGGCATTTGGCGACAGCACACTTGGCTACTCAAGGGCAAAGCTATTATCGAAACAACCAAGCCTAGAACTTTGTATTACGGTATTGTGCTAAGAGATGATGAAGCTAACAACTTCTGGTGGCAAAACCATGCACTCAGGTGACAATACGTTGATGCGATTCGTCGTAAAAATTCCAAGTGTGTATTTGGAAGTTGGCTTCATCAAGCATCCATTTAAGAACACGACCAACTGCAAGGGATTGATAATTTCGATAGACAAAAGAGTTAGCCGATGGTCCTCTATCAGCGAATCCTCTTCATTAGTAGTAACTTTTATTTGGGTATTCTGTCATGTGTTGGTGTAATCTGGGCAAAACGGGACGATGCCTCGATAGCTCAGCCCAGCAGAGCGGCTGCCTTGTAAGCAGCAGGCCGCGGGAGCAAAGCCCGCCCGAGGCTCTCCATCCTTTTTATCCTTCAAAAAAGTAGGTTAGCTTGCAGGCTAACAGGGTCGAAAACAGAAAAATTTGGTGTGGTTGTTTTAGGCTGCTTCGTCTTTAGCCTTCTTCGGCGGCTTATCCGTCAAAAGCCTGTACTTGCGTGCGTTTGAATCAATCATTTCGTGCTCGAAAAGCTTCTTCAGCGACTTGAAAACCTTCTTGCTGGGCACATCTATTTTCTCTGCAAGTTCAGCAAGTGTAAAGTCTTTTTCTTTCAAGGCAGCTACGACTTGCTCGTCAGTTTTATTTAACTTCATATCTTGTGTGCATCCTCTTCTGCTTATTTGCTACATATTGGTGGCGGCGGTTTTTCTATTTTGCGGTACCCCACCACTGTTAGGCAAGAAAACAGAAAATAGCAACCCAAAATAGCGTGTTCCTTTTCTGCCTGAAAAGTAGCGGTTAACCATAGCGGTTAACCATGCCCGCAGACAATGACTTACAGTAAGATTCTTAAATCGATTGACCACACATAATCGTCCACCACAATCAGGAGGCATTGCATGTTCAGCGTCGCCACAGAAGGCTTAACCAGAAAATTCAACTCCTTCACAGCCGTAGACCACCTCAACCTCCAAATCGGCGAAGGCGAAGTCTTCGGGCTTCTCGGACCCAACGGGGCAGGAAAAACCACCACGCTGCGCATGCTTGCCTGCCTAATTTCACCCACAGAAGGCTCAGCCACCGTCGCAGGCTACAACATACAACAAGAACCCCTAAAAGTGCGCCAGTCCGTGGGCATACTAACCGAAAACCCCAGCCTGTACGAGCGGCTAACCGCCTTTGAGAACATGAACTTCTTCGCCGAAGCCTACGGCATAACCGACAAAGCCCAGCGGCACGCCCGAATCAAGGAGCTCTTGGACTTTTTCCTGCTGTGGGATAGACGAAACAGCAAGGTCGCCACGTTTTCCAAAGGCATGAAGCAGAAACTCGCCATAGCCCGCGCCATCGTACATCAACCGCAACTGCTGTTTCTGGACGAGCCCAGCTCAGGCCTAGACCCCGCCTCAGCCAAAGAAATCCGAGACCTCATGAAGATGCTCAGCCAACATGAAAAACGTACCATCCTGCTTTGCACGCACCACTTGGAGGACGCCGACAAGCTGTGCAACCGAGTTTTAATCATGAACAAAGGACGCTGCGTCGTAGTGGGCACACCTGATGAGCTGCGGGCGAAAATCACCGAGCACCCCACCG
Source organism: Candidatus Bathyarchaeota archaeon (assembly GCA_026014615.1). Taxonomy (GTDB): domain Archaea; phylum Thermoproteota; class Bathyarchaeia; order Bathyarchaeales; family Bathycorpusculaceae; genus JADGNF01. The sequence continues at coordinate 88,627 of JAOZHZ010000018.1, read as the reverse complement.
TCAAGGTTGACTTGGAAACGGTGAACCCGCAAATCGTCGCCGCCGCAGAAGCCCTAAGCCAAGCACAAGAAGTCACCATAGACCCGCAGGAACCCAGTTTACTTGTGAAAGTGGAAAACTCGCGTTCCGCCACGCCACAACTTGTAGAAGCAATCGTGCAAGCCAAAGGTAAGATACTCTCCGTTAACACCATGAAACCGTCGCTTGAAGAAGCCTACCTGAAACTGATAAAGGAGGAAGAACAGTGAACACCCACAAAGTCTGGTTGGTTTTCAAGAAGGACTGGCTGGAAATCAAACGAAACTGGCAAGTGCTTATGCCCATCATAATCGTGCCCATCATGATAGCCGTTTTGCTTCCCACAATTGTGGCGCTTATTCCAAGCTTCACCACTACCACCCAGACCACCTCGATTGAAGGCTTTGAAGCGCTCATAGCCAACCTGCCCGCTCAGGTCCAAAACCAAATCGCCACCATGGACACATCACAGGTGATGGTTTACATCATGCTGTTGTACTTCTTCGCGCCGTTCTTCCTCATAATTCCCGTGATGGCTTCCAGCGTGCTGGGCAGCGACAGCTTCGCAGGCGAAAAAGAACGCAAAACCATCGAAGCCCTCCTAGCCACACCCATCTCAGACAGTGAACTATTTCTCGGGAAAGTTCTTGTCAGCTTCATCCCCGCCATGGCAATCACGTTGGCTTCATTCGCGCTTTACTCTGTCGTTGTGGACATCGCGGCGCTTAGCCTGTTCAACGGTGCCCTGCTGCTGCCAAACGTCAACTGGATGCTTCTCATTTTTGGGCTTGCCCCCGCCATAGCCTTAGCCAGCATCGGCTTAAGCGTTCTGGTCTCCGCCAAAGTAAAAGGATTCAAAGAAGCCCAGCAAATCAGCGTGGTTCTTCTAATACCCATTTTGGGGTTGGTGTTTGGGCAGGTTTCAGGCGCCATACTTATTGGTCCTTTGTTAATGGCGGTGTTGATTGGCGTGTTGGGGCTGGTGGATTTTGCAGTATTCTTTTTCGGAGTGAAGGTTTTCAAAAGGGAAGAGATTCTATCTAAACAGTCATAGAACCTATGTAGGTGCCGTAGTTGTCGTCCGAAAGTTATATTTCAGACCCTTGAATACAAGACACAGCGAATTATAATTAAATTCACCAGCTAAACGCGAAGTGGAGGTATTATATGAACCCAATCGAAGTTACCAATCTCAAAAAGCATTACGGCGACCTCAAAGCTGTCGACGGTATATCCTTCACCGTAAACAAAGGCGAAGTCTTTGGACTGTTAGGTCCCAACGGGGCAGGAAAAACAACCACCATAGAAATCCTTGAGGGCTTGCGGGAACGCGACGGCGGCGAGGTCTCAGTTCTTGATCATGACCCTTGGAAAGACGGGTACCGCCTGCACCAAAAAATCGGTGTTATCCCCCAAGAATTCACTTTCTTCGAAAAAACCAACCCCAAAGAGGCAATCAACTATTACGCTGACCTCTTCAACGTCAAAGTTGACGCTGACGAAATTCTCAAAGACGTTTTACTAGAGGATTCAGCCAAAACCCTGTTTGAAAACCTGTCCGGAGGGCAAAAACAGAAAACGGGACTTGCTTTGTCTCTGGTGAATTCGCCTGACTTGCTTTTCCTTGACGAACCAACCACAGGCTTAGACCCAAACGCCAGACGGGCAATCTGGGAAGTCATACGCGGGTTAAAGGCGAAAGGCAAAACCATCATTTTAACCACGCATTACCTTGACGAAGCAGAACAGCTCTCTGACCGAGTTGCCATAATGAACCACGGGCGCATCGTAGCGATGGGAACCACCGCCGAAATCATCCAGCAGCACGGCTCAGGCGAAAGACTCGAAATTCAGGGAAATGAAAAGCTCGCTGATTACATACGAGCAAACACGGAGCTCCAAGTTGAATACTGTGACAACGACGTCATGAGCATACCCTTAACCAAGAAAATTGATGCTTTAGCTGCTTTAGCCGCGGCGGAACAGTCTGGACTGGATTGGGGCGAAATTCAAACACGCCGCGACAGTTTAGACGATGTGTTCATAAAACTCGTAAGCGGAACCGTGAACGAACAAGGCGAAATCATCTCAGCAGACGCCCCGCAAAACGGAGCCAGCGAAGCTAAGCGGAGGCGCTGAAAATGGCAAGTGGACGCAGAATCCTTTCAGACTTTAAAGTGTTCAGCCGAGGATACCTCAGAAACAAGTTCGGCTTGTTCTTTGGCTTAGTTTTCCCTGTGATTTTGATTCTGATTTTCGGAGCCATCTTCTCAGGCAACTCCTCAAGCACAATAGACATCTACACGCAGAACCAGGATACAGGTCCTTTCCCGTCGCCGCAGATGAACATATCTGATCAGTTCCTAAGCGCGCTTAACCAATCAGGCACGATACGTGTAATTACCGTGGAAACCGACAACTTCACCAACTACTTAGCGGAGCATTCAACTTCCGACGGCTTAATCATCCCCGATAATTTCTCGGCAAGCTATCTGGCAGGTAACCCTGTTAACGTTACAATCTACGGAAACCCAACATCCAGCACTAACGGCATCGTCGTCGGCACCGTAAGCGCCGTATCGAACCTTTTCAACTTGGAGCGCTTTAACGGAACCATGGTTATCGGTTTGTCCCAAAGCACCATCGGGTTTGAAAATCCGAACTATGTGGACCTTTTGATACCGGGACTTATAGGCTTCTCCATTCTTGTCAGTCCCATGTTCTCGCTGGTTAACATATCCTCCGAATACAAGAAAAACAAGCTCTTCAAACAACTTTCCTTAACGCCTCTCACGAAGATGGAGTGGTTAATCTCCAAGATTCTCTGGTACATAGTGCTCACAATAGTGAGCTTTCTGCTTATGGTCGCGGTGGGCGTATTTGCTTTTGGAGCTCACGTGAACCTGACTCTTGGGCTGATACCTTTCCTCATCATTGGACCCACCCTCTTCGCAGCGCTTGGCATGCTTGTCGGCACGGTGACTAAGAACCCTGAGACCGCAGGCGTAATCGGAAACATAGTCACGTTCCCCATGATGTTTCTCGCGGGCACATTTTTCCCCATAAGCATCATGCCTGACTACCTCCAAAGCATCGCCCACGTGCTCCCGCTGTTCTACATTGTAGAAGGACTAAACAACGTCATGGTGTACGGCAACATTACAGGTGCACTCATAGACATAGCCATCGTTGCCGCAATAACTGTTGTCATCTTCGTGGCGGCAGTGAAACTGTTCAAATGGAGAGAAGACTAAACAAACTTTCTTCCCCAAAACCCCTTTTCCATTTTCTTTAACAATTATTCTAAACTGCGGTGCCAAACCTACATTCTCAGATTGTGTCCTGTTTTCACGCCAAAGTTACGCCTTCAGATACATTGGCACTTCAAACCAGTAAACAATGAACTTGCACCTGCATCGAGGATTTGCACATTTATTAATCTGTTCTATGACGCTGTTTCCTTCAAAATCCTTCGGCGGTTTGTTAAACGACCAGCAAGGATGCAAATTGTCTGGTCTTACAGCTATAAACTGTTCATTGCACGTTGGGCACCGTAAAATAAATCGTCCCACCGACATAGCTATGCCCCAAGTAAACTAATAGGTTAGTTCAGGATTTATGTTTTTAGCTCAAACGACTCTCAAAAAGAAAAACGCAAAAAAAGCAGCTGTGCTCATCGTTTAGCTTTCTTTTTTGCCCAGCAAGCCTTGCAGTAAACAGGTCGAGTCCCGTCGGGCTTAAAAGGAACCGAACATTCTTTTCCGCAGTCCGTGCAAAGAGCCGTGAACTTGCCTTTTTCGTTTTTCTGCTGATACGGCTTAAACATCCGATACCTTGATAGGCGAGGCCACCCCGTCTTTGCATACTTTATCATGCTCGGGTTCTCTTTAAGCCAACGCATCATGTGGAAAAAGTTTTTGGCTCGTTTTTCGTCCCTTTCAGGCAACGGTTCATATCCGAGGTTTCGGATTTCGTCAAGGTACGCAATTTCAACCAGCCTTTGAGGTTCGCCGACGACTCTGACTCGTTGGATTCTTTCCCCGTAAGTTTTACGTAGCTCTTCCACTGCTTCGTCAAATATGTATCCTTGACAAACATGGATTTCCTCTTCAGGCTTAGGCTGCAGTCGATTTAGAAGCTGATTCACAATAAAAGTAGTTTGGGTGAGGTACTCTTTTTTGCGAAACAAATCCGTCTGGAAATATCTCACGTCGATAACATCGTAGCAGAACGCCTGTGGTTCATCTCGATACGCTCCTATTACCATGCCGAAAAGTAAATCGCCGCTGCCAGCGTCATCAACAGTGATTGTCACGTGATTGCTTCCTTCTTCAACATAGCTTTCTGGTCTTATAAAAACAGTCCGCCAATTACAACACAAGATAACCCTGCAATCCATCAGTCGCAGGCAAAACTTGTGACCCCTATTTTTTTTCAATAAATTTTAAAAGCAGAACAAAGAGACTTCTATACAATAGAATCGTTCACCTTAATTTATGCTTAAAATTTAGTTCATGATTCAGAATTAATCTCAAAAGGCGGGGATGAAAAAGGAAATGCGTCAGCGTTTTCTTACCTCTAAGCCTATTCAGGGATTAGGCAGATGGCGACTCACATTCCTAGTTTTCTTAGTTGTCTACCTTGCATTTCTGGTTTTCAATTTAGGTTCTCTGACCATTCAGTGGGACGAAGCCAACCACCTAGGCGGCGCACTGCTTCTACTTCACGGACGCACTGAACTATATGTCGCCTCCAGCCTGTTCTATCCGCCCCTAGATGACCTAATAATCGCGGGCTTCTTTGCCCTTTCAGGACCAAGCGTCTTTGTCGGCAGGCTTTTATCTGTTATATTCGCCGTCCTGTCCATCTGGGCACTTTTCGAATTCACCTACCGAACATACGGACCCAAAACAGCATTCCTCTCCAGTGTTCTTCTGGCAACTATGCCTGGCTTCTTTTGGCTATCCAGAGTCGTCATGCTAGAAACCATGTTGGTGTTCTTTTTTTCCGTGTCGATGATGCTGTTCTTCCTGTGGCTACAAAAGCACGAAAACAAATACTTGGCTTTCAGCGCAATCGCTTTAGGTTTAGGCTTTCTCACAAAATATCAAGTAATCATAGCCGTCCCCACCAGGCTGGTATGTATCTTTCTTCTATGCCGCCGACAACTCAAAGATAAACTTTCAAGGTTCCCTTTCTTGCTTTTAGCTGCCGCACTTATTGTTTTACCTTGGATAATTTTTTCCTATCAAGCTTACACTTCAGGGCTGCTAGACCAGTGGGTATACGCAATGGGCACAGGCAACCCACAGAAGTACATGTACAGCCTGCGTTTTCCAGAGCCCCTGTTTTACCTGATAGAACTGACATGGCCCTACGGTGCAGTCCACCCCGTATCCCTGTTTATGTACGTGGTGAGTTTACTTGGGCTCGGCTTGTTAGCCGTGAAGCGAAAACCGGTAGACAGGTTTCTTTTGCTTTGGTTCTTCGCTTTGTACCTGTTTTTCACTTTCATTGGAAATCGGCAGTGGCGCTACATGGTGCCCGTTCTTCCAGTGCTGGCAATCTCCGCCGCAAACCTATTCACGTGGGCATATGACAAAGCAGAAAAAGCTTGGAAGCAGCCAACCCTAAGCTTAAACGGTGTACGGGTAAGGAAAGTTGCGGCTGCCTGCATAGTGGTCGTCTTGGCGTTTTCCGTGGGTTTCAGCTGCGTGGATGCTCACCGTTGGGTATCCAAAGATAACCTCTTCAATTTACCCGTAGAGCAAGCCACGAACTATGCGGTCTCCAATTTAGGCACCAACGGTTCGCTTCTTATTCTGTGTCCAATTAACGTGTTCAGCGCTGACATCGTAAAATTCTACGTGTACGCCAGCCCCCGCAGGTTCACCTTTGTGTGTGACTATCCTGCTTTACCCGTGGACACATACCCACCTCACTTCAACATAGACGAGTTGGTCAGCTTATGTAAGCAGCACCAAGTGAAGTTCCTGCTTCTCTACGAGTACGGCGGAAGCTACCCTTACTACAACTCAAACCTAACCATGAACCAAGTCTACAACACACTTATGACCTCACAAAGGTTCAGCCTTCAAACAAGCTTCGGAACCTACCCAAACAGAATATACGTTCTGCATTTTGACTAACTAACTTAACTGAGTACAGTAACCCCATAGTTTTTCCTGTTTGACAACGTTCTGAAAACTCCGTGATATAGAAATGTTATGAACTGTTTGTTAAGTAGCTGTGGCGTGGCAGTCACATATTCTTATATCCCATTTTCTGTGAATTGCTGTATAGCTCTTTCTATAAGGAGAACCTAAATTGAACAGAAATATTCAAAAAGCGACAGCTTCTGTTGCACTATTTCTCTTGGCAGTTACCCTTCTTGTTGCAGCACTAAGTCCCGCAGTTGCCCAAACCACCGACGACGTGGCAACTGTAATCATTTTGCCTTCAGCAGGTGGAACCACTGAACCGGTACCGGGAAACTATACTTACCAAAGTAACGAAACCATAAACCTCGCGGCTATACCTAACGAAGGTTTTGAGTTTAGGTACTGGATTGTCTCAGGTTCCCTCACGCCTGGACACACAGCTAGCTCCGGAGGCTTTTACACTGACCCCGAAACAGGAGCAATTATTCAACTTCCAAATCCAGCCAACACCCAAGTAATCGACAGTCTCGTCTTTGACGTGAACCCTGCAAACATAACTTGTGGCTACGGTTACACTTACACGTACCAAGCGGTCTTCGCGCCCTCTGAAGCAACGTCAACCAGTCCACCACCCCAAACTGAACCCGCTACAAGTACTTCCGTAGGCGTAACCATTCTTGAATCTGTGGGCGGCGTTACAGACCCTGCTCCAGGAACATACAGCTACGAAAACGGAACTGATTACACGCTATCCGCTACGGCAGACAACGGCTACGTTTTCCATTACTGGATAGTTTACGGAACATACCAGCCGAGTCACACTGCACAACCCAACTACATCCCAGGTGTTAACGAGCGGTATCCAATCGTGCCAGAAAACATTTACCAGCCGACCGTTGACAGTCTTGTCTTTTCAATTAACCCCGTAACTATAACCTGCGGGTACGGCTACAACTACACCTACCAAGCAATCTTTGACCCAGTAAACGCCAGCGTCACGCCAATTCCCACAACTACTCCCGCGGCGACATCCACAATGGAGCTGACGCAATCTCCCGGTGAGACATCAACGCCAACGCTAGATGCAACGGGGTCACCCAACCCAGCGGTAACACCGAGCCCTGAAGTTACCCCCACCCCAGAAGACACCATACTGGGCTTATCAACCACCCTCTTCATACTCATAGTGGTCGTTGTGGTAATAATAATCATAATTGCAGTTGCAGCCGTCTTAATGCGGCGCGGAACTTAAATCTCCTTCTCCTTTTTTGGCTCATTTGACTATTTAATGTTTTTAATCTCAAAACCGCTTTCTAATTCTGTGGTGATGCAACTCTTGGTGCGGGGGGTGGGATTCGAACCCACGAAGACCTGAGTCAGAGGATCTTAAGTCCTCCCCCTTGTCCTAGGGGGCGATTTGGCCGCCTATTTAGACCTGGCTCGGGTACCCCTGCACCAGACATCCATAAATCGCGTTTTCGTACAGTTTAAAGTTTTTGCACGTTAACCCGTGGGCGGCTTGTTTAGGTTTCTGAAAAGGGGTAGATGCCGTATTGCTGCATGTAGGCAAGGGAGTTTTTAGTTTTCTCCAGCATGCATGTTTCCAGCACCACTTCGGGTTTGAGGTTGTGGCGTTTGAGGGTTTGGGTGAGTTTTTGCCAGTCAATTTTTCCTGCACCGATTTCCATATGCGCGTCTTTCTCCCCCGTGTTATCACTTAGATGCATGTACGATATGTCTGAATCCAACGTGGCTATCCAGTCTTCAAAGGGCACTTTGGAGTAAACGTTTGCGTGACCCACATCCAAACATATTTTCAAACGCGGCGAATCAACTTGGTCTAGCAGCATGCGGAATACTTCAGGGTTTGGCTCCCAAACATTTTCCAGCAGAATCGTGCCCTCGTATTTGTCTAGGGCTTGTTGCCAGAAGGTTATGTTTCGGTCCAGCCAGTTCTTCTGGTAATACTCGTTAAGCACCAGCGGGTTGATGTTGCCGTGGAAAACCACTTGCCGTGCATTTAAGGCGTCGGCGACTTGTAGGCTGCCAAAGATGCGTTCTTTGCTTGTTTGGGCGATTTTTTTGTCGCTGCTGTGGATGGTTACGTCTTGAAATACACCGTGGAAGGAAACTTTTCCTTTGAAGCCTAACAGTTGCCTTTGATGTTCCTGCAGTGCTTCTTGCCAGTCCATGTCGTAGACGTTGGTGTAGCCGAAGGTTGCGACTTCCAAGTTGTAGCCCTGCTCTTTGGCGAACGCGACATATTCGGGTGCTGCAAGGTGGTAAAGTGGCTGAACGTAAATCTTGGACATCTTACCGTTCTTCTACGCAACGTGTAACTATAATGTTTCTGCCCACGTTAACTGTTTGTTTGCAAGAAACGCTTTTATTCCTACAATGGCTTTGGTTGTTGGTGATTGTTTTGAATCCATCTAAACTTCATGGCAGGAAGGTTGTTGATTCTGAAGGCTACATTTTAGGCGAAGTCGACGGCGTAGACGTTGACTTATCCACTTGGCAAGCTACGGGGCTACTTGTTGGTTTGAATGACGAAGCAACAGGTGAGCTTGGGTTTAAGAAGCCGTTTTTGAGCAAGATCGTGATTTCTATGCCCACCCGAATCGTCAAAGCTGTAGGTGAAGTCATAACCATTACGGAGTCGTTGAAGAGCCTCAAGGATGTTGTGGCGAAAGTAAAAACTTAAAGCTTATCCGCTCTAACTTATGGAAGTCTGAGAGTGGAGTGTTTGGTTGATTCCAAGAAATTGAACGGGAAACAAGTTATTGGGGCAAACGGCTACATCGTCGGCGAAGTTGAGGGTATAAGCCTGAAGTTGGAGGACTGGACCATTGAAGGGTTACAGGTGGGGTTGACTAACGACGCCGCTACCCAGATGGGGTTCAAACGGCCTTTTATGAGTCAAATTGTGATTATGGTACCGCCTGAACTCATCAGGTCAGTAGGTGATGTAGTTACGTTGAAAGAGTCAGCAGGGAACCTGAAAGACTTAGTTAAGTGCTTAGGAGTCCGATAGATCCGATAGACACCCCTTAGGCTTGGCTGCTTGTGGGTTCGCTTTTGGCAACAGCCTTTGTAGTGTCAATCTTTTTTCGCTGGGCTTTTGGGCATCATCCTCTTAATTATCGGCATCATAGCCTTTGTTTGCCAGTTGCATAGTGTGCCTTTGACTGCTTTGAGTTCTTCGGGAATATCAATATGCTGTGGGCAGTGGGTAACGCATTTGCCACAGTTCATGCACAGTGAAGCATCTGCGGGTTCGCCGCTCATCAATCCCATTAACATGACGGCGTATATTCCTCGTGTTTTTATTTTTTCGTCGAACATGTTGTATTGGTTGTATATGTTGAAGTTGTTTGGGATGTTAACTCCCTGTGGGCAGGGCATGCAGTAACCGCAACCCGTGCAAGGCACCTTCATGAGCCGTTTATATGCGGCTGCAACTTTATGTACGACTGCTAACTCGTTGGGGCTCATGGAGTTGGGTAAGGCGGTTTCTGCGGTTTTCAGGTTTTCCATGATTTGGCTTTCGGCGTTCATGCCCGAGAGGACCACGGTGACTTCGGGGTGGTTCCAGACCCAACGTAACGCCCACTCGGCAGGAGACCTTTGATAGCCCGAGGCTCCGTAGATTTTCTTTGCTTCTCTGGGCAGTTTACCCGCTAACACGCCGCCCCGTAACGGCTCCATAATCATAACTGCCAAACGCTTAGACGCTGCGTATTTTAGTCCAGCCGTGCCCGCTTGCAGGTTTTCATCCAAAAAATTGTACTGTATCTGACACATAACCCAATCGTTGGCATCCACAATTTCCTTGAAGTCTCTGAGTCCGCCATGAAAAGAAAAACCTGCATTGACTATTTTACCGTCGGCTTTGGCTTTGTCTAAGAATTTTAAGACCTCAAAGCCTTGCATTTTCTTCCAGCTCTCCCCATCAAGCGCATGCAAAAGGTAGTAGTCGCTGTGGTCTGTTTGGAGCTTTTCAAGCTGAGACTCCAAGATTTTGGGCATATCTTCAGGGTTATTCAGCAGGAAAGGGGATAGTTTGGTGGCGATTTTGACTTTGTCTCGGTACCCGTCTTGTAGTGCTTTTCCGAGGAGGGTTTCGCTTTCGCCGCCGTGGTAGGGCACTGCTGTGTCCACGTAGTTTACGCCGTGGTCGATGGCGAGGCGGATTTGTTTTATTGCGCGTTCTTGGTCGATTTTTCTGCCTTTTTGGGGTAGCCTCATGCATCCAAAGCCGAGGACAGATAGTTTGTCGCCGTTTTTTGGAACCGTTCTATACTGCATGTTGCTGACTCCCATTTGAAAAGACCTAACAGGTTAGGTGTTCAATTATAAGCGAGTTCCGTTGTTCACTTAAAGTTTATGCAAAACAACGAGCTCTTTTCTTGAGGGCTATTGGAACAATAAAGGGGGGTTGCATAGTAAGTAATTTTTAATATCGCCACAGGTTTAAAGTCCTGAGGGAACTTGTTTGACATCTCACTACCTGCTGTGCACGGTGTCAGGTTCATTTGAACAGATTGCCCAATATTTGGGGAAATATTTTGGCAACGTTCACAACGAACAGTGGAGCACCCCTGAGGGGCGAAGAGCTGTCTTTTTGGGTGAATCCTACTTTATCAGGGCAAACAGCAACGCCGCCATAATGATGGTTCTCAAAGAAGTGGATGCATCTGAATCGAGTTTGGAGCTTATCTCCTGCGCTGGGGCATCGGGTGTTATGGAGCTTTCTTGGGGCGCTCACGGCGCCTACGTTCACCGAATACGCGACAGCCTAAAACGAGCAGGATTCAACGTCGAAGTGCTAAAAGAAACACCCAACTACGAATCTTCAGCCGACATCTCCCTGTGAAACGGCACAATTGTTTTCACAATTAATCATTAACCTGTTGTTTTGAGCGTTGCCGTGATTTGTCGGTGGCATCAACGTTAGAGTTATAACAGCCGAGCGTCTTACAAAGGTGCTGGATTGGAAATTTGGGTGAGTAGCTCAGCACGGATTCGCGGGTTCCCTTGTATTCGCGACGCAAAGAGCACCAGCCTCCTAAGTTGGGGGTCGAGGGTTCAAATCCCTCCCCACCCGCCATTTAACTCGTTTTCTTGAAATAGTTATAAACCTAAGAAATACAAGGAATTTGGGGCAGGATTATGAAAATTGATGAGCAGTTTGACAAGTTGGCAGATATTTATGAGGATGATATAAGGCAAAGGGTGCCTCAGTATGATGAATTGAGGAAAGTGCTTTTTAGTCTTATGCCCTTTGTTGGGGTCGCTGAGATAAGTGTTTTAGACCTTGGGATAGGTACGGGAGGGACGGCACGGGAGTTACTGGAACGTTACCCTGCTGCAAGACTTGTTGGAGTTGACGTTTCTTCTAAAATGCTAGAGCACTCTCGTCTAAACCTTGGCAAGTTTGCATCGAGAACAGAATTATTGCAAAGCGATTTCCGAAGTTTAACCCCAACGGACAAGTTTGACCTTGTCTATTCAATTCTTGCCATACACCATCTACCACCCGAAGACAAAGAAACACTCTTCAGAAAAATCTGGAACATTCTACAATTCAAAGGTGTTTTCATACTAATTGACGTTGTTACGGGCACAAACGACCAGTTAACAGAACGGTATGAGACTCTTTCATTTCCGTTTGGCGAAGAAGACGACCCTTCGTCTTTAATGGAGCATATAGAATGGCTTCAAAAAGCGGGCTTTGAAACAATCGACGTACCCTGGAAGCACTATAAACTTGCATGCATAATCGCCTTCAAGACTTAAATTAATAAGAAGCCTGCCGAAGAATATTTCTTAAATCAAAGGCACCAGCCTCCTAAGTTGGGGGTCGAGGGTTCAAATCCCTCCCCGCCCGCCACCAACGTTGGAAACTCAGGTTCTCGTGGTTGTGGTTTTTTACGGTTCAAATGCTATAGAATTTTTTTGCGTAGAAGTTTGTAATAAGCCCATTGCTTATGTCTTCTTTTATTTTCTCCTTGTTTCTTTGCTTTGCTGAGCCGTATCCTCCGCCGCCAGCTGTATGTATTTGAATTTCGTCTTCCTTTTTTAGCTGCAGAGTCGTTTTAGTGGAGGTTCTTTGTTGTTTGTTGTTTCTTTGAAGGATAACTTGCGTTTTTTCTCCTTCTGCTCCACCAAATAGACCCCACGGTCCATGCCTTTCTCTGCCTGCCAATACCGTAAAGATTGTAGAATCAGACCTCATTCGATATGCTCTCACGACACCGCATCCTCCTCGATATTTACCCGCTCCAGAACTGTCTACACGGTACTCGTATCTGGTGATTAACATGGGTGTGTTTCGTTCTATCTCTTCTATAGGTGTGTTCATGGTGTTTGTCATGTTGCTGTGTATTCCATCGATTCCGTCCATCCCTTTTCTTCCACCTAACCCGACCGCGATTGTTTCGTAGAATGCCCAGCTCTTGCCGTTTTGTATGCCCCCAATCATCACGTTGTTCATCGAGCCCCCTGAAGCCGCAGGAACCTTATCTGGAACCGCCTTAGAAAACGCATTGAAAACCAGATCAGCGTTTCTTTGGCCTGTTTCCACGTTGCCTCCTCCAACTGGATGCGGAAAAGTAGGATTAACAATCGTTCCTTCGGGGGCAAGCACTGAAATTGGGGCAAAGGCACCGTGATTAGCGGGTATGTCATCGCCTATCAAGGTTCTGACCACGAAGTAAACTCCAGAGAGAGTTACCCCAAAGACGGCATTCAACGGGCAATCCAGCTGTTGGGCGGTTCCTTTGTAGTCTATTTCAATTCCTTGCTCAGCAATAGTTAATTTTGCTTTAAGCTTGACATCGTGCTCGTCAGGAAGCTCAAGATAATCCTCCACAACAAAAGTTCCCCTATTAAGAGAGGCTATTCTGCGTCTTGTTAACGATTCGGAGTAATGAAAGGCTTCCGTAGCTGCTTCTTTAAAACTTGCTAATCCGTACTTGGAAATGATTTTGTTAACTCTTCTTGTTCCCGTGATGTTGGCTGCAGCTTGCGCTTTTAGGTCTCCCAGCCTTTCTTGGGGCATACGCGAGTGAGAAGAAAAAACCGTTAACAAATCTGCAACGAACTCTCCCTCACGCATCAAATATTCATGGTCCATTACAAGACCTTCTTCAAAAAGCGTTTTTGAGTCCATGTTAATGCTTCCGGGAACGCTCCCTCCGATGTCGGAATGATGCGCTTTGTTGGCGGTGAATCCTACACGCTTGTCTTTGTAGTAGATTGGGGCAACAACAGTTACGTCATTTAGATGCGTGCCCGTTATGTAAGGGTTGTTTGCAACAATCATAGAGCCTTCTTCAAAGGGCAGTCCTTCTTTTCTGGATGCGCTGACCAATTTTCTAAGTCCCCACGGCAGCGAACCCAGATGCACTGGAATATGTTCAGCCTGCGCCAGCAGTCTCCCTTCGGAGTCGAAAATCGCCGCAGAATGATCCATTCTGTCTTTGATGTTGGGCGAGTAGGCTGCGTTTCGTAATGCGATTCCCATCTCTTCGCTTGCGTACAGTAAGGAACTTCTAATTATCTGTCCAGTAATTTTGTCCAAAGCACTCATCTCTTTAACTCAATGCCGTAGTCGTAAACCTTCCACTTCCACCCAGAATTCACGACCAAGGTAGAGTCATATTCCTCAACAATGGATGGACCCATTCCATACGTTCCAAGTTTCAGCTTTTCTCTTGAGAAAACGGGAACCTTGGAGAAAGCGTCTTTTATCCAGATATCTCGATACGCAGTTGGAGTTCCCTCTTCTTCACAGTTGAGCTTTGCTCTTTTACTTTTCGCGTCTACGGTGTTTATGATTGCCTTTACCCTTACATTCACTATCTCGATTTCATCGTTGGAGGCGTAGCCGTAGGCTTCTTTGTGTTTCTCCGAGAAGCGACGTTTCATATCTGCTGACTTTTCGTATGGTAACCTCAACTCAAAGGATTGTCCCTTATACCTCGCGTCTACGTATTCCTTTAGCCTGTAATTGTGGAATCCTTCCTCTTTCATGGACTTGGCAGCCTCTTTTCTGGCTTCTTCAAAGTACGGTTCAAGGAGTGTGTTGGTGGTTAACACGGGCAGAGAAAACGTCCGGGTTACGTTTGCAGTTAGTAAACCGTAGGCTGAAAAGATTCCAGCGTGAGCAGGCACGATGATGTGGTTGACCTCTAATTCTTCGGCTAAGTCACAACAGTGAATAGGTCCCGCGCCTCCAAAGGCAATTAACGTGTATTCTCTAGGGTCTCTCCCACGCTCTACACTTACAGTCATAATCGCTTTAGCCATGTTCAAGTTAACCAGCTTAATTATCCCTTCAGCGGACTGCTCAAGATCCATCCCCAATCTTTTAGCAATTGCCCCAACAGCCTGCTTTGCCCGGTCAGGGTATATTGGCATTTTTCCGCCGAGAAGATGGTTTGGGTTGATTCTGCCAAGGACGATGTTTGCGTCTGTGATTGTGGGTTTAGTGCCCCCTCTTCCATATGCTGCTGGTCCGGGCTCTGAACCCGCACTGTTTGGTCCGACTTGCAGTGCATCACCCTCGTCCACCCATGCGATGGTGCCTCCTCCCGCGCGTACTTCTGCCAAATCAATGAACGGGTATCGAACTGCGTATCCACTTCCCTTTATCGACCGTCCACTGTGTGTTTTTCCAGCAACCTCAAATTCGTATGATATATCACATTCGCCATCAATAACGGCGCCCGCTTTTGCAGTGGTGCCGCCCATGTCAAATGTTAAGACCCTTTTTAGAGCGAGACTGTTTGCGAGGTGTTGTGCTGCGAATACTCCCGCCGCTGGTCCTGATTCTATGACTGCAATGGGGTAATTAGACGCGTACGGTAGGGTGTTCATTCCTCCATCTGAGTTCATGACATATATCGGCGCGTGGAATCCTGTGTTCTCTAATTTGCTCTTGAGACTTCTGAGGTAGGTTGACATTAGAGGTGACAAAACTGCGTTTACCACTGTAGTGCTCATTCTCTCGTACTCTTTGTATTCTCTGTTGACGTCGCTGGAACAACTTATCAAGCCCTCAAATTTCTTGTTCAGCAAAATTTCCTTCATACTTTTTTCGTGGCTGTCGTTTACGTAGGAGTTGAGAAACGCAATAGCAACTGATTCAACTCCTTCAGTGACAATTGTTTTTGCGATTTGCTCTGCCCCCTGCATGTCCAGCGGTTCCATTTCTGTGCCGTCTGCGAGGATTCTGCCGTGAACCGTATACCTGTTTTCTCTTTTCACAAGGGGCTGGGGTCTTTTTGTGTAGAGGTTGTAAATTTCTGGTCGTCGCTGTCTGCCTATTTCGAGGACATCCCTAAAACCATGGTTTGTAATTAACGCCGTCGTCCCGATGCCAGTGTGCGTGAGAAGTGCATTAGTGGCGAGCGTTGTTGCATGATTAATCAAGCTAACTTGCTTTGGTTCTTTGCACAAATCACACAGCCCAGTCAAAATAGCGCTTTCAGGTTCATCTGGGGTTGTGGGCACCTTTACAACACGTGATTCCATGGTTTTAGAGTCGTAGAGAATTAGGTCTGTGAAGGTTCCTCCGACATCGATTCCAATTTTGAATCCATCCATTTGCTAAAGCCCCCATAATTGTTATAACTACGAATTAATTTGTGAAAGTTGTGCTTGGCTTTTCTTCCACTCATTTAGAGTTGAATGCTTATATTTTTACGGGGTCAATACAATACAGAAAACTTTACTTGACCACAACAAAATAGGCCGCGGCGACAAGAATTATCATATAAAGGCGTCCAAACTTCTTCGGTTTGAAGACTGAGAAATCCTTCCAAAAAAGGAGAATTGTGTTTGCTCTGTAAGTTATTTTTTGTAGCAATTCTTTTTCATTATAGCTGTCAAAAGGGCAGCCACACAGACAGCGGTGACCAGTAACGCTGGATATACTGGCGGAGTGCTGTTTGCCGTTGTCGACTTAGTGAGCTCTTTTTGCTGGTTTTGCAGGTTGATGCTTACTTGGTGGGTGCTGTGGGAGTAGGCAAATTCTACTATCCAGTTCTCGTTAACTGATGAAGCCTTGAAGTTTACTGGTTTTCCGTCTATGGTTGTTGTGATTCCGTCGATGTTTGAGGCTAACGTTTTGGCTATGGTTACTTGGGTGTAGCCTGTGGTTCCTGCGGGATCGCTAACGGTGAAAGCTAACGTTTGGTTTAGGTCGCTGAACTCCAGTCCAGTCACGGTGCTGTTGGATTCCACGCAGAATACCTTTTGGTTTTGATACGGTAGCAAGCTTAATGTTGTAGAGTTCGCGGCTCCAGAGTAGTTCGAGTCGCCTTTCCATTCAGTTTTCAGCGTGAATGTACCCGAAGCTGCAGGTACCCATTGGATAGCATATTCGCCAGCGCCGTCAGTTTGACCAGAACCAATCGGGAACCATGACATGACTCCTCCCACAGCATGGGATAAAATTACGGTTTTGTCCGTCCCAAGTGCGCTGCCGTTCGGGTCTGTAAGTCTGCCGTTGACGTTAACGGTTGAGCCTACCGTGGAAGACGAGGCGTCTGCTGAGATGGAAATAAAAGCGGAAGGAAGAGGCGGCGTTGCCGTCGGCGCTGGAGTAGGGATGATTGCGCTGGGTGGTGTTGGCGGAAGTTCCGCTGCAGAGGGGGTTAGGGAGAAGTTGTCGATTATGTGCCAGTTAGTTGCGGCACCCGTAGCACCACAAAAACCAAACCAGTCAAACGACCTGTCAATTATCCCGTCCCATCGAAGAACAAACGCGTTGTCAACAAACACACCAACATAAGAATCTCCAACTATAACGGAAGCGTTATGCCAAATGTTATCTTCTGCTCCATTGTCGTTTGTGTAGACCAGATGATTAGGCGCCCAATCCTTAATCAATGCAATGTGATCCCCAGACGGGTCCAAGTAATTCTGAAATTCATCAAACTCAATTCCGTACCCAGAGACCCCGCTACTGATTTGACTGAATCCCAAAGATTCGCCGTCTCGAATAAGACTAAACTCTGGGGACTCGCCAGCCAATGGGTACTGTTGTTTGTAGAAAAACATTGCGAACCCGTCACCCCCAGATCCTCCTCCAACCATATAGCTGAAGTTCGCGGTGAAAGAACCGGTAAAAGGGACTTTGAAGAACGCTGCACCGCCTTGGCTGCAAACGGGTTCAGTTAAGACAAGAGATTGATTGGTTGAGTCCCAATGTGCAGAGCCTAAATATGTCCAGAACCCAGAATCAGTGCTGAAATCATCAGTGTAAGCCTGATTTAGGGTCTCAAATGGTGAGGCGGCGTTGGCTAAACTAAGTGAAGTGATTAACATGGCACTGATTAAAAAGGTGGAAAACAGGGCAAACGCATGTTTTCTCATGTAAATCTCCGATTGAACTTCTTATTTTGGGGATAAAAGTTTGCTTGTAAAGATTTCTTGACACAAGAAATCTACATGTCTTCTTTTCCAACCTGTAGTTTACTTTGTCAGGCTCTGTTGCGTTCTACAGTGGTTTTAACCTGCAACTTCTGTTTCGTAGTTCTTTTAATTTGGCAGGTTTGTATTGCTTATATGCGTATTCATGCAAATATTTACTGGGAGAGTCGCCTGCATGAAGGTCTCTTTTATCAGCGCGAGCCCAAACCAAGGAATCGACGAGCGCGAAGGAAAAAAATCCATAGCCGCCTTCCCCCCGCTAAGCATTTTGTATTTGGCTTCAGTTTTGGAGGAAAGGGGTGTTGAGGTCTCCGTTTTAGATCAGCCGTCTCTAGGGCTAACGGTGGATGAAGCTACACGTTGGATACTACAGGAAGACCCCGATATTGCTGGTTTTTCGACGCTTACCAGTTCAGGTCAAACCGCCGCCTTGATAAGCAGCAAAGTGAAACAGAAAAACCCCAACATCGTCACGGTTTTCGGCAACCACCATGCCACATTCAACGCTGAACGCATACTCCAAAAGTACCCGTCGGTTGATGTTGTTTGCCGAGGAGAAGGCGAAAAAACCATCATTGACCTGACGGCGTCTGTGCAGGCTGGCGGAGATTTGCGAGAAGTGCGAGGCATCAGCTTCCGAAGAGAAAACCGCGTAGTCAGCGCTCCTGACCAGCCATTAATTGAGAATTTGGATGCGTTGCCTTTCCCCAACCGCAGCCTGCTGGACGTGAACTATCACTGTGTAATCGCGGGTGTAAATATCGCTCCGAAAAAATTCACCAGCATTGTCACCAGCCGCGGCTGCGTTTATGGTTGCCGCTTCTGTAGCTGTACGGGAATTGCCAAGAACCGGTGGCGTTCAAGGTCAGCGGAAAACACGTTGGAAGAACTCTCATTTTTAGCGAGTGAAGGCTACAAGCAGTTGATTTTTGTGGATGACGCTTTCACTTTGAACCCGAAACGGGTGGTAGAGATTTGTCGGGGCATACGCAAAGAGCGGCTTGATTTGGAGTGGATTTGTGAAGGGCGCGTGGATGCCTGCTCGTATGGTATGCTTCGGGAGATGGTTCAGGCAGGCTGCAGAGTGTTCTATTTAGGCATAGAAAACGCTACCCCGCGAATCCTCAACTACTTCAACAAAAAAATTACGCCTGCGCAGTCAGAAACAGCCGTTAAAACCGCGAAAAAAGCCGGCATGGACGTGGTTGCGGGGTCGTTCATAGTTGGTGCTCCCGACGAAACCCGCCAAGAAATCCTAAACACCATAAAGTTTGCTCAAAGCGTCCCAATAGACATTCCCCAATTCAATATTCTTGGTGCTCATCCGGGAAACGACATTTGGACTGAGTTTGTGGCGAAAGGTTTTCTGGACCCAGAGCAGTATTGGGAGGGAGGCGTTGCGGTTTGTAAGGTTTACCCTTACGCGAAGGTTTCTTTAGCTGAGATTTTGCAGATGATTCACACTGCCTTTTTTGAGCATATGCGGCGCCCGAGCTTTTTGCTGAAACAGTTTGTGGGCACCTTGAAGAGTCCCTACAGAATGGAAGTTGTGGCAAGCAACGTGGGTCGCATAGGCGAAATTAGAAAAGCCGCCCGCAGCGTTGTCTAACAGGTGACAGTTTTGCCTAAACGGTTACGGTTTTGGTGGTTCTGTTGCTGCGGGTTTGTAGTCACATACGTTTAATTTCCTTTTTCTGATGTTGTTTATGTGTTGGTTTCTTGGGAGGTGACTGTTTGTCTAGTGAATCTAAACAGAAGATGCCTGAACCGAAGATAACTTCTGAGGGCAAGTTTCAGTGTCCCGAAGACGACAAAGTGTACGATTCAAGGAAGGACTACGAGAAACACTGTGAAGAAGAACACAAAGAATAGCCGCACTGCTTAGTGCTTCTTCACACCCACTTTTTGTGGTTGGTTATTCCGTTTCTGTAGGGTAGTTTTTTTCAGTTTTCTCGTTGGTGTGGTCATGTATGTAGTGGTCATCGTAGTCTTGCCTTGTGGAGAACCCTTGACTACAGACGGGGCAACGGTAGATTCCTTCAGAGTCGAGTGTGGGTTCAGGTATGGCTACGTCCCGTTTGTCGTAGTCTCCGCCTACTATGCCTCCGGGCCATTCAGACATTGAAAAAATTCACCTCAAAAGAATTTTACCTGCGGGAGCCAATTAACTTTGTGTGACTGGCAAGCACCAACAACAAACCTTTTACGTTATCCTATGTTGTGTCCTCTGCGATTTTTCAGCGTTGAGCACGGCATGGCATGAGCGTCGATATTCCCTTTTCCGAATTTTGGTGGAGCACCCTGCAAGGTTACGTGGGTTCTTTGTTTATTCGTCAGGCGACGAGGCGTAACTGAAGAAGATGACTGGGAATAACGCTACTTTTTCTTTATCGGCTGCCTTAGGACGGTTTTCATTTTTTCAGGCGCAGCTTTCCGCGGGTCGCTCAGGTATATTTCGTGGTGTTTTCCGTTGAATTCGTAGCCGTTGGCTTGAATGAAACTGTGGATTTTTTCGATAGTTGGGTGCTCTTCAGCGTAAGGACCAAGGTGCATAGTTTGGGCAGCTAAACCTTCACGGAAACTTTCAAACCGCATCTTCGGCAGGGCGGGAAGGTTCTTCTTTTTCTGGGTCTGCTCCAAAGCCTCACGGAACAGCGCTTTGGTGACATGTTCGGGCTGCATTATCAAGCTGGTCCACTTCCACGCATCCCTGTTTCCTTCAACAAAGCTGTTCGCGTCGTCTGCCCACCAGAGCCCCTCCAACGGCAACACGCCATAGTCCACGGCGGCTTTGCCCTTCTTTATCATGAATTTGAGTGCGTATGAAACGGCGAACAGGGCTTCCACTGCTTCATGGTATTCCTGCCCGTTAGGGTCGCCTTGGCCGTCTATCATGAGAAAGTTGAAGGCGGGAACATCCACAACCACAACCTGTTTAGAAGGCGGGTTATACAGGTCTTTGAGTTCTTTTTTGTAATCGATTTTCTCCATACAAAACCCCAACTAGCTGTTGGAGCCCTGCGGGTTTAAGGATTATGCAAACATACATGTAAACTCTGGGAAGTCCCTATCTTTGGCTACTTTATCCAATTTTTTCATTTTCAACAAACTTTTGAGTGGAAATTTATCCAATAGCGACCTACCCCCCTATAGTTTCTGCATAGATATGCTATTAGCATCCAAATAGACGCCAAATAGGCTCGTAATTTTGAGAACTATTGAATTGAAGGGTGATTATGTCAATGGCGTAACGAACAAAAAGTGATAAAAAAGAACCAATTTGTTTCTGCTTACAAATTCACAAACCCGAGAGCAGAAAACGCCTACTTCTTTCCAAACTCTTCCCTAAGCTTCATTTCACGCCGCTTCAAGTTATAGCCCAAGCTGAATCGGTGAGTCTCATCGCGGACTTTACGCAGAAACAGAATCATGCGGCTGTTCTTATCAAACTGTAACGGCGTAGCTTCGTCGGGTAAGTAGATTTCCTCGTTTTCTTTGGCTAACCCGATAAGCGGAACCTGCAGCCCCAACGCAGTCAACGCCGATTTAGCTGCAGCAACCTGCCCCGGACCCCCATCCACAACCACCAAATCAGGCAACGGCACCTGTTCTTCCTGCAGTCGCTTGTACCTGCGTTTAACCACTTCCGCCATGGAGGCGAAGTCGTCTTGTCCCGCGACGGTTTTGATTTTGAATTTGCGGTAGTTTTTGCGGTCAGGTTTAGCGTCAGCGAAACGCACCATGCCCGAAACGACATGTTCCTGTCCCAAGTTGGATATGTCAAAGCATTCGATAACGTGCGGAACCACTGAAAGGTTAAGCGCATTCTGCAAGTCCACCAACGCGCTGTCCTCATCCAACGTGGACTCCAAATTCTTCTCAGCCAGCCGCACCAGCCCCAGCTTGTCGCCGCGTCTGGGAACGGTTAACGAGACTGCGCCGCCCCGTTTAGCACAAAGAAACTCCTCCAACGCGTCTTTTTCTGCGTGGCTTTCCCAGCAAGGCTCGTTAAGCAGAATTTCCCGCGGAATCTGATTAGTCCCATAAAACGCCTTCAGAAACTCCTGCTCCACCTGAGGCTGCAAATCCACACTAAACTCCTTCTTACCCAACAGCACCCCTCTGCGTACGCCCATCTGCACCGCCAACACCTTCTCCCCAACACGCCGAAAAACCAACACGTCCTGGTCAAACCGCCGCTCATTATCCACAATCTGCCGCTGCGTCAAAAGCCGAATCGAAGCAATTTGATTGCGGAGTTCCAATGCGCGTTCGTACTGCAGGCGTTGGCTGGCATCCTGCATTTGGGCAAGCAACAGCTTAATTGTCTGCTCATAGTCACCGCCGAGGAATGACCGTGCCTGCTCCACCTGCCCCTCATACTGTTCTAAAGTGACGTTTCCAACGCAGGGCGCCGAGCACAAGCCAATGTGAAAGTTTAGGCAGGCGCGTTTCGGCATTTTCCTGCAGGTTCGCAACTTGAAAACCCGCACCACCAACCGCTGCAAATCCTGCCTTGTGTACCCGTCTGTGTAGGGACCAAACGACTCCAATTTGCGCGAAACTTTGCGGCTGGTCATGATCCTTGGGTATGGCTCGCGGGTTAGGGCGATGTAGGCGTAGGTTTTGGCGTCCTTCAGGTTAATGTTATACTTGGGCGTGTGCTGCTTGATGAGCTTGTTCTCCAGCAAGAGAGCTTCGACTTCGTTGTTGACCAGCACCAAGTCGATGCTTCGGATAAGCTGCACCAGCCACCTAGTTTTCGCGGGTTTATCGCTGTTGGAGAAGTAGCTTTTGACTCGGCTGCGTAGGTTCTTGGCTTTGCCGATGTAGAGAATTTCGCCCTTTTCGTCCCTGTACAGGTAGACGCCTGGGCATTTGGGTATGTCTGAGCTTTTGAATTCTGAGGCATCAACTAACGGAATCATGAGGCTGCTTCGCCATCGCTTGAATAACTTGCGGCTTGGGCACATTAAGCATTTTCTACAAAAACCGCCCCGTATACGACTCAGGGTTCCCCGCAACTTCCTCAGGGGTTCCTTGCGCAAGGATTTCGCCGCCTGCCTCCCCGCCCTCAGGACCCAAATCAATCAAATAATCACAACTCTTGATTACGTCAAGATTATGTTCGATAACGTAGACGGTGTTGCCTTTCTCTACAAGACGGTTTAGTACCCGAATCAGGCGTTTGGTGTCGTCAAAATGCAGTCCCGTTGTGGGTTCGTCCAGCATGTAAACCACGTGCCCGCTCTTGTTTTTGCTGAGTTCGCGGGTGATTTTGATGCGTTGGCTTTCCCCGCCCGACAGTGTCGTGCTGCTTTGCCCCAACTTAATGTAGCCCAGTCCCACATCCAGCAGCGTCTGCAGCTTCCGTGAAAGCACAGGCATATTCTGGAAAAACTCGGCAGCTTCCTCCACCGTCATGTCTAACACTTCGGCGATGTTTTTGCCTTTGTAGAGTACGGCGAGGGTTTCTTTGTTGTAGCGTTTGCCTTTGCATTCGCTGCACTGCACGTAAACGTCAGGCAAAAAGTTCATCTCAATGCGCAAGACGCCGTCGCCTTGGCAGGTTTCGCATCTGCCGCCTTTCACGTTGAAGCTGAATCTGCCCGGCATGTAACCGCGCGCCTTAGCTTCTTTGGTGGCGGCGAAAAGCCTGCGAATTTCGTCAAACAACTTGGTGTACGTGGCTGGGTTGCTGCGTGGGGTTCTGCCGATGGGGTCTTGGTCTATGACGATGACGTTTTTCACGAACGAAGGCGAGGTAAGATATTCGTGTTTGCCAATTTTGTCTACCCGTTCACCAAACCGTTCCCTGAGGCGAGGCATCACAGTCTGATTCATTAAGGTGCTTTTACCTGAACCCGAAACCCCCGTAATGCCACACAACACTCCCAACGGCAGGTTAACGGTGAGGTTCTTCAGGTTGTTCTCTTCTGCGCCAGACAGAACCATGAAACCCGACGGCTTTCTCCGCTGGACAGGCACTCCGATTTCTAATTCTCCGCTTAGGTACTTGCCCGTGAGGCTTTTCGTGTTTTGCATGATTTCTGCAGGTGAACCCTCCGCGACTATGTGTCCGCCGTGGACGCCTGCTCCTGGACCAATATCCACTACGTAGTCGGCGTTTCGGATGGTTTCTTCGTCATGCTCCACCACGATGAGGGTGTTGCCTAAGTCGCGGAGGCGATGCATGGTGCTGATGAGTTTGGCGTTGTCCCGCTGGTGCAAGCCGATGCTGGGCTCGTCAAGGATGTAGAGGACGCCCATGAGGTTGCTGCCAATCTGCGTCGCCAGCCGAATGCGTTGGGCTTCGCCTCCTGAAAGTGTCCGCGCTGCACGGGAAAGCGACAAGTAACCCAACCCCACATTCTTCAGGAAACCCAGCCGCTCGTTAATTTCCTTAAACACCTGCTTGGCGATGGTCAGTTCCTTCTCGTTCAGCTTTGAGGGCAGGTCTCTGAAGAATTCGACTGCCTGCTCAATCGACAAATCCGTCACGTCAATGATGCTCTTATCCAAAATCCGCACGGCAAGCACGACTGGCTGTAGGCGTTTTCCGTTGCAGGTGTTGCATACGCGGCTTTTCATGAACTTTTCAATGTCTTCTTTGCGCCATTCACTTTCGGTTTGCTTGTAAAGCCTCATCGTCTGCGGAATGACGCCTTCCCAACCGTCACGCATCCACATGTTGGCGCCGTTAGACCAGTTCCCGTTAATGGGCTCCCTATCACCGTACAGCAGGACATGTAGCTGTTTTTCGGTGAAATCCTTTACGGGCGTAAACATGTCAAACCCATACTTGTCGCCCACCACCATGAGCTGCTGAGCCCGCCAAGTAAGCTCCATTTTGCCGTAAACCGCCAACGCGCCATCCATTATGGACTTGTTCTTGTCGGGGATTACGAGGTCTTTCGACACTTCGCTGATTTCGCCCAGTCCGTGGCAGGTTGGGCACGCACCCCAAGGCGAGTTGAAGCTGAACATGCGCGGTTCAAGGCTCTCAAACACGATTTCAGGATGATTAGGGCAAGCCCCAAAGGTGCTGTACATGTTTTCGCCTTGAAAGCGCTCCAGCTCCCGCTTCTTATCCGCGTCGGCGACGGTGGCGTCTATGACAATCATAGTTCCTTTACCATTCAGCAGCGCCTGCTCTACAGCTTCGGCTATACGGCTGCGTTCCTCATCGCTGATGGTGACGGTGTCAATGACGGCTTCGATCCAGTGCTTCTCATAACGCACCAACTTGACCTCGTCTTTGACGGTGTCCGAGTCGTAAATTTTCTGGTCTACCCTGATTTTGGTGAACCCCTGCTTCTTCAAGTCGTCAAAAACCTGCTCATGGGTGCCCTTCATACCGCGGATGACAGGTGCAAGGAAAACCAGTGTTTTGCCTTTTTCTGCCATGATGAGGCTGGTTATGTTTTCGGGGCTTTGCGGTTTTATGGAGCTGCCGCATTTGGGGCAGTGGTGCGTGCCGATGCGAGCAAAAAGCAGCCTTAGGTAATCGTAGATTTCTGTGACTGTGCCCACAGTGGAGCGCGGGTTTTTGCTGGTGCTTTTCTGCTCAATAGAAATTGCAGGCGACAACCCATCAATGGAGTCTACATCTGGCTTATCCATCAGCCCCAGAAACTGCCTCGCGTATGCACTTAGGCTTTCTACGTAGCGGCGTTGTCCCTCCGCGTATATGGTGTCAAAAGCTAACGTGCTTTTTCCTGAACCCGAAAGCCCCGTAATCACGATTAGTTTGTTGCGTGGCAAATCTAAATCGATGTTTTTGAGGTTATGCTCTCGCGCGCCTCGAACGGAAATTGAATCTCTCATAAACGCTACCTGATTGTTCGGTTCTGTTGGAAATTAACCCTGTCCAGTAAGCCCCTTTTCTACTTTATTGCACTGTTGACGGCATTTTCCTATGCTTTCTGCTCAGTTTTCAGCTTCAAAGCCAACGACTTCTCCAAGTCTCGGACGGCATCCCGCAGCTGAATGGCTTTCTCGAAGTCCAACTGCTCCGCGGCTTCCCGCATCTGCGCATCCAACTCAATAATCTGGCGCCGAACATCCGACTTAGCAAGGTGCTTGATGCCTTTGATAGTGCCTTCCTTCTTAGAAACACTCTTCACGATGGTTTTTGGTGTGATGCCGTGAACTTTATTGAACCGTATCTGGAATTTTCGGCGGTACTTGGTTACTTCCATAGCGCGCTTAATCGACTGCGTCTTCACGTCGGCATACAGGATGACTCTGCCATTCACGTTCCGCGCCGCGCGTCCGATGGTTTGGATGAGGCTGCGTTCATCCCGCAGGAACCCCTCCTTGTCCGCATCCAAGATGCAGATGGTGGCGACTTCGGGGATGTCTAAGCCTTCCCGCAGCAAGTTGATACCCACAAGAACGTCAAATTCGCCCACGCGCAGTTGACGGATGAGTTCGATGCGGTCAAGGCTGTCTACTTCGCTGTGTAGGTAGCGCACGCGGAAGCCTTCTTTTACAAGGTAATCCGTAAGGTCCTCAGCCATACGCTTGGTCAATGTCGTCACTAAAACGCGGTCTCCCCGCTCGATGGTTTTCTTTGCCTCAGCCATCAGGTCCCGCATTTGTCCCTCAATCGGGCGCAACTCAATTTCAGGATCCAACAGCCCCGTAGGACGCGTAATCAACTCGACAGGTGCTCCGCTTTTTTCCCTTTCGTACTCGGCAGGCGTGGCAGAAACGAAGAGGGTTTTGCCCATTTTCCGCTCAAACTCGTCAAACTTTAGGGGGCGGTTGTCGATGGCGCTCGGTAGGCGAAACCCGAAGTTTACGAGGTTCTTTTTGCGGGCGTAGTCGCCGTTGTACATGGCGCGGCTCTGGGGGATTGTCTGGTGGCTCTCATCGATAATGAGCAGGTAGTCTTTGGGGAAGTAATCCATCAACGTAAACGGCGGCTCCCCCGCACTGCGCCCATCAAAGTGGCGGCTGTAGTTCTCGATGCCAGCGCAGAAGCCCAGTTCCCGAATCATCTCCAAATCATAATGTGTCCGCTGCTTAAGCCGCTGCGCCTCCAACGGCGGAAGCTCAAGTAACCGCTGCTCTAACTCCGCTTCAATCTGGCTCAACGCCCGTTTCTGCTTCTCCTCAGGCACCACATACTGCCGCGCAGGATAAAGCGTAACCTTATCTAACGCGACTTTAGCATCGCCCGTGATGTGGTTAACTTCCTTGATTTTCCGCACAGCCCCGCCTTCCAGCTCCACGCGGATTATGTCGTTTTCGTAAGCAGGAATCACGTCTATGACGTCGCCGCGGACTCGGAACCTGCCCGGCTCCAAAACCATGTCGTTACGTTCATACTGCATATTCACCAACGCGTTGATGAGTCGCTGCCGCACCATAGGCTTACCCACTTCCAGTTCGGCCGCGAGGCTGCGGAAGTCGTCGGGGTTGCCCAAGCTGTAGATGCAGCTTATGCTGGCAACGATTATGGTGTCGTTGCGGCTGACGATGCTGCTGACCGCGTGCATGCGCATCTTCTCGATTTGCTCGTTTACATCGCTGTCTTTTTCAATGTACATATCCTGCGCAGGTAAGTACGACTCAGGCTGATAGTAATCATAAAAGCTGATGAAGTACTCCACGCGGTTATTCGGGAAAAGCTCCTTGAGTTCCGCGTAAAGTTGAGCCGCCAACGTCTTGTTATGCGCAATTATCAGGGTGGATTTTTGGAGACAGTTGATGACGTTTGCCATAACAAAGGTTTTACCGCTGCCCGTAATGCCCAAAAGCGTCTGCTTATCCTTCACCGCAAAGTTCTTCACTATCTCGTTAACTGCCTTTTCTTGTCCCGGCGAAGGCTTGAAGGGAGCGGTCAGCTGAAACTGCATCAGATTCCCCAACGAAATAGTAACTAATGGGAAGGTTTTTGGTGGTATAAGGTTTTTCGGCAAAAAAATCTAAATTCAATTGCAGAACTTCAGCTATTGGATGATTTGTTTTAATACTTATGTTGTTAAGTGAAAAATGAAATCTGAAAGACAGACGTCGTCTGTTTGTAGCTGTTTTGGGTTTACCTCAACAAGCTGGATTACGTGTCGCCTAGGCTGTTTGTTAGCATAGCTTTGACTGTTTTTGGGTTGCGTTGGTTACGTTTGGTCAACGAAGAGGGTAACCTGCGTGGTTTTTTTGTTGTGCTTTGGATGAAAATGGGTTGAACTGCCTTTATTACCGGTTTATCTAGTGTTCAACAGAAAATATATAAGAGATAAGTTATACCAATTGCAAAACAGCGAACAAATGTACAGAAAAAACAAGCTCAAGTGGCTTCAGGACGTCGCTTCTGCTTGTTCCTATCGGAGTTGTGATTATGGAAACTAAAGAAATCAAAAAATTTGCTCGTCCTCAAACTGTCGCAGTGAGCTCAACTAAATACGCTTTGGACAGTAATTGGCGGGATTATAAATGGCAGCTAGCGAATTCGATTCGAACCATAGCTGCTTTTGAAAAGTTAACTGGAATCACTTTTTCTCAACGGGAACGGAAAAAACTTGAAGACACTATGAATAAATTTCCGATGAGTATAACCCCTTATTATGCTTCGTTGATAGACAAGCATAATTACCGTAATGACCCCATTTTTAAACAATCTTTTCCGAATCCGGCTGAACTTATAATTTCTAAATATGACATGTCTGACCCTCTGCATGAAGACAAAGATAGCCCAGTTAAAGGCATAACCCACAGGTACCCTGACCGTGTCCTTTTCTTAGTGAGCAACCGTTGTTCAATGTATTGTAGGCATTGTACTCGGAAAAGAAAAGTCGGTGACCCCGACTACATCCCCTCAAGGGACCACATAGAAGCAGGCATCAATTACATCAGAGATAGCCCGCAGGTTCGAGATGTACTGCTTTCAGGTGGCGACCCCTTCTTGTTGCCTGACTCTTATCTGGACTGGATTCTTACTGAACTGCGAAAGATTCCGCATGTTGAGATAATTCGTATCGGTACTCGAACACCTGTTGTTTTGCCGTACCGAGTAACTGATAAGCTTGTAAGAATGCTCAAAAAGCATCATCCGCTTTGGCTGAATACTCATTTTAATCACCCCCGAGAACTCACCCATTCCGCGCAGGAAGCCCTTCGAAAACTAGCCGATGCAGGAATTCCTTTGGGGAATCAGTCGGTGCTTCTTGCAGGCGTGAATGATTGTCCTCAAATAATAAAGAAGCTTAATCAAAAGCTTGTCCAAAACAGAGTACGACCCTACTACCTGTTCCAATGTGACCTCTCCGAAGGGCTTACACATTTTAGAACCCCGGTCGGAAAAGGCATAGAAATAATCGAGAGTTTAGTGGGGCACACCAGCGGCTTCGCCGTACCCACCTACGTCATAGATGCTCCAGGCGGCGGCGGAAAAATCCCCGTTATGCCCAACTACATCATTTCGTGGTCAACCAACAAGGTTGTCTTACGTAACTACGAAGGCGTAATTACCACATACAAGGAACCCGACAGTTATGAACCTGTTTTCTGTGACCGAAACTGCAAAGACTGTGTTCTGCAGCTAAAGCTAGATGAAGCTCACGAAAGACCCTTTATCGGAATTGAACGGTTGCTTTCGGACTCTGACGGAGCAATATCTCTAATACCTCAGGGAAACAGCCGCTTGAAGCGAAGGGAAAAACATAGTGCAAAAAGCCCCAAAGCCAAAAAAACCTAAAAAAAACGAACTGCAATTCACCGTGAGAAGCGTCAAAACTGAAGACATCAAAAACGTCTACAAACTGCTGGTCGCAAACAGACCCTACGTCGGGTTAAACTCCCGATACACATATTTTCTGCTTGCTAAAGACTTCTCGGACACCTGCATCGTAGTCGAGCACGAAGACAGAATAGTTGCTTTTTCTTCAGGGTATGTCCCGCGGAGTCGACCCGACACTTTCTTCAGTTGGGAAGCCGTGGTGGATGACGCTTACAGAGGGTACGGGCTTCAGCGGCGGATGCTTTTGCACCAGATTAAGACGTTGAGGGTTGCTTATTTTGAGGGCACCGTGAACCCGTCTAACCAATTTTCTGAAAATAACTTTTGCGAATTAGCCAAGCTGCTTAACGCAAAATGTGAAAAGACGATGCTGTTTAGCGAAGAAGACTTCGAGAACGATGGGCATGAAGCTGAACTGCTTTGTAGAATTGGACCCATTTCTCCAAATGAACTAGCGAAACATTCTGCCTCCTTCATTGAAGCGTAACTGGCTGATGAATAAAGAAGGTCATTTTAGCGGCAAGAAACTGCTGCGAAGATCAGGGTCGCTGCCACAAAGGGCAACAACATTAAAGGAGTAAAATCAAAAGTTAACCCAACCGCGAAGCAGCATACTGAACTTGCAACCAACGCCAGAATAGCCACGCCTTTTTGGTTGCCTTGTTTTACGTTTTCTGTTTTGCCGAGGATGTCTTGATGAAGCAGTTTACGTTTACTTACATAGTTGTACGTCGTTGCAAGCAGGATTGACCCAGCAACAATCGCCCAGAGAGAGTTTGTTATCGCGATTATGGCTGCTGTAGGCATGAACGGCGTGAACCCTAACCAGTAGAGACCCCACCCTATAGTCAAACCACACAACACGCAGGCTAACACTGAGACACCCACGAACAACCCAAACTTCTTTAGACTTCTCAAGTCAGGCTTTTCAGACGTCAGGGCACTCCACAGTTTAAAGGGGACATACCCAATAATCAAGTTACCCACAAAACCGAAAAAACTTGACGCGTCCAGATGTGCTTCAACAATGTCTCGAACAACATTACCTATAGCTGCACCCCACCCAGCCGCGGGACCAAACAGAAACGAAAAAGCAACAGGCACCCCAACGCCGACTCGACCAAAATCCGCGTAGCCGCCAAACGCGGTGAGCCCTTGAAACGGATACAGCAAGGCAACATATAAGACCGCAGTTAAAACTACAAACGCGATCATTTTTGGCTTTTTCCACATCGAAAGTAAGTCCCACATGTCCCTTGACCCTTCGGAAAACATTCTGTGCGTCGCCTTAAAAATTTAACCACTAAAAAATGGCGGAGGAATCAACATGTTTTCTACATATAGAGAAGCATAGCCTTCAAAACAACTTTAGCAGTTTCCAAACTTACAACTCGCTTTCGCTTAACCAAAAAGAAAACTTATCCGAAACGGACACAAAAACTGCAAACTATAAAATAAGAGAAAAGAAAGGAGAAGAGTTGCTTACTCGTTCTCGAAGTATTCTTCTGGTTTCGGCGGTGTTGGTGAGAGTCCTCTGCGTTCGCGAATGGCTTTGATTGTGTCGCCTTGCATCTGTTCTGGGACTGGTGCCCAACGGCTGAATTGGGTTGCCCAGAAAGCTCTGCCTTGTGTGCTGCTTCGAAGGATGTCGGCGATTCCGAAGCTTTCGGAAACTGGCATTTCGGCTTTGACGGTTATCATGTCGTCTTCTGAGGGCATATCTAAGATTTTGCCTCTGCGTTTGTTGAGCAGTGTAATTACGGAGCTGACGAATTCGCTTGGAACCTTACATTCGAAGCTCAGTAGGGGTTCGAGCAGTTTGGGGTTGCTGAGCAGAATACCGCAGTAGATGGGTCTCCAAGTCATCGGGATAGCCTGTGCGGGGCCTCTGTGGACTGGGTCTTCGTGTAGGGTGATGTCTTCTAGGTTGATTTTTAAGCCGTATGCTGGTTCTTTGGCTAAAGGTGAGGTGTGGACTGCTTCGCGGAAACCCGTTTTGATGTGGTCCATGATTTCGTCGACGTATTGGCGTCCTTTAATGCGGTTGATTAAGATGTTGTTTTCTTCGACTGCGACTGCGCCTTTTGCGTCTTCAGGTGCCCAGCCAAGTTCTCTGAGAATCTTTGTCCTTTCGTCTTTGCTTTGCATGTCCGTGATTTTATCTGACTTAATGGCTTCAATCACGTCGTCAGACAGCTTTTCAATGGTTATCCAGAGTTTGTTGTGTTTGTTGGGGCTTTTACCCATGATTGCTGGACCCTTGTAATCGTGGCTTATGGTTTCGCGGTAAATTACGATGGGCTCGCTTAACTTCACTTTCAAGCCTGCTTCCTGCAGACGGTACGCGGTAATTTCTAAGTGAAGCTCACCCATACCTGACAGTAGGAATTCGCCACTTTCCTTGTTCATGAGGAAGTGAAGGTTCGGGTCTTCCGTGGTGAGCTTATGCATAACCTTGTCAAACAACGGTAAGTCCTTCACGTCTTCAGGTTCAACGGCCACGGTGACGACTGGGTCAGAAACGTAACGTAATCCTTCAAATGAGTGCACTTCTATGCCCTCTTCGGCGATGGTTTCGCCTACGTGGATAGAGGGTAAACCTGAAATGGCGCCGATGTTGCCCGCTGGAACACGGTCAACGATTACTCGGTCAGTTGCCATGCTCATGAAAACCTGCTGAACTTGACCTTTATTGTGGCTGCTGACTAACTGGACGGTTTTGCCTTTTGTGACTGCACCGCTGAAAATTCTGCCAATGGCGACTGTTCCGCTGTGAGGGTCAACTTCAATGGTTGAAATACACATGAGCAGGGGAGCTTTCGGGTCAACTTTCGCCATGCCTTGACCAACAGGGCTTTCTACGTCACCTGGCCAAATCTGAGGTTGCCTGTATGGTTGTGCTTCTAATGGGCTTGGGAGATGTTCACAGAACATGTCCAAGATGGGTTCAGGTAAGGGCGCTTTTTTGCTGAGTGCGTCGACTTTTCTGCCGACTTCTTGATATTCGCCTGTATAAGCGTCGATGATGTCTTGGAAGCTGACTTTCTTTAGTTTCATGTGGTTAAGGTTTAAACCCCATTTGTGGAGGGCTGAGCCGAATGCTACACGGCTGTCTTCGATTTTGACTTGCCAGTCCTTTTTGTGTTCGGGTGGCGCGTATTTCTCGATGAGGGTGTTTACTCTGAGCAGAATCTTTGCGAATTTGCGCTGAATTTCTTGTGGTGTAAGTTTGATTTCCTTTATGAGCCTGTCAACCTTGTTGATGAACAAAAGTGGCTTGACACGTTCACGCAGAGCCTGCATCAACACGGTTTCGGTCTGCGTCATGGGTCCTTCAACCACATCCACAACCACGAGGGCACCGTCAACGGCTCTGAGGCTTCTGGTTACGGCACCTGAAAAGTCAATGTGTCCAGGGGTGTCGATGAGGTTGATGAGGTAGTCTTGGTCATTAAACGTGTGAACCAAGCTGACGTTTGAGGCGAAAACGGTCATTTGACGTTTCTGCTCTAAATCCCAAGAGTCCAAGAACAATTTTTGACCAGCAGTTTGTGTGCTGATGATGCCTGCAGCCGCCAAGAGGCTGTCGGAAAGGGTGGTTTTCCCATGGTCAACATGCGCGATAATGCTGGTGTTCCTGATGATCTTTGGGTTGTCCATCAGTTTAACGATTTCTTCGGTTTGTCTATAACGTGCCATAACTGTGCATTCTCCATTTTTTATGAATCATTATTAACCTGTAATGTCCCTTTTTTAACTGGTTGAACCATTTTACTGGTCTCTCTTAAAGAGGTAAGCTACATGGAAATTGAGACTGTCACCTATTAACTTTATGGCACATGTTAAGAGAATGCTTTGGTTAAATAAAATCATGTATTTTTTCGTATAATTTGCTGTTTTCTGGGAAATTTGAAAGTTCTCAATTTTTGGCGGTTGTTTTTTCCCTGTTTTTCTATAGCCGTTAAGTGAAAAGTTGTGGAAATTGGCTACGCCTTTTCGTTCGGAAGCAATTTGAATAAGTAATTTGTTATCCTTGTCCGATTGGTTTAAAAGCAAGCTCTGATAATGTACCAAAAAACAAACAGCTTAAAAAGCGAAACGGCTGTTAATACGAAGGGTTAATCATCGAGGTTGACTGTTAATGTGCTTTCAATCTGTTTCGTTCAGCGGAAAAGGCTCGCTGATTAAAGGTCTATCGGCCGAGCATATGATCATGCATCGGTTCGATTGGAGTTCGTAAAAGGTTACCTTAGTTTAAAGGTTTTTGGCGGAGTTGTCTTGGAAAAAGCTGCGTCTATGGAGCTTAAAGATGTCTTCGATGATTTGAATGCATCCCCTGACGGGTTAACTAGTGAAGACGCTAAACTTCGCCTCAAAAAGTACGGCTTAAACAAGTTGTTTGAGAAGCGACAGATTCCATTTATCTACAAGTTCATTAAGCATTTCAGAGACTTGTTCGGCATTCTTCTGCTTTTCGCCAGTTTCCTCTCTTTCATCAGCGGCAGCCCAGAATTAAGTTTAATTATTCTTGCCGTTGTGCTCATGAACATCTTCTTCAGCCTCTTCCAAGAATCACGGGCAGAAAAAGCCATGTCCACTCTAAAGAGTTGGATGCCGCAATACGCCAAAGTTTACCGCGACGGCGAACTCAAAAAAATATTGGTGCAGGAAATTGTTCCAGGTGACGTTATCTTCTTGGAGGAAGGTGACCGTGTTCCTGCGGATGCGCGGTTGATTGAAGCGTTTGATTTGTGGACTAACAATGTTCCGTTGACTGGAGAATCCGAGCCGCAACCGCGTGTGGCTGAGACCGTAAAAACGGTGGAGAAGGCGTACTTGTATTCGCCCAACCTTGTTTTTATGAGTACAAGTGTGGCGAAGGGTCAAGGTAAAGCGGTGGCTTACGCAACCGGCATGAATACCCAGTTCGGCAAAATCGCAAGCTTAACCCAGACCATCCGCGAGGAAGATAGTCCTCTGCAGAAAGAAATCGGGCTAGCCGCGAAGTATGACTTTTTCATTGCAATTGCTGTTGGGACTGTTTTCTTTTTGATAAGCACTTTGGTGCTTAACGTTGAGTTGTCTAAAAGCATCTTTTTCATGATTGGAGTGATGGTTTGCTGTGTTCCCGAGGGGCTTCAGGTCACGGTTTCCAGCGCTTTAGCCATCAACGTTTTGAAGATGGTCAAACACAATGTTTTGGTTAAACGGTTATCTGCAGTGCAAACGTTGGGCAGTGTAACGGTTATCTGCACGGACAAAACAGGAACCATAACCAAAGGCGAATTGACCGTTAACAAGCTTTGGGTACATGACAAAGTTGTGGACGTTTCAGGTGTAGGTTACAGCCCCGTGGGCGATTTCGCAATCGACGGTGAGCCATTGCGGGAATCCGAGACTGCTTCGTTAGAGAAGCTTCTGGAAATATCCTCCATGTGCAACAGCGCCAAAATCAATCCACCTTCCGACAAGAACAAAGCTTGGGGTGTAATTGGTGACCCAACGGATGGTGCGTTGCTTGTTGCTGCCCTAAAATACGGGTTGAACAGTCAGGACATGTTGGCTGAGAAGCCGATTGTGGATATGTTGCCTTTCAGTTTTGAGCGGAAGCGGATGACTACGGTTCATAAGCTGAACGGTGACGTTTACGTTTACACGAAAGGCGCGACACGTAGCGTTTTGGACTTATGCAAAAAGGTTCTTGTTGACCATGGAGTGCAGGATTTAACGGAAGAAACTTTGTCTTTGGTGGAAACCCGACTGCACGACTTCGCCAATCAAGGCTTAAGAGTTATAGCCGTGGCTTACAAGAGGATGCCTAAAACCGAGTACACCAAAGGCGATGACGTCGAAAACGACCTGATTCTTGTGGGTTTAGCTGCTATGCGTGACCCTCCAAGAGCAGAGGTCAAAGACGCGGTTTCACAGGCGAAGCAGGCTGGAATCAAAACAGTGATAATCACTGGCGATTATGGTCCAACTGCGGAAGCCATCGCTAAAGAAGTTGGCATTGTGGAGCGTGACTGTTGCCAGGTTATTCGCGGTGTCGACTTGGATGACTTGAACGACCAAGCTGTGGTGGATGAAGTCAAGAAGGGTAACGTTATTTTTGCGCGTGTTTCTCCAGAGCAGAAACTGCGAATTGTCACAGTTCTTAAAGAGAACAGCGAAATTGTGGCGGTGACTGGGGACGGCGCGAACGATGCTCCTTCGCTTAAAGAGGCAGACATAGGGGTTGCGATGGGCGCGTCAGGGACTGATGTTGCCCGTGAAGCCGCCGACATTGTCCTGCTAAACGACAGCTTCGCGTCCATTGTGAAGGCGGTTGAGTCTGGCAGGGCAATTTACGAGAACATCCGCAAATTCATCGTTTACGTGTTCTCTCACAACTGGGCTGAGCTGATTCCGTTCGTGCTTTACGCTGCATTGGGTATACCGTTGCCTCTGCTGGTGGTTCAGGTACTTGCCATTGACCTTGCGATTGACGTTATTCCTTCGTTGGCGTTAAGCAGGGAACCACCCGAAGCGGGAATCATGAATGAACCGCCCAGAAGTGTCAAGGAACGCCTGTTTACTCGCAGGGTTCTTTTACGTTCCGTTTTCATTGGTGTAATTATCGCTGTTGGTGCCATGATTGGTTGTTTGAGCGCTTGGACTGCGGGCGGTTGGCAGTTTGGAATGCCCTTAGCGACTGATGATCCAGTTTACATCAAAGGTGTAACAATGACGTTTGCTGGCATCGTGGTTGCTCAAGCAGGCAACGTTTTGGCGTGCAGAACGAGCAAACAATCTATCTTTAAAACAAGCATTAAGAACAACAAATGGATACTTGTTGGCATGACAGCTCAGATTGGCATCATGGCATTGCTGGTTTACGTTCCTCTGATGAACCAGTACTTCACCACAACACCCTTGGGTCTGAGTGATTGGGCTTTCCTGATTTCGCTTGCGGTTGTGGTGATTTTGGCTGAAGAAATCCGCAAGTTCTTCGCCCGAAGATTCTCCAAAACCTCCGAGATCTAGCCCACTTTTTTCTGAAAGGTACTTTAAATGTTTGGAAAACAAATTGATAACGTTTTGTAACAAAAAATTACGGCTGAAGCTGCGCAATTGCCTGCCTAATTGCATTCTGAGATTTCTCAAGTCGCTGCTGTGACTCCGCTGAAAGCTTCAGTTCAACAATTCTTTCCACACCGTCTTTTCCGATAACTGCGGGAACCCCGATGGAGAAGTCGCTGCAACCGTATTCTCCGCTTGGGCAGGTTGAGACGCTCATTACGCGTTTGCGGTCTTTGATAACGGCGTCGGCGGTTAAGGCTATTACTGCTGCTGGCGCGTAGATGGTTGCGCCTTTGAGTTTGATGACGTTTGCGCCGCTTGTGATGGTTCTGTGGATGATGTTGTCGATTTTTTCTTTGCTAAGCAAGTTGGCGATGGGTATGCCTGAAACGCAGGCGTATTCGGTGAGGGGAACCATGGAGTCGCCGTGTTCACCGATGACCAGCGCTTGGGTGTCTTCTCGGGAAACTCCCAGTTCCTGTGCAATGTAGGTTCGGAAACGCATCGTGTCCAAGATGTTGCCCATGCCGAAAACGCGGTTTTTAGGCAGCCCTGACTCTTTGCGGGCAATGTAGGTCATGATGTCCACGGGGTTAGTTACAATCATGAGTTTACAGTCGGGTGCGTAATGGGCTGCTTCTTTGACTATACTGCGGATGATTTTTGCGTTGACGTTCATAAGGTCAATGCGGGTCATGTTGGGCTTGCGGGCTTGACCAACCATGACGATGACCAGTTCGCTGCCTTCCATCTCTTTAAAGTCGCCTGAACCGCGGACTGTGCCGTCGAACTCTATGGCGGGAGCCGCTTGCATCATATCCAACGCTTCACCCCGCGCTAAATCCGCCTGCAAATCAATCAGAACAACATCGCCAAGTGTATCTTGGAGAATACTGTACGCGACTTCGCTGCCTACTATGCCTGCACCAACAATCGTAATCATAACAACATCCTAAGATAATTTGTGCTGTCAGATTGATAAAAGTAGTCTAAAACTGTTATCTGCTCTTTTCTTTTGGAAAATCGCGGTTTGAAAGGTTTTTATTAGCAACCAGACAATGTACGGGTTGATGTCTGGCAAAGAATTCTTTGTTAACCGCTACCGTCAACTCGGCTGGCAATTCAAACCAACCAAAGCCAGACAGGCAATCCGCATCAACCAAGCCAACGCCAAAGGCAAAAACCTCCCCGAAAGACTACGTGGGTTAGGCGTGGAGCTTGAAAAGGTGCCTTATCTGAAATCAGGCTACTGGGTCGGCAAAACACGGGTTTCAGCGGGCGCCACAGCCGAGTACCTGCTGGGGATGTACTCAATTCAGGAAGCCGCCGCCCAAATCCCCGCAACCCTCTTCAAAGGCTTAAAAAACAAAAAAGTACTGGATGCATGTGCGGCGCCTGGCGGAAAAACCACTCAACTCGCCGACTTGATGGATAACAAAGGTGTCCTTGTTTCTCTGGATGTCAATAAACGGCGACTTTCCGCTTTAGCAAACCATCTGGAACGGTGCCACGTACGCTGCTGCGTTGTCTACAGTTTGGATGCAAGGCGAGCGTCTGGGCTGAATCTGCAGTTTGACCGCATCCTGTTAGACGTTCCCTGTTCCGGCAACTTTGCTTCTGACCCCCAATGGTTCAGCCGCCGAACACACGCAGATGTGAAAAGAAACGCCAAGGTCCAGCGTGAAATCCTCGCCGAAGCCGCAAAATGCTTAGCCCCAAACGGCGAAATCGTTTACTCAACTTGCTCTTTGGAGCCTGAAGAAGACGAGTTAAACATGGATTGGGCGGTTAAAAACTTGGGTCTGCAGATTCAGGTCGTAGACTGTGAAGGTGCTGTTGGGTTAACTGAGGTTTTTGGTCAAAAGCTGGATTCTTCTGTTTCGCGTTGTAGGCGGTTCTGGCCGCGGGATATGCAGGGCTTTTTTGTTTGTAAACTCAAGCAGGTGGAGATGTATTGAAGCAGCTGATGGTTTTCGTGTCTAGATTCGGGGGTAAAATCGCCTTGAATTCAGAATTTATCGTGGAGAAGGCGCAGCGGTTTTATCTGTTGAATCCTGCCTTGCGCAAAATCCTCAGAAACGACTTTTATTATGTTGGGCTGTACCTTGGCAAAGTCAAAGAGGGAGTGTTCTTTCCGAGTTTTAACTTGCTGAACATGATGGTGCCTTTGGTGGCTAACAAAGTGATTTTGGAGCCTAAGGCAGCGTGGCTTTTCATATGTGGCCGAGACGTTTTTGGCAGGGGCGTCGTTAATGCGGCAGGTTCTCAGCGTAAAGGCGATTATACTTTGATAGTGAACGAGTGTGAGGAGTGTTTGGGCTTTGGCGTGGTGGTTTCGGAGTTGGAAGGGGACGCGGGCAAGGTTGTGGTTAGGAATGTGTTGGATGTGGGTGATTTTCTGCGTCGGGAAGGTTAAATTCGTTTTATTTGGATTTTCCATGTGTTTTATGAAAGGTTTTTGAGGTTTTTTCCCGTGCAAAGATTGTTTGTTTTTTGCACACGATTTCAGGTTTTAGCGAATTTGTTGAACGTTTATCGAACTTCAAGAGCGATAGGCTTAAATATGTTTATGGAAAAAGTGTTTTCCATAAACATATGAAAAGAAAGACTGACAATTAAGGTGAGGAATGGACAAATGAAAAATTTCAAAGACGCAGTCTGGAAAGAAAACGTGTCCAGCGTAGTTAAACAAATCCAAGACCAAGACATCAAATTCGTTAGGCTTCAATTTACAGACATAAACGGTATGATCAAAAATCTCGCAGTTGCCTCCAAAAACATCGAAACCATCTTCGAAAACGGTCAACCTTTCGACGGGTCTTCCATCACTGGCTACAGACCAATTGAAGAGTCTGATATGGTGCTTTATCCTGACCCAACAACCTTTGCGGTTTTGCCTTGGCGACCTAAAGAAAAATCTTCATGTCGCTTGATCTGTGACGTTTATACCCCTCAGAACGAACGGTTCGACGGCGACCCAAGATACATCCTTGAAAGAGCAATCGCGAAAGCCAACAAAGCCGGCTATACCTACCTCTGTGCGCCAGAACTTGAATTCTTTTTGGTTAAGGAAAGCGAAAACGGCGGCTTACCCACCCCAATTGACCTAGCAGGCTACTTTGACTTCCACCCCGGAGACCTAACCGACGACCTCAGACGTGAAATCGCCGACACCGCTGAACCCTTTGGTATAGACATTGAAATCAGCCACCACGAAGTGGCCTTGGGACAGAACGAAATCGACTTCAAGTACGGTGAAGCTCTCATAACCGCTGACCGTGCCATAACCATGAAGATGCTTACCAAAGTTGTTGCCGCACGTAATGGCTATGTCGCAACTCACATGCCTAAACCCTTCGGAGGCATCAACGGCTCAGGTATGCACACTCACCAAAGCCTTTGGAGCAAAGACATGACCGCGAACCTCTTCTACGCTGACGACGCAAAAAGAGATTACCTCTCCGACATTGCACGCAACTTCATCGGTGGACAACTAGCTCACGGACGCAAAATGTGCGCTGTCCTTAATTCATGGCCCAACAGCTTCAAACGCTTAGTCCCCGGCTACGAGGCACCAGTGTATCTTGCATGGGCACACAAAAACCGTTCACCACTTATCCGTGTACCCAACTTCGGCGGAAGAAAAGGCGCCGCAAGATGCGAAATACGCTGCCCCGACGGTTCAGGCAACCCCTACCTGCAGTTTGTAGTGCTTCTCGCCGCAGGCTTAGACGGCATCAAAAACAAGATTGACCCCGGAGACCCAGTTGAGCTGAACGTTTACCACATGAGCTACGAGGAACGCAAAGAACGCGGAATAGTCTCACTGCCAGAATCACTCAAAGAAGCCCTTGACGAACTGGAAACCAGCGAACTCATGAAGGAAACCCTAGGCGAAACAGCCTTCGAGAATTTCCTGACCGAGAAACGCAGTGAATGGGACCTGTACCGCACGCAGGTTACCGAATGGGAAGTCGAACGCTACATCAAACGACTCTAAAACAGAACGAAGCCTCTTTTGAGGCAACAACCTTTTCATTTTTTCTTTTAGACTTTGATTTTCTGAGCTAACAAAGCAATTTCAGCTTCCGTTTGGGTTCGTTGCTTCAAGTTTTTGAGAACAACTTTGCCCTCTTTAAGCTCGCGTTCCCCCACAATCACGGCGTAGTCCACGTTTCGCTTGTCTGCATCCTCCAATGCCTTCGCCATCTTCCTGCCCATGACCTCAAACTCAGCTGACACATCGGCATCACGCAGCATCTGCGCAATTCTAAGAGCCTTCGTCTTCTGCGCTTCCTTAATGGCTATAACCATGACGTTTTTCTGTGAGGGTTTCTGTAAGGCGGTTTTTTGTGCCTGAACTGCCAAGGATATGCGGTCTA
This sequence comes from Candidatus Bathyarchaeota archaeon, assembly GCA_026014615.1. Classification (GTDB taxonomy): domain Archaea; phylum Thermoproteota; class Bathyarchaeia; order Bathyarchaeales; family Bathycorpusculaceae; genus JADGNF01. The sequence continues at coordinate 47,822 of JAOZHZ010000018.1, read as the reverse complement.
TGCCTGCTGCCATGCCGACGGCTGGGGTAGGTTCGCCTCCGAACACTTCAATGAGCTTGTCGTATCGTCCGCCGCCGCCCAACGCAATGTCTAACTCGGGCACGTATAACTCGAAAATCATGCCTGTGTAGTATTCTAAGCCCCGTGCAAAAGCAGGGTCAACGGTTTCGATTGGGCACCCGCTTTCCGTGACCAACTTCAAAACAGCAGCCAAATCTTCCACAGCAGCCACCGCCTTCTCGTAACCCTGCAAATGCGCCTTCATTTGTTCCACTGTGTCAAAAACGTCACTGCCCTTCAAATCTATAAGCCCACGCAGGGTGCTTTGGCATTTTTCGGAAGTCACCATTGCTAAGGCTGCGTCGTACTCCTTCTTGTCCATCTTCTGCAGAATGGCGTTTTGGGTTTTATCGTCCATACCCTCTTGAGTCATGATGCCTTTGAGCACGCCCACATGCCCCAACTTCAAAGCGTACCCCTTCAAACCCACTTTCTTCAGCAGGCTATTAGCCAACAAGATGACTTCGGCGTCAGCTTCGGGGCGGCTGCTGCCCATCAACTCAAAGTTTGCCTGCCAAAACTCTCTGTACCTGCCTTTCTGCGGCTCATCATAACGGTAAACACTGCCGACGCTGAACAGTCGTAGCGGTTTAGGCTCGTTTTTTAGTGTGGTGGTGGCTAAGCGGGCTATGGAGGCGGTGAATTCTGGTCTGAGGGCGACTTTTCTGCCACCTAAATCTTCAAAAATGAACATGCGTTGGCGGATTTCTTCCCCTGATTTAGCGCTTAGCAGCTCCAGTGGCTCCACGACGGGGGTGATGACTTCTTGGAAGTCGTAGAGTTGGGCGGTTTCTCGGGCTTTGCTGATGACGTAGCTTAGGGTTTCTGCGTCTTGGTTGGTGAGGTCGCGCATTCCGCGTACAGGCTGAAACGATGACATGCAACCTTTTCTCCGTTACTTGAACGTTAATGGGGACACTGAGTAGTAAACTATTTCGCCTCTGCGGTTCATCACAGCCAGCACCAACTCTTTTTTGAGGCTCTGCGTCCGCGCGAGCGCATTCTTTAAGTCTTCCATGGGTAGGGGTTTGCCTTCCTGAGTGCTCAAAACCAGCGATGTGGCAGCGTCTTTGCCGTAGGTTCCCCGTTCGTAAATCCGAAAATCAATCGCCGCCCCAAACCCCTCACGAACCACGTATCCACGACTGCGCAAGTCCCGATAAACCAAATAATGCATCCACGCATTCTCATCCGCCGCCTCGTAGGCTTTCAGAAGGCTTTGAAATTCCATTGTTTCGCCTTTTTTGTCTTTCACGCTTAGGATGTCCTTGTCCACCAGAAACAATGCCTCATAAAACGCCAACGTAAGGGCATCTTTTTCGGCGGTTCCGTAGCCTCGTTGGCTCAGAGCGTCTATGTTGCTGCGGTCGGCGATTTTTACCCCTGTCTCCGTTAACACTCCTTGCCCTTCAAACTCGGATGGTACAGAGATGTTTTCTTTTTCAGCACTCATCGGATATCATCAACTGTATGAACGTTACTTTTGGGGCAGTCAACTAATTAACGTTATTACCCTTCCGGGTTCCAAAAAGCAATTGGTTTGGGCTCGCTGTGCCTTTTAATCGTCGATTAAGTTGTTCCACTGGATTTAGCGTAATAATGTGCTTCTGCTTAGGGTTTGAGTGTGGCGTAGTCTTTGGGGTAGTAGATTTGTTTTTCGCAGATTATCCCTGACACGTATTTGAGTGGTGTGGGGTCGAAGGCGGGGTTAAACACTTTAACTCCTGACGGGGCAATCTGCACGCCGCCGATGTGGGTAACTTCTTCGGGGGTGCGTTCCTCCACGATTACGCCTGCGGCTTTGCGGGTTAAGTCAAACGTGGATTTTGGAGCAGCCACATAAAACGGCACATTATGCTCCTTTGCCAAAACCGCCACCCCATAAGTCCCTATTTTGTTAAAAACTGCGTCCTGCACGATACGGTCCGCACCGACAATAACCAAATCCACAAGCCCCTTACTCATAACGTACGCCGTCATGTTATCCGTAATGAGTGTTACGGGTATGCCGTCTCGCATAAGCTCGTAGGTGGTTAGTCTTGCGCCTTGCAGAAGCGGGCGGGTTTCATCTGCGATGACCTTGATTTTTTTGCCCTGCTCCCACGCAACCCGAATCGGCGCCAAAGCGGTGCCATACTCTACAGTTGCTAATTCGCCTGCGTTACAGTGGGTTAGGATGGTGTCGCCGTCTTTGATGAGCTCCGCACCCAATTTGCCTATTGCATGGTTCTGCTCAGCGTCTTCATCGGCGATTTTCTGGGCTTCAACCACCACAGCATCTTTCACCTGCTGCATATCACCCGAAACGCCCCGTGCCTTATTCAAAACTCGGTCGGCACCCCAGAACAGGTTCACCGCGGTGGGTCGCTGGCTTTTGATTCTGTCGGCGGCTTCCTCAAGCTCAGCCAAAAGCTCCCCCCTACAGCCTGCCTTAGAGTGATAAGCTGCCAACGCAACGCCAAACGCCGCTGCCGCTCCCAGCAGGGGTGCGCCTCTAACACGGAGGACTTTTATGGCTTCACACATCTGGTCAACAGTCTTGATTTCTAAGGTTACTTCTCGGAGGGGAAGTTTAGTCTGGTCAGGAGTGAATACGGTTCCGTTTTGCCACTTAATCATCCGCATACTAAAGCCTCACGTAACTTGCAAGTTGGAATATTGGAATAACAATGTTTGGGGTTCTGTTTAAAATTTCCTAAAACAGCGTATAGTAAAAGGAAGGTTTGGTTTGGTCTTTTCAGTTTTCGAAGGGTGACTTCAGGTACGTGACCACTTCTACTGGTGCGTCGCCACTAACCTTCAGGCGTTTCTTCCAGTTGTCTCCCACTGCGATAAGCGAGAAAACCCCTGAGATTTCTGCTTTTGCCTTCTTGACAAGGTTAACGAGGGCTTCTTGGGTTTCGCCGCTTTTTATCATGTCGTCTACGATGAGGACGCTGTCACGTTTCTTGATGATGTCTTTGGGTATGTAGAGGGTGACTGTTACGCCTGAATCCTTGCCTAAAATGAAGGTTTCATCTAGGAAGGCTTTGACGCCTACTTCCTTGTTGCGTTTTGCTACGATGAGGTTCACGCCTAAAGCGTTTGCAACCATGGTTGCCAGTGGGATGCCGTCGGTTGCTGCCGTGAGGACTTTGGTGACGCGTTTGCCTGCGAAGTTTGCCAGTGCGTGGTTGGCTGCTTGCTGTAGGATGTTGTAGTCGCCGACGATTTCGGTGTTGTCAAAGTAGCCTGTGTCGTCGAATTTGATGCGGTTGCGCAGCTCGGTTTCCAGCCCGACCAGTTTGGTTAGTACTCGCCAGAGTTGTCTTGCGCGGGTGGTGTTGGGTAGGACGTGTCCTTTGGCGTAGCGGCTTAGGACGGTTACGGGTAAGCCTGTTTTGCTGGCTAACTCTCGGTAGGTGATGTTGCGTTTGTATTTTGCTGTTCGGAGAAGCTCTATGGTCATCAGCCTGAGTTTCAAGTCTTCTGCATGTGTGCTCATCTCTATAATCCCTCTTTATACATATACAAGTTAATTACTAAACATTACTTCTCTAATAATGCTTGTCAATTTATATTTTTCCGTTAAAAATCATCCAAAAAATTTCACGTCCAATTCGAAGTTAAACCCGAAACCAACAAGTCCAAACGTGCCAAACCTATCTGCAAGGGCTAACGTTTTTTATAAGCGCGTCTGCTGATACCTGTAGATTCCTATGAGCTTCGAAGTCAAAGAAAAAGACCTGCTGGGCAGAATCGGCAAACTCAAAACCAAAAGCGGCACAATCGAAACCCCCCTGCTTTTCCCAGTGATAAACCCCCGCATCCAACTGGTCACACCGCAGCGGCTCAAAGACGAATTTGGCTTTGAAGCTATCATAACCAACGCTTACATCATGTGGAAACGTTACCGCGACCAAGCCGCACAAGAAGGTCTGCACAAGTTTCTCAACTACGACGGCGCAATCATGACCGATTCAGGCGCCTACCAGATTCTGGTTTACGGCAACGTCGAAGTCAACCAACCCGAAATCGTCGATTACCAAGAACGTATAGGCAGCGACATAGCCACCATACTGGATATACCCACAGGCTGGCACGTACCCAAAGAAAAAGCCCAAGAAACCGTCGCGGAAACCCTCAAACGCGCCAAAGCCTTCTTCAAACTCAAAACCCGCCAAGACACCCTCTGGGTAGGACCAGTCCAAGGCGGCAGACACCTAGACCTTGTGGCGAAATCGGCCAAAGCCATGGGCAAACTGCCCTTCCAAATCCACGCGTTAGGCAGCCCAACAGAAGTCATGGAAAGCTACCGCTACGACGTACTCGTGGACATGATAATGACGGCTAAGATGAATTTGCCCTTTGACCGTCCACTGCATCTTTTCGGTGCGGGTCACCCCCACATGATGGCTTTAGCCGCCGCATTGGGATGCGACCTCTTTGACAGCGCGGCCTACGCCCTGTACGCCCGAGAAAACCGTTACATGACCGAAAACGGAACATGGCGACTCGGCGAAATGGACTACTTCCCCTGCCAATGCCCAAAATGCGCCGCCGCAACGCCCAAACAGGTCATGGCGATGCCTAAAGCCGAAAAAGAACAGTTCCTCGCTGAACACAACCTACACGTTTGTGTCGCCGAGCTTAAGCGTATAAAGCAGGCTATCCGCGACGGCAGACTCTGGGAGCATGTGGAAATGCGTGCCCACGCCCACCCCGCCTTGCTGACCGCGTTGAAGCGTGTAAAGGACTATGAGGGGGTCATCGAGAAGTTTAGTCCAACTGTGAAGCAGAGTGGACTCTTCTTCTTTGACAGCATCGGTTTGTCTCGACCCGAAGTTATTCACTACCGAGACCGATTAGCCAACCGCTACTGCCCTCCACAGGAGGCGAAGGTGTTGATGCTTGTTCCCCAAACCCGCAACAAACCGTTTCACCGCAGTGAAGAATTCAAAGATGTCCGCCGCATGGTCAACCGCGTAGGCGAAGACGCTGCCGAATCTGTTCATGTTTGCTTTTACTGTGCGCCGTTTGGCGTCGTTCCGTTGGAGTTGGACGAGGTTTACCCGCTTAGTCAGCATGAAGCTGCCACGCCTTTGGATGGCGAAGTTATCGGTTACGTGGCAAATCAGGTGGCAGACTACATAAAACGCTCCAACTATCGAGTGGTGGTTCTTCTGGATGACCCACAAACGTGGGGCAACGTCATGAAGCAAAAATGCAAAGCCGCATGTACAAAAAAGCAGTCAGCTTTTGATGTTTTGGTTTTGAGGGCGCAGGCTACTAAAGAGTATTTAGCGTCCTTAGAGTCTGTTCTTAGGAAGAACCTGAAGGGGACGCCTTGATTCGCGCCGATTTTCACATCCACACTACCTTTTCGTTCGATTCCGCAATTTCACCCAAAACCCTTGTGGAGAAACTTGTAACCCACCCATCCGTCAAAGTGGCTGCGGTAACAGACCACAACGTTATCAACGGATTAGACACAGTCAGGCGGCTGGCTGCACCCTACCCTGACCTCCTCATTATCCCTGGAGTCGAAATAACCACCAACCAAGGCGACATAGTCATATTAGGCACTGAAGAGTTGCCGCCTAAACCTTGGAGTGTCGAGAACGTGGTTGATTTTGCCAAAGAAACTGCTTGTGTCTCTGTTGCGGTGCATCCGTTTCGCGAATGGGGCTTGGGCGAGCTTGCCCGAAATAGCGGAGTGGACGCTATTGAGGTTCTTAATGGGGCGTCGTCTGTTTGGGCGAATCGGCAGGCGCGTGACTTGGCGAAAACCGCTGGGTTGCCAGGCATAGCGGGAAGCGACTCTCATTCGCCTCAAGATTTGTTTTCGGTTTACACTGAGGTTCAGGCTGATTTGAGTGTGGATGACATTTTGAAGGCTATACGGAAGGGTATAGTCTCGGTTTTTGCCGCTGAAGGGTCAATACATTTTTAAAAGACCACCATGTCATCATACTCCGAAAGATTTCACTATTTGAAAAGGATTGGTTCTGAATTGCAGATTGGATTTTTAGGAGGCGCACGAGAAGTCGGCAGAATGGGCATCTCTGTGAAAACAAAGAAAACCCAATTCCTCTTGGATTACGGGGTGATGCTTGAACGGCAGCCTGGCTTTCCCATGCATGTTTCTCCCAAAGAAGTTGACGCAGTAATCTTAACACACAGTCACTTGGATCATTCAGGGGCGATTCCGATTTTCTACATCGAAGGCAACCGTCCCCTATTCACGAACAAGCTGAATCTAGGGTTAACGCAGCTGCTTATCCAAGACTTCATTCACCTGTCAGGGTACTATTTGCCTTTTGAGTATCTGGAACTGCGGTCTATGGTTCGCAGCAACAAGCATTTGGATTTTGGCGTATCCGAAACCGTCGGTGACATGAGCTTCCAGTTGTACAACGCTGGGCACACTCCAGGCAGCGCCTCCGTCATTGTCGAATCCAAAGGCAAACGCCTGCTGTTTACAGGCGACTTCAACACCGAAGGCACCCAACTGCTCAAAGGCGCCAGCATGGACTACGGCGACGTAGACGCAGTCATAATCGAAAGCACCTACGCAACCGAAGATCACACTCCACGTCCTGAACTGGAGAAACGGTTTGTGGACGCCTGCACAGACGTCGTCGAAAAAGGCGGAGTCGTGCTTATTCCCGCGTTCGGGGTTGGACGCGCCCAAGAAATCGCCTGCACTTTAGCGGGACACAAATTTGCCCACAACGTGGTTTTTGATGGTATGGCGCGGGAAGCCAGCCGAGTCATATTAAATGATAAAGAGTTCTTGCGTGACCCTAAACTGTTTTCAGAAGCCATGCGTGAAGTGGAGTGGGTGGAAGGTTGGAGAGACCGCCGAAAAGCCCTGCGAAAACCAGGCGTAATCATTTCGCCCGCGGGCATGCTTAAAGGTGGACCCAGCCAGTTCTACATAAGCAAAGTCGGCAAAAAAGCCAACAACGCCGTTTTCTTGGTCAGCTACCAGATTCCTGGAACTCCTGGGCGGCAACTGTTGGAGAAAGGCATCTGCACTATAGATGGGAAAGTCCGCAAAATCAAAGCCAAAGTTCAACACTTCGACTTTTCTAGTCATTGTGGCGCAACCCAACTTAAAGACGCCCTGAAACAGTTGGGAGGAAAACCCAAAGTTTTTGCTGTCCACGGCGCAGAAGGAAACTGCGAGTTGCTTGCGAAATGGGCAAACACCGAGTTGGGTTTGGAGGCTGTGTCTCCTAAAACGGGCGACACCTTCAAAATTTAACCTCCCTCTTTGTCTTTTCGATTAGCACAAGCTTTTTCGTATCTGCTGTATGCACGCTTTCTGTCTTCAATTTTTGACGGGAATCGGTGGGGAATTTGGAATATCCATAAATAGGTAACGGGTTGTTTAGAAGGGTTATGAGCGCGGAGAAACCTGCCCCGAAAACAAAAGCTGCCGACATCTACCCAATCGTTCTGATGGGTGGACTGTTTGTTCTGGTTGACCTGCTGGCTTTTTGGATAACTGGACCGTTTGTAGAGGCAGGACAAGTTGCTTTCGTGAATCCCAGCGACCCCTTTAACTTGGTGTTCTTTTTCGTAGTGCTCATCGTCTTCACTGCAATAATTCTGCTTATTGCCAAGCTGGGTAAAACCCGAATTATCCAAGCCATCTTTTTAGGCTCTACAGGGCTGCTTGGGCTTTACGTGTTCTATCCGTTGCTGGGCTACATTTTTCCGTGGCAGATGACGGTGGATTGGATTGGCACTTTTAACCCTGCGTCCTTGGCGTTATCTGTCTTGTTTATGGCAGTCATCGTGGGTTTGCTTGTGAAGTATCCTGAATGGTATGTGGTGGACATAAGCGGTATAATCACCGCCGTCGGCGCCATAGCCATGCTGGGCATATCCCTAACCATCCTGATTGTTCTTGTTCTGCTGATAGGTATGGCGCTTTACGACGCGATATCCGTATACAAAACCAAGCACATGATTGACTTAGCTGACACCCTCATCGACCTTAAACTGCCCATTCTGTACGTTATTCCAAAACGACTAGATTACTCCCTAGTCAAACAGACCAAAGGCTTGAAGGAATCCCTATCTGAAGGTGAGAAACGGGACGCGTTTTTCATGGGGGTAGGTGACATTGTAATTCCGGGAATACTTGCAGCCGCGGCCTTCCACAACATACCCGACTACGGCTTAGCCATCGGCTTGTCAGTGGTTGCGGGTACTCTTGTAGGTTTTGCGGCGCTCATGCTGTTCGTAATCAAAGGAAAACCACAAGCAGGACTGCCCTTCCTGTGCCCAGGCGCCATCTTAGGCTACGTCCTATCCAGCCTAATCCTTACTGGCGGGTTGGCGGGCTTGTCGTTTGCATTATAAAAGTAGGCGTTCCTTTTAGAGTGGATGAGTCGCTTAAACAATTCTGCTACTTCTTTTGCCCAAACCACTCTTTGAAGACTTCAGGGATTCTTTCAGGCTCCGAAAGCACATGCATGTCCTCCATCTGCTCCAACTTCCGCACGTTCTCCGAATCCTCCTTTCGTACACGCAGCTTCATGTCTTTCCCGTTCGGCAGCTTCGTCACAAGCGTTTTCTTCTCAAAATCCACTGGCACAACGTAGACGGGTGCAAACGCTTTGAGGCTCATGCTCGCCGCGTTAGTCAACATGGTGTCCCCGATGCCGTACGCGATTTTGGCTACCGTATTTGACGATGCTGGTGCAATCAGCAGAAACTCGTATTTGTGCATCTGCATCCACGCCGCCAGGAAAGGAGAATTCGCGTTAGCTTCAACCATGACTTTAGAGAAACTATGTTTCAAATCGTTTTCAAGATTGTAGAATCCAAGGACAGTCTCACCTGCTTTGGAAACAAACACCTGAATATCCACCGAGTCCTCGTACTCTTTCTGGAGTTCTTTCATTATTTGAACGTACTCCGCAATTCGGTCGCCTGCCCCTGAGATGCCCCACGCAACTTTCCGCTTCTTGACTTCACTGTTTATTTTACTCATGGGTTTTTCCTCCGTGTACTTCTCTTTCTTTTAGAGCCTCTGCAAACTTTTTAAGGGTCTTCTTTAAACTTCTGAATCCTTCCTCGTCCTGCTTTCCGCCCTCCAGTGTGTCTTTGCTCCAGAAGGTTGCTCCGAGATTTGCACCAAAAAATCCGCCACTTACAGGTATCATTCCGTTTAGGATGTAGAAGGTGTGGATTTGCATTAATGCGAGTTCTTGACCGCCTGCCCTGTCGCCTCCCACTGTGATGCCCATGCCGACTTTGCCTTTGAAGAATTTCCTGTCCCAAGCAACGGGCGCTCGGCATCGGTCCATTACTGTTTTGATTTGAGCACTTACTCCTCCGTTGTAGACTGGTGTGGCTATGATTATGCCGTCTGCTTCAGTGAGTAGCGTGTATAGTTTTTGCATGTCGTCTTGAATAACGCATTCCTTGTTTTCAAGGCAATAATCGCAGTGTGCACAGAACTCGATGTCTTTTGCCCGCGCCGTCCACATGATAGTCTCAAACCCCTTTTCAGATAGCTGATTAAGAGCCTCGTTGAGGATGTATTCGGTGGCTTGGGCTCGTGGGCTACCCGAGATACCAAGAACTTTCATAATTTCATCAAAAATTCAATACTCAAAATATACTGATAAACTTTCGCAGGTTAAGGCAGTGCAGTTAATTTCTTTCGCGGTTTCATTTACTCATTAGCGAGACCTTAGGGGTCTTTGGCAATTGTGTGCAATTGTGTAAGACGTGCTTCCACTGTCTTTACTATCTTTTTCTTAAGCTGCTCAACTGGCTGCTGCGGGTCTATTGCGGCGATTTTATCTGCCAACTCGGCGTCTCCCAACGTGTTTTTGATCCAGTTTTGGAAGTCTCGCCGCTGAACGTGGAAGCTAACCGACTCGTTATCGATAACTCTTAGTTCTTCGTATAAGGCAAAAAGGTCTATAGCAGTTTCACCAGTGTATTCGCCCATGCCCGTGAAGAAGTGAAATCCTTGGCTGTAAGGAACAGAACGAAGTATGCTTTGGGCTTTGGGTTTTTCTAAAAAAGCAGTAACCCCCTTCTTTTTATCCATAAAAAAACCTCTAACCAAAAGAGACTCTACTAGCCTAATCAAGGTTACGCTTCCTATTGTTTTGTATGCAAAATCAATTGACAATTATGCAAATCATGTGACAACTGTACAACTTGGACTGGCTAACAAAAACATTAAGCTTACCAGCTATCTGGCTGTTTTTCCTTTAAACGGCAATCGGCTGAAACCTATTTGGATCCTATTAGTAATAGTATGCAGAAAACGGGGGAGGGGGGTTCTGTTGGCGTTTTTCAGCCCAAGAACAGGGTAAAGCCTAGAAAGTGTAGAGGGGTAGGGGTAGGTCAGAACGTATAGCTTACCTATGTAAAACTGTGTTCAAGTGTGCTTTCTAAGGGCTTCTGCTTTTACGAAAAATAGTTTGAGCCTAAATTTGTCGGGTCGCACTCTGGATTGACGAAGCCAAATTAGATTCTAGTAAAAAGCAGCTATTTTTCAATTTAGGGGTGGTGATTTGCCGTCAGATTAAGATTGGCATCCTGGAGTTTTACAGCTTTTGCAGAAGTCTTAGAGCTCTTATAGGAAATAACACACCTCGATGTTTCGATATTTCTGTATCTGACAACGTTTAGTTTTTTGAGGTATGTTTCGTTTTCACGTGCATATTTTGTTATCTGAATCCACGTTTTCCAACTGAAATCCCACTTGCTCTGCCCAATTCTCTTCATACAGGGAATCGGTATTTCAGCCACAATCATTCTTCTTTTTGCCATTTCCACTTCCATCTCAGTTTCTATGAAGAAGTTGTTGGACTTCAAGTTTAGTTTGTTCCAAACGTTTTTTCTCATCACTCTCATGCCCGTGATGGGTTCGGTGGTTTCGAACTTGCCGTAGTAGAACTTTTTGAGCAGAAGCGGAAACAAATGGTAATGTAAAAAGGTATGCAGTGAGGAAGTGGCGCCCTCTGTATTTAGGAGTCTGGAAGCGACCACAACGTCATGTTTTTTTGCCAATTCCTGCATAGCAGGCAAGTATTTCGGCGGGTACGTTCCATCTCCATCCAAGAAGGCAATGAATTCGCCCTGTGAACTTTGAACCCCCGTAGCCATGGCAACGCCTTTACCTTTTCTTTTTTCAATTACGATTTTGGCGCCCATTTTTTTTGCGTTCTCAACCGTGTTGTCTGTGGAGAGGCCATCAACAACCAAAACTTCTTTGTCAAGATCTAACTCGTTGATTTGACTTAGCGTTTCTACAATGCCCTCTTCTTCGTTAAGCGTCGGAAGTATTATGCTAAGCATGCCCTTTACCGCGTTGCACTTTGGATAACTTAGTTAATAGTGCTACCTTATAAAGAAAACGAGTTTCAGCGTAACCCCCGTTAATAGTCTTGTTTTTCAGACTGCCAAAGGAACCTAAGTGAAGAAATTACTCAATTACTTCTGTATAACAAAAAGAAGGGGTTTTTAAAAAAATGTGAGTTTTGGGCAAATGGCTAACATCTTAGGGTAACCTACGATGTTTGTTCACTGTACCCCAAAATCTGTTTCGCCGAACGCCCAACATCATACATTTGCTCGAGTTCCCCGTAAAGGTCTTCAGCGTTCCAAACAGACGCAAATAAAGTTACTGAAACCTCAGTTTGCGGGTCATACCGCGTTACCGTTAGGTAGCCTGCGTGTGCCCCGTTATGTCCGCACCCTAACCCTTCGGCGTATTCTGTGCCTAAACCATAAACCAAATGTTCTTCACCTGTCGCCTGTAGGTTTGTCATCTGCTCTACCCAATTTACACTTACTCCAGCGTTTGCACTGTAAAGCAGTATAGTCCATTTGTCCAAATTGTTAAGTGTGGAAATTACGTTGCCTTCCGCTACGTTTGGGGACATGTTATCCGCAGTTGTCAGGAAAAGTTCTCCTTGATACCACACGTAACCGTCAGCGTATGGAACGGGCAACTCTTGGTCTGTTCCAGCCGCGGGAAAAGAAGTGTTCAACAGCTCGTTAGGTTCCAGCAGGTGCTGCTCGACGAATTCGGCGTAACTTAAACCTGACACTTGTTCAATGATTTTGCCCAGAATCGAATAACCAGTGTTACTGTAATGGAATGCAGTTTCTGGCGGGAAATATGAAAGTTGGTTTGATGCCACCACGCCTACAAGTTCATCAAACGTGAACGTATGGTCAGGTTGAGCCAAACCTTCTCTGATGTACGTCATGTAGTTTTCCCCTGCATAAGGCGCGGAAGCGTTTTCGGGGATGGGGTCGTTGCTTACGTCAAAAACGCCCGCGCGGTGCGCCAGCAGTTGCCTAATTGTTATTTGGTCTTTAAAGGGAATGTCATATTCAGGGGAATCAGGAACGTACGGGACATTTCTTTCAGGAATAAAGTCTGTTATTTTTGCGTCAATTTGCAGTTGCCCCTGCTGGTGCAGCAGGATGATGGCTGCTGCTGTGAAGGTTTTGGTGGTGCTGGCAGCGCGGAAATGCGTATCCGCAGTTAGGTTCTGGTTTGTTGTGACAAAAAAGTTTCCTTTTGGCGACGAAATCTTCATGGTTAAGCTGCCTTCAAAGCCTAATTTGTCAGCGCAGTATTGTTCCCATTGGGTGTCAATCATGGTTTGCAGTTCAGGTGTGTAATCCTTAGCGGGGCTGAACACGACACACCCTGCTCCCGCCGCAAGGACTAAAATTATGACAATACCAATAATTGTGATGTGCTTGTTCATGGTAATCGCTCTTTTCACCAAAATAGCATGTGCTTTATTTTTAAGCTTTAGGGAACCCAGAATCGATGATGCTTCAAAGACGCTCTGGTTTCAACTGCAGTTAATTCGAAGAAATTTCAAACCAAAATTCACAAAACTGAGCCTTTGGGGCGATAGGTAAAATTATATCTTATGCTTTCACTATGAGAGTTCGCCTGTTGGGTCCGTGGCGCAGCACGGATAGCGCGTCAGCCTTCTAAGCTGAACGTCCTGGGTTCAAATCCCAGCGGACCCGCTTCAACCACTGAATTTTTTTCTGTTTGCTGTTGCTGTGTAGTTACTTAGCTACATCAACCTCGGGGTGCTTTGTCCTTCGGTTACTATCCGAACAGGCTTTGAAACATCAAAGTGAACCCCTCCTTTGAATTTTGATGCGTAAAAACCTTCTCAAATGATAATTATTTAAAAACAGACTGCCAAGTACACAATAACACTTGACATTGATCAGTATTTTTGGAAGAGGACAAGCTTGGCGTTAAGTTTCGGAGTTTTCTTTACACGTGAAAGATTAACAAAATCCTTTAGATATGCGACCACGCTTTTAAGAAAAATGCTTGTCCCTGGTTTGTTACATGATTTTCTTCCCAATCATTTTGGTTGTTACCTTGTTCTAATGCTTAGTTTTAAAGCAGTTACTAACTACTGATGGTTTTAGAGTGTGATGTGATGTCTAAAAAAATCGTGGTTGCAGCGATGGTTCTATTTAATGTTCTTCTGGGTATTCTATTTATGGCGTCAACCTTTGCTTTGTTGGAGAATGTTAATTCAGCTTACTCTTCTCCTCATTGGACCCCAACATCGGTAACATATGTTCCAGGTGAATATGTTAATGGGGAATGGACTGCTCTGAAAACAATAAGGGTGATCTGTAACTATCCGTTTTGGCTCTTTTGGATTGGCATGATAACCAATATGTTGTTTGGACTTGCGCTCCTACGAAGCAGAAGCTAACAAACATCTAGACAGTTTTTCTTTACACAAGAAACCTTTACAAACAGTCTTTTAGGCAACTGAACAGATAATTGAGTGATGGCTAAGGGTATGAAAGCGGTCATAGTGGTTTTACTAGTTTATGTAATGTTTATTGCCCTGCTGACATCTACCGTTGTCTACGCAAATTCATTTCCTCAGCCGTCTGTTCCAGAATTCACCCTAATGTTTGTAGACAATTCATATGATGTACCTACCACTTTTTCAATAGACCCCTACACGGGACAGAACATAACGCATCAAGGTTATCATGTAAGTAGAGTAAACTTGATGATGGTGATACAAAATCAACCGCTTGTTTACCAAAATAATGGAAGTTTCTTTTACAACATAAATGTGAAAGGCAATTACGATGAAAATTGGACTCAATTTTACACTAATGATGATATTCCCCTTGCGAATGCAAGTTCTGCCCAGACTTCTATTATTTTAGGCGTTTTAGACATAAGTGATCTAACTTTGGATTCAGGTTCAAAAGAACTGATAGTTCCTGTTGGTGGTAAAGCGGATTTTCAGGTTCAAGCGATGATAGGGGGTTTCCACAGAAAAGCAATAGTTTTCAGTGGCTGGTTTTTTCAGGGTGAATTAAGCAGTTGGAGTAAGACTCAAACAATTACAGTACCTGAGAAATTCAGTTCTGAACCTGTCTTATCAACTTCAAGTCCAAGCCAAACATCCATTTCACCAACTTTAACTCCTTCACCCTCAGTCCCAGAATTCCAAAAAGCAATAATTGTTACTTTCTTGATGATAGCAATTACTATTACAGCGGCAGCATACAAAACTGGGGTACACTCGAAAGGTAAATCAAACAATAACGCATGAAAGTTCCTATTTCAAACTGTGTGTCGGGTTGCAGGTTGTGGTACGGGGCTATCTGGCAGGTTCCTATTTGACTAATTTTAACTTTCGCAGGTTTACTGTCACGGTTTGATGGTGGTTACTTTGTTTTTTCGCCCATCCTTAACCTCGTACACCACGTCGGATGCGCTTTTCATGTTTATCACGTCAATTTCTTCTATCACGCGGTTCACCATCCTGCCCACAACCAGAACAAACACGTTCAACCCCCGTGAGGCAGCAATAGCAGCGGCACGGCTAATCCCGAATTCGAGGTCTGCCTTGAGCCCCAGCTTACTCAGAACCGCTCTGCCGACGGCTCCCATAACACCCGTGAGGTCAGGCTGAAACTCATCATAAAACTGGCGCACCTTTTCCAAATCGACCGCCTTGGAACCGCCTTTCCTGATGCTTGGCAGCTTCACGATAAGAATTTTTCCTTGTTTGAGTTTCACTTTACCCCTTAAATCCTTCAGACCTGTGTCTTCGCCCGCTTTGGCGTCTGCCATTATTGTGCCTTTTGCTTCTGTTTCGGGGTTGTCTGCAGCGACGGTGTACATGACGCCCCCTTTCATGATTATGCCTACCTCTTCACCTGCTTTCACTGGCTGCGTAGCAATAGCGGGCAAAGCGCGTTCAATTTTCATGTCATGCTTAACCGCAAGCATATAGTTCTCCAAGTTCCTCAAATCATCATGCAGCCTCCCCAACGCCTTGGCAGTTAACCTGTAATCCGCACGCTCTGAACCTGCCTCAAGCAAGCCTTCTTTAGTTAACTTTTTGAAGTATTTCGAAACTGCCTGAACGGTTATCTCCAATTTGTCAGCAATGTCTTTCTGTTTAATGTGGGGTTGATTACGCATAACTTCAAGAAGAATCTGAAATTTAGTAAATTCTCCTTTATCCCTCAGCAGAATAGGTTGAGCTTTCTTATTCAAAGATATACAACCTAAATTTAACCATAGTTAAAAAAAGGTTAATAAACCTTCGGGATGGATTATCCAACATGAGGAGGACAAAAAGCATTTGCACATAATGGAAGGTTTCCTTCCGCATCCGTGGTGGGAAATCTGGTTTATAGTATCGATTCCGGTTGTCGCTTATGGCATCTATAGGATGTCTAAAGTGACAAAGAAAGTTCCTGAAGCTAAACCTCTGCTTGCTTTGATGGGGGCATTTGTTTTCATACTTTCTGCCCTTAAGCTTCCCTCCGTAACTGGCAGTTGCTCGCACCCAACAGGTACAGGATTATCCGCAGTGATAGTTGGACCTGGAATAACTTCCGTTTTAGCATCGATTGTGCTGGTTTTTCAGGCACTGTTGCTGGCACACGGGGGTTTAACCACTCTCGGCGCAAACATCTTTTCAATGGGAATTATGGGTCCCTTTGTAGGTTACGCCATATGGCTAATCTGTAAAAAAGCTCATGTTCCCAGCCTCGTAGGCATCTTCCTTGCAGCCACCTTTGCAGACTTAATTACCTACGTTACTACATCCGTTCAGCTTGCTCTAGCTTTCCCAACATCAGCAGGCTTCTTTGATGCATTCCTAAAGTTCGGCGGCATATTTGCAGTAACCCAAATTCCACTAGCCATCGCCGAAGGCATACTCGCAGTGATACTGTTTGACTTCTTAGCCAAATACAAGGGACACCTACTCGCTGCCCTAAAAGTAATTAAACTTCCAACGGGCGCACGATCAGAGGAGGCTCAGCAGCAATGAAAACCATACATTACGTAGGCTTAATCGCCATCTTGATTGTCCTTTTTGTGACGCCCCTGCTTCTCATGCCAACCGCAGAATACGGTGGTGCAGACGGCGCCGCAGAAGAAGCCATTTCCGATCAAGGATACGAGCCGTGGTTTACGCCAATTTGGGAGCCTCCAAGTGGTGAAATCGAAAGCCTGCTGTTTGTACTTCAAGCCGCTATAGGTGCACTGATCATCGGATACTACGTAGGATACGAAAAGGGAAAACGAGCAAAGAAATAAACCCCTCACACGCGTACTATATTCGGAAGAAACCATAGAATGGCTCATAACGACCTATACGCACAAATCGACCGCTCCGCATACACTAACCGATTCGCAAAAAACAGCCCCATAACCAAAACCTTCCTTTCCCTTTCAGCGCTTGTAATAAGCGTCTCTTCCCCTTCCTTTATTGTACCCATAATAGTTTTTTCAGTTTTCACAATCTTGATTTTAGGGTTCGCAAAAATAAGAGGTCACCTTTACCGTGACCTACTGCTTTATCCCAATTTTATGCTTGCCTTAAGCTGTATATTCATCGCTTTGTTCTTTGGCTACGGCGCGCCCTTTACACAAATCGTCACCCCGTGGTTTACGTGGACGATTTTCAAAAGTGGCATAGCTATGAGTATAACCACCTTCTTGAGGGTTGAAGGTGCACTTTCCTGTCTCTTCTTCCTAGTTTTGACAACTTCCATAACTGACCTCTGCATCATACTTCGCCGAGCACGTGCACCACGGGTCTTGGTGGAAATGGCATTGCTGATTTACCGTTACATCTTTGTTTTCTTGGAAGTTTCATCGAAAATGAGCATCGCACAGGATTTACGGCTTGGGCACGGTGGGTGGTTGAAAAGGATTCGGTCCTTGGGTTTGCTTGCCGGAAACCTTTTCATCCGAACCCTTGAACAAGGAGAACGAACTTTTACAGCCATGAGCGCCAGAGGTTACGATGGAACCATACGCATCCTTGAAGACCAGCCCTCGCCCAACAAGAAAGCACTGGTGGGGATTGTGTTGTTTGATGTTTTGCTAGTGGTTGTTATCTTTCTAACTTTAGGCATTGGAGTTATGTAATCGTATGTTGTTTAGACTGGAAAAATTATCTTACCGCTATTCTGATGGAACCCTCGCGTTAGACGCAGTATCTTTAAGCTTCGACAGAGGCGAACGCATCGCCTTGTTAGGCACTAACGGTTCAGGTAAAACCACCCTGCTTAACCACTTAAACGGCATCCTAAAACCCACTTCGGGCACAATATACTTCGAAGACCAACCCTTAGAGTACAGCTCAAAAGCGCTGCTGAGCCTCAGAAAACGTGTCGGTTTTGTCTTCCAAGACCCCAACGACCAATTGTTTGCATCCACCGTGAAACAAGATGTTGCTTTTGGACCCCTAAACCTCGGATATGCGGCTGATGAAACAAAGAAACTGGTGGACCAAGCCCTCCAAACCGTCGGCATGACTGAGTTCTCAGAAAAACCGCCCCATTTTCTCAGCTTGGGACAAAAGAAACGGGTCGCCCTCGCAGGTGTCCTTGCCATGCAGCCTGAAGTCATAGTCATGGATGAGCCCACCGCGAACCTTGACCCACGCGCCACCAGCGAAATCCTACACCTGCTTCTCAAACTTAACAAGGATGCAGGCATCACACTCGTGCTTGCTACACATGACGTGGACATGGTGCCTCTGTTTGCTAACCGACTTTACATCCTAAACAAAGGCAAAATTGTATCTGAAGGCGTACCCAAAGAAATCTTCTCAAACGCCGACCTTATCCGAAACGTTAACCTGCGCTCGCCAAGAATTGCCCACCTTTTTGAAGTACTCAAAAAAGAAAACAACCTGCCCATACCTGACCAGTTGCCACTAACCATCAGTGAAGCTCGGAAAGCAATCCTGGAACTTCTCGACGAAAAACCAGCAACCAAACTCAAAAACGCTGAAGCTAAAAACATTCACAAATGGTAAAGGGCTCAAAGAAATCGGTTCCATGCGGACAGGCACGATTTTCTCAACCACCGCCCTCTTCAGAGCAGTATTCGCGTTTGTTATCCTCAGAGAACCGTTCACCGTTGTACAGGCGTTAGCGGGGATGCTAATGGTCTTAGGGGTTTATGCTCTCTACAAGAAAAACCCTGTAGTTTGGCTTCGCTTGTAGACCCCCCTCCCCCGTTTTCTGCATACTATTACTAATAGCATCCAAATAGACTGGTTCTTTTTTCTGCTTTTCTTTCGGCACGACCCTCCCCTCTATCCTGCTGCATAGAATGGATATTAACATCCAAATAGGCGGCAAATAGGTTCGTGTATTCAAGTAAAATTGGAAAGCCACAAAAAAGGGGGCTAAAGCGGCAGCGGTCTATTTTGTTGCGGTTTGGGCTAAATCGTAGCCTCTGGGCGTAACCATCCGTCCGTTAATAACTTGCGTGGTTGAGTTACCCACAATAACTGTTGAAACCATGTCCACTCCGCAGTCCATCAGCTTCTGAAGGGTCGTAACAGTTGTTGATTCTCCATCGCGCCCAGCCTGCTTCACAACGCCAACGGGTGTGTCGGGTTTTTTGTATTTGAGTAGAATCTCGTGGGCTTTCGCTAACGGTTTTTTGCGCCCCTTACTCTGCGGGTTATACAGAACAATCACAAAGTCTGCCGCAGCCGCCGCGTTCAGCCGCTTCTCGATAAGCTCCCAAGGCGTCAACAAGTCGCTTAAGCTAATCACCGCAAAATCCGTAACCAAAGGCGCACCCAACTGTGAGGCAGCAGCCGTAGCCGCAGTTACGCCTGGAATAACTTCAACGGGAACCTCGGCTTTTTCGAAGGCAGCCGCTTCCAAAACCACGCCTGCCATGCCGTAAACTCCTGCGTCTCCGCTACTGATGACCGCCACAGTTTTGCCTTCAAGTGCCTTTTGGACGGCTGCTCTGGCTCGGTCTACTTCGCGTCCCATGGTGCCCGCGACGACTTCTACGTCTGGTTTTATGATGTCACGGACTAGTTCCATGTATGTTTTGTAGCCTACTACGGCGTCGGCTTCTTCGATGGCTTTACGCGCTTTGGGCGTCATGTGTTCTGCGCTGCCAGGTCCGATGCCTACGACGCTTATTCGCCCTCGGCTACTGCCACGGTTACGCCGTTCTGTTTTTGTTTTTTTAGTATTAGGTGTGGGTTTTTTCCTGCTTTTATTAGGGCTGCTCTTTCGCATACTCCTCCAACTCCAATTTTTTCTTGAACTAACTTTGAATTAGGAGACAACTCGTCGCTTTGTACGGCGCGAAGTTCCTCCACGCTGAAAAACTCGAATGTTAAGCCCAGTTTCTTCGCCGCCGACAGCATCCCCTGCGAATCCCGTTTGATGTCCACGGTGGCTAAGCCGTCAACACACTCCAAAGGCACGTTGACCCGAGCTAAGGCAGCTTTTATGGTGTCTGTTATTTGGGTTTCTGTGATTTCTTTTCGTGCCCCTACGCCAACGACTATGTGTTTGGGCTTTAGGATGGTGATGGGTTTTGTGGCTTTTTCTGTGGGTACAGGTTCGGTGGTTACTATGGCGGCTGCGTCGTAGCCGTTTGCCACATCCACTGCTTGCTCAGCGTTTTTTGCCTTTTCGACGTTGTAGCCCTGAACTGCCCCTTCAGGAATCTTCACGTCGCCGACCAGAACCAATGCCACACGCTTTTCATCCACCACAGCAGCATTAACTGCAACAAGACTCTTCGGGTTCACAACAGCTAAATGTAAAGTCCGCGCAAGCTCATCCACACTCTGCTTCCCCAGAGAATCTGACGCCGTTGTAACAACCGCCGTTGCACCTATACCTTCCGCGATGAGACGTGCAAGCTCATTAGCGCCGCCAAAATGCCCCGACAGAAGACTAATCACAAATTTTCCGTCCGCATCCACGCCTACAACGGCGGGGTCAACCAGCTTATTTGTAAGGTAAGGTGCGACAGCGCGGATGGTTATGCCCGTTGCCATTACAGCCACAAGGGCACTTGAAGTGCGATAGGTGTCTTTCAAAAATTCATCCAGCTTCTTGTCGATGGAAAGAACGCCTTGTCGGGCGTATTTTTTGGGGCCATAAACTTTGCTGGACATTTCCAGAATAGCCAGCGCCTTTTGAATTTTCAGGGCGGTTTCTACGCCCCGACGCGTAATGGCGACTATGGCTATTCCGTGGCTAAACATGGCTATGCGCCTTTGCGGAAGGCGGTGGTGAAGGCGGGGTCATAAAGCTTTGACAGGTCGTAGGCTTGGGGGTCTAAAACGTTGCCCACAAAAATCAAGGCAGTCTGCGTAATTCCTTCCGCTTTGACTTTTTCAACTATGTTTGTGAGGGTGCCTTTGACGATTTTCTGTTCAGGCCACGTAGCCTTGTAAACCACCTGAACAGGCGTATCCGCTGGGTAACCGCCCTTCTGCAAGTCAACTACAACCCGCGCAATGTGCGGTGTGCCCAAGAATATGACCATGGTTGCTTGATGCTTGGCAAGCTCGATGAGGCTTTCTTTTTCAGGCACAGGCGTTCTGCCTTCGGGACGCGTAATAATGATTGTCTGCGAAATATTTGGCAACGTCAACTCACGATTCAAAGCCGCTGCGCCACCCTGCAGACAACTCACGCCCGGAATACGGAAGTATTCAATACCCTCTTTGTCAAGGAAACTCATCTGTTCCTGTATGGCACCGTAGAAGCTTGGGTCACCATCATGCAGCCTAACCACCCGCTTACCCGCTTTCACTCCAGCCAACGTTACCTGCTGCACTTCTGGCAGGCTCATTTTTGCGCTGTCATAAAGTTCCACGCCTTTCTTGCAGTACTTGAGGTATTCTGGGTTCAGCAGGCTCCCCGTGTAGATAACTACGTCGGCTTGTTCGAGCCATTTTTTGCCTTTGAGGGTTATGAGTTCAGGGTCGCCTGGTCCTGCTCCAATAAAAACAACTTTGTTCATGCTTGTTCACCGTTTTTCTTCCAATGAATAGGAACTTGACTTCTCTTCACAATAGCAACAGAGAAGTAGTCTTTTTTTACCTTCCAGTTTTCCGCATCGCTGAGTTTGCCCACCAGAACCTTTTCTTTAGGTAATGTACACCGTTTAACTAACGCAATTTTTGCATCTTTTGTGAATCCAGCTTTTTTCAAGATGGGAATTAGTTCTTTTATACGGTAGGCACATTTCATAAACACTAGGTTGTCGGCGCTTCGGGCGGTTTCCTCAATTATCGCAGGGTCAAGGTCTGACGGAATAATTGTAACAACTTCTTCTCTTTCCGCAAGCGGCAGTTTTGCTCTTGCAGCTGCAGCGGTTAGGGAGGTTACGCCTGGAATTATTTCCATTTCCACTCCTGGAAACGTTTCTTTAATGTATTCGTAAAGGTACAGGAATGTGCTGTAAAGCATAGGGTCACCCAAAGTGATGAAAGCAACATCGCCCTTCTTCGCTTTAGATGACACAATGGCTGCGTTTTCACTCCACAGTTTCCGATTATTCATCTCGTCTTTCGTCATGGGAAAGAGTAACTCAACGATTTCGGCGGGGTTTTGGCGTTCCTCCAAGATTTGCTTAATCATCCCAAGTGCCATGCTGGGTTTGTGAACTTGGGATTTGGGGACGCATATGTATTCTGCTGCTCTAAGGGCTTTTGCAGCTTTTATGGTTATGAGTTCGGGGTCACCTGGACCTACGCCTATGCCTATGAATTTTCCAACCATTTTTTCACTTCTCTTTTGTTGCTGATACAATCGTTATGGGATTTCGAGCGAACATCATGGTTCCACTGCTTACCGCTTTCCCTTTAGCCACAAAAACCTCCACCACATCCACCTCTTTGAAGCCGCACTTTTTGACTTCATCTATGGCTGTAGTGGCGGTTTCTAGCAGTATGGCGTTGACGACGATTCTGCCGTTTGCCTTTAGTTTTGTGTGTGCGGTTTGGATAGTTTCTCTAAGCCTGCGGCTTCCGCCTACAAAGACGGCGTCAACATTAGGTACATCCAGCAAGGCTTCGGAAGCAGCACCCAACGTGACCTCAACGGTGCTTTGTGCTCCAAATTTTGCTACGTTGCTGAGGGTTAGTTTTATGGCTTCTTCTTTTTCGTCTATCGCGTAAACTTTACCTCTTGGTGCTACCTGTAGTGCTGCTTCGACGGTTAAGCCGCCTGTGCCGCAACCTACATCCACAACAACGGCGCCTTCACGGAGCCGCGCTTTAGAGATGGTTATCACTCGGATTTCTTCTTTGGTGGGTCCAGGGACTTCATCGCTTTGGATGAACAGGTCATCTGGGATTCCTGGCGTCTTGTAAGACCACATCTTCTGTTGACTCTGTCTGTAACTTATTCTTTAGTTACTTTTGATTACCATCACACATAATGGATGGAACTTCTGCTCTGAAACTTCTTCCAGAGAGGCTTCAATGATTTTTTCGTTGGGTAACGTCAAATTAATGCAGACCACGACGTTTGTTTTTTTGTCTGCGCCTTCTTTGAGAAGGAACGCCGCGATTTCGTCGGGAGTGAACGTGTTTGGGTCAGGAAGCGCAAGAACCGTTTTGCCTTCCTTCACCGCTTTGGCTAAGTCACGCTTCTTCTCGACGCGTGGGTCGTTATGGAATGTGAACAGGACGGCGTTGTCCCAGCTCATGCACAGTTTAGCCGCGCATGCCTGTATGGAACTTACTCCTGGAATAACGTTTACTTCTACATCTTTAGTTAGCTGTCTTCGCAACATGGAACCCAAAAGCCCTGAAAATCCAGGGTCACCAGTCGAGAGCAACGCAACGTTCTTCCCTTTTTTGACTGTACCCACAGCGTATTTGAGACCTTCCTCGACGTTTTTGGCTGTTAACGTGAGGCTTTCACCTTTGATTTCTCCTCGAAAAAGTTTTAGATTACGTTCTGCGCCTACGACCAATTGAGCTTTCTGCACGGCTTTGTGCGCCGCTGGAGATACGTACTCTGGAGAGCCAGGGCCTACGCCGACTATGTGGAGTTTAGCCATGACCATTGCCTCTTTGCGTTCTCGTCGGCTCCAATGACTTTGCCTTCCATGGAGACTATTATTATGCTGAATTTGATTTGTTTCTTTACCCTGTCAGTGACGCGGGCGTGTATTTTTTGGGCGATTTTGTCGTATGTTGCTCTTGTAAGTTTGAGCTTGTTGAGTAATTCGGTGGCTTCTTCGGTTGTGTTTGATTGCAAAATAGTGTTCACGTTTTCTTGGTCTGCTCCAACTGAAGCAGCAAAGGCAGCGATAACCTCGTTTCTTGCGTCGCCCATCCTGTAGTGAGTGTTGAAAATTCCCGCTGCGAGCTTCACCATCTTGCCCGAATGCCCAAGAAAAACAATTTCTTTAATGCCTTTTTCGGCGGCTTTCTCCAACATGTACCCAACGAAGTCGCCTGTTTGAACTATCTGGTCGTCGGGAACGTTGAACAACTGTTTGGCTATTCTTTCACCGATGTTGCCTGGAACAAAGAAAACCTGTGCATGGTGGCGGGAAACTGCTACGTCGATTTGGGGAACTAACGAGCGGCGGCAAGCTTCAAGCGACAACGGCTTAACCACGCCTGATGTGCCGAGTATAGAGATTCCGCCAATTATACCCAGTTTTGCGTTGAAAGTTTTCTCAGCAACCTTTGCCCCCTCAGGAACCACCACAGTTACTTTCGCTCCTTTTCCTTCGGGCAGTGCCTCTTTGATGGCGTCCCTTATCATTTTTAGAGGCACAGGATTAATAGCTGATTCGCTAATTGGCACTGGCAAACCTGGCTTTGTGACTTTGCCGACTCCTTCTCCGCCTTTGATGATGATTTTTCCGTTGTCAGTTAAGCGAACAGTGGCGACTATGTCTATACCATCCGTCACGTCAATGTCTTCACCCGCGTCTTTCACAACCGTGGCTGACGCTGAATCGCCCTGTTTAATGCAGGATTTAACAGGTCTTTCAAAACGGATGCCAATAGGCGTGGGAATAACCACGTGCTTTACACAATCATCTGTTAAAGTAATTACTGCGGCTTTAGCTGCTGCTGCCGCACAAGCACCTGTACTAATGCCATACTTTAGAAACCTCGCCATTTTAGTCCCCTTTAGCCGCTTCAGCCATTGCCAGAAGCGCGTTGAAGACAGCTACGGCGATTGTGCTTCCTCCTTTGCGTCCCTTCGTGATTATGTACGGGATGGGTAGCTTAGCTATGGCCTCTTTGGATTCGGCAGCGCCGACATAACCCACAGGTACTGCAACAATTAGAGCGGGCTTAGCTTTTCCCTGTTTTATAGCTTCGGCTAACTCGAAAGCTGCCGTAGGCGCGTTTCCAATAAGGAAGATTGCACCATTCATCCCCTCGTTTACGGCTAGGCGTGTAGCCGCCACTGATCTGGTGATGACTTCTTCATGAGCAATTTTCGTGGCTTGCCCGTCGTCAATGTAGGTCACGATTTTTCCGCCAAACCTTTTCACTCGCTCCTCGTTTATACCCATTTTGACCATTTTTACATCAGTCACAATTTTTGCGCCTGCCCTGATTGCTTCGACGCCTGTTTTAACCGCTTGGTCGCTGATGACCAGAAGCTTAGCGAATTCAGGGTCAGCAGTTGTGTGAACAACACGTTCGATTACAGGTGCGTGTTCTTTTGGTGCCTTTGCCAGTGTTTCTGCGATTTGCGGTCGAATTAGCTTCATGCTGTCTTCGTATAGTTGTTTTGACGCGGCGGGAGCATTTGCGCCATAAGGTGTTGCAACAGCTTCTTTTCGCCCTTCACCTGCGGCTCTTACGGCTTTTTCTTCCAAGATGTCTGCTATACGTTCATCTGAGCCTATAGGTTCCCCATAAACCATCTGGATACCTCTAGCAGAAAGCTGCAATTCCTCGTCTTTTATGCCGATTAACTCAGGAATTTCCTGTGTGGTATGGACACCCGGAGCCATGAATGCGGGTATAAGAACGATTTTTTTGACGCCCTTCTTAGAAATTGTATCTATCGCTTCTGGAATAGTGGGCGTGTTTTTAACCATGAACGCTATATCAACTACTTTGAAGGTGCCGCGTTCACGTAGGATGTCTGCTAGTTTTTCTAGGTTCTCTCGGTTATGGGGCAGCTTGCTGCCATGTCCTATGAGGACTAATCCGACGTTTTCCATCTGTTTTCCTCTTTTTGTTGTTTATTAATTTCTTTTAACTTCGAATAATTTTATTGCAACGTCAATAAGTTCCGACTCATCATTTGCGGCGGCTTTCCGTAAGTTTTCAATAACTGGCAAGAACGTCTGCTTAAGTAGAACGCAAGTTAAATCGCCTACGATTTTCTTATTGCGATCATCCAAGTTCCTCATTATATTAAAGGCCTTGGTGAGTTCCCTTTGGCGAGTTTCTTCAGTCTGTGAAAGCAAATCCGAAATAATTATTCGCACCGAATCAGCTTTAATTGCGCGTTCCAATACGTCAATTTCTTCGTTGATGATCGCTGCGGCTTCTTGGGCGCTTTTCTGGCGTTCCTGTTTGTTCTGTTTGGTAATTAACGTTAAATCGTCGATGTTGTAGAGGCTTACGTTCGGTAGCTCGCCAACGGAACCTTCTACGTTTCGCGGGTTTGAAATATCAATGATTATGAGGCTGTTTTTGTTTTGCCGCGCCGTGATAAGATTGGAAACCTGTGTCTTAGTTAACAGGTAATGAGGGGCAGAAGTTGAACAGAAAACTACGTCAGCATCAACGAGAACCTCGCCGAGCTTGTCAAACTTAACGGCTCTGCCGCAAAGCTCATCAGCCAACCTAGCCGCCCGCTCATAAGTACGATTAGCAATAAAAACTGGGCTCAGGCAGCGTCTAGCCATCGCTTTGGTGATCAGCGTGCCAGTTTCACCTGACCCCATGACTAGAATTTTCTTTTCGTTAAGGCTCCCAAGCAGTTTTTCAGCCAACTCCACGGCGGCTGAGCCCACCGAGACCGCACCTTTGTTGATCGCGGTTTCGCTTCTTACGCGTCTGCCCAAGTTTACAGCACGGTTAAAAAGCTGTTTTAGGACCGGTCCAACGGTTTTTGCTTCCTCTGCTTCCAGAAAAGCGTTCCATACCTGATTGATGACCTGGTCCTCACCTATAACCATGGATTCTAGACCTGAAACAACCCGTAGCAGGTGCAGAATGGCGTTACGGTTGACGGAGTATTCGATTGATTTAGCCGCCGCAACCTGATTCGCGGCGTGACCTGCAAGGTACTTCACGACGGACTCCACAGTTATATCCGTGTTTTCACTTGCGAGATAAATTTCAACGCGGTTACATGTCTGGATAAGAACTGCTTCCTGTACCCCACAAAGCGAACACAAATCAGAGTATGCTAGCTTTTTCTCCTTAAACGCTACATCCTCCAAAAGCTGCACGTGAGCCGTTTTGTGCGTGATTCTCACGTTGACAATGCTCAGATTTTGTGCTGTGGAGTGCATGGTTGGATAAACCGACCAGCTTAAATATAAGCTTTATCGTAAAATAACCAAGACGGCGGTTAAGGGAGCACATTTGAGGCACAGAATCGGTTTAGTTTATTTACCTGGGGCACTGCCTTGCTTTGAAACATTTGGAAATCTCCCCACGGACATTGTGAGTGCGGATGGGTTAATAACGGGTAGGCAAGCCTCTGAAGTTCTAGATATGTTAATTATTCCTGGTGGTAGCCTCGTCGAATCCCAAACAGTCCAAGGCGGTTTGGTTCAGGAAATCTTGAAAATGGCGGATGCTGGCAAATTTGTTTTGGGTATCTGTTCAGGTTTTCAGATTCTTTCTAGAGGCACTGACATCGGGCGTCTTTCTGCAACGCCCATTTTTCGGAAGGGGCTCGGCTTGATTGATGCAGAGTTTCAGCCATTAATCTGCACAGACCAAGTAAAAGCCACCGTAGTCGGAGCAAGCTATCTAACCGGCCAAGTCCGAGCCGAAGTCGCAGGATTTCACTGCCACACGTACGGTAACATCACACTCCACAAAAACGCCAATCCCATCCTCGTTTCACATACTAAACGCCTTAACTACCGCAAAAACGTTCAAGACCTTGTTTCAGGCATATCTAACAGCAAAGGTAACGTAGTGGGCGTCATTATGCATTCGCTGCTGGAACAGAACCCCCTCATCATAGCGGGGGTCTCAAAGTCGCTGGGCATAACCGACGAAGAACTTTTGGAAATCCGAGCAGCAAACGCGGAGCTGCAAAAAAGGGTAAAAAGCGAAATAGGCATCTTCACAGACTTATACGCTGGTAAAACAATGCAAACAGTCAAGTCGCCGCGGGCTTTGATGGTTACCGCGTTGGGCAGCGGATCAGGAAAAACCTTTGTAGTTACGGGTTTAGCGGGCGCCTTAAAGAAGAGAGGCTTTAACGTTGGCATCGTTAAAGTCGGCGGAGACATACGCGATGTCGTGCCTGCGCTTTACCTTATTAAGGAGCCCATTCGGCGTTATTCTTCTATAAAAATCGGGGAAAGCGGCTGGACGCCTCAGTCTGAAGCGGTGCAAGAAGCAAGCAAGTATTATGATTTTCTCATAATTGAGGGTGCAATGAGCGCTTTCACTGGAGTGCTGATGGAAAACGTCAAAAGACCCAGCTCAACTGCGGAAGTTGCGGCGGCTCTGGGGGTGCCCACAGTTTTGGTTGTAGGTTGCGAAAAGGAAGGGATCGAAGGCGCCATGGTAAGTAGCTTGGGCTACGTGAATCTTATGCGAAGCTTAGGTGTGAAAGTAACCGGCGTGATTCTGAATAAGGCGCGTCTTAGCTACTTAACCGACGAAATACGGCAAGTCATGAACCACGCGTTTGCAAGCGCAGGCGTCGAACTGCTTGGTATTGTGCCCCGCATTAACTTGGAGGGACGCGGCGCTATACCTGAAGTTGAAATCAAGTACGAAGAGTTCGGCGCCAAAGCAATGGAACTCGCCGAAAGCTCAATGGAACTTGAGAAAATCGCAAGTCTTGCCGCGCCAACCAAGGAAAAACCGTTGGACTACCGCGAGTTTATTGAAAAATTCAAAAACATACTCGAAACAAACTTAGGATTCAGCCCCTATAAAGGCAGGGACCAAAAAGCATGCTCGTAGACCTCAAGTCTGTCGGAAAGTACGTTGTTGTAGTTGGAGGCGGTTCAGAAAGCCTGAGGAAAACTCGGGATTTTCTGGAAGCAGGCGCGAAGATTCTAGTTGTGAGCAGGGCTTTTTCCAGCGGCATTAAAACGTTGCAAAAACAGGGAAAAATCAAACTACAACAAGCAGATGTTAAAGATGCAAAAGCTTTCTTTGCTAGCCTTAACCCCACGCCAGAGTTGCTAGTAGCTGTTACCAGTGATCATGGTCTTAACGCTCAGCTTATCAGCCAAGCCAAATCAGCGGGATGTATGGTTTATGCTCCTGATAATCCCTCCACAAGCGACTTTATCCTTCCAGCCATCGCCAAAGTCGGCGACGTAAGAATCGCCATCTCAACCAGCGGAAAAAGTCCCGCAATGGCAAGCATCATAAGAAAACGAATAGAAAAGATAATCACGCCCGAAGATTTGCTTCAAGTGCAACTGCAGGAATATATGAGGGGTATCCTGAAAGGCCAGGTTTCGGACCAGAAAACTCGAAGACCCCTACTCTATAAAATCCTTCAAAACGAAACAGTTCAAAGGCTCTTAAAACAGGGCAAGTTTGATGAAGCCAAGGAAATGGCAACAGAAATTGTAACAAAAGAAATCAAGCTAATGGAGAAATAGCACAATGAGTTTCCCAACAATACGAATGAGAAGGCTGCGCCGAACCCCTGCATTGCGGGAACTGGTGAACGATGTTAGAATAAGCCCAAGCCAGTTGGTTTACCCAGTTTTCGTGGATGAAAACGCAACGACTCCTATTCCAATAACTTCAATGCCCGGTTATAATCGGCTTCCAGTCAAGCAAGTTGTAGACGTGGTCGGTGAGGCGGTGGAGCAGGAGGTGAAGGCAGTGATGCTTTTTGGAATTCCAGCAAAAAAAGACGATGTGGGTTCAGGCGCATACGCCGCAGAGGGCGTCGTTCAGAAAGCCATCCGAAAACTGAAAAGCCAATTCGGAGCTGAACTTGTTGTTATCGGGGATGTTTGCCTCTGCGAATACACCAGCCACGGACACTGCGGCGTAATCAACAATGGCACTGTAGAAAATGATGCGACGTTGGAGCTTCTGCAAAAAACAGCTATCAGTCAAGCCCACGCTGGAGTAGATATGGTTGCGCCTTCAGCTATGATGGATGGGCAAGTGCAAACCATAAGGGAAGGCTTAGATGACGAAGGCTTTGACCAAACAGCCATAATGTCGTACGCCGTGAAGTATTCTTCAAGCTTCTATGGACCCTTCCGCGAAGCGGCAGAATCTACGCCGCAGTACGGAAACAGGAAAAGTTACCAGATGAGCTACGGCAGCCAAAGAGAGGCGTTACGGGAAGCAGAGCTTGACGTAGCTGAGGGAGCAGACATCATCATGGTTAAGCCTGCACTTTCGTACATGGATATAATTAGTTGCGTTAAATCGGCATTCAACGTGCCCGTTGCTGCTTACAACGTAAGCGGCGAATACTCCATGGTGAAAGCTGCCGCTGAAAAAGGTTGGATAGATGAAGGAAGCGTTGCCCTAGAAATTCTCGCGGGAATTAAACGGGCAGGCGCAGACCTTATAATAACCTACTTTGCAAAGGACGTGAAAACATGGTTGAATCAAAAATAGAAACAAAAAACAAGTCGCAAGAACTATTCGAAAAAGCCAAGAAAATCTTGCCAGGCGGCGTAAACAGTCCCGTTAGAGCTTTTGACCCAAACCCCTTCTTTGTGGACCACGCTAAAGGTTCAAAACTGTATGGCGCAGACGGCAATGCATACGTGGACTACTGCATGGCGTACGGTGCCTTGCTCTTTGGACATGCAAATACAGAAATCCTTAACGCCGTCAAAGAACAACTGAAAAAAGGCACGCTTTACGGTGCCCCCACGGCGCTGGAAACAGATTTTGCCGAATTAATTTCGAAATTGTACCCAAGCGTGGAAATGCTGCGTTTGGTCAACAGCGGTACCGAGGCAACCATGCATGCGATTAGGGCTACCCGAGGCTTCACCGGAAGAAAAAAAATAGTGAAGTTTGAAGGGTGCTTCCACGGCGCCCACGATAATGTTCTTGTAAAAGCAGGTTCGGGCGCGGCAACTTTTGGAGTTCCAACTTCTCTGGGAATTCCCGAGGAAACCACCCAGAACACCATCGTCTTGCCTTACAACAGCCGTGAGGCGTTGGAGGAAACTTTTAAGCGGGAAGGCAATGAAATAGCCGCGGTTATTGTTGAGCCAGTTATGGGTAATGGCGGCTTGATTTTGCCCCAAAATGGCTTTCTGAGTTATTTGAGGAAGTTGACTCAGGAATACGGTACGGTTTTAGTTTTTGACGAGATAATCACAGGCTTCAGGCTTGCTCTTGGCGGTGCACAGGATTACTTCAATTTGAAACCCGACATGACCACCTTAGGTAAAGTGCTGGGCGGAGGGTTCCCCATCGCTGCTTACGGGGGACGAAAAGAAATTATGCAGCACATTACCCCCGCGGGGAAAGTCTATCAGGCAGGAACTTTCAGCGGCAACCCCGTTTCGGCAACAGCAGGATACACAATCCTAAACATCCTAAGCCAGAAGAAAAACGATATTTACCCCAAGCTCGAAAAGAACTGCGCGGACTTGAAGAGTGCTCTTGTGGATTTAGCAGCTAATTATCATGTTGACGCGCAGGTTTACAACATCGCTTCTATGTTCCAGATCTTCTTCACATCCCAACCTGTAACTGATATGGCAACCGCAAAAACCTCCGACCTGCAGAAGTTCCAAGCATACTTCCAAGAACTACTAAATCAGGGTGTGTTCATTCCGCCCGCCCAGTTTGAAACATGCTTCCTATCTACAGCTCACTCTGACGAAGACTTAAAGTTTACAATCAAGGCTTTCGATGGGGCCTTGTATGCAGCATCAAAAAAGAGTAGGTCCACTAAATGAAGTTCATTGTCGGCACGCGAGGCAGCAAGCTCTCCAGAATACAAACCCAACACTTCCTTGACGAACTCAAACGGGTATACCCGAAAGACGAGTTTGAACTCAAAATTATCAAGACGCTGGGTGACACGGAGCATTCAAAGCCGCTTTTCACTATTGACAGCCAAGGGATTTTTGAAAAAGAAATTGACCAAGCTCTTGTTAACGAGGAAGTTGACTTTGCAGTTGCCAGCTTAAAAGATGTTCCCACGGTGGAAATAGCTGACACTGTAGTGGCTGCTGTACCTAAACGGGCTTCACCCTGTGATGTGCTCATTTCCAAAAACAACATACACCTAAAAGACTTGCCGAAAAACGCGGTTATTGGGACAGGCAGCCTCAGACGACTTGCGCAGGTGAAAAATCTCAGACCCGATATCGAAGTAAAGCCAATAAGGGGCAATGTTGATACCCGCGTTCAGAAGGTGAAAAAAGGCGAAGTTGACGGCATAATAGTTGCGGAAGCAGGCCTCCAAAGAATGGGTTTAGACGCTCAAATTACTGAACGCTTCTCACTGGACCTTTTTCCGTCTGCCCCTGGCCAAGGAGCCTTAGCTGTAGTCACCCGAAAAAACGATGAAGAAACCATAAAGTTTCTACGGGTCATAGAACATCCTCAGACACGAGCGGAAGTTACGGCTGAAAGAAGCCTCATGAAGCAGCTTGGCGGCGGCTGCCGTGTCCCAATCGGGGCAGTTGGGAAAGCTGAGGCAGGTTCTTTGTCTCTTCGCGGGGTCATGTTTACCTTAGATGGACAAAACAAGATAGAAGCTTCCGCGACAGGGAAAATCGACGAAGCAGAACTACTAGGTAAACAAGTTGCCGAAAGCCTCGTACAACAAGGCGCAAAAGACATCGAGTTGAAATGGAGAGAAAAATATGGTGCATGGTAAAGTATATCTCGTGGGCGCTGGACCCGGCGACCCCAAATTGCTAACTGTAAAAGCTTCTGAGCTAATCAAAACCGCCGAGGTAGTCGTATATGACCGATTGGTCGGCGAAGAAATAATCCGCCTCTTCCCGAGCAGCGCTGAAAAAATCTATGTTGGAAAACGGTCAGGCAAGCATGTGGTGCCACAGGAAAAAATAACCGACTTGCTGGTTGAAAAAGCTATAGCGGGGAAGAATGTGGTTCG
The DNA here is from genome assembly GCA_026014615.1 of Candidatus Bathyarchaeota archaeon. Lineage (GTDB taxonomy): Archaea > Thermoproteota > Bathyarchaeia > Bathyarchaeales > Bathycorpusculaceae > JADGNF01. The sequence goes on along the minus strand of JAOZHZ010000018.1, from coordinate 15,191 downwards.
ACTGAAAGGCGGTGACCCCTTCATTTTCGGCAGGGGCGGAGAAGAAGCCGAAACCTTGGCAGAACACAAGATAGAGTTCGAGATAGTTCCAGGAATTTCTTCGTCAGTTGCCGCCCCCATGTATGCAGGCATTCCGCTGACTCACAGAGATTTTGCCTCTTCTGTCGCCATCGTTACTGGTCACCGTGCAGGAGAAGGTGAGCGGGTTGTGGATTGGGCAAAGATTGCGGGGTCAGTTGACACAGTTGTTATCCTGATGGGGGTGGAATCGTTGGAATCCATAGCCAAGAAGCTGCTGGACGGCGGCTTAAACCCCGACACCCCAGTAGCAATAATTCAGCAGGGAACCACCAAACATCAGAAAACCTTGATGGGCAAAATTGGCACTATCGCAAAGGAAGCCGAAAAAGAAAAGGTGCAGCCGCCTGCAGTTATCGTTATTGGTGAAGTGGTTAATCTAGGTGGGAAACTTGCATGGTTCAAGATCAGTTAAAGGGCAAGACTATAGCCATAACTAGACCTTGTGGTCAGGCGGAAGAAGAAGCCGAAATGGTGCGACGAAAGGGCGGTACCCCCTACTTTTTCCCAACTATAGAGATTAAAGCGCCAACCGATTTAGCACCTGTAAAGAGTTTTATCGAAAGTTTATCGGTGGGAAAAGCTGATTACGTCATTTTCATGAGCGTCAACGGTGTAACTAATCTTCTTGATGCTGCTCAACGTTTAAACCAGTTAACTTCGCTGGAGGAAGGGTTACGGCGGGCTGTAGTTATCGCTGTTGGTCCCAGAACTGCGCAGGAACTCCAAACAAACAAAATCCGCGTGGATCTTGTTCCTTCTCGGTACACTTCAGAAGGTGTATTGAATGTGCTAAAACAGCGTGAAATCAAATGTAAACGGGTTTTTATTCCCAGAACCCCTGCGGCGAGCCCTGCGTTGATGGAGAAGCTTCGGGAGCTTGGCGCTTTGGTGGATGAAGTTTACGTTTACGAGTCAGCTATTCCGGTTGATACTGCTGGTGTAAACGAGAAATTCTTACGTGATTTGACTGATGGGCGGATTGACGCCATAGTTTTTGGCAGTTCCTTGTGCGTTAAGAACCTGTTTAAAATGCTTGGCGCGTATTCTTCCACGGCGAGCATAGCCGCTGCCTTAAACAGAGTGGTTGTTGTTGCCATCGGTCCAGTAACGGCTAAGACTCTTGCTGAGCTGGAGGTACGGGTTGGTGTGGTGCCCGAGGAGCATCTTTTTCTGGAAGCGATAGATGCGTTAGCCAACTGCTGGCATCCGTGATGGTTGGGTTTAACGATTCTTTTTTTCTTTTTGGTATCTTTCGTTTCGTCGTTCTTGTTCGGTAGATAAACACTCAACCCCATGTTATCAAACACTTGAAGGGCGCAAACGTTAATCGTTACATGTCTAAGATGGATGCAACAGGCGGCATCTGAGTTATTCAACCTGTGTTCTATTTGAGTTGAGATAAATCTTATATAATTGGATGGATTATCCATCCTGTAAGTCATGTCGTAAAAAAGGCGCAGTTAGTTGGTCTCTCTCTGTGATTCCCGTCTTGCGATATGGCTTCCATAGCACCATCGTAGACGTAGCCATCTGTCGTAGCCAGAAACGTCGGGGAGGCGGGCTGGTCACCCGTAGCCCCGACGTTAAATTTTAATCTACGGTTGCGAACGCGCTGTATGTTGTTTGGGGGTGTGTGGTTTGTGTTCGTTAAGTTTTATCAACCATGGTTGATAAACTTGTGATTAAGTTGTATTAAATTAAAGTTTATATAACAAGTTGGTAGTTGGATAAACCATCCATAAAAGGAATTGATCCAAATTGCAACGCCAGAACACATATCCTTCAAGCACTGTTAATTCTCCCAAAAAAATTCCACAAACACCACCTTTTAACCCCTTAACCCTCGAATTAGCCGTACACATTCTTGACTCAATGGAGGCGAGATCTTGAAACGCTCTTACGCTGCTTTAGCCATAGTCCTTATCGCATTGATTGTTGGCGCTTCCGCTTACGGAACCTACACATTATTCTATTCATCATCACCCACACCCTCACCGTCGCCCTCACCAACGCCCACCGCGTCACCTCAATCTTCGCCAACTTCAAGCCCTACTTCAACACCCACCGCTTCTCCTTCTGCATCTCCCACAGCAACCGCAACACCAAGTTCTACCCCAACTCAAACCTCCACCTCGCCTTCTCCTACAAACTCGCCGACTCCCATACCAACAACTACTCCAACCAGCACGCCCACACCTACTGCTGAACCCAAAAAGACAATTGTGGTTACTGACGTGACTGGAACTCAAGTCACTGTGACGCTTCCAGTGAACCGTATTGTAAGCCTTACTTCTGGTCTTACTGAGCTTTTGTGTGCTTTAGGTTGCGAAGACAAGGTTGTTGGACGTGATTCATACTCAACTTTCCCTCCTACAGTTACGCAGGTTCCTGTTGTAGGCGACTCTTCATCGGACCCTAACATCGAACTGTTGCTTGAGCTAGAACCCGATGTAGTCTTTGCGGACACAATGTTAAGTTACAATCCCGAAGCGAAGGCTGCAATTGAGAACGCAGGCGTCCCCGTGGTTCTTGAATTGATGAATAATGTAACTTGTCTCGAAAATTGTATCCAAACTTTAGGTGAAGTCTTGGAAAAAGAGGCAACTGCAACAGAGATAATTGATTTCGTGACTTATTACAAGAACCTTGTTGGCGAACGACTAGAAAACGTAACGGATAGTGAGAAGCCCGCAGTGTACATTGAGTGGGGTGAATGGCAGAGCTATGCTGAGGGAAGCGGAGCACATGGAAATATAGTTGCTGCAGGCGGTTCAAACATTGCTTCTGGGTCAGCTTCAGGGTATCCTACACTAAGCCCTGAGTACGTAGTTGAGAAAAATCCTGATGTAATTCTTTTGCTGGAGTTTGGAGCTTCAGAGAAGAACATGACATCCTATCAAACTTCGATTAACACGTTTCTAGATCGCGGCGTATTAGATGATACAACCGCCGTTATTGATGGGCGAGTTTACAGTTATAGCCCGACGGTCTTTCAGGGTATGCGTTATCCTGTTGGGTTGCTTTATTTTGCCAAGTGGTTCCATCCAACACTGTTTGCCGACATCGACCCTGGCGCAGTTCATGAGGAGTTGATTCAGCAGTTCTTCGGAGAGCCTTTGAACGGCACCTTCGCTTACCCCGAGATTGTCACCGTTGTGGATGGACGGGGAACGCAGTTGACTTTATCTCTTCCAGTGGAACGAATTGTTTGCCTTGACGGCGCTGTAACTATGATTATCAGCGGGTTAGGCGGGGAAGACTCTGTTATCGGTAGAGGGTCCTATTGCATTTTTCCGCCATCGCTCCTGTCAAAACCTGATCTAGGTCTATGCGCATACTACGCTAGTGTCGAGCAGGTTCTGGCAATGGAGCCTGATTTGATAGTCTTAGACACAACCATAGATTACAACCCAACTCTTTTGGAGCAATACCAAAACTCAGGTGTTCCTACTATGGTTGAGTTGACTAGCAATTCAGAGCAAATCAGCAATTTGATTGAAAACTTTGGATTCATCTTGGATAACCAAGAAAAAGCTACGGCTTTGAACGATTTCTTGGCGCATTATGAGAACATTGTTATCGACCGTGTCGCAAACATAACAGAAAGCGAAAAACCAACTGTTTACATTGAGTGGGGTTACACTTGGCAAAGTTGCTCTGAGGGGACCTCTTCAAATGGGCATTTGGTTGCTGCTGGAGGCATAAACATTGCTGCCGATATGACCGAAGATTTTCCTGTGCTTAGCCCTGAGTTTGTCGCAGAGCAAAACCCCGACATCATACTCAAAATGATGGAGCAAGAAGTAATAGGTAACTTGACCGCATTTGAAACAGCACGCGATGAACTGCTTAGCCGACCTGGATTAAGCGACACAAACGCTGCCAAAAACGGGCGGGTTTATCTATGTACCTACGAAGCTTTCCAAGGCATACGCTACCCCATTGGTTTGCTATACTTTGCAAATTGGATGCATCCTGACGTTTTTGCCGATGTAGACCCCGCTGTCGTGCATGCCGACCTAATCCAGCAATTCTTTGACGTAGCGTTAGAAGGAACGTATGCCTATCCATGAGGACAAATGCCCTACCAACTCCTCTTCTTTTTTGTTAACACTCACACAGAAGGAAAAATCAATGAAGCACCTGAAGGTAGCTTTTGCTACAACAAATCCCTCAGATACAAAACCTTTCATGTCTGCATTGCAATCTGTAAACCAAAGATTCGGAGACGTAATAACTGCTCGGCTTTGGTCAGGTGGCGACTTCGGAAATGGAGACATAAAAAATTTTGAGAACATTGACCAGTTTATTCAGTTTGCTAAAACCTCTGACGTAACAATAATACATTTGTTCAGTAGCCGTCCTGAATTCGACCCAATTGTATCCTTACTGAAAAGTTTTAACGTTAAGTTGTTTGTTATTTGTTCTGGCTCACAGATTCTTCTTGATTCCACGAATGAACAAAAGGACTGCCAAAACATCTATGGTTATCTTAAGTATGGCGGAAAGAAAAATTTTGAGAATCTGTTATTATTTTTATTGAATCGCTTCGTGGCTGACTCTTATGCGGTGGCTCCGCCTGTTTTGCCGGTGCGTGAAGGGATTTATCATCCTGACTTCGAATATACTCCTACACTAAACGAATATATGCAAAAAAGGGTTCAGCCAGACAAACTCACCGTCGGCATCTGGTTCCATCAAAGTCACATACAAAGTGAAGACACAGATTTTGTTGACAGCCTAATCAGAGAAATCGAACAACAAGATGCTAATGTGCTTCCAGTGTTTTTCAGCAATTATAAAGAAGGTTCTGAAGAATCTCACGGTTTAGCTTGTTTGATTGAAAACTACTTCTTGAAAGAGGGCAAACCCACGGTTGATGTGGTCATTAGTGCCCTGTTTTTCTCTTTTTGTATGTCCCAGGAAGGCTCCAAAGTTTCGAGTGCCCTCGCAAGACTGGGCGTACCCGTTTTGAAGGCAGTTTTAACCTGTAACTCCTTTGAAGATTGGCGGGATACCATACAAGGTCTCAGCGTGACAGACATACCTTCTCAGGTGGCTCTGCCAGAGTTTGACGGGTTCTTAATTACCGTACCAATTGGCACAATGGTTTTTGCCCAAACGAATGCATCCACGGGAGACCACATAATTCGATACCTACCTATTCCTGAAAGGATAAACAAACTGGTTCGGCTAAGCCTAAATTGGGCTAAACTAAGGCATATTCCAAATAGTGAGAAAAAAGTAGCAATTTTTTTCCACAACTATCCACCCCGAAATGACACAATCGGTCACGTTTTTGGTCTTGACAGCTCCGTCTCAGCCATGAGCATCTTGCAGAATCTGAAAAAACAATCTTTCAAGTTAGATGGCTTGCCCGAGAGCGCTCAGAAGCTAATGGATGACGTTATCAATGGTCTTACTAATGACCAGCGGTGGTTAAGTGCCGACGCACTTGCCGAAAGAGCAGTGGCAAAAGTTTCAGGCACGCAATATGCGAAATGGTTTGGTGAATTACCCAAAGATGCCCGTGACAAAATGGTAAAGAGTTGGGGGGCACCGCCTGGAAAAGTCTTCAATCATAACGGGAAACTGCTGATAGCGGGAATTCTTAATGGTAACGTTTTCATAGCGCTTCAGCCACCAAGAGGCTTTTTAGAGAACTCCGCCGCCATTTATCATGACCCCGATTTAGCTATGTCCCATCATTACTACGCTTACTATCGGTGGATTCGTGATGTATTCAAAGCTGACGTAGTTATTCATCTGGGCACCCACGGCAGCTTAGAGTGGTTACCCGGCAAGTCGGTGGGTCTTTCCGCGTCTTGTTTTCCCGACGCAGCAATTTCTGACCTTCCTAACGTTTATCCCTATATAATTACAAATCCTGGAGAAGGTGCTCAAGCAAAGAGACGCAGTTACTGCTGTATCATTGACCACTTGATTCCGGTTATGCATAACGCTGACACTTACGAAGAGATGTCGCAGTTAGAGGTTCAAATGCAGGAGTACTATCATGCGAAGGTTGTTGACCTAGAAAAGTTGCCTGTGCTGCAAAAGCTGATTTGGGAAAACGTAGTTCAAGCTAAGCTAGACCAAGACCTGGAAGTTACTGACGAATCTGTTTTTGCTGATTTTGATGGCTTTTTGGAGCGGTTGCTTGGTTACTTGAGTGAACTGTCCGATACGCAGATTCGGGATGGTCTGCATTTGCTGGGTGTGCCTCCAACAGATACCCGTTTAGAAGAGTTTCTGTTTACTTTAACACGGTTAAGTAATGGTTCAGTGCCTTCTTTACGGCAGTCGGTTGCGGAACTGAAAGGATATGACTATGAGGATTTACTGGCAAATAGAGGAAAGCTGAACGCTGACGGCAAAACCAACGGCGACGTAATCAAAGAATTGAATACCAATATCCTTGAACTAATGAAACGTTTTGATGCCGCTGGCTTCAAGAAGCAAAGTATAGACGCTGTAATTTCAGATGTGTTAGGCGCAAGCACCCCTAACATAAAAAAATGCTTAGCATACATCGCAGTTTTCTTGGTTCCTGCTTTAAACGCCACCACCGACGAGTTAACTAACACCTTGTCAGCATGTATGGGAAACTATATCCCTCCTGGTCCTTCAGGTTCCATAACCCGAGGCATGGCGGACATTTTGCCTACGGGCCGAAACTTTTACTCAGTTGACCCCCGAGCCATACCCACACAGGCCGCCTGGCGCGTAGGCGTTGCCTTAGGAGACACATTACTTGAACGTTACCTAAAAGAGGAAGGCAAGTACCCCGAAAGCGTCGGCATAATCCTTTGGGCCGTTCCTACCATGAAAACCAAGGGGGATGATGTTGCGGAGATTCTTTACCTGCTGGGTGTTCAACCCGTGTGGGAAGAATCAAGCGGGCGAGTTGTCGGCATCGAGCCGATTCCGCTTGAAAAACTCAAACGCCCACGCATTGACGTTACCATCCGCATCAGTGGGCTCTTACGCGATACTTTTCCAAACCTTATTCATCTTCTTGATGGCGCTGTGGCGTTAGTTGCTGGTCTTAAGGAATTTCCAGAAAAGAACTACATTGTTAAACATGTGGAAGCTGAACTAAAAAGGCGGGCAACGGAAGGTGTTGATGTAACGCAGGCTAAAGCGGAGGCTTGTTACAGAATTTTCGGAGACCGTCCTGCAGCTTATGGCTGCGGAGTTAGTCATGCGATTGATTCTAAGAACTGGAAAGACCAAAAAGACCTAAGTGACATTTACATAATCTGGGGAAGCTACGTTTACAGCCGAAAGCTCTATGGCGTTATGATGCCTGACCAGTTCAAGCTACGTCTTAGCGAGATTAATCTTACCGTGAAAAATGATGATTCACGCGAATACGACATACTGGACTGTGATGATTGGTACGACGCTCACGGCGGCATGATAAACGCTGTTCGCGTCTTCACTGGTAAAGCTCCTAGGTCGTTTTGTGGAGATAGTTCTGACCCTGACCGCGTGAAAGTTCGCAGCACCGCTGAAGAAACCTGCCACGTTTTCCGAAGCCGACTCCTCAACCCAAAATACCTTCAGGGTCTAAAACGTCACGGTTACCAAGGCGCCGCGGAGCTTTCCAGGGTTCCTGATTTTGTTTTGGGTTGGGATGCTACGGTTGAGGTTGTTGAGGATTGGATGTGGGAGGGATTAGCGAAGAAATACGCGCTTGATGCTGAAATGCAGGAATGGCTTAAAGAAGTTAACCCTTACGCTTTACAGAATATTACTGAGCGGTTGTTGGAGGCTATTTCGCGTGGACTATGGAAGGCGTCAGAGGAGATGAAGCAGAAACTGCAACAACTCTACTTACAAGTTGAAGGACTAATAGAAAGCAAAAACGAAAAGAAGTGAGGCTGTGCGTTTGCATGTGATGGGCAATGGAGGTGCAGTGTTCAGAGAAAAGACGATTAATGTATCGTTAGATGGGGTGAGCGCCAAGGTAGTTTATCATAAACATGAAGGCTTTGAGACCAACACTTTGCTTGTTTCCTTTGATGAGGCACATCGTGTTTTTTCTACTTCAGAGGGATGCAAAAGAGTTCCGTCTGTCGGTATCACGCATATTCCTAATGCTTTATTTAGGCATATGATTAAGAGTTGTGATGGATTTGAAAAGGCTTGTCCAGCTTATTTAGAGGATGAACTAAAAAATAGTTTGGCAGCTACGTTGGGGCTTCCTCGCAGAAATGTGGCTTTTTTGAGTACAGCCGTTAGTATGAACGATTTGGTCGTTGTTGAGCAAAGTCGGCAACAGTTACGTGTCTGCTGTTTTGTAACCGCTGGCGCAAAAAACAATGCTCTTAGGACGGGCGTGGATGAAGCAAGTTGGGTGGAGAGAAATGGTGCTTTTGAAAACATGCTTGGCACTATCAACATAATTATCCTGACTAACTGCGTGTTGACTGCGGGGGCTATGGTGAAAGCAGTTATTACTGCTACTGAAGCAAAAACTGCAGCGCTTCAAGACCTGAACGTTCCAAGCACTTATACACCCCTTAACCAAGCAACTGGCACGGGTACCGACAATGTTATTATTGTTTCTGGAGCACCTGCCAAATCTTTTCCCTCTAAGAATGTGCATCCGACTATTAGTGGCTTGATTGGGTCTTCAACAAAAACGGCTGTTGCTGAAGCGTTAAAGAAACATGACGGAACAAAAAGTAACCTGCGCGAAAAATGGAACACGTGCTGGAAGCTTAAACTTAATGTGTTTGCCGGTAAATCTAAAGAACGTGATTTCTAAAAATCTCAGGTAACAGGCGCCTTTGACTGTGCTGCTTATTCTTGTAGTTGTTACGCGTTGATTTGCTGAGGTGATTCACGTCTTCGGGTCAGTTTGGTCTTTGGTTTTGCGAAATCCCCAGAAAATGCCGTGGCAATTGCAGGATGTGCCTAACACGAAGTGCTCTTTTTTTTCCGCCCACTTAAAGAACTGGAAAATTTCCTCGCCTTTATATGCGCCCAGGCTTGGAGCCATTGATTGGCTAAATAAGACGAAGGCGTCGGGGCAGGCATACCGCATTAGTTGATCCATGGTGCATGGTCTTACACGATCCATTGTACAGTTTTTTCCTAAATAAGCTGAAGTAAACACTTCGGGTGATCCACATTTTTTTACACAGTTTTTATCTCTGTTGAAACTAAGAACCAATTCGCCTCGTCCCGCTCTGAGGACAACTGATGCAGGAAGATAGGGTAGTATGGGGCTTATTGCTTCGTCCCAGCGTTCAAGATTAAATTTGATCTTTGTCAATTCTGTTACTATATGAACAGGCGATGTTGGAAACACGTATTCCGGCTTTAATTCTTCAAATAGCGAAAGCGCTTTGGAAACGTCACCTTGGATAAAAAAACCGCCTTTTCCGATTATTTTGTCGGGCTTTTTAAGTTTATGACGTTTTATGGCTGGTGTATTCGGGTTTTTATCTACCACCACAACAAAGTCTTTTTTCTTTTCTTTGAGGAAGGCTATAGGGTCGCACCCGTGAATTTTCCCTGCGCCTACTATCATGTCCATTTTTTCGTCATGTCCTTATCTATAATCAGTGTTGATGGGTGGATAACCCATCCGTGATGAGCATATAAAACTTTCTTTATGCGCAAGGGGTGTGTTTGTGCTGTAGTCAGTTTTTTGGTGGTGGTTTTTCGTGCTTTGTTAAACCTTGGTTGTTCAACCTTTACTTAACTTAGGTTAAACTAAGGTTTATATCAAATAGTTTGGATAATCCAACCAACAAGGGGAATTGAGTCAATGCACTGGCGAAACAAAACGACATATCCCTTCAGCGCTATTGTCGGTCAAGAAAAAATGAAATTAGCATTAATTTTGAACGTTATCAACCCAAAAATTGGCGGTGTACTTCTGCGGGGAGAAAAAGGAACAGGCAAATCTTTGGCTGTGCGAGCTTTGGCCAATTTGCTTCCTGAAGTTAATGTTGTGGCTGACTGTCCTTTCCATTGTGACCCGCAGCGTCCGAAGGACTTATGCAGTTTCTGCAGCGCCAAGGTAGCCAACGGTGTGTCCCTTCCTACCGTTAAGCGGTCAGTGTCTGTTGTGGATTTGCCTGTTGGAGCAACCGAAGACAGACTCGTCGGTACTTTAGACATTGAGAAAGCCATTAAAAGCGGCGAGAAACATTTTGAGCCAGGCATTTTGGCGGCGGCTAATCGGAACATTTTGTACATTGATGAAGTTAATTTGTTGGATGATCATTTGGTTGACGTTTTGCTTGATGCGGCGGCTATGGGCGTAAATTATGTTGAACGTGAGGGTGTTTCGTTTATTCATCCTTCAGAATTTGTTCTCGTCGGCACAATGAACCCTGAAGAGGGCGAGCTCAGACCTCAACTACTGGATCGTTTCGCGCTTTCAGTTGAAGTTAAAGGCATTCCATACCGTGAAGCAAGAGCTGAAATCGTTCGACGTCGTATCGCTTTTGAAGCTGACCCTGCAGGGTTTGTTGCTACTCAAATTGAATCTCAAGCTCAGATTCTTCGCAAGATCATTGACGCTACGAAACTGTTGCCTCAAGTAAAGCTGAGCGATGATATGCTGGATTTAATCACCTTGATTTGCACGGATTTTGCTGTGGATGGGCACCGTGCGGATATTACAATTTATAAAGCTGCCTGTACAATTGCGGCTTATAAAGGTCGAACTGAAGTTACCGAAGAAGACGTTAAAGAAGCAGCCGAGTTGGCTTTGGCGCATCGGCGTCGGCGTCAACCTTTTGAGGAACCTAAATTGGAGCAGCAGCAGATTCAGGATAGCGTAGACAAATGGGAGGAAAACAAAGAAAACAAGCAACAGCAACCCCCTCCACCTCAAAATGATTCTTCCCAAAACGATAATCAGGAAGATCAGGATCCTGAGCAAAAATCTGATGACAAAGAAGCGCCTGAACAGGTTTTTGAGGCTGATACCCCTTACGCCGTGAAGCCTCTTGATACGCCTGTTTTGGATGAAGTCCAACGTAGCAATGGTGGTCGAAGATCTAAAAGCATAAGCAACTCGAAAACAGGTCGTTACGTTGGCAGTGTCCTTCCTAAGGGAAAGGTTACCGATTTAGCTTTTGATGCCACATTGCGGGTGGCTGCGCCGTTTCAGCGTCAGCGCAAAGAGGCTTCTGGCAATAAAGATGGCTTTCTTATTGAGAAAACTGATCTTCGCGAGAAAGTTCGTGAAAGAAAAGTCGGCAATTTGATTATGTTCGTCGTTGACGCCAGTGGCTCCATGGCTGCCGAAGAGCGAATGACAGCCACCAAAGGTGCAGTTCTTTCTCTATTGCTTGATGCATATCAACGGCGGGACCGTGTAGGTATGGTTGTTTTCCGTAAAGATACAGCGGAACTTGTGCTTCCTCCAACTAACAGTGTTGAGCTTGCCCAAAAATTCTTGTCGGTTTTGCCTACTGGAGGGCGTACTCCAATGGCTCACGGTTTAGCGCTTGGGTTGGACGCTATTCAAGAATACACAAAACGGGACAAGGAGGCCATTCCTCTTCTTGCTCTAGTTTCTGACGGACGCGCTAATGTTCCTCTTAAGGGTGGTGATCCTGTAGAGGAAGCAAAGAGGGTTGCTCGAGAGATAGGTTACGCCGGCGTGAAGGCAATTGCTATCGATACTGAGAGAGGTGTCCTCACTTTTGGGCTTGTGAAGCAGATCTGTGATGAAATGAGGGGTCGTTATTTGAGGTTGGAAGAGCTTAGTGCCGCCCCCATCGCTTCAGTAGTTCGAGACAACCTTGATTCTAGTCCAGAAAGCATGTGGAACAACTCTTAAGGGAGGTGAAAATGATGAAGAAAACAACTGCTATTTTATCTGTAGTTTTAATTGCTTTAATCGTAACTGCCTCGGTATATGGAGCTTACACCTTACTTAGTGTTCAGCCATCGCCGTCACCTTCACCCTCTCCTACTTTGAATCCCACTCCTTCGGCGACACCAACCGCCTCGCCTACGCAAAGCCCAACTTCTACGCCATCGCCTACTGCTACGCCTACCACTCAACCAACTGTTACACCCTCACCTACTGCGACCCCAACTGCCAGTCCCACACCTACAGCAACACCGACCGCTACCGCTACGCCGACGGCTACCCCTACGCCAACTCCCACTCCTACACCTGGACCGAAAACGGTAACTGTGGTGGACAAACTCGGAAACTCTATTGAATTAACTCTTCCTGTGACGCGTATAGTGGCAATAGATGGAGCAGATCTTATCTGTGCCTTAGGTTGCGCTGACCAAATAGTGGGACGTAGTGATCTATCTAGTGACGAAGAAGCAATTGTTCCCCAGTCGGTTTTGGATCTGCCCGTGGTGGCTGAGACGTCGTTCAGTGTCAGTCCCGAGTTGGTGCTAGAGTTAGAACCCGAGTTGGTGATTGCAGATGAAGGGCTTTCTGATGAGCTTCAAACTACATTCAAAAATGCGGGAATCGCCGTAATGATTGAAATGTCAATGGCTCCTCGACGGAACTCTTTCATACAAAACTTGGGAGTGATCTTGGAAGCTGAAGATAAAGCTGCTGAACTAATCGATTTTGAGACGCACTACGAGAACCTTGTCAAAGATCGTGTTGCGAACCTCACAAGAGATGACAAGCCTGTGATCTTTTTCGAATGGTATATGGACTGGTTTAGCGCTGGTCCAAACTCTACCTATACCGAAATGATAGAAACCGCAGGCGGAATAAACGTCGCCGAAACCGCTGATACTGAGAATCCTCAAATGAGCGCCGAATACGTTTTGGAGCAGGATCCTGATATCATCCTTAGGATGTCCACTTACCTTGACGGAGAAACCTATGAAGATTTCCAGACTCTTCGAACCAACATTATGACTCGTAGCGGAATGGGCGAAGCCACAGCTGTGCAAGAAGGCAAAGTATACATAATCAAGAACACCGCCTTAGTGTCACGACGAGCCATTGGTTTGCTGTATCTAGCAAAATGGTTCCATCCTAACCTCTTCGCCGACATCAATCCAGCAGAAGTACATGCAGAAATGATTCAGAAATTCTACGGCGTTACAATAAACAACACTTTCGCGTACCCTGAGATAGTCACCGTAGAAGATGGAAATGGAGAACTAATGACTCTTAATCTACCTGTAGAACGCATTGTCAGTATAAATTCTGGTTTAACAGAGATTCTTTGCGCTCTAGGCTGCGAGGACAGACTTATTGGACGTGACAAAGTGTCAACGTTACCGCCATCTGTTATGGATGTGCCTGTTGTTGCTGATAACTCCTATCTCCCAAATGTTGAAATGATACTAGAATCGGACCCTGATGTGTTGTTTGCTGATTCAATGTTGCCCTACAACGATGTACTTATGGAGCAGATTCAAGCGGCTGGCGTACCTATTTTCATAGCTGACCCAGACGACCCAGAACCAAGTAAACACTCAGATGACACCCCAATCGACTTCAGTTGCAAACTGGTAAGCACAATTGCAGAAATAGTAGGTAGCCAAGAAATCGCTGAAGAATACGTTACTTACGTTCAAGAATACAACAATCTCGTCAAAGACCGAATTGCAACTCTAACTGTAGACCAACGACCCCGAGTTATGCTTGAATGGTATGAACCCTACAACACCTTTACCACTCCTGGATTGGACCAAGCAGGCGGAATAAACATCGCTGAAAACGCCTCAGAATATGCATCGGTGCTAAGCGCTGAATTCGTAGTAGAACAGAATCCCGAAATAATCATCTACATGGTCAGCAGCCCTGACCACATAGAAGAAGACTTCATAACCGTAAGAGATTCCATCCTAAGCCGACCCGCATTAACTGACGTGGACGCCATTAAGAATGAGCAGGTCTACGTCTGCGATTGGGCTGCCCGAGGTGGAATCCGCTGTGTAGTCGGCTACCTCTATTGGGCAAAATGGTGTCAGCCCACCCTCTTCGCAGACATAGACCCTGCTGCAGTTAACACGGAAGTGAATCTAAAGTATTTCGGATCTGACATACCTGGAGTGTACGTGTATCCATGAGTACAGCTGCTGAACTGAAAAGACTCTATAAAAAAGGCAAGAAACGGAAAGTACTTGCCATAACCTCCATTTTTATTGCGTTAATTATAGCTATAGTAGTTTCGGTGAGCCTTGGTGCAGGCTCCCCTCGTTTTAATGAAGCAATGCAAGTTATCTTTTCAAGGCTTTTTCCTAGTCTCGAGATTGAGGGAGGGTCAAGGTTAACTCAGACGATAATCATGGATTTGAGGCTTCCCCGCATAATCTTAGCGCTGGTTGCTGGCGCTGGTCTTGCAGCTGCAGGTGCGACGATGCAGGGTGTTTTGCGAAATCCTCTTGTTTCTTCTTATATTTTGGGTATTTCTTCTGCTGCAGGTTTTGGCGCAGCGTTGGCGATAGTATTTGGTGTTGGTTTGATTTCTGGTTATGGTAGTTATTTGGTTATTGTTAATGCGTTTGTTTTTAGTATGTTGGCTATGTTGTTGGTGTATGGTATTGCTCGTATTCGTAGTATGACTACGGAGACGGTTATTTTGGCTGGTGTGGCTGTTGGTTATTTGTTTTCTGCGATGTTGTCTTTGATTCAGTATCTTGCTCCTGAGCATGAGGCTGTGCGGGCGGTTGTTTTTTGGCTTATGGGCGGCCTTAACTCAGCAACATGGGATAGTATAATGATTGTTTTGCCTGTTATTGTTGTGACTACTCTTCTTATGGTGCTTCAGTCGTGGAACATTAACGTGTTAAGCATGGGTGAGGAGGTCGCAACAAGCTTAGGCGTTAACTCCAAAAGAGTATTAGCTATAACCATGATTCTAGAAACTTTAGCAACTGCTGTTATTATTGCTTTTACTGGGGTTATTGGGTTTGTTTGTTTGATTTCTCCGCATATTGCTCGTATGCTTATTGGTAGTGATCATCGTTTTCTTATTCCTTGTAGTGCGTTGGTTGGGGCTTGTTTGCTTGTGTGTTCTGATACTGTGGGGCGGTTGGTGTTGGCTCCTGCTGAGTTGCCGGTGGGTATTGTTACTTCTTTGTTGGGGGTTCCGTTTTTTATTTATATTTTGGTTAGTCGTAGGAGGCAGAGTTGGCGT
>JAOZHZ010000009.1 GCA_026014615.1 Candidatus Bathyarchaeota archaeon | reverse complement strand
TTTCCATTGTTTATTTTCGCCGTCTGAGTATTAGTACTGCTGCAACTGCCACTATGACGATAACTGCTGCACCGATGGCAATGTAGGTCCACGTTGGAGTACCTGCACTGGTCGCTGGCTGAGGAGCCTCACTAGGCAACGGTGAAGACGAAACAGACTGCACTTGTGTTGGAGTAGGCACATTTGGTGATGCGATAGGTTGAGTTGGCTGCTGAGTTGGCGCTACGACTGGTGCAGAGGCGGTTTCTGAGACAAGCAGTTTGGTTTCTGCATCTGACATGTAGTAGGATTTGCTACCATCAAATGTGGCGGTTATTGTGTAGACTCCTGGAACTGGCGGCGTCCACGAAGTGGCAAAGATGCCTTTCATGTCGCTGACTACAGTACCGATATCTTGGAAGTTGCTGTTCGGGTCAATAGCCGTCAGATGAACTGGAACGCCTTCTACGTCGGTTGGCTTAGATTGCTGCATGTATTGGTACTCCATCCACACTTCTTGGTCTTCGTCAGCGATTGCAGGTATGCCAGGCTTGCCTACGGATTGGTCAGTTACCGTACCGGTTATCAGTATTTCTGAGCCCTGAACTGCAACGTTTGGTGACGCTGCCACGGTGGTTTCGCTGGGTCCTTTACCATAGCAGTAAATGCGTGCATCGTACAGGTTGAGGCTTACTAGATAGCCATCGGCTAGTACTGTCATGCCTGCGCCTGTTTGCTGTTGTCCCCAGTTAAGTATCTTCCAAATTTCTGTTCCGTCAGTGGCGTTAATGCATCGAATGTTGGAGCCTCGCCATAGTGGCTGTGAAGGTGAGTGCTCGTTTGATACAAGGTAGAGTTTGCCGTCGCCGATGCAGCTTATGCTAATTGGGTAATTGCCATAGGGAGACTCGAAACCCTCATTTGTAGCAACATATTTCCAGAGTATTTCGCCAGTTGTCACGTTATATGCTATTAGTTCTCCGCCGTAAGCGTAAGAAAGCAGCTTTCCTTCGTATATGTTGTCATTCATGCCGTACATTTCAGCTGAGCCGTAGATATTTAGTCCTGGTTCAGGCTTGCTGGGACCCCAAAGCATCTGTCCAGTTTCAAGACTATAGCCCCATCGTTCTCTGGTTTGCAGACACTCGAAGAAGAAAACGCCGTCTTCTGGATCAACGGTGCCCATGTTAACGGTTTTGGCACCTGCTGAAGATGGCGGTACAAAGGTAACGTTCCAGAGTAGTTTGCCCATTTTTCCTGTCGTTGAGTCAAGGTTAAGTGCCCACAGATAGCCGTTGACGACGCCGTTTTCGTTGTTGCTTCCTGGTGACCCACCGATTACATATTGGTCTTCGCGAACGGCACGGATTGTAGTGACGGTTAGCGGATTGTCAGCTAAGGATACATTTAGGGAAAATCCGTTATTTCCATCGTATGTTATATTTAAGCTGGGTCTCCAAAGCCAGTAGTTATTGCTTTGGAAAACAGAGTAGTCTGGGCCATTGTCCCATTGCTGCTGGGTACCGCTCCACCAAATTGCGTGTGTTGTGTTCCATACGCGTAGGTACTGGTTTTCGCCTGTGCCTGCTATGCTATAACGCAGTATGCTGCCATCTTTACCATACACGGCGGTACCTGAGGATGAAACGTTAGCTATGCTACAGATATAATTACCTGTTTCCGCATCATACATCATCCAAGTATTGTCGGGGCCGCTTGTACTCCAAAGGTACGGAAAGCCGCCGTGCTGGTTAGGTGAGTTGTAGTTGAGTATTTGCCCAAATGCAAGTCGTTGCTGGGGCATACTTCCAGAAGAAGACTGCCTTTGACCTGTGGCAGGTCCTGTACTGTTAAAAAAGTACTCGGTTTCGCCTGTATATAGGTCTATGCAGTACCAGCCTTCGCGTGGGTGAGACATGACGTTGTAGTAGATTCTTCCGTTAAGGATAATCGGGGGGTCAAAGTTTAGGCCTTCGTAGTGTGATGTTTCGTAACCGATGTCACCGTACCGGGCATCCATTATGCCGCCTGCCCACATTGGGGTTGCCCACATTATGTGAGCACTTTCAGGTGCTGTACCGTAACTAAACCGTGCGGTTGGTCCTACATCAGTGGCTGCTCCTGCAAGCCAGTTTGCTGCTAGACCAGACCAGTATCTGTTAGCGGTGTTTATTGGACGCGTCCAGTATTCAGTTGGAAGTGGTGTTTCTGCCCAGGGCTGTATTGGATCTTTTTGCACTACAAACTCTTGTGGGTCACTTGTGCTGGCTAAGTAGTCGTCGCCAACTGTGGCAGCGCCCGTGGCAGTCGCAGTTGTTTGTGCAGGGTTCAAGGGAAGACCAGTAATTGTGAGTCCAATGAATCTTGCTGCAACTGAATACGTTCCAATTTGGTCAGGGGTATACAACTGGTATGCGGAACCTACTGGGTCAGACGTGATTGGTCCAAGGGTTTGCTCTGATCCGTCCGGTTTTGAGATGTCTAAGTAGAAGGTCCATCTGTCGCCGTATGCACCGTTAGCTGTAGGTGGAACTTTATCAAGCCAAAAGATAATCACCATTTCCTGATTGACGCCTATTGGATTACTGGTGACAGCAACATAGCTCCAAGTGGGAACCGACAACGGAGGCTCATGTGCGTATGTGGCTGGTAAAGCAAGGCATGTCACTGCAACAGATGCAACTAAAAGCAAAGCAACAACAGAAGCTTTAGTTTTTCGTGAAAAGCTATTTTTCAAACTCATTTCGTTCATTCCTTAATTTGGTGAAAGAAAGCTATCACTAGTTTACGTTTTAAGTCCTTGCCGTAAGTTGATTCGCTGACAGAAAACCATAAAATTATGTTTAATGTTAGATTAAACTGGAGAGAAAGAATGACTCTGTGTGAAGAGGATATCGACGCTTTAGCAGGGATTGGACTAACTAACACGCAGGCAAAAGTTTACTTAACTTTTAACAACTCTGGCGAAAGCTAATGCCAGAATCTTATGTAAAATCGCTAAGATTGCACATCAAGACATTTACCGAATTCTAACAGAGCTTCTGGAAAAAGGCTTGATTGCAAAAATAATCGCACCTCCAACCGAGTATGAAGCGGGAACTTTACAAAATGCACTAAAAACATAGAGCATCGAGTGATTACTGATAAAACTAAAGAAGGAGAAGTGCTTTCCGATGTCATTAGAACTCTAAAAGAAACAGGGGACTTCAAGTTGAAGCAAATTTCAGAGCGACCACCAACATCCTTTGTAATTGAAGATGGCAAACGGGTGATGTTTATCGTTGAGGAAACTAAGTATATGCCGGAAGCACTTAGTCCGGTATCAGACAATCCGTGCTTTGTGGCAGCAATTCAAGAGTATTTCGATCTTTTATGGAGCAAGGCAACCGAAAACTAAAGATAGAGTACGATTGTATTATCCAGTGGTCTTAGCCTTAGAGGAGAAAAAAAGAGGTAAAAGAGGAACTTTAGCGAACTTACCAGAGTTTCCAAGGGAGCAACACTGTTCACTCCACCTTCACGCATAACTTCTGCAGTGTGTTTAGTGGCGTAAATTTGAAAGCCTATCTCTTCAAAAGCCTTAGCCAACAATACAGCACGCCGTTTTGGTTCATCACCCCAACAGTTACAAGCACGGAACCCTGCTGTGGCGGCATGCAGAACTCTGCTGACTGAAGCGCCTTAGAAAAAGCATCCTCAAAGTTCTCACCCAAACAGGCCACTTCACCAGTACTAAGCATCTCCACACCTAAAACGGGGCACTCTGCTAATTGGGTTTGCTGGGGCTCTGGAACGGAAACCTTAGGAGAGAAGAAATGAAAACCAACAAGCAAGTTGGAAATTCATCACCAAAGCCCACTCAGCCCCTCTCAAACACAAATACATTAATTTTTCCGTCAAAAAAAGGAAAAAAGG
>JAOZHZ010000007.1 GCA_026014615.1 Candidatus Bathyarchaeota archaeon | reverse complement strand
TAGAACGGCACGTGGCCGTCCAAACACCTAGCCTGCATCGTTTACAGCTGGGACTACCCGGGTATCTAATCCGGTTCGCTCCCCCAGCTTTCATCCCTCACCGTCGGGCGCGTTCTAGCAGACAGCCTTCGCCACTGGTGGTCTTCCTGGGATTATAGGATTTCACCCCTACCCCAAAAATACCGTCTGCCTCTCTCGTCCCCTAGCCAAGCAGTATCCCCCGCAGTCCAACGATTAATTCGGTGGATTTAACAGGGGACTAACTTAGCCAGCTACGGATGCTTTAGGCCCAATAAACATCCACACCACTCGAAGAGCTGGTATTACCGCGGCGGCTGACACCAGACTTGCCCTCTCCTTATTCCCCTAGCGGTCTACACTAGGTAAAAGCCTTCCTCAGCGGATGGCACTCGGGATAGCCCTGTCAAGCTTTCGCTTATTGCAAAGTTTTCGCGACTGCTGCGCCCCGTAGGGCCTGGGCCCTTGTCTCAGTGCCCATCTCCGGGCTTCCGCTCCCACGGCCCGCACCGGTAAAAGGCTTGGTGAGCCATTACCTCGCCAACAACCTGATCGGTCGCGGCCCCATCCTTGGGCGATTCAACGAGCGTAACGTTGAAGCTTTTGGGTAAAGACTCATTCCAGAGTTCTTCACCTATCAAGAATTAGCCCCAGTTTCCCGGGGTTGTTCTTGTCCCAAGGGCAGGTTAGCCACGTGTTACTGAGCTGTGTGCCGCGCGTCGTTTTGGCTGACGCGCTCGACTAGCATGTCTTAGTCCTATCCCGATAGCAGTGGGGTCCGGCAGGATCAACCGGAGTTATGCACTCCAATTGTTCTGTCGGCTCATTACTATGTTTTTTGTGTGGTACGTTATGCACTTTCGCATTCTTGTGCCTAACTGGATTTGGAGGGAGAAACATTCTCCACATTATATACGTCAAAGCCCAATTCAGACCTAAATGAGCAATTATTCAGGTCCACATTCGTGTCCCCGCAATTGGAGGCCAATCCCATCATCCCTGTAAGGCGTAGTCGCCGTTTCGGTACGGGTCGAGCCGCCGCCATAATAAATTGCGGGGCTAGCAATAGTAGCTGAGTTTCAATAGAACATACATCTACTGATATAAATATTCCGTTTCTAATCACATAAACATTGCCGTGTACCCCAACCCAGCAACATTCTACAAAGATAACATATTGAAAAATCAATTAATAGTTTTTGTAAACTAAATAGGCTTTTTTGGGGGTTTTTTTGCAAAAACCATTCACCAGCGCCAACTCGTTAACTACACAGTTAGAAGAGGAAACACAGCCACTTTTTTGGCGTGCACCCATTTTCCATGGGTTTTTGTTAAAAAAAGAGGAAAAAATATGCGGGGGCGAGCACTTCGCGTGCAGCATCAACCGTACAAAAAGAGAGGGAAAAGTTTCAACTTATTTCTCGTGTTGTTTTAGGATTCATAAATAATATAGGACAAATCCAACAGATGATGTCAGGTTTAGGTTGTGCGAGTAGAGTTATGGACTGTGTCCCCAGTTCACTCATTGCCTCCCCAACCTAAACAGTCTTTCTCACTTAAAATAACCGTTTTATGCTATCCACTCCAGCCGCAACCGCCAAGGTTAAGCCTGCAGCCCAAATTATTATGCCAACACTCATCCACAAAAGCAACCTCCATTTGTTACTTCCAAAAGCAGCACCCAATGCTGCCCCGATTGGTGCACCGAACAGCAACGGCGAGAGCAAACCCAGCCCAATTACCCCGTATTTATCCCAGATGCTGCTAAGGAAGCCTTTTTTAGGTTCTTTGCCTTTGTAGCGCCATTGGATTATGCGGTTGCGGATTTTTTCTCCAATCAACGTGACTGCGAGTGCGCTGAGGATTGAGCCTGTGGCGGATGTTGTCGCGGTTATGGCTGGATGTAGGTTGAAGGCAAAACCGGCCGGGATTGCCACCCACAGCTCAAGTATGCTTAGCCCAAATACTGTTAGTATGGGAAGTAGGGTCATTTTTATTTCAGATGTTTATTTGAAGGGGCGAGTTAAAAAGTAATGCTAAAAGTGAGAGTATTGTTTGATGGATATCCTGGTTGATGTGTAGACTACAGGAAAAATTTATGTTTTTAATAAAATTTTATGATACAATTTAACGAGTTAGTTATTGTTTTTTTAATAATTCATTTAAGTTACTTATTTATAGCTAAATCTCACTCTTTTAATTGGTGTTTATAATGGAAAATAAAGAAAAGAACATGGAAAAAGCTTCTGAAAAACAGAAAATCGAAAACCTAAGCGACACCATCGTCAACGTCATCGACCGATTAGCAGGCAAAAAATCAGACCTAAAACTCAGCTTTGAAGACCTAACGTTGGATGCTGGACCAATGAAAACCAGACTTAACGGCGCCATAGTTTTAGATGTGATTTTTGCAAAGGAAGAAAGCTAAACATAAGTGACGGGCAAGAACCTTGCAACCTACCACGATGCTTCTGCAAGCAATCAAATCAGGAAAAATTACTATAAGCCAAAACAATGTTGAACAAGTAGAGATAAAAGCGCACGGCAAACAAATCGATGTTGATGCTAAAAAGAAGGAATTCATTAAAGAAATAGTTACCAGTACCCAAAAACCCAGTGAAAAAAAGGGCATAACAGAAAAAATAAAACTGCCAGGCACCACAATCAGCACAGTACGCAAGATACAGCCGTTCGTGAAAGAAGTTGTTGAGGACATGTGTAAAGAAGGTGTCACTGTTACGTTATCCTACAAAGGCGACAAAGTGGTCACAGTCGGCGCGCAAGCAGACGGAAAAATATCCAAACTATTAACAGGAACCAGAGGCATCCAAGTCAATAACACAACTAAACTCATTGAATTGGGCATTTAACTACCCATTTTTTATTTTGAAGAAAAAAAGAAAAGCCATCACCACCAAATTTTGGTTTACCAGTTTTTGTTTGGGCTTCGACTATGTGCTTCTCTGCAGTGCTGGTCGAATTCTTCTCGAGTATCATAGGTTTGACCATCATCTTTGCACATGAATTTGCCTTCCTTAGTTATTTTAGGCTCCATATGTGAACTTTCATTTGACAAAAGATTTCACCTCCAAAACCTGCAAGAAACAAAACCTGTAAAAACCCTATAAGAATATGTGACTGCACACAGGTAAAAACGCAAATTTAAGTTTTGGGAATGTTTTTTGTAAAAACGTCAGGTTGAATTTGCCGTTACAATTTATTAAATCTGAAAAATCAGCTTTAACTCAGATAAATCAGTCAACCCATGCAACCCATAGGCAACGATTGATTTCCCATAAATAAGTAATAAGTTTATTTACGAAAAAAAATAGTTACTTTTGGAGACAAGTTTGCCAGAGTTTATGTGTACAATTTGTGGGCGTAAAGTCCGATGTGAATATGAGGTTTCCCGAACTGGAGATGTCAAACGCAACGTGGAGAAAGCTCCGTACTGCTGTGGCAGGGAAATGATTGAAACCATAGACTAAACAGAGTGGTTAATGGTTAGTTTGTGAGAAATTCTGCTAAAGAAACCACTTTTTTTGCCTGCAACATACAGTAACGGATAGACTCCAAAGAGGATAAAGAGGCGCAGTGCTTGGTAGAGGATGAAATCTTCTGTTTCGCTTAGGTAAATGTGTAATTCCCCGCCAAAAATTAGGTTGCGCAGTAAATAACTAATGAAGGGTTCAGAGAGATAAATCAGTATGCTGACTTTGGCGATTGATTCTATTATGGTGTTGTTGTGAAGTCTGCCTTTTGCTATCGCCAGAAAAACAAAAATCACTGACAACCCCAAAATCATACTTCGAACGTTAAAATAAAGATAATAAGCAAAGCTGTTGAGGAATCCTTGCAGGCTAAACATGCTTGAAATGTTAAACCAGAAAAGGGCAAAGAGGGGAATAGCTAAAAGGGCTGTTTTAAAGCCTACAAGCCGTTCGTAGAGACCGAATTTTCTTAACCAAAACCCAATCATGAAAACCAAAAAGAACTGATTAAACACTAAACCAAGCTTAAATGATGCCAATGTAAATTGCGAGGGGTCGTCGAAAACCCAAGCAAGCAAATTCAAAAACCAAAGCAGCAAAACTATTGAAACTTGAAGCTTTGTATTTTTGACATATTTTTCCAATAAACAAAATATGAAAAAGAAAACCAGAAGGTAGGGAATGAACCATAAAAAGCCATAGTTGAAAAGACCTGTGTTGATGTTGTCAAAAATGTCCAGAAGAGAAATCTGTGCAAGTAGCTTTAAAGGGTTAGAATCAACAAGGTATGATTCAAAGCCAAAGTAGAAAACTGCAGCACCAACAAATGGCAAATAGAGGGTCCAGAGTTTGGTTTTGAAGAATTTTTTCAGGCTGGTTTGGCGTTTATAGAAGGAGTTATAGGCTAAGTATCCGCTGACAAAAAAGAAGATGCCAATTAAAATCCATTGAATAGACTCAAGAGTGTCAGGATAAGCTGTGGATAATTCACTGTGAACAAAAATAAGCAACAAAAGCCCTAAAACTTTAAGCCAATCGAACTCGGAGATGCGACCCTTTTGAACCGATTGGATCATGCCTATAAATTATAGTTTAATAGATAAGGATTTTACGGATAACACACCAAACTGTTAAGGCTCAACTAAAACGCTTGATGATTCAAGAATGGAGAGGTCAGCGTCAACATCTTCAAGAATATTCAAAGCGTCAAGATTTTCAGCCACATAATAGTCAAGCCAAGCAAAAGTGTATTTCCAGCCTGCCTCAAAAATATCGTGACCATCCTGCTCAGGCGTATTTGCTTGCTCAACAATCATTTTGTCACCGTTTAGTGTATCATAGTAAACTGCGCCGTTACTGGTGTGGGGGGCAATGTAATCGTTTTGGCCAGTTATGATAAGAACGGGTTCAGGGTTTTTGGCGGCAGTGTTGTCCACAAAGTAGGGGCAAACAGCAATTGTTGTCTGTACTCTTTCATCATCTATTGACAACACGCTTGCACCACCTCCAGACATACCCATAAGTGACACCTTATCAGGGTCAACATGTATTGGAAAAGCGGATTCGTCAAAAACAAAAGATAGCATAATTTCTAAGTTGCTTTTGCAGTCAGTTACGTACTGGGGAACGTTGTCTAAACCTTCAGGTTTAGTGCTAAACGCCAAAGCAGCGTACCCTCGTTCAGCCAAACGTTCGCCCCATCCAACCAAGAAGTGTTTCTCACCCATGATACCCCCTGCTAAAACCACAAGTGAACCTGAATAGTTAGAGGGAACATACAAATCATAAGGTACACCCTGATAAGTCGAGTTAAAAATTTGCATGGTAACTGGTTCGATTGAAGGCTGAGAAGGTTCCGTTGGGATGGGATTGGAATTATTTGGGGAGCTTTGACTAAGCTGACCGCTTGGGAGCAGTACAAGTGATAAACTAAGTAGTGCTATGACAATTAAGGTAAAACCTGAAATTTTTTTGTTAAAAAATATTTTTTTCGAACTTTTTGCCTCCACGTTTTTATTTAAAAGTGTCTTGACTGCAGTTGTGCATTCACATAATGCGTGAGGCGGATTCAAATGTATCAGCGTATAAGTTGATGCTCATGCAGATAATGTTTGTGTTCGAGAAGTGATAAAAATAACCATGTATCCTTGCTGCTTTACACTTAACTGCAAGGTTTCTTAGGGCTTATTTTTAGCTTTTAAACAGGAAAAAAATTGTTTTTACCCTTATTTTTTCTTTGAATAATGCACTTTAGTTAAATAATAGGAGATTAACATAGCATAATCGGTTTAGAAGGTTAAATTAAGCAATGCTTATCGAGGAAGTTATTCTTGAAAATTTCATGAGCTACCAATACGCCAGAGTTCCCTTCAAAGCAGGCGTAAACCTAATTGGGGGACCCAACGGTGCGGGAAAATCCAGCCTGCTTCTTGCCATCTCTGTGGGTCTTGGGCAAACCTATACAGAGCGCTCCCGCAAACTCAGCG
The DNA here is from genome assembly GCA_026014615.1 of Candidatus Bathyarchaeota archaeon. Taxonomy (GTDB): domain Archaea; phylum Thermoproteota; class Bathyarchaeia; order Bathyarchaeales; family Bathycorpusculaceae; genus JADGNF01. The sequence goes on along the minus strand of JAOZHZ010000007.1, from coordinate 57,749 downwards.
ACCTAATCCGCTGGGGCAGTGACCAAGCCCGCGTAACACTCATCTTAGACAACAGCAAACAAGGCAACCGACGCCCAGTCCCAAAATACAACAAAGACCAACTCTTCCTCACTCGTGTTCTGCGCAGAGACGGCAAATACTGGTTTGAACTCGAAAACCGCAGCGCAGGCAAACAAGACGTGGAACGATTACTGGGCAGATTCGGCGTAGACCCAGACAACATGCTAATTATCATGCACCAAAACATGGTGGAACAGTTCAGTGTCCTATCAAACATTGAGAAATTGCGGATGGTGGAAGCCGCCGTTGGATTGGAAGCATTCCGCGAGAACGTGCTTCAAGCCAAAACCAAACTCACCCGCATTCTAAGCCAAGAAGAATCCGTGGGCAAACTCTTAGAGTCTGCTCAGCAAACCCTCAACTACTGGCGCGGACAATACGACAAATATCAAGAAAAAAAGCAACTACAGCTCAAAGTGAGGTTTTTAGAGCGCATGATGGCATGGGCAGAGGTTGAAAAACGCGAGGCTGCAATCCGTGGCTTGCAGGCGAGTATGGAGAAGAATCAACGGGCGCTGGATAAGATTGAGGCAGAAAAGCAGGCAGTTTTGGACGCTATTAATGGTCAGGTTGAGGAGCAGAAAAACCTCAAAGTGAACACTAAACAATTCATCGATGAGCAATTAAGCCTTGAGAAAAGGGTTGCAGAAAACCAGACCACACTATCGCTTGCGGAGCAGCTTTTGTTAGAAACACAGCTTTTAGCGGACGCAATCAAAGCAAACAGCACCCAACTCAAACTGCTGCGAACTGAAAACCTACAAGAAATGGTTAAGAACGCAAACAGGCAAATAACCCAAGCAAACCAACAAAAGCATCAAACCCAAGCCAAACTCCAAAAACTCGACGAAACCTCAGGAAAAAATGACGCGGAAGTTGTGGAGCACAAGGTACGGCTTGCGCTTTTGGAGTACAGAAGGGCAAATGCGATTGCGGATTTGAAAGAAACCGAAAAAGCTCTATCTGATGCAGAAGAAACCTTGGAAGCAGCCACCAAAAAAGCCCAAGAATCAGGTGAACGCGTAACCGCAGGCAAAAGCGCCGCTGAGGTTCAGGATGAAATCCGCACAACCCAAGGGCACTTGGCGGCTTTGGCGGGTGTGTCTGAGGAGATTGAACGCATGTATGAGTCCTACTCAAAGCTGTATTTGGAGCTCAAAGAGAAGGCGCAGTTGGTTGCGGAGAACCGAGAGAAAACTTTGGAGGAATTGGCGACACGGACTCAGGCGTGGCGTTCTGTGATGGATAATTTGCTTGCCCGCGTTAACGTTGAGTATCAACGGATTATGGGGTTGACGTTGGCGACCGGTGAGGTTCGGCTTTCTAATGTTCAGGAGATTGAGCGGGCGGGCTTGGAGATTTTGGTTGGTTTCAAAGGCAGCAAACCCGTCGCTTTAGACGCATACACTCAGAGCGGCGGAGAACGAACTACGGCGACTATGGCGTTTTTGTTAGCTTTGCAGCAGCATGTGCGTTCACCCCTTCGTGCAGTGGATGAATATGATATTCATATGGACCCCAAAAACCGTGAAATGATTGCAAAAATTTTGGTTTCCCTAATCAAAGACGCCACATCTCAATACATCGTCATCACACCCAGCCAAATCACCTTTGCAGGGCAGGACGTGAACTTTATCACTGTGCAAAATCTTGAGGGCAAATCAGTAGTCAAGGAGGTCATCTAATGCAGGCAGCCAAAGAAGACAAGGCACTGGGTAAGGAGAAGCTGGAGCGCATCATTGAAACCTGCATCGCCATCGAGAACCATCAAGTTGAACCCTTCGCACTAAACGTTGAGGAAATCATCAAAATCGTCAAAGAATACTTCCCCCACTGGCAACACCCCGACGAACTCCGACTCGACGCCGAAGCCCTACATCACCTCGCCACAGTCATTAAAATGCAAAGCGAATGGGTAAAACAACGCAGCACCTCACTATACACAGACCCGTTTTTGCTGGAAGAAAAAATCAGGCAAATCAGCCGCCAAGAACTCGCCGAACTATTCCTCCACGCGTGGCACCCGATTGTGGCGCAAGAAAAAATTGGGTTGCGAACCATCGCGGATGGGTTGCGGTATTGGGATGCACTGGCTCCGATTGGTGAGCGCTGGAAAGACGAGGATGTTGCGGAGGTTCCTATTGGACAAACGAGTCGTGGCGAGTTGGTTTTGCAGCGGGTCATTAGCGACAAAGAATTTGGTGTGGAACTTGACAGTTACTATAATGAGCTAAAAGCCAAAACCGCTGAGAAGGGCGTGGATGGTAAGTTGGATTATTGGGATTTCATCGGCGCGGACACGTATGAGGAGACGACGCAGCGGGCGTTTTTGACGGCTTTTTTGGTGACGTATGGTTATGCGACGTTGGAGATTGATAGACTCGAGGAAACCATCAAGATTGTACCGTTTGATGAGCCGCGAACAGCTCTAAGTGTTCAGGCTGCAAGTGTGCCTATTGCGGTTTCAGTTGAGGATTGGCGAAAATGGAAACGAGGCGAACTTTATGAGTAAACGTAAAGGATTATACGCAGGTAAAGTCAAAAAAGCAGCCCAGATACTGCTCTATAAACGCCACCAAAAACCAGGCGTGAAAGGTTGGGAACTTAAAAAAGCCGTTGGCAGCGATTTTGGCAAGGTGCTTGAGGTTTTGGATGATTATTTGGAGCCGATGGATTTGATGGTAAAAGTGGTTTTTGATGAGGAAAAAGCACCTGAGAAACCCAGTGAGGAGCAACTGGAGAAGGCACGGTTCTTTGTGACCTTGCGCGGTGAATCGTTGGTGTCTGAGCCTAAAATGATTGGCTGGCGCGTTGACGATTTGGCAGGTTTGGCAGTGACGATTTCCTACATCATCAGCAAAGACGGGCAAGTACCCAGAAAAGACCTTGAAAAGCTACTTGGCGAGAAGATGCCTAACTGGAAAGTTGGCTTAAACATTGACCGCTATATCCGCTACGGTTACCTGATGCAGGATGAGAAGGGACTGCTGTTTTTGGATTGGCGAACCCGCGCAGAAATCGACCAAAAAGCCCTAATCGACATGCTGCTCAATTCGGAACCCAAAGGGGAAATGCAACAGCCAGAGGAAGAGGAACCACGCGAGGAAGAATAAAACAAAAACAGCCCACTCATTTTTTGGGTTGAAAATGCGCCAATAGCACCTACCCTCTTAGGGTTTCAGGGTAGACCCCTCTATAGATTCTGCAATGAATTTCTAATAGGAACCAAATAGACAGGCTTACCCCTCCTCTATGTTTTTTGCATGGGTTGGCTATTAGGCTCCAAATAGGTATGTTGAACCTAAAAGCATGAACCACTTGGGTCTAATTGTTATTGCTTGTTGTTGTCACAAATCCTTATGATAGCGGGATTGTTTGTAGGGCTTGGTGACGATTATTGAGTAAGCAGGATTGCTCCCGCCCTGATGAGCCAAAAGATGCACCCGCCAAAAAACCTGTAAGTCCACCTCAGCCGCATATGCCGCCTCCGCAGCCCATGAAGCCGTTTCCTAACCCCAAAGCAGGCTTTGCATGCAGAGTTTGCGGTAAAATTTTCAAGAGTGAAGAGGAATTAGCGGTGCATATGGAAATTGCGCATCAGAACAAAGAGAGCACACTGTAGAGTGGAAGTTTTCGGTGTCGTTTACAATTGGGGAGGTGAAATCCGTGTTTGACAATACAACGTATGATTTGATTATGCAACTCACACAGGAGCACAAGACGCTGTGGCGGATTAAGAACAATTACAAAAAAGATGCTGCCTCATGCAAAGAATGCATAGAGTTCTGGGAAGACCTCGAAAAGCAGTGTGAAGCAAACATTGCTAGGCTAGAAGAACTCGTGATGAAGCATATGCCGCAGCCCATTTTGGCTTAAAATGGAACAAGTCAACTATTAATGTCAATATTAGCTCTGGTGCTTAATTGCCATTGCAGCAACGCTACATCAAGTAAGTCCCGAACAGGTCGGGTATACTTAGGTGATGCTAACGTTCTGAATGTCAAAATACCGTTTTGCTAAAAAGCGCAAACGCTCGGCGTTCTTGCCGTTTTTGCCTATTGCAACGCCTTTGTCTTTTGGGTTTACGGTGATGACTGCCATTTTTTTGCCGTCAGTTCGCTCTGTTACGCGGATTTCGCGCACGCTTGCGGGTTTGAGGGCGTTTTTCATGAACTGAACTGGGTCTTCGCTGTATTCGATGATTTCGTGTTTTTTGCCTGTCATACGCTCTAAGGTGTGGATGTTTCTTCCGCCCTTGCCAATTGCTACGCCTACTTGGCCTTGGTTGACGATGAATATTGCGCGTTCTTGTTCTTCGTCGATTATGCAGTCTTTCACGCTGGCGCCGCTTATGCTTTCAAACAAAGCGATATAACGCATTTCGTCGCACGTGATTTTTATGCCGGTTGTCAGTTTTTTTCCTCCGTTTTTTAATCTTCTTCTACTTCAGTAGTTTCGATTATTTTGAGAATCTCGCTGTCTCCGCTTTCTCTTATACTTAATGCTGAAATTATGAACATTTTATTGCTAACTTCAGCTAAATCGATGCTGGTTCCTTTGTAGGTTATCACGGGAACATTGGAGATTTTGCCATAGTACTCAATTTTTTCTTTTATTTCTTTTGGACAATTTGAAGCCAAAAGTATCATTTTGGCCCTACCAGTTTTAGCGTTTTGCAATGCCGCGTTGGTACCGAAAGTGACTTTTCCAGTTTTAACGGCTGACGCAATCGCCTTATCGATATCTATCATGCTTCAGTTTTTCCTCCTTCTTTTTCCTGCTTTTCAAACGTTGACATGTACAATTCAACTAAGCCTGTGCCGATTGGTATGGATTGCCCAACTATAACGTTTTCTGTTACACCAGCCAAGGGGTCACCTTCACCTTTCACCGCTGCCTCAACAATGTTGGGAACAGTGATTTCGAATGCGGCGCGCGCCAAAACGCTGGCTTTCTTTCCGCTGATTCCGTGTCTGCCGATTTGCTGAACATCACCAGTTGAAGTCATCATGTCTGCTACGAGCATAACGTGTCTTACGTCTACGTCTAAGCCTTGGTCTTCGAGTACACCTTTTGCCTCACGCACTAATGCGTTTCTTGAAGCTTCTACGCCCAATGTTTTTGCGATTTCGTGGATGTTGTTGGTTGTGGTTCTTGATGTGTCTACGCCTTGGATTTCCAGCACTTTGGACAGGTTGCTACCGTCTGTGCGGATAACCCATTCCCCACTCTCCTCGGTGACTAGGACACGTTTAATGTCTGGGACACCTTTAACGGGGTGTGCGGGGATTTTTGTCAGCATACGTTTTATTGATTCTGCTTTCTTTGGCTTAATTTCAACAGTGTCTTCGTTAACTTTAACAGTGGCATTTTGGACTTGCAAGCGCCCCTCAAGCTCTTCTATTGCTATTGCTCGGTCATCGAGCATAGTCTTGTTGAGTTCAACAATGATTTCTTCCTGCACTGGATCCTCATAGATTGCGGAAGCAATGTTTTCCAGTGTGGTGTAGATGATGTTGCGGGCTACTTCCACAGCGCCTTCCTTGCTCTTGGCATGCTCACCAGTTAGGTAGATAGTCATAATCGGAGTTGATGGGATGCGTCTTGCGTCCACGATTTCGATAAGTCTTGGTAAACCTAAGGTGACGTTTTGTTCTTTGACACCAGCGTAGTGGAAGGTTCTAAGGGTCATCTGTGTACCTGGCTCACCGATAGATTGCGCTGCAACTATGCCTACTGCTTCTCCTGGCTCCATCAGGGCACGTTTGTATTGCTCTGCTGTTGCTTTAACAGCTTTTTCGATGCCTTTCTTGGTTAATTTGCTCTTTGCCAAGTTAGTTTTAAGCTGTTCTAGCAGGATTGGTGTGATTTGGGATTCGACTTCTTTGAGTTGTTTCTTTATGAATTCTGCAGGTGCAGGTTCACCTTTAACCTCACCGATTTTGACTTGGTCGATTAATCGTGCAACGTTTACTGCTTTGCCGTGGTCACTTTTTGCGGGATCCACACCGTCTTCACCATATTTGAACTGGATGATGTCACCTGCGCTATCGCGAACAGTGCTGTCATATTCAAGTCGAATGTGCTCTAAGGCGTTGATGAGTCTGCGCTGCATGTAACCTGACTGTTGGGTACGTACGGCTGTGTCGACTAGACCTTCTCTGCCACCCATAGCGTGGAAGAAGAATTCAATCGCATCCAAGCCTGACTGATATGAGTTATACACGAAACCTCTGGCTCGTGGTAAGGGGTCATTTGGCAGGAAGTGGGGTAGTGCTCGTCCAGCGTAGCCACGAAGGATACGTTTACCTCGGACTGACTGCTGTCCGACACAAGCGGCCATCTGACCGATGTTTAAGCTACTGCCTCTGGCACCTGTACGGGTCATCACAATGCCCGCATTTTCTAAAGTGAAGTCATCGTCTGCAATTTTGCCTGCTTCATCTCGTGCTGTTGCGAGTTCGTGCATGACAAAGATTTCAAAGGATTCCTCCATTGTTTGTCCTGGAAGACGTTGCAATGTGCCGTTGCGGTAGTTTTCGACGTGTTCGTCGATTTTCTTTTGGATACGTTCCATGGTTTTCTTGATGCGGTTTTCTGCTTTGGGTGAGAGAACAAGTTGGTCATAGGTGTAGCTGAAGCCTCGCATGCTGATGAAGAGTTTGAGCATGTGGGTGATTTTGTTTAGGAATTCTCTTCCTGCTTGTGTGCCGTAGTCTTTGATGATTCTGTGAAGCAAACTTTCTGATTGTTCTGCGCCGATGCTGCGTCTGTCAATGATGCCAGATACAAGCTGCCCGTTACGGACAACCACGTAAGCATCGTGTTTACATAATTCTTCTTCGCATTTGTTGCAGCCTTGACAAATGTTTGCTTTTAGTGAGTAGTTAAGGGTCTTTGGTAGGAATAGGCTGAAGATTTGTTTTCCTGACCATTTTGGTTCAGGGTCTTTGATTTCTGGTTCGGGTAATTCGCCTGTGTAGTTGGTTGTAGTTAAGAGGCGGTCTACTTGGCCACGGGTTAGGTAGTTGCCTTTGCGTGTGAAGTAATACGCGCTGGTTACGAAGTCTCTGATGGCGCCGATGATTGGTCCGCCAAATCTTGGTGATAGGATTTGGTCTTGCACCTGCATGAGCAGTAATGCTTCGGTTCGGGCTTCTTCGCTTTGTGGAACGTGAAGGTTCATTTCATCGCCATCAAAGTCAGCGTTATAAGGTGGACAAACACACAAGTGTAATCTAAAGGTCTTGTAGGGCAACACGCGAACAAAGTGTGCCATGATTGACATGCGGTGAAGTGAGGGCTGCCTGTTGAATATGGCGATGTCACCGTTTTTGAGGTGACGTTCAACTACAAAGCCCAGTTCGACTGCTTCGGCGATTTTTGTGCGGTCAACCACGAATTCAAGACGGATACGTTTGCCATCTGGGCGGATAATGTATAGTGCGCCTGGATAGTTTTCGGGACCGTTAATGACGAATTTCTTCATTTCCTCAATGTTCCAAGCTGTAACTTTTTCTGGAACAGAAAGGCGCATTGCAACGTCTTGTGGTACACCGACCTCGTTAATGTCCAAGTTAGGGTCTGGGCTAATTACGGTACGCGCTGAGAAGTCGACACGTTTGCCTGAGAGGTTGCTTCTGAATCGTCCTTCTTTGCCTTTGAGGCGTTGACTGATGGTTTTCAGAGCGCGACCACTGCGGTGTCTTGCTGGTGGAATGCCTGAGGCTTCGTTGTTAAAGTATGTAGTAACGTGATACTGAAGCAGTTCAGACAGGTCTTGAATGATGAGTGTGGGTGCACCTGCTTCCATGTTCTCTTTGAGACGCTGATTAATGCGGATGATGTCGACGAGTTTGTGGGTTAAGTCGTCTTCACTGCGGATACCTGACTCCAAAGTGATTGATGGACGCACATAAACGGGCGGCACAGGCAATACCTGCAGAACCATCCATTCTGGGCGTGCAACTTTGGGGTTGAACCCTACAATTTCTAAATCTTCATCAGAGATACGTTCAAGACGTTCCCGAATCATGCTTGGAGTTAAGGGTTCGGAGCCTGCGTCAGTTTGCTCGATGAATTTTGTTGGCTTCTCAAAAGTTATTTTGTACTGAACCGCAGCGCAGTAGGGGCATTGTTTGGCTTTTATGTCAGACATAATTTCTTTGTAAACATCATCAGGGATTGCACCTAAAAGCTCGTTATAGCGTTCGATTTTTGCGCGGGCTTTCTTTGCTTCATCCTCTTTTAGTAGGATACGTCCGCAGCTGCGGCAAGTGGATTTGAGAAGGTCAAAAATGATTTTGGTAAATTCAATGTGCACGATTGGTACGGCAAGTTCGATGTGTCCAAAGTGTCCTGGACAGCGGATTGCAGTGTTGCCGCAGGTTTTGCAGCGTTGCCTTGGCTCAAGGGTGCCTAATCTTCCGTCCATTAAGCCTGCGGTGATTGGTGCACCGTCTTCGTCGTAGGTGTCTGGGGTTTGGATTTCAACGACTGATTGTTTGCGTAGGTCTTTGGGTGAAATGAGTCCGAATGATATTTCGTCTACTACTTTATGGATTAATTCTTCCTGAGACATGATTATGCCTTCTCCTTGAGTCTTAATTTTGGTGTGATACACAAGCTTTGAAGCTCCTGCAATAGAAGCTTGAAAGCATACGATACCACCACTGGCGAAATCTTGGCTTTCTCATCACAAATCTTGCACACGTAACGACGCTGTTTCATGTCAAAATAGGCGATTTGACCACAGTTCTCGCAGATGTATAGCGTATACTTGTCAGATTCCTCAAGCAACCTGTCGCGCAGCAGCATCGCAGCGCCGTGTCCAATGAGGCAGTCTCGTTCCATTTCTCCGAAACGCAGACCACCACCGCGGGCGCGTCCTTCAGTTGGCTGGCGTGTGAGCATTTGTACTTGACCGCGGGCTCTGGCGTGGATTTTGTCAGCGACCATGTGGTGCAGTTTCTGATAGTAAACTACTCCAACGAATACGTCTGCAACAAATTTTTCGCCTGTGGTGCCGTTGTAGAAGACTTCGCTGCCTGTGTGGCTGAATCCGTGTTTGATGAGGTTTTTGCGTACTTCTACTGGTCCTTCGTTACTGAATGGTGTGCCGTCGCCTGGTTTTCCTCGTGCACAGGCTGCTTTGCCTGCGAGGGATTCGATGAACTGGCCGATGGTCATTCTTGAGGGGATAGCATGTGGGTTAATTATTAGGTCGGGTGTGATGCCTTCTTCAGTGAATGGAAGGTCTTCTTGTGGAACAATTAAGCCGATGACACCTTTCTGTCCGTGTCTTGACGCGAACTTGTCTCCAAGCTCGGGTACACGTTGGTCGCGTACGCGGACTTTGACGAGTTGGCTGCCTTCGCCTGATTCAGTTACGAATATGCCGTCCACAATTCCTGTTTCAGAGGGGCGCATGTCGATGGATGTGTCGCGCATGCTTGGTCCTTTGACTTCGAATTCTTTGTATTCTTCAAGGAATCTTGGTGGGCTGATTCTGCCGATGAGTACGTCTCCGCCGACTACGGCTGATTCGAGACTGATGATTCCGTCGGGTTCGAGTAGGCGGTAGTATTGTTCGCCTCTGTAGCCGCGGGTTCCGGGTTCTGGAACGGTGAATTTGTCTTTTAAGCCTCCAAGGTACTGGCGGCATTCGGCTTCGTAGATGCGGTAGAATGTTGAACGGAACAAGCCACGGTTAATGGATGCTTTGTTGAATATGATGGCGTCTTCCATGTTGTAGCCTTCAAAGCTGAGCACCGCAACGATGCAGTTTTGGCCTGTGGGGCGCTGTTTGTAACCCATGACTTCCATGAGTTCGGTTTCAACCATGGGTCTTTGTGGGTAATGTAGTATATGGCTGCGTGAGTCTACGCGGTTGTGGAAGTTGGTTCCGTAAACGCCCAAGGCTTGTTTTGCCATTGCGGCTTGGTAGGAGTTTCTTGGTGACTGATTGTGCTCTGGATAGGGGATGGTTGAGGCGCAGATGCCAAGGATGGTGTATGTGGCGATTTCCACATGAGTGTTTTCAGGTGTTACAGCATCGTATGAGAGGGCGATGTAGGCGTTTTCTTCTTCTTCAGCGTCTAAGTATTCTACGAGACCGTTTTTGATTAGGTCTTCCCAGTTCCATTCACCTGAACAGATTTTCTCAAAATGTTGAGGCTGAAGTTTTGGCACACCGTTGTCCACGATGATTAAGGGTCGCCTTACGCGTCCTTCGTCACAGTTTGCGTGCACTTCCTCAGTTTCGGTTTGCTCTTTGTTAAAGTAGGTAATGTTAACCTCAGTTGAGATTTCCCCGCCGCGTCGTTTCTCACGGAAAGAATCCACGATTTCTTTGGAATTAGCACAGTAACCAATAATGTTTCCATCAACGAAAACTTTGGCGCCTGAAACACGTTGTTCACTGCTGGCTTCCCATGCGGGAACAGCACCCATCTCAAAAAGTAGCTGCTTGATTTTGTCTGGGTTTACACCTACTGCGATAGAGGCGGATAATGCGAGGTTTTTGACTAGACCACAGTTTGAGCCTTCAGGGGTTTCGTTTGGACAAAGCCTGCCCCAGTGGGTTGGGTGTAAGTCTCTGGCTTCAAAGTTTGGCTGGCTTCTGGACAGCGGAGATTGGAGCCTTCGAAGGTGGCTTAGGGTTGAAATGTAATTTGTGCGGTCGAGCAGTTGTGTGATACCAACGCGTCCTCTGCCCCAGTTTCCTGTGGCTAATGCATGAGCAAATCTTTCAGTGATTATACCTGGGCGAACTGCAGCGGAAACGGTGATTATTGGTCCTTTAACGCCGATACGTTCGAGGTGGTATTTGATGTCGCGTGTTAGGTTGCGGAAGCTTACGCGGAAAAGGTCAGCCAGCAATGGACCACCAAGGCGGAGACGCTTGTTTTTGAAGTGGTCTTTGTCGTCTTGTTGGCGTTTGCCTGCTTTTAATTGTAAAACGCGGTATGCCATTTCTCCAAGGAAAATGGCTTTTTCTTTGCGGTTTTTCTCTGTTCTGCCCAAGTGAGGAAGGAAGTTTTTGTCAAGGGCTGTTTCAGCTTTCTGAAGCCTGTATTCTTCAACTTGCCCGTGAGCAACACGGTTACCGATGAATAAGATGGCATCACTTGTGGTGTCAACACCTATGGCTTTCTCAAATGAGGGTGCCAGTTGGCTTTGCAGTTCAGGGTCAAGCGCTACTGCTTCTGCAATGTCTTTGTCTTTCTCCATCATTAAAGCGCGCATGATAACAACAAAGGGTATTTCGGTTGGTACACCAGGCATTGTGACATAGATTGCGTCGTCGGATTTGAGTTTAAGTTCGATTCTTGCACGGAACCCAACAGTTGTGGAGAAGATTTTTGCTTGATAAACCGGTGCGGTTCCTTTGTCATCTACATCGACAATCACACGGTTTGGTGCGAGGTCTTCCATGGCTACGATGACACGTTCAGACCCGTTAACTACGAAGTATCCTCCGGGGTCATCTGGGTCTTCTCCTGCCGCGATTAATTCTTCTTTTGATAATTGTGAGAGGAAACAGAGTTTGCTTTTCAGCATAACGGGGATGTTGCCGATGTAAACTAATTCGGTGTCTTGTTCTCTGCCGTCTACAACTGGGGTCATTTCCAGTGCAATTGGTGCGGCATAGCTGAGGTTGCGTAGTCTGCCTTCCATGGGATAAATTTCATGTTTAGTTCCATCGACTTCTGTTGCGTATGGACCAGAAATACGTGATTGTGGGTCAATAACCCAGATTTGACCAAGTTTTACTTTATAGGGATTTTCAGGAACCTCAATTGGAATTTCAGCGACTTCATCAACTACTTCTTGCAGTCCGTGGTCGATGAATTCGTTGTAGCTGTCAAGATGCTGCCTTACTAGTCCTTTCTCGTTGAAGAATGTTTTGAGTAAATAATGTATGTCTTCTTTTTCTATTTGAGTCACTTAATCAATTCTCCAATAATTTAAAAGCTCTTTAAAATTATGTTTTTTTGTTAATGTGATGTTTTGTTTCAAACTTGCATTTCCTCCAATGACGGAACCATCCAAAGCGAAAAAGGCTTCACCTAACTTTTTAAAGAGCACAAACACATGCTACATAGCTCACTAATAAACGTTGTTGCTTTACATCAGGTTTAAAGCATTGGTTGTCTAAACTTTCATAGAGTCAATACAATAAAATAACTCTTTTGATAGCGACCAATGGACAAAACACCAAAAAGACACACCAGCAAAGCCCAAAACCTAAACCAACACCAACAAAAGCCCATTTTTATTAAACACACATCCACCCAACAAAACAACAAAAAATCTAATACCGAACAAGCCTGTAACGATTACGCCCAAACTTCTTTTGCCGCGTCTGCTCTGCCTCAGTCACCTTAGAATTGCCCGTTTTAACCTGAAAAGTCATCGGTTCCCCAACAGGCTCACCCAAAAAATCCCTCTTCTGCACCACAAAATCACCACCCCGACGAATCCTTGTGCAATCATTACCTTGCATGGCTTGGTCAAAAGCAAACCTGTCCCGCGCGACCTCACCGCTTGTGCGTCTGCCAGCCTTGGGGAATCTGCGGTTAGTGTTGCTGAACCCGAAAGGTTTACCATTTGAATTTTGTTTGCCCAAGCTTGTTCAAGCAACAATATGTGGGACTTATTAAAAAAAGTGTCAGCTTAATTCTTCAATTTTTTATCTATCACAGGCAAGAGGTTTTCATCTATTTCATACCCAACACATTAACGACCATTTGCGAGGGCAGTCTTCATGGTTGTTCCTGAACCCAAAAAGGGGTCCAGCACCGTGTCACCTTTTATGCTAAACATTTTGATTAAACGTTCAGCAATTTCTTCAGGGTATGCGGCGGTTCTTCTTTCCAGTTCGCTTGTGGTTTGACGTGTTCCTTTGATTTGCCAGATTTGACTAAACCACTCATCCCGTTGAACCTTCGAAAAAGCACTGCCATAACGCGCCTCATCATGGGGTTCAAAGCGGCGAAGATTGCGCTTGCGGAAAATCAAGATGTACTCACAGTCCAACGTGACGTAGGCGTTTGGCGGCAGAAACCCCGAACCCAAAAACGCGCCTTTGCCCTTGTATTGGGGTTTAGTGGTGGGTTTTTTCCACAAAATATAGGGCAGTGTAGTGAAGCCGACTTTTTCGCATTCTTCTGTGATGCGGCAGTGATTTGGGAACAGCTGAAATTTTCCGCCGATGCTTCGGGTTGCGTCGCCGATGTTTATGCAGGCTATTCCGCCGTCAACCAGCACACGATAAGTTTCTTGCCAGACTTTGGCTAGGTAATTGTGCATTTGCGTGTAGATTTGCCCAGCCAGCCCGCTATCACTTTTTTTCTTGTCCAGTTTTTGCCATAGCTCCACGATTTGGGAGTCAGCTTTGCAGAAAAGGTCATCCCACATAGCTATCATGGGGTAAGGCGGAGAAGTAACCATCAAGTGAACAGTGCCCTCGCCTATTTCTTTCATGTTTTGGCTGTTGCCAATAATTATTTTGTGGCTGGTCTGCATCGCCCATATATCAGCACTTGGATGTTTTACCTTTTGTGGTGCACAACTTAAGAACCAGAAGAACTAAACAGTAAACAAGGCGCAGATTATGACAAGTAAAGAACAGGAAATCACATGGGACTTAGCGGGGCTTTTTCCCAACATCACTGACCCCTCAGTTGAAGCAACAATCGAGAAGTCCAAAGGGTTAGCAAACACATTTGAGAAAAAGTACCGAGGAAAAATTGGCAACCTAACGCCTGAGGACTTGCTGTCATGTCTTAGGGAAGTTGAAGCCTTCAATGTCGCTGTAGGGGATATTTCGCTCTTTGCCAGTCTCTCTTTTGCCGCCAACATGACCCTGCCAGAGACACAAACGCTTAACGACAAAATTTGTAAGCTTGAAGCAGAAATGGGTAAACAACTTGCATTTTTCAGTTTAGAACTGGGGGCTCTGCTTAAAGCCAAACCTGAACTGGTCAATGAGCCCGTTTTGGTTAATTACAAGCACCGTTTAGAGCGGATTTTGCGGCGTGTAGCTCATCAACTCAGTGAAGTAGAAGAGCAACTTATCATCGAAAAAGACCAATTTGGTGTTGATGCATGGCAAGAACTACAAAGCAAGTGGTTAAACACGCGCACTTTTGAAATCTGCGTACAGGGAGAAAAGAAAACTCTCAATTATGGACAAGCCACGGGGTTACTGTCGCATCCTGACCGTGCTACACGTGAATCTGCCAATCGTGCAATCTACAGTTTACTGGGCAGAGACGGGGAAATTTTTTCTGCGGCTCTACGTAGCATCTGCAATGATTGGGTCACAATCGCCAAACGCCGAAAATACAATAGCCCCATGGAATCCAGCCTACTAAACAACGACACCGAACAAGAAGTAATTGACAATCTGATGCAGGCAATAGAGCAAAACGTGGGCTCATATCAGCGCTACCTCAAACTCAAAGCCAAACTAATGAACCTACCAGTCCTTGCCAATTACGACCTTATCGCGCCCCTGCCAGATGCACCAGAACTAAAATTCAGCTTTCAACAAGCCCAAACACTCATAACAGAAGCCTACAGCCGCTTCAGCCCAGAATATGCCGAGGCGGTTGAGGAAATGTTTAGTCAGCGCCGTATTGACGCTTCGCCACGGTTTGGCAAACGCAATGGAGCCTTCTGCGCCAGTTGGTATCGTGGAAAATCCGCGTATATCCTGCAGAGCTTCAATGGCACCCTCAGTGACGTATTCACCTTAGCACATGAGCTGGGGCATGCAACACACGATTACTACATGAGCCGCAACCAAACCCTCATGAACACGAGTGTGCCCTCAATTGTTGCGGAGACAGCCTCGATTTTTGGTGAACTCCTCTTAACCGACTTAATGCTGGATAACGCCAAAACAGACGCTGAGAGGCGGGCGGTTTTGTGTTTAGTGCTGGATGAGGCAGGCATGACGGCGTTTCAGGTGTCAGCGCGGGTATGGTTTGAGCAGGCGCTTTACGCGTCAATCCAGAAGGGCGAGTATCTTGATTACCAAACCATCTGCAAAAACTGGACAACATCGCGAGACCGCATTTACGGCGACTCCGTGACGTGGCTGCCTGAGATGGAAGCAGAGTGGACGATGAAGCCGCATTATTACATGGCAAACTACCGCTTCTACAATTACCCCTACGTGTATGCCCAAATGTTTGTTTACTCACTTTACGAACGTTATCTGGAGGAGGGCAAGGCGTTTGTGCCCAAACTGGTAGCGGCGCTTTCGGCGGGCAACAGCATCTCACCCACAGAAATCGGGCAAACAATGGGCTTAAACGTGAAAGATCCCGCGTTCTGGAGTGGCGGTTTGAAGGTTTTTGAGCGCTTCATTGCTGATTTGGAGAAAATCGTTTAAGCTTCATGGAAATGATTAATAAGCCAGCGGACATTTTTGTTTTGCACTGGGCTACGGTAACCAAGCCAGGTCAAAGGTGAAGGACTCAAGATCAACGCTTTGACTCAAGGCGCTCTGATGGGAAATCCTTTCCCGCAGGGGTTCGCAGGTTCGAATCCTGCCCGTAGCACCACAGCACCTACCCGTAGCAGTTTTAACCAAGATATTTTCGATGTTGCCCAAGCAATGAAAGCCAAAGGAAACGCTGAAGGCACAATCATAACCACGGTTAGACGGTTAAAATTTCTTGATAGAAATACCAGTTTAGGGATACCGCAAATCTGCAAAGATTACATAATCAATTATGAAGCAAGCAACGCCTACAAAGAAGGCTTAGCAATGGCATACAACCGATACGTTACACACCTTAAACTAAATTGGGAAATACCCTATTTCCAAAAAGAAGAAAGACTCCCAAACGTACCAAGCCCCGAACAAGTCAGCACAATAATATCATCATTCCAAGAAAAATGGGCAACAATATTCACAATACTGAAAGAAACGGGACTACGCCCAATAGAACTACACAAAACCAGCCTTCAAAACATTAACTTAGAAAAGGGAACAATCAACGCCAAAGCCTGCAAAAGAGGCAACCCAAGAATACTAAAACTAACCGATGCAACATTAGCACTTCTAAAAACTTACATAGCAAAAAACAACAGCAAACAATTATTTCCAAAAACAGGCGACCAATGTCGAACATGGTGAAATGGAAGAAACCGAACAGCCAAAAAACTCAAC
Source organism: Candidatus Bathyarchaeota archaeon (assembly GCA_026014615.1). Taxonomy (GTDB): domain Archaea; phylum Thermoproteota; class Bathyarchaeia; order Bathyarchaeales; family Bathycorpusculaceae; genus JADGNF01. The sequence continues at coordinate 41,500 of JAOZHZ010000007.1, read as the reverse complement.
AAACCAGAGCTAAGAAAATATCGACTATACGACTTAAGACACTACTTCGCAACAATGCTATACGCCAAAACCAAAGACATTCTATTAGTTAAACAACAAATGGGGCACAAACGCATTGAACACACACTCATATACACGCACCTTATCAACTTCGCAAATGACGAATACATATCAAGAACCGTCCAGCTCGGAACACCAACAACACTAAAAGAAATATGCGAACTCGCCGAAGCAGGCTTCACAAAATTCACCGAAATAGACAAGTACCAAATATTCAGAAAACCAAAATAGGTTCTAATGAATTAAGCCAACAAGGTTTATCGTCTCGTCTAACAAACGGAAAAATGTTAGAAGTAGCAAAAGGGATAGGGCAAAAAATGAATTGAAAAGCTGTAAAGCCCCCCCCAAATTCGCAATGCTTTAATCTAAATTATAATTATAAATTATAACTATACTATTTCAAATGCCAACCTATAGGAAGGACAAGTATCAATCCAATAAAAATAGTTACGAGGGCAAACAATACATTTTCCAACTTTTTAGAGGTACAAGAAGTTCTCGATATTGATACTAAAATTAAAGGCAAATTTTTCTTGATAAAATATGAGTTTGACAAAAACCGAGAAGAGCAGTTCGTAAGGTTTCTTCTAAATAATATGGAAACCTATGCCCTGACTGATGAAGAAAGGCAAGAATTAAAATATCACCTAGAAATAGTAAAAGCTGCATTCAGCCGTTTTGTCAAAAATTCAAAAACTGGCGAATTTGGCGAAATGATTCTTTTCTTTATCCTTGAATTATATGAGGATGCAATGCAAATTGTTAACAAAATGGCTATCAAAACTTCTGGAAAAATTCATTATCACGGCGCAGATAGTGTTCATTTTGGATTGAATGGCGAAGTTCAGATTTTATATTTAGGAGAATCTAAAACATCAGAAAAAGACTTTGTGACTGCTCTCACTGATGCAATTAAATCCATAACTACTTTTTATGCTGAAGAAAAAGACAAGTTTGAGGTAGAATTGATTTCAGGAAACCTTTCAAAAGGTATGCCTAGCGAGATAAAGGAAGCAATTAAGAAATATTTGGACCCTGAGCAGTCTGACAAATCGCATTGTTGCCAAACACATGCTGTTTTTCTAGGCTTTGAGGAATCATATTTGTTGGAGATGGAGAAGCTTTACAGTGGTGGAGAACTAATCAAAAAGGTTACGGATAAATACAAAGAGCGAATCGTTGATTATATTACTGCAATTGAACAAAAAGTATCGAAGAGTGACGTTTCAGATAAGCGATTTTATTTTTTCATTTTACCTTTTAAGGATTTAGGAAAATCGAGGAGTCAATTCTCTAGTGAGATAAACCATGTCAACTGAAGAAATTTTTGACTATTTATCGGAACGCTACAGAAATAATTCTAAGTTCTGCAGTTTATACGATAAAGTGCTTAAGCACCAATACATAGAAACCCAGCAATTGGCTGTTTTAACTTTAGACGACATAAAATTTCTTTTAAAAGCAGCTTCGGTTTTTGCTAAATCCACTAATGACGAAATCAAACAAATTTCATATAAAATAGCTGCCACAATCTCCTTGCACTACTCAAAGGAATATGATACAATTAACCAAGCGATTCAATATATTTTTATAAGTTTAGGTCAATTGCCGATTATTCAAAAAAATACTAACGATGGACACACTGATTATTTCTCAATTTATAAAGAATCGGAAGTTCCTTATAATCCTCTAACATACCGAGACGTTCTCATTAAACAAATGATAAATAGAATTCCTGTTGAATATGATAAAAAGCCAATCCTATTGACAGATTTTCAAACAAAACTCTATCATAGCCTAGAAAATGGTAATTCCGTAAGCATTTCAGCTCCGACTTCATCGGGAAAGTCATTTCTTCTAAAAGCGTTTATTTCAAAAAAATTTTCAGAGCATAGCTCCTTTAATGTTGTTTATATCGTTCCAACCAGAGCTTTAATCTCTGAAACAGCTCGTGACTTCCAAGTCAACTTTAAACATTTTGGAGTAGAGGATATTGTTATAAGTTCTGCACCTTCAAGTTATAACAGAGGAAGAAGTCGCGAGAAAAAGATGTTTGTCCTCACCCAAGAGCGATATCATCTTCTGCTATTTGATAAGAAATTCGATGAGGAAGTAAACATACTTATTGTCGATGAAGCGCAAAAAGTCTCTGATGGCAGCCGTGGTATAACTTTAATAGAGGTTATCGAAGAGTCAATTAAGCGTAATTCGAACCTTCAAATAGTTTTCATTACTCCTTTTTCAAGGAATCCTGATAAGTTTGGTGCAATTTTTAATCTCGAAAAGCTGAAAGCTGAAAAAACTAAACTATCTCCAGTCTCACAAAATCTATTTTTATTAGACGTTTATGAAGAAAGTTTTAAACTCACATTATCGACAGCAGAGTTAAAACAAAAGCTGCTAATGGCAAATGGTTCCATTTTACAAAACGAAAGAGCACCTTTCTCAGAAGCAAATGATTGGACGCTTCTTTGGGCAGCGAAGAAATTTGGAGAAAATTTTAATATTGTTTACTGCAACGGACCAGATTTGTGTCTAAAGAACGCTCAAATATTCTCCGCCAACTTACCTGAAATAACCGACCCTGATGCAGTCAAAGCTATTGATGAAGCTATAGATTTTTTGAAAAGCACTATTCACGAGAAATATTTTTTAATTGATTGTCTTAGAAAGGGTGTAGCTTATCACCATGGTAGGATGCCGGGGCAAGTGCGAAATATAATAGAGCGGTTGTTTAAGGACCGACACCTCAAATACGTATTTTGCACAAGTACACTACTTGAAGGAGTGAATTTTCCTGCTCAAAATATATTTATTAGTAAACCACGTGTCGGTCGTCATGATATGGAAAAGCTCGATTTTTGGAATTTAGCAGGCAGAGCGGGAAGATTATTAAAAGACTATTATGGCAACATTTACTGTTTAAATGTTGGAGAATGGGGAGAATTCAAACCTGACCCAAAAGATACTGAAAATAATATTGAAAGCATACTTGACTCGACATTAATTCATAGAAATAAAGAAGTTCTCTCATATCTACAAGACATTTATTTCTCCTTAAAGGGAAAAAACAAACTTATTGAGCAAGCTATCACAAAATTCATTATCGAAGATTTGAAAAATGGAAAAACAGACTTTGTTATTGAGTTTATCCGAAAAAATCCAAATTTCAAAACTAATGAGTTACAAGCAATACTGGAAGAAATCGAGAATCTATCAAAAAACATTGTTCTGCCTCATGAATTGCTAGAAAAGAACTCGTCTATTGACCCCCGAAAACTCCAACAGCTTTATGAATCATTCTTTGACGGCAAGCCAATTATCCCTATTGCACCATACTACACAGGATATTATGATAGCTTATTACAGTTAATCTATTTTATTAGACGGTTTTTTATGGGTAAAAAAGACAATGATTATTGGCATAGTTCACACACTTGGATAGCATCCCAGTGGCTTCATGACACCACTTTTTATGAAATTATACGACAACGATTGGATTATCAAGAACAATATGGGGTTACATTAACTGCTGAAAAAATCAATCATGTCATCGAAAACACATTCATTATTATTAACAATAGGATAAGGTTCGATTACGAGAAGTATTTGAGAGCTTACATAGATGTCCTATCATTTTACAGAGACCAATTTGATGTTGATATTGGGCAAAACTTGGAAGCTATTTGTGAAAATCTCCCGACCTTTCTTGAATTTGGCTCATATAATAAAAATATAATAATTTTTCAGTCTCTTGGGCTTTCACGCTCCACCGCAATTTCAATCGAACATTCCACAAAAAGAGGTATTTTCTATAGACATTTCTTAGATGAGGCGGATTGCCTTCAATGGTTAAGAAATAATTCGTTTTTTTTGAAATCAACATTGTCGCCAGTTGTATTCGATGAGATAAATGATTTATTATAATATTAGTCCATGATTCAGATAAAAAATGGTAAGACCAATTATGAATATCGGTTTTAGTTTTACTTTATTACTTCAGCTTCGCTTGCGCTTGCGCGCTCGCTCCGCTCTTGCCCAACGAAACACAAAAGCCAAACGAATGCCAAAGACTACATATTTACTGTAATCCATCATTGACCAAAAAAGGGAATGGAAGAACAACCTATCAAACGGTTACCGTTGAGCATTCATAGGTTGTTGAAAAGGCAAAGCTGACGAAATCTTGACGTAGGGAATCAAGGGAAGGTTGGGGTAACGCTTCTGAACATCAAGAACCCGCTCGGCAGCCTTACGAATCTTTTTGTAGTCACCAGCAGTAACCGACATAGTTGTTAGGTCGCCCTTCAAATCTACCACTTCGACCTCATAGAGCTTGCTTGGTTTGCTGTCCACAGGCTTTGGACGCTTCAAGACAATGAAAACCAACTCGTTCTTAGGAAGAAAATTCTTCTCGCCCTCAAGCAAAGAACCGAACTCTTCAACACTCGCATCTAATCCTTTAGCATCTTTAACGCTCATTCATTTCACCTCCACTCTCCCGTTGATTAGTAGGTGAGCAAAATTCTACCTCAATTTCTAAATCGGTGCAGAAATGAAACTTTAAAAAATCCTCATAATAAACAGGCAAAACAGCCTTAGAGTAATAGAATCGTTTAACCAACAAATTGTGTCTAAAGTTACCGCACTTATACGTTAATTCAAGAATGGGTGAATAAACATCGTAATGGATAACAACATCTAATCTCGGCATTGAAAAGACTTTTTCGCCGATACAGTGAGGATTAGAGAGGGAGCACTCATTCATAGTGACCCCTCACTTTAGGCGCTTCAATCCACCGTACATTCCCGCCACTATCGTACAAGTCATCCTCATACTCCTCAACCCACCACTGAACATCCAAGGGGTCACCTAAACCAACATACTTCACAGGAACCAAATCGTGACCACAGAGCGGGCAAACATGCTTTTTCTTACGCTCCCCAGCAACAAGCTTATGTTTAGTATAAGCCATAACGCCAACCCATGAGCCAACATGAGAACGGATTTTACCGTGAACTATTGTGGCATGGTTTAGCTGATAGTAGGCAGTTCCAAAAACGGTCTTACGAGCACCCTTAACCTTAACGATATAACCATCAGTCAAGTTTAACCGACGAGTAATGCCCTCAAAGCCTGAGCAGTTCCAGCATTCCAGCTTTGACTTTTTGCAGCCCCGACACGCACCATAACCACCATCCAAGAAACCTAAAAAGTGAAAATGGGGCGCATAAAACCAATGCGCCAACTCACCCAAGTATGTCTCATTAGCTCTATGGAAGCGTTCTGCATGAAAAATCATAAAACCACCCAGAAAACCACGGTCTTTGGCAGCTTTCAACGCTTTAGCCTTAAGCTTCTCATAGGGCAAACTATAATCTGACACAGGACAAGAAACAATGAGGTGCTCAGGGCAACCGAATTTGACATAGAACGGCTTAAACTGTTGCTCTACCCTGTCAGCTTGCTTAATAGCCCAGCGCCTAAAACAAACAGGACATTCAGGACGGTCACAGCTATGATAAACACGCCGAATGAAAACCTTGCCCGCATGGTTAACGCCGTCCAGAGTCATTAAACGGTGCAAATCCTCACGCAGACAGCCAACATGACCCATAAATTGACCGCACTTATCATCCTTCTGTCTACCATCCCCAACACGAAGATAACCAAATTTTTGCATGAAATCTATTTCGGGAAAGGTTGTCCAAACCGTCACTTTTTCACAAGCTCCTCAAAAAAGACTTTTTTAAAAGTCAAGATATAGCTTTACAAGGCAGTATCGCAATATAGTTACTATATAGGGAAGAATGACTATAATGAAGCAGACAATAGGCATCTTTTCAGGCAAACAAAAAGACTACAACATAAGAACATTGACGCTACTATGGGACTTTGGTCCACAATCTGCTTGGGAATTAGCTAATAAAATGTCGCAAGTAAGAGGCAACAAAATTAGTCTGCACGCAACCTTAAACAAAAGACTAAGAATACTTGAGAAAAAAGGTTATCTACGCAGAATTGATAAAAAATGGTTTTTCACTTTTAAGGGACTCCTCGCTGTTTTGCTTGTTTTACCTGAGCCTAGAACATGGAATGTAAAATGGATTGAGCTTTTTGAAGCAAAAAAAGAGATAATGGAGGACTTATCTGCACCTATTTTTGCAAAGTATGGTTTCGAGAGAAAAGACGTCCGTAATATGTTAATCAGAATCGGTTTATTGATGAATGATTTTGAAGCGTGGGTAGACTTGTCTAACCGAGTCAAAAGTTTGATGGAAAGAGGAATAATCAACTTTGACCTAATCAGAGAATCAACACTACTGAATGTCCTTATTTGGGAAGGAATGACTGCCGAAGAAATGGCTAACCTAACAATACATAAACCTGAAGAACCATAAAACGCGTGACGCCGCATTTTTTTAGGAATCACGCCACCGCAGACATCAACCACAAGGGTTGAGTCTCGCACCCCAAAGCTTAAAGCTAGAAACCAACAATAACACAAATAGGTTTTAGTTATGAGCCAAGAGATAAAAGAAGATAAGAAATCAGGAAGCCGTAAGGCAGGTTCGAATCCTGCCCGTAGCACCAAACAAAAACTAAAGAAGTTATTGTTGGCTGGCTTGAAAGTCCAAAAAGTCCAGTTGTATCTTTAGTGCATCCATTTGGAAGGTTATGTTTAGCAAATCATATTCTACTTCGCCTTTGAGGGTGTAGAGGGTGGTACTTTCTTGGTTGTTGAGGTCTATTATTGTGGGGTAGTATTGGCTGGTGTTGTTTAGGGCGACTGCTTGGTTTAGCTGTTGCATTTGGTTACTTAGCTGCTGGCTTGTACTGGTTAGGATGGTTAATTTGTTGTTTAAGTCAAGAATCTGGTTGATTATTTGGGGCAGCATCTCAGTTGAAAACTCGGCTCCATTGTAGAATTGCCAAGGTCCACTTGCCAGCTCGCTTGACAGCAAAATATCATACGCCAAAGTCAAATTGCCTAAATCATTTAGCAACATAATGGTTCGGCTATCAACGTCATCCACGTACAGTTTAAGGTAGTCGCCTGTTGCGCCTGTAATACGATAGTTTAATTCCTGATTTGCATCCATGGTTTCCTGTGCTATGGAAGCTTCCTGATGCAATTGAATCAGCAGTTGGCTTGCCTGAGCAATTGAATCTGGGTTTAATGCTTGCAGGGTTCCTGTTTGCTGATACGTTGCTGGTTCTTGTGTTTTTAGTTGGGTTTGGTTGCCGCTGGAGAGGTAGAAAATTGAGTTAACAAACAGCCTCTGAGATTCTGCGAGCAACTCAGGATGCGTCGTGGATAGCACTACTTTGCCGTTGCCGTATTCGCCAGCGACAATGGAAGGTGTGCCCCAGTACAGGTTTATTTCTTCAGGCTGAATGGTGACGTTGTATGCATCAATTATTTCAGGACCAAACTCTTTCAGCTCATCGGTTGGGGCACCATAGGTGCAGATTACGTCAACGTCGTCGCCGACTCTGCTTATAAAAGAGCCCATGTAGTAGGTGCTGGTGAGGTTTGATTGGTACCCAGTCACGATTAGACTTTGGGGGTCTGTGATGTTTAGGATTAAGGGACCACGCAAATCAGCCCAGTCAGGATAATCACCCACCATAAAATTGTCCACATCCAGCAAATCCAGCTTAAAACCTAAAACAGAACCACCACAGGTTCCCAGATAGCCACCGCCGTTTTGAACAAACTGTTTAATGCTGTTTGTGTTTTCTTCGGTTAGAACATTTAGGTATGGTCCGCCTCCTGGGAAAGTGAGTACGTTGAATTTGGAGAGGTCTTGAAGGTTCATGTTGTTTTCATCAACTGTGGATAGAATAAACCCTGCCTGCTGTAGCGCGTGTATGTGTTCAAGAGAACCACCTGAGACGCCGCCGCCATAATAAACGGCAACATTGGGCTGGTTTATGGGGTACACGTTTGCTTGTACTTTGGTGACTGAGGTGATGGTTACGTTGAGTTGTTCGGAGAGGTAGTTGATGTATTGGGTAAATATTGATTGCTCATTTGATTGTGGGATGGGGAGTATGAAGTCGCCTCGGTGGCTGTTAGATACCGCTGAGATGGGTTCGGATAGGAGATAAACTGGATAGTTTAGCTGTAGAAGCGTATTGATTAGTTTTGAGGCATTCATCCAGTTTGGCTGTTGAGAGGGCTGCATCAAAACAAGTATGGCATCTGTTTGTTGGTGTAGGCTGTTTAGGTAGGGGGACACAAGTAGTGCAGCGAGAATTAGGGCTATGACAAGTAGGGATGTTAGGATAATTTTGTTTTGTGGGGCAAATTTTGGAGTCAAATATGCTGTGTCTCCAAGGACAGGTGAGTATTGAGGATGGGTTGATTATATTTTTTTCTGAGGAAACAGCCTTTTCAGTAAAAGTAAATAATGTACCTACTTACGACTGGTAGAAATTAAAAATAAAAAAATAAAAGGGGAGTTGTTTGCAGTTTACTTCTTACGACCGCGTAGGAGCATTACTACAGCAACTACAACGATTAGTGCTACAATAATTCCTACTATGGCGTAGATGTACTCCATGGGTATTGGTTCACTAGGAGTTGCAGTGTCTGATGGAGAGGTTGTCTGACCACCATCGCCGCCTTGATCTACCACGTTGATTGCGGTGTATGTTGTGTATGCACCATCCATGTATTGACCGTTCAATGTTTGCATACCATCAAAGTATACTAACCATTGAGCCTGGCCAGTCTGTGTTGGTGTCACGCTGAAGTTGAAGTATCCGTTAGCATCGGTGACTGCTGTCTGAGATGAGCTTGTGCTGTCTTGGTTTATGAAGGTTAAGGTCACTGTTGCGTATGGTAGTGGTGGGCGGAAGTTTTCAGGGTTAACAAGGTCTGTATCGAATGTTTGAAGTGCGGATAACCGACCTTCAATCAGCATTGCTTCATCAACGTACATTTCTTCACCTTTGTTGGATGAAGCATAGATTTCTGCTGTAGGTACTGTGAATTCTGGTACGGTGGTTGCGAAGCAGTGGAGGTATCCTGCTGAGTCAGTCATGTATAGTCTGCTTTGGTATAGTGCTGGTGTTGTGAATACTTGTGCTAGTGCTGTGTAAGTGGATAGGATTGCACCACTTGAGCAGTTGTATGCTGTGAAACCATATACGGAGTTACCTTCGTATACGATTGCGCTGAATCCTGGAGTTTGGGCGTTAATTGCAACGACTGGGTTACCGAATGATTGGTGGCCGACCCAGTTGCTCCATAAACGTACCATGTAGTATGGAGCACTGCAGTTAACAGTCCAGACGCCGGTGCGTGAATCATCAAGGTCAGTGCCTTGTGGGATAAGTGCCCATGCGGCTACTTCTTGACACTCAATAGCGATGACAACGTCCAAGTTCATTGTTGTTGTGCCGTTGATTATGTATTGTTCTTCGTTGGAATCGCCCCAACCAATGTTAGTTTGGTCAGCGATTTCTACAGTCAGACTTGGGATGTATGCAGGGCTTTCAGTGGCTGGAGTGCTACCAGAGCCTTTGCTTAGAAGCACTGAGGTGAGCATGTCCATTGTTGTTGCGTTGTAGAGTCTCATTTCGGCATATGAACCTGTACCTACCTGAGTAAACACTAAGTCACCAACAACTGTTGGTTTACAGTGTTGAGTCAGAGGATAGGGGGCTACGTTGCCGCTTCTGTCTGCAGTCTCAATGAGGTCCTCTGTTAGGATATCACCATCTTCGAAGTTTATTGAGTACAATATTGAGTTGGCAGTGATTAGCACCTTTGTGCGACCAAGTAGGTCCTCAGGCACTATTGCAACAGTTCCACCAACACCGTAGCGTACACTAGAAACTTGAGTGATCCAAACAGGAGCACCAGTAACAGCATTTAAGCAGTAGAGATTACCGTCTTGAGAAGCACATAACACTTTACCATCATAAACAATTGGTGATGGGTTTAGTTGCAATGCAGCAGTTTGAAGTGGTCCTTGGTTTATTCCGCCAGCAGAACGTGTCCAGATTACTGCACCAGTAGTTGCATCCAGAGCGTAGAAGTTTCCATCATCAGCACCTGTGTAGACTACACCGTCTACTATTGCAGGGGTTGACAGGATTCTTGCGTCAACGCTGAATGTCCACAGTTCCTCAACTGTGTTTACATCAACACAATAGAGGGTGCCGGCAAATGTACCGAAACAAGCTTTTCCATCAACAACAACTGGTGAACCAGTTATAGGAGCATCTGCTTTGAAGTCCCATAATGCTTGTGTGATGTCAGATGGATATTGACCTGTTGAGGTACCTGCACTGGTTGTTGAACCGCCAAAGAATGGCCAACCTGTTGTTCCGTCTGGAGAAGTTGCAGTGTCACTATAGCATTCTATGTAATAGTTGTTCATGATGTACATGTTACCGTAGGCAATGCATGGCTCAAGTACACTTCCTGGAGTGGCTAAGTTCCAGACTTCTTGTCCTGTGAAGACATCGAAAGCTGTTAATCTATATCCATCAGATATAGAAGCACCACCAGGCAGAACAGATCCTCGAGAACGATCGCATGTTGTGGTAATGAATTTACCGTCAGCGACTACACCAACCAAATATTTGATGTAATATTCAGAAGGCTGTTTCCAGAGTTGCTCTAATGTCTCTGCATTCCATGCACTGGTCCATCCTTGTGGAATTTGGATACTTCCATCGAAGTACATACCATAAGCAGCTGCCCCTCCGTATGAGAAGAAGGCACGACCGCCTGGAACGTCAAAGGTATTTAGGACTGCGCCTGTTGCACCGTCAAGTGCAGTGATTTGAGTTGATGATGCACTGTGATACACTACACCGTTGTAGTAAGTAATAGAGTAGCCAGCGTTACCAGCTTTATTTTGTGTCCAAACTAATTCGCCAGTATCAATGTCAATTGCATAGAAGATACCTTCGCCATAACCGCCAAAGTAAGCATTACCACCGCCGAAGCCGAGAGCTTCAGGACCAGTTTCAAGAGTGTATATCCATTTTACTGGAGCACCTTGATTCAATAGGTCTGAGCAGTCGATTCCAACAGCGATTGGTTTGCCATCTTGCTCGTTAATGGCTACAGTAATCATTGTCTGAGATTCATAGTCATACATGCAACCCCAGTACATAGCAGAACCAGCATGTCCAACATCAGTAAAGCCATAAGCTCCACTTGCTGAACTAAATACTGTTTTACCAAGCCATGTACCGTCGCTCATGTTATACCAGACGATACCAGTAGTTGAAAGATATCCAAAGAGTTCATCGCTGAATTTAACAATGTCATCATTAGCGCCAAAACCTGGGCAACCGCCCTGCATAGGAGAAGTGAAAATCAAATCTCCAGTTGTAGCATTATAGGCTTGGATTTCAGGTCCATATACGAAAACCATGCCATTATATGCGGTTGGAATAGAACCAGCATATCCGCTAGCCCTACCAACGTATTGGCTCCAGAGCAAGTTTGGACTGTTTGGTGCTGGACCTGCACTGTATCGTTGGTTTTCTCCACCGTTACCGGCAGAAACCCACTCGTACTGTGACAAGTTACCGTATGCAACCCCTGTTATAGGGTCCACACGGGCCTCAAGATCATTTGTTGTGCGGTCTGGACCGCCTATGCCTGCGCTTGCAAACACGATAAACATTGAAGATACCAATAGAATTGAAAGGATTATTGTAGCTATGCTTGTTTTAGAGATGTTTAGATTTTTCATTTTTTTAATTCACCCAAAGTTGGGTTTTTTATTAGCGTAAAATTGCTTACGCATGTCCTACCTCTACTCTTCAAGTTTCTTATAAAGTTTCTGCACTTCAAAAAAAGCCAAAAATTAGAACAGCCCTGTTCAATAACTAAAACGGAAAAATCAGGATGAAATGAGGAGAGAAAAAACCGTGAAGAACACAGCAAATTGGCACCCCAGAAAGTGGCACAAGAGTACTTCTGTGAAAACTCTGAGAAAAAGAGAAAACACAGACTGTGCTTGCGTGCAATGAAATGCCAATTTTTTGGGGCTATTTATCATAAGAGGTGACTTATTGCATAGGTGTACTTATAGAAGAATAACCATTTTTTGGTTAGATGAAATTTTGCTGGGTACTGTTCTAACTATTAGAACTAGATTTTTTGCCTCATTTTTAAGAAAGCATGTGTTCTCCACAGAAGTGGAACCTTCTTTTTCAGTAAGTTACTTACTTCAAAATTTGAGACGAAAAAGCATTAATTAGTAAGTTATCCTTAAGCTGTAATGCAACGGTGTTTAGTAATGCAGGGAAAAGCAGTAATAATTATGGGTTCAGAACGGGACGTGGATTTTTGCAAAGAAATCGCAAAGTTTCTCAAAGCCTTAAGTGTAAGCTATGAATACAGGGTTGCTTCAGCCCACAAAACCCCGCTAAAAGTTCTTGAAATCTTGGCAGAATTTGAAAAAGAAAAAGTAGTCTATGTCACTGTTGCTGGCCGCTCAAACGCACTTAGCGCCTTCATAGACGGCAACACCAGCAAACCCGTCATCGCCTGCCCACCCTACTCAGAAAAATACGGCGGCGCAGACATTTACTCATCCCTACGTGTCCCCAGTGGCATAGGCTCCGTAGTAACAATAGAAGCGGAGGGCGCAGCGATTGCAGTAGCAAAAGTTTTGGGGTTAGATGATAAAGCTCTTGAAAACGCCGTTAAAGCTTATCAGGAAAAAAAGAAAAAAGAGCTTGAATCAGCCAACGAATCCATAAAAAACCTCAAATAACACCCATTTCTCTTAAGCAATTTTTTCAGCACTCAAGTTTTTTACACAAAAAAGCCTGCCTAAATGCCACAAAACATACAATGCTTTTATTGATTGTCTGATTTGAAAACTGAAAAAGACAATAAAACAATATTTACTCCTAAATGGAAGCTTTGAACTTTTTAGTTCGGAGATAAAACGATATAAGGTAACACAGAATAAATCTCATACACCGAGAGGACATACATGGGCAGCGTAAAAGATTTACAAATAACAAAAAAACCCTCCCAAACAGAGATGGGAGTTGGCAGATTCAGTTTTTCTGACCGTTACAGCGTTTTTGACTGGGGAGAAATGCCCGATCACATAGACGGCAAAGGCGCCGCACTATGCACAATGGGTGCTTACTGCTTTGAACGCTTAGAAGAGCAAGGCATCAAAACCCATTACCGAGGCTTAGTAGATGAATCAGGCAAAACCGTCAAGTTCAACGAACTAAAACAGCCCAGCAGCACAATGGAAGTTAGCTTAGTAAACATTTACCGCCCAAACACCAGCGTCGCAGACGGAAAAGTCGTGCACGATTACAGCGTTTACGCAGAAAAACTGGTGAACTGCCTGATTCCTCTGGAAATCATCTACCGCAACGGCCTGCCCGAAGGCTCCAGTGTATTCAAACGCTTAGACCAAGGAAAAATCACGCTACAACAGCTCGGATTAGACCACATGCCAAAACCCGGCGAGCAACTGGAAAAACCCATCTTTGATGTTAGCACTAAACTTGAAGAAACCGACCGATACATAACTTGGGAGGAAGCGCAAAAAATCGCGGGTTTAACCGTTGATGAACTTGCGGGTTTGAAGGCGATTTTGCTAAAAACCGATAATATTGTTAGCGAACTTGCGGTGGGCGTGGGTTTGAAGAATGAGGATGGTAAAATCGAGTTAGCCTTTGACCCACAGCGACAACTCATGGTCGTTGATGTGGTGGGCACGTTAGATGAGTGCAGATTCACGTATGGCGGCGTGCACGTCAGCAAAGAAATCGCTCGCCAATTCTACAAGAAGACCACGTGGTATTTAGAGCTGGAAGAAGCAAAAAAGACCGCGGCAGCAAAGGGCATTGCAGATTGGAAAACTTTAGCAAAATCTCCACCGAAGCTGGACCCACAACTTAAAAAAATCATCAGTGAAATGTATATGGCGGCGGCAAATGAAGTGACCAAGCGGCAACTGTTTGCTGTTCCAACATTAAAAGAAATAATCACAGAATACAAGGAATACATGGGTGAAAACTAATGAAAAACGAAATAGAGCAGGTTATTGGCAAGTATAACCCAGAAAAAATCCGTATAGGCGTTTTGGGTTCACACTCTGCCCTAGAAATTGCGTCAGGAGCCAAACAGGAAGGCTTTGAAACTGTTGTGGTATGTCAAAAGGGCAGAGACAAAACCTACACTAAATACTACAAAAGCGTCTTTGACCACACAATCATGCTGGACAAGTTCTCAGACATCACCAAACCCGAATGCGTCAAAAAACTCTGCGACCTAAACACGGTGTTTGTACCCAACCGCAGCTTCTCAGTTTACGCGGGATATGAAGCGGTAGAAAACGATTTCACTGTGCCCCTGATGGGAAACCGTGCCATGCTCCGAACCGAAGAACGCAATACTCCACGTAATCAGCTGTTTTTGCTTCAACAAGCAGGGATAGCCACACCGAAAACGTTTGATTCACCCAAAGACATCGACAAGTTAGCAATCGTAAAGGTTGCAGAGAAAGAACGCGCTATCGAAAGAGCCTTTTTCTATGCGTCCTCGCCAGAGGAGTTTGAGGAAACCGCCCAAAAACGCATCAAACAAGGCATAATCACAGCCGAAGCTTTAGAAGGCAGCATTATTGAGGAATATGTTATTGGCGCAAAATTCAACGCTAACCTGTTCTGGTCACCCTTAACCGACGAAATCGACTTACTCGGATTTGATAGACGCATCCAAACTGACCTTGATGGCGTACTGGACTTACCTGCCCAGGAACAAATGGAACTCAAAATCCCCACACAGAACATCGAAATTGGGCACATGGGAGCCACAATGCGTGAGAGCCAAATTGAGAAAATCTTTGAGGCAGCCGAAAAGTTCGTGGAAACATGCAAAAAAGAGTTCTCGCCAGGAATGATTGGACTCTTTGCGTTGCAGGGTGCAGTTACGAAGAATTTGGACTTTTATGTTTTCGACGTTAGCCCGCGTGTTCCAGGATGCCCCTGTGTAGAACCAACTTCACCTTACATGAAATACAAATACGGTATTGAGGTTGGTCCAGGCAGAAGGGTTGCCATGGAAATCAAACGGGCGCTTAAAGAAGGCAGACTTGGAGAAGTTGTCACTTGATTGACAGCCAAGAAATCGGGAAAATTCTGGAAAAGTACGACCAAAAAAACATAGCCATAGGCACGCTGGGCTCGCACAGTTCCCTAAACATTTTCAAAGGTGCCAAGGAAGAGGGTTTCAAAACAGTCTGTATCTGTAAAGAAAAAGACACCATAATGTACCAGAAATATCCCCTTGTAGATGAACTAATTATTGTTAAAGACTTCACAGAGTTGCTCAAAGAGGAACTGCAAGAAAAATTACGCAAACTAAACACCATTTTGATTCCTCATGGCTCCTTCACCGCTTATCTGAGCACAGAGCAACTTACAGATAACCTAAATGTGCCCATGATGGGCAACCGCCAACTACTACACTGGGAAGCCAACCGCAAAAGCCAAGAAGAATGGTTAAGACAAGCAGGACTACTACTGCCAGCCACGTTCGATTCACCAGATGATATTGACCGCTTAGTCATCGCCAAACTACAGGGCGCCAAAGGCGGCAGAGGCTACTTCCTTGCAAACTCACCCAAAGGTTTCTACAAAAAAGCAGATGAAATGATAAAACGTGGCTTAGTAACAAAAGAAGACATTGACAAAGTTCACTTGCAAGAGTACGCATTAGGCGTTAACGTTTACCCTAGCTACTTTAGCAGCATAATCAACGATGACGTGGAAATGCTCGCGATGGATCGCCGCTATGAATCAGCCGTGGATAGCATCGGGAAAATCCCCGCTCAAGAACAACTCGAAATTGATGTAGCCCCAACCTACACGGTCGTGGGCAACTTCCCCATTGTGCTCCGTGAATCTTTACTACCTGAAATTATGCGAATGGGTGAAAACGTGCACAAAAAAGCCCGCGAACTCGCACCACCCGGAATCATTGGACCATTCTGCCTTGAAACAGTAATTACTGATGACCTCAAAATCTTCACCTTCGAAATCTCAGCGCGAATTGTTGCAGGAACAAACGTAGGCATTGGCACCTCACCTTATGCGTATTTGCGGTATGGCGAGAACATGTACATGGGCAGACGCATTGCCATGGAAATCAAAGAAGCAGTAAAGCAGAAGCGGCTCGCTGAAGTGGTAGCTTAAGAGCAAAAGCTCAGAATCTGCTCAAAATTTTGGCGAGTCATGTTTTTCTTATAATTTTTTAGAACAGCAATTATTTTTTCTCGTGACGGCAACTGCAATATTTCACTGATAATCTTGGCGGTATTGCTATTGCCTACAAAAAGGTGTTGACAAACCGCATTCACATTTGCTACTTTTCGGGTGGTGCTTGCGGTTTCAAAATCCACAATAAACGGCACATCACCCTTACCCACAAGCAAATGTTTAGGGGCTTTGCTGAGTTCGCCATGGTCTAAACCTGCCTCGTCAAGTCGCCAGCACTGCTCCAAAATATCCCTCAAAATCCGCTTAACCACCCCCGCGTCAGGGCGCAGTTCCAGCCAATCCCCAATCAGGTCCCCGTCTACAAGCTGCATAACCAAGAAATTTTTGCTAACACCAAACAATTTAGGGCCCACATTAACGCTGTTGGCTTTAGCGAGTAGTTTTGCTTCCCACTCAAGTGTTTGGCGGTCTGCATCGGTTCGCCTCATTTTCAAAGCAACCTTTTCTCCATGCAAAAAAGCAGCAACAACTATGCCCACGTAACCCTTACCCAACACTGGAATGTGAAAAGCTTCGGCTTTTCCTGAAAACTCTACGGCTTCAACACCGAGGGCTTCAAGCTCGCTGATGCGATTTTGGATTTCCGCAGAATCAGCTTTGGGGTAGCAGACTACGGAGGGGTATCGGTCGTCTGTGAGGTTTTTGACTGGAACAAGTGTGGGGGGTTTCACGTTAATCGTTTAGGAATAGGCAGGGACATAGTTAAAAAGTTTCAACAGCACCCAAAAAGAAAAGAAAAACCATTGGAATTTTAAAAGAATAAAAGCCACACAAACCAAAAAATAATCAGCGTGTCGCCTATGCCGCGTTTCAAGCAAATCACCCAAATCCAGCAGCTAATGACTCAAAAAGAGCACATCCGAAACATAGGCATAATAGCGCACATCGACCACGGAAAAACCACGCTGGCAGACGCATTGTTGGCTGGTGCAGGGATGCTCTCACCAAGGATGGCTGGAACTGCGCGGGTTTTAGATTATTTGGATGAGGAGCAGAAGCGCAAAATCACCATAAAAACCGCCAACATAAGCCTGCTAATAAAAGCGGATAATGGCGAGTTTTTGGTTAATTTGGTGGATACTCCGGGACATGTGGATTTTACGGGCAAGGTCACGCGGGCGTTGCGGGTTATTGATGGTGCGGTGGTTGTGGTGGATGCGGTTGAGGAGATTATGGCGCAAACAGAAATCGTGACAAGGCAGGCTCTTGAGGAGCGTGTGCAGCCTGTGCTGTTCATTAACAAAGTTGACCGCTTAATCACCGAGCTCCAGCTGAGTCCTTTGCAGATTCAGCAGAAACTTGACCACATAATTGGCAGCTTTAATGATTTAATCGAACTCTACTGCGAAGAAGAGTTTAAGCGGCAATGGAAAATTGAGCCCTCACGGGGAAATGTGGCGTTTGGCTCGGCATTGCATGGGTGGGGGTTCACGCTTGAAGCTGCAAAACATAAAGGCGTCAGGTTCCAAGACGTAATTGATGCTTACGCTAAAGAGGCGCAGGGTAAGTTGGCGGAGGTTTTGCCTGTTTATGGCGCAATTTTTGAAATGACAACAAAAGCGCTCCCAAACCCGAAGGCTGCCCAAGCTTATAGGATAGAAAAAATCTGGGGTGGTCAAGCTGATTCTGAAGTCGGAACCACGCTGACTCAATGCAGTGATGCTGGCGCGGCGGTAATGTGCATAACTAATGTTACGGCTCAAGGTGAGGGTTGTATTGCGTCTGGGAGAGTTTTTTCAGGGTCAATTAGTAAGGGTCAGAAGCTGCATTTGGTAAATGCATCCTTACTGGCGGAGGTCAGTGATGTTTTTGTGGATATGGGCTCTTTTCATGAACAGATTATGCAGGGGGTTGCGGGGTGTTTGGCTTCGGTTGCTTTGCCTGTGATGGCTCGTGCTGGCGAAACCCTTGTGGACGCCGCATTAGCTGAGGGTATGGTGCCATTTGAGGGTATACATTACGTTTCTGAACCCGTTGTCACATTGGCAGTTGAACCAAAAAACCCCCAAGACATCCCCCAACTCATCATCACCATGAAGAAATTGACAGTTGAAGACCCTAACTTGCGCTTGGCGGTGGATGAAAAAACGGGGGAGTATCTTCTCAGTGGCATGGGTGAGTTGCATTTGGAAGTTGCAGTTAATCAACTCAAAAGTGAGAGCGGATTGGTGATTGAGGTTTCTTCGCCCAGAGTCATGCATATGGAAACCGTCTCAAAAAAGGGCATAACGGCGAAAGCCAGCAGCCCCAACAAGCAAAACAGTTTCCATGTAAATGTTGAACCCAAACTGGAAGAAATAACCGAAGGCAACATTTTGCTATTGGATGAGCACCAAAACCTGCTGGTGGACCAAAACTGCAAAACCCAAACCATCCCCCAAGAGTTACAGCAAGCAATTATTGAAGGCTTCAAATTTGCGTGCAGTGCGGGTCCGCTTTGCGGAGAACCCATGCGCCATGTTAAGGTGAATCTGGCAGATTTTGAGTTAAGCCAAACCAGCCAAGACCAAATACCCATAGAGGTTATGCGGGGCATCGGAAAAGCCATCTTCGCCTCAACCCTAACAGCAAACCCAACTCTGCAAGAACCAATCTACAAAACCACCATCATTCTGCCAACGGAGCTGTCAGGGCAAACCCAAAAAATCCTCGCCGCCAAACGCGGAAAAATCAGCCATTTCGAGCAGAAGGGCTTGCTAACCGAAATTCAAGGTCAAATACCCGTGGCGGAAACCTTTGGGTTTTCTAAAGAGATGCGTTCAGCAACGTCGGGCAGGGCGTTTTGGCAGTTCATCTTTGACCATTGGGAAGCGTTGCCAGAAAAAATTGTCCAAAAAACCATCAGTGAGATTCGTCAAAGAAAGGGACTTGCAGAGGAAGTGCCAAAGCCAGAGAGGTTTATGGATAATGAAGTTTGAGCTTGATGTGCCGTTTGATTTGGATTTTTCGCTGTGTTGTGGGCAGGTGTTTCGTTGGCACAAAACCGATGGCTGGTGGGTCAGCGTAATTGAGGGTAAGCCGCTGAAGATTAGGCAGTGCAGGGGCATGTTGGAGTTTGAGGGCGCAAGTGAAGCGTTTGTACGTCAATATTTTGGGTTAAATGATGATTTAGGAGTGATTTGTCAGAGCGTCTGCAAAGACCAAGTAATTGCAAAGGCACTTTCCTGTTTTGAGGGTTTGCGGATTGTGCGTCAGCCTCCGTGGGAGTGCCTAATTGGGTTTGAATGCGCCACCTTCAAAAGCATAGCCGCCATCGAGCACATGCTGACCAACATTTGCAGAAAGTACGGCGAAAAAGTCTGCTTTGACGAAATGGAGCTTTATGCGTTTCCGTCTGTGGAAAAGTTGGCAGTTGCAAGTGAGAATGGTTTGCGGGAGTGTGGTTTGGGTTATCGTGCTAAGTATGTGCAGGGAACGGCTAAGAAGATTCTTGAAAGCGGGTTTGACCTTGAAACCCTCAAAACCGTGCCTTACACCGAGGCTAAGAAGGCATTGTTGGAGTTTCCAGGCGTGGGGGCTAAGGTTGCAGATTGTGTACTGTTGTTTTCGCTGGAGAAATCTGAGGCTTTCCCCGTGGATGTATGGGTTAAGCGTGTTATGCTCAAGTATTATGGAAACCTGCTGCCCCAAGAGGCTGTTAAGAAGATGCAGAGCCACGACAGCCTCACCAACACCGAATACGAATTGCTGAATGGGTTTGGCAGAAGCTACTTTGGCAAATATGCTGGTTACGCGCAGGAGTACCTGTATCATTACGAGCGAACTCAAAACCAACAATAATCCAAACAGCAAAATTTTCAACATTTAATGAACTTGTTTTCTGCCATTACAGACCTCCCCCTTATAGAAACTGCATAGAGTTTCTAATAGGCTCCAAATATGATTTTTTAGCCTACGCACCATCCAAAATGCTCAATACAATCCGGCGTAATGCCCTCTTTATTCATGACCTTCTTTAAACAGGCAATATCATCACCGAGGTAGTCACCTGTGAGTGCATGTGCACGTCCTCTGCATCCTCCGCAGGTTTCTCGAAACTCGCATTTTCCGCATTCCCCATGCAAGTTACTACGGTCACGCAGCGTTTTCAAAAGCGGCGAGTGATACCAGATATCCACCATGTTCTTCTCCCGAACATTTCCCGCTTTTAGGGGCAGAAAGGGGCAGGGGAAAACGTCGCCGTTGGGTCGGATGCTGATGTATTGGATTCCTGCGGGGCAACCGCATTGGGCGTCAATCCAGAATTCTTTTAGGAGCAGGTTTTTGGGTTTGGTTCCGTGTTGCTTGTGCATCTCCGTTATGACGCTTGGGTAGAGGGGTTGTCCGCCGCTGAACATGAAGAGCATTTCGCGGGTTTCCTGAACCTTCTGCAAATAACGGAACACTTCAAGGCGCTGCGTATCAGTCATAAGTAGCTCCTCCACGTCTTTGCCGCGTCCCTGAGGCACCAAATCATAAATCGCGACCATATCAAGGTCAAGGCTCTGCAGTAGCTCAACCAGTTGGGGCAGTTGCTTGTAATTGGTTTGCAGTGCCATTGTGGTTACAACGACTTTTAGGTCAACTTCGCGGCAGATTTTAATCGCGTTAATTGCCTTGGCAAAGGTTCCAGGCACTTGTCGTAACCAATCGTGCTTATCAGGTTCAACCGAATCAATCGGAATCCCAAGCGCCATTATACCTGCTTCTTTGAGTTCAAGCGCAGCCTTTTTTGTTTGTATGAAGCCTCCGTTGGTAAGCATTGCGGGTATGATTCCATTGTCCACTGCGTACTCTGCCAGTGTGAGAATCATGTCTTTGCGGATTAGGGGTTCGCCGCCTGTGAAAATTAGGGCTTGCGTGCCCAACTCGGCGAGGTCAGTGATGACTTTGGCGCCTTCAGGTATGGTTAGTTCGTTTGGGAAGGGTTCGCGGGCTTCTGCGTGGCAGTGTAGACAATTTAGGTTGCAGGCTTTAGTAACCGCAAAGGATGCAACGGTGGGTGTGAGTGGTTTGGCTTCTACACCTTTGCCCAGAATTTTTTGCCGTAGCATCATTTGTAAGAGTTTTAGTTCAATTCCCATCTTGTTTCCTCCTAAAAAAGGGAAGGGGAGGCAAAAGTTCCTCAGGCTTTTGCTCTGATTATCCACATTTGCACTGCACGCCGAAGTAACCATGCCACCGCGAAAATCACGGAAACCGCAATTATCGCAATTAGCATGTTGTCTCCGATTTCTATTGAGGAAGCGGCAGCGTTTGCTATTGGAGCTAAATCTATCATTTCAACCTCATCCATTGTTATTTTTGCATCATGACCAAAGTAAACCTCCGTGCCATCCACAATGTCGCCTACGGGAGCCTGAACGCCGTGAACCACATTCACGTTCATTTCTGCCCCGTTAAGGTACAGGTGCATGCCCGTTCCTGTTCGTTCAAAAGCAACATGAACCCAAGTGTTAAGCGGAATAACCCGCGACGTCGTCACTATCTCATTGTAGCCGCCAGTGTCAGTGAGAACAAACCCAGACAGGTAACCTTCAGTTGCCGAGGCATCAGTGCCGACCTGCGCGGATTTCACGGCTAACCCAACAACCTTGTCAATTGAATCCCATGACTCAGTTGTTCGGGTGCACTTGACGATAACCTGATTGTATTCAGCGTCGGTTTTGAGCGCTTGCACGTTTATCCAGGCTTCGAGTTTGATTTGTTTCTCTATGTTTAGGTTGGTGCTGATTGGGATTTGGATGGCTGGGGAAGATGGCGGAAAACCCACAAGGAAATTAATCGCTACATACGCAAAGCCCGCGCCGTCGAACTGGATGCCCTTGTCAAAGGGGCTGTCCACTAAAACTGGCTCATGATCTGCTGGTCCCAAAATTGCATTGTTTACGCCTGTTTCGTCGGGTGCTATGCGGTTGTTATCAGACGCAGTTATTTGGTCCATTTTCCAGTAGCCCACCACATCTGGAATTGCCGCGTTCACGGTTGCGGCTGGAACAATTAAACTTAGAGTAAACAGGGTTACTGCGAGAATAGCCATTACTTTTTGAGTTTTCATTCTCTTGCACCAAAAATTGATGGGGCGAGATGAAAAATTAAAGGGTTTTCGTCAAAAAACCTTGACTAAGTTAGTCAAACTTTCCTGACCTGCCAAGTCAAACTTTCTTGACTAAACTTAAAACAACTAAAAGAAACCTGTAAGCTGCTTCTGTTTGGGTTCTTCTCTGCTAAAACCCGAAACTTTAACGCCGACACGGCGGATTTCCAGTGTGGATTCAGAGAGAAACTTTTCCATTAAAGCCCGCACGGTTTTGTTGATTATGCCTTTGTCTTTTGAGGGAGTATCCAGCGTTGTCATGCGGGTTTTGCTGGTTAAATCGGTTAGTACAGCGTGGATTGTAATCTGTTTGAAACTGAGGCGTTTCTCGGTGACTTCGCGGTAAACATCCTCGGTTAACTCGGTGGTTTTCTGTAAAAGAAATTCCAAATTGCGCGTGTCCATTTTGAGGGTTCCGATTCTGCTGATTGATTCTGCTTCACCCTGCTCAAGAACAGGCGTGTTATCTACACCGTTGGCGGCAGTGTAAAAATACAAGCCCAAGGTTCGCCCAAAAACCTCGATGAGTTTTTGCACGTTAAACCCTGCCAAGTCACCGATTGTTTTTATGTCCATCTGCTCCATTTTCAAAGTGGTTTTTTTGCCCACACCAAGCAGACGATTCACGGGCATCGGTGAGAGGAAGGCTTTGACGTCTTCGGGTTTTACTATGGTTAAGCCGTCGGGTTTTTGGCTGTCACAGGCGATTTTTGCCACAAGCTTGTTTGGCGCAACCCCAATGCTAAAGGACACGCGCAGTTTTTGTTTGGCGTCCTGTTTGATTTTTTGGGCGTACTCACGGGCTGTCTCAAAACTGCCATCCACTTGTACAGTCACGTCAAGGTACGCCTCATCCACACTAACCTGCTCAAGACTGCCCGCGTAACCGTGAAGGAGCTCCATGATTTTATTGCTCATCTCATCATAGTATTCGTGATCAACATGCAGGAAAACCGCGTCGGTGCCTTCCAGCTTGCGTTTAGCCATGAAAAGGGGCATACCTGATTTTACGCCGTAACCACGGGCGATGTAGTTGCTGGTGCTGACGGCTCCACTGTCCTCAGTTCGCCCGCTGTAGACACCTACAACTACGGGTTTGTTTTTGATATCGGGGTTGCGCAGTTCTTCGCATTGAGCAAAAAAATAGTCTAAGTCTACGAGCATGATTACGCGCTCGGTTACCACTTGTAAGCCTCCCGTTTAGGCATCAAATGCGAACCATCACAGGTGGCGGTGTTTAGTTTGGGTATGCCTTCTCGGCAGACTGCAAAGCTCATGCCATGCTCTAAGACTATCTCGCGAACGTTGCCAATGATTTTTTGCCGCAACTCCTGAGGAAGCAAAATGTTTCCGCCGACACGTTCACCTTCTTTGAAGTAGAAATGCGCGATTTTCTCCATTTCCTTGGGCATTGCCGCTTTCATTCGTTGCCAATTATCACCTTTGGGCTTGTAGGTTGAACTAATTATGTGCTTTACGCCAATGTCTGCAAGTTTTTCTATTAGGGTGTAGGGCATGTCGTTTACGAGGGGAATGATGGGGTCGATTCGGACGATTACGGGGATACCTGCTTTGATTAAGTCTTGGGCGGCTTCGATTCGCATGCTTGGCGGCGGCGCGTGGGGCTCCAAAAGTTTAGCTTGCGCATCATCATCTGTTGTTATGGTGAAGGCTACGGTTGAGGGAACCTTAGATAGCAGGTCGATGTCGCGTATTACAAGGTGACTTTTGGTGGTGATTTCGATTTTGCAGTTGCGCTCACATAAGATTTGGAGGATTTTTCTTGTCCAATGCAACACGGCTTCCACAGTGGGGTAGGGGTCTGAGGAGCTGGAGAGCAGCACTGTTTCGCCCTTGAGTTTTGTGGCTTCCCGCTGGATTGTCACGAGTTGGTCTTTTTTGGGGTGGCAGTTTTGGAAGTTTTGGACGTAGCCTGTGGCGTAGCAGTAGAGGCAGCCGTGGTCGCAACCCGTGTAGGGGTTAAAGGTGAGTTTTGGCGGGCAAGTGCAGAGGCTGGAATGCCAAGGGTCAAAACTTGAAAGCAGCGGCAACAGATTTCACACAAAAATTATGAGGAATAGGGAAACAAAAAGGATTCGCAAAAAACCTAAGTTTGTGCTGATTTAACACGTGACCTGCTATAACCCAAGGCGGCAACTGTTAAAGCTACAATGAGAACCATAAGAATCCACGCGGGAAACTCCGCAACCACCTCTGGAGCATTAAACATCACCACTAAGTCACCGAGTACGTTTTGGTATTGGGATTCTTGTGTTATGGAAACCGTGTTTAATTGGTCGTTTTGGGTTTGGGTGAAGTTTATGGGGTTCCATTGTGTGTCGGTTTTGGTGGTGTAGACTTGGATGTTGGTGGCGTTGACACAGAAATTGATGGTGTAGTAAATGGTTGAATTGGGCTGTTCTTCTGTTAGGTAGGGGCTGATGTTTAGGTCGTAGAGGAACAGGTAACTGCCATTAATCATTTGCAGGGGATGTGTGTAATGTATTGTTAGCACAAAGGAGTCAGCGACTGGCCCAACCTCGAAGAGAGCCATTTCCCAATCGCCAATGGCTGTGTGATGTAGGCTGCTGCTGTAGCCGTTTAGGGGCAGAGGGTTTCCGTTGAGTGTACATGTGATATTGGTGGTTTGGGGTGGAACAGGATAAAACATGGGGAAATATGCAAAACTGTCTTTGTAATTTTGGATGCTAATGGGGTAGTACCCGTCAATTTTAGTCCACAGTTCCCCGTCCACATTTACTATAGTGTAGTTAACCCACTCCACTGGCATAGCAAACACGGGATACTCGTCCTCGGCTGATGCTACAGAGGAGAAACCGCAAAATCCCGCTGGCAACAGCAGAAAAACCAAAACAGCAAAGACTAAAGCTTTCAAAGATATGCCCCCTTAAACGATTATGGGGTGGTTTTGCTTTTTAATTTTTCCAGAAAACAAAGGATGTAGCGGTTGTTTTTCAATCTTTTTTGGCAACATTTAATGTTATATAAAAAACAAAAAAGGGTGTGAACATTCATTTAAAAATTCACAACGTTTATAAGCTTAATGTGATACATGCATGGATTCTTAAGAGGTTGAAAAATATGAAAAAGACAAGGCACACTCAAAATGGTCAATCAGCAACAGCCGTCATAGTTGAAGACAGCATAGCAAACGTGCCATTAAAGAAACGTAAAGAACAAGCCAAAAAAGCACTGTATATAACCAGAATCTAAACCCCGAGAACCTACAAACCTGTAATTCCCATTTAACTCCTTATATATTATAGCATATTTTGTTTTAGCCAAGACGGGGCTAACCGTATGGATTACACAGAAGCTAAACTTGGAAGAATATTTGTTCTCAGACTCTACGACAAAGAAGTCCTACATGAAACCATCGAAAAATTTGCAACCCAAAACAAAATCCGCCACGCCCTCTGCTTCTTTTTAGGCGGCGCCAAAGAGGGCAGCAAACTCGTCGTAGGACCCAAAAACGCCGATGCACCACCCCACAACCCAATACTTACGCTTCTGCTGGGAGTCCACGAAACCTACGGAGTAGGAACACTAATCCAAGACGAACAGGGCATCCCCAAACTGCACATGCATGCAAGTTTTGGCAGAGAAAATCATGCGGTTACGGGTTGTGTTCGGGCAGGTGTTAATGTGTGGCTCATTGGTGAAGTCGTAATCTTAGAATTGGCAGATATTTCGGCGCAGAGAATTAAAGACCCTAAAACAGGCTTTGAACTGCTCCAAGTAAAGCCTTAACCCAAAAACTCATACAACGAAATCATTCGGGGATTAACACCAAAAGTCAAATCCTCAGACCACGCACTAAAGTTTCCTGATTCAAACATTTGTCTGGCTACTTCCTGAGTGGTTAGGGTACTATTGAAGTAGGTTTCCCTACCCAGCAGGTAGGTTAAGACGTATTTTGTGTTGTGTTCTTTGCATAGGCTGATGAATTCGTTTATGTCAAAGTTTGGCGTGTATGAGTCCGCGGGCTGCTCAGGGTACTGCCAAACCTCATTGTGCTTAGTGCCGTCCATCCACAGGTAGAATTGTATCATATCTTGACTGAAAATGTTGGTAGCGCAAACCACCGCTACGGATTCGTTAGGCAACAGGTGATTGTATAGATATTGGGCTGCCTGCTGGTTTTCTACAGGGAACTGGTCAGTTTCTGCAATGCAATACCCATCATAAACGCTCAATGCCATACCAGATGCCAAGAAAATCGTCAGCAGTGCAGCGGCGATTTGGAATTTACGTTTTCTATCCAAGCTGAACCCTGACTTTAACGCCCCAAATAGCCTATTATAGGAATACAGAATCAGGCACGCGGACGAGATGGCCAGTACAGGAAACAGTGGAATAACGTAGCGCCATTCCTTGTTAGGAATCAACGTGAAAAATAGGTACACCACAACAAACCAGATTAGCAAAAACTTGTCTTCGGGTTTTCGTCTCCAAGCAAAAAAACCCAAGCCCCCCAAACTGACAAGGTAGAGCAGAATTGAAATCGGGTGAATATGACTATAAGGCCATGTCATGTCCACAAGGTAGAATATTGGGGTGAAAAATCTGTCAGCATACAGCATTTTGCCCGGATTGCCGATTTCTAAGGCGTAAATCCACTGATTAAAGAGGTCGCTGGCGTAGGTTTGATAAGCAATAAACATCCATGCAAGAGCAAAAGCAGCAACCGCAACAATCAGCAGGGCGAATTTGGAGAAGCGCTGCTTAAGCTGCCCCCGCGCCAAAAATAATATGCTAAAAATCATCACAACGCCTGCTATGGCAACTTGGTATTTGGTGAGAAAACCCAGTCCCAGTGCGAATCCGCTTAGCACCAGATACTTGTCTTGTCTGTTCTTAAGCCAACTAAAAAACAGCATTAGCGAGAGAACAAAGAAGAATGTGAGCATTACTTCAATCATTGCCATGCGGCTTAGCCAGAAGTACCCCGGCATCAGAGCGAGAAGAACACTTGAGAGCAGGGCAGTTTTGGCGCTGTAGAGTTTATTGGTAAATTCAAAAACCACCCACAAAGTAAGCAACGAAAAAACCAGCGAAACCAAGCGGGCACTAAGAAGACTTATGCCGAAAAGCTCAAAGAAACCTGCCGTTGCCACATTGAACAGGGGCGGATAAAACGCGTTGGTATGCATAAAGTCGCCAAATCTTCCTTGAACCAGAAATAAGCCGCTGTTTAGGTGGGTGCTTTCGTCCCAGAGGAAAGCCGCCGTGGACAGACCAAGCAAAATAAAGCCTGCATACGCCACCATCAGAATCAGCAATGCCACTCGCCACTTGTTAAACGCGGACCTGAAACGACACAGTACAGAACTGGGATTAGCCATCCAGCATCAATTATTTGGAGTTATTTGCTAATATTGGATTAAAAAGAAGATATAAAACATACTAAACAAAACGTCCACTAAGCGGGTTAGGTTGGGTGACTAGCTTTTTTTATCAGCCTTTTGAGGCGTTGAATGTTCATTTCAAGATTCACCATCAAGGGCACCGCGCAACCGTGAGGTTCACAGTTCCCAGCCACTATGGCTTTGCAGACTGAATCTACAGTGGCTTCTTGAGCTTGGATGATTGTGTAGGCGGTTCCGATTTGGCGTCCATAATGCGAATCCGTCCCAGCCACACGACTTAAACTGTAACGTTTCGCGGCTGCCTCAGCCTTTCGCACGTTACGCCCAAACGGAAAAGCCCGCGCATTAATAATCTCAATAGCATCAAAAGAGCCTGAAACCTTATCGTTTAAGCAACCCTTCAAAAAAGCATACGGATGACACGCAACAGCCACACCACCCTGACTATGAATCCGCTCCACAGTTTCCTCAGCGCTCAAGCCTCTGGGAATGAGCTCTTTAATATTCAAAGCAACAATATGCCCATCCGCGCTCGAAACCTCCATACCCGGCAAAACAAGAAAATCCTTGGTATCTCTTGCGATTTTCCAAGCGCCCTCCAACGTGTTGTGGTCAGTTACGGCAACAGCGTTTAACCCTTTTTGCTTAGCATAGTAAACGAGCTCTTTGGGGGTTATTAGGGAATCGTTTGAGTAGGTGGTGTGTACGTGGAGGTCGGCTTTTATCTGCATTATTTTGCCTCAGAAGTGGCTTTTTCGCGGATTTGTACTAGTTTTTCTTCAAGTTTTGCTGGGTCAGATTCGATTTTCTGGAACAGCGGCGTTGCCTTTTGGATTTGATGCCCAGCCTCCAACGGTTGTAGCGCGTCTTCCCATTCGGCATCATGTACTGTGCCTTGCAGGTTTAGGGTTTGCCATAGTTGCTGACTAACCGCTGGCATAAACGGCTCGGAAATCACCGCGGCAGCCTTCACCACTTGCACGGCAACATAGAAAATGCTTGAAGCACGTTCCAAGTCGGTTTTCATCAGTTTCCAGGGTTCTTTGTCGTTGAGGTACTGGTTGCCGATGCGTGTTAGGGCAATTAGTGTGTTGGCTGCTGACTGCAAGTGTTGGGCGTTTAGTTCTTGTGCTGCGAAATCCACTTTTTCCTTGATTGCCTGCAAAACTGCACGGTCACCATCGTCGAGTTTGGTTGGGTTGGGAATTGTGCTGTTGAATTTGTTGTTGATAAATGAGAGTGTGCGGTGAATGAAGTTGCCGTAGGTGTCGTTGAGGTCGGCGTTGATTTTTCCTGCGAAGATGTCCCATGTGAAATCTGTGTCCTTGCTTTCGGGTCGTGTGGCTGTTAAAAAGAAGCGCCATGTGTCCACGGGAAACATTTCCAACGCCTCGTCTATCCAGATGCCGATGCGGCGGCTTTTAGATGCTTTTTCGCCCTTGAATTGCAAAAATTCTGTTGAGGAAACGTTCCATGGTAGGTTGTAGCCTTCACCCGTCGCTAGGAGCAGTGCTGGGAGGATGATTGTGTGGAATGGGATGTTGTCTTTGCCGATGAAATACAGCGTTTTAGCATCCTTATTGAACCAAAACTCACGCCATTTCTCAGGTTGCCCCATGCGTTGGCACTGCTCAATCGTAGCAGAAACATAACCCAAAACCGCGTCCACCCAAACATAGATGGTTTTGCCCTGGGCACCCTCAAACGGTGCGGCTATGCCCCATTCGATGTCGCGTGTGACCGCGCGGGGTTTTAAGCCATCCTTTATCCAGTTGAGGCTGAAGGCTTTCACGTTGGCGGGCAACTGCGGGTTTTCCTGTATGTATTGGCGTAGGGGTTCGGTGAGTTTTGAGAGGTCAATGTACCAGTGCTTGGTTGTTTTTAGGATTGGCTTGTTTTTGCAGATGGTACAATAAGGCTCAATTAGCGCGGTTGGCTCAAGAAGTTTACCGCATTTATCACATTGGTCACCACGCGCCCGTTCAGCGCCACAATAGGGGCATTTGCCCTCGACGAAGCGGTCAGGCAAGAACCGCTGGTCATGCTCACAATAGAGCATCTGGGTTTCCTCCTCAAAGATGTAGCCGTTTTTCTGAATCTGTAAAAGAGTCTTCTGGACAAACTCCTTATGCACTGGGCTTTCGGTGCTGGTATAATTGTCAAAAGAAGCCTCCCAACGACGGAAAAGCTCAGAGACGCGAGCATGGTTTTGGTCGGTAAGCTGTTTCGGAGAGATTTTTTGGCGCATTGCCTCCACCTCGATGGGTGTGCCGTGTGTGTCGGAGCCGCTGACCATTAAAACATCATCCCCGCGCAGTCGGAAATATCGTGCTGCAACATCGGCGGAAAGCACAGAGCCGACTAGGTTGCCAAGGTGCGGGGTGACGTTGATGTAGGGCCATGCGGATGTAACTAGAATTTTTTCTGGCAAGGTAATTCTCCACCAAAGGGTTTCTTGTCGACCTTATTAAAATTGCTATAACAAAGCTGTAAGCCCTAAATGTTTAAAGCAACCTTTAGTCTTTCTAATAGTAGGATTCGTGATTTTTATGGCTAAAATAACTAAACAAGAACTAGAAGAAAATAATGGGCAAAACGGCAAACCCGCATGGGTTGCTGTTGAAGGCAAAGTTTACGATGTAACGGAGAGCAGTTTTTGGGCAGATGGCAGCCACATGGGCATGCATGACGCAGGCAAAGACCTAACCGATGACCTATCCATGGCACCACACGGCGCAGACAACATGGAGAAGGTCAAATACGTGGGCGACTTAGAATAAACACTGCAGTACACTGTCGACTCGTTGCAGGTTGTTTACGGTGGCGGAAACTTCTTCAATGCTTAAACTATCACGC
Organism: Candidatus Bathyarchaeota archaeon; assembly: GCA_026014615.1. Classification (GTDB taxonomy): domain Archaea; phylum Thermoproteota; class Bathyarchaeia; order Bathyarchaeales; family Bathycorpusculaceae; genus JADGNF01. The sequence continues at coordinate 10,821 of JAOZHZ010000007.1, read as the reverse complement.
ATCAAATGAAGCCTCATCACAACATCATAAACCCCATCAAACGCCCCGCGGACATCCAAGTTTTCATTCATTTTTTCCTCAAACACCACCCGGATTTTCTGTGGCAACTCAATTGTTTGAGGATTGGAAGTCTGCGAGTTCTCAGTTTGAATCTGTATAATCATCTCTTTTAACGCATCCAGTTTCTGGCTGGTCTGCACTAAACCGTCCAATGTGAAATCAAGTTTTTCACGGTACGGCGCATAAATTAGAAAGAACCGTATTTGCTGCCCCGAAAAGCCTTTATCGAGCAAGTCTTTGAGGTAGAGCACGTTTCCTTTGCTTTTGCTCATCTTTTTGCCATCCACCAACAAGTGCCCACCATGTAGCCAAAACTTTGAGAACTGCAAACCCGAAACCGCCTCAACAACTGCCAAATTGTAATCGTGATGCCGCACCAAATTATCAATGCCACCACAGGCAAGGTCAATTTGAAACCCTAAATGTTTAGTCACAATCGCTGGGTCTTGCACGTTCCACGATGGACGCCCTCGCCCAAGCGGTGATTCATAGCAGGCATCATTGGGTTTGCATCCGTGCCAGAGCACAAAATCACCCCTAGTCCACGGCGTACCGGGATATGTGTCCTTGTGGAACCTGCGTTTTTTCTTGGGCCATTTAGTCATGTCCAGATGGGCAAGTTTGCCAAAGTCTTTGAATTTTAGGGGGTCAAAGTACACGTTTTCTGTACCGCGATAAGTGTGGGTGTATGCGATGCCTTTTTGGAGAAGTTGTTGGATGAGTTTGACGGCTTGGTCGATGGCGCTGGAGGCTCTGATGGCAAGGTCGGGTTCTTTATTTTTAAGAAGATTAAAGTCTAAGAAAAATGTGGCTTCATTTTTTGCAGTTAACTGTTCAAGTGTGAGGTTTTCTTTTTTTGCTTGCTCCACTGCCTTGTCCTCAACATCGGTAAGCGTCATTAGCCGTATGACTTTGTACCCTAAGTATTCTATGTAACGTTGCAGAATGTCTTCATAGAGAAAGGTTCGGTAATTGCCAATATGCGCGGGCTGATAGGTGCTTGGTCCACAGGTGTACATTTTAACCTGCTTATCTTCTCTGGGCAAGAAAGGCTCGGTTTTGCTGGTTAATGTGTTGTATAAGTGGAGCGATACTGTTAAGTTATTTGTCATAACCAAAAAAAAGATTTTATCTTATGTAATATAAATCTTTAAAAAATATCCTACAATAAATATTTTTGTGGAGAGAGAAAATTTGGGGAAAATCATTGCAGGTTTCGATTCAGCTTTATTTAAAAGAGAAATAATAGAAAGCCCTGGCAAAAAATTTGAGGCTTTTATGGCTGCTGCTATGACTATTGAAGATGAAAATGAATTTAGAAAAGTTTTTTTTCAAGCAATGAAAGACATCTTTGAAAAGCATGGAACAAAACGCTTGAAAGATATTTACAAAGGTTATCATTTTTGTTTTCAAGAAAAAGATGGAGCCACTCCAATGATGGGGGAGTTATTAGAAGTTGTTGCGGAAAAAATTTTAAGAATTGACCTATACTGTGGATATTATGATTTGCCCGAAATATCAATATTCGGTGATTCGGCAGGGCAGGTTATCAAACGCAGTACATTCATAGAAAAATATCAACATGCTTTTCATCATGTTTGTGCTTGGAAATATTCTATGAATTATGGATTAGAATTTAAATTTAAACTTGACAATTTTGAAGGACATAGTACTCCTGCTTGGGAAAATTTAACAAGTCAAGGGACAAAACCCCGTATGTGTTACCCCAAAGGAGCAATGCCCAAAAATCCACAACAAAACCATCTTACTAAAAACTGTATTTGAGGGATAACAATGCAAGTTTTAGAAAAAGCATCAATGAAATTATTAAGGGCGACACGTAGAAGAAAAAAAGGAACATATCAACCTCGAACTGATGATAAATTCTTCCAAGAGGGTTTTCAAAGCACCCAAGAGTACCTTAACAGATTCAATAATCAAATAGACTTTAAAAATAAAACAGTATTAGACTTAGGTTGTGGTTATGGCTCGACTTGTTTTAGAATAGCAAAAAAAGGTGCTTTGGAAGTAGTTGGCGTTGACCCATTCAAAAAAGCACTCTTTTATGCAAAGAACAAACTAAATAGTGATGCCCAATTTACACAATCAAAAATCAGTTTTTTCGAGAGCCTTGAGGATTTACATAACAAACAATTTGACATAATTCTGTCAAAGAATAGTTTTGAGCATTATGAAAATCCTGAAAGATACATAGAACAAATCCTACAATATCTTAAACCAGATGGTCAACTTGTAATTGGTTTTTCACCTTTCTGGAAGGCACCAACTGGAGGTCATATAAATCCATATTTCAAATTACCTTGGACACATCTATTATTTCCAGAAAAAATAGTTATCCAAGAGCTAAACAATTATCTCAATACCACAGAGTTCCATTCATACGGAGATGTAGCAAATGGCCTTAATAAAATCACAGTTAAACGATTTAGCAACATTATACAAAATAACAAATTAAATACAGTATTCATAAAAACAAACCAAGCCAGTGCTGGAAGAGAAAAACAGGTATTAAAAATTTTCACGATCCTTAGTAAATTTCCGTTTCTAAAAGAGTATTTTACAGTGAATATTTATTGTATTTTAAAAAAAGATAAAGAAGGCTTAAGGGACATAAACTGTGTTATTGTATAGCATATGTGCTTCAGAAGAACCGAAGAGCATAATTCCTGCAGTAACTCCAGTAAATTGACCGTAAACAATCATTGTTTGTTGAACCATCATCTACTAAACCATATGTAGAACATCTTAAGGCTGTGTTTCCAGAAAGTGTGTTTCCAGATGCCGTCCCAGAGAGATAAATACCTCTTCCTATACGGGATATTTGATTGCCATTTATAGTGCCCAAGTTCTTTGATGACAAGCAGCGACACGAATCCATGTGGAGCATTAGTTTTTATGCCTCAACTTTCTGTGTGGTCTCCTCTTTTTGCAGTTGGGAGAGCGTGTCTTTGGCTTCTTGCACATGTCGTTCAGCTTGGGTTTGGGAATTAAAAATATGGCGCACTACACCCTTCTTGTCGATGATGTATGTTACTCGCCCCGGCAACAAACCCAACGTTTTTGGGACATCGTAGAGTTCGCGGACTTTGTTATCAACATCAGCTAAGAGCAAAAAAGGCAATCCATAATGTGACGCAAACGATTTGTGGGATTCCACGCTTTGCCCACTCACACCCAGCACTTGCGCGTCAAGACTGGTCAGTTCTTGGTAGGCGTCACGGAAACTGCAGGCTTCACGGGTGCATCCTGTGGTTTCGTCTTTGGGGTAAAAGTAGAGCACGATGTTTTTCTTGCCAAAAAATTCTGACAGGGTTACATTGTCGCCCATTTGTGAGGGCAATGTGAAGTCTGGGGCTTTATCGCCGACTTTAACAACCAAAAAAGTTCACCTAACATAAGTTTAAGTTGGAGTAATTATTTGAGGTTTACGCAAACCATAAAGAACCCACTCTACCTGACTAGCCTCGGTCGAATCTGTGGTTTTGCGGCTTTATCTCTTTTTCTCAAATAAAAAACCAAAGCAATAAGCGCTACCAGTATGCATGTGGCAATTATTACAAAAACCATCAGTAAAGTGCGACTAAAGCTTAGGATGGCTTGAATATCAAAGTAGCCATCTGAGGGAGAGGGTTGGTCTTGTGTTATTTGATGTTGAGCATCAATCACGCGTCCTGAATCTGCCCAAACATTAACCGTTAATTCTTTAAAAAACTCAGAAGAGGCATCGTCAAGGTTTAGCTGAACACTCCAGTAAGGATAAAGGGTAGTGGGGTCACGAATTGTAGTGGCTAAACTGGCTGTGGATGAACCTGTAAGGACCAAATTGTCGATTGTTTTCAGGAAACCTTTTGAGAATACTTTGCAGGAGTATGTTTGGGTTATGTAGTCTTCTGCGATTTGGATAGCTTGCTCTTTTGAAATGGTTATGTTTGTGTTTCCGATTTGGTAGAGCCCACGGTTATCAGTGAAAACCAACTCGATTATGTGCTCATTGAACCTGGTGAATTCCAAGGTTGCTCCTGTATAGGGGGCGTCATTAAAAGTGTTGTACCACCCAAAAGAAGTGATATTATAACCGCCAGAAAGAGAAAGGACAGACTCAACTGTAAAACGTAGATCACCTTGAGTTTTATTGGTTACCCCATCAGATATTGCTGCATCCATAAGATTTTTCATCACTTGAACTTCAGGGTCACTTGTCCATGGGGCATAATTCGAAAGTATCTGCAACGCAATATCAGAGTTTGTTATTAATTCTTCTTTGAAATAAGCGGCTCCGCCTACACAAATAAGTCTGCAGGATACAACGTTTCCATCTACCAGAATTATTTGGATTGTGATAAGACCAGTCAACATTGAGTCACGAAGTGTATGAAATGAATACTGAAGGTATGTTGCTTGACGCTGAGCAATGGGGGCTCCAATACTGTCAGAAAATCCAGACTCAGAACCATTTACCAAAACATATTGACTCAAGTCAAGACCAAGCACATCTGATAAGAAAGAAAATGCTTTGGCTTGGTTTTCTGGGTTCGGGGCAGGTGGAGCAGCCGCGGCAGAAAGATAAACTGGAACGCCTGGAACAGCAACCGCAATGTTTACTGGAGCGGTTAATGGGTAACGGTCAACGTTATTGTAATCTGCCATTCCATTTATGGTTCTGTAAGTGTCAATAATGTAGGGTATATCGCCGATGCCTGAACCACTTGTATCTACGCCCGTATAGTCGCTCCAGTAGTTGCCCCTAGATCCATCGTCCCAAGGGTAAATGTGGGTTTGATCTGGACGATTGGTTGTGTCATCTATTAGGCAACGATTGTTATCTTCAAAATTATTACCATACACCAGTTGATTCCAGCCTTGAGTCATAAGGTGAATGGCAGTTGTACTGCTGTCTAAGATAGTGTTTTGCACTATTAGATTCCCGGAGTCATACAGGATAAGCCCGACTTGGTTCTCAGAAATTGTGTTGCCGGCAAAAAAGTTAAGCCCGCCCTCGCCGACACGTACACCCTCATCGTTATCTATTAGCTGGTTTGACACAACCGCGTAGTACTGTGCATAAATTTTGATACCAGAACCACACTGCGTAATGTAGCAGTCCCTGATTGTGTTATTGTTGAAAACGCCCAGTACACCGCATTCCCAATTTGTGATTTTAAGGTTTTGGGCAACCGCATTTATGCAGGTCATGTTAACAGCAACTCCGGTGCCATCACCCTTTACGGTGAAGCCAGCGCCATCAAGGATTATGCTGTTTCTTTCCAAGACTATTGAACTGTTTATGTTGGAAGTTAAAGTGTAGGTTTCCCCGTTTTGTTGCAGTGGGGCTGTTGGGGGCTCAATTGTTCCGTCATGCCTAACGTAGATTGTTTGCTCAATAGCTGATTGAGCAGTGGGTATAATTGGTAAGCTTGAAATGAAAAGGCACAGCACAAGAAAAAGTGTTAAAGCGGTTTTTTTCAAATTTATGCCCTGCTACCATTTAGCTCAGTTTACTTTTAAGATTTGTGAAAAAACGAGTTGAACCATAAAATTTATTGGAACTTAACGGTATAGCATTGCACAAACCGCAAAAGGAGGCAGTCAGATTGGAGAAAGCACTCAGTATTGCAGACCATAAATGTCAAAGCATAATTTACAAAGCCACAACCAACACAACCCCAATCGTGCTCCTACACGGATTCTCGTACACCATTGAAGTCTGGGAAAAAATTGGTTTAATCAAGCTTTTACTAGAAAAACGCGTGTCGTTTTTGGCAATAGACATGCCTTATGGACTTAAAAGCAGAGGTTACCCAAAAACCCGTGACATCCAAAAAAACATCATCATTCTCAACGAGGCAATACGAGAAGTTTTCGGCGACACGGTACCTATGATTCTGGGTGCAAGCCTTGGCGGGAAAATCGCACTTAACTATGCAGCCAAGTTTCCTGTGAAAGCCTTAATGGTTGTTGCACCAGCAGATTCACTGGAAAATAAACTTGTGGAAGCTTACAAGAAATTTACATTCCCAACCCGCATTGTCTGGGGAGCCCTTGACAGCATCATTTCGGGCGAAGAAATGCGCACCCTAACCAGCAAACTACCAAACGCCAAATTACTGGTGTATCAGGGTGCGGCGCACTCAGCATATCAGGATCAGCCTGAATGGTTCAAACATGACCTACTGGAACTCTATGCTAACGTTGAAACTTAAGTGAGCGGTTTGCCTGTTATGATATAGTGGTATTTGCCAATCGCGATGGATTCAACTGTGAAACCTGCAGCCTCAAACAACTCAGTGACTTTTTCCTCACTAAAAAGTATACTTGAGGGTGGACCAACAGGTTTATCCTGTTTTTTCCAGTCTAAATCAACCAGTTTTCCTTCAGGCTTAATCATTGCCCTAGCGTTAACCAACACTTTTGCGGGGTCATGGAAATCATGCAGCGACATGCTGAAAAAGACAAAATCCGCGCATTCTTTGCAGAAAACAGTTTCTTCTGCAGATGCTGCTTTAGCGGTGATATTGCTTAAGCCTTCCTCTTTGGCTTTCTGCATAAGCTTCTCAATAGCGGCTGGGTCGACATCCACACCGTACACTCTACCAGTTTCCCCGACAATTTTGGCTGCTAAAAACGTGAAAAAGCCGTGTGCACAGCCTACATCCACAAAAGTCATCCCTTCCCTTAGACCGATGGCCTCCAAAATGGCTTCTGGGTCATACCAGCTACGGCGTGTAGTCTCATCTAAGTTGAATCCACCATGACAAACCATAATGCATAACCTATAGAGCGTTTGTTAAGATTTCTCGGATTTGTTTTTCGTGGGTTTGCCTTGTGGTTAACGGGTAAATTTCGCGTTCGCTGTCAAAGAACATGGGGTCTTGCCCGATGATTTTGCTTAGTTGCTCATCAGAGTCCACATTCACAATCAGCATGCTGCCCTGTTGCCCGATAAGGTGGTAGGTAACCTCGATGGTTTTCTCTTTTTCTAATGCTTCGAAATATTTGAATTGCAGCGGCAGCATTTTTGCCCATTTTTCCATGGGTACTTCTCGCTTGATTTTTTGGATAATCAGAAACTTCAAGTAAACACCAACTATAAAATGTCAAGTTGAGTAATAAAGCGTTTGCTTAACTAAAAAGGTAAAAAAATAAGAAAAAGTTGCAGGATTACGTGTTTATTCTTTCTTTTCGCCGTGCTTCATCATATCTGGAAGCTTCGCACTCATCTGAGAAACCGCATCTTTCACCGTCGCCATCAGTTCCTCATTGATTTCAACTTCCAACGTAACCTTCATTTTGCCTGATTTTTCACTCATAACCCCACCTCCTCAAAAAATTATACCGTTCAGGTAACAAGGTATCCATAAGATACACCGCCTGTTTCCCCGTTAAATCCAAGTCAACTTCGATGATGTAATGGAATCTGCCCAGTCGTCTTGTTTTGGTTTTGTAGTTACCTATTTTGCCTGAGTCTCTTAGGGGACTAAGTCGTTGGTTTATAAAGAAAGTAATTGCAGTTGGCGCTAAGGGTTCGAATCGAAAAGCAATTTTTGTGAATACGCGAAATGCGCTTTCATAGAGAATTTCTTGAATGGTCATTTTTAGGCTATTAAGAAAACAGGGTGCCTTGATTAGACAGTAAAGAAGTGAGAATTTTTAAATCTTGTGTATTATTCAATCCCACCAGCAAAGGTTGATTACATGGTCCTTGAAGAACTCAACAATCAAATCCGAAACTGCAAAAAATGCCGCCTCTATCAAACAGCCAAACACGCCGTACCAGGCGAAGGACCAGAAAACGCAAAAGTCATGATTGTGGGACAAAACCCAGGCGCAGACGAAGACGAAACAGGCAGGCCCTTTGTAGGCAGAGCAGGAAAATTCTTAACCAAAACCTTAGCCGAATTTGGCATAAAACGCGAAACCCTCTACATCACAAACATTGTCAAACACACCTCGCCAGAAAACCGCAAACCCTACCCCGACGAAGTCGCTGCGTGCCTGCCGTACCTGCAAGAACAAATCAGAGTTATTCAACCAAAAATCATCGTTTTGCTGGGTGCCTCCGCGAAGGAAACCCCAAGAGTTGAGGGTATTGAATATTTTGAGGTTGTGCATCCTTCTGCTGCGATGCGGTTTACGAAGATGAGAGAAAAATTCCGCGTTCAAATCAGGGAACTATCAGAAAAAATCGGCGAACTTGGGGTTATCTGAAGGGTTGGCGAATCACGGTTTTTAACTTTTCAGGCGCCACAGTCTGCACATTGTTAAGGTAAATTTCGTGATGTTTCCCAAATAGCTGGTGTCCGCCTGCTTTGATGTGCTCATGGATTTTCTGGATGGTTGTCCCTTCCTCTGCGTAGGGTCCAAAGTATAGGATTTGCGCTGACGTGCCTTCAGTGAAGGATTCGAAGCGAAGTTTTGAAAGCGCCACGGGGTTTTTCTTTTTCTTAACCTGCTCAACTGCCACTTTAACGTCTTCTTCAGTAACACATGGGGGTTGTATAATCATCGCCGTCCACTTCCACTCATCCTTTTTATCCACGCTGAACTGGGTCATGTCATCCATCCACCACAAACCCTCCAGCGGCAAAACCCCATAATCAACGCCTTTCTGCTTTTTTATCATGAACTTAAGTGTGTATGAGACACTAAAGAGGCACTCAATAGCTGCAACATAATCGGGGGACGTATTTGGATTGCCTTGTCCATCAATCATCAAAAAATTCATCACAGGAACATCTACGTCGCTGATTTCTTTGGCTGAGGGATTGTAGATTTGTTTGAGTTGCTTTTTTAGGTCAACTTTCTCCATAACAATCACCACTCTACAGTAGAAGGGCGAGAGGATAAATAATTACTGTAACCCAAACCAGTTACACATTGCAGTCATGTTTGGAGCACAAATCCACTTATGCAGAAAACTTGGATAGGAAGGTAAGGCGGGGAAGAGTCATAGTTATGTGCGCTTCAAGAGACCAATAGATTTAACGTTAGTTAAACTTGTGACTTGGACTTTTCGATAGTTTTTAAAGGTCTTGGTTTAGTGTGAATTAGTATAGCTATAGCGATAAAGAAAAAGGAAGCAAACTGCAATGTGAACAGAAAAAGACTGTTGTAAGATAATAGAAAGTTGAAAACCAAATTAAAGAATGTAATTATCTCAAAGATAAATAGCGCTGAATAAAAAAACCTGTTCTGTTTTTCCATTTTGTGTCTTTCTTTGCTTTTGCTCCAGGATATAGATAGTAAGGGAACTATCAGGGCAATTATGTTTATTGTGTTTAGAAATGAATTGTTTAAAAAAATGGTGAGATTATAGATAGTTATTAGGACACCCTCAGCCACGCATAATAAAAGAAGTATATCCCATTTGCTGACAGTGAATTTTACATTCATTGACTTTCGAGTAAGATGTGATTTTACTCTGATAAAAGCTTTGTCTAAGTGAGCCGATCTATGCAACTTATACAATATTTTGAATTAAATCATGCAATATTTGATATATTTTGATATATGAACTATTGTGAAAAGTTTTTTATACAACCCGAATAATCCTGAGTGCATGGGTTGGGACGGTAATCCGTATTTTGCCCAGTTTGGCTTTAACAGGATGATGCGTTCCGTTAAGCACTGTTTTTGCTGATTTATTGACTGCATGCGCCTACAGAGAACAGCCTGCAAACGTTGTTAGACCCTATTTCTTCAATGGGTACCAAGACGTTAATGCAACAACCTCTGCATTTGCCTTATATTTATAGGGGAGGGGATCCACCTCGGAGAGCAACAGAAGCTTAAATGCATCGGTTAAGGTTTGTTGTGCTGTGTTTTTCGTTTCTGTATGAAGGTTTCTATATGTTGCTTATTGCTAAACAATGCCACAGGAACAATGACACAGGCTGTTAAAATTAACAGTAACAGGATAGGCGAGAGCGAACTCTCCGCGGACAAACTCTCGGGGGGTAAATTTTTTGTAAGTCCAACCGGTTGAGAATCAACAACGGCTTGTGCACATAACGGGTACAGTAAAACCAAAATCAGCAGACTTAGGAGTAATGCGTAAGCTATCTTAGAGTTCATTTTCTTGTGCCTCTCAAACCATAGATGATATTGAGGGGGCGGTACTTATTGCGATGTTTTAGTACAAACTGTTCGCAAACCAGAACAGCCAAAACAGAGCCTGTTCCACCAAAAAAATAAACACCAAACACAAAAACAGCAGATTCACAACGCATAAAAACAAACAAAACACTGCAAGGGAGAACCCATGCACAGGCAAACAACAATTTTTCGCAACACATCAGTTTTGTGTTTCAGCCAAATATCGCTCAGACACTACATTAGCACGACACCTTAAGCGATTGGTGGCCGCAGGCTGAGCTAGTCGACCGAAGTCTTCTAGCTTACACCCCGGCTCCATCAAACCCATCTTTTATGGGTGCTTTCGTCCAGTGAAACTGGAATGGCTGCCTCTTTTCGGGAGAGGCTTCGAGCTTAGATGCTTTCAGCTCTTATCCACAACAGCGTGGCTGCCCGGCGACTGCCTTATCAGACAACCGGTTAACTAGAGGCTACAGCGACCCGTTCCTCTCGTACTAGGGTCCCTTTCCCCTCAGGCAGCCAACACTCCCAGCAGATAAAGTCCGACCTGTCTCACGACGGTCTAAACCCAGCTCACGTTCCCTTTTAATAGGCGAGCAGCCTCACCCTTGGCCCCTTATGCAGGGCCAGGATAGGAAGAGCCGACAT
>JAOZHZ010000021.1 GCA_026014615.1 Candidatus Bathyarchaeota archaeon | reverse complement strand
CCTTTTTTCCTTTTTTTGACGGAAAAATTAATGTATTTGTGTTTGAGAGGGGCTGAGTGGGCTTTGGTGATGAATTTCCAACTTGCTTGTTGGTTTTCATTTCTTCTCTCCTAAGGTTTCCGTTCCAGAGCCCCAGCAAACCCAATTCAAGAAAATTCTTGAGAGCAGAAATATTTCAACCAGAATAGTTGTTAGTATGTTGAAATGTACTGTAAGGGTGTAGGCCACGCGGTGGGAAGTTTTCTTGCACTTGTTTCCACAATGGTCACGCCTGGTATTTTTGCAATTGTTTCTTGCAGGGTAAACATTTGTTCAATGTTTCTTATAGCTGCCGTCACCTGCAAATCGTAGTCTCCGCTTGTCTTGGTAATAGTTATGATGTCAGGAGTGTTTTCAAGGGACTCGACAATCCCTGACAAGTTAAGCGAAGAAACCGAAGCAATATTGAAATCCAGCAACGCATGGTATCCTAAACGTTTAAGGTCAATCTGGATCGCCACTTTAATTACGCCATTGTTCTTTAGTTTATGGTACCTTTTCACTATCGTGTCGGTTGATGTTCCTATATCCCGCGCAATTCCGCTAAAAGCCTCCCGACCATTTGAAGTGAGCTTATTAATAATTTTACGGTCTAACTCATCAATTGTTGCTTCCTTTTCACGTTTAGGAATAACTGGTTCTGCTGTTTCAAAACTTTTATCGATCATGTTTTGGTTTTGTGTTAACATCAGATTTTGGGGGATATTTTTTACTCCCGTCCAAATGTACGTTTTTAGTCCCATCGTGGGCATTTTTCTTCTAATTGCCTCTTTAACTTGGTCAAGTTCACTTAGATCCTTGAGTACGGCGACCCCTCTCAAATTGTAAGCAGTGTTGTACTGTCGATATGCATGCACTTCTTTTATTTGCTCAATTCTTTTAACAACTTGATCAATTTGCTGGGCTTCAATATTAACAAGCAAGGTTGCAAGTGCGTCGTAGCCTAGAATAGCAAAATTTACTTGAAGCGTTGCTCCAACGATAACTCCCTTTTTTTCCATCACATTGTAACGTTTCCAGACTTTGTTCTTGGTCACGTTGCATTTTTTTGCAATGTCAGCAAAACTTTCGCGGCCATCATGAAGCAGGTACTTCAAGATTTGTGAATCTAGCTCGCTGATTTTCAACATTGAAGCTTCATGTTCCCTTGTTTTTAATTTTAATTATATTTCAAAACACTTTCAATATAACATTTCTAGTTCTTTCTTATAATGTTTCGTTTTTTAAGTAAAAATGGCTAAAATGTCGTGTTTTGTTGTGAATACATAACCTTTGCGATTTATGCCTAACTGGTTTTGTTCTCTTTAAAATGTTGACATGTGCTGGTGAGGCGTTGGCCATTTCTTCGAACATCTTGACATTTCCATATCAATTTCTGTTACGCCTTGAATTTTCCAGAATTTTTCTTGAATTCTGAGCAGTTCTTCAATATCTCTTACCATGACGTAGATTTGCAGGTCGTAATCTCCGCTAGTTTTCATTATGCTGAAAACGTCGGGGATTCGACTGATCTCATTAATTATTGACAAAGAATTCTCATGTGTCGTTGATAAATAAAGAACAGCCATAGCATGATAACCCAACTTCGTCAGGTCTGTTTGAATCGTTACCTTCAATAAGCCTTTTCGCTTCAGCTTTTCATACCTTTTTTTTGTAGATTCACTGGAGATGCCGATTTCTTTAGCAATTCTTTGCATGGGTGCTCTGCCATTCTGAGCCAGTTTCTCCGCTAATTTTATGTCTTTTTCGTCGATTTCCGTATCGATGTGGTTATTCTTTTCTCCTATTCTCAACTCTTCAGTATTGGGCGTCTCAGATGCATCGTTAGCTAGCAGTTTCAAGTTACCATGCATTTCTCTGACATCTGTCCAAATTACTGTTTTCATGTTTGAAATTGGGAAATGCCTTTTGATTGCATCTTTGACTTCATCTAGTTGTTGCAACGTTCTTAGTGTTGTTACGACGCGTATGTCTCCTTTAGGGCCCCTATTGAAAGCTGCATAAATGTCTGGCATTTTTTTGACATAAGCTACTAGTGTGTCTGATTGCTGGGGGTCAGTTGTTATCAGTAAACTAGCGACTGCTTTGTAGCCAAATCCTTTATAATTGAAGTGGATTGTTGCTCCTTTGATTATTTCTGCTTGTTCCATTTCTTTGACTTGTTTACTTACTGTTTCTTTTGATTCCCCAATTTCTTTTGCAATTTCTGAAATGCTTTTACGGCCGTCCACTAAGAGTTTTTTAAGGATTTTTGCCTGAATTGGGCTTATTTCATTCACTAAAGCGATGTCCCTTCTTTTAGGTTGCCTATAGGGCTATTGCTGTTTCTAGCCTCTGTGTCACATTTATTTTCATTAAGAGGAATTTTAACCTTATTCTCTTTTTTTCTTTATTCTGGTGGATTTGCTTTAAACAGGGTTTCTTATAATGTTGCCTTTTTCGTCTGAAAATGGGTATTTTTTAATATTTTTCGGGGTGATTTGCATAAAATTTAAATGATGACGGTGAGCTTTTTAGTTTCTATAAACTTAGGAGGAGAAATAAAATCAACAAATTATTTAGTAGAAAGCATGTTCAAGGAAAAACTAAGCCCGCTATAACTGCATTGTTTCTAATGCTTACACTGACCCTTACGATGTGTGCTTTGCCCGCCGCGACCGCACATGACCCCGCGTGGGACATTCCTACATACGCCTATATCACAGCTTCACCAACCCCCGTTGGCGTTAACCAACCAGTTACGCTTGTGATGTGGCTCAACTTAGTTCCGCCAACCGCAGCCGGCGCAGCTGGTGACCGATGGGTCGACATGACCGTGGAAGTTACAAAACCTGACAATTCTAAAGAAACACTTGGACCATTCAATTCTGACTCCGTGGGAAGTACTTATGCTATATTCACCCCTGACCAAGTCGGAACTTACACATTCGTCTTGAACTATCCTGGACAAGTCCTTAACGGAAGCGCCGGAACTGGAATATATAACGACAGAAGCCTCTTTGGCGGCGTTAGCCCCAACCTAGGCGACAACTATCTGCCCAGCACTGCAACAACCACACTAACTGTACAGGAAGAACAACTACCTCTACCAGAAAATTTTCCGCTTCCAACTGAGTATTGGAGCCGTCCAATAGACGGACAAAATACCAACTGGGAAGCCATAGCATCCAACTGGTTGGCTGAACCACAAATCGTTGGAAAAGTTCAACCGGACGGCATCGCTCCCAACAGTGCACACATTATGTGGACGCGATCAATCCAAGATGGTGGAATAGTCGGAGGCGAATCAACCAGCACGATAGACAGCGTAACATTCTACGACGGAACTGCTTATGAAGGCAAATTCTCAGTGCCAATCATAATGAACGGACGACTCTACTACAACCTACCCAAGAGCGATGTTTCTTGGCTAGGCTATGCTGGCAAAGGAACAACAGATGGAGGATATATCGCAATAGACTTGCGAACTGGAGAACAAGTGTGGTTCCAAAACTACCCGGGCTTTGACCCTGAAATGGGCCAACTCTACGACTATGAATCGCCCAACCAGCACGGTGTCATCCCAAATGGCTTCCTTTGGGCACAAGAAGGCACTACATGGGTAGCGTACGATGGACTTACGGGCGAATGGCTGTTTAACTTGACAGATGTTCCTTCAGGTACACAAGCTTACGGTCCAAACGGTGAGATCCTAAGCTACATCCTTGACACCAATGCGCACGAGCTAAAACTTTGGAACAATACCGCAGCACACGGATTGACTGGTGCTTGGCAGACTCCAAATGATACCACAAGCACAAACTTCAACCAATGGAGACCAGTTGGCAGAGAAATCAATGCAAGCGACGCCTACTCATGGATAGTAACAATTCCTGACCTACCCCCAGGCTCAGCAATCAACAAAGTGATACCTGGTGACCTGATCATAGGCAGCGCAGGCACCGCAAGTCTGTTCGGCGCAGGTGGAGCCACCTACAACGTATGGGCAATAAGCATAGATCCCGCAACAAGAGGTCAACTCTTATGGAGCGAAACCTACGATGCACCCGAAGGCAACATATCCAGATCGTTCGACGCTATCGATCCAGTGAACCGCGTTTTCATCATGCACGACAAAGAAACACTACAGTGGACGGGCTACAGCATGGAAGACGGCAGCTACCTTTGGGGACCAACTGAATCTGAAGACGCGTGGAACTACTACACTTGGAGTAGTACAGTCGCCGACGGCAAACTGCTCACGAATGGTTACGGAATCGTCTACTGCTACGACACTCTCACTGGCGACATAATATGGGAGTTTAAGGCGTCAGGCGGCTTAGACATACCTTATGCCCAATATCCTATGGCTGTGGGCGCAATAGCTGACGGAAAAGTCTACGTAGGCATCATCGAGCACTCTGCAAACGCTCCATACTGGAAAGGCGCCAAAGTATACGCCCTTGACTTAGATACTGGCGAAGAAATCTGGAGTATATACTCTCACAGCCCATCAACCTTCGGCGGTAACGGTGCCATAACCACTGGCTTTGCTGTTGCAGACGGCTACCTAACATACCTTAACCTGTACAGCATGCAAATCACCTGCATCGGTATGGGTCCAAGCGCAACCACCGTCACAGTCGGACCGAAAGTTTCGCTAAGTGGCAGCAGCGTACTCATTGAAGGTACAGTAACTGACATCGCAGCAGGCACAACCCAGCACGAACAGGCAGCACGCTTCCCCAACGGCGTTCCCGCAGTTTCTGACGACTGTATGAGCGCATGGATGGAGTATGTGTATATGCAGAAGCCAAAACCCGCTGACGTTACAGGCGTCCAAATTCACTTAACGGCTATTGATCCTAATGGTAACTTCCAAGACATAGGTTACGTTACTAGCGATGCTTTGGGTAATTTTGCTGTTGATTGGGTTCCGCCAGTACCAGGACTCTACACTGTGACAGCAACTTTCGAAGGTTCTGAATCTTACTATGGCAGTACCGCAGGCACTTCGTTTGTTGTCTCAGAAGCATCCGCAGCCGAACCAGTTGAGACACCGACTCAAACGCCAGCTCAAACTGCTGCTCCCACAACCGGCACTCCTGTGCAGTCTGTTTCGCCTTCGCCTAGTGAGGCTCCTCAGCCTTCTGTCAGTGCAGGCACGCCTACGTTGACTTACATTGCCATTACCGTAGCTGTCATCGTCATCGTTGCAGTTGCAGCAGCGCTGGTCCTTAGGCGAAAATAAACGGAGGTAAAACAAAACATCCTCTTTTCCTTTTTTTGTTGAAGGTTTAGAGAAGTTTGGGGCTGAGTGGGCTTTGGTGGATGATTTCCAACTTGCTCGTTGGTTTTTCATTCCTTCTCTCCTAATTTGCGTCCAGAGCCCCAGCACACCCAACCTTGAAAGTTTGATGCTAGGAGATGGGTAACTAGGTGTTTCAGGACAAAGACCTAAACTTGCTCACACGACTCGGTTTCACCAATTCACAAGCAAAAATTTACTTATCTCTCATTCATTTGGGCCAATCTACCGCGCATGATATAGTTAAAGTCGCACAGACCGACAGAGCCGAAACCTACAGGGTAATTTCTCAGCTTGAGAAACAGGGTTGTGTTCAACGAATAATCGCAAATCCTTCTGAATTTAAAGCAATTCCTGTATCCGAGTTGCTGTCAGTTTTGCTGTTGCGTAAAAAAGCTGAAGTTTGCGAACTCGAAAAAGAGGCAAAACGGCTTCGGAAAAAGAGAATTGAGAACGTAAGACTGGCGCAGGAAGAATATATGTTATTAGCTCCTAAAACTGAAATGGTCTTAGACAGTATCAAGCAAACCCCTAACCCCGAACGGACCATTAATATGATTTCAACGTTAGGCGGTTGTAGGAAATCCGCTATAGTCCTAAGGGACATACTTTTGGCTTTCATTAAAAAAGGGACAAAAGTTACCTTGATCGTAGACAAACCCGTTGAGGCTGGTCTTGTGCCTAAACCTGTGAAAGATTTAGAATCGCATCCGAATTTTGCGTTGATGTACGCAACTAGACCTGTTATGGTTCCCGTTGTAATAATGGGTAACACTGAGGTTTGGATAAATACCTCAGAACGCTTCAATTTCCTTGAGGGTGCTCATTTAATATCAAATAATCCCCGTCTCATAAGTTTGGCTCAAGGCTACTTCAACCACATGTTATCTGTTTCAGTTTCGGCGAAGAAATTGAAACCTAAACTTGCATCGATTTAATGTAATCAGGCTTAACATACAAAGTAACCTTGTATATGATTATATTTAACGCGCTATTTGTGTAGGTGAAAGCTACACTCGCTGTTTTTTATAAAGCTAGACCTTCAACGTAGAAAGTAAACAATTTGGAGAGAGAAATTCATGAAAACAAACAAAAATAAATTAGTAGCTTTATTGGCTTTAGTTGTACTGCTGTCTTCATCCGCATCATTGATACAGTTCGTTGACGCTCACACTCCCGTTTGGGAAATCCCCACATACGCATACATCGCAGTAACTCCCAACCCAATAGGTGTTGGACAAACAGCATTCGTTACCTTCTGGCTTGACTGGGTGCCGCCCGGAGCAGGCGGTATCGGAGGTGACCGATGGCAAGACCTGACAGTGGATGTTACAAAACCTGACGGTTCTAAGGAAACATTAGGTCCTTTCATATCTGATCCTATCGGCGGAGCTTATGATTTGTATGTTCCTGACCAAATTGGTACATACACTTTCGAGTTCAACTTTCCAGGACAAACAGCTTCAATGTATGGGCCTACTGGTGAAATCAGTGTTAATCCAAGCTTGTGGGACTACATAAACGACACTTTTCTACCTAGTAGTGCAGTAACGACTCTTACAGTTCAACAAGCAGAAGTGACACCAATACCAGACTATCCCTTGCCAACCGAGTACTGGACGCGCCCCATAGAAGGACAGAACACGGCGTGGCGAAGCATTGCATCGAACTATTTAGCACCCTTCGGAGCTGCATACATGGCTGGTTCAGAGAGGTTCCAACCAGACGGAGTTGCACCTGACAGTCCTCATATTATGTGGACAAAGCCGCTTGCGTTTGGAGGCGTTGTCGGAGGAAGCAATACGGAAATTCCTGGCGTAGCCTTCTACACTGGGCTTTCCTACGAAAGCAGGTTTTCCAACCCGATGATCATCTACGGACGTCTATATTATGCCCTGCCATTAGGCAATAATGCTGTGGGCGGCGGATACGTTTGTGTGGACCTGCGCACCGGTGAAACCCTTTGGTGGCAAAACTACACTGTCAACCCAACATTTGGACAACTCTACGACTATGAATCGTCAAACCAACACGGCGTCATACCGAACGGTTACCTGTGGGCAACCACAACCAGTGCAGGCGTCACAACTTGGATGGCATATGATCCCATGACCGGGCTCTGGCTGTTTAACATGACCAATGTTCCTTCCGGCACCCGAGCATACGCAAACGACGGAAGCATAAACATCTATGTGCTTGACTCCACTAACAAATGGCTAGCCCTGTGGGATTCATCAGCGGCACCAGACGGACCTTTAGTGCGTGAAGCAGGGACTGGAACCAATGCTTATCAGTATAGACCAATAGGGAAGAACGCTGACATGAGCAATGCATACCTATGGAATGTAACTATCCCTTCATCAGTTCCCGCGGGGTCAACAATCAGAAAAGTAATTCCTGGTGACATGGTGCTGGTCGGTACATCAACAACTCCAATGTACATGGGTTGGGGAAGCCAGGAATACACGATTTCGGCGATAAGTCTAGAATCTGGCTCAGAAGGGAAACTGTTGTGGTCACAAACGTATGATGCGCCAGAGGGAAACCTTACTCGGCAATGGGGTCCAGTTGATCCAGAAACCCGTGTTTTCACCATGAACGACAAGGAAACTATGCAGTGGTTAGGCTATAGCATCGACGACGGAAGTTTGTTGTGGGGTCCAGTTGGAGAAACACGTGCCTTCAACTATTACCCAACCATAGGCATGGGCGGCTCGGGTCCCGCAGGTTTTGTCGCTTACGGTAACCTCTACGTGGGCGGTTATGGTGGCGAAGAATTCTGCTATTCCATGGCTACAGGTGACTTGCTTTGGAAGTATAACGACACCTCCAGTGGTCATGAAACACCTTGGGGTAACTATCCAATATTCCCCGCTGCAATTGCTGACGGAAAAATCTACCTATATAGCGGTGAACATTCGCCTAACTCGCCAGAATACAAGGGTTCAAGAGTACGCTGCCTTGACGCTTTTACAGGTGAAGAACTGTGGACTATGCTTAGCTGGGGCTCAGTAGGTAGTTTTGCTGATGAAGGCTGGCCTGTCGCAGACGACTCCATCGTGTACTTAAACACCTATGACATGCAAATCTATTGCCTCAGTAAAGGACCAAGCGCCATAATGGTCGACGCGCCAATGACTGATGTCAAAGTAGGTGATAGCGTAGTAATCAGAGGCACAGTAACTGACATCTCCGCTGGTACAAAGCAAGCCGAGCAAGCAAATCGTTTTCCAAACGGTGTTCCCGCAGTTTCTGATGCAAGCATGGGCGAGTGGATGGAATACGTGTATATGCAGAAGCCTAAGCCTGTTGATGTTACTGGTGTTGAGGTGCATTTGACTGCTGTTGATCCTAATGGTAACTTCCAAGACATCGGCTACGCTACTAGCAATGATTTAGGTACTTATGCAATTGAGTGGGTGCCCCCAGTTTCAGGACTGTATGCAGTCACCGCCACCTTTGAAGGCTCTAACTCGTACTATGGTAGCGAGGCAGGAACAGCGTTTGCAGTCTCTGAAGTATCCCCCGCAGCATCCGTCCCATCAGCATCAATTACTCCGTCCCCCAGTCAAGCTCCGGCACCAACCAGTGGAACACCTACAACCGTATACGTTGCAATCGGCGCAGCCTCTGTAATCATAATCGCAATAGTTGCAGCCGCAATCCTCCTTAGAAGACGCAAGTAAAAACCAAACCAAAACACTCTTCTTTTTTTTGTTACAAATTGAATACTTGAAAAAACAGGGGCTGAGTGGGCTTTGGTGGATGATTTCCAACTTGCTCGTTGGTTTTTCATTCCTTCTCTCCTAATTTGCGTCCAGAGCCCCAGCACACCCAACCTTGAGTCTAGCTGGAGATGGATATAATTGTTTGAAGATAAAGATCTAAAATTACTTACACGCCTTGGTTTTACCAGCTCGCAGGCTAAGGTTTACTTGGGCCTTGTTTATCTGGGGCAATCTTGCGTGCATAATCTATTGAAGGTTGCACAGATAGACCGGGGGGAAACCTACAGGGTAATTTCTCGGCTTGAGAAACAGGGTTTTGTTCACAGAATAATTGTTAATCCGACTGAATTTAAAGCGGTTCCTGTATCTGATTTGTTGTCGGTTTTGCTTTTACGTAGGAAAACTGAAGTTTGTGAGCTGGAACAGGATATCAAGCGGTTTCAGAAAAAGAAAATCGAGAATGTTGGAACGAGTAAAGAGGAGTATATGTTATTAGCTTCTAAGCCTGAAATGATTTTAGACAGTATTCGGCACGCTTCCAGCCCAGAAAGACCCGTTGATGTGGTTTCACGTTTATGTGGTTCTAGGAAGTCCACCAGAGTTTTAGAAGATATACTTTGGAATTTCATTGAGAGCGGAGCAAAAGTTAGGTTTATTGTGGATGCTCCCGTAGAAGATATTTTTGTAACCAAACTTTTGAAAGAATTAGAGTCACATCCAAATTTCACGCTAATGTACACGACTAATTCTGCTATTGTTCCTGTTGTTATAATAGGCGACACTGAGGTTTGGATAAATACCTCGGAACGTTTCATTTTTCTTGAGGGCACTCATCTACTATCAAATAATCCTCGTCTTGTCAGATTGGCTCAAGGCTACTTCAATCATTTGTTGAGTACCTCAATATCGGTGAAGCTACCAATGATCTGAAGTGTTTATGCGATAATTTATGCTCAATTACACAACTAATTTTTCATTCGATTATTTATATGGCGATTTTTGTGTGAGTGGAGCAATCACTCGCTTGTTTTTATAACGTTTGAGTCTACATCTAGAAACATAGAATTTGGAGAGAGACAAAATGTCTATAACATATTTCAAAGAATCGAAAATTCGACCGCTACACGCATCGAAAGTTATTGCAGTGATTCTGTTGATAGCTATCGCAATGCCTATTATTGCTTTGCCAACTGCTACCGCGCAGCAGGTTCAGAAGCAAACCTATGCTTACATTGGTGCTCTACCTAACCCTGCTGGTGTTGGTCAAGAAGTTCTTTTACATGTGGGAATTACAGATGCTTCAAATTGGCAACAAGGTCCTTGGACGGGTCTAACTGTGGACGTAACAAAACCCGATGGCTCTAAGGAGACCTTAGGACCGTTCACAACCGACCTAACTGGGGGAACAGGCGCCGTTTAGTAGGTGGAGAACTTGATGGGCACTCAATGGAAATGGGCGATGCATACGAAGGCAAATTCTCTTCCTCAGTGATAATCAACGGAGTACTCTATTACAACAAAATCAACGCGCAAGGTAGAGGAAGCGTATCTATAGACTCTCAAGAAGTCATTGCAGTTGACTTACATACCGGTGAAGTGCTGTGGTCTAAAGCTTTAGTTAATCCTGACGGCGGTGTTCAAAGCCTTTCGTTTGGTCAAACATTCTATTGGGACGCATTCAATGTGCATGGCGTTTACACCTACTTGTGGGCGACTAACGGTAGTACATGGGATGCGTATGATGCTTTTACTGGAGACTGGGCTTATAGAGTGACTGATGTACCCTCTGGCAGTAACGTTTACGGTCCAAAAGGCGAAATCTACAGATACACTGTTGACCTAAATTCAGGCTCGATGGCTCTGTGGAACTCAACAAAATCTGTCAATCCGCAAGACACAGGCAGTAGCCAAGACGGCAGTTGGGGTCGGTACTTAGACACGACGGACTATCCGCGAGTTTTCCCTGCTTCACGTGGAATCCAATGGAACGTAACAATTCCGACAGACTTACCTGGTAGTGTCGTAGCAACTTACTACGCTGACAAAGTTGTAGGTGCACAAATAACCTCTTCAGCAGTGAGACTGTGGGGCTTAAGCTTAGAGCTTGGTAAAGAAGGAACTTTGCTATACGACAACACGTGGAATGCGCCACAGGAGTGGATTTCAGGTAACCAAACTGTACAATGGATGACTTCGAGTCAAGACGACGACGTTGGGGTTTTGTTTTCAAAGGAAACTTGCCAAAACTACGGTTTCAGTTTATCAACCGGTGAATACATGTGGGGACCAACCGAATCACAGTACTATTTGGATGCGTTAGACGACACTAAAGCGGGTGCTAGGGTTATCGCTTACGGAAAACTCTATTCAGCAAGTGTGGGCGGCATAGTCTACTGCTACGACGTGAAGACCGGCAAACGGTTATGGACATACGAGGCTAACGACACGTACACAGAAATCTTGTGGGCAAACACATGGTGGCTACGACCCTTGTTCATCACAGACGGAAAAGTCTATTTCGGACACTACGAGCACTCAGCCATTGACCCCCGACCGCGTGGTGCACCATTCATTTGTCTTGACGCAGAAACCGGAGAAGAAATCTGGACAGTAGATGGCATGTTCCGTCAAACACGATGGGGTGGACGTGCAATCATAGGGGATAGCATAATAGCTACAATGGACACATACGACCAGCGGATTTATGCAATAGGTAAAGGACCCAGCGCAACCACTATCGACGCACCAATGACCGCTGTTGCAGCAGGTGAAAGCTTAGTATTACGAGGTACCGTAGTTGATATTTCTCCTGGCACAGAAGAATATGCCTTGACGGCTCGATTTCCCAACGGCGTTCCAGCTGTATCTGACGAGTGCATGAGTGATTGGATGCTGTGCGTTTACAAACAGTTTACAAAACCAACCGACGTAACCGGCGTACCAGTACATCTGACCGCAGTTGACCCAAATGGTAACGTTCAGGAAATAGGCACAGTAACCAGTGACGAACTAGGCAACTTTGCCATCTTATGGGCTCCACCCGTGACCGGATTGTACACCGTGACAGCACAGTTCGAAGGTACCAAATCCTACTATGGTAGTGAGGCTGGAACTTCTTTTGTGGTCTCAGAAGTTGCTGCTGCTCCAGTTGTAGCCCCAACTCAACCCTTGCCCAGCGAGGCTCCTCCGCCATCTACAACTATAAGTGTCTCAACAATAACCTACCTTGCTATAGGCGCAGCAGTTGTCGTCATCGTTGTTGCAGCCGCTGTTCTCGTACTAAGAAAACGTAAATAAATGATGCAGCCCCACCCAACTTTTCCCCTTTTCTTTTTCATGTAACTAATGTAGTGACCGTGAATGGGCTGATTGGGCTCTAGTGAATGATCTTCCACCTACTATGTGGGTATTCATTCCCTTTCCCCTATTTCCGTTCCGGAGCCCCAGTGCCCTTATCTGAGAACTTTCAAAGAAATCTTAATGCACTGAATGCACTTTAGCCTCCATTAAACCATGAATTCAAATAAATAGTTGTTATGTGCTTTTTCGTGAACTTGGTGCATTTACTAAAGAGCCTGTACTTTAATACGCTTCAATCAAAGTTTCAGGCTACCTTTTAAACTCAGAATACTTAGTACATCGGCATTTTATCTTCAGTTGCTTCACTCCATAATACTTCGAAGTAATTCTGAAGTGCCGCGACAAGACATGGGTTATCTGAAAACAAATTTGCTGCCTCTAACGCGTGTTTTGCTGGAACAATCTGCAGAGCCACTTGTTTTCCATCTTCGATTCTTATTGAGGTTGGAGGGTTAGTCGGTATGTGTCTTAGTTATACTTGTCCTTTCTGTTTCCAAGTCTGGAAGATTTTCGGTGTCGTCTCTCCCTCTTTGGGCTTGTCGGTGATAAACCGGACCTTCACTTTTCTTTTTACACATTTGGCAATTTCTTCAGCATAAATCAAAATAGAATACTTAAAACTGACCCATGAATCAATAACGTCTACACCTCTTTCGATTCTGCTTGTTCCCTCGTGAATCTTGCGGGCGTTTGCATCTTTTGTTGTTAGCATTAAAAACTGAAATTCGTTGTTTTCCGTGTTTTCTTGTTGTTTTCTTTTAAAGTCATCGAGAATTTCTTCAGCTTTTCTTTCGTTTTCTTTGTATTCTTTCGCTTTTCGTTTTAATAAAAGGCAGATGCCCTCTTGTATCGGGGTTGGGTTGTATCTGTTAGGTTTTCCTATTACTTTTTCCACAAGTCCTTTTTCTTGGAGTTCAGCAAGTACGCGGTAAACGTCTTGTGAAGCAACTTTGGCAACTTTAGCCGCTGTTCTTCCCGTTGAAGTACCCAGCGTGACTAGTGCCAAGTAGACTTTCGCCTGCAAGAATGTTAACCCCAACTTAACTATCGTTGGAGCCGCCTCGTCTATTTGCATTTCTTCTCTCCTCTAAATTGCCTTTAGATGCTTCCTTTTTAAGCCCTTATTTTATTTAAGAATATCGAGTTGGCAAAAAGAATTAGGGCCATTAGAAATATGGCATTTGGATTGGTTTTGAAATTATTTGCCTGACATATTGGTAGTCGGTTGACTTACTGGGATGTGTTAAATACTTTTACTAAAGTATGCATCACGAACTAAAATAAATGGAGAGAGAAATGTGATAAACTCAGTAGATTTTAAACAAATTAGGTCACAAAGAAAACTGATGCTTTCTGCGACTGCTTTAATTCTGCTGCTAGCACTTCCTATGTTCACAATCTCAACGCCGATGGCTAATGCTAAGGATATAGAAACGTTTGCTTTTCTAACAGTTGCTCCTTCACCAGTAGGCGTAAACCAGCCCGTAACTGTCATCATGTGGCTTAGCATGCCGCCCCCTACAGCTTCAGGATACGTCGGTGACCATTGGATGTTCAACTTGGACGTAACAAAACCTGACGGGTCAACACAAACCCTCGGGCCATTCGAGTCAGAGTCGGTGGGCTCTTCATACACCACATATACCCCCGACCAAACAGGTACTTACTACTTCCAAATGACATTTGATGGTCAACATGTTAATGGCACAAACGCATATGGCTTTGGACAAGTGGACAACTACTATGAACCCAGCGCAAGCTCTACAGTGTCACTTACTGTACAAACAGAACCAATAGAAATGAGGCCAGAAACGCCAATTCCAACCGATTACTGGAGCCGACCTATAGACGCTGAAAACCGTGGATGGTACAAAATTGCTGGAAACTGGCTACAGACAAGCTATAACGCATCATTCGCTCCGCTCTATGGCACTGGCGGCGGTTTTAACCCTTACACTACATCACCAGGCAGCGCACACATAGTGTGGACATCCGAGTTTGACCTCGGAGGTATAGTCGGCGGAGACTACGGTACCACAAGCTATTACACTGGACAATCATACGAGAACAAATTCAGTACACGAGTGATTATGAACGGACGACTTTACTACAATACCCGACTTGCCACATCTGCCTGGTCAGGCGTATCTTGTGTAGACCTGCGAACAGGCGAACAGCTATGGTGGAAGAATGACACAACAATAAGCATGGGCCAAATCCTTGACTACGAATCAATGAACCAGCACGGGGCAATACCGTATTTATGGTCAACGAGCGGAAGCATATGGAAAATGTACGATGCCTCAACGGGAATGTGGATACTCGACATTGACGGTGTACCTACAGAGAGAGCTATCGGTAAATCTGTTGTAATCGGCGAAGATGGATCAATAATTATTTACATGCTTTCTGGTGATGGCAATTGGATGGCTAAATGGAACTCAACAACTACAATTTCACCACCAACAAGTGCAGCATGGGGAGTTGGGCAATGGCGACCCGCCGTAGGCGGAAAATACAACTTTACTACTGGAATGGAGTGGAATGTTACGGTGCCTGATGTAGCTGGCAGACAAAGTCTCGCGAAAGTCGGCTCTGGTATTGCACTAGCGTATTCAGTACTTGACACGACACCAGTTACTGTTGTGCATGTTGGCTACAACTTAACTACCGGCGCTCAGATGTGGGTCCACAATCGAACAAACCAGTATGACTATTCAATTGTCAGTACAGGTGTCACGATTTGGGGCATGCTAATGGACGGTGTCTACACTGAATGGGTGAAAGAAAAAATGCAGAGGTACGGCTACAGCGCCTACACTGGAGAACAACTGTGGGTCTCTGAACCTTACGGCACTAACGATTTTGGCATGTACCAAACAACCATCGGTTGCGCCTCGTCAATGGCATACGGTAAATTCTTTGCAACTGGATACGACGGATGCATACACTGCTATAACATAACCACCGGAAAAGAGATGTGGACAGTCTATGTTGGAAGCAGCGGCTTTGAAACGGTATACGGCACATGGCCTTTCTGGGGCTCTGTTGTTGTTGCAGACGGCAAAATTTACGCATCCACCGGTGAGCACTCGCCTAGCTCGCCTTTGCCTACTGGAGAAGCACTTTACTGTGTCGATACAGAAACAGGAGAAGGCATCTGGAACATATCTGGATTGTACGAAAACATGGCTATCGCCGACGGCTACATGGTGACATTCAACGGCTACGACAACCGCATCTACTGCTTCGGCAAAGGACAAACCGCCACTACCGTAGCAGCGTCACCAAAAGTTGCTCCAGAGAAGTCCACAATACTCATCGAAGGCACAGTAACCGACCAATCCCCCGGCGCCAAGGACACCCCGGCAATTTCCGACGATGACATGACAGCCTGGATGGAATACTTGCATATGCAGCAGACAAAGCCAAAAGACGCAACTGGTGTTTCAGTACATTTGACTGCTATTGATCCAAACGGTAACTTCCAAGACATCGGCACAGCAACCAGCAATACTTTAGGTTACTATGCGATTGAGTGGACGCCACCAGTTCCAGGCGTTTACATGGTAACTGCTACCTTTGAAGGCTCTGAATCGTACTTCGCCAGCGAATCATGCACCGCGTTTGTAGTTTCAGAAACCGCAGCCTCCCCCGCTCCCGCTACACAGCCAACACAGCCACCAGTTACTCCAGCGCCTTCAACAACGACCTCTACACCCGCTCCTGTGCAGTCTGTTTCGCCTTCACCTAGTGAGGCTCCTCAGCCTTCTACCAGTGCAGGTACGCCTACGTTGACTTACATTGCAATCGGTGCAGCAGTTATCGTTATCGTAGCAGCCGCAGCAATACTGCTGTTAAGAAAACGAAAATAAACAACAAAACCACCCTACCTTTCTTTTTTTGGAAGTATGCATTGGACCGTTTCAGAGGGGCTGAGTGGGCTCTGGACGAAATGATTACCAACTTTGCTCGTTGGTTTTTCATTACGTTCTCTCCTAGAGATTTCCAATCCAGAGCCCCAGTAAACCCTTATTTTGTTAACGTAAGATCCGTTACTATCTGTAGTTTCTCAAGAAACGTATTCTGTTTGATTAGCTTGTGTCAGCGATCAAAAGCAGATTAAGAGAACCTTACGAGTGCTGTTTTGTTCGGGGGGTTCTGAGAAAATGTATGGTTGCAAATGGCGAAAAATAACTAACGCGGACATATTTGGATCCTAATAGCAATTCTATGCAGAAAGGGGGAGGGGGGTAGGTCAGGAGAGTTTTGCAGAGAAAACGGGGGGTGAAGGTTGCTGTTGAAGAATTTTCAACCCAAAAATGTTAAAGCAAGATTCGCATTCGCAAACAGGCACACCAGAAATGCGGCAAACCAAAACTCGAACCAAACACTAAACCTCTTGGTTATTGTGCATAGCAAAATGGTGCCGGTAAAACAGACAGAAAAACTGACAGACAACAGCAACCAAATATTCAAGAGAAACCCTTACATACAAAAACAATCACGACAAACAGCAATGGTGCACCAAATGAAGTACCTGCTGATTGTAGGCGACGGCATGGCGGATTATCCAGTTCCTGAATTAGATAACAAAACGCCCCTGCAAGTAGCCCACAAACCTAACATGGATGCTATAGCAGCAAAAGGCAGAAACGGTCTCATCAAAAACGTGCCAGACGACCTGAACCCCGGCTCCGAAACCGCCATACTCTCACTGCTCGACTACGACCCCCACATCTACTGCACTGGCAGAGGACCACTGGAAGCCCCCGCAAGAGGCATAAAACTCAGTGACAAGGACGCTGCATTCCGATGCAACCTGATAACCGAAAAAGACGGCGTATTAGTTGACTACTCCGCTGGGCACATAACCACCCCCGAAGCAGAACAGCTAATAAGCGCCCTGAGTTCCGCCTTCGGAAAACCCTGTGAAATCGAGTTTTATTCTGGCTTGGATTACAGACACTTCCTGATTCTGCGCAATTTTCCCAACTCTCGCAGCATAGCCTGTACTCCACCGCACGACGCCATCGACACCAAAATCTCAACGGTGCTTCCAAAACCCCAATCCTCTGAAGTCAAAGAAGCCACAACACTGCTAAACATGTTGATTCAAAAATCCAAAACCATCCTCGAAAACCATCCAGTAAATGTTGCCCGAATAAAAGCAGGAAAACGCCCTGCAAACATGATTTGGCCTTGGGGGGGAGGACCAAAACCCTCAATGCAGTCATTCAGCGAAAAGTACGGATTAAAAGCTGCCGTGATATCGGCGGTGGACTTGGTTAAGGGCATCGGAGCCTACGCAGATATGCAAGTCATAAACGTTCCAGGTGCAACTGGCTTGAGTGACACGAATTATGCGGGTAAAGCCGATGCGGCGTTGAATGCGCTTGAAGAAAATGATTTGGTTTTTGTACACGTTGAAGCTCCAGACGAAGCAGGTCACGTTAAAGACTACTCTCTTAAAGTAAAGACCATAGAAGACTTAGACCAAAGACTAATAGGCAGACTGCTGAAGGCGTTAAAAGAACCCTGCGGGGTGGCTCTATTACCTGACCATCCAACTCCCATTAAAGTCGGAACACACACAAGGGATCCTGTGCCCTTCACGATTTATTTTCCATCGACAAAACCAGATGATGTTCAAAGCTTCGACGAATTCTCAGCTAAAAACGGTGCCTTTGGACTCGTAACCAACGAAAGCCTGATGTCTCTTTTTCTTGCTTCTCTAAAGAAGTAATGATTTTAGCTTTCTTTGCCGCTTCGGGTTGAAATTAGAACGGGGCGCTAAGGTAGTGAAGCGAAGACGTTTAATGGCCACTTAGTAAACGGTTTATGAATAATAACTTCTGTTTTTTCAATGCCCTGAATTCTGCGAATTTGTTCCTTAACTTTGAAGAGAGCCTCAAAATCTTTCAAGGCGACCATAAACCGCAGGTCATATTGTCCAATTAGTCTGATTGTGACTATGACGTTGGGTATTTCCATGATTTTCGCGTATATTGTTGGGATTTCACTTCTGTTAGAAACCTTGACAAAGACATTAGCCATTGCGCTGTAACCAAGCTTTTCCAGGTCAACCGTAATCGTTGAGAGCGTAAGTAAGTTTCCTCGAAGTTTACTGTACCTTTGAATAACGTTTTTGGTTGAAATCCCCAGTTCTTCCGCTATCTTCTTGAAGGGCCTTCTGGCATCGGTTACCAGACTTCTGGCGATTTTCCTGTCTGTTTCGTCAATTTTTATACAAGCATGATTTGCTGCAGGGGGTTCTGAACTTCTTGGTTTTTGTCTGTCGAAAGTTAAAGTGGGGTGAATTACCAAGTTTTCAGTATGGTCCATGTTTGTGGTTTCGACCCAAATCATCGTATCCAAATGTTTAACGTGTGGGTTAGCTTCTATTTCTTCTTGTATTCTGGCGAGTTTCTCAATGCTGTGTAGAACGACAAAAGTTCCGATATTTGCTTTCCAGAATGGAGCTGCGCAACTCATGGCTGTGTTACGGTTTACTTTAAGAACTTCCACGCCTTCTTCTTCATCTTCAACATTTGTTGTTATACCTAAGTCAGCAACAAAATCGTATCCTATAACCTTAGGGTTAATCTGCATAATTTCCCCTGTAATTATGCCCTCTTTTTTTAACCGTTCAAAACGTACTCTAACAGCGCTAACTGAAATGCCACATTCTTTAGCCATTTCGGTGAATGTGGTGCGAGCTTCCGTCAGCAATCTCTTCAAGATTCTTGCATCTGTCTCGTCAATTTTTGATTTATCAGACAAACCCATGCCCTTGCTGCCAACTTATTTTCGATATGTATTTAACTCGTGACAGTTAAAGTTTTTGAGGTATCTTTTCTGTATGCCCGCCTCCGCAGAGTGTTGTTTTTTGCTTCTTTATCGGGAATTTGGACAAATGTTATATACGCTATCGTAGCAGTTTCCTTTACGGAAATTTAGGAGAATTGAGAAATGAACCTTTCAATTAGAAACCCGCATGCAAACAGAGCATTAAGAAATAAAGTCACGGTCACTTTGACTGCCTTATTTCTGATGCTTATGATTGCTTCTACCCTCGTAGCTTTGCCGAACGTTAACGCACATGACCCTCCACAAGAAGTTCCTACATTTGCATACATAACTGCTGCACCCAGCCCCGTGGGCGTAAACCAGCCCGTCTCATTGACCTTTTGGTTAGACAAGGTTCCCCCAACGGCCGCTGGATTCGCTGGAGATAGATGGACAGACATGACAATTGAAGTCACAAAACCCGATGGGTCTCAAGAGACCTTGGGGCCATTCATATCTGACCCTGTGGGCGGTGGCTATGCCCTTTATACTCCTGATCAGACTGGAACTTACACTTTTGAGTTCATTTTCCCTGGTCAAGTTGCAGGTCTGTACCATCCCGAAACAGGATTAGCTGGCAGCCCAAGCGACTACATTAACGACACCTATCTTCCAAGCACTGCAACTGCAACGCTCGATGTCCAGTCAACGGAAATATTACATGCTCCAGAATTCCCTCTTCCAACAAGCTATTGGACAAGGCCTATAGAAGGACAGAACCAGAATTGGGCCACAATTTCGTCACATTACCTTTCTGGAAGTGCAATTACTGGTCATTACCAGCCAGATGGCACCGCACCCGATAGTCCGCACATTATGTGGACAAAGCCGATTTCTTTCGGCGGTGTAGTTGGCGGAAGTAACGTGGGAAGTTTGGGAATGACTTTCTATGACGGAACTAACTACGAAGGCAAATTCGGCGACCCTATCATCATTTACGGGAGACTCTACTACAGCTTGCCAAAAAGTGACGCTACAACAGGCGGCGGATACGTCTGTGTTGATCTACAGACTGGCGAGGAACTCTGGTACAGAACCGATCTTGGTAACACTCTAAAAGCACCTTCTTTTGCTCAGCTTTATGATTATGAGTCTATGAATCAGCACGGCGTCATACCCAACGGTTATCTGTGGTCAACTACTGGTGGCGGATTCTTTGGTCCTCCTGGTCCACAGAATTGGACCGCATATGATCCCCTTACTGGCGATTGGCTATTCACTTTAACTGACGTTCCTTCAGGCACTGAAATCATTGGTCCACAAGGCGAGATACTCCGTTATGTACTTAACCTACAAGGTGGCTGGCTAGCTTGCTGGAATAACACTGCAGTACAAACATTAACAGGGGCAACGGACCCAAACGATTACACTAGCACCAGCTATTATCAGTGGCGACCTGTTGGCAAGACTGCTAATGCAAGCAACGCGTACTCATGGAACGTATCAATCCCTGCATTAGCTCCTGGCTCCTCTATACAAGCCGCCGTTTACGACGATATGGTAATTGTTAACACTCCCTTGGCATCCTTCCTGAGCTTTGGTACACCTGATATGACAACAGTAAGTGCAATAAGCCTGAAAGAAGCAAACAGAGGTGAACTTCTTTGGACAACGCAGATGCCCGCACCAACAAGCGGCGCAACAAGAGCTTTCGGAGTAATTGACGCAACAGCCCGTGTCTTTACATGGTTTGACAAAGAAACAATCTCTTGGACTGGCTACAGCATGGACACCGGTAAAGAGCTTTGGACAACCGCATCTGAGAATCCATGGAACTTCTATTCAGGCGCAGGCGGTGCCATGACAACTTCTGCAGCAGCTGAAGGAAAACTATTCTCAACTGGGTACTCCGGCGAACTTTACTGCTATGACCTGACAACAGGCGACGTTATGTGGACCTACAGTGCACCTTCCGGATTGGAAACACCTTACAGTGGATATCCACTGGGCATCTCAGGCATTGCTGACGGTAAAATCTACTTAGCCACTAACGAGCACTCTTCAGGTGCACCATACTGGAAAGAGGCACAAATGCGCTGCGTAGACATCGAAACTGGAGACGAAGTCTGGACACTCTACGGACACCAAGCCTCATCATACGGAGATGGCGGTGCTGCAATTGCTGACGGATACTTTGTATACTTAAACCTATATGACATGCAGATTTACTGCATTGGCAAGGGTCCCAGCGAAGTTACAGTTGACGCACCCATGACAGCTATTCCTTCCGGTGAAAGTTTGATTATCCGAGGAACTGTTACTGACCGTGCAGCAGGCGCTGAACAACTAGTTGACAGCGGCAAATTCAACACTGTTCCTGCAGTTTCTGACGCAAGCATGAGGTCATGGATGGAATACTTGTACATGCAGAAGCCTAAACCAGCCGACGCAACTGGTGTTCCAGTGTACTTGACAGCTATTGACCCTAACAACAACTTCCAAGAAATAGGCACAGCCATAAGCGATGACTTGGGCAACTTCGTTATCGATTGGACTCCGCCTGTTCCAGGAGTCTACAAGGTTACTGCAACTTTCGCAGGAACAGGCTCTTATTGGGGTAGTGAAGCAGGAACCTCCTTCTTGGTTTCTGAACCAGTCTCAGCAGCACCAGCAGAAGTCACGCCAACTCAACCACCCACAACAACAATAACAACACCGGCAGCATCCACCCCCGCCCAGTCAGTGTCGCCTTCACCCTTGCCCAGCGAAGCTCCACAACCAGCAACCACCGCTGGTACGCCAACATTGACTTACGTTGCAATTGGTGCCGCAGTCATCGTTATAGTTGCAGCTGCAGCAGCGTTGTTACTCAAGAGACGCAAATAAAAAACACCTCCCTTTCTTTTTTTCATTTCAATCTCAGTATGTCGACAAAAATTCCTTCCCAGACCTCTTGTCTTTTTTCCTTACTTAAACGTCAATGTATATCGTTTGTGAAACGAATGTTGGGCGACGGTTTGTTTTTCAAATTTACACTTCCAAAATCGGCTGCTTTTGGTTTAACTTCAATATTGGCATATTTTACCTTTTTTGGGGGAGATTTATTTACATTTTTGCCTTGTGCGTATCGTTCTAGAAAATTCTTATATACATAAGCGGTCTTCATAATGAAAGAAACCCTGAATCATAAGGAGAGAAGGGAATGAGAAAACTCTGCTTAGATAAAACTGTGAATTTAAAATCTAAGATTAGTAAACCCAAAGTTTTTGCCGCTACCTTGCTTTTTGCGCGTGCTATCTCGGTCTTTGCTGCTTTACCAATTACCACTGCACATGACCCAGCATGGGAAATCCCAACATATGCCTACATAGCTGTCGCACCAAAAACCATAGGCGTCGGCGAAACCGCTGCAGTTGTGTTCTGGCTTAACTGGCCTCCGCCAACAGCAGCTGGTTCTGGAGGCGACCGTTGGCAAAACATGACAATAGAGGTCACTAAACCTGACGGATCCAAAGAGACCTTGGGGCCATTTATATCTGACCCTGTAGGCGGCGCTTACGCAGGATATACACCTGACCAAGTTGGAACCTATACTTTAGTATTCAACTTTCCAGGTCAAATAGCCGTCTTAAATGGTCCAACCGGTATTCCTGGATCTAGTAGCGCCTACATCAACGATACTTTCCTGCCTAGTACTGCAACAGCAACACTAACAGTTCAACAAGACGCCTTGCCTTTGCCTGAGTCTTATCCACTTCCAACAAGCTACTGGACTCGACCAATTGAGGGACAAAACACAAACTGGGCTAGTATAGCCTCCAACTGGCTTGGGAGTCCCCAAATTGCAAATCGCGTACAGCAGGATGGATTAGCCGCTAACACTGCACACATTATGTGGACAAAGCCACTTTCGTTTGGAGGCGTCGTTGGTGGAACCCGAACTGGCACTAATGGTATGACTTACTACTCTGGGACAGCATATGAAGGAAAGATGAGTAGCGCATTGATTATCAATGGAAGACTCTACTACAATTTGCCAAGAAGTGATGTTCCTTCAGGGGACGGATACGTATGTGTTGACTTGCTTACTGGAGAACAGATTTACTGGCAAGACACGACTATGCCTTCTTTTGCTCAGCTTTATGACTATGAGTCTATGAACCAGCACGGTGTTGTTCCAAACGGTTTCATGTGGTCAACTACTGGCGGCGGCTTCTTTGGTCCTGTTGGTCCAGCAAACTGGACGGCATACGACCCGATCAACGGTGAATGGCTGTTCACGTTGACTAACGTTCCAGCAGGTACAAACGTTTATGGTCCAAACGGAGAAATTCTTATATACCAACTTAGTCCAACAGGCAGTTGGGTAGCCCTGTGGAACAACACTGCGGCTCAACCACTAACAGGCGCGACGAGTCAAACAGATTACAGCAGCTCCAGCTATTACCAGTGGAGGCCCGTTGGCAAGACTGTTGATGCAAGCGATGCTTATACATGGAACGTAACTTTGCCGACAAGTGTAGGCGCAGGAGCAACAATTCTGAAGGCATTCTACGGCGACATGATTATTGGCAGAACTGGCGCATTTCCCTCCGTAGGGAGCTCGTGGTCTGATTACAAACTTTGGGCCATAAACATGAACGCATCAAAAGGGCAAATCGGTAGCTTGCTATGGGAGAAAACTCTTTCACCTCCAGATGGAAACATAACCGTTTCAGCTGGACAAGCCGATCCACTTTCACGTGTGTTTACCTTATACTACAAGGAAACTATACAGTGGATGGGCTACAGCATGGACACGGGAGAAAAAGTGTGGGGGCCAACAGAACCTGAAGATGACTGGAACTTCTACGCTCTAACCACAGGCGCCTTCGGTGTAGGTGCATCAGTTACAGCTTACGGTAACCTTTACACCACGGGATACTCGGGCATAGTTTACTGCTATGACATGAAGACGGGTAACTTACTCTGGAACTACACCCAACCTGTTACTCTTGCAACACCCTACGGCGCTTTCTCATTGCTCATAGGCGCAGTGGCTGATGGTAAACTCTACGCTTATAGCTACGAACACTCAGCTAACGCACCCCACTGGACAGGCTCCAAATTCCGATGCATCGATGCCTTTAGCGGAGAAGAGTTATGGAACGTAGCCGGCTGGGGCGCAGATGGAAGCGTTTGCGTTGCCGATGGATACGTCATCTACCTAAACCTATATGACATGCAGATTTACTGCTTTGGCAAAGGCCCAAGTGCAACAACCGTTGAAGCATCACCAAAAGTCACCTCAGAAGGTGGAAGCGTGCTAATTGAAGGAACAGTCACTGACATTTCAGCAGGCGCAAAGCAACTAATTGAAAATGGTGAATTCAACGTCGTTCCAGCAGTTTCTGACGAAAGCATGAGTGCATGGATGGAATACATATACTGCCAAAAACCCCTGCCCAAAGATGCAGTCGGAGTAAACGTACACATAACAGCCATCGATCCAAACGGTAATCTCCAAGACGTAGGAATAGTCACTGCTGATTCTGACGGCTTATTCAAGATACTATGGACCCCACCAGTTCCAGGCGAATACGTAATCACGGCGGCTTTCGAGGAAACTCAATCGTATTGGCCTTCAAACGCTAAGACCGCTATCGGTGTAACCCAAACAGTTTCACCAGAACCAACACAAATTATTGCTCCAACATCACCAACACCAGAGCAGTCGGTTCAGCCTTCACCTTCGCAGGCAGTTCAGCCAACAAGCACCTCACCAACAACTACATACTTTGCGATCGGCGCAGCAGTAATAATCATTGCAATTGCAGCAATAGCTCTAATCCTGCGGAAGCGAAAATAGCCAAAAAATAAAAACACAACCTCCTTTTTTATGAAACGCAAAGATCAAGTTTCAGAGAGGGGCTGAGTGGGCTCTGGGGCAATCACAACCTTGCTTGTTTTGATTGTTCTCTCCTAGTATCGATCAGAGTCCCAGCAAACCCTCTCGCTTCGTTTTGTACGTTACCGAACCTTTTTTTCCTCCGTTCTTCAGAAAAAAAATACGGCGTTAACACGTAAGTCTCAGGTTTAAATACTTTCTCTCATCTTATTTTTTTGGAAAATGGATTCTCTTCAGTACATACATGGTTATTCCTCCACCGAATTTCGAAGATTACAGGATCAAGCCCAAACACTAACAACTCTTTTACATCATGATACCCTTTATCCTCCTCAAACTCGCGTTTTGGAAGCAGGTTGCGGCATTGGAGCCCAGACCTTAATTCTTGCGAAAAACAATCCGCAGACCCAAATTGTGTCTTTAGATATTTCATCCGAATCCATAAAAACAGCTAGAGCGAGTATAGACGAAGTAGGCTATTCAAATGTCTCTTTTTTACATGGTGACTTATTTTCGCTTCCAATTAAGGACGAAGCCTTCGATCATATTTTTGTGTGTTTCGTGTTAGAACATTTACCTAACCCTAAAAAAGCACTTGATTGTCTCAAGAGTGTTCTTAAAACGGGCGGGTCACTTACAGTAATTGAAGGAGATCATGGTTCTGCTTACTTTCATCCAGATTCTCAAGCCGCAAAAAAGACGATTCAGTGCTTAATAGATCTTCAAGCTCAAACAGGTGGAAACGCGCTCATCGGTAGGCAACTATATCCCCTACTTTCTTCAGCAAGATACCGCAATATCCATGTTTCTCCGCGCATGGTATACGCTGACGCATCTTTCCCAAAGATGGTGGAAGGATTCACGAAAAACACCTTTAACGCAATGATAGAGGGAGTTAAAGAGCAAGCGATTAGCGCAAAAATGATTAAGGAAAAAGAGTGGGAAGATGGAATACGTGATCTCTATCGGACACGCGAAAAAGATGGTGTTTTCTGTTATACATTCTTTAAAGCAATTGGGATCAAATAGACTGTGTAACGTGGATGTATTGTTGCGAGTATTCTTCAATTTGCTCCGCATGTTCATAGACAATAGTTTGCTCTACAAAAGAACGCTAAAGTAACTGCTCCTCTGGAAAACCTTATCACAACTGAAATCATGGTGTTTCTTTATTCAAGAGCTTCTAAACAACCCTTTGGAGTAAGAAGAACGAAGGGAACTGGCGCGCCCTGTTTACTATCTTCTTTTTAAAAGTAGTAAATTACACTTAGGTGTTGGTAGCCCGTGAGAGATTCGAACTCTCGTCAATGGCTCCAAAGGCCACTATGCTTGACCACTACACCAACGGGCTGCACATACACGCTCTTTCAGGCGTAGAGGTTTTAACCATATATTTTTTTCTTTATAAGCCTTCTCACAACCGCAAACAAAAAACTTGCATATTAACCTATTTGAGAAGGTTTTTAAGGATGCACGCTAATATCATCTTGTTCGTGAGTTGCGACACTGAATCTCCTTCTTAAAACCACAAACCTTTTATGTAAGGTCTGTTCATTTGCTTAGAATGCGCGGGCCGAATGTACACTTTTTTCAGCCCCTAATTGAGGGAATGACGATGCTGTACGGCTTTGCGTAAGTGTGGAATGGAGTCGAAAACATGAGTAAAAAAGAAACAACCAGCACACACCAGCGCTTAGTTGATAAATGCCCCGAATGCGGGAGTCAGAATCTCGTTCACGATTACGACACAGGCGAAACCGTATGCGGGGACTGCGGTCTTGTCTTGTATGAGCAAATGCTTGATAAGGGACCTGAATGGCGTGCTTTCACTCAGGAAGAGAAAGCTTCCCGAAGCCGCGTTGGAGTTCCCACTTCTTATTCCGTTCACGACAAAGGTTTATCCACAGCAATCAGTCAAGTTGACCGAGACGCATTTGGGAGAAAACTGCCTCTTGCAACAAGGCTGCAGATGTGGCGTCTTAGAAAATGGCAAATACGTAGCCGTGTGCATTCGTCTATTGACCGTAACTTGGCTCAAGCGATGGCTGAGTTGGATCGGCTTTCTGACAAAGTTTACATTCCGTCCCCAATTAAAGAAAAAGCCGCCGTTATCTACCGTAAAGCCCTTGACAAGGGTCTAGTTCGTGGCCGGTCGATTGCGGCTATTGCTGCTGCTGCGTTGTATGCGGCTTGCCGTGGAAGCGGAACGCCAAGGACTCTGAGGGAAATTGCTGAAGCCAGCTTAGTGGACAAAAAGGATGTTGCACGTTGCTACAGGCTTTTGCTGCGGGAACTTGATGTTCATATGCCTATCGCTGACCCGTTGACTTACGTTTCTAAGATTGCTGAGAAAACAGGTATCTCGGGCAAAACTCAAGGTGCCGCGATAGCGATTCTTAGGGATGCTCGTCGGAGGCGTGCTGCTGCGGGAAAAGATCCTATGGGTTTGGCTGCTGCTGCTCTTTACATTGCGTGTTTGCAGAATAACGAGAAGAAAACGCAAAAAGACATTGCTGAAGCCGCTGGTGTTACCGAAGTTACTGTCAGGAACCGTTACAAGACGCTTAAGAAGCAGCTTAATTTAGAATTGCCTGATTAAGTCGCTATTTCTCTTTTTCTTCTTTTTCAAGTTCCATGAAAACTGGGCCCATGTAGCCGCATTCTTTGCAGAGGTATTTTTGTGGGGTTAGCCAGTAGTCTAAGCTGCTAGATAGTTGGAGTGTGGGGCTGCCGCATCGGGGACAAAAAATTTGGGTTGGTTTTTTGTGCTTGACCGTTTTGAATACGTCTCGTAGGTTGCCTAGTCTTTTCATCTTTAGAACTCTGGCTTTTTGGGTTGTTACTGGCGTTCTATGTTTTCTGCGGGGTAGCCGCTTTTGATTAAGAATTCGCGTATTCGGTCGCGGTGGTCGCCTTGTAGCATAATTAATCCTGCTTTGTGTGTTCCGCCACAGGCACAATAAGCTTTGAGTTTGTGTGCCATGTCTTGCAGGTCGGTGGTTTTTTCGTCCATGCCGTCGATGACTGTGGTGGGTCTGCCGAATTTTCGTGTTTCAAGACGTATGCGAATGCGCTGTTGTTCTTTTTCTATTTCTCCACAAACGCAGAGGTCTTTAGGTAGTCCGCATGTTGTACAAACTTCAGCCATGACTGTCTCACCCTAGCATTGGTTAGAGCGGTATATAAGAGTTTCAAGCTTCTGTGGGCATTTGAACAAGCTTGTGAATTTGTAAGCAGAAACAAATTGGTTCTTTTTTGTGAGTTTTTGTTATTTTTTGTTTGTTTTCAAAAACCGGGTTTGAGGTTGGTGGTTTGTTTTTGGGTAACTTGAGTTGCAGATTGTGATTTGCTTTTTCTACTAGCATCTTATTTAGTTCTGTTGCCCGCTAATTACAAGTGGAACCGGGTGTTGCCTTGTTCTTCTGGGAGAACCTTGCTGTTCTGTAGGGAGAGCTAAATATTAAATTTAGCATTATGGAGGTGTGAATGATATGTATCTGTTAATTCAGAAAGAAGTTTGTTACTTCTTATTTTGGCTTCAACAATCAAGGGTGGGTTTGATTTGATCAGTTTAAAAAAATGTGGAGTTGCCTCAGCGTCAGTAAAAAGAGGAGCCTCTTGGGGCTTTAGCTTGAAGCCTTTTCGAGGTAGAGTGATGGCTGGTTTGACGCTGGGTATTTTGCTGGTTTGTCTGTTAAATGCTGCCTTTATGGTGTCAGTTAATGCACAAAATACGGGTAGCGCAAGCACTGTTGCTTTATGGCACCTCGATGACGTTAAGCCATCGGGAGACTATATGGCAACCTATGATTCAGCTGGTTGTAATGATGGCCTTTTCGGAGGTGACCCTGTGCCCGTGCTTGTTGCGGGTCAATTTGAGAAAGCTGTTAGCTTCAATGGGCTTAACGCAATATATGTGCCTGTGTCTTTCTGGGTGGGTTTTCCTCCTTCGGCTCAACCCGTGTATGTGCCTGTTTCTCCTAGCTTAGATGTTCAAAAGGAAATCAAAATGGACGCTTGGATAAATGTACAGGAGTTCACAAACGCTACTTACAACAATGTCATCGTTAAATGTACCCGTACAGATGCTACATGGCAAAACACGACCCGAATTGTTGGTTTAGCCATAAGAGGCGCAGGCACACCAGAAGACGGTGTTTCCGTTCCTCAAGGTAGTCTCAGCGGTTTTTTGTTAACCGATGCAGGTGTTTTTAATGAGATAGTTACTGAACAGCCGGTTATTCCTTTGAATCAGTGGCTTCACGTCACTTTTACCCGTACTGTTGACGGTATGCACCTTTATGTGAACGGGTACGAGCAAGCGGTCAAGGCAATTCATGGTGTACAAAACCCTGTGGGCAACATCATGAATGGAACCGAGATTTGGATGGGGCATGATGCTAAGGTTACTCTTGACGAAGTAAGCATCAGCGACCTTGCACCCAACTTGGAAGTTTCTGAGGCAGCAATTGACATAGGCCCTAACTTATTGATTGCAATTATTGTCGTGTCTGTTGTTTTTGCGGTCGCTTGGCTGCTTCGCAGAGCCCTCCAGTTGATGGTGTTTCGTTCAAAAACTCTCACAGGTGACTAAAAAGATAACAATTAAACTGCGAAGTCTTAATTTGCCGATGGACTGTGGAGGTGGCTAATTGGGCGTTGGATTCAAGTTGTTCGAGTTAATGCTTCGGCAAAAACTCTTAGACAGGGGGTTAGAAGGTAAACCCAATAGTCCTCTTATTGTTTCATACGCTGTCACCCGTGCATGTAACCTGCGGTGTTTACATTGTCATGTTTCAGCTAGAGAACCCATGCCAAACGAGTTGACTTTGCAGGAGGCGATGCATGCGGTTGATGAGTTGGCGAGTCTCGGAACGGAAGCGCTGATATTTAGCGGGGGCGAACCGTTGCTTCGAAAGAACTTCATTTTGGCGCTCGCAGAATACTGTGTTGACTTAGGAATCTTACCCGCGATGCTCACTAACGGGTTACTGCTTAACCGCAGGGTAGCTGAGGAGCTTAAGGACGCAGGCATCTTGGCAGTGGGCATTCCTATTGACTCGATTGTACCTGCAAATCATGATAAACTTAGAAATCTGCCGGGCACTTTTGATAAAGCCATTCAGGCGATTAAAACTTGCTTGGATGTTGACTTAGAAGTGGTAATTACCACCATGGCGCTAAAAGACACTTATGCAGAGATACCTCAACGGATAAACAGT
The DNA here is from genome assembly GCA_026014615.1 of Candidatus Bathyarchaeota archaeon. GTDB lineage: Archaea > Thermoproteota > Bathyarchaeia > Bathyarchaeales > Bathycorpusculaceae > JADGNF01. Next base: position 79,446 of record JAOZHZ010000021.1, on the reverse strand, counting down.
CTCGCCCAGTTGGGTGTAAAACAGTTTGCTGTCTACGACTTGGTTCCGGTGGGACGCGGCAAAGACATGATGGATCAAGCCATGGATCAAACTCAACGGGTGAACCTGATACGATACCTCTATCAGATGCAGGAAACTAAAGACCTGCTTTTTACAATGTCTGGAGGCATTCCGCTATATCCAGAACTTGTCTCCAAAATGCATAAAATAAACGGCACTAAACCCTGCAATTTGTTCCTTAAACAGTTTTGGGTTCATGATTCCATAGGATGCCACGCAGGTATAGCGTATTTCAGCTTAAGACCTAACGGGGACGTGTATCCATGTACATTTTTACCCATTACAGTGGGCAACATTCGCGAGCGAAGCCTCACCGACATCTGGTTTAACTCCCCAGTTCTAAATCAGCTGCGACAAAGAAACCTCCTAAAAGGTAAATGTGGCGAATGCCAGTATCGATCAGGCTGCGGTGGATGCCGAGGACGAGCTTACGCCTGCACTGGTGACTACCTAGAATCAGACCCAGTTTGTCTACAGGATTTGCTAGTGGAACAAGGAGTTTCGCCGTCTTCAATAAACTGCTTTGGATGGTGCGTAGGATAAAAAGGCACCAGCTGAGCTTTTCTTTTGATGAAGGAAAAGAAACCAGCCGCCCTTCGCGATACAAATGATTAAATCTGTTTGGCGAGAAGGGTTAACCTATGAAGATGTCTTTCGATTTCCAGAGCAGAGAAAACCTGAGCCTGTTCACGGACTTCTATGAGTTAACCATGTGTGCAAGCTACTTTGACAACGGCAAGTTTGAACCAGCAACCTTCGACCTGTTTATTCGTAGACTGCCCCCGAACCGTTCCTACTTCCTTTTTGCGGGACTGGAGCAGGTGCTGCTCTATCTAGAAAGTGTACACTTCACTGGCGAACATATTGAATACCTGCGTAAACAGGGCTTCGCTGAAGATTTCCTTGGATACCTAAGAGATTTCAAGTTCACGGGTGATGTGTGGGCTGTTCCCGAGGGCACCGTATGTTTTCCCAACGAGCCCCTTATTCGCGTAACTGCACCCATAATTGAAGCGCAACTTGTAGAAACATTCCTGCTAAACACAGTTAACCTGCAGACCATGATGGCTTCCAAAGCCTCCCGAGTTGTACAAGCAGCGAAGGGCAAAACCGTTATCGAATTCGGGTTACGCAGGGAACAAGGTATCGACGCAGGTATGAAAGTTGCTCGAAGCAGTTTCATCGCTGGCTGCCAAGGCACCTCCAACGTGCTCGCTGACATGGCTTACGGCATACCCGTTTTCGGAACCATGGCACACTCGTTCATCATGTCCTATAAGCGCGAAATCGACGCTTTTCGAGCTTTCACAAAAACCTTCCCAACCAAATCCACCTTGCTAATTGACACTTATGATGACATGGCGGGTGCTGAAAAAGCCGCGGTGGTAGCCAAGGAACTAGAACGCAAAGGTTTTAGGCTGGGTGGCGTGCGTTTGGACAGCGGCAACTTGGCGGAGATAAGCAAGAAAGTGCGGGCACTTTTGGACGCGAAAGGCTTAGATTACGTTCCCATTTTTGCAAGCGGCGATCTAGACGAATACAAAATAACTGAACTGCTGGACGAGGGTGCAAAAATCGACGCTTTCGGAGTAGGCACCAAAATGGGAACCTCCGTTGATTACCCGTACACGGATGTCATCTACAAACTGTGTGAAACCAGTGATGGAGACGGCAGCTTCTCTCCAATTATGAAGTTAAGCGAAAACAAGCTCACTTTGCCCGGCAGAAAACAGGTCTACCGATTCACAGACAATCAAGGTTTGTACTTTAAAGATGTGATTGCTTTGGATAGCGAACCCGCTATGGGCGGCGACCCTATGCTGAAGAAGGTCATGGCGAACGGCAAGATATGCTGTGAACTGCCTGCCTTAAACGAGATACGTGCGGCGGCTTCCAAAAACCTTGCATCGCTTCCTCAAAACTACCGAAAACTCGTTGACGCACCCCAGTATCCTGTAACATTGACACCCACACTAAATGAATTAATTGCGCAGTTGAAAAAGAAGATAACGGAAGAAGAAATTCTCAACGGAATCAATTGACGCATTGTTACTCCTTGAGTTAGCAAAATGTTATAAAGAAAACAACTGAAATAGTCAAAAGATGGCTATGCAGAAGAACTACGTGTTTTCTGCGTGTGTTTCTTTACTGGTTTTGCTCTTGGTTGCTTCTTCCGTTGGCTCTTCGCTGACGTTTGCTCATGACCCACCATGGACATTTGTAACCCACGCCTACCTAAGCGTTTCACCTGACCCGGTCGGCGTTAACCAGCAAGTACAGGTTACAATTTGGCTCACCGAGTGGCCCCCGACAGCCCGCGGAAACACCGGCGACCGATGGCAAAACTTCACCGTAACCATAACCACACCCAACGGAGCCAAAGAAGTTTGGGGTCCTTACGAAGCGGACTCTGCAGGCTCAACATACTTCCTTTACTCCCCCAACCAAACAGGCACCTACACGTTCCAGTTGACGTTTCCCGGGCAAACGTTGGCAGGTGATAATCCGCCTTTGGAGCCCGGAACCGAAGTTTTCGTGGGTGACTACTACCTGCCCAGCACAAGCGACGAAGTGCAGCTTACAGTTCAGCGGGAACCTATTTCCATGCTTCCAGGCATACCCTTGCCTGATGGTTACTGGAGTCGCCCCATAAACGGCGAAAACCACCTTTGGGGACAGATTTCAGGCAACTGGTTGGCAGGCACCGCCGTGACTTACAGGTTTAACCCGTACTCCAAAGCACCTACAACCGCCCACATCGTTTGGGTAAAGCAGCTAACAGCAGGCGGCATAGTCGGCGGACAATACGGAAACACGCCCTACTATGACGCGCAGTCATACGAGAAATTCTGGGGTCCACCTATTATCCTAAACGGTGTCCTCTATTACAATACACCTGTCCCGCCCCTGTACGGCTTTTACGCTGTGGACCTGCGCAGCGGCCAGCAGTTATGGTGGCACAACAGCACCGGCGACCTTCAAGCGGACTTGGCTGCCTCGTATGGGTCATCGGTGAATTATCCGCAGTTGTCGTTTGGTCAACTTTACGATTTTGAGTCCCCTAACCAGCATGGAGTTCTGCCGCCGTATCTTTGGTGTGTCACGAAGGAAAAGTGGTACATGCACGACGCTAACACAGGAAACTGGATACTCACAATCGGCAACGTTCCCTTTGGTGCGCCTGCGACTGCCCAAGACGGAAGCAAACTGATTTACGTGCTCGACTCAGACGCTGGTTGGCTGGCGCTTTGGAACTCCAGCAAAGCCATCCCCACACCTTCCAGACCCGATTACCCGTATAATTGGACGATGACAAACGGCTACTGGAGTTGGAGGCTTCCGATAGGCGCCACACTTGACGGCGACAACGGGTACTCATGGAATGTGACAACAGCCAAAATTCCCGATCTAACGATAATCCGGGTTCTAAACGACAGACTGTTTGCCACATCCGAAACCAAGCTCTGCACCATAAGCTTGAAACCCGAAGAAACAGGCAAAGTCCTGTGGCAAGTTGACCGCGCCCCCATTATAGGTAATTTAACTGAAGGCGTAGGGCCCATTGACGAGGACGCGGGGGTTTTTACGATGTGGGTTAAAGAGACCATGCAGTGGTACGGCTATGACCTCGACACGGGAGAACAGCTTTGGGGTCCAACGGAGCCGCAGACGGCTTGGGACAGCTACAGCATGGGCGGAGCAGTCGCCTACGGTAAACTCTTCTCCTACGGGTACGGAGGCATCCTCTACGCTTATGATATCAAAACGGGAGACCTCACGTGGACGTATGGTCCCTTCAGCGGCGGCTTCGATTTGCCTTATGGGCAGTACCCGTTCTTTTTAGGCGCCATCGCAGACAACAAAATCTTTGTTTACTCAACTGAGCATTCCTCCACTAAACCGTTGTGGCGAGGCGCAAAACTCCGCTGCGTCGATTTAGACACGGGAAACGAGGTGTGGTCGGTTCTGTTTTGGGCAAACGCCCCTGCAATCGCAGATGGCTACCTCGTGACCGCGAACTCGTACGACAACCAGATTTACTGTTTTGGCAAAGGGCAAACAGCTGTAACCGTGACCGCACCCCAAACCGTGGTGCCCGTGGGCTCCAGCGTCCTTATTCAGGGTACCGTGACTGACCAGTCACCCGGACAGAAGGACGTACCTGCGGTTTCAGACGCGAACATGACTGCGTGGATGGAGCACCTGCACATGCAACAGCCCATAGCAGGCGACGTTGAGGGAGTGCCTGTGGAGTTGTTTGCGATTGGACCCGACGGAAGAAAAGTCTCCATTGGCACGGTCATCAGCGACTCCGCTGGCTTATTCACGACGTTGTGGACTCCGCCCAGCGAAGGCGCATATAAGGTAGTTGCGAACTTTACTGGCACAGAATCTTTCTGGGGCTCGTCAGCTGAAACGGCTCTGGGTGTGGCATCAGACGCTTCTCCGTTGTCGGGGTCTGATTGGTCTCTGTTGGGTTTGCCCGTGGGCGCGTGGGTCATAGGCACCGCCATTCTGGTAGTAGTCATAGTTTTTGGAGCGTTAACGTTTAGGCGTCTTAATGGTTTAGCCAAGCAGTGAACATTTGCCGAAACATCACGTTTGCGTGTTGAAGGCGGAAAAGTTAACAGATTTGGCAAACACTTAAAAGCGTTTTCAGGAATGGAGTAATTTGCTATTCGGGGAAGAACAGTTTATGCAGAATTGTCCAGCAATAGTCGCTGTTGGTCGAACCAAATTCGGTGAACACTACGGCAAAGAGCCCGAAAAACTAATCGAAGAAGCATGGCTTGTAGCGTCGCGGGAATGTGGCGTAGAACGCAAAGACCTCGAAGCCTGCTACATGAGCGACTGCTTTTTACCTATAACCAACAAGCTTGGCTTGGAAGAAGGTTTCCTCTCAGAACTTACTGAACTTCACGTTCCCATGGAGGTCACCCGCTCCTTCAGCGCCGCACTATTAACTGCTTGCCACGCGATACGCGCCGGCGTTTATGGCACTGTGCTGGTGGGCGGCATCGAAAAGATGACTGACCGCTGGGACAAAATCCGCGACGACCTCATGCTTCTTGAAGACCCCTGGAGCTACTTCACGGGATGCACCCCCGAATCAAACCATGAACTCATGCTTAGGGCTTACCTCAAAAAGTACGGAATTGCAGACGAAGACCAAGAAAAACTTAACATCGCCTTGGCGCAGATAGCCGTCAAAAACCACGCCAACGCCATGAAAAATGAGTACGCCCAATATCATCGCCCTATCTCTGTGGAGCAAGTTTTGAAGGCGCGTAAGGTAGCGCGGAAATCTTTAGGGCTTTACGATTTTGCTCCTATCTCCGATGGGGCATCTGCTCTGCTCATCACCAGCGCAGAGAAAGCCAAGAAACTGACCGATAAGCCCGTATATGTTTTAGGTGCCGCTTCCGCAACAGATTACCTTAATTATCCTGCCCGTGAGGATCTGACGCATTTTTTGGCTACCCAACTTGCCATGGCAAACGCGTCTAAAATGGCGGGGGTCCAGCCTTCCGATATTCAGGTGCTGGAGCTGAATGACCAATCTACGATGATGGAGATGGTTTCTTTGGAAGACCTTGGCTTCTGCACGTCAGGAACCGCGTGGAAGACTGTCTACAGTAGCTATCAAGACTACAAGGGCTACTTAGAAGTGGGTGACAAGAAACTTTACATTAACCTGAACGGCGGCTTAAAAGCAGACGGTAACCCCTTGGGCGCCACAGGCGGAGCGCAACTGTACGAAATCTTCAAGCAGCTACGGGGCGAAGCAGGAATCCGACAGGCAGAACCCGACGCATTGCCAAAGTTTGGCTGCGCTAACGAATGTGAAGGTTTTGGCACTAAAAGCTACGTCAGCATTTTAGGGAGGAACCAACCTTGAGCAGTGAACCAATCGAACGCAGAGTCTCCTATCTTGGTGACAGGCTAAAAGCTAGCCGTTGCCGAATCTGCGGAAAAGAATACTTTGAAGTCCGCGACTACTGCACTAACTGTGGACGAAAAAGCTACCTGAAAATGGCTCCTGTGGACCTCTTCTACGAGAAAGGCAAGCTGGAACTCTGCACGCTAGTTACGGAGCCAACTAACAAATTCACTAAATTGGGCAGCTTCGTTTACGGTATAGTTTCTTTCCATGACGGAAAAATCCGTGTGCCCGGCAGACTTACAGACCAAGTCATAAAAGACGGCGAAACTGTTGACCTTTCCGCGTTGGAAGGCAGAGAAGTTGTTCCTCGTTTTCGCAGACGTTACAGTGTCAACAAAAGTGACGTTGTACCTACAATTTCGTTAGCATTCACGTTAGCCGACGAGTATTATCCTCATCAGGAATACGTGGTGGCTGAGCAAAACAAGGAATATGACTTGCCTGGAATTGTTGGCTACGGCGTTTACACTTCACGGTTCAGAATTAAAGAAGGCGGTCTTGAACGTGCCGTGCCCTTTATGGATGAGGATTCGGTTACGGCTGCGGTGGAAGCAGGCAAAATCGCACTTATCCACTCAGGAATCGACAGCTCTCACGTGGGTAAGGTCTATGTTGGCTCCGAGTCCAACCCGTACGCTGTCAAGCCGATAGCGTCAAAGGTTGCTCAGGTTCTCAAGCTGGGCGAAGAAGACGGTGACATCCAAGCCGTAGACGCGGTAGACACTGAATTTGCTTGCAAAGCCGCTACTAGCATGTTCAAGGACGCTGCGGCGCTGGTAAATTACCCAAATTCAGGCATAAGAAACGCCATGGTCATAGGCGCGGATAACAGTCAAGCTGCACCCCGTGGATGCCCCGGCGGCGAACTTGACCTGTTTGTAGGTTACGGTGGTGCTGCGTTCATTTTCGGCAAAAGTGATGTTATCGCTGAAATTGAAGGTTGGTGCTCGGTAACTTCGGATACACCTGATTTCTGGCGTCGCGACGGCGAACCGTACCCGATGCACGGTGGAAGATTCACGGGTGACCCCGCATACTTTAAACATGTTAAAAAATCAGTCACGAAACTCATGGACCGACTCAGTTTGAAGCCTGAGGACTTGACCTATTTTGTTCCTCACCAGCCCAATCCAGCGTTCCCCGTTAAAGTCGCTCGAGACCTAGGCTTTAAGGACGAGCAGTATGCTTGTGCATTGCAAGTTAACAAGTTCGGCAACACCTACAGTGGATGCTCTCCAGTGGGTTTGGCAGCTGTGCTTGATATTGCTAAGCCTGAAGAACGCATTTTGGTTGCGAGTTACGGGTCAGGCGCAGGCAGCGACGCGTATCTGCTTAGGACTACGAGTCAGCTTCTGGATAAGCGAAAGCGCCAAAAAGTTAACGTGAAATGTTTGACTGAGAACCCGTTTGTGGAGCATGTGTACTACATAACTTATCGTCGGCTGAAGCTGGGTATGTGATAAATACTTATTAAACCCCTCACTGAAAGTGGTATAAGCGGAGCCTAAGAATTTGTTCGCAACTGATGTCCTCAAAGTAATCTATCAGCCTCAGAAAGCGTTCAAGAAGATTGTCCAAAATCCCAAATATTGGGGGCCAATCTTGGTGCTGCTAATTTTCATTGGTGCACAGGCAGCGTTGTTCTACTCACAGTACTCTAAAACCTACTATGAGGAAACCTCACCTACCCTTTCGGAGCTAACAACATGGACTGACACACCATCTTTGTGGACAGCAACTTCGGGAGTATCCGTCAGCAGCAACTTCGACAATATCCTTAACGAAACCTTCTACGGGAACAGCAGTCTAGAGTTTGCGGTCGAAAACAGTAACAGCCTAACCATGACCTTGAACGATTTTAATGGCTCCGTAAATTGTGATCCAACAGGCTATCAAGATTTATTTATGCAGGCTGAACTCGCTGCGCCTGCAACTGCTCCTTCAAGTGTTACCCTGAAACTGTTTTCTTCAGACGCCTCAAACTACTTCCAGACCGACGTAACCTCCATGTTCTCCAACGTAACTGAGTCAACTTGGAGCAACTACACAATTCCTGTTGGTTCAGGAGACTGGCAAACCAGTGGTAATCCAGACTGGAGTGACATAACAGGTTTATCTTTGGAATTAGTTTTCCCTCAAAACTCTGATGTCACGTTGCGAATCGGCGGGCTCTTCTTCCGCGGTTTATACGAGACCCCCATCGAAGTTTTAGGGGCAGGCGCATTTATTGCGAGCGCCGTGTTTTCCGCCGTTACCCAATTCTTCATCCAATGGCTCGCCCTTTCAATAGTGTTCTTTTTGATAATTAAATTCTTCAAAGGTGCCGTAACGTGGAAACCACTGTTTATTTCAATAGCTTTTGCCTTGATCACAATGGCTGTGGAAACCTTCCTCTTTGTTGCCGCCACCGCAAGTTTACCTGCACAAATTTACTATCCGTTTGAATTCTCATACAGCTTCATGCTTAGCTACTCTGAGCCAATTGTTACGCTGTTTTCAGCTGCAAGCCAAGCCACGTACAATTCGGTTATTGCCTCGCAAGTTGCGACTTATGTGTCAATTGTCACGTTTGTTGCAGTCGCGTCCTATGTATGGCTTACAGCGATTGGTGCAGCCATGATTCGTGCACTTGTAGAGGAGTTTACTTGGACTAAAAGTTTAGCTGCATCCGCGTTGAGCGTAATCATAACCTTTGTAGTCTTGAATCTGCTGACGTCGCTGGGTATACTGTAGCATAGAAGCAGCGCAAAAACCACGGGGCACAAGCCTCCGCACTTCTTTTCTTGTTAAAAGTTGAAGACATCCAGTTAGCAAGATTTATATGGTAAATTGGGCTTCTTTGCAAGTAAAAGTCTACCGATAGAACGACTAAGTTCTCAAAGGGACAGACACTGAGGAGAATTCAGATTGAAAATTAAAGAATTGCAGGATGGAATGAAACGGGTTGAAGTTGAAGCCAGCGTAGTTGAGAAAGGTGACACACGTCAAGTTCAATCCAGATATAAAGATGAAGTGTACAACGTTGCAGACGCAATAGTTCAAGATGAAACTGGAACCATAAAGCTGACTCTGTGGAACGAACAAATCGACATGGTCAACTTAGGCGACAACATCAAAATCGAAAACGGGTACGTGACCAGTTTCAAGGGCGAAATCCAACTCAATGTAGGAAAATACGGCACACTAACCGTTCTTTAAATCACCGCTTTTTTCGCGGTTCCTATTTATTCTGATTAGTGCGAGGTGATAACGTTATGGAAAATGCTTTTAGTAGAAACTCAGGCGGCTTCCGCGGTCCGAGCAGGATTCCTCCGAAACCTGTTAAAATCGGCGAAGAATACGAAGTTGACATCAAAGAAACCAGTCAACGAGGCGAAGGCATAGCCCGCATTGAAGGGTTGGTTGTTTTTGTTCCTACCGCCAAGGTCGGTGACCATGTGAGAATAAGGATTACGCGGATTAGCCGAAAATTTGTGGAAGCTGAAGTTGTGTAAAAAGAAAAAAAGTGAATAGTGTTTAGGCGTTCTGTTAGCTCGTTTTAATTTCCTCTAGAAACTCCGTTAAGTCTACGTGGCTGTATCCATCGTTGTCGACAAGTTTCTGTTTCGCTGGCGGTCTACTCATGTAGAAAGGTACCCGTTGGCTGTAGCGTTCTTGGAAGGTAGGCTCCAGTTCATTCTTGTAGAACACTCCGATGGGTATGCGGTCGCCCCACTCCTGTGTCTTCTCCAAAGCCGCCATCTTCTTCTTGAAGTCCTCGTCCCAATCTTTTACCACTGGGTCAAAGCCTGCCTCGTCCAGCTTGTAAAGCCGACTCTGCGGTTTGCCTTGCGCGTCTTTGCGGTCTTCACCCGCGTACCAAGCTTTCGTGTTTATGTTGTTGTAGGTGGGGCAAGGCTGCAGACACTCAATGAACGCCGTACCCTTGTGCTGAACACCCAGCTTAATCATATCCCGTAGGTGACGCACGTCGTAGGCGTATGACCGTGCGGCGAAGGTGAAACCTGAAATCAACGCCAATCCGATGGGGTTTACGGGTTCGTTTATGTTTGGTTTAGGCAAAGACTTGGTTTGTTCGCCGCGGTGCAGAGTTGGTGAAGCTTGTCCCTTGGTTAAGCCGTAGACGCCGTTGTTGTGGATTATGTAGGTCATGTCTAAGTCGCGTCTGCCCGCGTTCACAAAGTGCCCTGCGCCGATGCCTAACCCGTCGCCGTCACCGCCTAACGCAACCACTTCCAGATTTGAGTTTGCGGCTTTGATGCCCATCGCAAACGGTAATGTCCTACCGTGTAGAGTGTGGACGCCGTAGCATTTGACGTTGTGGGCTTCTTTACCTGAACAGCCAATGCCCGTGACTAAGACAATCTGATGCGGTTTCAACCCTAAATCGGCAAAAGCCATTTGTAACCCGTTCATGATGCCGAAGTTGCCGCAGCCGGGGCACCAGTCCGCGTAGACATCTGGCACCCTGAAGTCTGAAGGTTTAAGAGCCATACATTAACACCTGCCTTTCGGCTGCTTTTCCAGTTAGGATATGCTTGATGGCGCCGTGGACTTCGGTGGTGGTCATTGGTCTGCCTGTGTACTTGAGGATGTAAAAGTTAGGGGCAATTCCTGTTTTCTCCTTGATAACCTGCCCCAACTGCCCTGCGTAGTTGTCTTCAATGTCAATTACTCGTTTTTTGTCTTCAAGAGCTTTTTTGAGTTCCGCTACGGGCAGCGGGTTAATCATGCGCACTTGGACAAACCCTGCGGTTAAACCATCCTCTTTGAGGTCACTGAGGGCTTCTAGTATGGCTCCTTTAGGTGAACCCCAACTGACGATGATGTTTTCTGAGGTCTGGTCCCCAAAGAAAGCCAACTTATCATCCAGCGGCGTTTCTTTTGCTACTAAATCCAGTTTATTCATACGTTTCTCCATCATTAACCTTCGATTAAGCGGTTCCTCACTGATGTGGCCAGTCTCGTTGTGCTCATCGCCGGTATACCAACACAACGCGTTTTTGGTTCCTAACGGCACCCTAGGCGAAACGCCTGTCTCGGTGAACTGGAATCTGTGGTACTCTTTGCCTTCTACGTCTTTTTCTGTAAGGAGTTGTCCGCGGTCGATTTTGAATTTGCCGTAATCGAAGACGGGGTAGGTTTGGCTACAGTTCGCCATAGCTTTGTCCAACAAGTGAATGGCTGGGGTCTGGTATTTTTCGGCGAGGTTGAAGATTTTGGCGGCGTCGTAGAAGCATTCTTTGATGTCTCCAGACGCTAAGATTATGCGTGGAAACTCGCCGTGTCCCGCATGCAATGCAAACTGCAATTCCCCTTGCCCGTTTCTGGTGGGTAATCCTGTGGCTGGCGCGCCTCGCTGATACAACGTTACCACAACGGGAACTTCGTTGTTTCCTGCCCAGCTAAGCCCCTCAGCCATAAGTGAGAAACCCGGACCAGAGGTTGAAGTGGCTGCCCGTGCCCCTGCTAAGCAAGCTCCAGAAGCCGAGTTTATAGCAGCGATCTCGTCCTCCGTCTGAATAACTAAAACGGATTCGTCTTCGCCGCTGGTTTTCAGTATTTCATGGGCTTCAAGGTACTCGCTTTCATCCGCCGCAGGAGTGATAGGGTAATAGGTTTGTACGCGGCATCCCCCCAGCACTTTACCCATGGCGACAGCTTGGTTGCCCGTCAAAAAAACCCGTTCCTCGTCGAAGTCCACCTTTTCTATCCTATGTTTAAACCCGTCTTTGAAGTGGGTTTCCGCGTATTCGTAGGCGCGGTCTAACGCGGTTATGTTCATGTCGACGACTTTGGGTTTTTCCGCAAAAGTTGCCCTCACCGCTTTCTCAGCGAGTTCGCGGTCAAACTTGAAAAGCGCCAACGAGACCCCTATCGTTAACACGTTTATCATGCGTGTGATTTTGCTGATTTGAGCCACACCGAGTTCTGCCCCAACCCTGTTCAACAACGCCATGTAAGGAACAGGGAACACGTGGACCCCTTTCTTTTTGGCGTATTCCAGCCAGTCCTTGATTGTTTCGCCAACGCCGTTTTCCTGCATGAACTTGTGCATCTCTGCTTTAAACTCTGGCGGCAACGTCTGAATGTCGAGTACTTTTGTTTCCATTTCGCGTGTGTCAACGATGATTCCGCCTTCAGGAGCAACTTCGGTCAGATGCCTCACAACGGTTTCTCCGTCAAAAGCCGCAAGCAAATCGACGTCGTTAATGTTTGCCAAAATTTCCTTTTTAGCCATGCGCAGGTGGAAATAGCTGTGCAAGCCTTTGATGTTGCTGTGGTACTCGCGTCTGCCAAAAACCCAAAGTCCGCCGTATCCGCATGCACGCCCAAAAATGTTCGCGGCAGTGTCAACGCCACTACCCTGCGGACCACCTGCCATCCAGTTTACACTTTTAATTACCATTCGTTTTTCACCTAACATAATAAGAAGCGAGCGAGAATCAGTTTTTCCTTTATCCGCCACCAGTTGCTCTGCCGTATCCTGTGCAGCAGTCGCAGCCAGAAGTTTCGCCGCAGTAGGGACAAGCGCATTTGCAGTCGTCTATGGGCTCTTTACATCTTTCACAACGAGGCATTTCTTGGATGTCTTTTTTCACTCAATCGCCTCTGCAGTAAATTAGGCGCCTCGCCGTCGAATTAAGGTTTCGGAAACCCGACGAAACCGTTTTGACCTGTCGCCTATGAGATACCGCAAAAATAATAAGCCCTAACCGCTTGATAGGACACAACAGGTGATTTCATGCCACAGTTCACAGTTAATCCTTACCGATTTGACCCTTACAAGAACTTCAAATTCCGTATCAAATGGGACGGACGATACGTTGCAGGGGTTTCAAAAATTAGTCCGCTGAGGCGAGTCACAGAAGTCATTACCCACAGGGAAGGCGGTGACCCAAGCACTGAACATAAGTCACCCGGCGTAACCTTCTATGACCCTATCGTTTTGGAGCGAGGTGTTACCCACGATCCAGAGTTTGAAAACTGGGCGAACAAAGTCTGGGACTTCGGCAAGGGACTTGGCAACGAGGGTTCCTTAAAAGATTTTCGCAAAGACCTCATAATTGAGCTTTTTAATGAAGCGGGTCAAATGGTTCTTGCCTACAGGGTTTTTCGCTGTTGGGTATCTGAGTATCAAGCCTTGCCTGAACTGGACGCAAATGGTAGCGCCGTGGCGATTCAGACGTTGACTTTGGAGAATGAAGGTTGGGAAAGAGACACAGACGTTGTCGAACCCGTTGAGCCCTCTTTCGCAACTAAATCCGCTAAGTCAGCAAAATAAACGGATGCGTCCAAGTGTCAAGCGAATTCCCGCGCCGACCAACCCCCCTCAAAGGCTACCTACTCACCGTTAACGCAGACGCCAACACCTCAGACAATGGCTCACTTTTTATCTTCCAGTACAACCCACATAAACTCGTCCGTACCCTCACCTTCCTTACCGCCGATGGCGCAATAAACCAAGCAGCAAGCCCTCAAGGAACACCAACCGAAATCATCAATCTAACTCTGGAACTAGACGCAACAGACAAGCTAGAGCAACCCGAAAAAAACTTCGCCACCGTACAGAATGGTTTGCATCCTGCACTTGCAACTCTTGAATCCATGATGTATCCAATGGGTGCTGACACCGTGAAGGCTGCTTCTAAGGTTATTCTGTTTGCTTGGGGAACAAAACGGGTATTGCCCGTGCGTCTGCTTAGCCTGAAGGTTTCGGAAGAAGCTTTTGACGTGAACCTTAATCCGATTCGGGCAAACGTGGATGTGTGTATGCGGGTGCTGCAGCTTTCGGAACTCAAAACGGGCTCCGTAGGCTACAACGCATACAGAAATCATTTCAGCCTCAAAGATGTGCTTGCATTATTATACAAGCAGTCAATAGGCAAATCAGTTTCCAACCAAATTTCAAATCAAACCCCTAAGGCCACAAGCAACTCCGTTACTGGTGTAACCGCAAACGAAAATGCCGCATCTGGAACAGTGACTGGGGCAGCAGGGGCAAGCGGGGTTGGCGCGTCTAAATCTGTCGTGACAAAGAAGTCTGTCACCGCAACGAAACTGAAAAGGAATTCAACTAAACGTTCCGTTAGTTTTTCTACCCGCAAAAAGCATTAGTACATTTGTTTACAGATAAAATTAAAAATGTTTCAGCAATAATACAGTTGGGACACAACTGTGAAACTGAACAAAAATCTGTTGGCACTGTGTTTAGTTTTCATAATGGCTATCTCGATGGCAAGTGTACTTCAACGACAGAAAGAAATAGGTGCTTGGGCTCAAAACACCCAATCTGCCATTAACCAAAAACTAACCGCCAAAGTCCTATACATGCTCAGAGTTTGCCCTTCTCCATACCTTGAGGTTTCTGCTTTATGGGCCGCTAGTGCCATGCCTCAAAGCGCCATAGCCGAGAAAACGCCCCTTCCAGTAAACAACACCCGAACCGACATTTTCAATTTTGTCGGCTCCAACCCCGGAGTTCAGTTTCGTGCAATATGTAGCAGCCTCGGATTATCTATAGGGGTGGTTCAGTTTCATCTTGCACAGTTGCAGCGGAATGGTTTAATTACGAGTTTTCGCAAGGGCAGGTACAAGCGGTTCTTCCCTGCTAATAGATTTTCAAGAAACCAAATGGAGCTTATTTCCACCCTCAGATTGAGCACAGTTAGGAATATACTGAAAGCGTTGCTTGAAGGGAAACGTTTGTCGCATCATGAGTTAGCTGTGCGCGTTAGTATCTCTTCTCAAGGTTTGACGTGGCAGATGAACCGCCTGCGCGAAACAGGCTTAATTCAAGAAGTCAGAAACGGTTTAAACGTAAATTATGCCATCCAGCAGGCGAATTTACCAATTGTAACCGAAACGCTGTCTCTGATAGAAAACAACTAACGTACGAGAAATACACAACTTTCCTTTCGAAGCTGGTAGTCGGTAAGTACCTGTTTGCGAGGAAAAAATTCGTGGAGCGCTCAATTTCAGAATGTGACTGTATGGTGCCTACTGCAAATTTTTATTAGTATTTTCTTTTAACTAAAAAGTTAACATGTTGTTAATTTTAGTTTTGAAGGGGTCCACATGAAGAAAAAAACTAAGCTGGAACAAAAGCAGAAAACTGAAACTACAGCAGATGAAAAGGTAAGTTCGGGGTCCAGTATGCCGACTTTTCAGTGTAGCTGCGGAGAAAGAATTTTGGTGGTTCCTGATTTAGCCGCTATGGATAGAGCCTTAAAGAACCATATGCGCATTCATAAGGGCATTAAGGCACGGTTTTTAGCTGAAGAAGTCGTCAAAGCAGTCAGTCTGCACACAGCAAATGCTCCCCCTGAATAGTTTTCAGAAAACTTTGCAACAACCACCCTTGTTGAATTCAGCTTGAGTTTTTGAAATGCTAAACAACTCCTTATTTCATAATTTACCAGAACCCACAGTTAACCTGGAACTGAAACCCAGCCTGACCTCAACTTGCTTAGTGGTGTCTTGTATGGCAACACTGCAATGGCGAACAAAAAACTAAACTTTCCCTTCCGACGCTTTATTTAAAAGGAAAGGTTTTTACTGTGGCTTACCCATCTGATTTTGCGAATAGCGTATAGAGTAAAAAGAGGTTTAAAATTATGTCTGTATTTGCAGCACCCGGAGCATATGACCGCGCGATTACCGTTTTCTCACCCGACGGAAGGCTTTTCCAAGTCGAATACGCCATGGAACTAGTCAACCGAGGCGCAACCATACTCGGTATCCAAAGCCCAGAAGGCATAGTCCTCGGCGCCGAAGAAAGCATCGAACCCCTCGAAGAAGCAGGATATAGCTGGAAACTCTTCCGCGTCGACGAACACGTCGGCGCAGCCCTCGTCGGCTTATCCAGCGACGCACGTGTACTTATCGACCAAGCAAGAGTTTACGCCCAAAGTAACAAATTAACCTACGACGAACCCATAGACACCGAAGTCGTAACCAAACGTATCTGTGACATACAACAAATGTACACACAACATGCAGGTGTCAGACCCTTCGGCGTCAGCCTCATCTTCGGCGGAGTCGACAAAACAGGCGCAAAAGTCTTCGGTACTCACCCAAGCGGAACCTACCGCGGATACAAAGCCACCGCGTTGGGCGCAGGCAGAGAAACCGTGCTAAACATATTCAAAGAGGAGTACAAAGAGGATCTTAACTTAGAAGACGCCAAAAAACTTGCCGTGAAATGCCTCGTGAAAGCTCTCGAAGCCAGAACCTTGCCGCCCAGAATCAAACTCGCGGTAATTACAAATGAAACAAAAACGCTTGAGATGCTCTCGGACGAAGCTGTAGACGGATACATAAAACAGTTTAGTTCGGGCAAGTGAAAATCTGATGAGCGGAAAGTTCACCATCGCACGATATACAAAAGACAACAGTCATTTTGAACTCCTCGTGAAACCTGAGAAAGCTTTGGACTATCACAACGGCAAAATCTCGGCCATCACAGAGGTTCTTGCAGCTGAAACCATTTTTAGCGACGCAAACAAAGGTACCCGAGTTGCCGAGGATGAACTCAAAAAAGCATTTGACACCACTGACCCCCTCAAAATCGCTGACGTAATCATCAAAAAAGGACAACTGCAACTCACCACTGATCAACGCCGAAAAATGGTCGAAGACAAACGCAAACAAGTTATCGACTACATCAGCAGGCAAGCTGTTGACCCTAAAACTAACCTTCCGCATCCGCCTTTACGCATTGAAAACGCGATGGAACAAATCCGTTATCCAATAGACCCATACAAAAGTATAGATGAACAAGCCCGAGACATCATTAAACTTCTCCGACCCATCTTACCCCTGAAAGTTGAGTAACTTTCAGTAGGCACACGAATCCCCGCGCAATACTCCCAACGCTCCTATGGAGCCATGAAAGCCTTCGGAACCATCAAACGTGAAGAATGGCGCAGCGACGGTTCCTGGTTTGGCATCATAGAAATGCCCGCGGGCAGCTATGCCTCGTTCCTTAACAAACTGGGCGAAGTAACCAAAGGCAGCGGAGAAGCAAAAATAATCAAATAACAAAACTTGAACCACACAGTAATGGAGGAAAAACACAAATTATGCCAACCTATTTTGAAGCAAAACAGTTGGTTACGCCTGGCGAACTTCTTGCAGAAGGCGAATACCAAACTGGCGAAAACACGTACGTAGAGGGAGGAAAAATCTGCGCCTCGCGAATTGGACTCGTAGACTTAGACAACAAAAAAGTGAATGTAGTCGCCCTAAAAGCGTTCTATGCCCCAAAGGTGGGCGACATAATTATCGGTTCAGTCAAAGAAGTCGGATTTAACGGCTGGACCATCGACATAAAAGCACCCTACGACGCCCTACTGCGCGCCTCAGACGTGCTCAGCCGACCCTTCAAACCCCAAAACGACGAGCTCAGCCAAGTTCTCGACCAAGGAGACCTAATTGTAGCAAAAATCGCCTCATACGACCGGGCACATGACCCACAACTTACTGTGGGCGAACCTGGCTTAGGCAAAATTACCCGCGGGCAACTCATGTGCGTAACACCAACAAAGATTCCACGCGTCATAGGCAGAAAAGGCTCCATGATTTCCATGATTAAGCAGGAAACCAACTGCCAAATCATCTTGGGCTTGAACGGTGTCATTTTAGTAACGGGAAAGAATCCAGCGGACGAAGGACTCGCCATGAAGGCGATCCAGAAAATCGAGGACGAATCCCATACAACTGGTCTCACAGACCGCATAACCCAACTTCTTAAAGACGAGAAAGCTAACTGGGAGGAGAATAAACAATGAGCGAAAAACATGAAAAATTAATCGACAAAAAAGGCATACGCCTCGACGGAAGAAAAGCGGACGAGTTAAGACCGCTGAAACTTGAAGTAGGCGTTATACCCAACGCTGACGGGTCAGCATACATTGAACACGGAAAAAACAAGATTCTGGTGGGTGTTTTTGGACCCCGCGAAGTACACCCAAAACACTTGTCCCGCTCTGACCGAATGGTCCTTAAATGCCGGTACCATATGGCGCCCTTCAGTGTTCCCGAACGAAAATCACCCGCGCCCTCACGTAGAGAAGTGGAGCTCAGCAAAGTAATAAGAGAATCCTTAGAGCCCGCGCTGTTTCTGGAGCTTTACCCAAGAACAGGCATAGACGTGTTTGTTGAGGTTCTGCAGGCTGACGGCGGAACTCGATGTGCTAGTATAACTGCGGCGGCACTTGCACTTGCAGACTCGGGAATTCCAATGCGCGACCTCGTGGTTGCGTGCGCAGCTGGTAAGGTGGAGGACACTGTCGTCTTAGACCTTTACGACGCAGAAGACAAACTTGGTGCCGCTGATGTTCCAGTAGCGTATATGCCAAACCTCAACGCTGTCACTTTGCTGCAGATGGATGACATCCTGAAACCTGAAGAATTCGAGAAAGCCGTGAACATGGCTATGGACGGCTGCAAACAGATTTACACACTTCAGAAAGAAGCTTTAAAAAATAAGTATATGAAAATCAAGGAAGAGACCAAAGAGGAGGCCGAAGAGTAATGTCAACCTTAATTACCAAAGTGCGAAAAAGACAAATTGCCCAAACAGTTGACGCTGGTAATCGCCTAGACGGCAGAGCATTAACTGATTTCCGTGAATTCAAAATTGAGCAGGGTGTCATCGGAAAAGCTGAAGGATCCGCAAGAGTTCATCTCGGCAACAGCGACGTTCTAGTCGGCGTGAAAGTGGAAACAGGCGAGCCCTTCCCAGATACACCTAACGATGGCGTAATGACTGTAAACGCAGAGCTTGTGCCATTGGCTTCTCCAACATACGAGCCAGGACCACCAGATGAAAGTAGCATCGAGCTCGCGCGCATTGTCGACCGTGGTATACGCGAATCAAAAGCCATAAACACAGCGAAACTGTGCATTGAACCCGGCAAAAAAGTGTTCGTGGTCTTTGTTGACGTTTACGTGCTTAACTACGACGGAAACCTGATTGACACCGCTGCCTTAGCTGCGATGTCTGCTTTGATGAACACAAAGATGCCTAACTACGAAGTCAAAGACGGCGAAGTTAAAATCAAGCAAGGTTATACACCTTTGCCGATTCGAAGCCACCCCATAACAGTTACTGTTGCAAAGATAGGTGACAACCTTCTTGTTGACCCAGGACTGGAAGAAGAGCAGGTTATCGATGCACGACTAACGTTGGCAATCAACGACGAAGGCAACATTTGTGCCATACAGAAAGGGCTAGCAGGTTTCTTTTCACCACAACAGATAATAGACGCTTCAAAGATTGCTCAAGAAAAAGCGGCTGAATTACGCAAGAAACTTAAATGGTGAAAATAGTTGCCAAGAACAAAGAAAGTTGGCCCAACTCGAGGTTTCGGAACACGCTACGGTTCTACCGTTCGAAAGCGATACATCAAAGTCGTTGGGGGCCTAAAAAAAGCCCACCGATGCCCCCAATGCGGCTTCTTAAGGGTCAAACGCAAAAGCGTCGGTGTCTGGCAATGCAGCAAATGCAACTTCACCTTTACAGGTGGAGCCTACATGCCTTCAACCAAGCTCGGTGTCGTTGCGAAACGTGCCGCCAAAAGCGAGGGTGCATTTGCCGCTGCTGCGAGACCTGTTGAAGAAAAAAGCGCCTAACTTTTCTTTCTCTTTTATCTACCTTCTTTTGGTTCTTCTGATTTTTGTTTTGCTGCTAAGATTTTTTAGTTAGTTCAAGTACTTTTCCTTCAGGTAAGATGCCCTGTGAAAGCTAACGCTGTTGTCAGTTTGCCTTTCCAATCAGAAAAACAGTTGAACGCGTTAACGGAAGCTTTAGCCCCTGAAGTTCTTTGGCAAGTTGGAGTCCGTTCAAAAGTTATGTTGATAACTGATCAACACAACATTGTGCTAAAAGTTGAAGCTAAAGATGCAGTGGCGCTTAGAGCAGCATTAAATGCTTACTTAAGATGGATAACCTCCATAATTAACGTACTGGGCTTTTTGGAGACTGCTTCTTAACCTTTTGTGAATGCCTTAATTTCTTGCTTTTTGGTACATATAGATATATATGAAATCTAACGAATTGTGGTGCTGGAAACTAAGGGTGTAACCAATTGCTAACAGCAAGAATCCTTTAAAGTAATATGGAGGGGGCCGTATGAATGTTTTTCCGTTAATCTCGCTTGTTGCCAGCGTTATCTGTGTTTTCTCAGGATTGCTTGTGTTTTTTCTCAATAGGAACTCCCTTCTGAACAAGCTTCTTATGATGGGTCTCTTCGTAAACGCTTATTGGGCATTCGCTGAATTTATGATTCGCCAAGCAGCCAGCATTGAAACCGCGATTTTATGGAGCAAACTCCTTTTCCTGTTGCCCTTTTTGATGCCGTTGCTGTTGCATTTCTCATTAGTCTTTACTGAAAGCGAACTTCTGAAAAAGAAATTAACTTACGTGTTTTTGTATGCTCCAGCATTGGTTTTCTCGGTACTTCATTTAACAACTGACTTGATTTATACCCTTCCGGTTAAACAGTTTTGGGGTTACAATTTACCTGTAGCAGTCGGTTCTTGGGTATGTCACCTAGAAGGCGTTTGGGAAGCCGCACTCTTAGTTTTGACCGTTTTCCTATTCTTCATGTATCACCATCGCGTTTATGACGAAACTCGTAAAAAACAAACCAAATACGTCTGTGTAGGCATAGCAATTCCTGTTTTTCTCTCAATAATAACGGACTCTCTTTTTCCCGTTTTAGGCATCCAATTTCCCGGTATAGGCAGCTTTTCTGGGGCGGTCTTAAGCGGTTTTGTTATTTATGCTATCTGGAAGTACGATCTGTTCACTTTGAATCCTGCTGTTGCAGCGGAAAACATTGTCACCACAATGCCTGATTCTTTGATTTTGGCTGACCTCAACGGCAAAATCTTAAGTGTAAACCAGTCTCTTCTGGATTTATTTGGGTACAAAGAAAATGAGTTAATAGATAAACCCGCACTTGTGCTCTGTTCAGAAAAAACGGCTTCCACCAAAATCTTCGCTGAACTTAAAAAGAAAAGAGAAATCAAGAACCGCGAAATTGTCTGCGTTACCAAAACAGGAGTTGAAAAATTTGTGGCTATTTCGGCTTCAGTTGTTAAAAACAAAAGAGGTCAGGAGGTCGGAGTTAACTGCGTTTTACACGACATTACCCTTCAGAAGCAGATGGAGCAGAAACTTCTCGAAGCAAAAAGGTACGCGTCCATCGGAGAGTTGGCTGGCATGATTGGTCATGACTTACGTAACCCCCTTACCAGCATTAAGAGTGCGGTGTATTATTTGAAAACTAAACACTGCTCCAAGTTAGATGATAAAGATGTTCTTATGTTTGAAACAATCGAGAACAGTATAGCGTACTCCAACAAAATAATAAATGACCTGCTGGATTACTCCAGCGAAATAAAGCTGGAACCAGAATCTGTCACTCCAAAATCAATGGTAAACAACGCCTTATCTATTTTTCAAATTCCACCAAACGTCAGAGTAATTGATTTCGCCGAATCTACCTATGAGGTTGGTGTTGATAAAACCCAACTGACTAGGGTGTTTGTAAACATTTTAACCAATGCGATTGACGCAATGCCTCACAGTGGAAAATTGACTATTAAAAGCCAAAAATTAGGTGACCATGTTTTGCTCAGTTTTGAAGATACAGGTGTTGGAATGACAAAAGAAACGTTAAGCAAGCTTTGGAATCCGCTTTTCACGACTAAAGCTAAGGGTATGGGTTTTGGCTTGGCAATCTGCAAACGCATCGTTGAAGCTCACGGCGGCAGAATCTGGGTGAAAAGCGTTTTAGAACAGGGAACCCAAGTAACAGTGCAGCTTCCTATCAAAGCTACTCAAAAATAGCAATCTCAAAAATGGTGAAGAGGGTTTGTGTGAGCTAAATCTGTTTTATTTTTCACGCAGAACCTTGGGTATGTATGCACATTGTGGGTCTGGTCCTAAGATGTCTCCTGTGAAAAATAGTGCTGATGTTCTGCAGCCGCCGCAGATTTCTTTGTATTCGCAGACGCCGCATTTGCCTTTGAGATTGGCTTTGTCGCGGACTTGACTGAAGAATTCGCTTTTCTGCATGTGGTCCCAGATGCTTTGGATTGATTGGTTTTTGACGTTTCCGAATCGGTAGACGTCGTTGTAGCTGCAGGGGATGGCGTCGCCGTTTTCGGCTATGCTCATGAATTTGCCAAAGAAACATCTTCCAAGGAAGAAGTGGTTGAACCAGTTATCCCAATCTGCGATTCCGCGTTGTTTGGCAACCCGTGCAAAACTGGGGTAGTAAACGTTAATGTCTGGTTTACCTTTGTACTCGATGCGTAGGTCGTAGAGTTTGTTCCACGCCCATTCATTTTGTTCTGGGGATGGGCAGGCTTTTAGGCTATCTGGGTCTTTGCTGTAGGGAATCATTCCGTGGTAAATGACCCATCGTGCACCGTATTTTTCAGCTAAATCCAACACATCCCTGAAGTCAGCTTCGTTAACGTTGGTGACTGAATCGTTCACGTTGGCAAGGGTGTAAACAAGGCAGTTGAGTAGCTTTTCCCGCGATAACCGTTCAATTGCTTTGACTGAGCCCGAGTAGGCCCCCTTCCCTCGGACAAGGTCGTTTGTGGCTTCGCCACCATCTATGCTGACTGAAACCTTGACTTCATTCTTGACGATTTGGTCAAAAGCTTCATCGTCAAGCAAACGTCCGTCGGTAATTATGCTTGCATTCATGCCTACCCTTCGAGCGTAAGCAACTACATCAAACAGATCCTTACGCTGCAGGGCTTCGCCGCCCGTTATCCCAAAATACGTTGCGCCAAACTCGTATGCCTGGTCAACCAACTTCTTTGCAGAGGCGGTGTCTATTTCGTCTGGATACGCAGGTTTGCAAGCGGAAGTGCAGTGTAAACAGTTGAAGTCACAACCAAAAGTGCATCGCCAAGGCAGAATATACAAAGGTCCTTTTCGTTGCATGCTTAATCAAGCCTCCAGATGTTATTTATCTGTTCATGTTTTTTCCAAATTTTCCTTTCATACCTCGTAAAGGTTCCCTACGCTGTTCCAGACAAAAGCCTCCGGTAACGCTTCGGCTATTGCAAACATGGCTTTCCATCCAGTGCAGTGAGAAGGAACAATGAGTTTTGGATTAATCTGTTTAAGCGCATTGACGGTTGGCTCGATTCTTTTTTCGTTTTCTTTACCTACCAAATGAAACCCGCCAATAACCGCGTAGATTTTCGAAATGCCCGTGATTTTTTGAGCGTATTCTGCCGTGTTGATTATGCCTGCGTGGGCGCAACCTGAAAGAACAACCAGACCTTTTCCTTTGACATTGAGGACTATTCCGCGGTCATCTGGAATCCATGGTTCTGCTTTCCATGTTCCTCCTTCCAGAACTCTGTGCTTTTGGTAGCCTTTCTCGAAGGGGATTTCACGTGGAATCTCCCCAGTAACCAGAACGGTGCCGCCTGCAACGGCAAAGGGTTGTTTCGTTTCAATTAGCTTGGCTTGCGGCATCCGTTGTTTTGATGGAAACGGCGCGTATTTTCGAACAGTGCCGTCTGGGTTGGCTGTTCCTCTGGTTCTGAACATTTCTTCATGGATGATAACTGGCAATTCTGGCTTGTTGATTGCTGCCAGTGCTGTTACCAGTCCACCTGTGTGGTCCCAGTGTCCGTGTGACAAGACTAGGCACTCCACTTCGCGAAGGTCTATTCCCATTCGAGAGGCGTTTTCGGTTATGCCTTCAGGGCTGCAGCCTGTATCAAAAAGGATGCTTCTGGTTTGCCCTTCATCTTGAACGCGAATAAGCATTGAAAATCCGTGTTCACCAATGGGCAACTTGGCGTGCGTATGCATCCAGTCTTCGCCATAACGTTTTTTGGTCCAGTGCCGAAACGAATGAACGCCTTTCTTGTCGATGGTAGACAGAAAATCTACCGAGTTATCCATTAAGCTAATTATTTCTACGCTGTCGATTTCTCTTAAGCCACCGTTTTGCTTGGGTGCTTCCATCTTCCTTCCCCTTAGAGTGTTCCTCTATACTTGTTTGTTGTTGGGCAGCCTACACATTTCCCCTTTTCGTAACGCTCACAAGGGTGGCAATCCACTTTACAGGGGGTAACTTTCCTTTCTCTATGTGCCAATTTCTCTCTTATTTGCAGAAACGGCGAGAAGTAGGTGTCGCTAATCGGGTAAAACTCAGAACGGCGGATTCCCTTGCTGCATCTCAGGGAGCATTTCTCCATGGAAATACTCTCAAGGGTTTCGGGCGTTTCAGCAACAACTAAAGCGATTAAGTTGAAGCCGCCTACGGTTTTGAATATTTGGATTACTCGGGGGCATTCCTCAAATCTGTCGAGGAGGTTCTGCATGGCTTCTGCGCTTTCCATTTCCAGCATCACGATTGCCGGGTGCAGTTTAAGCGCAATTGGGTTAATGAGCGCGGACACTTTAATGGTGCCGTTTTTCAACAGTTTTTCCACTCTTTTTTTGGTGCCCATGCTTGTGAATCCGATGTTTTTGGATAGTTCCTCTAGCGTCGTTCTGCCGTTTTCTTGTAGTTGCGACACTATTTTTTTGTCGATTTCGTCCAACTTTCTCGCCTATTTGTTTACTTTATAAACATAAAGTATTAATAAGGTTTATCTATTAAACTGCCGCATGTGCGGTGAAAATCATGGAAAGTTCAGCTAAACCAGCAAACAGCTCCGATGAATGCAACGGAAAGTGCGATTCATGCTCAACCTCAAACGAATGTAACGACCAAAAAAAACAAGAACAAAGCCTGAAACTTAGGCTTAACAAAATTAAATTTAAAATAGCTGTCATGAGCGGCAAAGGCGGTGTGGGCAAAAGCACGGTTACCGCAAACCTCGCTATGGCACTAGCAATGAACGGGCACAAAGGAAAAGTGGGCGTTCTCGACGCAGACATACACGGACCCTGCATCCCCAAAATGCTCGGGCTAAAAGGCCAAAACTTGAAGGGTGGACCAGACGGGTTAATTTCTCCCGTAAGCAGCAACCTTGGCGTCAAAGTAGCGTCAGTGGATTTTATGCTGCCAAATGATGATGCTCCAGTTATTTGGCGTGGGCCACTGAAAATGCAGCTTATTCGGCAATTCCTTTCAGACATAGCGTGGGGCGCCCTTGACTTCTTGTTCATTGATCTGCCTCCGGGAACAGGTGATGAACCTTTGAGTGTGGTCCAGTTGATTCCAGACTTAGACGGCGTAGTTATAGTGACGATGCCCTCTGAGGTTTCTGAGGCAGTTGTGAAAAAGTCGGTTTCGTTTGCAAAGCAGGCGAAGGTTCCCATAATCGGTATTGTGGAGAACATGAGCGGATTTGTCTGCCCCGACTGCGGCGCCAAAATTGATATATTCAAGGCAGGTGCAGGAAAACGAATCGCCCGCGACCCGTCCGTTCCATTTTTAGGCAGCATCCCTATTGACCCTCAAGTATGTACCAACTCTGACAACGGTTTACCTTTCACAGTTGAGAACCCGTCTTCGCCCTCAGCTATCGCCTTCAAGGCGGTAGTTCAGGAAATAGAGCAATTCTCAAAAAATAGTCCCAAACGGGAGGCTGGGCAATGAAGATCTGCTTAACCTCCACCTCGAACAGTTTAGATGCGGCGCTTGACCCCCGCTTTGGACGGTGTGCCTACTTCATAATCATAGACCCAGAAACAGCGCAGTTTGAAGCTGTTCCAAATTCTTCTCAGGATGCATCGGGCGGAGCAGGAATTCAAGCAGCTCAAGTTATCGCAAACAAAGGGGTAAAAGTTGTCATAACGGGAAACGTTGGACCCAACGCTTTTCAAGCTTTATCAGTTGCAGGCGTGGAAATCATAACAGGTGCTTCCGGCGTGGTCCGTGAAGTTGTTGAGCAATACAAGCGGGGCGAATTAACAAAGACGGATGCTCCTACAGTCGGCGAACACTCCGGTATGGGAGGGCGCTAGTTTGCCACGCCGAATAGTAGTCCCCGTAGCCGACCAGAACGGCTTGGCTGCTCGTTTGGCAGAACATTTTGGGCGCGCTCCTTTCTTTGCAGTCGTAGACTTGAACGATAACGACGAAGTCTTGGAAACCAAAACCGTTGTAAATGTTGGAGAGCATGCGGGAGGAATGGGTCACGCCCACGACAACATAGTAAAATTGGCGCCAGAAGCAATAGTAGTTTACGGCATGGGCCCACGTGGTTTGCAAGCATTCCACGACGTTGGTATAACTGTGCTTAAAGCCAACGCTGACATTGTTGGCGAAGTGATTGCTGGCTACAAAGACGACGCACTTGAAGAACTAATCGAAGGTTGCCCTCACGCACATCATGGATGAGAAACTAAAACTGACATTTGTATGCTTAATTTGCTGATTTTGCCAAATATCCTTTAAAAATAACGGGCGCCTAATCTACAGGCAAGAACAGGAGTTGATGTGTTTGTTGTCAAAAATTCCCATAAACTTAGAAAAAATATCCAAAGAAAACTTGGATAAAGAAATTCTCAGAGCTGGTATAATCGCCGAATTGGATGCCATAAACTTATATGAGCAGATGGCTGCGCTGGCTCAGAATCCAGACATCAAAGTGATTCTGTTGGACATAGCAAAGGAAGAAAAAACACACGTGGGCGAATTCCAAACTTTGCTGTTGGCTGCCGATGCGGAGCAGGTTAAAGAGTTGGAGGCTGGCAAAGAAGAAGTCAAAGAAGAACTGGGTAAATAGCTTCTTCTAATCGGGCTAAAACCCAACAAACCTATCTCTATCTTTTCATTTGTATGTCTCTAGATTCTGATGCTTTTTTGCTTCCTCAATTATTGGGCCTTTTACTGGAAAACCAATGGCGTACCGGCTTCCCCTCACCGAAAGCAAACTATCCCCCGGATTCACTCCATAGTTTTTTAGTGTTTCAACTGGAACAACAATGCTCTCATCTTTGCTTAGCTTAACCCCGCAGAAAGTTTTTCCTTTAATCTGTACCGCTTCGCCTTCAGGTGTCTTAAACGTGACCAGTTGAGGGTTTTCGTCTAAAATAATATGAAGCGGTGAATCCTTCAGCAACTCTTCTGATGTTAAACCAAATCCTCCCGACCGTTTGCTGCCCGGCATCAGAATTAGCTTCTTACTTTCTAATAGGTTGTATTCTGCTAAGGCTTCATGGGGGATAGTAATTTTTCCTTTTTGGCTCACCTTTGACCAAGCGTAGGCGTATTTGCCGCCCTTCACAAGCTGAGGCGTTGTCTATAAACCCCGTATTCTCTATATTTCTGCGGCTCAGTATCTGCTAGTTACCCAAAATAAATATTTCAAAATAAAAAGAAAAAGAAGTTGGTTTTCAGCAAAGAATCACTGGATTGCTGCAGTTCCACTTTTCGAAAGCGTATACTTGTTTTCTGTTTGCTCTACGAACCCTGCGTTTTGCAACTCGCGAAGACCGCTCCGGACTCGAAACAGCGGCTGACCTGTTTTGCCTGCGACTTCTTCAGGAGACAACGCTCCATCCTTTAGCGCCTTTAGTGTTGTCATGCCAGTTGATGTGGGTTTTCCGTCAGCAGATATGCAAGGCATGCGCTCAGCTCTCTGGGAGTTTCTTTTTGCAGAGGTACCAGTCTTTGCATTCATAGCCTTCTTTGAGTCTTTCCTCTGCTCCCTCGATGGTGGCTGGGGGTGGAACAACAACTGGTTCTCCTGGCTTCCAGTTAGCAGGGGTAGCTACTTTGTATTTGTCGGTTGTCTGCAGGGCATCAACCAGCCTGAGAATTTCTTGCATGTTCCTGCCTGTGGTTAAAGGATAGTAAAGCATAGCCCGTATCTTGCTTTCTGGGTCAATGATGAAAACGCATCGTACGGTTTCGGTTTTGCTTTGCTCTGGATGAATCATGCCGTACTTTTTGGCGACTTCCTTATTCAAGTCCGCAATTATGGGGAACGGTATCTTGACCCCCATTTTTGCTTCACAGTTTCTTATCCAAGCGATGTGAGAAGAGACACTGTCAACGCTCAAACCCAAGAGTTCAACGTTTCGCTTCTTTAATTCGTCGTAGATTTCGGAGAAGGCAATGAACTCTGTTGTACATACAGGTGTAAAGTCCGCTGGATGCGAGAACAGGATAAGCCATGTTCCTTCATAATCTGACAGCCTTAACGTCCCTTGAGTTGTTAAAGCTTCAAAATCGGGTGCTTTTTGACCTAATATGGGAAAGCTTATTTCTTTTTGAATCTCTGCCATTTGATTCACCTTACTAAAATTGCATCTAAAGTTATCTTCTGCGGTTAATAAAAATATTTTTGCGAATAGTTCAGAAAATGAAACTGCTCTTACAGTGTCCCAATATTGGTTATTTGGTGAAATTGTTCCTGCGGTGTCTTTAAATGCTCGTTTCTATGAGGCGGGTTTTTTGGTTAATTGTGGGATTATTCATGAAAATATTTAAGGGCTAAAACGTAAATTCAATACTTGATAGCTATGGGTTGGCGTCATAGGCGTGGGTGCAGGGGAAGGCTTCCAAAACCGATTAACTTACAGAGGCCTTTAGAGGTTCGCAAGTTTGTGCCCACTCCTCAGACATGTTCTGTTCCCGTGATTATTGAGCAAGCCGAAATTGAAGCCCTCAGGCTTGTTGATTTGGAAGATTTTTCTCAGGAGGAGGCTGGTGTTCGTATGGGCGTTTCTAGGGGGACCATATGGCGTCTCTTACAGGATGGTCGGAAAAAAGTTGTTAAAGCTTTAACTGAGGGCTGCTCTTTGGTTGTGGCGGTGGATTCGTCTTCAGAAGGCAGCACAGAATAATCTGGTCAAGATACGCGGTTTTTCTTCTGGGGAGCGCTGGGTTTGTTCATGCGTATATGTTTGGTTTTTAAACAAAAAGTATTAATATTGTTTATGTATTAAACTGGTTACAATAAAGTTTAAAAAAAGGTTGAATTTACATGACCACAAGACTAGTAATGCCGGTAATAAACCAAGCTGGTTTAGAAGCACCTGTTGCAGAACACTTCGGAAAAGCGCCATACTTTGCCATCGTTGATTTGGACGATAACAAAAACGTGTTAAACATAAAAACCGAAATGAACCGAAGCGAACATGCTGGAGGCGTTGGTCTTCCACATGAAAACCTTTTGGTTTTGAAACCTGACATGTTCATAGTGTACGGTATGGGGCCCGGCTGTTTAAGAAGTCTTCAAAACATGGGCGTAACCGTTCTGAAAGCTGTTGGAAGCACCGTGAACGATGTTGTCAATGCGTTTAAGGCAGGTAAACTAGCGGCACTTGAAGGCGGCTGTCAACACTCTCATCAACATTAAACATAAAATAATCTTGTCTACCCGCAAGAACAAGAATGGGTGGAAAATTGTTTACAACTAAGGTAGAAATGGGGGATTAGATTTATGAAAACGGCTTTGATAGTGTACTCTTCAAACACTGGCAATACTGAAAAAGTAGCTTATGCTATACAGTTGGGCTTAGAAGAGGCAGGCGTGCAGGTTACCATAAAGAAGCCTCAAGAAGCTGCCGATGTAGACTACTTCTCCTACGACCTTGTTTGCGTCGGTACCCCCGCTATCCAATGGCACCCAACAAGGCAGATGGATGACTTCCTTAAAGCCAAAATGGCCGCTTACCGCAAAGATGGCAAAATCAAGCCTTCTGCTCCCAAAGTTGTAGGCAAGAACGTGCTGGTTTTTGTCACCTACAGTGGGCCTCACACTGGATTGGACGAGGCTACCCCTGCAGGCAAGTACCTGGCTCAGTTCTTTGCACACGTAGGCTTCAACATAGTTGACGAATGGTACGTTTTAAGTGAGTTCTGTGGCAACGAAGAAAACAGCACTAAAGGCAGAATGGGCGACATTCGGGGTAAACCCACAGTGGAAGACCTGCAGAAAATCAAAGAAGACGCCAAGGCTTTAGCCAGCAAAATCTAACTTTTTTATTCCATTTTGTTCATAAAAATTGGTTCGACACGTTTTTCTCTATCGACAACTAATCTGCCGTTAGCTATCACTTTATCCACCAAGTTCACACCCAAACTGTACCCCAAAAACCTGTGATTAGGCACATTAAGAACAGCAACATCCGCTCTTTTTCCCACTTCTAAGCTGCCCACTTCGCCAGCCCGACAAATTGCATGTGCAGCGTTTATGGTGGCAGCTGTAATGGCTTCTGCAGGAGTTATGTGCATGAGGTGGCATGCCATGGCGATGACGAGTTGCTGGTTTAGGGTCCAGTTGCCCGCGTTAAAGTCCGTTCCCAACGCCACTGGAACTCCATATTCAATCATTAACCGTGCATCTGGATACCTCGTCATCAACATGCTGAAAGTTGATACTGGAAGCAGAACAGCAACGACTCCTTTTTCCGCCATCGCCTTCACGCCTTCAGCGGATGCGTAATTCAGGTGGTCCGCTGAGATTGTGCCTATGTCTGCGGCGATTTCAGTGCCTCCAAACATGCTCATGTGGTCTGCGTGAATTTTGGGTTTTAAGCCTAAGTTTTTGGCTTTCACTAAAATGCGTTTGGTTTGTTCTAAGCTAAAGATTCCCCTTTCGCAGAAGACATCGCAGAATTCTGCCATCCCCGACTGAGCCACCTTCGGAAGGGCTTCTTCAGTTAAAATGTCTACATATTCTTCCACGTTGTTTTTGTACTCAAAAGGAACCGCGTGTGCACCCATAAACGTGGTTGCCATGCACATGCTGTGAAGGCGGTTTATGCGTCTAGTGACTTGCAAGATTCGCATTTCGTCTTCGGTGGTTAAGCCGTAACCGCTTTTGGTTTCCACAGTTGTTGTGCCGTGAGCCATCATTGTGTCCATTCTCTCTATGCCCCGTTCAACGAGTTTCTCAAATCGTGCTCTGCGTGTTTCCCTCGCCGTTTTTAAGATGGCGTCGCCGCCGTTTAGCATTTCAAGAAATGATGCGCCTTCAATTCGCATTTGGAATTCATCTTCGCGTGAGCCAGCAAAAACTAGGTGTGTATGTGGGTCAACAAAGCCTGGGAGAACGGTTTTTCCTTTGGCGTTGAGGATGTTTTCTCCTCGGAAGGTTTTGGTTACGTCGTGGGTTTTTCCTACTGCAACTATTTTGCCTTCCCGTATGGCTACTGCTCCATCCCGAATAATTGCAAGGTCGCGCATCTGTTTTCCCGTTCGGGGTGTCTGGCTGCTTCCTGCTAATGTAAGCATTTCTTCAGCGTGTATGATGAGTATGTCCACGCTTTCTCTTTTCCTACTTTTCGGATTCTTTTTCAAAATCGCCGTTCTCCTTTCCCATCATGGTTGAACCTGTTTGTGCCTTGTTTCGCGCGTTTTAGCGATAAGACAGCCTTAGCTTGCCTTTGGCCATCACAGCTTGGCAACGCTTTCACGCCCTGGAACATGAAGTATAGCTTTGTATCTTACATAGTAATATACGTTACCCAAAGCTGCGGCAACGGTAACCACGTAAAAACCAAAAAGCTAACCCTTAAACTTTTAACCTTCCATATCACACAGCAGAAGGAAAGAAGCGTGACTGATAAACCCCGTTTTGACGCTCCAAATTGGATCAAAATCTACCGAATGCTGCTTAAACAAAGCCAACAAATATGTCAAAGCGGCTTCAAACCCGACGTTATCGTTGGTGTTTCAAGAGGCGGCTGGCTTCCCGCGCGTGTCCTGTCAGACCTGTTGGAGAACGCTAATTTAGCTAACGTGAAAGTCGAATGCTATCTGGGCATAGACAAGTCGGGGGAGACTCCACGTTTAACGCAGTGTGTTTCTGCAAGTGTTGCCAGCAAACGCGTGCTGGTCGTTGATGAGGTTGCCGATTCTGGCAGAAGCCTTCAACTAACATTCAACCATATACGCGAAGAAGGCGCAAAGGAAATCAAAACCGCAGTCTTGTACTATAAACCCCGCAGCATTTTTAGGCCTGATTGGTGGGCGGCGGAAACGAGTTGTTGGGTTGTTTTTCCTTGGGAAATGAAAGAAACCATACGCGGAATCGTGGAAGCCCACAAGACTGATGCTGCGAAGACTGAGCAGGAACTGGCAGAGCTGGCGAATGCGGGGGTTTCTAGAAAGCTAATGACTCGGTTTCTTAAGGAATTCTCAGAGGCAAAGATATGTTAAAGCATTTGGAAGAATTCGGAAAGTACGTGGAAATCGGTGGATTCAAGAAAACCCAAATTGGCGATGCCAAAGCTTTCTCCGACAATGTTCGTGGTGAGTTGCCTGCGGGTGTGGAGGTTCAGTTGTTTGATGCTGACTTGGTGGCTACTTGGCAGCACCTCTACTTTGCCGCCTTAAACGCGCTTACGGCTTTCAGGAACGAACGTAACCTCTCCAAAAGCTTAGCGGTGGAAACGGCGCTTTATGCTTCGGCGCAAAGGCAAATCAAAAAAGCCCTAGACCTAATCGGCTTGAAGCCTGAATCTACAAACACCGCCGTAATGCTAATTGGGGACGCCGCGGAATCAGTGGAAACTGGGTTTTCAACAGTAACAAAACACATGGGCGTGAAGCGTGATGATTCGGTGTTGGAGCTTTCCCAAGCCAAGCGCAGGCGAATTCGGGAAGTATTTGATGTTTCTGACGACGAGTTAAGCGCGGTTTTTTCAGATGGCGATGGAGCGCAGGCGCTGGTTGCCCTCGTTGTTGAACGGGCGGCTTTGCTCTCCACACGGCTTTAGAGCATTTTTTCTTTCTGCACAGATATTACGTCTGTGGGTTTTACAATGGATATGCCTGTGTAGCCGCCGAGGACTTCGATGAGTAAGATTTTGTCGGGGTTATGCAGGTCTACTTTGTTTGGGATGTTTGTGGCTATGGCTTCGATGATTTCTCGGCTGTGTATGTTGGTGAAGCGTTTTTCGACGGTTATGCGAAACGACTCGTTTTCAGCCAGCTTTGCAGCAGCTAACTCTAAGGCTGTGGCTTTGATTTCTTCGATGCCTGTTTGGGCGACTTTTTCGATAGGTATGATTCGGAGGGCGTAGCGGAACTCGTAGGGGCGTTCCTGCAGCAAGGCATGGAATTTCTCTGTGACTTCAACGGGGTCCAACGTGGTTTTGGCTACAACTAAGCCTCTGATGCCTGCTTTGTCCACTTTGGGTTCTGGGTCGCCTACTTCTTTGAGTAAGAATTTGAGTTCATAGCGCATTTGGCGTTCGTTTCCACGCATGGTTGAAGCTAACAGATTAAAGTCCGACAGCAAGTTTAGTGTCTCCGCATAGGTTTGGGCGGCGTGGCTTATTTCTGTTTATACCTACTGCTCGCCGTTCGGGTGTCTGGCTGTTTTTCTTTTGTTGTGACTCATTAGCTGCTATGCACAATTAAAATCAATGCTTTTGTGGTTTGGTTTACTTGTTGTCGGCTAATCGCGATAGACCCCCTATAGTTTCTGCATAGAATTGCTATTTGGATCCAAATAGGCTGCAAATAGGTCAGTTTTTTCTTGGATCAGCTTATTTTTTTCGAGTTTTTCTTGTTTTCTTCACTCGTTACAGGTTTCCGACGTTTTTCAAGAAACCACTGAGCTTCAGGTTAGTTAATATTAAATATCAAACCGATTAATCTTCGAATGGTTGAGCAGAACCAGTTTGAGCGGCGACACCAAAAACGCGGGAAGCAACATCGACGAGTTAGGCAAAAAACTAGATCAAATACTTCGCCGTCTGGATCTGCTAGAGGAACTAATTCTAGAAAAACCCGAATACGAAGGGTTAACTACCGCATTGAAGTTGACCCGTGTTGGTATCGGAATGTATGGAGAACCCCTCAAGATTGCTTCCCGACTTAAGAACGCGCAGAAATATCTCCAGCAGCAATCAATTGCCCAAGATGACATTTCCAGATGTATCATTCAAGCTTTAGCCATGAAAGGGCACCTGAATCTGTCATCCATTACCAGGCAGGTTGCGGCGATGAGGGGCAAAGCCAACAGACGCATAATCCGCGAAAGAGTTCAAAAACTACAGAAACAAGGCATTTTAGTGAAGACCGAAGGGAAAACCCCCTTTTTTACGATTTAGTAACCAAGTCTGCCAAGTCTGACCAGCAGGATGGTCACTTTTGCTCAGAATAGCTAACTACTGTGACCACTCTATTATGGTGTTGAGGTGAAAAATATGACACATGAAGGAAAAGAAAATCAAATGGACGCAGAGAACTTGAAAGAAATTCTCAGCGTTGTCTCCACAGAAATTCCCAGCATGATAAAGAGCGTTCTTTCCTCGGTTTTTTCTGAGGAAGCTGGGCGAAACATGGGCAAAGCAGCGGCGGCATACTATAGCGAACTTAAAAACGGTGGGTTGCCTGATGCGGTAGCGGTGAAGTTGACAGAGGAGTACATGCGGACGTTCACCAGTCTTGGTGAAATGCTCCGAAATGCGACCAAAGGTAGCTGGGGCGGACATGGACACGGATATCACGACGATGAATTCGGTGAACTCATAAAAGAGCGCATCCATAGAAAAGTGCAAGAGAAAAAGCAGCAAGAAGAGGAGTAACCACTCTTCCTTCTTCTGGTCTTTGAGGTTGAATGAACATGAGCGCAGCCACAATAGTTACAACTCTGGTGAAGGTTACCCCGCACGTGGGGGTACTTGGGCTTAACCTCGCGTGGATGTACCTAACGCTTGGTAGCCGAGTTCGCAAGACGCGCCGAGCCTTTGAGAAGCAACTACTACAGCAGGGTATGTCTAAAGAAGACGCCAGCCGTCTAAGCGCATGCTTTGAAGATTTAAAGAACGACCTAACAACCACACTTAAGCAGGGGCTGACAGCAAGTAGCTTTAGATGAGTTAAGGCTAATCGGGAATGAAAACTGCAGAGTAATAGCGAAAGTCCGATTTGAAGCCCAGTTTCTACTTTTGATGCGGCTAAAATTTTTCAAGATTTTGTCCAGATGCTATTTATAGCCTGAAGAAGGTTCACTATCCTACTTATTTCAAGTGGGCGAGATGGCAAAGTGACTGAAAATCAGGCAGCAACAGTCCTGCAGATACTTAAAAAGACCCTAGCTTTGCCAAGCTGGACAAAAAACAAACGTGATCCATTTGAAACACTCATCGTCACGATTATTTCGCAGAACACCGCGGACACCAACACCGCCAGAGCCTTCGAACAACTGTCGAACCGCTTCAAAATCACGCCCGAAGCCCTCGCGAACGCCGAACTGCCCCAAATTGAAGAAGCAATTAAAACTGCGGGGCTCTACAAAGCCAAAGCCCAAACCATAAAACAAGCCGCAACGGGCATTCTCGAAAAGTACCACGGCTCCCTACAGCCCATCTTGACGTTGCCGCTGGAAGCAGCAAGAAACGCTCTCCTGCAGTTTGCGGGGGTGGGTCCGAAAACAGCGGATGTTGTGCTGCTTTTCTCCGCCCAGCAACCAACCGTGCCCGTGGATACACATGTGAACCGTGTGGCAAAGCGTTTGGGGTTTGTGCCTGAAAACGGCGACTACGAGGATGTCCGAGGTAGCCTGCAAACACTTTTCGACCCCACGGACTATTTGGCGGTGCATTTGCTGCTTATTGCGCACGGACGAAAAACCTGCAAGGCACAGCGTCCTCTCTGCGGGCAGTGCCCAGTTAACACTTATTGTCCTTCGAATGGGAAGTGGAGCAAACAATGACCGTGTCTGCGTTGCCCAAAGAAGTCGCAGAATACTTCCCCTACAAAGTCGTTCGCCCCTTCCAAGACCAATACATAAGCACCATCCATTCTGCCGTGAAAGAACGACGCAGCGTCCTAATCGAAGGCAGCAACGGCTTAGGAAAAACCATCTCGGCACTTTCAGCGGTGCTCCCAATTGCCATAGAGAAGAAGCTTAAGGTGCTGTATGTGGCGCGGACTCACCGCCAACATGAACGTGTCATCGAAGAACTCAAAGCCGTAAGCAAAAACCATCCCGTCGCTGGGGTTTCGCTACGCGGACGCAACGAGATGTGTCTGTACCGTTTTGATTCCAGCCAGCACTACGATGCGAAGTCGCTTATGGAAGTCTGCGACCTCATGAAGGCAAAAGGCACCTGCCCCTACTACAAAAGCGCCGAAAAACAAAGTTACGATTACCTTGCGCTTCAGCAGCAAATCGGTAGCCGTAGCTACAAAGCCTCTGAAATTATGCGTATCTGCAAGAAAAAGAACCTGTGCCCCTACGAACTCGTAAAAGCCGCGCTCTCAGACGTGAACGTTATCGCGCTTAGCTACCTGTACGTGTTTGACCCTGACATCCGTAACGCCTTTCTCAAAAACCTTGATACCCAAATGCACAAAATCATCCTTGTTGTAGACGAAGCTCACAACCTGCCTGACACCGCTGTGGACATCTCCAGTAGTAACCTCTCGCTTTTCATGATGCATCAAGCGGAGATGGAAGCCAAGAAGTTCGGTTACGAAGACGTTGAAGCCTTCGCTAAACTGCTCTACAAGGAGACGGAAAAACGTGTTGCCAGTGTGCGTAAGGAAGAGCAGATTTCTCCGCTGTTTCTGGATGAAGTCCGCGAAAAAGCAGGGGTTCTGGCGCCGAGAAGCTTCTATCAGCACCTGAACGAAATCGGCACCAGCGTCAAAAAAACGCTGCTTTCAGAAGGCAAACACCCACGCAGCTACATTCACAGCTTGAGCGAGTTTTTGTTACGGTGGACGGAAACCGCAGACGACGAAGCATACATCAACGTAATCAGCAAGTATTTTACTCGGGATAACTCGCAGACGGCTAAGCTGGAAATCGTCGCGTTAGACCCCTCCAAGGTGACTTTGCCTGTTTTTTCGTCAACCTACGCTAACGTAGTCATGTCGGGCACGCTTCAGCCTTTGGATGCTTACGCAAAAATTACCAAAATGCCTGAAAACACCGTCGAACATATAGCCTGTTCGCCTTTTCCGCGGGAACACATTCTTTCTGTAGTTTGCTGTGGGGTCACAACCGCTATGGAGTACCGCACCAGCGCCATGTACCAAACCTTCATCCGCCGCATACAAGAAGTCGTCCGCAACACCCCTGTAAACACAGGCATATTCACTGCGTCTTATGAGGTTACGCGAAACCTGCTAGCCGAAGGCTTACAAGACGCTTTGGAGAAGCCGCTGTATTATGAGCGCCGAGGCATGACCAGCAAAGCCAACGAAAAACTCGTCTCAGACTTCAAGGACAGCGCTTTGACAGGCGGCGCCGTGTTTCTGGGTGTTCAGGGTGGGCGTACTTCGGAAGGGGTGGATTTTCCTGGTAACCAGATGAACAGCGTGATAATCATCGGCGTTCCTTATGCGGAGCCTACGCCGCGGGTGAAGGCGCAAATTTCGTATTTCGAGAAACGGTTCCCCACTCACGGTCGTGAGTATGGTTATACGCTTCCTGCTATGAAGAAGGCGTCGCAGTGTGCAGGTCGCCCCGTCCGAACCCTAGACGACCAAGGCGCCATAGTGTTTCTGGACCACCGCTTCGCCACTGGCTACTGCAAAGGCTTCTTGCCCTCATGGGTACTGCGGGACATGAAAGTTCTTCCAGCAAAAGACGGCGTGCTTGCTCAGGAACTTCAAGGCTTCTTTAAGCGCTAGCTTTTTCTGGGATTTCACGCAGGTTCTCGTCCAGCCGAATTTTCCCAAAAACCACGCTTGCAGGTTTTTCTTGCACTGCAGTGAAGACTTTGAGAGCTTTTCTGTTGTAGTCGACGTCGCGGATTACACCTACACCCATAAATTGGCGGCTTCCATCGTAGAGCGCGACCAGAAGGTTTTCGGCGCGTCGCTGCCAAATTAAAGTGTTACTTTCTTTGTTTTCCACTGTTATGTGGTTGAGAGCGTAGACTTTGACTCTGCCGTTCTCAAAGTACTTGGCGTAGCCTAACTCGCGCAGGTTGCGCCGTTTTTCTCGGGTTCGTTCCCTGATGGCAACGGGGGATTCTACTCGCTCCTGCCTGAAACCTGCCAAAGCGTCGCCCAACATTGCACAGAAAGTGGGCAGCTCCTCTCCTTGGAGACAGAAAACCACATCAGGCTTAACCGCCTCTGCTAAATCTGCTTTAAACTGGACCGCTTCCTCGGTTGCCCACCCATCCGTGTTAACAATTACATAATCCACCGTGGGGGTCGCCAGAATCTCTTGTGTAAGATACGTTACGCCTTGGCTTGTTTTTTTAGTTTCTAAGCTGGGAGTGTTTGCGCCTACAAAAAAGACCTTCGCAGGTTTCAGCTTAAACAGGTCCGTAACTGGCTTGGTCACGTTTGTGTAGGCGACGGTGCAGGGTGGACCAACATCTGACTGCCCAAGGTCCTCATCCAAAAGCGCCACCTTTAATCCTTCAGCGACCAACCTGTTTACTAAGTACGTGCAAAAGCTTGTTTTACCCGAATCTACTCTGCCAAACACCATGGCTGCGGCTGGTTTTTTTGGGGTTTCCCGCAGCGTTTGGTAAGCTGCCTGCCAAGAATGTGGAACAGTATCCCCTTCCACTTCTTGAGCCTGTGCCTCAGCGCCCAACGCAAGGTTAAAACTTGCGTTTTCTTGAACATTGAAGGGCAAGCGTTTTCCTTCCCGAATCACAATTTTCCGCGCTTGCCTGATTTGAAACCTGAAAACTTCTGCTTTGCCCGCCGTAAGCGTCACGGAGGCTGGGCCGTCAACTAGCAGCGTCTTGCCTTTCCCAACTGTCAAGTTCAGTAGTGGTTTTCCTCCGTGAGTAAATGTGTCCCTGCCTCTCTGCTATGCGCAACGCTGAAACTATATGCCTAAGTCCGCGCCCGTTTTTTAACCCGCGGGTATGCTTGTTGGTTCCTGCTTCGTTAACGATTTCCAGCGCAACCTCTGACGGAAGAGATTCATCCAGTGCCTTCACAAGGTTTCTAAAGACAGGTACGCCGTTGCCGATTTTCACGGTTACTGCGCTTTTTGAGGCATCAACGGTTCTGAAGATGTTCTTTATGCTGTTTAAGGTTTCTTCCGCGCTGAAACAGTTTTCAGCATTTATCGTTACGCTGTCAGCTACAACAGCTAACCCAGTTACTTCGCCCGGGTCCACCCCAACTGTTACGTTTTCGTAAACTGCTTTTCCCTGAAGCAGTTTCACAACTTCGCTTCCCATGATGTCCGGGTCCGAAGCGGAGTCGTATGTCAGGATTTTGGGGTGGGTTATCTGTTGTTTTTCTTCGGGCGTGGTGACGACGAGTTTGATCTGTGCTGGAATGGACTCGCTGGGTATGAGGCTTAGAAATGGTATTTTGCGTTTCCAAAGCTCATTTACAATGAAGAAGTATGCTTTTCCGTTGACTGTGGCGACAGCAACTCTTGCTTTCATACCAATAGACTTCTAGAATACTCTACCGCTTAAAGGTTCAGCACTACAAACCAGAAAAACGACATGTTCGAACACTCATGCCGTAAAATCGGTATCACAAATTAGCAATACAAGTTATTAGTTTCAACCGTGTACTTCTCAGCGTGCATAAACTTGACGCAAAAAGTACCCACAGGCTGCAGCTGCATAGACGAGTACCTTGAAGGTGGTGTCACACCTAGAACCATAACCATGCTTTACGGTGAACCTGAAACAGGAAAAACCACGTTTGCCATCCAATGCGCCGCAAACTGCGCCATTCAACTGAAACTCAAAACGCTTTTTGTCGACTGCGACAACACCTTCGCCACTGAACGCCTTAGCCAAATAACCCAAGAACGCTTCGCTGAAGCTGCGGAACAGATAATCTTAATGAAGCCGAAGGATTTTTCTGAGCAAACCCTTGTTGTGGACAACATCACGGACTACATACGCCGAGGCTTTGGTTTAGTTGTTATTGACACGTTTAATTCGCTTTATCGTGCAAGGATGGCGGAAACCGCCACTAAAGCTAAAGCTTCTTTTGCTGTGAATCGTGAATTGAACCGTCAAATGGCGCTTCTGGCGGAAACCGCTAAAACCCAGCATGTCCCTGTGATTGTTACCAGTCAAGTGCGGGCTAAGTTTGATGACCCCTACGTCAGCGTTTTGCCTGTGGCTACGCGTGTTTTGCAGTTTTGGGCAGACACCACAATCGCCCTGAAACCCGCTGAAACCCAGCAGGTAATCAAAGCAGACATAAAAAACCGTAACGCTCAAGAAGTAACGTGCTATTTACGGATAACACAAACAGGAATACACGATAACCCGTGTCCGTAAACGGAAGTGTTGGTTAACGCCATGGAAATAGCTTTACTCGTCGTTGAAGCCTTAAAATTCATATTCCCAGCCTACTGTGCAAACGCTGCTCCAGTGCTCGGCGGCGGCGGAAAACCTATGGATTTTGACAGAGACTTTTTCGACGACAAACGCATCTTCGGGGCTCACAAAACCTTCAGAGGCTTCTTCGTTGGCTTAGCCATCGGTACAATAGTTGGCGTAATAGATTGTTTAGTTTTTGGTTTTCCATGGTTGTTTGCGGTTTTAACTCCTTTAGGTGCCTTGATTGGTGACTTGGTGGGTGCTTTTCTAAAAAGGCGCCTGAATCTTGCTCCTGGGGCTTTGCTTCCTGTGGTGGACCAAATTGACTTTGTTGTTGGGGCTTTGGTGTTTGCTTTGCCTATTATGGTGATAAGTTGGCAGCTGGCGGTGACCGTGCTGTTAATTACGCCACCGATTCATTTGTCCACAAACTTTGTTGCTTACAAGCTGAAACTGAAAAAGAATCCTTGGTGAAAAGAAGAAAAAATTTGTTTTTTGGTTTTTTTATCCGCCTGTAAGTTTTAGGTAGACGAAGTATTCAAGGAATATGTACGCTAAAGCCACCAAGGTTATGCCAATTACCATCGACATGTAAGCTTGTCTTTGGTTGGTTACGTGTCTGGCGCTTTGGTAGAGCGTTAGTAACCCAACGAACCCTATCCCGTAGAGGATTACTGATAGAACCGTGTCGAAGAGGAATTGTTCGCTCAACGAGGGATACAGGAAATAGAACCTGTTGTTAACGTAGATTGCGGGGTACGGCTGGTTGATTATGTCGTAGACTCCTCCACCTAAAAGAAACACAGCTGCCCCCATAACCACTACTGTTACTGCGACTGATGAGGGTTTCATGGTGCTGATTTTGCTGAACCACTTGCTGATTGAGAATGAAAGCTCTGATGCCTGTTTCTTGGCTTTGTTGGACATTCGTTTTCCCCGTTGTGTGTTGGGCTTGTTTTGCCCTGTTTCTGTTGATGAATTCTCTGCAACCTGACTTAAATAGTCTTTCCAAGAAGTGCCTCTTACTTTGGTCAGAACGGTTTAGCTGTTGGCGATTTTATTTAGTCAACGTCTTCTTTTTCTTGGCGGTTTTCTTTTTAGTTTTGGTTGGACATTGTGGATTTAGGCATAGGTTCCATGGGCGTTTTCTCTTCAGCCACACCAGCACTGTTGACCAACCGCAGCTTCTACACGTTTTGTCCGACGGCTTCACGTAGCCGCTCTGAGGCAGCGGAAACGCCGTTTTACAGGTGCCGTTGAAGTAGTTTGTGCAGCCCACAAACCGTTTCCCAGTTTTCTTTGAATGCTGGATAATCACCTTTCCGTCTTGGCAGGTGGGGCACGCGCCAACTATTCGTTCCTCTAAGTTCGCCTGCTGGATAGCGCCGCTTAACTGTTCGCCGACTGCCCTCTCGTTTTCCTCCAAACTCGCCATCACAGGCTCAAGAATCTCTATTGCTTCAGCGATGATTTTCTGCTTGGTTTCCTGCCCACTCTGAACCAAACTCATCTTCTCTTCGAGTCTGCGGGTGAACTCGGCTGACACCACGCTGGGGCAGAACTTGCTCAAAACGTCAGTAACCTGTGAGCCCAAGTCGGTGACCACCATTTTTTCTCCCTGAACGTACTTCCTGTCGTACAGGGTTTGGGTGATGCCTGCTCGGGTTGCTTTAGTTCCGATATTGCACTGTTCCATTTTTCTCAAAAGACTGCCGTAATCATACCTCGGCGGCGGTTGAGTGAACTTGTCCGTCAACGCAACTTTCCTCACCGCGACCTCCTGTCCTTCATTTACTGGCGGCAAGGGCGTATCCTTAATCCGTGCATAGCCTTCGTAGAAGTGAATCCAACCTTCTTTCAGCGTTCTTCTGCCGTTCAAAAGAAACTTTTCGCCCTGAAGATTCACCACAACTTTGACCGTTTGCCGCAGAGCCGGTTCGCCGAAAACAGCCAAAAAACGCTTAACAATCAAGTTGTAGACGTTTCGTTCCAGGCCAACAAGCTTTTTCTGCGGCAGCTTTCCCGTTGGGTAGATGGCTGGGTGTGCGGGGTCAAACTTTTTTCCTTCAGTGGGCTTCAAGTGGTCTTTGGAAAGCAGTTCTTCTGCATGTCGGGTGAATTCGGGGTTTCGGGCTAGGTTTTCTAGGATTTTTTGGTATCCTATGCTGGACGGCAGTTTTTGGCTGCTGGTTCGAGGATAAGAAATCAACGCATCCAAGTACAGTCGCTGGGTGATGCTTGAGGTGCGCATGGGGGTGCAGCGGAACAAGCGGTACGCTTCAGTTTGGAGAGCACCCAAATCAAACGGTGGCGGCGGCATTTGCGTGTGTTCTTCGTTTTCAACGTGTTCTATTTTGCCTTTTCTTGCTCTGCCTTTGCAGTTGAACATTATGGCTTCGGCTTCATCCTTGCTTTGAATTGTGCCCTTTTCATGTTCCGCCTCAAAAAGCTCTTCGCCGATTTGAATTTTTGCCTTGATAAGCCAGTATGGTGTCGGCTCAAAAGAGGCTATTCTTTTTTCTTGTGCCACAAGAAACTGCAGTGTTGGACCCTGTACCCGACCCGTGCTAAGCGTCGCATACTGTTTACTGTAGTTCTTAGTTGCTGTGGTTAACGCTCGAGAAAGGTTTATGCCGTAGAGCCAATCCACTTCGTGCCTTGCAAGCCCAGCCTCAACAAGCGCAAAATCCAGATGCGGCAAAAGTGACGCGTAGGCTTTTTCCAGTTCCTCTGTTGTCAGTGTGCTGTACTTCATGCGTTTGGCTTCTTTCTCTCTGCCCCCACAAGCGTATTTGAGGATGCAGTAGCCGATTATGCTTCCTTCAATGTCGTAGTCGCAGGCATCAACAAACACGTCCGCACCTTTGGAAAGCTGCGTTATGGTTTGTAGCCAAACTTTGATTCTGCTTGCTTTCTTTTCCGCTTTGTAACGCGGTACCCACTCGTAATCATAAATTGGGTATCGTTTCCTGCCTTTTTCTCTGGCTGCCGCGGAAACCGTGTACAGATGCCCAAGCGCTGGAACCACCACTATCCGCCCGCTTCTATACGCCTCGTAGTATGGAACCCCATTTGCAAGTGCTCGTTTGGCTTTGCCGTTTTTGTCCAGCGCTGAAGCTATTCTTTTGGCGGCGTCAGGTTTCTCTGTGACAATAAGTGTGTATCCATCCAAGGGGGTGCAGCTCATTTGTCATTCAACTTCACAGTAAAATAAAGATTGCCACACCAAGCCGTTATGGTTCTCTCTTTAGCGCGTCGTGGTAGACCTTTAGGCTCTCAACAAAGTTAAAGATGGTTGCTTTTGGTGAACTAAAACGGCTTTTCCTGAACCCATAAATCAAGGATACACTCCCATAGTTGAAAAGGTAGCAATCGATAAATATGTCCGATACGTTCATCTTAGCTTAAGAGGGGAACATGATGCCGCAGCGTGTCATTTGTCACGGATGCAAACACCTTTTGTATGAAGGCGCTGAGCTTAGACCTCCCGACGAAATTATCCATCAATACGAAGGAAAATGCCCTAACTGCGGCAAAAAACTGTCACTGCTACCTCAAGACGTCGAAGTTAAACCCGCACGCAAGTAGTTTAAAACTAAAGTGTGGTTTAGCTTACGGTTGTTTTTATTCGGTTTTTTACCGTAAAGTCCTGATGAACGCTGTTTCTGGTTTTTATTTTTTGATTCTGGGAAAGGAATATATGAACGGCGCGATGATATAACCCAATAACCGCAAAAATATTAAGCTACGCAAATAATCTGTGTGAAGAGATGGCTCAAATGGCACTTAAACAGTCACTGTCAAAAGGTTTTAAAGGCTTCGGGCGCTTTCAAGCAAGCCACGGAGCAGTTCTCACTTTTACCGCGTTGCTTCTGATTCTCATCATCGCTTTTACTGTACGTGTTCTGCCTATCCGCTGGGAAATCCCTTCAGGTACTTTAGGTCTTAACGAGTTCGACCCCTATTATCAATACACCGCCACTAATTACATGGTTCAACACGGTTTATTCTCTCCATACTATCCAACTCACTGGATAAACACACAGCAGTTCTACCCGCAAGGAATCGACATGGACATGTCCTTGCCTTCTTTACCGATGACGGCGGCGGCGCTATACTCAATTGTCACGACGTTAGGGGTAAGCATTGACCTCATGTCGTTCTGTTCACTCATGGCGCCAATTTTAGGTGTTTTAGCGGTTTTCATACTTTACTTTGTAGGAAAAGATATGGGTGGAAAAGCGGTGGGTCTGCT
Organism: Candidatus Bathyarchaeota archaeon; assembly: GCA_026014615.1. Classification (GTDB taxonomy): domain Archaea; phylum Thermoproteota; class Bathyarchaeia; order Bathyarchaeales; family Bathycorpusculaceae; genus JADGNF01. The sequence continues at coordinate 34,995 of JAOZHZ010000021.1, read as the reverse complement.
AGCCGCCCTTATTATGGCTTTAAGCCCTGCTGTTATCCAACGGTCCTCTTTGGGTTTCTTTGACACCGAAACCGTTGGTGTGGTTTCTCTTTTACTGTTCATATTGTTGTTCCTAAGAGCCATCGACCCGAACCGTTCCCTACGTTCAATGGTGCTGTACTCTCTTGGCGCTGCAGGAGCGTTAGCATACTTCAGCGGCGGCTGGGGTGGCGCGTACTACCTGATTGGGCTCGCAGCAATATTCGTGTTTGCGCTTTTGATTCTGAAACGGTACACCCAAAGGCTCCTGTTCTCCTACAGCATAACCTTCGGGTTAGGTCTCTTCATCGCAACCATGGTGCCCTTCCTTTCACCCAGTTACCTAACCACAGCGGTCGTATTGCCCATCGCAGGAATCTTTGCCTTGCTGTGCATAGCAGAAGTCTACCGCGCACAGTTAACCGCCCGAACCAAAACCATGCTTACCGCCGGCTTCCTTGCGGTACTGGTTGTAGCGTTTGTGGCTTTAGTCGGCTTGGGTGACTTATCTTCTATAGCTGCAAAGTTCGGTTCAGTTCTTGACCCCTTCGCACGTTCAGCTTTACCCATCATCGAATCAGTGGCTGAACACCGAATCACCGCTTGGGGCTCAATGTACTACGAGTTGGGCATAGCGGTCCTGTTCTTCCTGATGGGGCTTTACTTCGCCGTGAAGAACCCAACCAACCGCAACGTGTTCCTCGCGGTTTTCGGCTTAACTACCTTATACTTCGCTGGCTCCATGGTGCGTCTGCTAGTCCTGTTAGGTCCTGCCTTCGCTATCTTGGCAGCTCTCGGAGTTATGGGCTTACTGAAACCGTTCTTAACGTTACTTCGAGAATCTAAAACGAAAGTCGCCGTGAAATCCAAACGTGGACTCAAACGAATCGGCAAAGAATACAGCCTGTTAGCCATCGGCGTGGTTTTCATTCTGCTGGTGTCTACCTATGCCTTTTCCATTCCAAATTGGGTTCAAGGTGATAGTCAACCCAGAGTCTACGGCGCAGCGTATAACCCGATAACGATAAGCTCGGCAAGCCTCCCCATAACGCCCGACGAGCCCATTCCAGAATGGACAAACATGCTCAGCTACACCAGAAACAACTTGGATTCAACCACGGTTGTGGCTAGCTGGTGGGACTACGGAGACTGGCTAGGCATGTTCGGCAACGTCACCACCCTATGTGACAACACCACCACAAACACCACCCAAATAGAAAACGTCGCCTACGCCATGATGGCAAACGAGACCCAATCATTAAAGATGCTCCGCAACTACGACACCGAATACGTCCTAGTATCCATCACATTGCAGCTACAAATTAACCGCGACGGCACCTTGGCAGGAGTTAGCTTTGGAGGCTATGGTGACGAAGGCAAATGGTACTGGATGGCAAGAATCTCCGGCGAAGCCGAAAGCAGGTTCCTCTCTGACACAACGTTCGGGACAAATTGGATGACCGATGACTACCGTTGGACTAACGAAACAACCTTCGGCAACTACACCTTAGGAACTAACTGGGTAGACTCAAACGAAAACGGACAAGCAGACCAAGGCGAAACATTCGTTAACCAAATGGGGCAAAACGCCACAATATACAAGCTGATGAGTTATGCTGAGCAGGAATGGGCAAACACCTACGGCGCCACAATATTAGACGAGAACCCCAGTGGAGCACCAACCTACTTCACGCCCGTCTACATCGCAGGTCTAGAAGTGTCCCCGCAAGACGCAGCCACCTACCAATATCAAGGTCTAATACCCATCGTTGCGCTCTACGAAATCAACTGGGACGCCTTCTACGCAGCCAACCCTTCACTGCAGCCTTAAGGTGAAACAGCAGCGTGTGGCCAAAAGTCCCCGATCAACACAAGCCCGGCAAACCGCTTGTCCCATGGGGCTTAGGCGTCACCTACGTCTTGTTCACCACCGTCTACCTTTTTGCAATTTATTTTCTAAATGAAGTCTACACGCTCGGAATTGACCTTTCAACGGCTGGGGTCTCCGCCGCTTTAACCCTGGCAATTTGCATTCTTTTCGGTGGCTTCATGGGGATGCTTGACGACTGGATTGACCTGAAATGGCGCTACAAAGCCTTCATGCCCCTCATCGCTGCCTTGCCATTGATGTACTACGCCATCGCGAACTCCGACATAGTCCGAACCTCCATATCCCTACCCTTCATCGGGTTAATCAACTTTGACGGCTTCTACTACTTCCTCATAATCCCACTAATCGTAATGATAATAACTAACGTCATAAACATGCTCGGAGGACTAAATGGACTAGAAACAGTCTGTCCCGCAATAATCCTAATCGGGTTAACGGCGCTTTCCTCACCGACCGCTCAGCTTCTGATGATTGGACCATTAATTTTCTGGCTGGTTCTGGCTTACTTTAACGTGCGGGGAAAAATCTTCGTGGGCAACACAGGTTCCTTCGCCATCGGGTTAACAGTGGCTTCGTTTGCCGTCATCACGGATCTGAAATCAAGCCTGATTATTTCCATCCTGCCCTACATTTTCAACTCAGCTTTTATTTTGCTTAGCGTTTTCTTTGTCAAAAAGAAGGCAAACGTCATTTTCGACGGCAAACGGCTTGTCTCTGAACACCGACGTAGCTTAGTCACTTTACTAACTTATCGTAGGCCTTTGACGGAGAGGCAAATTGTTGCCGTAATCTCGGTTATTGTTGCGGTTTTCACGGCGTTTGGGGTTATCTATCAGTTCCTCTAATTGCATGTTGGGACACTTTGACTAATTATCAGATTATTCGTCGCAATAACTTTTAATACGTCTATGTAGGTGCCTACTGTATCGGCGGGTAAGTGGGCCTCCACCCGTTCCGCCGTAACATAAACCCCGGTGTCGGAGGAAAAATTTGACTTGAAACCAAACGTTACCCTAAACAATATCCAAGACAAGAAATGTGTTGTTGTCCTCAGCGGAGGACCCGACTCAGCTGTTGTGGCTTTTTGGGCAAAAAACCGTGGCTACACCGTGAACTGTTTATCTTTTAAGTACGGGCAAATCGCCGAAAAAGAAACACGTCAAGCTGTCCTTATAGCCGAGAAGCTGGGCGCCCCCATTAAAATAATTGATGTGACCAGCCTTAAGGAAATCTTTTTAGGCGTCACTTCGCTTTGCGACCGCAACATCGCCTTAACCTCAGAGTTCACCCAACCCATCGTGGTGCCCTTCCGCAACGCCATCTTCCTAAGCATAGCCGTATCTTACGCCGCAGCCACATGCTCAAACACAATCTTCTACGGCGCCCACGGCTCGGACGCCGCCAACTACCCTGACTGCCGAGAAGCATTCTACAAATCCATGGAGCAAACCGCACGGCTAGGAACAGAAATGAATATCGAAATTCAGGCCCCGTTCAGTGGTATGCCCAAATCTGAACTGCTTAAAATCGGCAAAGACCTCGGTGTACCCTTTGAGCTTACATGGTCATGTTACCTTGACGGCGAAAAGCACTGCGGCGTATGCGAGTCCTGTGTGAACCGAAAAGCTGGCTTCAAGCAAGCAGGTATAGCTGACCCAACAGAATACGAAAGGTGAACTGGCGATGGGCAAAAGGTTTAACGCAAAAACGGTGGCTCTAAGTGTAGTTTACGCTGCTTCATACATTGCGTTGACTGTTCCGCTTGCTGCCATTAGTTATGGTCCTGTGCAGGTGCGAATCTCTGACGCAATGGTGGCGTTAATTCCACTGTTAGGGTGGGGTGGTATTCTTGGGCACACCGTAGGCGTCTTTATAGCTAACCTTTTCAGCACAGCAGGATTAATTGACTTGCTAAACACCATTCCAAGTTTTGCGATGGCAGTCGTAATCTGGAAACTGCGAAACCGCAGCGTCATCGCAGGCACCCTACTTTACTCAGTTGTCTTGGGTGCAACAGTGGGCGTGATGCTCAGCTACCTGTACGGGCTACCCCAACTGGAAACCATCCTGTACGTGTTCGTCGGCATAGCAATTTCAGCAACAGGCATCGGGTACCCACTTTACAAGGCAATGAAAAAGATAGCTGTCCACATGCACTGGATAAACCCCGAAAAAACATAAACCACCCTCTTTCTTTTTATTCTAAATAGCTTTCTCTTAAGGTTAAGCCAGAAACCTTTCCAGCTTGGTCAACCCGATAATTTCGTCAAAACTTAGACCCAACGCGTCCAAAACTTGGTCAAAGGTGCTGTGCAGGTACGCGATGTACTTGTCCACGTCCACCTCGTTTCTATTTGCCAGCTCAATGGGTTTCACGTGGTCGCCTCGGATGGTTTTCACAAACCGTATCAAGTCACCCGCTTTAAGCTCCACACCACTCGCCTGCAGAACTTTGGCTGCCTTCACGTGCTGTGGTGTCGTTTTCGTGTAATGCGACAGGTCTTCGCCTAAAACCACGTTGAAGGCGAGTTCATCCATGTCTTTCCATTCCCGGCGCTTAAGTGTCATGTATCTTTCGCGAACTATGCTGGCGATGTCTTTTTTGGCTTTTTCGAAGTCCGCTGGGTTCTTAACCTGCGCGAGGCGCGCCTTCATCTGATTAAAGGCGTCTTTAATGAAAATTGGAATGTGCTTCTTCTTCCCCGTTAACCCCTTCACATCCACGGTGCCGTCTTCGAGGACGCCGAGGTAGTTCTTTTTGCGGCTGCTGAAAACGGCGTACCGGTAAGTTTTCTCCATGTCAATGCCCATCTTTAGCTCTTGCTCGGTGAAGCGGGTGACCTCTTCAATTTGTTCTTTGGTGGGATTTTTGAGAAAGACACTGTCGGTGTCGCCGTAGAGCACTTGGACGCCGGGAGCTTTAGCGTGGCTCAGGATTTGGGTGATGCTGTGCCTTCCGATGGCTGCGGTTGCTTCCGCGACGGGTGGGCAGTAAAGGTCAAAGCTTTCCGCCCCAAAAACGCCATAGCTAGCGTTAAGGATAACTTTGAGGGCTCCTTGAGCAACCTTGTACCAGTTCCGTTGCTCAACAGGCAGGGATTGGTCTTTCGCGCGTGACTTATACCAGCTAACCCGTAGGTCCCGTAGGCTGCCGATGAGCAAGCTTTCAAGGGCGCGTTCTTTAGTGCAAACCCAATGCGGCGTGTTCGGAATAACATTGCTTCGGCATTCAGGATGTGGGCACAGGATTGATTGGTAGCCGAGGTTCCAGACTTTGATTATAGAGGGGTACAGGCTGGGAAAGTCCATGACGGCAACGTTGAAGTGCACCCCCGGCACGGGGTCTACGACGGTGGCGCCTTGGTACTTTTTGCCTTTAATCACGGCGGTGGTGGTTGTTTTGCCTTTTTTGGCGAGGATGTCTTCGGAGTTGGGGATGAGCATGTGTCGGTGGCGGTGTTCGCGGTGCATGAAGTTTCGTATCCATCTGGAGACGCCTTGGCGGCTGACGTCTTCCATGGGCATGCTGCTTATCCGCGTCAAAACCAGAATCAGCTTCATAGCGAGCTCGTCTTCAAAGCTGGTCAATTTGTAGGTGATTTCGCTGTCCCGCAGGCAGTACGCGGCGAGTTCCGTGTAGTTTTGGTCGCCTATGGCTTTTTCTGACTTGATTTTTTCCAGCCCAAGCACGCCTTTGCCGACGTCGTTGAGGGATACGTCGCGGTAGCGGTTGTTGAAAGCGTAAATCTGTACAGCTCGGTTGAAGAAGAACTTGTACAGGTCAATGTGGATACCGTACCGCAAGAGACATACGCGTCTGCCGATTTCTATAGGCACCTCATATCTGGGTATTCCAAGGTTAGCGGCTCGGTGAGACAAGTATCGTAGGTCAAAGTCGTCACCGTTAAACGTCAAGATGAACGGGTAGTCCCAGAGGATGCCAAAAATTGCTTTAATGAGTTCTACTTCTGTGTCAAAGTACTCGATTTCTGAGTCCTCAGGCATCGGGTAGTTGCCCTCTTCCATGCCTGGGCGTTTAAGAACCAGAACTTTCTTTTCACCGTCAGAACTGTAGAGGCTACAGCAGACCACGGGGTAAACGGCTTCCCTTGGGTCGGGAACTCGGGTACTTAGAGGCGCGTAAACTTCGATGTCTATGGCTGCCCTCCTAAACTTGGGCGCAGGATACTCGATGAGCCTTGCCCACTTCTCTACATACTCAAGTTCTTCGGGTGAAGCGCCTTTAAAGAGCCCCTTCAGGTTGCTAATGGTTTTTTCGGCTTCCTCAAAAACGCAGGGCACAAGGCTGCCGTCTTTAACTTCAAAAACCATGCCTGGCAAATAATGCGTATCGTAAATGTAACTTTGGTAGTACTTTATTTTTGCTTCCCAAACTTTAGGCTCTACGGGGGCGTCTTTGGGGTAGTCTTCGGGGATTATGTCTCTGATGCTGCCTTGGGGTTTGCCTCCGATGGCTAAGGGGTCGTCGGTGACGATTTTTGTGACGTTGGCTTCCCTGTCGGAGAGGGGGTCGAAAAGCTGCACGGTTTCACTGTGGTTATAGCCCTGATGTTCTACGACGCGTGGCATGCGGTCCAGTTCCATCGGTGACAAGTTGGTAAGGCAGTACGGTTTGTGCCCCGTGTTGTCGTACCAGAAGTAAATGTTGCCTGACTCTGGCTCGTAAAGCTTCAACACTGCCTTCCGCTGGCGACCATCATAAGATGCCGAAACAAACCACGACGCAGGTAAATCTTTTGGAGCCACAGGCGGATACGCGGGGCGCTCACGTTTCTTTTTCACGGCTTCCTTTGCTTGTTGGGTGGGTTGTTTTTCGGTTTTTTCGTTTTTCTTAGCTTCCTCTATGGTGACGGGTTTTTTGGGTGGTGCAGGTGGACTGAAGTCAAACAGGCTTTTCTGCTGGGGCATCTATTCTTAACCTTGAATTCTTTAACGCAGAGTTAGTCTATACTCTTTAGTGGCAGATTAATAACCTTCTGGCAGAATAACTAGAAAACATAACTAAACCAAACACGCTAAAAACATAGGATAAACTGGCGTTTGTGGGGTGTTTTATTCTTTGCATTCGGTGATTTCTGAGGACTGGCTTAATTCATCTATTGACTTGCTTATGGTGATGTAGTCGCCTATTGCGTCTATCATGCTTACGGGCATGCAGACAATTGAGCTTCGGAATCTCTTTTTTAAGCCAAGCTTTTCTGCGGCGACGTCGTCCAGTTTTATTTGCAGATGCGTTATTTGCCACGTTGCAAAGTCCACCTCTGCTCCTTTCACTTCGCCCAAAGAAAAAGCCCCTGCAGCTATAACTTTTAATCCAACAAGCTTTTCAAAACTCAACAAAAACACCTGTTTAAAAGGTTGGTTTGAGTTGAATAAAAATCTTTTTTGTCTCAGCAACGTGTTACTTTTCTTCTTAACGAATCAGTAAGCAAAGAGTAACCATCCGCTAATTTCTATATAGCTTCAGTTTTGAGTTATAGCCAATTTTTGCCGCTATATTCTATGTCGAGAAGGCATAAGATGGTTTCCAGCGGTTTCTCCATTTGACCTGAATCTGAAATTCATGTCAACATGAAAGTAGGGAAAAATTTATGGAAAATAAACACAAAATCGTTTCCATCGCGTTGCTGGTAGCACTTCTCGCTGTTTCGTCACTGGCGCTTCCAGCTTTCTCAACACCCACAAACTCAAACAGCCAAGGAATAAAGAACGTAATTGTGCTTGTTCCTGACGGCTGCTCACAAAGCATACAGACCGTGGCTCGCTGGTACAAGGGCACTTCGCTTAACCTTGACGGCTTCATAACGGGAACTGTGGAAACATGGATGACCAACTCCATAATCACGGACTCCGCTCCTGCCGCAACCGCGTTTGCAACTGGACACAAATCAACCGACAAATTCATCAGCATGGGACCCAAAACAAGCAATCTTTTGACAGGATACACGCCTGACGCGGAGCCTTATGTGCCGTTGGCTACGGTTCTTGAAGCAGCTAAGCTTGAAGGCAAAGCAACGGGCTTAATCGCCACAAGCACCATAAGCCACGCCACCCCCGCAGCCCACGCAGCCCACAACTACAACCGAGGCGACGAACTCGACATCATCGAGCAGATGGTTTACAACGATGTGGACGTGGTTTTCGGAGGAGGCGCAAGCGAACTGTTCCCCGAATCCGCAACCTACACCACCAGCTTCGGAGCCACATGGACAGGCAGCCGCACCGACGGAGACAACCTGTACGAGGAACTTCTGGACCGCGGATACCGCTTCGTGGACAGCAAAGACAGCATGCTCTCCTTAATCTCTGGCAAAGCATGGGGTCTTTTCGCTCCCAAAGCCATGCAGCCTGACATTGACCGCCAAGAATTCGCTCCCACTGAGCCCTCTTTGGCTGAAATGACTGCACAAGCAATCCAGATGCTCTCTAAAGACAAAGACGGTTTCTTCTTGATGGTGGAAGGCAGCCACGTGGACTGGGCTAACCACGCAAACGACCCCATCTACTCAGTTACAGACTTCTTAGCTTTTGATGATGCTGTCGGCGTTGCTCTGAATTTTGCAATGCAGGATGGACACACGCTCGTCTTGGCGTTTCCTGACCACAACACAGGCGGCTTAAGCATAGGCAGCTACTATCAAGACACAAACGCCATAGGACACGGCTACACCGCCTTGACCGTTGAAGACCTCGTGGGCCCGTTGAAGGGTATGGAAATCACTTCACAAGGTTTAGCCGCAAAACTCGACGGAATCACCGACAACAGCCAAATCAAAGCCGTTTTCAAGGAGTGGTGGGGACTGGATATAACGGACGATGACATAGCCGCCATGGACCTAACCAACTACTACTCCATCTCCGAGTACATATGCCAGGCATATACAGTGTTCGGATGGGCTACTCATGGACACGACGGCTCAGATGTTCCACTATGGGCTTACTCACCAGACGGCAACCCCCCAGTAGGGCACTTTGACAACACTGCCCTCGCATACATCACCGCAGACGCTCTGGGCGTAAGTTTAGACGAAGCACAAAAGCAGCTTTACGTGAAAGCATCTGACGTGTACTCCGCAAATCAAATGACCATCAACCAAGCCGACCCCGCAAACCCAGTTCTGCAAATAACCATCAACGGCGTAACCGCAACGTTGCCCGCCAGCAAAGACACCATGACAGTGTCACACGGAAACTCAGAGCAAACCTACACGCTTGAAGGGCTTGTTGTTTACTCTTCGCAGATAGACGAGTTCTTCATACCCCAAGAAGCGGTCGACCTGCTGAAATAAGTAGATCTACTTCCTCACTTTCTTTTTTTAAACAACTTATCTGTGATCTTTTAGGCAGAGAGAAATCCACCGTCAACCACAACAAGTGCTCCATGCACATAACTCGACAGGTCACAGGCCAATACTAGAGCCATACGCGCAACCTCATCTGGTTTCCCAAGCCTACCCATAGGCAATCTTTGCCTGTATTCTAGTCCTGACTGTATTATTCCAACGTTAAATTTGAGGACTTCTTTAACGAGGCTCTTGGTTCCGGGAGTTAAAACTCCGCCGGGTACTAACGCGTTTATTCTGAAACCTTTTCTGCCGTACTCTGCAGCTAACGCCCTTGTTAGGGCTATGACGCCGATTTTGCTTAAGCCATACGGTACCAGTTCCTCTTTGAACGGCATCACCGCCTCAACCGAAGCCGTATTAATTATCACGCCCCCCTTTTTCAGGCGAGCTCTAATCATATTTTGACACATCCACAAAACTGAGTTCAGATTCAAGTCCATAACTTTCTTAAGAAATTCTTCATCAAGCGCTAAAAAGTCCTTCAACGGGTAGCTTCCCGCATTGTTAACCAAAATGTCTGGCTCAGTGTTTCTTATGTCTGTCCATAACTGTTCTATCTGTTTCTTTTTGCGCAGGTCAACATTATGGGCGCTGATTTTAACATCAAATTTTGACAGGTCGCTACAGCAAGCTTGAAGTCTTTGGTCACTAATGTCCACAAGCTGCAGGTCGGCGCCTGCCTCGGCAAATCGGAATGCTATTGCTTTGCCTATGCCTGAAGCCGCTCCCGTGATTAATGCGGTTTTTCCCGACAGTGAAACTAGGTTCGATAAAGGTATGTTTTCTTTACCTTTGCTTTTTTGCATCTTTCAAAACCTGTGTATCTTCGATTTTAAAATCTCTGATTTGTTCGCTGATTGATCCATTTTCCGTTGGCATCCACCGCCAGTTTCCCATCAGAAACAGGGTTGACACCAATACATCATATATGCATCCTTACGGAATAGCTTTTCTACCGCGTATACTAGGCTTTGGCACAAACGTTTCTATGTCTTCGTTTTGGCAAGAATCTGTGGGCAGAATAAAGCCATTTAGTGTCATATTTTATTAGGGTCACCGCGTTTTCTAGCCCGCGTGCATTACTTTGTTGAAAGACGCTTGGTCTCTGGCTATCGAAACCCTTAGTTGGATTGAACTGAAAAAATTTAGCGAACACATGGCTCTTGCAAAAACCGTTAAACAGCTAAGTATACGGAATCCTGATGCCATCCGTTTAGGCTACGGGTTGGTCTTAGAGACTGAGCGGCGCCGTAACCTTATCGACAAATACCTAAACCACACCTTAGGCTCCAAGAAGCTTGAAGAATTCACTGTGGGTATCCAAGCGTTCCTAAGGCTATACGTGTATCAAACCCGCGTTACCCGAGACTGGGAGGGCTTTGACCTCAAAGAAGCAGAGCACATTGCCAGATTGGGTAGGGCAATTCTGGGGTGGGAAACCCTGCGCGAAGTGGAGCCGTACTTGGGTTTTCTGCTGACCCAAAAAATCGAGCCCATCCTCGAGGCAGCCAAAGACGAGGAAAAAGTTGCCCTCCAAACCTACCATCCAGCGTGGTTTGTCAAGTACTGCTTTGACCTCTTCGGCAAAGAAGAAGCCGTGGCGTTTCTTGAAGGCAACCTGACGCCCCCTGAAACCTGCATCCGACTAAGTACCCTCCGCTCCAGCCAAGAGGAAATTTTGCAGAAACTGGACGCCGAAGGCGTCACGTTAGAGAAGGTTGAACCCTTAAAGCATACGTACAGGGTAATTCGCTCCAAAAACTCGCTGAACCGTATTGACAGTTACCGTTTGGGCTTCTTTTACATTCAAGACAAAGCCAGTTGTTTCGCCGCGGAAGCCGCCGACCCCAAACCCGACGACACCGTGCTGGACCTCTGCGCTGCTCCAGGAGCAAAAACCACCTACCTTGCCCAACTCATGCAAAATAGGGGCGTCGTCTACTCGGTGGATTACTCGAAACGGCGGATGAAGACGTGGCGGCAGGAAGTGGGACGCATGTGGGTAAACATCGCCGACCCAGTCATAGCCGACGCACGCAGCCCCTTGCCGCTGCAGGTGGAAGCTGACGTGGTCATTTTGGACCCGCCATGCACTAGCACAGGCGTCTTCGCCAAGCTCCCCGCAGCCAAATGGCGCCTTTCCCCCAAAAGCATTGAGAAGATGACGGATATTCAGTGGATGATGATTAACAACTGCGTCGACAAAGTCAAAACAGGTGGCTTCTTGACCTACTCGACTTGTAGCGTGACGGTGGAGGAGAACGAGATGATTGTGGAACGCTTCTTGCAGAGGCATCCTGAATTCCAGTTGGTTGATGTTGCGCCGAGGATGGGTTTGCCTGGACTGCGCGGGCTTGAAAAGTGTCAAAGGCTTTATCCGCATGTTCACCGCAGCAATGGCTTTTTCATCGCCAAACTGCAAAAAATAGCTTAACTTCAACCAAAAATTCCTTCTGCCTTCATATTTGCAGCCTATTTGGATGCTAATATCATATCTATGCAGAAACTATAGGGGGTCTACGCTATTGAAGAATTTTCAGTTCAAAAACATGTTGAAGTGTAGAGGAGCAGGGGTCAGGTCGAAACGTAGCTTAACCAGCGTTTTTGTCAACCTACGAATTGGAGCGTTGCTTAAAACAACTTGCCCGAACGTACTAAATGTTCTTATTTTCTTTCCTGCTCCGCTTGGCAAACAAGCGAACTGTTCTTTGCAACAATTATTATCTATCAAAAAAACCCATTAGCAGTACAGCTTAGGGTGTCACGGTTGAGAACTCCCCCGAATGCAACACTTCCCCCCAAGCAGGCCATGGCACCCTAACGCTAACTTTTAAAACAAAGAAAAGCGAGGCAACTTGTTTATGGGCGTGGTACTTCCCAGTAGCTGATTATGTCGCCTTTCACCCATCTGCCGCCTAAACTCCTCACTGTGTCGTTGATGTCTTCCCATTCACCTTTCAGAAACCTAACAGGCTTTATTACAACAAAATCCCCGTCAACAGAAAAACTCAACAGATTCCGCTGGTCCTCCGTAAACTCTTCCTCAGTCATGCTTGTGTCCGTTTTTGTCGAAACAGGCGGCTTCTTTTCGGGAACGGGCTGAGGTTTCACAACCGACGTTAGGGTAGGTTTGGTTTGAGGTATGAGTGGAGTAGGTGTGGGTGAAAGCGAAGGTGCTGCTGAATTTTTGGCGCTTGGCGAATACGTCAAACTGAACTCTGGAATCGGAAACGTGTCTGCGATGTCCTCAAAGCTCTCGCTTCTGACAACCGCAGTTACCTGTTTAGAGAACAAGTCGTATTTTATGTCTAAAAGCTCCGTATCGCTTGGCAAATTCGAGTATAACGAGGTTTTTCCCTGCAGTCTCTCCACAAGGAATTCAGGAGTCAGCTTTATGATGCGCATCTTCATGTCAAAGCCCTCAGAATGTCTTTTCATCTGTGGCAATTCCCTTAAAAGTATTGTTAACAGAACTTTCCGCTTTTAACAGTGACAGCCAGCAAACAGTTTATTCAACAAAAAAGTTATAGCCAAATCAACCTTTAATACCGTTGAGACGGTTGCGCAAGTTTGACAACACGTAAACAAAAACTTCTGCTATCAACCATTACGGCAGCCCTCACACTCGCCTTACTCCTCTTTTCAACTTACATTCCTGCTCAAGCACAAACCGAAACCAACTTCGGACCAAAAGACGAATTTGCCATCCCTGAACTGCAAGGTACCATCCGCTTCGCCTTAAACGGCACCTACAAACAAGCAACTCTAGAAGACGGCTTCTGGAACTTCATGGACCTGAGCATCAACGGATCAACGCAAACATCCAACCTCAAAGCGTCAGCCCAAAACTCCGACATAACAATCACCGAGTATAGCAACTTTGATGAGTCTGCCCTCTCAAACAGCACCATCAGAGGGCTTCTGTTCAGATACACGGTGACTGGGGAAGGCGTGCAAGAATTCAATTTTGGCTCAGCATTGAGAAGCGGCGAATGGAGCGTCCTCTTCGATGAAGATTTCATAGGAATAAATGAAGGCTGGACCGTTTCAGCAGACCACACGTTGATCGTAACAGGAGCAAAAAACAACGTTTCAATATTCTACTTTAACCTGCCTGAATCCTTCGGCGACGCAGAGGACTCCGCGAAACCCTTTTACGAGCAGCATTCAGTAGCCATAACAACAGCGGCAGCCGTCACAGTTGTGGTTGTTTTAGCCGTAGTCGCCAAAAAGAAAAATGAACCGAACGGTTCGTGGCAATTGGATAAACTAATAAACCAACATCCAAAACATGAATGAGCTTAGGAAAAAACGAGTATGCCTTGGGAAAACTCCAGTGTCTTGGTCCTGCTCATATTCGCTGCGGTAGTGAGCATAGGCATATTCGCGATTCTGCGGTACACAAAAAACAAAACCAAAAACGTCAGCAGACTCCGACTCTTCATCCAAATAGCCGCCGTCGTTGTTGTTTTCATGGGACTCATTCTGGGACCCTTCAACGTGCCCGTATGGGAACCTTTAGGTTCTTCACCCCGTGACCGACTGGTTGGAGCGGAATTCTTTGCCAATCAGTTCCCAGACGGTCTCTCCGTACCTATTCTTGCGTGTTATTACGCAAACGGACGAACCGTAACCTGCCCCATCTGGCAAATCCAAGCTTACATTTTCCCATTCTGGGACTATCAACGAGGCTATGCAGTCTACTACTCCACCACAGGCTTAGAAAAACTAGCCATAACCTTCGGCTTGGTCATCATAATGTCCATTGTGCTGGGACGTTTCTGGTGCGGCTGGATTTGTCCCTTCGGCTTATACATGGACCTGCTGACTAACCTTCGAAAAGCCTTCAAACGACGACACCTCACTTTCTCAGAAAAAACCAACACCAAACTCGGACAACTCCGATACATCATCATAGCCATTTTCCTGATTTTAAGCGTCATTTTCGGCTCCCAAGCAATATTCGGCACCCAACTCATCCCCGGAACCACCCCCGGCGGACCACTAGGAACAGAAGCAGGCATAGTAGGCAGAATCAACGAGCCCTTCTGTCTGGTATGCCCGATGCGTCCCCTGTGTGTGCTGGTGGAATGCGCCATCGGCAGCATGAACTTCGACTACGTCTCCCAGATTACTTCGGGGCCTTTCTGGATAAGCGGCTTCTACGTGACCTCCATAAACCTAGCAGTTTTGATAGTCATCACGATTTTGGGTTTGGCGTACAGACGGTTCTTCTGTCGCATCTGCCCCCTTGGTGGATTAACCGCGCTTTTCAGCACCTTTAAGCCTTTCAAGAAAATCGCCCTAACCAAGTTAAACAAGGACGCGGAGAAATGTACCAAATGCGGCATCTGTAAGCGCGTTTGCCCCACCCAAGCTACAGACATGTACGAGAAGAAAGGCGGTGACGTAACTGAATCTCGATGTATGCTGTGTCTGCGTTGTGTGGAGATGTGCCCCCAGAAGGATGCTTTGAAAGTGTCGTTTGCGGGGAAAGATGTTTTCAAATCCAGAGATTGGTTAGAATCGGAGAAAACAGAAAATTAGCTCGTTTCTTTTTCGAAGCGCGGCAAAAATTGTTTGGGCAAATTTTTCTCAAAGAAAAAAGAGTTGGTGGTTAGGTTAGCCTAACCGAGATTCGGTTTTCAGCGTTTGCGTTTAAGGGCTTGGGGGACCGTGGGCTTTGGGTTTCGGTGCCAGCACAAATCCTCTAACCACTTCAGCGTCGTACTCGTATAGCCTGCGCCATCCAGAGGTTGCCATAGCGTAGACGTGCATGTGTTCCACAAAGCCTGCTGTGTCGCAGGTTCCCAAGATATCGCTGACTGAACGGGTGGTCGACATAGAGGTGGCGGGCAAAGGTGTGCGACCTGAACTTAACGTCACCGAAGGATTGCCTCCGCGGGTCAACGAGAACATGTACGTTGCGAACCCTTCTGACCCGACGCCTGCGGGGTGAGCAGGTCGATAGTACATCTCCACGGTTCCTAAAGGCTCCTCAGCTGGTGGCGGTCCAACCTGATACTTCATTACACCGCAATCATCTCCTGCAGCGACGCCGTCAAGTGTAGGCGCAGGTATCTCTGCTTTGCAACGGCTGTTGTCGATGTACAACGCGACAATCATGCTTTTCTTTCCGTCACCGTCATCATCCTGCACCAATCCCGTAGGCGAGAACGCACCGTTGTTTGTTAGCAGTGTACTGGTGGCGTCTTCGGTTTCAACAGTTCCAGAAATGTCAGTGGAGGTGGGTACACGGAAACAGATGCCTAAGCCATCAATGTTGACAAGGTTTCCATTTTCGTCAAACAAGTCAATCTTCAGTTGGTACAGACCGCTCTCAGGCCAAATCACACCTGGGTCTTGCAAAGACGCTAAGTCTACGGTCTTGAACTTTGCGTTGGCTGTGTCTTCAACCGCGTTGGGTATGCTCCATTGTCCTGTGGGTGGCAGAGCAGGTGGAATCTCAAACAGATTCGTGTTTGCCAACGGAACTCCTGGTGACTTTTCAGATTTTGGTCCCAGATTATACGCTTCCAGTACCAAATCTCCGCCCACTTCATGCGTGTAGTGCCGGTTGATTGTGGCTGTTATCGGCGTGAAGGGTCCTGATGTTCCTTTGCGGTAAGATACCTGATAGTATTTTACGCCTAAATCTTCTCGCAGACTGTTGTCGAATTCAATTCTTGGGCGCAACGTTTCACCGAAGGGAGCATCACCATCCGTCAAGCCCACATTTGTGGAGTTCGTGGTGGCTGCCTCTGAAACGCCTGTACCGCGTATTCTGCTCAGCGGATGATTACCAATCGCCATGAACAGAACCCAATTTTGAGGTGCATTAACAGGTGGGCATGGTGGACAGACTCTAGCAAGAGGATGCGTTACATACAATGTTACGTCTTGGGTTCCACACTGGTAATTCCAGAAAGTATTGCAAAGTACAGGGGTAGGCGCATAGATTGTAATCGGCGGGAAAGGCACAAAAATCTTCTGCTTCACCTTAAAGTACAAATCAGGCGCATCCAGATTTCCACACCCGCGGAAAAACAACGCTTTGAACTTGTCGCACTCTGCCGTTGTCGCTGTGGCAACCAAATCCATGTGTGCCTTCACAAAGGGGAACAGGCAAAGAATGTTCTTGATCACTGGTGCATTGCTTATGAGAATTTGTCGGAACTGCTCTCCGTTGGTAGTGTTTGCTAGAACACGAAGTTTCTTCATTTCTTCGCCTGCAAGCAACGTGGATGCAACGCTAAGGTCCTCGATGGAGGCGTCAAGGCAACTGGCTTTCTTCAACGCCAACCTCGACACTGGCTTCTCCACGTTCTCGGCAAGTTGATTTGTCGCATGGTCGCCCAGAATCAACGGTTGTGGAGGAACGGGGCCAACTGTTACCTCGTAACGTTGCCTAATCGGTGGTGGAGGCGGTGGGGGCGGGTACACAAGAAAGTCTCGTATGCGTTCGATTATGTCAAGCGGCAACTTAGAAATCAATATGGGGACAGGGTCAACTTCGTAGATTTCAATGGTCGCTCCGCAGACAGGCAAGTTCATGGTTATTCCGCCGCTTGCGACCTTTTTCATGACTTTTCCTTGCACTATGCATGCGCTTAACAGCCAACAGAGCACCTGTTTAGGAATAACTTGCACCACAACTTCTTTTCGCAAAACTTTTGGAGCTACCTGAACAAATGATTGTTCGCCCCCAAGACGCAGCAACGCACTAGCCGTAACGTCTTCCTTTAGGTCGGGTCCAACAATCAAACGCAAAGACTGCACCGTTTCTACAACGGGCAAATTGACATCTACCCGTGCGGTACCTTGCGAGTTCAAAGCTGTTTTCCCAAGAAGCGCGCCTCCTTTAGAAAAAACATACGCTGTGCCCTTGGAAAGCTCCTCCGGCTTTGCTTCCCCCAACACTTTCACAGAAACCATCAAGCTGATTCTGTTACGTTGGGGCTGCTTCGCCAAAACCTTCCTCACTTCAAGATTTTTAATAGTTTGTTTATTAGGTGGAGTGGATTCAAAACTACGGTTGGCCATATAAATCACCGTCCCACCTTGACTCTGGAGTCTTAATAAGCGTTGCTAGCTGACGGCTTAAAGTGTTGACTTAAACTACACAAATACACAACGGCACACCCGAACCCTCAGCAAAAATGTATTGTTTATTTTTCACCTGTACCGTAACCTACTGACCGCCGCCAGACATGACCTCATCGCTGGATTCTTGTAGCTTTTCACGTGTTATTTCTCTCGTATTACCTTATTCGGTTGATGCAGTTTTCCAAAAAGGTCTTCAGTGAAGGATGCAAAGCCATAATTCATAATACTGAAACATTGCATTAGTTATAATGGGACACGCCATGAGGAATATGCTGTTTAGTGCATTCCTTATCTCTATAATAGTTAGTGGGTTCGCTTTTTTGGGTGCAGCAAATTTTAGTGCCGCACAAGTCTCCACAAACGTCAACGGTATCATAGGTGTAGATACAGTGTGGACTAAAGCAAAAAGTCCCTACATACTTATTGGGAACGTACTTGTGAACAACGGCGTAACCCTAACTATTGAGCCGGGCGTAACCGTTAACTTCGACGCTTATTACTTACAGATAAGAGGCACGCTAAAAGCAAAAGGCAGCAGCGCCGAAAACATAGTTTTCTTCACAGACAAAAACTTCGACCCTTATACTACTCAGGGGGTCATTTTTTCATCTACAAGTACACCTTGGATGGAAAACACCAATATGGGATGCATAATTGAAAAAACCAGCTGTAACCAAATAGTTTTGAAAATTGACAATGCGTCCCCAAAAATAAGCCAAAATATTTTTAAAAATACGTTTTTAACGACAGTAATTTCTATTACGGGCGGCTCCGCAACAATTCTGAACAATACCATAAACTCCAGCGGCGGTGGCATTTCAGTAACCAGTGGGGCGCCAACAATTTCCCATAACATAATCACTCAAGATAGCGGTACTGCAACTGGGCTTAGTCTAGGCGGTAGTGCATACGTTTCTGACAATGTTATTTCTCACTATTGGACAGGTATTAACGCGGGAGGTTATGCGAAAGTTGAGCGGAATTTAATTATTGAGAATCGGTACGGAATCGAGTTCGGCGGTTACAATAATATCTTGATTCAAAACAACACTATCGCTAACAACCGATGGGGCGTTTCTGGACCTACCTCATCGGTTACCCTGACCTATAACAATATTCAAAACAACAGCCAAAACAACCTTATACTGTCAACTTCAACCAATTTTGATGCTCCTTATAATTGGTGGGGCACAACCGAAACACAAACAATAAACCAGACAATATACGATTTTAAAAACGAATTCTCATTAGGCACCGTAAATTTTGTTCCCTTCTTAATAGAGCCAAATTCTCAAGCTTCTCCAATATCAGCAGATTCCTCTTCCAGTTCAGCTTCGCAAGGTCCAGTATACGTCAATGGTGTAATTATCTCTGACACTCAATGGACTAAAGCAGGCAGCCCCTACATTCTTACAGGACATGTGGCAGTAAGAAGCGGAGCAACTTTAATCATCGAAGCTGGCGCTCGCGTAGAACTTAAACAGTACTGCATTAAAGTAAACGGGACTTTAAGCGCCCGCGGTAGCAGTGTCGATAGAGTCCAAATAACTGGTGGTGGTTACATCGAATTTACTTCTGTCAGTTCTGGGTGGAGTGACCAGACAAGTTCAGGTTGCATAATCGAAAATACAGTTATCGAGTTGACTGACATAAAATCCAGCTGTTGTTATCTAAAATTTTGCGGTAACACTCTAATCGGCAAAATAGAGACATCGGGCGGCACAATCGAAATTTCAGGCAATAGTATTACCCAAGAGTCTTTCGGCAGGGACGGAATTCTTCTTGAAGGAAACACCAACGCTTTCATCAATAATAACGTCATCGATAGCTCTTTTGCCGGCATCAAAATTTTTAGTTCTGGAACAATAGCAATTGAAAAAAACCTACTAACCCGAAACATCAACGCTATCCAAACAGGGACAGACACACAGATTAAAAACGCCCAAGTAACAATCCAGAACAACACCATAACTAAAAACTGGTGGGGTTTTTATCTATCAGCTATTCCTTCCCCAATGACAGTAATTAACAATAATATTGAAAACAATACGCACGAAAACATCGATTTATCTCCAGGTCAATCGTACGCAGGTCTTTCAGGCAACGTTAACGCAGTCAGTAATTGGTGGGGAACCACTGATTCGCAAGCGATACAACAGACAATCATAGACTTCAACAATGACTATGACATAGGCACCGTGAATTTCATTCCCTTTTTGAGTGAGCCAAACCCGAACGCTCCTGATGCATCATCCTCAGAATCCCCTTCATCAACTTCCACTCCCTCCGCAACGCCTCAAGTAACCCAAACTCCCCCGCCTACACCTGCCCCAACACCAGCAACTCAAACGCCCACCCCAAACTCAATCCCTACCCCAACGTCGACCCATCCTGTTTCACCCAAACCTGCCTCTGACTCCATTAACGTGCAACTCGACAGTCGATATGACGGACAAGCAGTATTTACCAACGAAAAAACCCACACCAGTCCCTACTCTGCAAAACTATCCATCCCCAAAGGTGCAAACTCAGGTTCATGGGCAATAGCTCTATACCCGTACGGTCAAACGTTACGTTCATTATCAACATTTTCCGTTTACGCTTCCTACAAGGATGCGGCGCCCCGATTCTTGCTTTACCTTGATACAAACAATGACGAATTCACAGATGCTGTCCTGCTAAGCCACTATCAGGAAACAAACAACGGTGAATGGGCAGCCATCACCAACGGCAATGGGGATTGGTCTGAAGCAGTTAATTCCCTATCGGGCTATGAGGGCAACTGGAAACCGCTTGGCGACTGGGAAACCAACTATGGAGATGCTGCGGTTCTGTTCATTGGAGTCGGTCTTGATTATGAGTCTTTCGAACCCGACGGGTTTGGGGAACCGCTGTATGCCGATGAACTGATGGTGAACGGCGTAACGTATAGAATCGCGTCGGTTCAAACAGCCCCACCGCCTCAGTCACCTTCCCCCTCTTCGTCCGTTGCGTCCTCTCCGTTTTGGACAATCCAAACAATACTAATCACCTTAACCATGATCGGTGTCCTAAGCACCGCCGTTTCAGTTCCAACCATAAGGGTTTACCGCAAAAACCGCGGAAACATACTCAAGACAAAAGCAGACGACCTGCAGAAAAAAGGCAACCCTTTAGACGCAGCTAAATTTTACGCCAAAGCCTACCAGTCCTACATCAAACTAAACCAACCCCAAGCCGCCATCCAAGCACTAATCCAATACGCTGCATTGGCAAAATCTTTAACGTTGCAAACATTCATGAGTGTAGGAAAAGAAAAAGCGCCTAACTCCTGGAAGCTTAAACGAATCAACAAAATCAACTCTGCCCTGAAAAAGGACCTGTCTAACGCAAAAACGATGGCGCTCATTCCAAACGTTAACCTGGACAAGATTCACGTCTTAGATGTTCTGCTTTCCAGAGCTCGCGGGGGGGATTTGGATTTCGTGGTAAACGAGATGCTAAACGATGTAGAACTGTCAGAGCATTTCAAGAATACCCTGCAGGGCGTAGACCAAATTTCAGTAATTGCATTAGCGGAAAAGTTGGGGTACAGCACGGTGGCTGCCGTGAAGTTGTTGGCTCGTGGTGTGGAATTGCAGAAAGCAGATGGTGTCTTCTCAAACGACGGTAAACGTTACGTTTCAAAGGGTTACATACGGCAGCAGTTGTTCACCCGATTAAGCTGAATCCACAACTTCCTTTTTATTTTTAGTTTATTCCGAATGTTTTTGCCCATCCCTCGTTAAGCCTTACCTCTTCACTTGAAACTGATGCCCGCCTGATCTCCAATGCCTCTACAAAATCCTGCATCGTTACGGGTCTTGGCACACCTGACTCTAGATTGTTCTGCTGCTTGAGTTCGTGGATGGGTCTATACCATGCGTCAAGACATAGTTTTTTGATGTCGTCCCCGCTAAGTCCCTCAGTGAGTTGAGCAAGTTCATGCACGTCTACTTTGTCCGCCAGTTTGAAGCTGGGCATTTTTCCTATAGTGATTCTAAAAACTTCTTCCCTCGCGGCGGCGTCGGGCAACGAAACGAGGATTCTCTTGTCGAAACGGCGTAGTATGGCAGAGTCAAGCTTCCACGCTCTGTTAGTGGCTCCCAAAACCACGATTCGGTCATCAGGTTTCCCTTGAATCCCATCCATCATTTGCAACATCTGAGTCAAAACCCGTGTAGAAACAGCGGATTCTTCTCCTGTTCTTTCAGTGCCCAACGAGTCAACTTCGTCGATGAATATAATTGCAGGTTGGTTCTTCCTTGCCGATTCAAACAATGCTTTGACGCGTTGCTCTGAATCTCCAACCCATTTGACCATGACATCCGCAGCGCTTACACTGAAAAAAGTGGCTTCGCATTCAGTTGCAGCCGCTTTTGCGAGAAGCGTTTTTCCACATCCGGGTGGACCAAACAGTAGGATGCCTTTCCAGGTTGGCATGCCTTTGAAGAGGTCTATTCGGCGTAGCGGCAGAATTATGGCGTCTTCGATGGCTTCTTTTGCGGTTTGGAGTCCCGCGATGTCTTTCCATGATACGTTGGGTTTTTCTGGTAGAATCATGGAGGCGACTTTTGACTGCAATTCCTCTTGGTCTTTCTCTTCTCTACTGTCCTCTTTTCCGCCCACTTGGTCTGCTTTGCTGGCTGCATTTTTCAGGGCGTATGCTCTTGCTAAGTATTGCTCTGCGCGTTCTTCATAGAAGTCCTTTAGCTTTTTGTTGTCTGTGTGGCGGATTATGGACATAAGCAGGTCAAACGCTTGCAGGTACTTGCTTACTGCCTGCTCTTTGTCTCCTTCAGAATCAAGTTTTGCGGCGTCGTTGGCTGCATTTACTGCTAGATTATACAGACGGGAAGACAAGCGTGCATCACTTTTGGGTTTCTAGATGTTTCTTTTGTAATAATAAGCTTTTATTAAGACCTAAAGAGCCGATTCTCTGTTGGCGGTTGGGACAAGTTTTTTATTGCCAAGCGGTGAACTATGCTTGGGGATTTCCATGCCTATTACGGAAAAGTTTAGGAACTTCATATGGGGTCAACCGCTTGAAGATTTGGTTATTGATTTGAAAATGTACAACAAGGAAATCGCTCGCACACGAGACAAATACAAGCAGCGGGCGACTGCCATGTATGATCAAGCGAAAGACTGCATAGTCAAAGGGGACGATTACCGCGCAAAAATGTATGCTCAGCAGCACATAAGCTTAGACCGTACTGCCTTCTCTTTAGACATGTTCGTTGTCAATATGGATAATCTCATTTTTGACTTAAACAACGCGCAGTCCGTTGAAAACATAGGGTTGAGTCTGGGAAAAATAAGCAAAAGTCTTGACAAACTTAATCTTCTGAAGACACGCGGCGTAGGTAAAGTAATGGGTAAAGTTGGGCAGCAGATGGAGAAAATCGGCTTCAAGACAGGCCAGATTTTCGACCAACTTAAAGATTATGAACCCTTCAGTGTCGAACCCACAACAGGCAAAGACTTAGACAAAGTCATGGACAAAATGGTAAGCGAGGTCATAGCTGAGGGTCCCGCATCAGGGCTTCCCGAAACCAAGCTTTCGGAGCTGCAGCAGCGGCGTCAAAGCCTGAAGGGTTCTAGTATGGAGGACATTAAGTAACTGGGGCGAGGGTTCTGTTCAAAATTAAGGACAACAAGCAAGACTTGTTAGATGCTTTGGACTTAGAGATAGCCGAGCATGCAAAAAGAAGTCGTGTGCTTAAAGAGGAAAGCGAGCAGAATCGGCGGAAAGCTGCCGAGCTTGCTGAGGAAGAGATGGATGACGCTGCAAAACGTAGGCTTGCAGTTTACCTGCTGTGTAAACAGCTAAGAAACAATGAAGAAGCGGTTATGGCGGACTTGGATGCGGCTAGACTGCAACTGTTGATGCAGCCCGACCACCCAACCTCGCAGACCATAGAAAAAGTCAACAGTAGCCTGCGTGGTTCCGTCACGGACCGAGACAAAACCGTGAAGGCACTCAATAATTTATCCTTCATTACCCAAGTAAACGTAGAGCAGACGATGACTGAACTTGAAGGCTATGGCATTCAAGAAAAAGTTATAAGCGCAGAGTTTGCGAAGCTAAAAGGAAAATCGCAGCCTGCTGTTGCCAAACCTGAAACGTTAGCAGTCGTCGCGGCTGGGCTTCCTGAGGTGCCAAACAAAAAATCAGTGACCAACTCCCCGGCAAAACGGGGAAAAGTAAGACGAAAAGAGACAGGTTAACCCTCGTTGGACTCTGCCTCTGTAGATGACGGCTGGCTTGACAAGCCTTGGATGTATTCGGAGCCAAAGAGCTCCGAGCTGCTGGCTAACTGGAAAGAAACGTGGGTCAAGTATTTTTTGAGGTTTGCCGAAAACAAAAACATTTACCTTGTAAACGTTGCTGACCTTCATCGTGAGGCGCCGTTTAACAGGTTCGACGGTGACACCTTCCAGACTCTCCTAAACTCGTTAATGCAGACAGGTTATGGTAAATGGTGGAACAAAAAAAGTGGCTTACTTAGGATTTATTGGCGCTCTTTGGATGCATGGGCAGACTACATCTACAATTTGACAAAGGAACAGAAAACAAGGGTTATTAACGGAATTCAAGGGTTAACCGACTTGGAACCCTCACTGGCTTCAATGCCTGAAAAAGAGAAACTGCAGGTCCTAAAGATTTTAGTGGATAAAAAATTTGCCCGCTGGATAAAAAAGAAGGATTGCACACTCCGAATAAATCAATAAGTGCCCTCTTTTCTTGTTTTTTAGGTGCGTTAAGCCTTAAATTTGCATGTTCTAACAGTAATTAGGGGGAAAACATGTCTCTTCCTTTCGACTGGCTCATCTTTGATTTAGCAAAATCAGCGACAATAAATGCTTCAGAAAAAGTGCTGGAAAAAGTTCGGGGGCGACTTTACGGATCCCTTAGTATCCTTCCTCAAACTGCTGATGAGTTTGCCAGTTTTGACAGGACGGTGCGGGAGGAGATTTTGGAGGAGTTAAGTAGAGTTCAGAGAGAATTGTCTTTTACATCAAATTCCGCCCTTAAACTAAGCGACTCCCACTTCAGAGGGGAGTTGGAGGAAACCCGCGTTATTGTTGAACGCCTATGCCGCTCCATAAACTCTTCAGAAGTAATCGAACCCAAAAAGGACGTTGCTATAAACGGGTTAGCCTGCCTTGACCTAATCATTCTGAGTGACTGTTTTATCATGTTGGAAACTGTAAGAGCTGAGCTTCTCGATCTGGGCGGGGGCGCTCAGGCTAACGTTTTGGCGCTGAAAACTATAAAAAAAGCAGCTCAAAACGTCGAAAATGTGCAACATGTGAAGTCTTTAGCAATCACCGTAGGCGAAAGACAGTTTTTGCAGATATTGCAAGCGCGTGCTCCCGAAGTATATGAACAAGTCAAAGGCATTGCGAGTTTCGCTTTTTATAATGCCAAGACAAAAAAGGGATTGTTTAAGAAAGCCTTCCTTCAAGAAGTCAGTGAACGGGCAATTAACGTTGTTAAAGCTTTAGAAGTACAGCAAAAGCCGCTGGTTAGTTTGAAGGATTTCTGTTTGGAGTTCCAGAAGTTGAATCCCGACGTGAACATAAACCATGAGGATATAGAGAAAGCTTTGGGTACTCTGGCCGAGCACGGGTTAATTCATAGCGTTCAAGTCTTCAACGACGGCAGCAAAACCGCCATACTGAAGCTGGATTGCAAATCAGTCTTAGACTTGGTTCAAGCCGACGTATCGGTACAGAATAATGGTTTAACCGTGGAACAGCTTATGCAGAAAACTGGTTGGTCCAAAGACTACGGCAACTTGGTGTTAACAAGCTTGGAAACAGAAGACATCACCCGCAAAGTCCTAACCCCGGACAACACCGCAAGATACTATTTCCCAGGATTATCAACATCACCTGCTTAACAGTGTTCATTTTTCTCCGTTCCTCAATCATACATTAGCCTAAAATATTCAGTTAACAGACATAGGAGTAACTGGGAGACTCACAATGCCATTTCTTAAAAAGAAAGTAGTTTCACGAGCCCT
Source organism: Candidatus Bathyarchaeota archaeon (assembly GCA_026014615.1). Classification (GTDB taxonomy): domain Archaea; phylum Thermoproteota; class Bathyarchaeia; order Bathyarchaeales; family Bathycorpusculaceae; genus JADGNF01. Next base: position 9,562 of record JAOZHZ010000021.1, on the reverse strand, counting down.
CAACAAAGATGAACTTGGCGCGTTGATCTGGCGTATTCCGAATGAAAACTTCCCCAAAGTCAAAGCGATAGACCAAATAATCGTGAAGGAATTTGAGAAAGCGGTGTTCGTGAAGAACGGCATGTTCCAAAACATCCTGTCCTCGGGCAAACATCCTGTGCCCAAAGACTTAGACGAGATTGTTTGGGTGGATGTGTCCCCCAAAACTCAGCCTTTCGGAATACCCGTCTTCAACGGACCAATATCACAAGACAACTACCAAATTGGTCTAAGCGGCACCGTCACCTCCAGAGTTGCTTTCACGAAAGAAGACGTCAAGGCTTTTCTTCTTGAAATGGTCGGAGGTAACCCCCGTTTTGACGCCGCGCAAGTGGTTGATTGGCTTCGCAGGGGACCTTTAGCCTCAGTTTTGCGTGATATCCTAAAGAACCGCACGCTTGAAGAATTCAAACGACTGGACCGCGAAAACTTTGTAAATCTTGATTTACGACCTAGACTTGTCTATGAGTTGTCCAAGTACGGCATTGAGCTCATTTCGATGGATGTTACGGGTATGACTTGGCAGAATTTAGGTTCAAAGTAGAGGGGACCTGTTCAGCAGGATTTTGGAAACGAAGTTTTGCTACATAGTACTGTCTGTTCGACGAAGTTTTGGAAAAAGCATTTATGCGTATAGAGCAACCTACTGTCAACTGTTGTGAGTTCATGAAGTGCCTCAGCATTCGAGAACTAGCACAAGAACTGAATGTTGACGAATCCGCGATTTCCAGTGAAATTCCTGAAGTAATCAAACAACTCCAAAACAAAAAACTTGACACCCACTACCTCGTAAACAACAACAGGCAATCCGCCAAAGTTGTAGTCGTAGACAAAGCAGACCTTGAGTTTCTTGATGCTGGACACGGAAAACTGGGTTTTACGGATTTGGTGGTCCATTTCGGGGTTACCGCGAAGGATATAAACTGGCTGCTTTCTGAATTAATGAATAGGGGAACCATCGGCAAAGCTTTGCATGATTACTATACTGAAGTTAAAAACAAGCCTTCTCTGAGGGCATGGTTTGAGCCCGGCAAAGTTTCAGTCGGAGAAAGAACAATCTTAAACATCGAGGTAACATGTCCCTGCGAAATTGTGGCCCCTCGTATAACAACTGTGCTCCCGCATGGTCTTGAACTTGAAGAAGAACCCAAACTACCCTCAAAAATCTTTAAGGGTAAATTCACGGGCAAGTATCAATACAACACCAGCTTTCATGGTCATCTGCCTGTTGCAATCAGTTTAGGTGGAGTGGTTGAAGGCATAAATTTGGATTCTAAAACTACTCTTTCGGCGACCCTGGAGGTAATGCCTTTACCGCCTGAGTTGGTGGTGTTGGATGACCAAAGCTGCTGCGAAGCGTTTTATCAGGAACCTTTCAGGCTGGTGCTGGACATTAACAACCGCGGCTTAGGCACTGCCCAAAACACGGAACTTAGGGGATTGGAGAAGTATTCTGATTTTGAGGTTCTGGAGCCAACAAAAATCGGCAACGTTGCCTCTCACGGTAGCGTCAAATTCAAGGTAAGCCTTAAGCCGAAAAGAAGCGGCACCACAAGTTTCGATGAGCTTGTTTTGTACTACGAAGACCTTTTAGGGATACCTTTTAGCACTCAAGTGCCTGCAATAGAAGTAAACGTCATGACTCCGAAACCGAAACTCAAAGTCGAGCTGTTTGCTCCTGAAGGAGTTGCCCAAAAAAGGGTGTTTCCCGTCACCGTGCGGATTTCAAACATAGGAGAAGGTGACGCCAAAAACGTCCACTTCAACCTGCCAATTGACCCCAAACTTATCCAGTCAGGAATCGTAGACTGTAACCTGCCTCGACTAAAGAGTGATGAAACCGAGGAAATTGTGCTGCGTCTACAAGCTCCAGACGACGGCAACTTTGTTATCCCCGATTTTGACGTGGAACTGCAGGATGTTGAAGAAACCACTTTGGTTGAACATATTTTTGGTTTAACCGTGGCAGTCCACGAAAACGGCACAGCAACCGGCAACAACCAATCGCGCTTAGGTTGGCCCTTTAAGCTGAACCACGTCATCGGGGGGCAGTACCGAATCGTGGAGGATGTTGGCGCGGGTGGTTTTGCCAAGGTTTACCGTGTCAGGCGGGCTAAGTTCCGTGAAGAAATGGCGCTCAAAGCCCTGAAATCCGAGTTCGTATCTAACCTTGCCGTAGTGGAACGCTTCATTGAAGAAGCCAAGTTAACCAGCGATCTACGCGAAGACCACATTGTTAGCGTCAGACAAGTGGACATCGAAAACCAAGGCGACCTAGAATACCCCTACATCATAATGGAATACCTCAACGGAGGCACCTTACGCAGCAGACTCGCCTCAGGCGAACCTATCGAGCTTCTTAAATGCACCGAAATTATGAATGACCTCTGCTTAGCCCTATCCTATGCTCATCAACACGGAGTTGCCCACTTCGATATTAAGCCCTCCAACATATTCTACGACAACAAAAAGAAACTCTGGAAGCTAGGCGACTTTGGATTAGCCAAAGCCATAACCATTGGCGATATCACTGCGCCACGGGGTAGCTTGCCGTACATGGCTCCTGAGATGCGGGAAGGCAAAGGCTCTCCGAAAAGTGATCTGTATTCGCTTGGGGTAGTTTTCAGAGAGATCCTCACGGGAGAACTGAACGGCGATTTGCAAAGGCTCCAAAACCGCTACAGCGGACAAGTGCGGGAAGAACTCAAAGTCTACGTAGACATTGTGGAAAAGATGCTGAGCCCTAAACCCATGGATAGACCAAGCATCCGTGAACTTTTAGCAGTATTCAGTAGCAGCAAAACAAAACACGTTGCACCTAAAAGAAGGGGCAGTTAACCATGTCAAGCGGGTTTTTTCTAACAGAAAAACAGGTTAAATGCGAAAATTGCGGCGGTTTAATCCAAATTCCGTTGACTACAGACAGCACGGTTATTACATGCGAGTTTTGCCGTTCCGTCTACGAATACAACCCCGAGGTTCATTTGGTGCCTAAGCTTAGGTTTGAAGATGAAGAAAAACAAACTTTCGAATACGCTTTGGCTACAGGGGTTTTGATTGGGCGTGAGGGCAGCAGCAACTTCATAACCATACAAAGCGACCTAAACCCTTCGCTTAAGCAGAACATTTGCATTAGAAACCCCTACGTTTCTAGGTGCCCACATCTACGGATAAAGATGCAGGACGAAATCAGTATCTCGTCTTGTGGGGAATCTAAACGGGTGATTAACAAAAAGAAATGCACAGTTGAGGACTGCAAAAGCACAAATGGAACCGCAGTTAACGACCATATGCTGAAACTGGGAGAACCGTGGATGCTCAAGCACGGTGACAGAATTGTGTTGGCGCCAAACAGCCAGTTGCCTCTGGCGATTGGGTTTGAAGAAACCGTACAGAATCCATAGGTAACCGTACTGTCTTGGTAACAGCCACGCGACCCGTTAGGAATCAAGTAAACGTTTTTTCTAAGATTCAGTTACTAACACATTCAGATTTTTCCGTCAGAGAAGTGTAGCTCAAAAATGGTTGTGGGAGTCACTTTTTATTCAACCTTTGGTTACTTTTAGTTAAACCAAATTTTAAATATGTGGCTGGATAATCCCACCGTGCATTGAACAGTGAAAACGGAAAAGAAAAACTGGAGGAGACTTTTTGAGAAGTATTGCATTTTATGGTAAAGGCGGCATCGGCAAATCCACAGTTCTTTCAAATGTTACGGCAGCTTTGTCCGCAAGAGGCAGAAGAATTCTACAGATAGGCTGTGACCCTAAACATGATTCAACTCGGCTCATTCTGGGCGGTTTTACGCAGTCGACTGTGTTGGAGCAACTTAACACCCAAGGTCATGTTTCTCTTGATTCCGTTATGCTTACAGGATATAACAGGATTAAATGTATTGAAAGCGGCGGTCCCGAGCCAGGCGTTGGATGCGCTGGAAGAGGCATCATCCAGATGCTTAATCTTCTAAAAGAACCAGGTCTAGACATGGAGCAGTTTGATTACGTTTTCTTTGATGTTTTGGGTGATGTAGTTTGTGGCGGTTTTGCAGTGCCTATGCGGGAAGGGTACGCAGATGAAGTTTACATCGTAACTTCAGGAGAAATTGCTGCTTTGTATGCGGCTAACAATATCGCCAAAGGCGTGAAGAGATTCTCCACCACTCGAGGAAAATTAGGTGGCGTGATTGGTAATGGACGGGGAACTAGAAACGAGCGGGAGACAATTGCTGCTTTTGCGCGGTTGATTGGTACGGAAATGGTTGCGTTCATACCTAAAAGTGAGCTTATTGTCCAAGCAGAATTTGACTCTAAATCCATAATGGACTTTGCCCCTAACTCCGAACTAGCCACAGTGTTCCAATCTATAGCAGAACACATTGAACGCCAACAAGTTCCAGTTGCACCCAAACCACTCACGGACACGGAGTTGGACAAATTCCTGCGTGACTTCTGCTACAACCCAAAATCAACAAACCACACCAGTGCTGTTCCCACATCCATGAACAGCACTCAGACGCCACGACCTGCAGATGGCTCTTGCTCATTGACTCAAAAAAAACCCGAGGCTTCAAATAAAAATAAGGCATGTTCACCTTCCGAAAAAACCCGACCGCCTGTTCAGGGGTGTTCTCTAGCGGGTGCCTTCTCAGCCATCAGAAAAATCAAGGATGGAGTAGCAGTAATGCATGCTCCTCAGGGTTGCGCATATGTTAGCTTTTCTGGTTTTCTAAGTCGCGCTAATTTCTCGCCTTCTGAAGCTCGACTCTCTCCGAATCTTTTGTGCACAAACATGCAGGAAATAGACGTCATATTTGGCGGTGCGAAAAATCTAAAAGATACAGTTTTGAGAGTTCACAAAAGGTTTCCCTCATATACAATCTTCATAATTACCTCTTGTCCTGCTGGAATAATCGGAGACGACATTAATCAAGTCGTGAATGAACTAAGAGTCGACGGGGTTCAGCTTTACTACATCCCAACAGACGGCGTTATGGACAGTGGTGATTTCTACACGGGTATGATTAACTCTTACCGTGCGGTGGCAGAGGGCTTAATTGATACCAGCGTTAGCTCTGAGGATAATCTGGTTAACATAATTGGAGAGCAAACTCTTTTTCCTTATGGTAGCAAAAACTGTGAGGCGATTGACCAAATTTTTCAGAAACTGAACATTAAAGTGAATTGCCGATTTATTGGCAACACCACAATAGCGGAGATAAGGCAGTTCAAAAAGGCAAAAGTGAACATTCCCTTTTTCCATGATCCTTTAGTTCGAGACGTAGCTAATTTTTTAGAAACTCGTTTTTCTATGGAGACCCTTGAAGCGCCTTTGCCCGTTGGATTTGAGCAGACAGCAGAGTTCACTCGCGCACTCGGGCGGCGGTTTAATAAAATATCTGAGGCTGAACGGGTCATCAACGAAGCACGTTTAGATTATGAACGTCAATTACCCCTACTGCGAAAAGATTTTTCCGGGAAAAAAGCCTTAATTTTTAGCTCGCCACACAACATCGACTGGTTAATATCAACCATGATGGATTTAGGCGTTAAAATATGTAAGCTTTACTCTTCAAGTGTTTTCCCTCCACGAGAGCATTTTTCAACTAAGTATTCTGCCAAAATCCGAGTTGAACATAATTTTCCAGTGAGTAATTTTGAAAAAGCTATTCTCGAAGAACGCCCAGACTTCGTGCTTACCACTACTTTCGCTTTTAACCATCTACCCTTTGATGCTCTTCCTACACCTATCCTTCCGGTTCTTCCCACTTATGGTTTTGACGGAGGACTTGTTTACGCTAAACGATTACGCTTAAAATTGAAATATCCTACTATAGAAGGTTGGAGACATGATAAAAAACTTGTCCAAGGCTGCGCATAGACCTGATTCACTATCAGGCATAGTAGCTGCATTCGAAGGAATCAGCGATGCTTACACAATGCTTAACAGTCCCATAGGCTGTAAACACCCCTTAAGCTACAACGTTGATGTACTGGGTTCACATGTTAATTCTGAGGACAACGCTTATGCCGATTTTTACTTTGGGCAACGCCGTCTTCCTTGTACATATACCGACGAGCAAGACTTCGTGTATGGTACAGAAAAAAAAATAGCCCGCGCGATTCAATTGCTGGACTTAAAAGCTTATGGCTTGATTGGGGTTATTAATCACTCGGGTACTGCCTTAATTGGCGATGATTTATGTAGAATTATTCAGGAGTCAGGGATAAAAACTCGGACTATGGTCGTTGATAGTTCAGGTTTCACCGGGACTTACGCAGATGGGTTCAAAACGGGGGCAATTAAAATTCTTGAACGATTAGCCCGGACCCCAAAAGAAAAACTTCCTAAAAGCGTTAACCTAATTGGACCCACAGTTTTCCACTATAACTGGGCGAGTGACGTTGTGGAGCTCAAACGGGCACTTCGAACTATAGGAGTTGAGGTAGTGTCTGTTATCTGCGCTGGCGAAAAAATCGCAAATCTTGAACGCGCCAGTGAGGCGGCACTTAATCTAGTTGTCTGCGAAGAGTACGGTGACTCTGTTGCTCTTTTTCTTGACAAAGAATACGGAACTCCAAGTATAGGCTTAGATATGTATGCGCCTTTTGGTTTAAGTCCCTCAGAAACTTGGTTCAGGACAGTGGCAGACTTTTTCCATCTTTCACACAAACCAATCGAATTGAAATCAAAGAATGTTCGAGTGAAATGTTACACAGCGCTTTCAAGGATGTCAATAGTTAACAATACGTTGCGGGGAGTACCGTTTGCTATTTTCGGGGATTGTTCTCAAGTGTTAGCTTTAACAACATTTCTCTATGAATATCTAGGTCTGTACCCTGTTATTATAGGTTTTAGAGAGGTAGGGCAAATAAGCTATGACGCACTCCAAAATTACTTTGCCGCTAATTCCTTAGATACTTCAATTATGGTTAACCCCGACCAATACGAAATCATGGATTCCATAAATGAACGTGAGCCTGTCCTTGTTTTCGGCAGTAGCATCGAGGAGTATCTTTCGATGATGGTCAAGGAACCACCGGAGTTTATACCCATTTCATTTCCTTACAACGAGAAAACTTTGCTTACACAGCGACCTTTGATTGGCTTCAACGGAACGTTAACTTTAGTTGAAGACATCCTAAACTCATTCCGACATTACTATCTAACTCGAAAAAGCATACCTTAACCTTCAAAACCAAGGCTACACGGAACATGACTCACCCGCGGCAAACACTTAGTTCTAAAACTAAGTTTCAAGGAAGACCAGCAAACACCAAGTTAGTACCTTCAGTTGTTCAACTCGAACTTGTGTTTAGTTAACTCAACGTTTATATCTTTGGATGGATAATCCATCCATATTAACTGTTGGATGGCGTAATTAACATAAACGGTATCTTCTGGAAAAGGTTGGAGCTGAATGGACTTTGGGGGCGATTTCCAACTTGCTCGTTGGTTTTTCCATTTTCTCTCTCCATTAATTCGGTCCAGAGCCCCAGCAAATCCATTAATTGCCATGGCTGGAAGAGTCTTGCTTTGCATCAAATCTTTCTTAAGGAACATTCTGTTGGGGTGATGCATTTTTCTATTTTCCGATAAAACTGGAGACCTTGTAAAGTTACAGACAATACCTGCTGTTTTCCTTCAAGTGTTAAAAAAAGCAGTTACAGTGAACGCCAAAATAGCAAAATGCAGTGTATTTTACTCTCTGGGTTTGAATTATCTGGATCAGAGATGGAAAATGTGCTTAATGGTGCTCAAAAGAGTTGTGATTGTATACTTTCTGTAGACCGCTTTGAAAAAATACTATCACAATTTGTTGAAATATTTAAGCGGGCTATCCGAAAGGGCATTAAATTCCGTTTCATACTAACTAATTCTAACAAAGACACCTTTTCTATTTTTAAGGATGCCTTACTGCAAAATTCCCTTTTTGAGGTGCGCCACTTTACCTACTCGTACCCTTGTTTTTTTATAGTGGATTGTAAAGAGGTTTTCATATCGACGGTAGCGAACCGAGAAAGAGATGACCTTTTTTTATGGTCTACCGGCTTCTTTCTGATTGAGATGACCCAAACCTGCTTCGAACAAATCTGGGAATCCGCCTCCGGGATATAAATAGCGCTGTGGCTCCGACATGAAACAGGGCTTGCTCACCATCTTATCAACTTATGCTCAACTTTTGTTAAATCAATATTTATATTACTGGTTGGCTAATCCAGCCATGCGTAGGGGAAGCATTTGCAGTGGCGGAATAAAACTGTCTATCCGTTCAGCGATATTGTCAGTCAAAAGAAAACGAAGCTTACACTAATTTTGAACGCTACTACCCCTAAAATTGGTGGTATGCCTCTTCGAAGTGCGACGCCTACTAAGTTTTTGGCTGTTCAGGTTTTGGAACATCGACGGCGAGGTCAGTTTTTTGAGGAACTTAAGGAGTGTGTGGACACCCGTGAGTACCGCCGCTGAACTTAAAAGACTATACAAAAAAGGCCGAAAACGCAAGGCACTCGCCATACTCGTACTCACTATCACTCTAGTAATAGCTATCGTAATTTCTGTTAGTGTAGGTGCCGGTTCGCCTCGATTTAATGAGGCTATGCAAGTTATATCCGCAAAGCTTTTGCCTTTCCTTAATATGGACCCCGGCGCTAGACTAACTCAAACAATAATTTTGGACTTGAGACTGCCGAGAATTGTCTTAGCTTTAATCGCTGGCGCTGGACTTGCCGCTTCAGGTGCGACGATGCAGGGTGTTTTGCGAAATCCTCTTGTATCCTCCTACATTTTAGGAATCTCTGCCGCTGCAGGCTTTGGCGCCGCTCTAGCCATAACTTTTGGCATAGGTTTGATTTCTGGGTATGGTAGTTATTTGGTTATTGTTAATGCGTTTGTTTTTAGTATGTTGGCTATGTTGTTGGTTTATGGTATTGCTCGTATTCGTAGTATGACTACGGAGACGGTTATTTTGGCTGGTGTGGCTGTGGGTTATTTGTTTTCTGCGATGTTGTCTTTGATTCAGTATCTTGCTCCTGAGCATGAGGCTGTGCGGGCGGTTGTTTTTTGGCTTATGGGCGGCCTTAACTCAGCAACATGGCAAAACATACTAATTGTCCTTCCAATTGTAGTGCTGACTGCGGTTCTAATGTTGCAGCAGTCGTGGAATATTAACGTGTTAAGCATGGGTGAGGAGGTCGCAACAAGCTTAGGTGTTAATTCTAAACGTGTACTTGCAGTAACTATGGTTTTAGAGACACTTGCAACTGCTGTTATTATTGCTTTTACTGGGGTTATTGGGTTTGTTTGTTTGATTTCTCCGCATATTGCTCGTATGCTTATTGGTAGTGATCATCGTTTTCTTATTCCTTGTAGTGCGTTTGTTGGGGCTTGTTTGCTTGTGTGTTCTGATACTGTGGGGCGGTTGGTGTTGGCTCCTGCTGAGTTGCCGGTGGGTATTGTTACTTCTTTGTTGGGGGTTCCGTTTTTTATTTATATTTTGGTTAGTCGTAGGAGGCAGAGTTGGCGT
>JAOZHZ010000022.1 GCA_026014615.1 Candidatus Bathyarchaeota archaeon | reverse complement strand
TGATGCTTTTGCCTAACTCGGTAACTTTTGGTGATGCTGAAACTGTTGTAGCGCTGGGTCCTTTTCCAATAGCATAAATTTGCATGTCATAAGCGTTCAAGTAAGTTATGATTCCGTCCGCAACGGGCCAGCCTTCATCAGCAAAAGCTCCTACACCAGCCCATGATAACAGAGTCCATAGTTCTTCACCAGTAGTAGCATTCAGGCAACGTGCTTTGAAGCCTTTGTACATCGGGGAGTTTGGAGAGTGTTCATTACTATACACATAGATTTTGTCATCAGCAATAGCGCCCGGGAAAATTGGAGTTAGACCATAAGGTGTTTGAAGACCACTGTCGGTGTCGCTATATTTCCATACTAGATCTCCATTTGAAGTGTCAAAACAGAAGATTTCTCCACCATATCCACCAGAGTAAAGTTTGCCGTAAGCAGTGAAGCCGACTTGGCTGTTGCCTCCGCTTCCAACTGTTGGATAATAGTTAAAGCCACGGGCATCACCAACTGGACCCCATAATTGCGCTCCAGTGTCCAAATCGAAACCTAGCCATTTCATTGTTTCTTTGTCACTCATACAGAAAATTCGGTTAACAGAGTCGACGGGCCCAATTTGTCGTGTGACGTTGTTTGCCGGTGCATCGTATGTTTCGGTCCAGACTAGGTCGCCCCTTGAATTGTCGTCAAGGTCTATTGCCCAAAAGGTTACACTTGGAACAGAGGGAATACCACCGAATTGGGTACTTCCACCAGTACCGGAAGAGGCTACAAGCATGTCATCATACAAAGTGTATCGTATAGTAGCATCAGAGGGCAATTCGGGGATTGTTACAGTCCAGGAATATGCTAAACGTTCTGTAGAGTTGAAGATTTTACCGACAGGCCGATAACCCTGCGTAAAATCAATAGATCCTTCAGGTCCATTTGTGATTACGTTGGTTACGTTCCACAAAGCCAACCAGTTGTTTTCCACATCCATTTGGTAGATTACTACTTCGCCATTGGGGCCGTATGCTCGTGTTCCTGATGGAACATCAGTTATTTCAAATACCCAACTTCCGTCTAAGGGGTCATAGGCAGTCCAAGTACTTCCTGAAACAGCCCACAGGTAACCGTTGGGAATAACTCCATGTTGGTTGGGGCTATCAAACATTACTAGTTGTGCAAATGATGGATTAACAGTATAATTCTGCCACCATAGTTGTTCCCCTGTTTTCAAGTCTACACAGACATAAC
>JAOZHZ010000016.1 GCA_026014615.1 Candidatus Bathyarchaeota archaeon | reverse complement strand
TTTCCATTGTTTATTTTCGCCGTCTGAGTATTAGTACTGCTGCAACTGCCACTATGACGATAACTGCTGCACCGATGGCAATGTAGGTCCACGTTGGAGTACCTGCACTGGTCGCTGGCTGAGGAGCCTCACTAGGCAACGGTGAAGGCAAAACAGACTGAATAGGAACGCTTGTGGAGGGTGCTTCTGTTTGAGTTGGCGCTTGAGTCGGCGTCACAACTGGCGCAGCTACTGTTGGTTCTTTTACTGCGAACGAAGTTCCTGCCTGACTGCTATAGTAAGCATTTGAGCCCTCGAAGGTTGCAGTTACAGTGTATAATCCTGGGACTGGCGGGGTCCATGATAAAGCGTAGTTCCCCAAATCATTGCTAGTTGCGGTACCTAAGTCTTGGAAGTTGCCATTGGGGTCAATAGCCGTCAAATGCACCGAAACACCTGTTGTATCCGTTGGTTTTGCCTGCTGCATGTACATATACTCCATCCATGCTTGTTGGTCATCGTCGGAAATAGCGGGCACCACATTGAATTTGCCATCTTCCACCAACTGCTTAGCACCAACACAAACATCAGTAACAGTGCCCCGGATCACAACTTCTTCGCCTTGAGGGATAGCAGTAAGTGGTGCATCAACCGTGATAGCACTGGGACCCTTACCAATACAGTATATCTGGTTGTCAAAGAAGTTAAGGGCGACTATGTAACCGTCGGCGGCGACAACTGTATTACCTGTGAATGATGGCCCTCCAAAGTATAGTAGTTTCCAGATTTCTGCTCCGTTTGAAGCATTTACACAGCGTAAGTTTGATCCACGCCATAGAGGTTGACTGGGTGAGTGGTCAGTTATGTCTAAGTAGATTTTTCCATCGACAATGCATGCTAGGTTGAGTGGGTAGTTGCCGTATGGGGATTCAAAGCCTTCTTGGGCAGCTGTGTAGTTCCACAGTTGGGTGCCGGTCTTTATGTAGTAAGCAATGAGTACTCCGCCGTAGCCGTATGAAAGAAGTTTGCCTTCGTAGATGTTGCTGCTCATACCGTAGTAGTTTAATTGTGGTCCTGATTCACTTACCCATAATTGTTGTCCTGTTTCTAAGCTGTAGCCCCACCATTGCCTTGTTTGTGTACATGAGAATAAGAATACTCCGTCCTCGGGGTCTACAGTTCCCATGCTTATAGTCAAGTTACCTGCTGACGAAGGCGGTGTAAAAGTGATGTTCCACAAGAGTTTCCCTTCTTCTCCTGATTTCAGGCTCAAAGCCCACAGGTTTCCCAGCGTGATTCCGTTTTCGTTGTTACTTCCAGGGGTTCCGCCGATAACGTATTGATCTTCACGTACGGTGCGGATTGTTCCTTGAATTGAAGGTACAGATGCGTTCAGGGAATAGCCATTGCGTCCATCGTAAGTTGCGTTTAAGACGGGTCTCCAAAGCCAGTATTCGATTAGGTCCCATGTGGGTTTGTAGTGAATTGCTTGGCTTGTATTCCAGCATTGCAAATACTTTGAACCATCATTGGCGGTAACAATGTTGTACAACAATATACTGCCGTCTTTGCCGTATACTTGTGTGCCCCAGTATCCCATGCCAAGGGCACCAACGGCGACAGGCACGTTTTCTATGGTACACATGTAGTTTCCGCTGTAAGCATCGAACATCGTCCATTTATCAAGAGCACCTACTGGAGTCCCTGGCGCGTTGAGGACTATGGCACCA
>JAOZHZ010000003.1 GCA_026014615.1 Candidatus Bathyarchaeota archaeon | reverse complement strand
TCTTTCCATTGGTTCCGAAAGATATAGCTTTCCGCTTATCCAGTCCTCCGAATAGCCTTGCAGGATCGCACCAAACAGCCGAAGGCAACTCTTATCGTCAGGGAATATCCGGATGCATTTCTCTCTGCGTCTGAGCTCCTCATTTAAACGCTCCAGTGAGTTAGTACACTTTATTCTACTCCAATGTGCCCCCGGGAAGTCAAGATAGACCGATATCTCATGGTAAGTGTTATCCAGCCAATCCGATAGATTGTCCTTACCTTTAGACTGGGCTGCCCTGTTAAGCTCTTTCCAGGCCAATTCAAAGGACTCTTTGGTCCTAGAACCTACCAGATCTTTTATTAGCGGCAGCAGCCACAACAAATCAGTCTTGGAAACTTTGCTCTGAGCATTTCGCATCCAGTGGACAATACAGCGTTGTCTGAGTTGTCCCGGGAAACACTCCTCTATTGACTTAATAAGGCCATCATGTTCATCGCTAATCCAAAGTTCCGACCTCTCAAGACCACGGGCCTTTAAGCTTTGCAGAAAGCCTTTCCAGTTATAGTAGCTTTCACGGTTCCCCAGGTGAAGACCAAGGACATCGCGGTGCCCATCCTCTCTAAGGCCAATCGCTATCAAGACAGCCGTGGAATTAACCCTGCCCTCAGTTCTGATCTTGGTGTAGATCGCGTCCAGCCAGATATACGCGTAGCGCCTATCAAGCTGTCTATTCTTCCAGATATCCACTTCCTCATCGATATTAGCAGCACAACGGCTGACAAAGCTGCGATCTATATTTTCCAAACCCAATTCAATAAACAACTTGTTCATCTTGCGAGTAGAAACCCCGGCAAAGTAGGCCTCGCTGACGATACTGATCAAAGCCCTGTCCACCCGCTGGTATTGTTCCAGAATCGAAGGGTAGAAGCTGCCGCTACGGAGCTTCGGAATACTCACGCTTATAGGCCCCAATCCTGTGCTGAGAGGCTCTTTACGCTCACGGTAGCCATTGCGGTAGTTAGTTCTGCCTTCCACACGCTGATAAGGCTCCGCTCCAAGGATTGAGCTAAGCTCTGCTTCAATGATACTCTGGATGCCGTTTTCCAGCACTTTTACAAAGTCTCCCGGTAAAACTGTGCGAAATAACTTGACCAATTCCGCTCTTTCATCTTTCTTTCTCTTCGGTTGAGTCATGATCTTCTCCTTGTTCTTTAGTTTTTTAGTCAAAACCATTAAAACAAAGAGTGGGATCCGGCTCAACCTTTTTCTTCATCTGGCGTTACCTATTTTACACCAACCTTTGAGACACTACC
>JAOZHZ010000026.1 GCA_026014615.1 Candidatus Bathyarchaeota archaeon | reverse complement strand
TAAGGCCACGGCCCCGGAGTCCAGAGCATCTATCTCATCGTTGATTACTTCCGGTTTTATTACATAGTACTTGTTCAGGAATTCCCGGATCTCATGCTCTGCAACCCAACCCATTTCTGTGAGTTTAGGGACTTTTCCACCATGATCGGCCCATGCTGTTAGACTGGCAATAGCTGCGCCGTCCGCTTCGTCTTCAAGGACATCTAAGCTCACGTTATCCCATCCGACTTGCATTGTTTGCCTTGCATGTGCGTATTCATGATGCATACAGTACATCATATTGAACCATACGTTTGGAACATACAAGGCTCCTTTTTCCATCCAGCGCAAATCATTCGCACAGGCGGCCAGATCTATTGCGATGGTACCCGTGCCAGGGACAAACGCTGCCATATGCCCTTGCAGCTGTGTAATGTTTGTGTCGAATATGACCTGCTTTATTACTGGTGTGTCTGCATACAGGTCGTTCATGATTCTGATCAGCTCCTGAGGCGGATCTTTGTGTATCAGCATCTCTGCCATGGTTAGACTCCCTCCTTTGTTTGTTTCATGTGGGTTACTTCGATTGTGACGAACACTTTTCCACCAACTTCCTTGGCTTCAGTGACGTATCCAGTTACCGTTACTTCTTTGTTTCTGCACGCCGGCTCGCAGCCTTTTGTGAAGAAGTTTCCATTTTTGTCTATGACGATTTCTCTGTTTTTCGCCATGTTTCGCAGACTTGCAATTATGGTTGAGTTCGGGGCGTCATACAGCCTATCAGGGAGTAATCGTCGTACATCATTCGTTGTGATTCTCCCTTTCAGTGTGTTGTTGTTGATGGCTCTTCTGATGTATCCTGTTATACCTCTGTAAGTCCTCATGTTTGTCTCCTTCTTTGGGTTTGTTGTTAGTTCATTTCTCGGTTAAGAGGCGCAAGATTACCCGAGTTATTTTATTGCCGCCTTGTTCTCCTTTCCTATATAAAGCTGTCTATTCTGACTTTTGGGCAGTTTCCTGGAGTACACCCTGTGTTTTCGCCTCGGACTCCGGATTCACATAATGCCTGTTTGTCGGTCATAAATCTCTGTTTGCAGTCCGTAGCATAAAGT
>JAOZHZ010000023.1 GCA_026014615.1 Candidatus Bathyarchaeota archaeon | reverse complement strand
TTTCTAAACCTCTGATTTTTTCTACATCCATCTCTCTAAGGCTCAGTGGGTAGTCTTCCAATTTTGAAAATGTGTTAATAACGTTGCGTTTGAAGTTGTCATCCTTAGGTTGTTTACAAATTTCTTTGAACTCTGCGGTGGACAATAGCTCGATATTTAGGGGGCACACTTGAGCTCCTCGAGAGTAACGCATGCTCCTTTCTTCATCTCTTGCACTGAACGATTTATTTCGCTGATTTTTTTCTGTTCACAGAAACTTCTGGTAACGCCTGGGTGACTACTTCTTCAATTATGTCTTCGATTACTCTAAGTCTCTCATTTACCCGCCTTACTTCGTCATAGCTCATTTCAAGAGTAACATGACTTCCCAAAGCATATCCCACGAACAAGAATAGAAAGGCACGTTTATAAAAATAATCACGCAAAACACCGCTGCGAGTATACCAATCTTTTCCTATATGCATGTACGGATTGGCTACTCCCGTGTTTTACATAGACTTTTTGAGTAGACAAACCTAAGTCAAATATCAAAATGAAATTAACCCTAAGGACGCTGCGGGCTGTCTCGAATTTGTAGAAAAAACTCAATCCCCTTCCGGCATTGTTGTGACTAAAAACAAACTTGCATTCGAAAATGAACTCGTCTTCATTCCACTTTGTTTTTTCCTTTTGCTATGTTAAGTCCATCTCTAATATCATTCAGAAAGCTTGTTGCCAACAGCATTGACGTTGAAAAAACGCAAATAGCAAAATCTCCCCTCCTTATTTTGTTAAACATGCTTTTGGGAAAACAAACCACACCCGACAAGTACTCACACCTACAACCTGCCTTAAAATATTTAAAAAACACCGCTTAGCTATGCACACCATTTTATCTTTAAACCATTGATTTCTTTAAAATGGGCATCATCTGAAATAAGAGGGCAACCATAAATCTGGGCAGTTGCTGCGATCACACTGTCGGCCATCGGCATATGATGTTTACTTCTCAACTCTGCACTTTTCACTGCAGTCTCATAATTTACGTCGACAACTATGAAGTCTGAACGTATGGCGCTGCTCCTCAAATCTGCCACATCTCTTCCTTCCCTTTTCAAATTGATCCTGTGAATCTCGTGAACTGTCAAGACAGAAACCATCCTCTCTTTCACTGACCGTAGCTCCTGCTTAAACTTTCTTAGCAATTCCTTATCTTCAGAAAAGAAGTACTCAACAAAAAAGCAAGTGTCGTAGAGACGCCTTTCAGGCATCTTGATCCCTCATTTGGTCCAGTTCCCTTTTTAGTTCTTTAACATTGCCTTTTCCTGCTCCGGCTCCTGATAAGTCAAAGATGCTTGGGCACTTCCTTATAACAATCTCGCCGTTCTTCTCTATGATTTCCACTTTGGAGCTTTCTTCGATTCCGAACTTTCGGCGTATTTCCGCAGGTATGGTTACCTGACCCTTCCTTGTTACTACAACCTCGCATGTCATACCTGATCACAAGTACAACCTTGAAGAAAGTAGTACTTAAGCCTTCAGCCAACCTGCCTTCCCACGATAAAAACGCTTACCCTTCACAAGCCAGCCAGCCAAAACACGCACCTCAGACTCCACACAACCACACATAAACCTCACCAATGCCTCAGTGACTATGCTGCCAGCCTCAGCAGCCAACAACTTAACTCATCAAAGATTCGTATCCAACCGAAAACCCCTGCCTTCACCAAACACAACCACCTGTATATCAAAACGTATAAACAAACTGTATAAACAACCAGCCTCTACCCCTCCCAACTCACGCACACAAACACAAACCAACAACTACGCCCTAAGGTCCAACAGCAACCACACTATAACCCCTCTTCCGCAGCCTATCCAACGTTACCCCTAACTCTACACAACCACTGCTTCGTGAAGAAACGACAGTTAACACCGCAGGCGCAGACACACCCTTAACAACCTTAGCCAACGCCTGCCCAGATGGGTGGCTCAAAGCCGCCTTTTCGTTAGCTTCTAACTCCAACCTTAAAACTTCAACCAACCTCTTAGCCGAACCAGAATTTACTCGCTCAAGCTGACCAATTGACCTCCTAAGCCTCCCAACATCAACAGATTGCAAAACCTTCTCTGCGGGCTCAACCAATACGATCTTCTCAGTTAACTCCAAAGCCTTCTTGAGCGCCTCTCGAGGATTCATAGGCGGCAAAGTAGCAAGAACTTCTCTATGATTATAAACAGCCAAAGCTGTAGGCAAAGATTCAGTAGCCAAAGTCAACGCCGACATAACAAAATCATATGCTAACCTGTCAGCTTCATCAGCATCCTTCGCCGTCAAATCAGCCAATATTACGGCAGTTTGGCTCTGCCCTCCAGAGAAATCCTTCACAATTAATTCGCCCAACAGGTAAGTGTGTTTCCAGTCCATGTCTTTCCATCTATCTCCAGACTGGAATTCACGGCTGCCATAATACTCTAAACCGCCTCTTGCAGATTTAGGTGATCTAGGCGTAGGCATCGAAGATGCTGACCCCGCGCCAGGTGATGTTTGCTCTAGATACTTGTTTGCAAGCCAATGTGCATACTTAGCCCTTGGAATAATATGCAAATCAACAGGCTCCAAAATCTGCCCCGTCTGAATTAACCCGCGCGGGTCTACAGTCAACGCTTGAACCTGGAGCTTCGAAGGTCCCGCTAAAGGCGGAGTAAAACGCAAATCTACTTCAGCCTCGCCTTGAACGGGCAATACAAAACTTGCTGGTTTGACGTGAACCCATGAACCAGCACATGATAGTGAAACCAAAAGGGGCATTCCTGATTTAGCCTTAATCTGAGTTGAGTCAGTGGTTTTTTCGCCTACCCCTACTCGGCTCCAAGATTTTGCTTCCTCAAGGGGCACTTGTTGTACTTTGTGGATAGTGTAAGTTAAAACGAGAACAAGGTAACCAATAAGAACAGCCGAAGTTAATATCATTGTTGTATTCCATAAGATTAAGGAAGCGGTGAGGACAAGCAGCACTGCAGATACTAAAGACTTCAAAACTACGGTTGCACTTTTTCCCGACTTCGAGAAAACGGAAAGCTGTGTTCCAGCATTTTCTTTCAAGCTCTGATCTAAAAGCGGTAGAACAGGCAAAATTAGAAAAACAGAACTCACATCGCCAGCCAAAGCCAACAACGCAAAAGGCGTAAAAATCAGTGAAACAAAAACCAACAATAGCTCCAAATTTGCCTTCGGCGGTTTAACGACTGAACCCAACTGGACCGCAAGCAACGCAAGCGCAATTCCCATTTGCATAGGCGGAGAAGCCAAAACCGCCAGAAACAAGACTATAATAAGGTAAGCTTTAGCAACCGTTCTAACAGTTACTGCTGTCATCAATAGTCATCTGTGTTTTGATACACTAATTTTTGGGTACTGCAACGCCTTGGATGACTCTTTCTGTTACCGTCATAGGCGTCACATCTTCCATTTCAGCTTCAGGTTTAACACGTATTCTGTGAATTAAAACGTAAGGCGCAAGTTTTTTAACGTCGTCAGGTATTACGTAATCTCTTCCCTGTAGGAAAGCTATTACCCTTGAACCTTTGAAAAGGGAAACTGACGCTCTTGTGCTTGGACCCGAAAGTATGTCAGGGTCATCCCGAGCAAACCGAACAAGAGAAACAATGTAATCTTTGACTTCTTCTGAAACATGAACCTTTTTTATGGCTTCCTGAAGTTCCGCAATGTCCTGTGATGAAACGACTGGTTGAACATCAGGTTCTTCGATGTAATCCAAATTGGTAATAACCTGCTTTTCATCTTCCTTAGACAGATGATCGCTCCAAACCCTAAACATGAACCTGTCTGCTTGCACTTCAGTTAACGGATAAGTGCCCTCAGACCCATAAGGCAACTGGCTGGCGATAATCATGAAAGGTCTCGGCAAAAGCTGCGTTATTCCTTCAACGGTAACCTGCCTTTCCTGCATGGCTTCGATCAGGGCGGCTTGAGTTCTAGGCGTTGTGCGGTTCAACTCGTCAGACAATACCACATTAGCAAAGAGAGGGCCTTCCATGAAACGGGATTTGCCGTCTGGAGTGTAAAGGTAAAAGCCAGTCACGTCGGCTGGCAACATGTCAGGCGTAAATTGTATTCTTTTGAAGTCCCCGCCTATAGCTTGCGAGAAGGTCTTGGCAAGCGTTGTTTTGGCTGTTCCAGGTAACCCTTCAATTAATACGTGCCCCTCCCCCAGTAATGCTGTCAAGAGAACTTCTTTAATTTCATCTTTACCCACAACAACTTTCGATACTTCAGCCAAAATTTTGCTGGGTATCTTCGAGATATCCTTATCGTTTTTCCCCAACTTTTCCACCTATCCGCCAGATCGGTTTTAAAGATAAAACCAGTATCACGGCTATTAAGCTTAACGCCCCAAGCGGAGAGGATACTAATCCGTAGACAGATGTAAGAGTTTCTTTTGCTGCATCTAACGGTACTTCAGGCAAGTGTGCTTGGTCAACAAACACTTGCAGATTGGACCCTTGTAAAGATATAATGTTATCAACGAACTGCTGGTTGCCCTCCATTTCTATCATGCCATTAATTAAGAAACTTGGGTCAGCTACAGCAACTGCATAGCCTTGACCAAGCTTAGCGTAGGCAACTACGGGTACCGGTCCGGCTGGTTCGTTCGAATCCCAAACGCCATCCCCATTTGTGTCAAGAAAGCTGAATCTAGACGAATACGCTGCAACGGTGGCTTCGGTGGTGTCGTTTAAGCTGGATGCATGATTGAAAATTAAACTGCTTACGTTATTTGTGAGTGCTGTTTGTGTGAAGTCCGTTATCTTCGGGAGTCCTTTGTTTCTGTAATCGAACAAAGGATCCAAAAGCTGTTCACCCGAAAACGTCATCTTCAAGCCAACGCCACTCAACACTTGATTTCCAAACCCATAGTCATCTAAAACCACTAGAGTCCCGCCGTTTGAAACATACTCTTTGAGTTGCGTAAGTTCTGTTTGAGAGAACGGTTCATAAGGCACCAAGAAGAGGGTGGTTCGGTCGGAAACAGTCGGTAAAGCCGCAAAGGTGTCTATCGGTATGGGCTTCACCTGAGAAGTGAACGTTGAGAGTCCATTCCAAAAGGGGTTTTCAACTCTAAAGTCACCGTTTGGCGGGAAGAACAAAATTAATGTAGCCATCGATAGGGCGATGACTAAGGTTAAGGTAAGTAAAAGTTTACTTGTTTTCACTTCCCAAGAACCTCCCTGATGGTAGCCCCAAGCGCTTCAGCTTTCTGTATGTCCTCTGTTTCTGGCACGAATGGAGAATACAGTGCCCTTTCCGCTATTGAAGTTAACGCAGTGAATGCTTCAGAAGCTCCTCGTAATTTCGGTTTTACTTTTTTGAGGAACTCACGTAAAGTCATCTGAGGTTCCAGAGAACTTTGAGTGACCGTTTCCACAGTTCTCAACGCCTCGTTGTATTCTTCTAAAACTTTGCCTTTAGCTCCTTCAAACTGGAATTCGGGCTTCGATGAAATCAAGTCAGCGGAAGCATCCTCTGGCTGAAGTTGCGGAGTGATCTCTACGGCTCTTGTGTCTTTTTTCTCGCTTTTTTTAGGTTTAGACCGCACAAATCGCATGTAGAATACTACTCCAACAGAGACGAATGCTGCTGAAGCAAACCCCACGTTTGCACTGCTTATTAGGAATATGTTTACTTGCGTTTTGGTGGATGCTTGCCACGATTCAGAGGGTTTAACTGTTACGTTTAGTTCTTGGGCACCCGCAAAAACGGCGTTTAACGGTACCGTCAAAGTGGCGTTGAAGCTTCCATCCTCCAGACTCTTAACCGTAACCGTTGTAGTTGCTAAGGACAATGTCACTTCTGCGTTTTTTAGTGGCTTGGAAGCTGAGCTAACTGTACCGTCCACGTTTATTTCAGCAGGAAGTACTACAAACGATGGCGCATTGACAGTAATTGTCGATGCTATTTTCAATATACTGATTGTTCTTTGTTGGCTTGTTCCTGCGTAAACGCCTTTTGGGCTAACAATCATAGTTAACTTGTGTTGACCTGTTTTTGTCTGGGAATCGACTGTGAATTGAATGCTTACTGTTCCTGTTGAATCAGTTTGAGCTGTACCTACAGTGTTGCCGTCAAAAAACAGTTTAACTTCTCTCTCGCTTAGAGATGTCCCTTCTTGGGAAGTAATTTTGCCGTTTGCAGTTAATGAGAGTCCTGGGTATCCTTCACTTGGCGTTGTCATGATAAGGCTGGTTTCATAAAATAGAACCGTAACTGATACTGAATTTGATGACGCTAAATAGACGCCTTTGTCACTTCCTGCAGGTGTATAAAGCGCTTGGATGATTACTGATTGAACATACTTGTAAGGAATCTGAATAACTGCCTGATATGAGCCGTCTGCACTGGTGGCGGCATTTCCAATTTGTTCTCCATCCAGCAACAGTTTCACCCCTCTGTTTTGTAGGTTTTCTCCGTTTGAAGTAAGCCTCCCTGAAGCAGATACGAATCCTCCAACAAAACAGCTCGTCGTATTCAAGTTTAAGCTCAAAGTTGTTGACTTAAGATTTCCAAGTTTTATCTCTTCAGCCTGACTGTTAATTCTTCGCAAAAGATCATGATATTGGTTGATGAGATCGTTTAGTCTCTGCAGCAGATTCTGAAGTTCATTGTATGCTTGTCTTATTTTACTCTCTGCAGGGGCAGCAAAGACACCTATACGTTGACTCAAAGTTGACGTCGCATCTTGCAGGTCTTCAAGAAGAATTTGCGCTTTAGCGACAAGAACCCCCGCGCGGTTAAGAGCTTGAGACGCTTCATCTAAACGGTATTGATCCAGCAACGCCGAAGCGCTGTCCAAAGTATCCCGTAGTTCTTTTAAGACTTGGATTAATTCTTGGGTTAGGTTGTTGTATCGGTTTATTATGTAACTCAAATCTTCAGGTACCGAAATGTGAGCCAGTTGTTCAGTTAAGACACTAGCATTTTCGTACTGTTGTGCTGATATTAGCGAAAGAATTTCAACGTACTGCGACAGAAAAGAATAAGCATCCAAAGCACTATCAGCAGCAGCGGGGTCTTCATGAGGTATAAAGGCTGGTTCAGCTCTAACGATTGTACAGGGAAGCAGAATCGACGCAACTATGACAAATAAAAGAGCGACTGCGGTTTTCTTCATAGAAAACTTGCTCCCACAAGTATTTCCAGCACCTTCAGAGCTACAATAACTACGAATACGCCAAAAAGTCCGTAGCCTACTATGTTTATGGCTTTTTGGGCTTTTGGATTAAACGGCGAGTGCAGAAGTGTAAGTATGAAATATTCTACGATAAACAAGGAAACGTAAAGGTCTAATCCACTTGTGGTGTAAAAAGATAGCGCAAACGTGGTAAATGCGTAAGCAGCAGTCAAAGAAATGATGTACCTTTCCAAGACTTTCAGAGCACTCGCCCCGTCAATTTCAGCTCGATAACGCATTTTCCTCTGCGGTACTGTTCGTCTTCGACGGAAACGGGTTTATCCAAGACTTCAGCCACAACTGAAGCCACTATGGAGGCTAAGGGACTTCCTAAACTCTGATAAACCCACATCTTTCGATACTCTAAGCGAGGGTTCGAAACTTCAACCTTGATTTGCCCTTCTCCAACGGTTACCTGAACGCCATCTGCCAAATTTATTGTGCTCGAAAGAACAAGTGAAATGGCTGCCTCCAAATCACTCTCAGTTGAATCAGCTTTAGCTGTTACCAAACCTTCAATAGCCGAACCAGGTGTTGTAACGAGTAGCCCTATATCTTCAGCTTCTGGACCATGCTTAACAATAAGACGTTCAGGTAAAACAATGTTCCCAAGTTTTGGCGGATGAGGATTTGAATGCAGAGGTACAAGCGCTTTAGGTTTCCCCGCGGTCATTGAGGAAGGCAAATAGATGGCTTTTGACTTTAGCCCTAATTCTTCTACAATCGCTGAAATGTTTTCTACTCCTGACTGCAAGAGAATTGCGCTTGCTTCGGGTGGAATTTTCGGTTGTCCCCTACCCAAAGATAGACAGACGCTACCAAGTATTATTGTGGACAATCCAAGAGCGGTCAGGGGCGTTGACTGTAAAACAAATTGAGAGATAAGTGAAAGAAATAAGCCTGCCAACGCCAAGCAGACACCAAGCAATGTGAATGAGTTACTGATCGCCTTCACCGTTTGCACCATTAGTTAGTTCAGGAGTCAGCACATTCCCTTGTTCTCGCTAAGTCTCCTGCATTATCCTCTATGGGTATCTTTCTTTTTAATAAACCTTAAAGATTCAAGTTTCAACTTGACATAACAAGCAACGAGACAACTGCAACAGCAATGCAAACAAGGCGAACTGTTGCATTGTGGAAGCGGGGCTTTTTGACGGTGTATATACTTGAAAATACTCGATAGAAGAAAAATGCTATACACGTTGAAGTTGCATTTAAATCAGGAATAACCGCTGTTGGCGCAAGCAAAAATCGTTTTTTATGCCTGAACATACAAGTATTGCTATAACCACAAGGGATAGGCTATGAACTATCGTATTCAAGCTGTCCATTCTAAGCTGAGTTTGTAATATCGGTATTTTCTTACGAGTGCACTTACTGCCAACGCTTCAGTGAAGACTGCCAAAGACACCATTATCGGCGTCAGCGTAATTCCCCACGGCGTATAGTTAAGCACAAGTCCGACAAGAGGAACTATGGCGAGGCTTAATCCAATAGACAAAGCCAGTTTTTCCAGTCCGTCAAGTTCTCCACCCCTTGGATCCAGCGCTGTAATAAGCATTGCTCCTGGCAGGAACAAGACAAAAAGCCCCCCAAAAACATATCTCACATAAAGAAGCGTAGAAGAATTCACTAAGAAAACTGTTAGCATGGTAAACGCAACTAACGCAGTTAATCCCCAGAACCATAAGCTTTCCAGATTGAAGGCAAATGACCATAAATTTGAAGGTGGGTTCGGCTCCGAAATGTTTAGCTCGCCCTTCTTCCAAGCTACATAGACAGCTTTGGAGGCTTCTTTAAACTTTAACCCTTGGTCTTTGACGAGTTTGTCTACGAGTTCTGGCGGTGTTGGGTTACCTAACGAGTTTGCTGTTTCTTTAACCAGTTTGTCCAAATCTGCAGTCAACCCGTTTGCTCCTCCCGTTTTCAAGGTTCCGTCACAGTCTTAAGCCTGTACAATTTTTATATATGCCTTGTGTTTAAACACCGTTGTTCCAGGGACTGAATCGAGGAATGAGAAACCTAACAAAGCTGATGGCGCTAACTCTGGTTATTGTAGTTTTGCTGTCAGCAACCGCAATCGTTCATAGCCAATCTACAACTATTGAGGATGCTCAAACCGCAGTTAATGAGGCATACAAAGCCCTTGTTAAAGCAGACTATGCAGGGGCAGACATAAACGAACTCGCCGACCAACTAAACATAGCTATAGACTTAACTTCACAAGCCCAAGACTTAATTATCACTGACCCGCAAACAGCCCATAACTTGGCTTTGGAAGCTCAAACACTTGCCCAAAAAGTCACTGAAAACGCCTCAAACGCTAAAAACGAAGAACTGCTACAACAGCCCATAGTGGTAGCGGTAATCATGGCTGGTCTGATTTCTGGCGGAATTCTCGTTTACATTTATGGTCCTAAAATGTTCTGGACAACTTGGCTTCGGCTAAGGAAAAACTACCGCGTTAGAACAAAGAATCCAACGGCGACAAAGAACAACGGGCTTATTATAACAGTCGAACAAGTTTGCGCCGTAATCTTGGGACTCACAGTGATTATAGCGTTTTTTGTCGCATCGCCCTTCTTTTTGCCAAAAGGGACTGGTGAGCAGTTTTCTGAGCTCGGTATCCTTGGACCCAACATGCAGTTGGGTGATTATCCTTCCAATATTGTGGCGGGGGATACCGTTAACCTGAATGTATATGTTGGCAACCAGATGGGTAAACCCATGTACTACATAGTTATGGTTAAGCTTGGAGACAACGAAACAGCTATTGACCCTGCTCCAGTTGATCCTACTCAGCACTTTTCTCAAGTTGTACTCAACAACGGCACATGGGCATTCCCAGTAAGTATACCCTTAACGCAAGCTGGTACAAACCAGCGAATAATATTTGAGCTCTGGGTATACAACGAAACCTTAACCCAGAATCAGTATCATAACCGCTGGGGTCAAATTTGGCTTAACGTGACCGCTCCCGCCACATAGCGGCACACAAGATTATCACTTACAGGCTAAGAGGGAGGTAGGCAGGAGTACAGTCTATAGCTTTCAAGATGCTTTTTCGCAGAAAAGGAACAGCGTCGACCATTTTGGCAATTACCCTGCTTATAGCCCTTTTAGCCAGCGTGAACTCTTTGGTTAACAACATCAACGCCCAAACCGACTCACTGAGCAGGTTAGCGGGCATAGGTAAAACCTACTTGGTTGTAAGCCACGATTCTTCTTCGCTATCAGACAGCAAGGTAGATTCAAAAATAGCTGATATAATTCGGGACGTTTCGGGCGTAGAAAATGTTCTGTCTCAAACACTAAACAAAGCAACCTTGACGACCGACAACGGTAGCTACCCAGTTACCGTACGCGGCGTAGAAGATGCCAAAACATTCTTCAAAACTACACGGGCAAAACTTTCAGGTTCTTACTTTGAAAATAATTCGCAAGCAAACGTCGGGAGCATCCTCTTAAACCTTGCATCTGTAAATGTGAACGATTCTGTGACGTTGTCAGCAGGAAGTAGGTTCACTAAAATCCAAATAGTTGGCGTAGTTCAGTCGGCAACCCAAAGTGACGCTGAAATAGTTGTTCCCTTAGAAACCGCTTTTCTCTTGACCGAACAGAGTAACAGCGTCTCTTTTGTAGAGTTTTCCCTCGAAGATCCAACCTCCGAAACAAAAGTTCTCAACCGGATTGTCCAGCTTCTGTCCGATGATTGTGAAATCGTCAAAACTCAACAAGTGGAAAGCTTTGCTCAAGATATAAACAGCCAAATAATCTCTTTTCTGAATCTTTGGTCATTAGCCATTTACGTTGTGGTTGTAGCAGCTTCATATGTTGTAGCAACAAGGTTGATAACGGAAGCCAAATTTGAATTAACCATGTTCCGAACTTTGGGTGCAAAGAGGCAGTTCACAATTCAACTTGTCTTTGTTCACACAATTGCCGTGGCACTGTTGGGTTCAATCCTTGGGTTGGCAGTTGGCATCGCAGGCGCCCAAGTGGCGTCGACCGCTGTAAGGTGGATGTGGGGCAACCTCATGTTGTCACCTTTTCTTGACGCGGGGCAAGCCCTCCAGATTATCCTTTTGGCACTTGGCTCCGCTGTGGTCGGATGTATTTACCCAGCTGTAAAATCAGCGCGAAAAACGTCGATGGAGAGCTCTTTATGAGTTTGCTCCGCTTCAGGTACCTTAACAGAAACCGTATCCTGTCTCTATTTCTAATTATTACTTTGACTTCCACGCTGTTTTCTGTTACCGCCTTTAGTTTCCTTGGGTTCTACAACGGATTTTCTAACTACGTAGGCGAAGACAGCGATGTAGTAGCCATTTACGGGACGGCGGCTAGCACACCCCTAACAGGTTTAGTTCCCCTTTTCCTAGCTGACGAGATTGTTTCAGTGAACGGTGTTTTAGCTGCCAGTCCTGAAGTAATAGCTCCATGCGTTATAGCTGGGCAATCGGTCTTCGTCAGAGGTGTCATGCCCCAATCGCTTTCTAAACTAAACACAATAGCCATAACAGAAGGGGCCCCACTACTAATAAACGACACAGAATCCGCTGTCATAGGAAGAAGTCTTTCAAATAGGCTTAACCTGAAGCTTGGCGACAAAATCACTGTGTTCAGCATAATTTCAGAAAAATACGCGAATTTAGAAGTTGCAGGAATTTTCGACTCGGATTCACCCTTAGACGATGAGGTGCTTGTTCCAGTTTATGTGGGTCAATGGCTACGAGGTGTTAACTATAACTTAGTTTCCGTAATTCGCGCTAAAATCGACCCAACTCAGGTAAACATAAACACACTTTATGACGTGATTGCCGACGAGGCTTCTCCCTCGGCAACTTCGACTCCTTCGCAGTCAAAAGGGGACGCAGAACAGCAGCTTGAAGGTTTGCTTTCCATATCAAAAACCCGCTTCAACTTGGGTAGTGTCACTGTAGACCAAGCTCAAGACTTCATGAAAAGCTACCTGAACCGTTACGGTGTAAGCAAGGACACACTCATCATACTATCCATCGTAGTTCTCGTTTTCGCAAGCGGAACCGCAGCGGGCGCCCTAACCCTGTTCCTTAACCAGCATAAACACGAAATCGGTGTTTTGCGGTCGGTGGGTGCATCCACCAAGAAAATCAAGAAAGACCTGCTCGTTAAACTGTTGCCGTGGTCTTTGGTAGCTTCCACCTTTGGCGTCCTGTTGAGTGCAGCGGTTTTGCTGCTTTTCCAGAACTTTGGATACTTGCAAGTTTTGTCGCATCGTCTCGTTTTCCAGCTTGACCCTATAATTGTAGCTGCCAACTACATCTTGATTTCAACGCTGGTCGTGGCGGGAGTAGCACGCTTGGAGATGAAGCAATGAAGAAAGCAGTTTACCTTCTGCTGCTTCTGCTTTTAGCCGTGGGGTTAAGGCTTTACCCCGCTGTCATAAGTGGTATGCCATTTTCCACTGACGCATGGTCCCCCATCAGAAACACCGAACTCCTAATACAAAATACTCCCGTGCCCTTAAACGACGCTGTATTTGATGGCTACAACAACTTCTGGCCAGCAAACAGCCTCTTCGGAGCAGTAATCTCCCAAGTAACAGGGTTACCGCCGATTGAAGTCATGCCTCTTTTCTTTCCAATCATCGGAGCAACGGCAGTTTTGATTTTGTTTGCTATTGTTAAAAGGTTTTATAATTGGAAAGTTGCCTTCATTGCGTCACTTATTTTTGCAACTGCCTATAGTCACGTTTTCTTCACTGCAGGTGTTACAAAAGAGACCTACGCCAGCCCACTTTACTTGGTGCTTATAATGGTGTTGCTCCACCCAGCCATAGCGCGAAGTAAACAATTTTTCTTTTTCGCGTTAGCCTCCTTAACGTTGGCTTTGACACACCACTTCACCGCGCTCATCGTTATCCTTATCCTAACCAGCTTGGCTATAGGCAACTTTGTAAACAGCCTGAAAAAAGGGGTGCCCCCAAGAACCTTCGATTTTGTCCTTGTATTCATCCCAACAATTGTAAGTGTGCTGTACTATGGACTTTTTGCTCAAACAGGTATGGCTATGCCTTTAAATGTCGCTGAATGGCTGTCTTTGGCGTCATTTCAGCTGTTAGCCTTCGCAACGGTAGTTTACTTAATGTACAAACCTGCCGTAAACAAAAACACTCGATTGCTCTTTATCGCTGTAGCTGCGAGTGCCTCTGCGCTCCTTTATGTTATCCTCAGCTTAACCACTATCTTGATTCCAAGCTTTACCGTCAGTGTTCAAGAAAGCGCTTTACTCTACATTTCACCGTATTTTGTTGCTTTACCTTTTATCACCCTCGGCTTTGAGAACCAACGCGGTCCGAGTGGAAAGGTGGCTGTTCTTTTCTGGGTAGCCCCGCTTGCTGCTTTAGCGGCATTCGCAATTTTCAGCAACACCGCCCAAGGTCTCAGTCTGTGGATAAGAACTCCAAACTTCATTTGTATTCCTGCAGCGGTACTTACTGCGGTTGGGCTCTATTGGCTATACGAAAAAGCAAATGGCTTAACTGCCCGAAAACTCGTTACATCTGCAATTGCAGCAATATTAATAGTGATAACCGTTATAGGCATCTTCAGCATTTACGCAACCGTTTCGCTTCAAGACCCAAACATGGGTTACCACTGGACCTACTCAAAACAGGAGTTCAAGGCAGGAAGCTGGCTTACAGAGGTCACCAGCAACCAGACCGTAACTGGGGATGTAAAAATTGTTTACCTGATGCGCGATTACTTTGGATTAAAAACCAACCAGCTGGATGGTTTCCGTTACCTAAACGGTGACACAGCAACCCAACCTAACATACTATTCACTTATAGTCAGATGCAGCAAAACGGTTACGTCATTGCCCTCCACGGGCTAGGATTGCCTGATAACTGGACAGATAAAACCGACCAAATGAACCTAGTTTACAGTAATGAACTCGCAGATGTGTATGCAGGAGTTGACACTTACGATTGAATTAACTAAGGTATCAAAAAATTATGGCTCAAACTCGGTTCTCAAAGAAGTTACCCTCAAAATCCAAGAAGCCGATTTTGTATGTATAAGAGGCAAATCAGGTGTCGGCAAGTCTACTCTTTTAAAAATCATGGGTTTTTTGGATACACCAGATTCGGGTCAGGTTAAATTGTTTGGGAAAGAAGTTCATAAAATGGGCGACGGCGAGAGGTCAAGCTTGAGGCTTAACAATGTGGGTTTTGTTTTCCAATTTTTCAATCTGATTCCTTCGCTGACAGTGATGGAGAACATAGAGTTGCCTCTTGCCCTTGCAGCAGTTAACAAGTCCAAAAGAAAAGCACGCGCCATGGAACTTATCGAGTATTTCCAGCTAGCAAACTTGGCTGACAGGTTCCCAGAAACACTTAGCGGCGGCGAAAGACAACGCATAGCCGTCATAAGGGCGCTAGCAAACAAGCCAAAGATAATAATAGCTGATGAACCTACCTCAAGTATCGATGACGAAAACACTCAGATGTTGATGGATCTGTTTACCCGCGTCAATCGTCAAGAAAAAGTTACCATTGTGCTTTCTACAACCGACTTGTATGAGAAAATGCCTGTGCACACGGATTACCTGCTTAAAGACGGCAAACTTCAAAAAACCACCTAACCAAGAAAACTGCAAACGCACTTTTCCAGCAAATCACCAAACATACAACTGCAACCAACCATAGCGAACCAAAGTATACATGTCAAACAAACTGTGCATAAACAGCCCATCTTTGCTAAATGTCGTGCACGAACACACAAAAGCCCATCTGATAGACGCATGCAAAAAATATGTCAACACCGCAAAAATAGACGAAAAAAGCAAAGGCGGTCTTCATAGCAGGCATAATTTACGTTGTGTAGCTTGTAGCGGCGTTGGTAATTTTCGGTTCCGTAATGGGCGCCACTGAGTTGGCTGTGGTGGTCATAATTACCAAGTCTATTCAGGCTGCATATATGGTGGCAAAAAGAAAATAACCATTTGCTTTCATTCCGTTAGTATTCAAATTATTAGCATCATTCTTCGTCTTCTATGGAATTGAAACTTCGGTAGTAGACTGCTTTCAGGAAGGCTAAATGTCCGCCTTCTTTTACCATGTAGCGTGTTCCCACTGGAGCCAATAGATGTGCTAGGCGGCTGTCGTTTAGTCTCGAAATAAGCGCGTAAGTGAGCGGTAAAAGACGTTCTCTTTTCCTCTTAGCCAGACCTTTGTTCGCCCAAAGTTGAGCGTTTTCTTCTGGGCTTATTTTGAGGATGGCTGCTAGTAGGCTTCCCACATTTTGGTCGTTGAATATTTCTGTTTGCTGCTCTTCCGGCAGCTTTTGGGCAAGCAGAGCTAAGTCTTGGAGGGCTTGTTTGGCGGATTTTTTGATTCGACTGTTGTAAACGCTCTGCACGGCTTTGCTGTAGCCCTTCTTGTCTTCGCTCATAACATACTTTCTCAACCCATTGCCCAACATACCCTTCACCATTTAACAGAAAATGTTTGAATTTTACAGTTGATTAACTAAAACTGTTAAATAAATCTTCTGCAAATAAAAGTTCGGAGAACACCGACCCATGACGAAAGGCAAACACTGGACTACCCAAGAAGAAACCGAACTCAAAACCCTCATTGAAACCAACACCAAACTCGAAGAAATAGCCGCAAAACTCGGAAAAACACCAGGAGCCATAATCATAAAATGCAAGCGCCTCGGAATCAAACTTCAAACCAAAGGCTACACCAACTCGAGTATCACCCTCCCAAGAGAGTTACCCAGCGTCGAAGAAACCCTCAAAATGCTTGCGGGCGCCCTGAAAACTGCAGTCCAGCCAGGCCTAAACAGAACCGAAGTTCAGCGGTTGCAGGTGGTTGCTACGCTGGCTAAATCCTACAAAGAAGTTCTGGCAGACTACATCGGATACCGAGAAATCGAAGCAAAACTTGCAGAAATGGAGGAACAGAATGCGCGGTTACTTAGAGAAAGAAGCCCGAACTCTTCGCCCCAGCCAGATTCTACCCCAGTGGCATAATGTTCAGCAGAGCAACAAACAAGTTAGGCAAACCGTTATCGACAGAGCAAAAGAGTTGAGCGCCGACCCCTCAGTTTTCTTTAAGCAAATGCTCGGATTCACCCCATACGAGTACCAGCAAGAATTCATCGAATTATTCAAAGAAAACCAGTTCACGGCTGCCCGCTGGTGTAGACAAAGCGGCAAAACCTACATCGTATCCGCACTTCTACTCTGGTATGCTGTGACTCACCCAAACAGCTCCATAGGTATCGTCGGACCCTCTTGGCGCCAAACCAAACGAATCCTATCGCGCATAGCAGCATTTACCTATAATCTGCCCTCTGGAGTTGCCTTCAAACCGAAAAGAACCCAAGTAAATTTTATGAACGGAAGCAGCATCGAAGCTTTCCCTAACAATCCTGAGACAATTCGTGGTCCAACACTTCATGTGGTTTACGCTGACGAATTCAACTTCGTCGCTAATGATCAAGAGCTTTACGATGCAATCCTGTATACCTTGGGAACTACGGACGGCAAATTTGTCTGCAGTAGTACCCCATGGCATTCGGACAGCGTGTTCTTCAAGATTTTTAACCATAAAGACTTCTCCGATTTCAAGACCTCGCACGTGACTATGGAAAAAGCCCTGACCCCCAAAGGTCCGCTTAAACCCAACATTATTCAGAAAATTAAAACTCAAATGGGTGATGACCAATCACGTTGGCGACGGGAAATGAAAGCCGAATGGGCAGAAGACGATGACGTCTGGTTAACTCAAAGCCTAATTGCCTCATGCATCGGCACCGCTAAAAGCTGCGGCGAGGACCTGCGCGAATTTAATGCCGAGATGGAGTATAAGGGTGAGTTTTTTGCTGGGCTAGACTTGGCGCAAACAAAAGATTACTCGGTACTTTCAGTAGTGGAGCGGCGAAACGACAGGCTCCTTTTGCGGCATCTGAAGATTTTCCAGCAACCCACACTATACGCTACCGTTCTGGGCTACACGAAAGCCCTTCAAGACCGCTGGAATGGATTCGAAAAAATCCGCATAGACTTTACACGCGAAGGCCCCAGCATAATCGCCGACATGGAAAACGCAGGCATCGACAACACGGAGGGTGTGAATTTTAGTGTACCACGAAAAAGCGAGATGGCGGGGTTGTTTAAGCAACGCATGATGGACAAACGATTTTTTTATCCGTTGCTGAGCTGGGAGAGACCCTACAGAGGAGAAATCTGCACGGAGCTCAACGTAGAGCGGTATGAACTGCGCAGGGACGGCGCTATCGGCTTTTCGCACCCCAGAGGCACACATGACGACGTGTTCTGGAGCATCGCACTGGCGGTTTATGCAACGGCAAACATGGAACCTGAACCATTCTTGGCAATTATCCCTCGATAACAATAATGTACAGCAAACATAAAATAGTGGCTAGCACTATGGGAACAGTTAAATTTGGGGGCCTCCATTTAATGAGTGGGAAAAAGATGACTGAGACCACCGCAAAAGTAGATGAGAAAGGACGTGTCAGAATCCCAAAACGAATAAGAGACGTAGCCAAACTCGAAGAAGGAAGCTACGTTAACATCAAAACAAAAGGAAAAGCCATAATTATGGAACCCGCAGAGCCTACTGCCGAAAAATATTACGGTGCTTTTAAAATCACCAAATGGCCAGAAGACATGGACGAGTTCATAGAGAAGGTTATGCAGAAATGGTGGATCCAAAACGCTACGTAGATGTCAACTTATTTATTTATTGGCTGGGCGACCACCCCAAATTCGGTGAAACAGCCTACAACTGGATCAAAGAAATCGAGAACTCCCACAGCAAGCTATACATAACCTCTAGCCTAACGATTTATGAAACGCTCGTCATCATGGCTGGTTTAACAGGAAAAAATCTTAAAGACAAAAATTTTGTAACCGACGTTGTTTCCTCTTTGACAAATATCAAAGGCTTAATTATTGAACCCCTCAAACCCGATGACTATATCAAAGCTACAGATCTGATGAATGACTGCCAAATTGACTATGAGGACGCCCTACATTTAACTGTAGCAACTAGAACCGGTGCGCAAGAAATAATCTCAAACGATAAAGACTTTGATAATACTCCGTTAAAGAGAATCCTTTAGGATCGGATGCTTCTATACAAAAACCTCGTGACTAGATAATATAAGTGAGTTTATGCAAGAACGAAAATGGAGCTGAACCTTAACTGGCAATTATCTCAAGATTAAATAACCAAAAGCTCATAAACAAAAGCAGCGCTAACAACGTTCACAACGTGTTCTTTTTCTAACAGACACAGAATTAAAACTAACTCGAAACCGACAAAAAATGAGCCTGCACTGGATTAGCTCAAAATAATGGCTGAAAATGTTTTTCTCCTTTTACCTTGTGCTATCACTTAGAAGCCATTTCCATGCCGGTATAATCTTAACAGTCTTCTTTTCTTGTTTTATTATTTTTTCCTCATTAAACGTTACGACGGTTTATTCAAGCTATTGCTATTATCTTGTTTTTGCTAATTTACACATTAATAATTGATTATAAACCCTTGCCGCACGTTATTTGCCTGCACAAAGCAAAAAATCGCCTCAAAAAATCCCAAACAAACAAAACAAAAACAATTCAAAACCAAGCATAAACCCTAAATTTGCAATTTAACCGTGCTGCTCCATTTACTTTCAAAGTAATTTTTGACTATCGCCACAAAACACTCGTTATTTGACCACAAAGCAGACGTTCCATCAAGGTGTGCTACAGACGACATCATAACAGTCGCCTGCTGCTCATCAATAATAGAAACCACCGCATCAGCAGCAGACGAAAGACACTTCACCTCAAAAGAAGGATTTGCTGCAAGCATTCGTACCATATCAATAGCTGCTTGATCCATCAAATTTTTCTCTATGGTAATTCGAATCTTAACGCCTCTATCCAGAGCCTTTTTGTAATCTTTGGCGAAATCCAAGATAGCTGAAGAAAACCTTTTCTGTGTCGTAACCACATCGACGCTGACCTGAGATTCCTGAAGCAACCGTTTTAGCCTATTAACGATGACTTCTCTGCCCGGAACAACAACAAACATGGCTTTTTCTTTACCTGATTCCTTTACAGCATCCATCCAAGATTGCTTACTACTTAAACTCACAGCCATCGCTTCAGCTTTTGTTTTTAATTCAAAAACTTGCGTTTGCTTACGCTTAACCAGCATAGGCAGTGTTATTTCAGGCGACGCAGCTTTATACGTAGCTGGCGAATTAATTTCTTTTTCAATAAGGCATTTATTTTCTAAAGAACTCAATGTTGAGTATAAGTTTGCTCTGTGAATCCCAGTGACCTCTGAGACAGACCCTATTCTAGAGACACCCATTTGTACAAGAGCAAGATACACTCTCGCTTCGGAAACAGTGAGCCCTAGCTCTA
Organism: Candidatus Bathyarchaeota archaeon; assembly: GCA_026014615.1. Classification (GTDB taxonomy): domain Archaea; phylum Thermoproteota; class Bathyarchaeia; order Bathyarchaeales; family Bathycorpusculaceae; genus JADGNF01. Next base: position 40,998 of record JAOZHZ010000023.1, on the reverse strand, counting down.
CCAGAACCGCAGTTTTTCCCTCAAAGGATTGGACCTCCCTCTTTCTCTCCCCCAGTCTCCACATCTTGGTGATCCAACTTAGCTATAGATGCGTCATATTTTGAACAGAATTAATATATTAAATCTTCCATAAGACTACCCTGTCAAACCGAAAAACTATAAAAAGTAAACCCTTAGAACCTAATCAGCCATAAATTTTGAAGCAAACACCAACAGTAAATGGCATGTATGTATAAGTCATACATTGCATCCTTTTAAAAGCGAGCACCTCGAAACTACCCTCCACACATTCAGAGATGAGAAAGATGAAAATACAAAAAAAGAATAATCTTTTGGCTGTTTTGTTGAGTCTTCTGATGACTTTATCTGTACTCGCAGCTCTGCCAGCAGGCAATGCTCATGACCCCGCATGGAATATCCCAACATATGCTTACATCACCGCATCGCCTAACCCCGTTGGTGTTGGTCAAACTTTAGCGGTAAGCTTTTGGCTCAATCCGCTGTCACCAACAGCAAACGGAATATACGGAGACAACTGGATACTCCAGGTTGAAGTCACTGACCCCACGGGAACAACTATAAACTTGGGCGAGTTCACTTCTAATCCTACCGCTTGGGCGTACACTGAATTCGTTCCTGACATGGTCGGCACATACACTTTCAAAATGACCTTCCCCGGACAAACCCTAGTTAATGCAAATCCTCCGCCGATTCCTTCAATGTACAGCACCAGTCTCTTCATCGGCGACTACTATGAACCAAGCACCAGCTCAGTTTCTGTCACCGTGCACCAACAACCCATAACTTCGTTGCCTCAAACCCCGCTTCCAGATGGTTATTGGCAACGACCTATAAACGCACAAAACCATGAGTGGTATCAAATAGCGGGTAACTGGCTCTACGGAACCTACAACTCAATCAGCAACTTCAATCCATACTCCGCAGCCCCTAACACCCCGCACATCGTTTGGACAAGACCACTCATGTTTGGCGGTCAAATCGGCGGCGAATACGGCGGCGACACCATGACCAACTACTACACTGGCAAACTCTATGAAGGAGCCTTCACGCCACCCATCATAATGAACGGAGTACTTTACTATAACGAAGGTCAAGCGACAGCGCCTAGAGAAGGATTCTATGCCGTAGACCTGCGCACTGGAGAGACCATCTGGTGGCAAAACAGCACAGGACCAATCCAAATAGGCAGCCAAACCTCTGCTCACATAGGCGGCACCGACATTTCTTGGGAATACCCAATACTGAAATTTGGACAAATCTACAATTATTACTCGCCCAACCAGCAAGGAGCCATTCCGTACCTTTGGGAAAACTACGTTTCACAAGAAGATACAACCTACGAGTACACTATGGGTAACGGCACTATCTATTCATTCTCTTCGCTAAAAGGGTCTAACATCTGGCAAATGCTTGATGCCTTCACCGGAAACTACATCTGCAGCCTAGCCAACGTGCCTAGAGGCTCCATCATGTATGGAGAAGACGGAAGCATACTAGTCTACACACTCAATGCCGCACAGAAAACGCTCTCACTTTGGAACTCGAGCAAAGCTCTGGAGTACCCCAACAACAACCTTGACCACCTGTCAACAGGAGAAGCATTCTACTGGATGTGGAGACCGCCAGTCGGACGCACAGTCGACGCAATAAATGGGTACGAATGGACTGTTACACAGGACACAATTTACCCCGGACAGGCGATTTCCGCAGTTAGCTCTGAAGTTATAATTTCTACCACGGGATCAATGGTTTCTCCTCAGAACTGGCAAATGGAAATAGGCTACAACGCGAAAACAGGTGAACAGATGTGGGTCCAGAACCGAAGCCTCCCCGTCGGATCAACTTCATATGCTCTGATGGGGCTGATATCGGACGGAGTTTACGGAGAGTTCATGCTAGGCTCAATGCAGTGGAACGGATACAGCATATACACAGGCGAGAAAGTCTGGGGTCCCTCAGAATCATATCCGAATCCTTGGGGTTCACAACCGTCAACACCGCCAAGATATGAAACAAACGCATACGGTAACATCTACCAGTTATGCATGGACGGAATCCACGCTGTCAGTCTATCCACAGGCGACAATCTCTGGAACTTTGAAGCACCCTCCAGCGGAGTCGAAACCAGCACTCCAACCTACCCATTCATGCAATCAGCTATGGTCGTTGCCGACAACAAAGTCTTCGCTGCCTCAAGCATCCAGTACGGTGACCCACTCTATCGAGGAGCAGAACTTTACGCCATTGACGCACAGACCGGAGAACAACTCTGGAGCATAGACGGATTCTTTACATCCGGTATGGCAGTTGCAGAAGGCTACCTAGTCGGCTTTAACGGCTATGACAACCAAATCTACTGCTTTGGCAAAGGTCAAAGCGCAACCACAGTCACAGCAACACCCGGCGTCGGAAACGTCGTCACAATCCAAGGAACCGTAACTGATCAATCCCCCGGAGACACATGTTTAGGTATCCCCGCAAAAGGTACACCTGCAATAGCTGACGAATTCATGGGCGACTGGATGGCATACCTGTATGAACAGCAACCGCTGCCCAATAATGCTCAAGGAGTACAAGTCACACTATACGCCACAGACCCTAACGGCAACACCCAAACAATCACAACAACCAGCGACATATCAGGACACTACGCAACATCATGGTCTCCAACAACACAAGGCCTGTACACAATCACTGCATCATTTGATGGCTCTAACTCCTACTACAGCTCAGTCGCAACAACAAGCATCGCAGTCGGAGCATCCACAGGGTCAAACCCGCAAGTTACCTCAACGCCCCCACCCGCGGCAGCGCCTCCAAACGAAACACCACTCATTGTCTACGTCGCCATTGCAGTAATCGTCGTGGCTCTAGTAGCAGCAATAGCAGTAGTTGTCAAACGACGCAAATGAAATCCCCCCTCTTTTCCTTTTTTTAGTAATCAACGTTGAGAACAAAAAAGGGCTGAATGGGTTCAGGGCAATAATTACCTGTGCAGTCCCCTTTCGTTCCTCTCCTATTTCGTCCGGAGCCCCAGCAAACCCTAAACTCTCAACAAATAGTGAAAAGGTCTGCAGCCAACACTCAACATCCACAAAACCAGCCACCCAAACAGAAAACCCACACACAAAAATCAACATTAACAGACAGAAATCCTCAAAAATTCACTAGTGAAACACACCCGCACTCAACATGCACTCACACCCACAACCAGCCAAACACAACATGTAGCCATGTACAGAAGTGAAAGAACAACCCGCAACCCACAACCCAAACAAACACAAAAACAACCCAACACCCAAAACCAACAAAAACCACAACCTAAAAGAAGTGGCACCCAAACCTACCACAACCACACAAAACAAACAAAACAGACCAAAGCAGCAAAACATAAATCACCTCCCACCAAAGAACCTGTAACTCATCCATCTCAAACCAGAAAATCGGAGCCCAAAACGTGAATTTATCCTCCAAACGCATACGCACTCTGCTTATTCCCGTTCAAGTAGCAGTAAGCATCCTGATTCTCTACTTGCTATTCCGCAGCGTAAACCTAGCCGAAACTTACAAAGTCCTATCCCAAGTAAACCTACCCCTCTTAGGCGTATCAGTGGTGTTCTTTATTCTGTCATCTTTAGCCATCGGGTTTGCACTGTACGGCGCCCTGAAAGCTGCAGACGCCGCACCACCCATGCGCACAACTCAACTAGCAAACTTCGGTGGGCAACTGCTCAGCGACATTACCCCCGCAAAATCAGGCTATTTCGCCACCCCCATTTTGCTTAATCAACTCAAAGCGGTGCCCATAGAGAAAGGGTTAATGAGCGTTATGTCAGTGGGTGCAGTGAATTTTTTCATCAAAGCAGTCTTCTCGACTATAGCTTTGATTTATTTTCTAACCCGCATCAGCATCGACGCATACATGATGAACGCCATGCTAATCGGCATAACCTTGCTGCTTGCCGGCGGCATCGGTTTAACCGTGCTGGTCTGGACTAACTTTCTTTCAGGTGTGCTTCAGAAACTGTCTAAACTTCCGCTTATAGGTGTGGTAATCAGGAAACTTGAATCTATCCGTGCTACTTTCGCTAAGGATAAAACGGCCATGCGCAAATCAGCCAAAACCTCCATAGCATCCGTTATAGCTTCCGTGGTGTTGAGCGGAATCTCCCTTTACATTCTTGCCCAAGCCATAGGTTTAACCCAGCCCACCTTCCAAGACCTGCTTTTCATGGGGCCCTTAACAGCTGTTTTCATGTACGTGCCTGTAACCTTTGCGGGTTTAGGCTTACAGGAAGCCGCATACGTTTTCCTGCTAACGAATATCGGAGCGCCATTGGAAGTTGCTCTTCCTTTTGCGCTATTAATTCGTATTCTATCTGTTACTACTGACCTTATTGGTTTGCCGCCCCTGATTAAAACTAGCACAGGCCTTTTTAACAGGTTAGGCAAAAATAACCCATTAGAAAAAGAAAAACAGAACCCCTAGGGTCATACCCAATGTCTAAATGAAGCGGACGGTTGGTTTATTCTTCTGTCATTATCAGCGTTAGTGTGGATATTACTTGGTTGATGGTTCTGATTTTGTGTGTGACTGTTTCTTTTAAGGTTTGCATTGTTTCTGATTGAATTTTAATAATAATGTCGTAGACACCGTATGAAACATAGGCTTCCTTCACGGCGCCAAGGCTTGCGAGTTGTTTTAGCACTTGGTCTTCTGCGCCTGTTTCGACGTTAAGCAAAACGTACGCTCTCGGCATAAAATTCCCTTTGCTAACTATATCTTGAGGCAATAAAAAGTTTGCCACGAAAAAGCTGTAACCAAATCAAGCCAGTTTCAACTAAAACATTTACCATAACCAAAAACGATAAACGCTGCCCAAGTAAACATCATTTAACCTAATCGGTGTAATGCAATGAGTAAAGCAGCGGACATAGCTAAGGTGTCAGCTAAAGGCAGTTTCAACTACTTGTGGGGACTCGTGGTTTCCACGCTGATTTCCTCAGTTGGCACCATATTCATCGCTCGCCTATTAGGCTCAGATCAATACGGACTATACGCAGTCGTTTTGACGGTCCCCGGTCTTATAGTAATATTTCGTGATTTGGGCGTAAACTTTGCCATGGTGCGTTTCATCGCCCAATATCGTGCAGAGGGCAGACTCAACGAAATCAGAAGCGTCTTTATTTCTGGCATAATTTTCGAGATGGCAGTAGGTTTAGCTCTCTCGGTGTTTTCGTTTCTGTTCGCGGATTCTTTAGCTGTAGTTTTTAACCGTCCCGTGATTGCTCCGCTTATCCAGCTTGCATCTTTTTCCGTGTTCGCAAGCGGGTTGATTGCTGCGGGTACCGCCGTCTTCACAGGTATGGAGAAAATGGAATTCAACAGTATAATGCTCATTTCTCAAAGCATCTTTAAAACCGCCATCATAATCACTTTGGTACTGTTAGGGTTGGGTACGTCTGGAGCGACAGTTGGCTTCACTGCTGGCACCTTCATCGCAGGAATAATCGGTTTACTGCTCATAGGGGTCCTTTATAGACAGTTACCTGGACCTTCATCACACAGGCTGGAAATTAGAGCATACTTGACTACGATGTTAACGTATTGTTTACCCTTGTCTTTTGCGAACATCATAAGAGGGCTTCTCCCGCAATTTTATGCTTTCTTGTTGCCAATTTACTACGCCTTTGATAATGTACCAATTGGAAACTACGGCGTAGCCATGAACTTCGTTATCCTCATAACATTCTTTTCTGTTCCAATTACTGCAATGATGTTTCCCGCTTTCTCTAAGCTTGACGCAGAAAAAGATGCTGCCATACTTAGGAACGTTTTTCAATATTCCGTTAAATACGCTGCAATGCTTGTCGTGCCGGTCGTAGCTTTGGTTATGTGCTTGTCAGAGCCTGCAGTTAAGACGCTTTTTGGAAACACATACGAAACTGCCCCACTTTTTCTTGCGTTGCTGGCAATTCAATATTTATACACCGCTTTTGGGAACCTCAGCATAAACGGTCTATTGAACGGTCAAGGGCAAACAAGTTACGTTTTGAAGCTGGCAATCTTGACTGGTGTAATCGGTTTTCCTATGGGGTACTTTTCGATCATGACTTTTGGAGTTTTAGGTTTGATTGCCACTACTTTGGTGGCTAACATACCCAACGTTATTATTGGATTGTACTTTGTCAAAAAACTTTACGGCATGACGATAGATTGGGCTTTTTCTACAAGAATCCTTTTATCATCTGCCATAGCTGCAGTTGCAACTTACGGCGTTATTTCTCAGTTAAGTTTTGCCAGCTGGATTGAACTAGTTTTGGGGGTAGCGGTCTTCTTGATTGTTCTTGTTCCTGTGGTTTTGTTGACTCGATCCATTACGCGTTATGACCTTAAGAACCTGCGTGAAATGACCAGCAGTCTTGGGGTGATAGGTAAAATTCTGAGTGTTGTTTTATCATTCTTAGAACAAGTGATGACGAAGCTAAAATTGCAATAATTAGCCATATGCTGAACCTGTTAGAAAACTTGGTATACTGTTGCGTTGATCTTACTCTTCAGCTTCAACTTGCTTAACAGTTTCGGCATTCATTACATTTTTCGCGCCAATTAACTGTAGAAAAACATAACCCGCAATCAAAGGAAAGTAAAACGTGACAATCCTAACAATAACCGCAGCTACTCCACTGATGGCCAAAGGAATTCCATATAAAACGAAAATGTTTGTCAAAAGTATTTCTAAACCACCCACTGAAAATGCCGCAGCGCCGTCTTGGATTGCACCTGCAAGAAAGTAAACTACTATGAAGAAATCTAACGGTAGGTAGCTGAGGCCGAGGGCGTAAAAGACGAGCATGTAGACTACAAGGTTCAGTACAAATGAGAGTATATTAAAAACGATTGGTGCTACTAAGTAGTAAGGGTTGGCGCCGAAAAACTTGAATCCTTCGTGAAAACGCGATAGGAACCTGAGAATTCTGTTTGATAATTTTTCGGCATCTTTTTCGCTTCTGATAAATTTACTGATTTTCATTAGCACAGCAACGAGTTTTTGTGCTGCATCATCTTTTAAAGAAACAAAAGATAAAATCGCAAACAAAGCTATCGCCCCCAACCAAACCGTCAGCAAAAGACCTGATGCAAAAACAGGGACCGTTTCGGTTATGAGCAGAAATAGTATGCCTGCTGAGAGTCCCCCGATGACGACGCCGTAATTCACTATGCGGTTTGTTATTCCAGCGGCGGCGATAACTCCATAACTACTTGAAGCATCGTTTTTGCGTACAAGGTAAGCCCGTGTGGCTTCGCCTACTACTCCGGGGCTGGGGACAATGCGGTCAACGAAGTCTCCTGCTATGTAGTAAACAAAGGTTTTCTTTAAACTCATTTTTACTGACAAAGCCCTTAAAAGAGTAAACCACGAGGCGCTCCACAAAAGCATCACAACAAGCATGGTGGCAAAGCTGAGCCCATAAAAAAACACAAACGTGGAAATATCTATGCTGTCGATGACCATTAATAGCTGGTCTACTCCTATTGAAAAGTAGATGTAAACGCCGAAAACGATTGAACCTAGAACCATAAAAATTAGGATTCGTTTGGGCGTAAGATGCTTGGATATGTTCGCGAAGTTCGCCATGGTTTACACTTCGAAAGCTTTGACAACTCTTTGTTTTCTATGTATTGAGGTGGGCATTTTGCTTTTGTTTGTCATTTTCATTATTAAGAACGTGGTCTGGTTAGGCTGGCGTTTTCGGTATAATTGTTCCGGATAGTGAGCGAACACGCGTAGGCTCAACGATTTCCTTCCTTGCTTCACTCTAAAGTTGTTGCTTCAAGTAAAAAAATCCATTGCAGAAGTGCTTGCTCATTTTTCAGTCTGCAAGGTTTTTTAAGGAAAGAAAACACGCGCACGCAGTTGCTGTTCATATGAAATACAAGGTGGTTTATACATTTCTACTTTTCTAGTGTTTTTGACATAGGGTTAAATCGTGAGGTACCCCTTGTTTCGTAGGGTCTCAACTTGGTTTGCCCTGTAACGCCACATGATGTCGCCTCGGGAATCGGCTTGGAAATCCCACGGGGAAACTAAAACGATGTCGCCTTCTCTAACCCATGCGCGCCTCTTCATTTTGCCGCGGACACGGCAGATTCTTTCTTTTCCGTCTTGGCATTTTACAAGGAATCTTTCTCCGCCAAAAACTTTTGCGGCAATACCTAAAACGTCGCTGCCGTTAGGCAAAACTAACTCCTTGGTTTTTTCTTCATTCTTTATTTTCTTTTTTCCCATTGTCACCACCATCAAGGTTACATCAAGTTATAGGTCATAAACGGCAAATAACAGTTTGAACGATTTGAGGAAACGGCTTCAAAAACTGCTTGTGTGCCCGCCGTTTTTTAAAATAGACCTTTTATTCTATATTTGTTGCAAATTATTTAAGTATAACCAGACAAAATTGTTTTTTTATAACGAATCTTGGTTAAACAATAAAAAACAAGCTTACAATGAATAGATGTTGCGAAAAATGTGGAGGGGCGTCGGAGCAGGTTTTATTATTTTTAATTTGATAGAACCTTGGCTGAAGTTGTTTGTGCTTTTTCAAGGAGTTCTTTTTGTTCTTCTATTGTCTGTTCAGGGAGAATTTTGAAGGTCTTGATGTCTTTTCCGTATTTATCTCCTTTTAACTTCCCATTGGCTGCAGTTGCGATGTAAACTACGGAGATTGCTTGTCCAAAAGCAACATCTTTTGAGTACTCCTTAACGCAAAGTTGCTGCTTAACTTCGACGGTGAGGTTAGTTTCTTCCTTGGCTACGCGTTTGACGGCTTCTTCAAGTGTTTCGCCCATAAGTACGGTTCCGCCAGGTATGTGCCACATGTTTTCGCAGGGCGGGATATTCCTTTTGACAAGAACTATGCCGTTGGAGAAGTGTATTATCACTTCGACGCAAAGCCTTGGAACAGTAGAGTAGATTTTTTTGAACAGTGGCTCGGGCAATTTATGTATCATAGTCGTTAACCCCACGATTGCTTGAAGAGGTTTTGTTTTCGAAGACATTAATGTTTTTCCAATATACGGTAACAACTTGGAAGTTAAAGACTGAAAGATTTATGCCGTCAACTTTGTTGCTTTAATTTCAGTTTTATTTGTTGTTTCAACTTTTTTCTTTCAAAGCTGTCTTTTCTTTGAAACTGCAGTGGACCATTTATTCTCGAAATAGCTTTGCAGAATTGCCAAAAAGCATTTGTTGCTAACCCATAATGCATCCGATTCCGATAGGTCAGCTGTTGCAGACGTTGTGACATATGCTTCTTTTTTATCAAATATCACTACTAATGCCTCTGGAGTGGATGGTGGCAAATATTTGATTTTGAGCAACCTGCTTCTACTTAGTGATTGTATAGTTTTTAGGGCTGGTTGTTCGGTAACGGGATATTCTGTAACTATCTGGATTTTTACGCCACGGTTTAAAGCGTTTTTATAATCTCTAGGAAAAGCCAAAATGGCTGATGACAACCTTTTTCGTGTCGTTATTACATCTATACTTTTTTGAGCTTTTTGAAGTGCTCTTCTTAAACGATTAATGATAACTAGTTTTGCGGGTACTACGACAAATTGGACCCTTTGTTCATGAGGTTCATAGTTGTTGTTTAGTTTCTCCAGTTCTTCTGTTATTGTGTTAACTTTTGTTTTAAGTTTGGAAATTCGTTTTTGTTCTTGTCCGAACAGTATAGAGAATGCTTCGTTTGCTGGTATCGCTTTGTAGTTTGGTATTTTTCCGAGTTGTTTTTCAATTAAACCTTTTTCGTTAAGTGAATTCAGAGTATGGTATACGTGTTGTCTGTATATTCCCGTGTTTTTCGCAATTGATCCTGTATGAGACGAGCCTATTTGAGTGAGGGCTAAGTATACTTTGGCTTCAGAAAGCGTAAGGCCGAGTTCTTGTAAAGCTATGATTATTTCCTGCGAGGAACCCTTCATTATCCTCACACAGCGTTTCTGCTTTTGAATTGGCTGTTTTCTTAGTTATTCAGTTTTAGAGTTTTAGATTTATTTAATTTTCTATTCATGAACCACCTACATGCACAACTTGTTCACTACACCATTTTAAATTCAAAGGTTTTACAGTAAAACGTACCTGGAGAGAATAAGGAATGGAAGAAAATTCTAGTTTATATAAACAAAAAATTCCACAAAATAAACGTAAAACACTCAATGCAGTCGTTTTAATCTTGATGTTATCCACGACCGCCATCTTCTTTAATTGCTTGCCAACAGTCAGTGCTGCAGAAGATATTCCAACCTACGCATACCTTAGCATTGCTCCCAACCCTATAGGCGCTGGACAAACCGTTTCGGTTGCAATGTGGCTTAACGTGGTGCCGCCACTAGTAACCTCTGAAGGTTCGTGGGCAGCCTCTTGGGACACTTACACAGTATCAATCACTGATCCTAGTGGAGAAACAGAGACGAAAGGGCCCTTCACTTCTGATTCAACGGCATATTACATTTTACAGTACGTACCTGACATGGTTGGCACATACACATTCGAGTTTAACTTCGCGGGACAGCCCGTTAGTGGGACCAACATAATGAACGGCGTGTACTTGGACAACTATTATCAACCCAGCAAAAGCTCCGAAGTGCAGCTCACTGTTCAACAAGAGCCCTTAACTTCATTGCCTCAAACCTCACTTCCGACGGACTACTGGCAGCGACCGATAAATGCACAAAATCATCAATGGAGCCAAATCTCTGGAAACTGGCTCGGGGCAAATATCTATGGACCATATAAAGCTTACAATGTTACAGGTAACTTCAACGCTTACACAACCGCGCCTGACAGCGCTCACATCGTTTGGACTAAGCCGTTAATGCAGGGAGGCTTGATAGGCGGTGAATTTGGAGGTAGCGCAAAAAGCAACTTCTACACGGGAAAACTGTATGAACCTGCTTTTACCCCTCCGATAATAATCAATGGCGTACTTTACTATAACCAACCTACACCAACACCCCCGCGAGAAGGTTATTACGCAGTAGATTTACGCACTGGTCAAACATTATGGTGGCGCAATGGCACTGGCGCCCAGAACAGCGGTATCTCAATTGGTCAAGTATACAATTGCCTAACACCAAATCAAGAAGGTGGTATTCCCTACTTATGGTGGACTGGGGGACCTGAATGGTACATGTACGATGCCAGCACAGGAAACCTCATACTAACACTTGCTAACGCGACACCCGGCGGGATGAACAATATTCAGGGTCCAAACGGCGAACTGCTGATTTACCTTCTTGATGCAGCCAATAACTGGCTTGCTATGTGGAACTCATCTTCGATACCCAAAATGTGGGGTGGAGAAAGCGGAACCTCGGGCTGGCAATGGAGGCCACCTGTAGGAGCAACATTAGACTGGTTAAGCGGAATACAATGGAACGTAACAATACCGTCCTATATTGAGCCGTTTCCACAAAGCATCTCAACTATTGGTTCAGGCATAATACTTGCTACCACCGGAAGCATGAGCGCACCGATGAATTGGCAGATGGAAATTGCTTACAGTACAACCGACGGGCATAAACTGTGGGCAGTAAACCGAACAACACCTTTAGGCGATACTCAATACGCGCTCATGGGACCTTTGACGGATGGAATCTACACAGAATTCAATAAAGGTGCAATGCAGTGGTACGGCTATAGCGCTTCTACAGGCGAACAGCTTTGGGGTCCATCTGAAGCCTTCGAGAATGCGTGGGCTTCTCAGCCTTCAACGCCGCCATTATGGTGTATGCCTGCCTACGGCAACATCTACCAGATGTGCGTTGACGGAATTCACGCACTTGATATGTCTACAGGTGAACGTCTATGGGACTTCTACGCTCCACCTTGCGGCTTTGAAACCAGCACCCCCGCCTATCCCTTCATGCAGTCCTCGATGGCAATTGCGGACGGAAAAGTCTTTGCTACTTCAGGTATCCAGTACGGTGACCCCCTATTCAGAGGAGCAGCCCTATACGCCATTAACGCTGACTCTGGAAAGGAAGAATGGAGCATATGTGGATTCTTCACATCAGGCATAGCTATTGCAGACGGATACCTTGTAGCCTTCAACGGCTATGACAACCAAATCTACTGCTTTGGCAAAGGTCAAACCGCCACAACCGTCTCCGCACCACAAACCGCAGTGCCTCTGGGAACGCCAATTCTGATTCAAGGCACAATCACCGACCAATCACCCGGTCAAACAGTTCTTGGAATACCCGCAGCAGGCACACCAGCAATATCCGACGACAGCATGACAGCGTGGATGGAATACCTGTACGAACAGCAGCCTAAACCAACAGACGCCGTAGGTGTACCTGTTCATTTGACTGCGATTGATGCGAACGGCAACACCCAAGAAATCGGCACCGTAGTCAGCGACATCGACGGCGTCTACATGACTTCATGGACTCCCAGCGCTTCAGGCATCTACAGAATCGTAACTTCCTTTGAAGGATCAGACTCCTACTACAGGTCAACCGCAAAAACAGGAGTGGTAGTGTCGGATGCTGGGCAAACTGCGCCAACTGTTTCTTCTTCGGCGTCGCCAAGTCAAGCCCCCGCCCCATCTAGCGAACTATCCACAAGCATGTACCTTGCAATTGGAGCAGCAGTCGTTATCGTGATAGTAGCAATAGTAGCAGTTGCGCGTTATCGACGCAAAAAATAACCAACTTTTTTTTCTTTTGTTTTTTAAAACAGCTCTTTAATCCCACTTAAAATCAAACTGAAAAAAAATCAGAAAATGGTAAAAACAGTTAACACTTAGTAAGAACCGCAAAACCAGCCGTTTAACAGTTTGTCTCAATAACGAAAAAGGGAAATTACTGTTTGTTTGGTTCTGCGTTAGGCTGTTTTTTTCTTCGTCTGTAAAGAATAAAGACGTGCCCGCGAACCTCAACCAACGCCGCGTCCAGCTGCTCTGCCGTCCGCGTAGCGATTGCTTTTGCCGTGTCCGTTAAGAGTGCGCTTTTGAGGATTCGGATTTTCACCATTTTTGTTCTTTGCAGTTGATTCTCAACTTGGATTAGCACCTGCGGGGTTAAACCGTCTTTGCCTACCCAAATCGTGGGTCCTTCCTCTTTCAGTTCATGCTTAACGTGGCGCTTCATTTTGGATGTTATTTTGCTCAATTCTTACTTTCTCCTTATTCTTCAATTTGAGGGGAATTCGAGTTTGATTACCGCAGTGCAAACAGGTAACTACAACGTGCGGTTCCCTTTGGGGTCTTACCCGAACACGACTGCTCTCACCAGGCACCAATAGTGTGTTGCATTTTTTGCAGATTTGCCGTTTATATTCAGACGGTAAACGAATTCTAACTGCCATAGCAATTTTTCGGGCAGACCACACGTAACTCCGTGCTAATGCGGGGTTGGTTTTGTGTACCTGTGTTGCCTGTTGGAGGAGGATTTGTATGCGTTTTTTGGCTATTTGTTTTGCGGTGTAGTTCACGTTGTTCTATGCTCCAGGCAACAAGGGGGATAGAGTAGGAATGAAGTGTATAATGCTTTTGTTCAGGGGGTTAGCAATTCTTCTTTTGGTTTGTGAACGCGGGTCTTTTGAAAGCAATTTCAAACATACATTGGATGCCCAGTTGAAATTTTTTTCAGTTCGTCTTTTTTAGCTGAATAGCGGCACAGCTTAAGCGTTGTTTTCTTCAACGATTACTATTTGTGATGTGGCGCTTTGAATTCTCTTTGGTAAAAAGCCGAGTTTTCGTAACAGCGCGTAATTTATGCTTTAAGTTTTTTAAGTTGAAGTTCCCTGATTTATTTTCTCGGCATGGTCTCTATGGGTTTGTTCTAGTATATGTTGTCAGCTGAAAATTTGCCAATAGCGACCCCCCATCTTTTTTGTGGCAAACGGCTTAGACCTACCCCTATATCGTTTCTGCATACTATTTCTAATAGCATTCAAATAGAAGCCAAATAGAAAGTTTTCGAAAAGCCTTCACGACTTTGTCTGCCTTTTTTCAACTAATATTAGTCGCCTCGTCGTAGTATATAGTTGAGGAATTCTTGTGAGTGAACTTAGTCGGGCATACGTGCTTGTGGTTATTGAACCCGGAAAAGAGCAGGAATTCGCCAACGCCCTCATCTCCAAAGGGTTAATTTTGGACTCCAAGGTTGAGAAGCTGGATTTTGTCCACGGCGCCTACGACTTGATTATGATATTGAGTGGGAACAAGTACGACATAGACCGCCGAATCCTGCAGATGCGCAAGCTTCCCTACGTTAGAGAAACTCAAACTTTGATTCCGTTTGAAATGCTAGACTGGGAAGACATACCCCTAAAACAAAACGAATAAACCACTTCTAACTCTAAAAGAATAATTAAGCGGGTGACCCAGCGGAGCTGTTACAATATTGCTTGTACTCTACCGACTTTGCCATCTGTCAGTCGTACCTTGATGCCGTGGGGGTGGGTTGAGCTGCTGGTAAGGATATCCCTGACGGTGCCCTCGGTTAACTTACCGTTTCGCTGGTTCTGCTTCAAAACGATTTGTACGCGGATGCCCTGCTTGATTTGGCTCCTCTGCTGATTAGGTTCCATTTCCAACGATACGTACACCGCGGCTTATAGCCCATTCGCACAACTTGCGGAAAAGGCGGCATTTCGTGGTTCTTTATTAGTATCTAACGATTTTGTGGCGGTCTCGCCCCAGTTGGCGCTTTCTTTTTTCCTGTTCAGCCGTTACTTTAGCGTTACCCGTTTTCACATCGTAAACCATCGGGTTGCCGATTTTGTTTCCGAAAAAATCCCGTTTCTGCACAATGAAATCGCCGCCTTTACGGATTTTCGTACAGTCGTTGCCCTGCATGGCTTGTTCAAACGCGAAACGGTCTTTAGCGACTTTGCCCTTCTCCCGTTTGGTTATATATTGGGGGAACCTTCTGGAAGTATTCCCAAACCCGAACGGGCGATGGTCAGCTAAATCTCGTTTACCCAACAAATATACACTCTTTTTACTTTGGCAGGGTACATAAACAAGTCAACCAATAAACAAAGGATATTATTTCAACCTTACTTTGAGATATTTAGCGATTGATTATTTCCACAGCACCCTTTCTAGAGTTGCCTTGGGCTGTTTTTCTGTTTATAATTGAAAGCAGTTTCTCGTCTTTTTCGTATCCGACACTGTTTCTCTCGTTTTGAATGGCTATTTTAGTGGTTGTTCCTGAACCCACGAATGGGTCCAGTACAGTGTCTCCTTTGACGCTGAACATCCTAATGAGGCGCTCCACAATTTCGTCAGGAAACGCCCCTGTTCGGCGCTCCAACTCATCCACAGTCTGTCGTGTGCCTGTGACCTGCCAGATTTGGCTAAACCATTCATCCCGCTGCTGCTTCGTCAACTGGCTGGCGTAGCGGGTGGGGTCTTTGGGTGGGAAGCTACGGAGTTTGCCTTTGCGGAAAATCAGGATGAACTCGCAGTCTAAGGTTACGTAGGCGTTGGGTGGCAGAAAGCCTGAGCCCAGAAACGCGCCTTTGCCCTTGTAGGTGGGTTTCGTGGTGGGTTTTTTCCACAGGATATAAGGTAGCGTGGTGAAGCCGAGCTTTTCGCAGTGTTCGATGATTCGGCTGTGGTTGCAGAACACTCGGAACCTGCCGTTCACTGACCGCGTCGCATCACCAATGTTTACGCAGGCTAAACCCCCTTCAACCAAAACGCGATACGTTTCTGCCCAAACCCGCGACAAGTTTTCGTGCATGGCATCATAAATTTGGGTGACTATTTCTTCCTGCGGTTCCTTCTCTAATTTTTGCCAGAGCGCGGCGATTTTTGGGTCTAACTGGCAGAACTGCTTGTCCCACATCTGAATCATGGGATACGGCGGCGAAGTTACCATCAAATGAACGCTGCTGTCTACGATTTCGGGCATACGCTGGCTGTGGCCGATAACGATTTTGTGTTGGGTGGGGGGCATGTTGGGTTCCTTTCTACTATTGGAGTACTTGTGTGTTTTACTCTTTTGGTATCCCGTGGCTGTGGATTGTGGATTTAAGCTTGCTTTCAAGTTGATGTCTTGTCTTCTGCCAGATGGAACAGTTAGGCTCAGTTAGGCTCAGTTGTTACGCTGAGTGAAAACTCGAGGTGTCAAACCCGAAATTCAAGCGTTGGCTCCGTTAGCGGTAGTGTTGCGTTGACACTGCTTTTAGCTTGAAGTTCTTTACCCTATCCGCACAGGCAAGCGCCTTGCCACTTGTTGTCACACATCTGTAGTCACACATGCTTATGAATCTGCTCTGAGAGGTTATTATTTGCTGATTATCTAACGGTTACCTTTTTGGGTTTATTTTTTTCCACTCCTGTCAAGGAGGGATTTTTCTTAGTGGTAACTGGTAAAAAAGAAAAAGTGTTCCTTGCTGAATTTAGCAATTAATGCGGGACCTTTGAGATAACCTTGGGGACAGGATCAAGCAGAGAAAATCGCTTATCGCGACTATGGACTGCTTTTCATAGAACGCAGAACGTTTGTTGGAGTCAAACAAAAACCAAACGCCCAGTTACCACAAACTCCTCAAACAACACAACCCCGCCAACTCACTTTTTCTTCTCCTGACCTGCAATCGGGGAATGGGGAAAATTCAGCCGAACATGATCACCGTACAAAAATGAAAGCAGCCAAGACGGATTCATCAAAGTCGCAGGTAATCAGGTGAATCTCCGCTGCATTTGAAGGGCGGCGGAGGCGGGCTGCCATCAAAGCCTAACCGTCCGATAGCCGCAGAAACATTCCAGGTGAACTTGTTCAAATTAGCACGGTCCTTTCCCCAATCGGGGTTCCATGTAGGCGGTGACCGCGCAGCTTTTATGGGTATGAGGTTTTACGAGCATGAGGATTCCTTTAGCGAAACCAGTTTTTGACGAAGAGATGAAGAGTGCAGCGGTTGAGGCGTTGCAAAACGAGAAATTCGTGATGGGTGAAAGTGTTTTCAAGTTTGAAGAAGAATTCGCTCAGTTTTGCGGCGTGAAACATGCGGTCTCGACCAGTTCAGGAACGTTCGCTCTGCAACTTGCATTGCAGGCGCTTGGCGTAAACTGCAAAGACAAGGTTGTGACAACGCCTTTCTCGTTTATAGCCACAGCGAACTCTATTTACTGTGCAGGCTCAACCCCTGTTTTTGCAGATGTGAACCCGAAGAACTGCAACATCGACCCTCAATACGCCAAGCAGGTTTTGTCCAACGAAGTTAAAGCGTTAATGCCTGTCCACCTTTACGGTTACCCCGCTGATTTAGATTCTATAATGGATTTAGCGGAAGACGGCAAACGCGTCGTCGTTGAGGATTGCTGTCAGGCGCACGGCGCTAAATACGGCAACCGTAAAGTTGGAAGCTTTGGTTCGGTGGGTTGCTTCTCATTCTATTCTGCAAAGAACATGACGGTCGGAGGCGACGGCGGCATGGCAGTTACGAACAACGAAGAGGTCGCTAACCACATAGCCAAACTACGTGACTGCGGAAGAATATCCCACTACGAACATGACCTGATTGGTGTAACCGCGCGTCTCAACAGCGTAAACGCCGCGATAGGCCGCGTCCAACTCCGAAAGCTTGAAGACTGGAACAATAAACGCAGAGCAGCAGCAAGATTATACAACAAACTGTTGAGCGACTTAGACGAGGTTGAGTTGCCGCCAAGTGAAACCGCCGAGTTGTCCCCTGTGTATCACCTTTATGCGATTAAGTCAAAACGCAGGGATACCTTGAAAGCTTACCTTGAGGGCAAGGGCATCCAATGTGGAATTCATTACCCTATCCCTATTCACCTGCAGCCAATTTACAGGCAGCTTTATGGCTACAAAGAAGGAGATTTTCCTAACAGCGAAGGGGTCTCCAAAAAAGTTCTAAGCTTGCCAATGTACCCTGAACTGGAACCGTCACAAATTGAACAGGTGTCTCAGGGTATTCACGAGTTTTGCTCTCAAACTTTAACTTAAGATCGGGAAAGGAGTTTGAAAAGATTGGAAGAAATGAATGTTGCCGTTATAGGTGTTGGTTACTGGGGTAAAAAAATTGCCTCAGAGTACGCTTTAATGGGTAAAACAGAGCCAAACGTTAACCTGATAGGGGTTTGTGACGTTTTCGAGGACAACTTGGCCTTCTGCAAAGAAAAATACGGCGTGCCTTATTTGGCAAAAACGCCTGAGGAACTGTTTAAACATTCTGACGTAGATGCGGTTCACATTTGCACCCCCAGCGTGACCCACTTTAACATCTGTCGAGATGCACTTAACAGCGGTAAGCATGTAACAGTGGAAAAACCTATGACCTTGAATTCTCTTGAAGCCATAAAACTGGTGGATTTAGCGCATGAAAAAAATCTGGTTCTGTCAGTGGGTCACATTTTCAGGTTTGACGCTGCCATAGAGAAAGCCAAGAGTTTAATTGAAAACGGTTGGTTTGGCGACCTTTACTGGATGAAGTTAACGTGGACTGCACTTATGCCTCTTATGAACGGTAGAGACATAATCACCGACTTGGTGTCGCACCCGTTTGACATCCTCAATTTTTTAACTAACGATTGGCCTCACAAAGTGACGTGTGTAGCTAAAGCCCACAGGAAGGGTCAAAATGAAGAAACTGCGCACATCACTAGCGAATTTAAAAGTAATATGATGGCGCACATCGAAGTTAGTTGGCTGCATCCTGATAAAGTTAGGGAAGTACAGATTATGGGTTCTGACAGGTTCGCAAAGATTGACTGCATGAGTCAAAAGCTAACGGCGTTTGAAAACGACCACTATTTTGATGTGCCCGTGGAGCGAAGCAACACCATGAACTCAGAGTTGTCCCATTTTGTCCGTTGTATCCGAGAGGGTCGTGCATCATGTGACACCTTCTTGAACAAAAATAATGGTTTGGTCGGCGCTAATGTAGTGAAACTTTTAGAGCTTACCCGTAAAGCCATGGAAAACGGCCGAACGGAGCAAGTGGACTAATCAATGCCGAACCCCCAAAAAGAACCCAAATATGCCATGATTTCTGGCGCCCACATAGGCGAAGGAACTAAAATCTTTGACCAAGTTAACCTTTTCAAGTGTAAAGTGGGAAAAAACAGCAAAATCGACTCTTACGTTTACATCGAAGAAGGCGTAGTTATCGGCGACAACTGCAAAGTTAGACCGTTCGTTTTCATTCCTACAGGCGTAACAATTGAGGATAACGTGTTTATCGGACCAAACGTTGCATTCACCAACGACAAGCATCCCCGAGCACAAGGCGAATGGCAACTTTTACCAACAACCGTTAAGAAAGGCGCGTCCATCGGCGCAAACAGCGTCATAATCCCCGGAGTTACCATCGGAGAAGAAGCTATGGTTGGGGCGGGTTCGGTTGTTACCAAAGATGTCCCCCACAGGACCTTAGTTGCTGGAAACCCTGCGCGAATTATCAGGAGATTATAACGATTGAAGTCAAGTTTCTCTGATGATTCTAAAATGATCGCGATAATTCCTTGCTGCAATAACACTCGGCAACTTCTATGTGTTCTATCAAACTTCAAGGAGAAATCTGTTAACGAGATATGTGTCGTAATTGACCGCGCAACGAACAGAGAACTTGACCAACTAGAAAACGTTTCTTTAAAAGTCCCAATTCCAGTGAGTGTAATAAGCAGGCACGATAGAAGAGGTATAGGCTCCGCTATCAGGGACGGCATCGAATACGCCATTAGACAAAAATACGATGTCGCCGTGATTATGGCTGGAAACGACAAAGACCAGCCAAGCGAAATCAACAGGCTTTTAATGCCGATTCTTAGGGATAAGTTTGATTACGTGCAGGGGTCAAGGTTTCTAAACGGTGGCAAGTGTGTGAAGAACCCTTTTCTACGGGGTATGTTCAGTCGACTTTATCCGTTTGTGTGGACCCTGCTTACGAAATCTAAATGCACGGATGTCACGAACGGGTTTAGAGCGTATAAATTAAGCTTGTTTAATGACCAGAAAATCGATATAAGTCAAAGCTGGCTTGACGGATACGAATTAGAATACTATATTCATTATAAGGCTTTGACTTTAGGTTACAGGACAAAAGAAGTGCCTGTTTCCAAAGTTTACCCCTTCAGACACAAAGGTGGCTACTCAAACATTTCTCCCTTCCATGATTGGTGGCAAATTGTCGGTCCACTTTTTTATCTGAAAACCGGTGTACGAAAATAAAATTTTAGAAGTTCCTACTATTCATACAGTTTCGGCTTCTTTTGGTGTTTTAAGTGAACCTATCAATTAATGCTCCGCCTCCAGAGGCAATGGTTATCAGGGAACTCTTGTCACCTTTGAACGTAACGTTCACAGCGCCCGAGAACGCTGAAGTCTCCATCGTTTATAACGAAAAAATTGCCGAAAGTAAAAGTTCGGTTGTTATTCCTTCGGATTCTTTAAGTTTTAAATCTTGGGCAAAAAAATCCCGTTTAGATTATGTGATGAAGCCTGGCAATTTAATCTTCGTAGCTGCAACAGAGCATACGGCGCTGTCAATTACGCCTAAAACGCGGTATTGCTTTGACATGCCTGAAACCTCAACCTTCGATGATGATACCTCAACAAATATGGAGCCTAAAGAAGACATAGTTGTCTTAAAGGTTGATGTCGTCCAAGAGTTTAACTCGCTGATGGACGAGACTTTGACTCCGAAGCAGTCAAAACTCCATAAATTGTTCACTGAATTACCCATACCGTACGGTTTGGCACCCCAGAGAGTCCGCGATTTCTTTATGAAATGCGATAAGGGACCACAAAACCTGTCTCTTTGCGATAAACTTCCCATGGATGCTCTTCGGTTTATGCTTGTGAATGCGATAGAAGAAGCTTCTGATAAGGTAATGGAGAAAAAGCCTGTTTTTTCAGAAAATTATGTTTGCATTTTAACGCATGATATTGAATCTTCTCAAGGACTGCAACGCGCCAGTGTGATTAAGAAGGTAGAGGAAAAGTATGATGTTCGTTCAGCTTGGTATGTGTCTTCGAAACGGTACAAACTGGACGATGATGTAATCAGGGAACTCGCTAACCAAGGTGAAGTAGGTTCACACGACACTAAGCACGATGGAAAACTGGCGCATTTATCCAAGGACAAACTTGTCCAAAGAGTTTCTGATGTAAGGCAAACTTTGGGAAAAATCATACAGCAACCTGTTGAAGGATTCAGAGCGCCCATATTGCAGCATAGCCCAACTCTTATGCAGGCTCTTTCAGAAGCGGGCTACAAATATGACACTTCAATTCCTTCGTGGGACCCTAAACACCCCTACACAATGAAACCTCACGGCGTCGGCACCGTTTTTCCGTTAACTTTTGACGGCTTAACCGAAATCCCTCTTACCTTGCCGCAAGACCATCAACTTCTGCATGTTCTAGGTTTGTCTCCAGATCAAGTTTTGAAGACGTGGGCTATCATGGCAAGCGTAATACGCGACTTGGGCGGTGTATGCATGTTTCTGGTGCATCCTGACTACGAAATCGTCAAAGGCAACACAGAATTATACGAGGAACTAGTGAACGCCATAACCTACGACCCTCAAGCGACAATAACGGTGCCGTCAAGAGTGTGCACCCTCATGAACGAATAGCCCCCGATGCTAAGTTTTCTGGCAAAATTTTATTTCAATTGCCTTTTGAGTGGAAGTTTATGCGAATTTTAGTTTTGCCTCCAAGTGACTATTTAGGTCACCCAAACCCTTGCAGGTTGCATCACATTTTTGAGCAGTTCCGAGACTTCGGCGATGAGGTCTACGTGATGCGTTTTTCCATCCACGACCGCGTCATCCGAAAAAGCAACACAACAGTCTTCAACATTGGTGACATCCCCTCCAGCTCGCTTTCAACATATTATCTGGCAAACAGCGGCGTATTCGCAAAATCCGCGTCTGCAATAATAACAAAGTTCGACATAGACGCAGTGGTTTTCGCGAACCTGTTTCCGCCTTTTCTGGTTTCCAAAACAGTTCCCAAAGACCTTTTGTCTATCGTGGACTTAGTGGATCATTACGCTATAGCCGCAACTGATTATGTTCCAGACTTCATTCCGAAACGTCTGGCAAGCCTCACTTTTTCTCGGATGATGAAGTCCGTAATAAAAAACTGCGACTCCACAATCGCGTGCTCTTACATGCTGGCGGATTACGCTAAACAGGCGGGTTCAAAAAACGTTTACCGTATACCCAACGGTGTGGAAGAATACTTTTTTGAGGACTACCAAACAGATGGGGCGTTAATACGGCAGCAACTTGGAATCGCCGAGTCTGACCTTTCCATCTGTTTTGTCGGGAACGTGGAGTACTGGCTGTCCATGAGTGACTTTTTAGAAGCCCTCTACAAAGCCAAGAAACGAATCAACCGAGGAATCAAGTTTGTTATCGTCGGTGGAAAACTCACCACAAACTATCTCAACCAAATCACCAATAGAATCAAGCAGTTGGGGCTTGAAGAAAATGTTATTCAAGTCGGCTTTGTTCCCCACACTGAAGTGCCCAAATACGTGGCTGCATCTGACTTGTGCGTGAGTCCCTTAAACCCGTTAGACCCCATTTCCTACTACGCTTCGCCCGTGAAGGTATGGGAGTACCTGTCTCAGGAAAAACCTGTGATATCCACTCCGATACCTGAAGTGCTCTACAGCGCCAACAACTGCGTTTCAATCGCGAACACAAGCGAAGAATATTTTGCCTGCATCATGTCGTATTTGGAAGACCCTAAGCCCTTCTTGGAAAGAGCCCGAAAAGGGAAAACGGTAAGCCAGCAGTACATCTGGCAAAAACTGTCAAAATCCTACCATGATCTGCTTGTGCAGCTTCTGAAACAAAAATAAAGCCTGTATTTCCACGCCTGATTTTTGGAAGTTTTTTGAGGACTTGCAGATGAAAATCATGTTTTTCTGCTGGGCACATGAAATCGAAGTGGAGCTGCTTTATGTGGCGAAGTATTTAGCCCACCTGCCGCAGCAATTCGTCGTCGCGCCCTTGGTACGGTTTGAGGATAAACAACGATACACGGAGGCTTTGCAGGCGCTTGCGGAAAGCGGAGCATACATTGAAGTTGCTCCCATCTACTTAAAGAGCCCAAACATCAGTTTCTTTAACCTGCTAAACCCCAACGTCGCCGTACGCGATTTTCTTTCCATCTCAAAAGTCATACGGCACACAAAACCAGACGCAATAGTTTGCTTCTACGTGCTGCACGCTTACCCCTTGGCTTTGCTGAAAAAATTCCACACTTTCTCTCTTAGCGTAGTCGCCATGGGAACCGACGTCAATCTTGAAAACAGCTACTTGCAAAAGAAAGCTAGACAATTTATCTACCGAAACTGCGATTTAATCTTTGCTCGCTCTTGGAAGTTAAAAGAAATAATTGAAAAAGAACATGACTGCAATGTCATCGTTAGCCCTTCTTCAACTGACACCTTCTTCTTCAAGCCTCTGGATTCCAAGGCAGAACTCAGGGACAAATGGGGAATCGGCTTAGACGAGCACGTGATTCTTGCAGTTTGCAGACTGGACAAAAACAAAGCAGTTGACGTTTTACTGAAAGCCGTTAACACTTTGCCAGACGGCGCTGTCAAGGTTCTTATAGCTGGAGACGGCGACGAAAGAAACGCCCTCGAAGAACTCGCGTCTACTTTGGGCTTGCAGGAGAAGGTAACTTTCCTTGGGGTGCGAAACCGCTTGGAGCTACTGGAACTGTACAATCTTTCTGACGTGTTCACTCTGTCGAGCTACGCTGAAGGTTTGCCCCGCGTGTTAATCGAAGCCATGGCATGCAAATGCATCCCTGTTGCCACTGACGTGGGCAGCGTAAGCGCATTAGTGATAAGCGGCTACAACGGGTTCACAGCAGAGCCAGGAAACCCCCAGGATTTAGGCGAAAAAATCAGTGCCGTGCTTTATGCCTCTGAAAACGAGGTTAAATTTATGCAGAAAAACGCGCGAAAAAGCGTAACCGAAGGGTTCGACAGCGAAAAAGTGTGGCGCCGCATGGTTGAAGACATATCTTGCTCCTTGCCGACTAAAACGCAAGTCACAATTATCACTCAATAGTTCTAAGCTTTGGTATTTTGGTGTTTTAGAAAAATCGAGGCTTTGTAAATGTTAAAAAAATCTGAAAACTTTTTTCGCGACTCATTAATCGACGCAATCAAAAAAAGAAACGTGCGCATAGCGGTTCTCGGCGCCGGCTACGTTGGCTTGCCCACCGCTGCGTTATTTGCAGAAGCCGGATTTGATGTAACCGCCGCCGACATCAAAGCAGGCATTATCGAAAAAGTAAACCAAGGCGTAAGCCCCATCAGCGAACCAGGCTTAACCGAACTCATCGCACGAAACGTTCGCTTGGGTAAGCTTAGGGCTGAATTTGTTTCTGAGGTAACCTTTTCCAACGTAGATGTTGCAGTGATTACCGTTCAAACGCCGATTGGTGAAAATAAAGAGCCTGACTTGTCATTTTTGATAAATGCTCTAATGAGTGTAGGTTCAGGCTTGAAGAAAAAAAGTCTTGTAACGCTGTGCAGTACAGTGCCTCCGGGAACTTTGCACGGCAAGGCGAAACCGCTTCTGGAATCTTTAAGTGGCTTGAAAGCAGAATCCGACTTTTTCCTAGCGTACGTGCCTGAACGCATTGCCCCTGGAAACGCCATCAAAGAATACATCGAAGGCCCAAGACTCGCAGGCGGTGTCGGATCTCACAGCACAAAAGTCGCCGCGATACTTTTCCGAACAGTATGCAAAAAAATAGTTGAAACTGAAGCGCAGACTGCCGAGGTTTCGAAAACGGCTGAAAACACTTTCAGGGATGTTAACATAGCGTTTGCCAATCAACTGGCGCTTATCTGTGAACAACACGGGGCAGACATAACCAAAGTAATTGCTTTAGCGAACACTCATCCCCGCGTGAACATTCACACGCCTGGACCTGGCGTTGGCGGTCCTTGCCTCACTAAAGACCCGTACTTGTTGATTCATGGAACAGAATTCAATGGGAAAAACGTCGTGAAAGCATCTCGAGAAGTCAACGACTATATGCCTCATCATTTGGTCAAGTTGGTTTTTCGAGGGCTGCAGGCTGCAGGTAAATGTGTAGATAGCTGCCAAATAGCTGTGTTGGGCACCGCTTACAAAGCCAACATCGATGACCCACGCGTTAGCCCTTCCGAGCCTATTGTTCATGAACTTTTAGCTTCAGGTGCAAACTTGACCGTTTTTGACCCCTACTGTACCGAATATTTCGGCGCTAAACGGGCGGGGTCTCTGTCGGGGTCGCTTAAAGGTTCCGATTGTCTAATGATAGTAACTGATCATTCAGAGTTCAAAAACCTGAGCCTTAGCGAGGTTAAGGAGTTGATGAACTCAAACCCAGTTATTGTCGACGGCAAACGAATATTCAATCCTGCTGAAGCTGAAAGCTTAGGTTTTGCTTATTACGGTGTGGGTTATGGCAAACTTGCCTCGTCGGCGGCTCAGGCTGCGAAAATTGCCAAAAAATCTGTGAGTGTTGAAAATCGGCGGGAAACACCTTTAGTTGAGCCTCTGGGTAAGCCTGCAAGAAAACAGCTGCAGCCTATTCCGGTTAAGCTTAAACAAAAGCAGCGTCAGCCGCAGACGCCAAATGCTTTGAACCCTCTTTGATTGCGTTAAAATTGCGTAGACTCATGAACTGAATGATTAATAGTTAGGTATTCATCTAGTAGTTTTGAGGGGAGGTATAGCTGAAACTAATCCTTATTCTGGGAACAAGACCAGAAATACTCAAGTGCTCATCCCTTATACGAGAATGTGAAAGGCTCGGTTTGGACTACTGTGTCCTGCATACTGGGCAGCATTACTCTTACAGTATGGATAAAGTGTTTTTTGACCAATTGGACTTGCCTCAACCAAAATATCATCTGGACGTGGGCTCTGGTTCTCACGGGGAACAAACTGGCAAAATGCTGATAGGTATAAGCCAAATTTTAGCGCAGGATGCACCCGATGTGGCGCTGGTTCAAGGCGACACTAATACAACGTTTGCTGGGGCAGTTGCGTCTTCAAAGTTGAGCATCAAAGTGGGGCATGTCGAGGCGGGGTTGCGCAGTTATGATCGACAGATGCCTGAAGAAATCAACCGTGTTTTGGCTGACCACTGTTCCGATTTTTTGTTTGCGCCGACCGAGCAGTGTAGACAGACTTTGCTTGGGGAAGGTATAGGTGATGAAAAGTTATTTGTTACGGACAACACGGTGGTGGATGCTGTGAACCAGAATTTGGCAATATCCGCTAAAAAGACCCAAATCATGGAGCAATTAAGTCTCACCGATAACGGTTTTGTCCTTGTTACGGTACACAGGCAGGAAAACGTTGATAACCCCAAACGGTTCGCTGGAATAATCGAAGGTTTTCAAAAAGTTCAAAGAGAACTGAATGTTCCGCTTGTTTATCCTGTTCATCCACGAGCCAAGAAACAGATGGGTAAATTTGGTTTAGACGTGCGAGAGTTGACTCTGATTGAGCCGTTGGACTATTTTGCTTTTTTGCAGCTTGAAAGCAAAGCTAAGCTTGTTTTAACTGACTCGGGCGGCGTGCAAGAAGAAGCCTGTATTCTTGGTGTTCCTTGTGTTACCGTGCGTGATAACACTGAGAGGCCTGAAACGTTAGAGGTTGGCTCCAACATTTTGGCGGGTACAAACCCAGATAGAATCCTTGAAGCGGCTAAAGCGTCTTCCGCCAAGAATCGTAATTGGCTAAATCCTTTTGGTGATGGTAAAACAGGTCAAAGAATAATTGGCATTATCAGTGAAGTCGAGCATTAGTCCACATTTTTGGCTAATAATAAACATTTTCACGTTTTTTGTTTGACTTTTTCAGATACCGTTTTTTTAAAAAAAGTTTATGGTTGGTGTTTTGAATATGAATTCTTCCACAAAAGTTTTGTTAGCCGTACAGGCTATTGCCATCCTGACAATACTGCTCGATATTCCAGTAGCTAGACAAATAATTGGTTTCATTTACCTTATGTTTTTACCCGGTTATTTGCTTCTTCGGATTCTAAAATTAAATGTCACCAGCGTATTCGAGACTGTGCCCCTTTCAGTCGGTTTAAGTCTTACCTTCTCGATGTTTCTGGGGCTAGCAGTCAACCAAGCTCTTCCTTTCTTAGGCATAACTGCGCCGCTTTCCGTGTTGCCGCTGCTGGTTGTTTTGAGCGCAGCGTTATTTGCCTTGACGTTTATAGCTGACCGTAACCCAGACAGCCCAGCTCACGTTTATTCTTTACCTGCCCCAAAACAGCTGGTGCCTTTCATCTTTTTGGCGGTAATTCCTGTTTTGTCACTTTTTGGCGCTCTTTACCACAGCAGTTGGGCACTGCTATTGATGGTGGCTCTGGTTTCTGTGATTGCAGTTTTCGCGGTCGTTTTTCGAAGGTGGCTTCCGTCGTCTTTCTTTCCGATAGCGGTTGCAGTGATTGGGCTTTCATTGATTTTCCAAAGAGAATTTATCTCTGCTAATCTGCTTGGGTACGACACATTCGGAGAATTCTACGTTTTTAGCTCCACGAATACGCAATCTTTGTGGGATCCATATTTATTCTTAAGCCAGTTTGAGCTGCGCGACTACAACTCAATGTTAAGCGTAACTGTACTGCCGACAATGTTCTCTCAACTTTTGAACATAACCGGCGAGTGGATTTTCAAAATCCCCTATTTCCTGCTTTACTGCTTAGTTCCATTAACGATGTATCAAATGTACAAGCAAGGCTTCGGAAAAGGCATAGCCTTCTTGGGCGCTTTCTACTTTATTCTGTTCCCACGTTTTTACGGCGAAGAACGAAGACAAACGATAGGCGAACTTTTCCTTGTGTTAATACTTTACACCATCTTGACTAATAGTATCAGTCCAAAGAAAAAGGAACTCCTTATAGGCATATTTGGAATTGCGTTGGTTGTGTCGCATTATTCGACTTTTTACGTTTTCATTTTCTGTGCTTTAGCGACTTGGGCTTCTCTTTTGATAATGGAGAATCTTTCAACAGTTAGAAATTGGAAAAAACCTCCATTACTCAAGCGCTCCTTTAGACTAAGAAAAGTGCTGACTGCCCGAGTTTTATTTGTGATTATTGCCTTTGCGGTTTTGTGGTATACTCTTGTTTCCACTTCTCTTGACCAAACCTTCATGAGTTTCGTGAACCGTTTAGCAACTACCTTTTCAACAGGGTTTTTTGATCTTACGTCCAGAGGCGGCGCTGTTTCCGGGTTTATTTCCCCCGACTTAACCGGTGTAACGTTAGCCTATCAAGCTGACTTTTTCATAAGCAAGATTCCCTACGTGCTGATAGGGCTTGGACTTGTTGTACTTCTCATTAACCGCAAAAAATTGAACCTCCAAGCAGAATACATCCCAATGGCTTTGGCAGCCGCATTCATTCTTATAATGACTTTTGTTCTTCCTTCTTTTGCAGATGCGTTCGTAGAAGACAGGTTTTTCCATTTGTTGCTAATATTTTTAGCGCCCCTCAGTTTCTACGGTGGTTACGTGATTATAACATGGGCTTCTAAGCACTTCACAACCATAAAGCAAGCACGTACCATAGCTTTGGTTTTGCTCTGTGTAATTTTCGTAGCTGTTTTCTTGGTGAAAGTAGGCTTCGTTTACGAGGTCACCGATGACTTAAGCCCTGGGGCTTCAAGTTCCATGAGCTTTTCTGCCATGGAAGAAAGCAGTAACCCGCAGGTTTTGGCTCACCTTTACGGGTCTTATGTTCCAGACTGCGACGTTTACAGCGCAGAATGGCTCTCGGTACACACACCTAAGGATTCTGTTTTGTTCGCTGATGCCGATGCACGTCAACATGTCCTGAGAGGTTACGCGTTGAGGGTGGTTAATGAGGCGCATCTTTTGTCTGTGAACAATACGATAACCCCAGATTCGTACATTTACCTGCGATACTTAAACACCCAAGGATGTTATGTGGCTGTTTCTGGAGAACCAATCGATATGGCACATGTTTCTGACCAATTGACGGATACAAACAGAATTTACTCCGATGGAGGCAGCGAAATTTACTATTCAACTCCCTGATGACCCCAAAGAGGAGGTATCGGTGAAACAGACGTGCATGAAAGTAACTGTGGGTTTGTGTCTTAAGAACTCGGGAAAAACTGTCCAAACCGCCTTAGACAGCATATCAAGACAAGATTACCCCCACGAAGCCATGAAATTAATTATAGTGGATGAAAACGAGCGGGGTGATGCTCTTCCCTACTTAACAGAGTTTACAAAGAAAACAGACATCAAAACGGTTCTTTACATGGTTGAGAACAAGGGGCTTGGTGCGTCAAGGCAAATGGTTGTCGACAACGCTGAAGGGGACTACGTAGTGTGGGTTGATGACGATTTCGTATTAAACAAGGACTTTGTATGTAAGCATGTCGAGTTTATGGAAAATAATCCTTTAACAGGTGCTGCACTGGCAAAAGAGCTACGAGTTACCGCAACCACTCCTGTTGCCACTTTCGAATCATATCTTGATCTTTTAGGTGGAAAAAATGCGATTTCAGGACAAATGGGCGGCTTTGAAATTTTCAGACTCACCGCAATTAATCAGGTTGGTGGCTTTGATGTTGACATTAAAGGAGCCGCAGAAGATGGCGACATTGCCATTAGAATAAAGAATGCTGGGTGGCAGCTTTCCAGAAATTCCTCCGCTGAATATTACCGAAAATATCCTCCTACAACTTGGAATGCACTATGGCGTAAACATTTCTGGTACGGATACGGATCCTACTTTCTATACCGCAAATACAAAACTCATGCATTCAGATGGGAACTTTTTTTCCCCTTAGCATTTTATATCGGCTTAAAGGGTGCGTTAAAAGTCTACAAAATTAATCGAGAACAAAACGTTTTTCTTCTATCTCCTTACTACTTTTTCAGAAATGCTGCCAGTTTTCTTGGGTTTTTCCGCGCAAATTTAGACCGATATGGTCATAAATAATTGGGTGAACCATATGTCTCTTTTAAAGGATATTTTCACATTGGTTGTTCGAAAAATATACACTTTAGATTCCAAGCTGTTTGTTTCTTATTTACGAAAGAAAGGCGTAACTGTGGGGGATGGAACAAGATTCTACGGCAACGTGGCAATAGATCTAACTCGC
Organism: Candidatus Bathyarchaeota archaeon; assembly: GCA_026014615.1. Lineage (GTDB taxonomy): Archaea > Thermoproteota > Bathyarchaeia > Bathyarchaeales > Bathycorpusculaceae > JADGNF01. The sequence continues at coordinate 10,801 of JAOZHZ010000023.1, read as the reverse complement.
CCTTGTTTAGTAGAAATAGGAAGCAACTGCAACATAGGCGAAAACGTTTGTATTCTCACGCATGGGTTTGATTGGTCGATCCTTCGCGAAAAATATGGCGAGGTTTTGGGTTCTTCAGGAAAAGTGGTGATAGAAGATAACGTTTTTCTCGGCATCAACGTGACCATCCTGAAAGGAGTCCGTATTGGACCATACTCAATAATCGGTGCGGGGTCGGTAGTAACTCAAAATATACCACCGTGCTCCGTTGCTGTTGGCAATCCCTGTAAGGTCGTCATGAGCCTCGACCAGTACTTTAAAAAACGTAAAGAAAAATACATAAATGAAGCAAAAACTTACGCTCAAGAACTTTACCGAAAAACTGGTAAGGTTCCTGTAATCGAAGATTTCTGGGAGGAATTCCCCATATTTCTCAAACGGGCTGGTGACTGGGGCAAGTTGCCCGTCCGAGCGCAAACTGGGTCGGCTTTCGAAAAGTTTCTTAGGTCAAAACCAGTTTATTCGTCATTTGAAGATTTTTTAATTGACTCAGGGATCCCTAAAGAAAAAATGCTGAACACGATTGAAGGGAAATAGCTTCGCGAAATTGCCGTTTTTTTGGCGTTTTCTTAAACAGGTTTTTCCTTTGAAGTGTCGCAAAGATTTTCAAAACAATTCGTTTCACACAACTTTTCTTGTTGGAATCATTTTATGTCTACACAAAAAACAATAACAGATTGTCCAAAGAAAATCTGTTGGCTTAGTTTTCTGGTCTTAGATGAGGTTCTTTACAAAACATCCCAAATCGAGGTTTTAAGAGGTCTGGCGGAACGCGGCCATAAAACCACTTTATTCGGCGTTTACTCAAAAGAAAAGTTCGAGCCCCCAACAAACAAAGTGCGCGTAGTTGCTCTCCCTATGCGGTTCATTTCGCCAATCACGTTACTGCTATACACTCTTTTGCTTACGTTGTACTTGCCTTTCTATCTAACTTTTTCTAAAACTGACTTTGTTATAGTGGAACCACAAGACCCCGTCTACATCAGCTTAATACCCATACAGTTATTCCCTAAATCACGAAGGCCAAAAATTATCTTTGATATCAGAACAACACCCGTTGATGGACCTGGAATAACACGCTCACTTTTCGGGGTCGGCGTTGCAATGGCGAAAAAACTTGGAGACGGGATGACAATAATTACGCCTATGATGCGTGCCGAAATCTGCGACCGATTTCAAATTAACCCTGAAACGGTGGGTGTTTGGCCTAGCGGAGTGTCAACGACTCTTTTTAACCCAGAAAATTTTGATCGGGAACTCCTAAGAAAAGCCTCCGGTCTCACCCATAAATTTGTGGTTTTTTATCACGGGTCAATGGGCGGCGGCGCATACAAGTACGCTAAAGGTCGCGGAATCGTTGATAGCATCAAAAGTATGAAACTGCTTGAAAACAAGTATCCTGATGTGGTTTTGTACCTGCTGGGTTCCTCTCGAAGTTTCGGCGTACTGAAAAAGGCGATAGCTGAATACGGCGTCGGAGACCGCGTGATTTTACATGATAAAGTAACCTACGAAGAAGTTCCCAAATACGTTACCATGTGTGATGTGGGTTTAATTCCAATACCTGACTTGGCGATATGGCGAAACCAATGCCCCCTAAAACTTGTAGAATGCGCCGCGATGGGAAAAGCAATAATAGCCACAGATATACCCGCACATCGATACATTCTGGGAAACTACAAAAGCGCCGTTTTTATTCCAAACAGTTCAGCGGAAGAAATCGCCAAGGCAATTTCCCAGATTCACGATGACTACGCAGTCTTCGTGGCTTCACGTAAGGATGAGATGGCTTTAATTGAAGAAAAATTTAGTTGGCGCCAAGTAGCCGCTGATTTTGAAAGATATCTTTTAAGTCTTTAAATTGTCCTCTTAATTTGACGAATTCAGGGGCAAAAAACCTGTTAGTGGCGTTAAAGAAACAGCATGGTTCGTTTGGATGAACTTGTTCCTTTTTTGGCATGTGTGCCAGCTCTGCGTTTAGCGTCCTTAATCAAGCACGTGGACTGGCTCCTTTACACATGCCCTAATACACTGACTATATAGTCATAGTCAGCTGTATACTGCTCTGTCTTGCGTCCGATAACGTGTGGAGTCGACATTTCCTCGATTTCCACAAGGAACTTGCGCCTTTCACTATTTCTCTTATGTACATCCAGCAAACAGGTAGGCAAGGCAATGAAGAAACAATTACTTAACGTATTCATAGCCACGTTGCTGGTCTTATTTTTTCTTTCAACGTCTGTGTGTACCATTCGTTTGGATGCGGCGCCGTCTCCGCTTTGGCAAACGGATTTCGAAAATGCCTCAATATCCCATCATAGGCTAATCGGCGTAGGACGAGCTCAAGGTTCAAGTCATGCTCTTAGAAGTTCGTTTGAATTTGACGGTGGTACTTCGATGGATAATGTTTGGATAGAAGGCTTCGACAAGGACACGGGTGTTACACCTCACAGTGGAGACAGATGTTTGGTTCTGGAAACTACAGGCAACGCATACCGTAACGAATGGAATATCTACCAAAGCGAGTTTCCAACTTTAGGCGACACCCTTTACGTTTCAGAGTGGTTCTACATACCTGAAGGACAAACTTTAGGCGACAAGTGGCCTTTTTTGGATCTATTTCAACTCAGCACTTACAATCCCCCGACGTATTGTCCTTTCTACAGTTTCGGCATAATCGCAATCAACGACGATAACACCATGGATGCAACGCTTTGCTACCGGTGGGCTCCTGGTGACGATGGCAAAACAGACCCAACAGGGTATCGTAGTGCGCCGATTCCTTTAGGTCAATGGTTCCATTTTGAATGGTACTCCGTGATTGCTCCAGACGGTGTGATAAAAGTCTGGATAGACGGTAACTTGATAATTGACTTACAAAACTATAATGTTTCAACAAACGGTTACGAATATTACTTGTCTACGGACGTTTACCACGACGAAGAAGACACGGCAACTTACCGCTTGTACATCGATGATGTGGCAGTTTACAACACTTTACCATACGAACCCAAGCCAAGCATAACTCCGTCCCCCTCGCCTACCCCAACACCTACTGTTCAGTTAACCGTTTCAGCTGATTCACATGGTTCAGTTTCTCCATCGGGTTCACAGACGCTTACTGTAGGGCAAACTTACAGCTTCACTGCTACAGCATCTTCAGGCTACAAATTCGACCATTGGGACTTAAACGGCGAAGACGTAGGTTCCGTCAATCCCTACTCGTTGACGGCTGAGCAAGGTTTAGACAATGCTAACCTAAAGGCATACTTCATTACTAAAGAGGTCCCTCTGACCATTTCTCTTTTATCTCCCCGAAACACCACGTACACGAAAAGTGATGTTCCTATAACGGTAAGCTTAAACAATCCAGCAGTTTGGCTAGGCTACAGTTTAGACGGGCAAAGCAACAAGACAATATCTGGCAACACCACACTAAGCGATTTAGCGGATGGTTCCCACAGTTTAGCTGTATACGCGCGGGACCGCAACGGAAAAACCGTGGGGTCAGAGATAGTACACTTCACTGTCAGAACTGGTCCTCCACCTGAAAAAACCTGTTCCGTAACAGTTGAGGCCAACGGCGGTAAAGTGTATGTTGATTTTGACTTGGCAGCTGTAGTTAACCAAGTTAATTACGTTTGGGACGTAGACTCCGTCCATAAACTTTACGCCGAACCAACCTTCACTTCTGTCAGCGGTACACAAGTAACTTTCTCCCACTGGGACGACGGAAACACAACTAACCCCCGAACAATAACTGCCGTTAGTAACGTAACTTACACTGCAATTTGGGATGCGGGTCCAATTCCTCTTTCGCTTTCCATATCGTCACCGTCTGGGAATGAAAGCTTCACAGTGAATGATGTTCCTTTGGTTTTCAACGTTACAGGATCTGCCTCATGGATCGGATACAGTTTAGATGGCCAAGCGAACGTGACGGTTACCGCAAACATGACTCTTAACGAATTGCCCCTAGGAAGCCATAATATAACAGTGTACGCTAAAGATTATGCTTCAAACACCGTGAGTTCAGGCATTGAATACTTTTTCATTGAGCCTCCAAGAGAGCCTACGGATTGGTCCGTGGTTATTATCATATTTGTGGTGGTAGCAGTTGTGGTGGCTGTTGTTGTGCTTCTAAGGATTCCTAAAATCAGGTATAAAACCAAGAACCTGTTCAAACGTAACTAACTAACGAGCTCCGCCAAGCTTTCGATAGTAACCAGTTTTCGATTGCAGCAAAGTTTGTAGTTTTCAGCTAACAAGTTGTGTTGTCGCCCAGCACCTTTTGAGTTTTAAATCCGAAACGGAATACCCCCTTTAAAGGTTTGTTGTTGCTTTATGCCAGTCACAAGTTTTTAAAAAGTTCAAACTCCAACTGGGGGCTTAAAGCTGGGAGAAATTCCGTTTGAAACACTTCAGGCCCTTCTATGTTGCATTAGTTATTTTATTTTTTTGTGGAAGCTTGTTTTGTCTGCCTGTAGTTCCAACCGCGAAGGCGTCTTCGGTTCCCGCTTGGGATTTTCAGGATCACAGCTATAACCATCCTTACTTGACTTCGCTGACAACCCCGCAGATCATAAATGAGGTCACCTCTATGAATGCTGTCTTCGCTCAACATGGTCTTCCCTTGCCCATTGTAATTGCGTATCCAAATGGTGACTACAACCAGACCGTCATAGACATTGTTTCGCAGTATCGTTTGATAGGTCGAACAGCAGAGGGTGGTTTGTATTTTCCCGAGCCTTATCCCGTGTCGGATTGGTATCAGCTGTCGTCTGCTTGTATAACTCCCAACACCACCTTTGCAAATGTTCAAGAGTGGATTGACCTTGCGGTGCAGCAGAAGAGTCTGCTCAATTTGTATACTCACAAGGTTACTGACTCTCCCGGCGAGTTCGATACTACCCCTGCAATGTTGGCGCAAATTCTTGATTACTTAGTTCTGCAGCAGAACGCGGGCAACTTAGCTGTCTTAACTGTGCGTGACTCTTACACCCAGTTTACGGGTCAAAAAGCCGCCGTCACCTTCAGCTTCGACGATTCTTACGTAACAGACTTCACGGTGGCGTATCCAATGTTCATCGACCGTGGCATAGCTGGCACATGCTTCATAGTCGGCGGAATTGTGGATGCAAACATACCTTCCGTTTACCTCAACTGGACTATGGTTCACACGATGGCGATGGGCTCAGGGGACGAAAGCTGGGCGGTTAGCATAACTTCAAACCCGCACGAAGGAGGCACAACTAGTCCCTACGGCTTAGTTAACGTCGTTTCAGGTACATTAACAATTGCTGCTTCTCCCGCGGCAGGCTACACGTTTAGCTACTGGATATTTGACGGAAATGTTTTGACAGCCAACCCGCTGACTCTCCCCGCACAAGTCGGCGGCGTAACCCACAACTTAACCGCCTACTTTACCCCCTCCGCATCCACGTTCATCTTCCAAGATGGGTTCGAAAGTGGAGGCGTCAGTCCGACTTGGTGGGCAGACGGGACACCAACCATCGTAACATCACCCGTTCACGACGGCTCTTACGCGGCAAGGGCAACTGGACCTAACTGCGATTGGGCAAAGCAGTTAAGCCAAAGCCACGGCGACCTATTCTTTGCAGGGTACGTTCAGCTTCCCGCTTTGTCGTTGAACGGGCAATCTGCGGTGTTGCTTTCTATGGCGGATGCCGCTTGGACTTGCGGCGTCTACGGTGGGTGCGGTGTAGACTCAGGTGGTAGTTACTGGCTAGTACGGGCTTTCCCCAGCGGTACACTATACAAAACATACGATACTATACCTGCAAATCAGTGGATATTCTTAGAATTGGAGTACAATACGGCTGGTACCGCGAGGCTTTGGGTGAACGGCGAACTGGCAATCTTAGTTACAGGGGAAACGTTTTCGCAGGGTGCGCAAATACTTCAGGGAGGAAACCCGTCTGGTGTACAAGCGGGCTTTGTAAGCTACGGTGATGACTACGCTGCTGCCACAGGATACATAAGTGGTCAATCCCCGCCTCCGACTTATTTAGTGACCGTTCCAGCATATGACGACTACGGAGAACCAGTCGCGGCAACTGTTTCAATAGACGGCGGCGTTGTTGGCTCCACAGGCGGAACCTTCACTGTCCCCTCGGGGACTCACCAGATTCAAGTAAGCGTCCCCACGGGCTACGCCTTCAATAACTTCACCTACAACGAAAACACAAACACGAACAACCCCGCCACAATATCCGTCACCTCAGACATGACAGTAACAGCAAATTACCTAAGGGTCCCAGCAAGTTGGTCCGTTTCGATTAATTCGAACCCTTCAGTGGGAGGCACCACAAACCCGTCAGGCACAATTGTTGTACAATCAGGCAACTCGTTGACAGTTACGGCTAATTCTACTTCTGGCTATTCTTTCAGTTATTGGCTGTTTGACGGTAACAACCTGACTGCAAATCCCTTGGCAATTCCCGCGCAACCCGTGGGAACCAGTCACACTTTGACGGCGTACTTCAATCAGTCAACCCCGTCCTCCTTCATTTTTGAGGATGATTTTGAAGGCGGCACCTTCTCCAAATGGTCAGGAACCACCGTCGGGTCAGGCGCTTCTTTAAATGTTGCCAGCAGCGGAGCGTTTCAGGGAGCACAGTGCGCCAGCGCCAGTTTACCTAGTGACCCTTGGACTTACGCCTATAGTTATAAGCAGATTGACGAACAAACCGTGCTTTACACACGCGCGTACTTCAAACTTTCAGGAACTCTGCCTGCTGTAAACGCCTACAGTGTCCTCATGAACTACGAAGGCTCCTCAGCTATTTGTTACCTTAATCTCCCAAGGACAGGCGGCGGTGCTTTAGCGATTGAGTTGGCAAGCAGGAACGGTGCAACTTGGGACTACACGGATTACGCTTACAGTTACGCTTTGGATACTTGGTACTGTTTGGAGTTGTACGCCAAGATTGATTCGTCTGATGGTGCCTACGGGGTTTGGCTAAACAGCAACCAAATCATCAGCCTAACAGACAAAAACTCCGCTGCATACGGACCAGTAACTCAAGTGAACGTCGGCGCGGCAGGTGATGAATTTGGTGCAGCGCATCAAGTGTACTATGACGCCGTAGCCATGAGTAGCAACTACATTGGACCTTTATCATCTAGCGGGTGGTCAGTAAACGTCAGCGTAAACGGTGCTGTTGGAGGAACCACAAACCCCTCGGGGCTGGTTAATGTTCCTTCGGGCGCTTTGACGGTTTCGGCTACTCCCGCAGTGAACTACGAGTTCAGTCACTGGCAATTTGACGGAGCCGAAATTACCGCTAATCCAGTCATTTTGCCTGAGCAAACTGCGGGGTCAACTCACACTTTGGTCGCCTTCTTTACAGAGGTGCTTTCGCAGAGTAGTTGGCTGGTGAACATTGATGTTGACGGCTCTGAAGGCGGTACAACTAATCCGTCTGGTTTAGTCAACGTTACCTCGGGGTCGTTGACCGTTACAGCTACAGCGGCATCAGGCTACTCTTTTAGTCACTGGATGTTTGACGGCAACAATTTAACTGCCAACCCAGTTACGTTACCCGAGCAAGCCAACCAGACAAGCCACACCTTAACCGCATACTTCATTGCAACTACACCTTCAGTTATTTTCCAAGACGACTTCGAAGGCGGTAGTTTCGCTACGTGGACAGGAACCAGCGTTGGGTCTGGTGCTTCTTTGAACGTTGTCGACAGCGGTGCCGTTCAAGGAAGTAACTGTGCCCAAGCCAGTTTGCCCAGTGATTCCTGGACTTACGCTTACAGCTACAAGCAAATAAACGGACAGACGACGCTTTATACCCGTGCTTACTTCAAGTTGGCTGGTACATTGCCTGCTGCAGACACATACTGCGTTGCTCTGAGCTACGAGGGCTCCTCTTCTATTTGCTATCTTAATTTGCAGCGGACAGGGCGTGGCAGTTTGGCGATAGAGTTGGCAAGCCGAAACGGAGTAAACTGGGAATACTCCGACTACATGTAGAGCTACTCTTTGGATACTTGGTATTGTCTTGAGTTGTACGCGAAGGTTGATTCATCTGCCGGTGCGTATGGGGTCTGGTTAAACGGGAACCCAATCATAAATCTTGTAGGCAAAAACTCTGCTGCTTATGGGGATGTTACGCGGGTGAATGTTGGTGCTGCTGGTGACGCGTTTGGCGCAACACATCAACTTTACTACGACGCAGTAACAATTGCAACAACATACAATGGTCTCTTGTAGTGGCGAGTCTCGTTGATTAAACGTAGCAGTCTTTTTGTTCCCTCCCCTTTTGGTGCGCCAACGACATCCACAGAAAAGCAATGTTACGAAAAGGCATAATGTCTAAATATTGACGACCGCCTTTAGGATAACTGTAAGTGCTAACACGGCGTCAAACCGTTTTGCTTTCTGTGGTTGAACTCGTTTTCGAAACGTTCCGAACCTGAATCATGATAGTTGATTTAAAATGGTTTTTCGAGAATCTTTTGAGGTTCCTATTGCCCTAAAACGAAGCAGGATTTTTGAAAACTCTGTTTCTATAGCCTCCCAACTGTGTCATCTATTGACATTTGGCTTGGAACTCCCAAGAAAACAGTTTGAAACTGCCATGCTTATCCTATCCGTAGATGTAGATGTGGGCGCCAGAGAACTCGGCATACTTAATGAAGGAAAAAACGACGCTTACGTTCATAAGTACCTTAGTGAAGCGCAGATCGGTGAAATCGAAGAACATGCTCTCCCGCTTTTTGTTGATGCATTTAGCGAATTTGAAGTTCCTGCAACGTTCGCCGTCCGTGGACAACTGGCTGCGTTAGATAACGGTTTTCTGGATTTGCTTCTTACTTCTCCAGTTAAACATGACATTGGAGCGCACGGGTATTCCCACAAAAATTTTAAGCACCTTAAAAGAGAAGAAGCTGAAGAAGAATTAGCTTTGACTGCGGCTGGCTTCAAGAAGCTCGGTGTAACTCCAAAGAGCTTTGTTTTCCCCCGAAATGGCGTGCGCCATTTAGACGTGCTTGAAAGTTTCGGGTATAAATGTTACCGTGAACGCGGCACTTTACGAAGCGATGGAATGTTTATCGAAAAAAAAGGTAGTCTTTACAATGTGCAGCCAAGTTTGTATTTGAGTCCAAGCGTTAGCCCCTTTATTCTTGAAAAAATCTTGAACGTTGCAGTAAACAAGAAGGTTCCTCTTCACCTCTGGTTTCACATGTGGAATTTCGGAACAACAAGAAAACAAATTGAGGATTACGTTGAGAACATTTTTTCTCCGTTTCTTGAGCACGCAAGAAAGAAAGAAAAAGCGGGTTTGTTGACGTTTGAGACAATGCTTTCTGCGGCAAATAAAGCCGAATATGTTCTGCCAGAAATATTATAGCTCCTTCATGTACAATTGAAAAAAATGTGCTGCTGAACTTGAAAAAAATCTAAAAGCTTTTAAGCAAAGTCAAACAAATAACTAAATTGTTCGGTTTTTAGGAGTTGATTTCTAACGGTAAAATACAGTGTTTGTATCACTCACTATAACATGAGAGATACTCTCCCCGCATTTTTGGCCAGCATTTTGCCTCAAACAGACTCAGACTTCGAAATAGTCGTATGCGATAGTTGCAGCGATGACGGTTCCCGCGAAATCCTCGAAGACTACCAACAAAACGGAAAAATTAGGCTGATTGTACAAAAATCAAGCCGCGGCAAAGGACGTCAGATCGCCTTTGAAAACTCAACTGGTGACTACATTATTTCTGGCTTAGACGCTGATGACGTAATAAAACCCACCTTGCAGGATGTTTTGACGTTCTATCATTCTAAGCATGAAGGGTACGCTTTGTCTTTTGGGACTATTCATTTTCTTCCAAGAACACTTGTTGAGGCAGTTGGTGGATGGAGAGACCTGCAGTGGGGCGAAGACGTCGATTTTTGCAGCCGCGTGGAAGCCTTGGGTAGGATGCATTATTTTCCCGACGCCTCTTGGATAGTACAGCAAAGAGGAAAAGTCAACCGAAGCTTGATGTACCGAACCAAAGAACGCTACAGCTTCTACAAATGCGGCTACCGAATTGGGCGAAGCATTGTCGGTGACGCTTTGAAAAATGAATCCGTAGTTTGGTATAAGCGCCCAATGGAGCTTGTTTTAGCGCTCGCTGCCTTATCCAGCTTAAAATTCAAACGGATAAAACGTTTCGAGTACACAGATGCGAAATCAGCAGAAAAATCGTTTTGAGATAGAAAAAGAAAAGGGTGGAGGGTGTTTAGGCCCAGATTTGCACATCGTCGACGTACATGGTTGCTGCAGTGTTTGTTCTGCCGTTACCGCGGTACAAGTCAATGTTGAAGTACCACGGGCGACCTTCATAGTCTAAGTGACCGCTGTAGTCAAACAATTTATCGCCGTTGATCCAGACCTTAACGGAAGAGGTGCCGTCGTTGTTGATTGTTTGAGCCCATTCAACATGAACCCACTGGTTTGTCGGGAACTTCATGTTTGAAGCCTGTAGAACACCAGCATCTCCTCTGGTTATGTCCTGAATGTAGTATAGGACCAAATTGTTGTTGTATGCGTCGTCAGTGCTTAAACCGAATAATGGAGAGTAATTCGGTAACACGGTGCCTTCGAGTTGGAATAGTGTGATGCCGTAGTCGTAGGGTTTCATGTAGAAGTATGCGCTGAAGTAGAAGTCGGTGACGCCTGAGCAGCCGATGTCTGAGGAGTATACGTCCCATTCGATGCGTTGTTCGCCTACGGGTGCGTTT
>JAOZHZ010000004.1 GCA_026014615.1 Candidatus Bathyarchaeota archaeon | reverse complement strand
TTCCTTTTTTGTTAAGATAAAATTTGCATAGGACTTTAAATTGGGGCTGAGTGGGCTCTGGAAATGACAATTCCAACTTGTTTGTTGGGTTTTCATTTCTTCTCTCCTATAGATTTCCGTTCCAGAGCCCCAGCAAACCCTTTCTAACTGCATAAGTTTTTTTAAAGTTCATTGTCGCGTTTTTATGTACGGCTTTGGAAGTCAATGCTCTAACACAAAAGTGTCCTGTTTTCGATATGCATCGCCACGAAATCAGAAACCTGATAGTGGAAACAGCTGTCAGTCAACATGCACCCTCACCCGTAACCAGCAGAACGCAACATGGCGCTTTGCACAGAAGTGGAAGAACAACCGCAGCCCAAAACCAAGTATCCAAACAGAAACAAGCCAAACAACAAAACCACCCGCCAAAACAACCAGAAAAGACGACCACAGCAAACACCCACAACCACACAAAACAAAAACAACAGTTAAACAAAACGTATATCAAAACGTATAAACAACCACCTCCCCCCCTCAACCAACACACGCACACAAACCAAAACCCCACAGAAAGCAAAAAAGTATAAGAGTGCGCATGTTTTCTTTATGGAAAGCTGGTAGTGAACAACGTGAATGTTCCTAAAGAAGTAACGACGTACTGTCCAAAATGTAAAGCTCACAAAGCACATGCAGTAACCCTTTACAAGGCAGGAAAACGCAGAGCCATGGCAGTTGGCGAACGCCACCACAAACGCGAAAAGGAAGGCTACGGCGGACAAGGATTCCCTCTGCAGAAACAATTCGCCAAAACCACCAAAAAACAGACTCTGCGCCTAAAATGCAAGTCATGCGGCTACATGCGCCACAAAGACGGCATGCGCTTAAGAAAACTAACAATAGCATAACAGGAGGAAAAAGAATTCATGAGTGAATGGAACAAGCTTATACCTAAACCACGCAGCACATTCGTGAGAGTTAAATGCCCCAAATGCGGCAACGAACAACTCATCTTCAGCCACGCCGTAAACACCGTAACCTGCAACGTATGCAGCGCGGTACTAGCTGAACCCAGCGGCGGAAAAGCCAAGCTGAAGGGCGACGTGCAAGCAGTGCTAGAATAAGCCACAAATTACGGGTAGAATAGGTGGAGTAGGGATGGCGGAGAGAAAGCCCGAGTACCCCGAATCTGGCGACCTCGTAGTTGCGACGCTAGAAAACGTCACCGATTACGGGGCATACGCCAAGCTCGACGAATACAGCAAACGGGGCTTACTCCACGTCTCCGAAATCAACAGTAGCAGGATCCGCAACATCCGCGATTTTGTCCATGAAAACCAAAAGATGGTTCTTAAGGTTCTTCGTGTGAACGCCGAAAAGGGACATGTGGATTTGTCTTTAAGACGCGTTACAAAACGGGAACGTATCGAGAAAATTAAGTCTTGGAAAAAAGAACGCAAAGCCGACGCCCTGCTGCGCGGCGTGGCAGAAAAAGTCGGAATGCCCGCAGAACAAGTTTACGAAAAAGCTGGGTTGCTGCTGGACGAGAAATATGGTTTGTATGAAGGTTTTGAAAAGCTCGTGACGGATGGTCCTGAAGTTTTAATTAAGCTTGGTGTGTCTGAGGATTTGGCTAACGTTTTTGCACAGGTCGCTGATGAACGTATCCGTCTCAAAATGGTGAAAGTCCGCGGAACACTTGAAGTCCGATGCATGAAACCCAACGGCGTTAAATGCGTTCAAGAAGCGTTTGCCAACGCCAAGAAATCCGAGAACGCCCGCGACGTCAAAATCGACTTTCACGTTATCGCAGCTCCCACGTATAGTTTGGAAGTTTCTGCGGAAAACTGGAAACGTGCTGAGGAACTTTTAGGCAAAGTCAGCCAAGAAGTAGTTAACGCTGTGTCCGCATCGGGCGGGCAAGGCTCTTTTAGAAGGGAAAAATAGTGGTTTGGCTTTTGCGCAAATGCGAAAAATGCGGTAACTACACCTTGCAGACAGAGGTGTGTTTACGTTGCGGCGGCAAAGTGCACATTCCACATCCTGCTAAGTTTTCCCCAGAAGATAAATATCTTAAATACCGATTAGCCTTCAAGAAGCAAGCGCAGGAACGGGCGGAAGCGAAATGAAATCCACGTATGTTAAAGAGTTCTCTGAGATTCAGGCAAATAATTCTATTCTTATCGAAGGCTTGCCCGGCTTGGGCTTAGTGGGAAAAATCGCTTTACGTTACTTGATTAAGCAGTTTAAAGCGAAAAAATTCGCCTACCTGTACAGTCCCCATTTTCCGTATTTCGTTTTGGTCAACAGCAAGGGTAACATACGACTTTTGCGTGGCGCCTTTTATTTCGTCAAAAACCCCGAGGGATCAAACGACCTTATCCTATTCACTGGCGATAGCCAATCCCAAACCATCGAAGGTCAATACGAGATATCTGAAAAAATGGTCTCCTTCGCCAAAAAACATGACGTGGGCACCATAGTTACCATCGGCGGTTACCGCATGGAAACCGAAGGCAAACCCAAAGTCATCGTGGCGGGAACCAACCAGCAAATCCTCGATAAAGCGTTGTCTGCAGGGGCAACCGTAAGCGAAACGGGCAGCCCAATCGTGGGAACCGCAGGCTTGATTCTTGGGTTGGCACGGTTCAAAAAAATCGACGCTGCCTGCCTTTTGGGTGAAACGCGGGGGTACTTGCCTGACCCGTTGTCGGCGAGAAGCGTCATAGAAGTTATAAACAACATGTTCAACCTCAACATTGACCTCGCAGGAATAGACAAAGAAATAGAGGAAGCCGACAAAATGGTTGTGCGGCTACAAAAAATCGAAGAAAAACTTGCCGTCCAAGCAGAAGAGACAAAAAAAGAAGAAGACAAAAAAACCACCTACATATCCTAACAGCGTAGACACGCCCCTCCTCCACGTTTCCTGTTTTCCATGTGTTTTTGGTTTGGAAAAGCGTCAATAGGGTAGACCCCCCTATCGTTTCTGCATAGAATTACTAATAGGCTCCAAATAGGCGCCAAATAGGTTCGCGGCTGAGTTTGTTTGCCAGTTGCAATGGGCACTTTCTCAGAATAGTCCCAACCAAACGCTCCGCTACACCAACAACACCGCCCCGCCGCTTCTGTGTTAACATCAGGCGCAACATACGACTTTAATGAATACCTCAAGCAACCACAAAAGACAAAACCACTTAAAACCCCTCAAAGAATTACGAAATTAACAACTTAAACAAAGGTTCCCTCTGATATAAGAGGTATTTTCTGTTGATCTCAGAAATATCCAACCAAGTGTTTTTCGAAGGTGAGTTAAAGCATTTTAGAGAAAAACGGAAAATACTCAATAGAGGGCGGAGTTAATGGCTATGGGCGAACAACTTATAGCTTAGTTACTCCTATAACGGCAATGTCGGGGATTGGTCAAATTGAATTCGCTTGAAAGGCACCTGCCAGATATTATTGACAAGGTTCGGAAAGGGAAAGCAATCCTTTTTCTAGGGGCAGGGGCTTCCGTTGCATCGGGAGGTCCAACAGAAGCGCAACTTGTTCAGGAAATAAAGAAATTTTTTCCTAAAGTTGACAAAGAAATAAAGGGTTTGCTTGATGCGGCTCAAGATCTGCTGGAAACGCCCGGGTATGATAGGACAGCCCTTGATGAATTCATAACTTCAAAACTCTCTCCTCTTAAGCCATCTGCTTCCCACGCCTCGCTTGTCAAATATCATTGGGCCTCAATAGTAACAACCAATTATGACGAATTAATTGAGGATGCTTACCGAAATTGTAAACAACGAAAGCCTTTTTATGTCGTGAGCTATCCTCATAGCAGTCCAGTTATGGATCATTCGAAAGCTTTTATTTTCAAAATCATGGGAACAATCAAAAATCGGCCCGAGAATCGGATGATGCTATCTAGGACCGACTACAACAAAATGATAGCAAAGAAATCCGAATATTTGAAAGCGCTCGAGGACTTTGTGCGGGTTGGAACAATTATCTTCATCGGCTACAAAGGAGCGGATAGAATTGTTGTCGACATTATTGACGAATTGATTGAAAGCGTAGGGTTAGACAAGGTTCCGTGGAGTTATGTACTACTTAAAGACGACAATCTTAGTGATAAGGAAATGACACGATTCAATCTTCACAAAATGATCCCTATTAATTGTTCATTCGAACACTTCTTCTCAGAGATAGATGCAAAAATTTCGGATCAGTTAGTAACGCTGAATAGTCAAGTCACCAAAAGTGTTAATATTCGCGTTGAAGGACAAGAACTACAAATTGATAGAAAAGACATGGAAATGTATTCCGAATTCTATCAGTTACTGAATGAGGATCTCACTTCAGAAGAAATAGAAAATCAAGACGATTTTTTCAAAGGGGCAATCGATAATTATGCATATTATCGTCAAAACATAGACTTTATTCGCGAAATATATGATAAGCCAAATGGTATTAAGGAAAGAGTTTTTAACGAATTACGTAACAAGGAAAAGAACGGCAACAAAATAATACTGCTCACAGGTCCTCCAGGTGTTGGTAAGTCGGTTCTTCTTCACAGATTGGCTTACGATGTTTACGCTGATGAGAAAGCGCCAGTAATCTTTTTTGACAAAACACAATCACAGTTGGACTTCAAATTACTAACAAGCCTTTTAGTGCAATTGAATCGTGAATATGATAAAGTATGTAAGACTGAGAGAGGGCATCGCTTAAAATCGCTCATTGTAATAGATGATGCTAACTCGATAAATGTCGATCCGATTTTCATAAAAGACTATTTGTCGTCTCGGGGAAGACTTGCCACAATAGTGGCTGCAGTTAGAGATAACGAAATAGCAGATCTTAAAATAAATTTGCCTGAAAGTGATATTTATCGAATAAACGAGTCATTATCATACGACGAAAAAACAGATATTATCGATTATTTGTTTGACAAAAAGTTCATACCTACTTGCGATACGACGTGGGACCGTATAGTCGAACAAGAATTTGAGGGGTCATTTTTCGCCACAATGTATTCACTGGTTCAACATTCGCAAAAGCCATTCAACGAAATAATAAAAGATGAGTATGAAAGGCTTTCGCCGAGAACAAAGCAGGCATTTGCTTGTGTCTGTGCCTTTAATCAATTTGGTCTACCCATAAACTTGGAGTTACTTTTAAGAGCACTGAATTGCTCATACGATGAACTGTATACTCAAATTTTGCCCACAGCAAAAGGGATAATATTTGAAGAGCTTAAGCAAGACTTTCTATTATATACTGCGCACCACCGAATAATAGCAAAAAAAACTATTGATTTCTTCTTCGGTGACATATTCTCAGAAAAAGAGCTATTTTTGCAGGTGCTTAACAACGTAAACCTCAGGAATTGGAAGGAAAGAGAGCTTGTTCAGAAACTTTTAATTTCGTATCTAGGACCAAAAAGTAGATCAACCGATCTCCTTTCTAAGCATAAGATAGAAATTTTTGAAAAAGTATGTAGGCAAGATGGGACAAAAGCCCTTTTGCACCACTGGGGAATCCTTCTAACCGATGAAGGGGAGTATTCCAAAGCAGAAACTGTGCTGACTAAAGCAATAAACATGCACGACTTACAACGCGCCCATTTTACAACGGAATTAGACCAAAATATTTTGACCTCTCTTGGCAACCTCTATGCAAAACGAGGTTTGCAGTTCATGCAAAGCACTGAGAAAGAGACGAAAGAAGCTGGAGAAATGGAGATTAAAAGAGCGGAATCCTTCTTTTTGCGCGCTCGTTTCGGAGGCTATCCTAACGGTCATTCCTACCATGCACATGCTAACATGTACCTTTTAAAAGGGGATTTAATTAAAGATGAATTGGAGAGAGTCAGAATATACGGAATTTCTCTTGACATTCTTCAGGCAGCTAAAGACAATCTTAATGACGATATTCTGCAGCCTATCTTGGAGCTCGAAGCAGTAATTTTAAACAGAGTTGGAAAGCAAATCGAAGCGATGGAAACGGCTGCTAAAATTGCTGAAAAGTACGGCAGCGCAACTGGATATACTCTAGTTGCAAACATACTATTAAGGACTGCCAAGTTTTCATCACGACCGGTCGATAAGTTAATTGCTGCGTCAAATTACGTTGAGGAAGGGCTAAAACGTTTTCCAACTGACGAAAGTTGTCTACGTCTGAAAGCACAGTTAATAAGAAAACTTCATCCTAATAATGAGCGCCTGTATTTTTCAACTCTTAAAAATTGGTTTATTAATGCTAGTTCACCCAATGTTTGGTTATACTTCGAGTTGGGTGTAATGGCGTTCAAATTTGAAGAGTACAAATTTTCTAAGGACGTATTTTTAAAACTTGAAGATGAACGAATCAGTGGCGGCTTAAGAAAACGGTTTATGGAAATGATATTTAGGGATAGGTTTGAGCATCCGCTGGTTTTCTTTGGGAACATAATTCGATTGGATAATAAATACGATGGGGAGATAAGGTGTGATTCGCTCAAAAATTTCCCATATACTCTTCATTTTAGGCCAATAGCCTGCGGATTTCAGCCCGCCGAGGGAGATCTTGTCGAATTCAACATTGCCTTTGATTACCTTGGACCCAGAGCCGTTAACATAAGAAAAAAAACAATGGGTCATTTCTAAATCTTGATGAAAAAGGGTATGTCTGCTAAAACTGGATTTCCGCGAACATAGGAAAAAATTAAAACCAATGGATCAAAAGACTTTCAGTCAAAAAAAGCTAATCATACTTTTGAGAGGTGTCTTTTTGTTTTGGTCAGTGTTGGTTTGGCTTATTTTCACCGTTCCCTTTCGGGAACTCCGAGCCGTCGCCTCACATCATCCCCAATAAATGGGGGACGCAGGAGATTTATCCATTTTGTTGCCTGCAGAAAATTTTTGCAGAAGAACCTGCGCAGAAAAGCCTTCTCGCTCCGTGAAGCCTCTCTAAAATCTACGTCATTTGTCGAATAATAATGTTTAAACCGTGCTTAGGTAAGGTAAACTATGCCGCAGAAAAGCGGAGGTGAAAAAAACAAATGATCTTCTATGAAGAAGACGAAGAATGGGAAGAAGGCGAAGAAGAAGAGTGGGAAGAAGAAGAATGGTAAAACCAGTTATGAGGCGTTTGGCGCCTTAAAACGTCTTTTCTTTATTGATTTTATAGGTACCTCGTTCCGTATTAACGAGGGTTTTTTGTAGGTTATGATTTATAACCCACAACTTTCCTTCATATTCGAGATTAGTTATGACCCGCATTGCCGTAATGGATTACGACCGTTGCAAACCCAAAAAATGCAATCAGATGTGTATAAAATTCTGTCCTATGGTTCGCAGTCGAGTGGAAGCTGTACGCTTCGAAGACAGCAAAATTATAATTAGCGAGAAATTCTGCAGCGGATGCGGCATCTGCGTCAAAAAATGTCCCTTCAAAGCCATCAGTATCGTAAACCTGCCTGACGAGTTGGATAAAGATTGTAGTCACCGTTTTGGCGAAAACGCCTTCAAACTCTTTCGCCTTCCTATGCCTTCACCGGGTACTGTGCTGGGTTTGCTGGGTCAGAACGGCATCGGCAAAAGCACCACCCTCAAAGTACTCTCAGGCGAAATTAAACCCAACTTAGGTGACTTCCAGAATCCGCCTAATTGGGAAACTATCGTTCAGTTTTATCGGGGTTCTTCGCTTCAGGAGTACTTCCAGAAGGTAAGCGAAGGTAACCTTAAAGTCAGTCACAAACCCCAATACGTTGACCGTATCCCTAAGGCGATTTCTGGCAAAGTGAGTGAGCTTCTGGAGAAAGTGGATCAGCGGAAAGTGTTGGATTCGCTGTCAGAGGAGTTGGAGCTTAAGAAAATCTGGGACCGCTCATTGGATGTGCTTAGCGGTGGGGAGCTTCAGCGTGTTGCGGTGACGGCGGCGCTTTGTCGGGAAGCTGACGTTTACCTTTTCGACGAACCCAGCAGCTACTTGGACGTGAAGCAACGTTTGGAAGTGGCGAAAGCCATCCGTGGGCTTAAAGAGCAGCAGAAAACTGTGGTCGTGGCAGAACATGACTTGGCAATCATCGATTACTTGTCGGACCAGATTTGCGTGTTCTACGGGGAACCCAGCGTATACGGTGTCGTCAGCCACGTACACGGCGTCCGCACGGGCATAAACATTTACCTGCAGGGCTACATACCCGACGAAAACATCATGTTCCGCAAAGAAGCAATAATCTTCCACGAGAAACCCCCAGCAACTAATATCCTAAGCGAAGAAGTCCTGCTCAGGTGGGGCGAAATAGAGAAAACTTTTGACGGTTTCAAGCTGTCTGCGCAGCCCGGGGAAATTCGCCGAGGCGAAATCATCGGTATTCTCGGACCCAACGGTATTGGAAAAACCACTTTCGTTAAAATCCTTGCGGGGCTTGAAAAGGCAGATGTAGACCAAGGGTTTGATACATTAACTGTCAGCTACAAGCCTCAGTACATTGCCCCTGATTATGCCGGTACCGTGCAGGCACTGCTCATGAACGTGGCGAAAGAAAACTATACAAGTAGCTGGTATAAAACCGAGATTCTTCAGCCTCTCCGCGTGGAGCCTCTTCTTGACCATAACGTTATGGAGCTTAGCGGTGGAGAACTCCAAAAAGTTGCTATAGCAGCTGCTTTAAGCCGTAAAGCTGACTTGTTCCTGCTTGATGAACCCAGTGCGTACTTAGACGTTGAAGAACGCCTTAACACCGCCAAAGCCCTGCGGCGTGTGGTGGAAGCCCACGGAACTCCCGCCTTCGTGGTGGAGCATGATGTGGTTACTCAGGACTTCATCGCGGACAGGGTAATGGTTTTCAGCGGAGACCCCGGAGTTGAAGGCAAAGCGAACCCTCCGACGACGTTGCGTAAAGGTATGAACATGTTCCTTAAAGAGATGGACGTGACTTTTCGACGCGACTCCGTTACCAAACGCCCAAGAGTTAACAAGGAAGGCTCTAGGCTTGACGTGATGCAGAAGGAGCTTGGGGAATACTATTACACGCGGGTGCGCCAGCAAGCCGAAACTGACAAGACGGCAAAGCCTCAAGGTAAAGCTCATTAACAACACTTTCCCTCTTGACACGCCGCGGTATTCATTCAAGATGCTTTGGGTCTTTGAGTTGGCGTATTGTGGTTCTTGCTGGAAATAGTTAAAAAAATGAACCCCTCTTTTGGTAACTGCCGCGTAAGGCGGTGAATTAGCCCCATCGTGGTGTCTGCAGAGTATTTCTTATTTTGCCCAGCGCCCCTAAATCAAGGTTATTATAGCAAAAGCAGGCGGGAGCAGGCTGCTGTTTAACACTGTATAAGTTAAAACTTTGAAGGTGGTTCTGTTTTTCCTTCAGCGAAGTGGCTTCTTTTTGCCTTAAATTTGTAGGTAAGTTAAATTATAGGCGCGGACACAATGTTAGAAACTGAATACCGAAAGGACTGACTGGTGGAGCTAGGGTGGCACAAACATTCGAAGAGATTTCGTCATCTGACTTTTTCTACCGCAACAGAGACATTGCTGGATTTTCAAATCCTTCACGCGCTATCTTTGTGGCTATACGTGAAATCGTGGAGAACTCGTTGGATGCAGCTGAAAGCCTCAAAATTCCGCCCGACATTTTTGTGCGTTTAAGCTTTGAATCTCAAGCTACCAAAGAAACCCAAGTCTATAAGCTCCGCGTAGAAGACAATGGTTGCGGTATTCCGCCCCGCTTTATTCCGTCTGCTTTTGGTCAGATACTGTATGGTTCTAAATACAAGCTTAAGCAGACGCGTGGCACCTTCGGTTTAGGCGGCAAAATGTCTTTGCTTTATGGTCAGATTACGACGCATCAAGCAGCCAGTGTAACGTCGAGCACTGGGGAAACCAACAAGATTTACTCGTTTAAGCTGATGATTGACATCCAGCGGAACCGCCCCATAATTTTAGACCGCAAAGTGATGATAAACAAGGACAACTGGCGGGGAACCATCGTCGAGTTCACGCTGGAAGGCGACTATTTGCGGTCCATGTCTAAAATCTTGGAGTACTTTAAGCAGACCGCCATGGTCAACCCCTATGCCAACCTGACTTTTATTGACCCCAAAGGCAGACTCTATAAGTTTACAAGAGCAACTACTGAAATGCCTGACCCGCCCAAAGAAACCCTGCCTCACCCTTATGGCGTAGACGTAGAACTCCTCCAACGGTTAATCGCCATGACCGAATGTACAACGTTGCAGGAGTTTTTGAAACATCAATTTTTACGCGTAGGCGACATAACTGCCCAAAAGTTTCTGGTTTCCAGCGGTTTAACCTTAGTTTCTTGCCCTCAACATGGTCGACTGCAACCCACCGACGTGAACTGGGTTGACGGCAAAGCACGTTGTGCATTATGTGGAAAGGAAACCAAGTTTGCTCCCCCGAAAAACCCTAAGAAACTGAATCATCAAGAAATTGTCAGGTTAACCCAGAACCTGAAAAAATTCAAGGATTTCCTTCCGCCCGACGCCAACTGCCTTTCGCCTTTAGGAGAGGATCTTTTGAAGGCAGGTGTCATGAAGGAATTAAATCCTGAGTACCTTGTGGTTCATCAACGTAAGCCTTCAACCTACGCGGGGCATCCTTTCGTTGTGGAATTGGGCATAGCCTACGGGGGCGGTGTGCCCAAGACGGGTGGGTTCGTGCTTTATCGTTTCGCTAACAGAATTCCGCTGCTTTACGACGAAGCAAGCGACGTTTCTTTCCGAGTTATAAACAGCATGAATTGGCGGCGCTACAAAGTCTCCCCCGACATGCCCGTCGCCATTGTGGTTCACCTTTGCAGCACAAAAGTTCCCTACAAAACGGTGGGTAAAGAGTTCATTGCCGACCGCGCTGAAGTCCGCCGTGAAATCGCCAATGCCTTACGCGAGGTTGCGCGTCAACTGGGACATTTCTTGACCCGTAAGGAGCACGTGAACACGGAGAAAAAAAGGTTATCCGTCTTCTCCAAGTACCTGCCAAAAATTGCCCAATTCTCCGCCAAACTTGCAGGGCAGGAGCGGGTTCCTGACATTGACAAATTATTGAAGAGTGTTCAAAAGTATGGCTCAGAATAAACCAAAAATAACTGAAAGAAAACAAGAGGTCATTAACGGGCTTAAAGCCTTCGGCGCTTCGGTTTACAATCAACTTGATCAAGGCGTCTTCCCAACAGTTAACATGCCCAGCCGCAGCACCGAAAACATAAACTACGACCCCAACACGCGCCAGTATATTTTAGGCGAGAAATATGTGAGCAGAAGCGCCCGAAACATCCGTCACATTAAACCGTTTACTCAACTTGCATGGGTTGCATTGTTTAGTAATGAACTTACCAGTCAACGTAAAACCTCCACGTTAAGAGATGTCTACTACTCCGCGCAAGCTTACGAGATGACTTTTTCAGACCAGCAAGAATCAAACAACATCATCACCGACCTAGAAACCTTCACAGGGTTCGCGAGAGAAGACTTCAGTATATTTCCTGAAGAGCGAAGTGCAATTTTTGGCGACTTAGACATCGGCTATACCGTGCCGGGCTATGAAGGAAAAACGGTGAATTTAACCAGTCACCCAGACGGCGTACTCATTGGACCTGCAGTAACTTCTTCAGAGTTCATAAAAACCAGTGCTGACAAAGTCATAGCCATCGAGAAAGGCGCCCTTTTCACGCGTTTCATCGAAGAAAACGTCCACAACAAACATAAATCTATCCTGATTTCTTGCGGTGGTCAAGCTCCCCGACAAACCCGTAGCTTCATACGTCGCCTCCACGACGAACTTGGCCTACCTGTTTTCATATTAACCGACGGTGACCCATGGGGCATGCATATCGCCCAAGTTATAATCTCAGGTTCCGCCAACGCAGCCCACTTAAGACAACTTAACACGCCTGACGCGGTTTGGAGTGGCGTATGGGCAAATGACATAATCGACTACAAGTTGCCCACTGACCCGCTAGACGAAGTAGACGTTAAACGCCTTTACGAACTGCAAAGGGACCCTCGATACCAAAATGACCCCATTTGGCACCGTGAAATCAAGACTTTTCTTAAAATTAAGCGTAAGACGGAACTTGAAGCTTTCAGCAGGTACGGATTAACCTACATCGTAGACGAGTACTTACCCACCAAACTAGAAGGAAAGAAGTAACTTTTGTGTGGAATATACCCCATAAAAAATTAAATTCGATGTAGTGGTTTAGTCAGTTGGTTGTCCGTTTGGCTTGATTGCCTTTTTGATGAATCCTTTCACCGCTTCGTCTGCACCGTAAACCACTAACCGCCCATCCTTTTCACGACGGATCCCCAGATTCGCTTCCGTTGCCATCTGCTCCAGCTTCTCCAGCGGCAAACCGTCAATCGCCTCCACCCGAATCCACTTCTGGTCCCTCGGAACACCTGAAATCATGCGCATCTCCTCTTTGGGGTCCTGCACGGTGACGCAGCTATCGCAGCTTGCCAAATCCAATGCCGTAAGCCATTGCTCCACTTTTTCAGGTGGAAACTGTTTATCCGCTTCTGCCATAACATAAGCTTCTACGTTAACTAAGTATTGGTCGATTTTGGGTTCTGTTTGGCTTCTTGCTCGTGCATCGGCTTTTTCAACTTTTATGAGTGTGCGTGCGGATTTTAAGTCGGTCATGACGTTTGCAGGGATTTCAACTTGTTTCTTTCGCAGTTCGATGATTATTTCTTCGAGAAGGTTAGATTTGGCAACGTGACTCAATAGTGTTCACCAACAATTTCTATCTGTTTAGCATTAATAAACTGTACTTGCCAAAAAAAGCAGCACATAGGGAACATAACGCATTTCTGCAATCGCCACCAAATTTCTAGTGCATATTTTTGAGGTTTTCTAAAAATGAAGTTGTACACGGTTAAATCAAAGGCTATCCCACGTAACAAACGCTGTGCTGTAGGGGTGTTTTGTGGGAGCAACGTGTCAGCATCCTGAAGCAGAAAGGGTTTGTAGCAGTAAGTAACGTTTTAGGTGGATGACGGCTTGGCAGAAACTTGGCTTTTCCAACAGTAAAACAAGAGCCTATCAGTTTATGAGGCCTTGAGGGCTTCGACGGTCTTGGAGAACTCGTACAGGATTTTGTGGGTCATTCCCCACACAACTGCATCTTGAAAAATGAACGCGGGGGTCTCGCCGAACCGTGGCATGGTGGTTCTTGTGCTGCTTTGCCTGACTTTTTCGTATGAAACCCACATGTGACTGTGCAATTCATTGTGGTTCAACCTGACTTCGGGGTCAGTTTCCAACATAACAACGAAAGGCAAAACCCGAAAGCCGTTTCTAATTATCGGCTTCACCGCCTCAAGAACACCCAAAAAACAGCTTCCTGAAACGTCGATACATGTTTCCTCCATGGTTTCGCGGATTACGGTGTCTTTTAGGGTTGCATCTTCGGGTTCGCGTTTTCCGCCTGGAAACGCCATTTGCCCAGACCAAACATCCGACGCACGCAAAGCCCTCTTCACCAACAGAAACTCAAAGTCGCCCTCTGCGGGTTTGAGGATGAGGGCAACCGCTGCGTTTGTGTCCTGCTCTTCGCTAAGCGGCTTTAACGCTGATAGTAGTTTCCGGAGGGTTTCTTTGGTAACCAAGGCAGCTGTGTCTCTGTTGTAAATTTCTGTCTATAACCGCCGTTATATATAGATTCAACTTGGCAGTGAATTTTGACTTTTGACCTCTTAGAAAAACAAGCACTTGTAAATGAGTAAGAGCATATTCTGCGATCCAGCCCTGCTTACAATTATATCGGGTAATCTTGAAACTGTACAGTATGTGAAACAATAACGCTGTTTTATTTGTGTTTCTTTAATAGAAAAATTCAATAATTGCTTGATTAACTAAACTTTATGAACCACAGTGGTAAGTCAAAAGGTGTATTTGGGAATAGACCGCAACGAAGGTCGTCAAATTCACATGTCAAAAAAGCCCGCAAAGAGACTGAGTGGCGATTTAGGTTTAATCCACCTTGTATAACAAAAACAGAAAAGATGCAAGAAGAGGAAACACCAGCACCACAGGAAATTACAGAAGTGGAAAGGAAGTCACGAGGCATCAGTTTAGGAAACCAAGCTGTAACTTTAGGATTAGACGATTCTAAAGGAAAGACTACAACAAAGAAATTTCCAAAAGAAACAAAGTACGTCTAGCGAACTCTAACCAAAAACCTTTGGCACTAAAACTTACTAAAACTTGAGAGCATCATGTAGAGGTCAGCAGAGAATATCTTCGGTCACGAGATGTACAATGAACAAACTGCTGGATTTTCTCAACATAATTATTTTAAATCAGCGAATGGTTTTTGTCCCCGTTTAACTTTTCCTTCTTGAGTGATTGGTTGTGCCTTTGATTTCCAGTTTTGACCCGTGGAAAAACAGCACTTGTACCTGCCCCCCAAAGTTGACCTTGAACCCTTACAGCGGATGCGACCACGGCTGCCTTTACTGTTACGCCAGCAGCTACGTCCAAAACTTCGCAGAGTGCCGACCAAAAAAGGACTTGTTGCAGGCTTTGAAGCGGGAAGCAGCCAAACTTAAAGGCGAAATCGTTTCCATCTCTAATTCATCTGACCCCTACCCACGCGCTGAAGCAGGCGCTGGCTTGACCCGCCGTTGCCTCGAAATCCTGTCGGAAAGCAACTGCAGAATCCAGATAATCACCAAATCAAACATCGTAACCCGCGACGATGACCTCCTCACCAAAGTGCCTTCCTCCGTGGCTTTAACCATCACAACCGACGACGACAACTTGGCAAGGATTCTGGAGCCGCATGCACCTTCCTCTACGGAGCGTCTTCGTGCTGCTCAGGATTTAATCGGCGCAGGCATTCCTGTGTCTGTTCGTATCGACCCCATTATTCCGTTGGTTAACGACGACCCAAGCAAGCTAATAGCCACCTTAGCGGGCATCGGCGTAAAGCACATAACCAGCTCAACCTACAAGCCTAAGCCTGACAACTGGCGACGCCTAAGCCAAGCCTTACCCAAAATTGCCGAAAAACTTAAGCCCCTTTACTTTCAACAGGGAGAACGAGTAGGCGGGAACACTTTGCTGCCCAAAGACCTCCGATTTAAGCTGTTGTCGAACGTGCGGGAGTTGGCTTCTGCAAGGGGGATGAAGTTTGGTGTCTGCCGTGAAGGTTTGCCTACGCTTAATACGGCGGCGTGTGATGGGTCTTGGCTGATTCCCGCCGCAGCGAGGTGAACTGTTGTGCCACCGCAAGAACGAATTGTGATGCTGGTGGATTTGGATTACTTTTTTGCCCAGTGCGAAGAACTTCGCAACCCCTCCCTCAAAGACAAACCTGTCGTGGTGGGCATGTACAGTGGACGCACAGAAACCAGCGGCGCAGTAAGCACCAGCAACTATTTGGCGCGGAAGTATGGCGTAAAATCGGGCATTCCCCTTTTTCTCGCACAGAAGCGGCTGGAAGGTGCAGACGCAGTTTTTCTGCCCGTAGATTACGATTATTACCAGCAAGTATCCGACAAAATAATGTCGATACTTCGAGAGTATTCCGACATTTTAGAGCAAGCAGGCATAGATGAAGCCTACTTAGACGTAACTAAACGAACCCGCGGCAGTTACGAAGAGGCAGAACTGCTGGTTTTGCAGATGAAAGCAGCCGTCAAACGCGAAGTAGGCGTTACCTTTTCTGTCGGAATTGCGCCTAATAAGCTCGTTGCGAAAATTGCTTCCGACATAAATAAGCCAGACGGCGTCACAGTTATCCGTTCTGAACAGGTCAAAGAGTTTCTTTCTCCTCTGCCCGTCGATTCGCTCATTGGTGTGGGGAAGAAAACTGTCGTCAAACTGTCGGAAATGGGTGTAAAAACCGTTAGTGACCTAGCCCGATACGACATTCAACGACTCGTTGAGGTGTTCGGCAAAACCTTAGGCGTTTACTTCCACAATGCAGCCAACGGAGTAGACAACGACCCAGTGCAAGAGGCAGCCGAACCGGAATCCATCGGCAGAATGGGCACCCTCAAAGAAAACAGCTGCGACATAGACTTTATAATGCAAAAAATCGACCAGCAAATAGACGAAATCTACGCAGAGTTTCAACCAAAAAAACAGAGTTACCGTCAAGTCGGCATAGTCGCCATAATGACTAACCTTTCGGCAAAGAGCCGTTCCAAGACACTGGAGAAATCCGCCACAGACAAAGAAACTATACACAAAGCCGCGAGGGAACTTTTCGAGAAGTACCTTGCCGAAACTAAGCAGGAACTACGCAGAGTTGGTGTGAGAATAGCGCATTTTAGCAATGAAGAGCGGGAGCAGAAACAGTTGACCAGCTTTTTCGGAACCACACAATAGAAGTGATAATAGCAGCCGACGACTACAATCAAATCATAGGACACCAACAGCACCAAACTTTACAACAAATCTTCCCGCGGTCTAAACCTGCAAAGTGCTGTTTAACCTTCCAGCCCCCTCAGAACCCAGCAACATTTATTTTTTCCCCTCCTTTTCCCTTATAGCAGGCGTCACTTTTGTCTTCTAAACAGTCAAACCCGAAAAAACTGCCCCCTGGGCAATCAGTAACTAAACGGATTCTGCGGTGGGGCACCGACCACCCCGGCATAACTTCAGCTAATCCGCATTTGAAGCTGGAAACCTACACGTTAACCATCGACGGCGAAGTAGAAAACCCCGTGACTCTGAACTGGGCAGAATTTGTGGCTTTGCCTTCGACGGTTTCGATTAGTGATTTTCATTGTGTTGAGGGCTGGAGTGTGCGGGACTGCAGATGGGAAGGTGTGCGTTTTAGTGAAATTGAGCGGCTTGTTAAGCCCAAAGACGTTGCGAAGGCGGTGACGTTTGAATGCGCCGACGCTTACACTACCTCGCTTTTTCGTGAGGAGTTGGCGGGTGACGATGTGCTTTTGGCTTACAAACTAAACGGTGAACCTCTCGAAGAAGGCTACGGTTTTCCCGTGCGGCTAGTGGTGCCAAGCAAGTACGCCTACAAGAGTGCCTTGTGGGTGGTGCGTGTGCGGTTCGCGCGGGGCAAGGATTTGGGGTTCTGGGAGCGCCGCGGCTACAGCGACTCTGCTGACGTCTGGCGAAACGACCGCTTTAGACGTTAAGCCTGCAGCGATGTGTATGGGTATTCATGTTGTGTTCCTTCAAAATGCTGGAAAAGTTTATAAGCTGACTCTGTGTTCGTTGTTTTTCCCTGCAAAATGTGGGAGGAGCAAAAAATGTCGCAAGAAACAGAATCAAAAGTTGCCGTTCAACAAGCAAGAAATGGTCAACTGATTCCCAAAAGCGCCAAAGACAGAGGCGTAGAGAAAAAGAAGAAACAGGCAGAAGAACCCCTGTACCTAGCCAGAATGTAACCCGAACGCACGCCATCAGCGAATCTACCGCTACAGATCAACGTGTTTCTTGTTAAAACTGTTTTTATACCTAGTTAACGCCTTCTTAGTTCTGAGGCTTAATCTTGTAGTTCACACAAGCCACCATGGGACGAATCTTCATAATCCGACTACACGACGGCGACCACCTACCCGATGTACTCGAAGAGTTCGCTGAACAACAGAAAATCGCAAGTGCCTTTTGTTTGCTGGTGGGCGGCATAAAAGAGCAAGGGCGCGTTGTTGTTGGACCTAAAGACGGCTACGTTTTACCCGTGGAACCCATGTCCACTTTGCTGTCGGGAGTCAGCGAAGTCGCAGGAGTAGGCACAATATTTCAGAACGAAGAAGGCAAACCCAAACTGCATATGCACGCCAGCTTTGGCAGAGGCGAGAAAGTCGTGACTGGCTGCGTACGCTTGGGCGTAGATGTCTGGAAAATTGGCGAAGTCATAGTCATCGAATTAGCCGATTCCGGGGCGAGACGGGTTTTGGAGAAGGGAACTGGGTTTGAACTTTTGGAAGTTCAGGGCTCTGCCTCTCACCCAGAAACGTCATAATAAACACCCTGTGCGGATACCACCCAAACCCGTACGTGTTGTTGTCGGTTAGTTTGCTGAAGTTCCCCGAATTATACAGGTCACTGATGACGTTCTGCAGGGTTATAGTGGAGTTGAAGAATGTTTCGTTTCCTGGATACTCATAGACGAAAACGTACTTGACTTTGTTCTGTTGGCATATGCTAATTAGCTCGTTTACGTCAAAGTTGGGTTTATAGGTGTCTACAGGGTTAGGCGGATAAACTAGAACCTCATTGTATTTTCCTTCGGCGTTCAAAAAGAACCGTACGGTATCTTGGCTAAACATGTTCTGTGTACATAGAACAAGAATTTTATCGTTAGGTGCCAGATTGTCTGCTGCAAAGTTCACTGCCTCCTGTATATGGACGTGGTAGCTGTCCTTTCCAGACCAAGTGATTCTGTCTTCAACGGTGTAGAATGCGCCTACAGCTGTTAGGGCTATTAGTATGCAGGCGGCAGCTTGAGCGAACCGTTTCTCGCTGAGGCTTAAGTGCTTGTTTTCCCAAATCCTTATCATCGTTTGAAATCCCGAAGAAAGCAGGTTTGCAGCGGCATACGCCAAAACGGGGAAAACGGGCACGATGTAACGCCATTGCCTGTTGGGGATAATTGTGAAGAAAAGGTAGACGACTGCAAACCAGATTAGGAGGTACTTGTCTTCGGTTTTGCGTCTCCACGCAAACAGTCCCAGCCCCGCCAAACCTAATGCGTACAGATAGAACGAAACGGGGTGTATGTCGTAGTAGGGAGCGGTCATCTCAAACAGGTAAAACGTGGGAATTTTGAGGAAACTTGGCACGCTGAGAAAGAGGTTGGGGAGACGGTTGCCTCCTGCGCTGGTGAAGCCTAAACTGTAGAGTGTCTTGTCGGGGTTGCCAATGTTCATGGCGTACAGCCAAGTGTCCCACATACCTGACGCGTACACTTGGTAAGAAACGATAATCCACGGCAAAACAACCGCCGCCACTATGAGTATCAGCATGGGAAATCGGGAAAGCCGCTTCTTCAAGTACCCCCTACTCAAAAACACCAAGCCTGTCAGCATTACGGCGCCCGCAATTACGATCTGGTACTTGGTTAAGACGCCTAAGCCGAGGGTGATGCCGCTCCAGATCAGGAATTTTCGCTGGTCTGTGCGCAGCCACATAAAGAACAGAAGAACCGAGACGGTGAAGAAGAAGGTGAGCATGGTTTCAATCATGGCCACTCGGGAAAGCCAAATGTAGCCGGGCATGACCGCAAGTAGGATGCTAGCTGCGAAGGCGATTTTTGCGTTGTAGAGTTTGCGCCCGAACTCAAACACGGCCCAAACTGAAGCCAGCGAGAATAAGACGGCAACTAGTCTACCGCTAAAGACTCCGACGCCCAGTACTTTGAAGAAGATGGTGGTGACTATGTCGAACAGGGGCGGGTAGAAGCTATTTAACTCCATGTACTTTGCGTTTTGTCCAGTGCTGAGTAGTAAGCCTCCGTTAAGGTGGTTTACTTCGTCCCAGCCTACCGACATCCAGGTGATGTTCCAAAGCAGAAAAACCGAGTAGGCAATCACAAAAGCCAAGAAGGCTAAGCGCCATTTGTCACTTAACCAGACCTTAAGGTGCGACTGTAACGAACGCATCCATCGTACTAATGTGTCCTTCAACTTCGGCTAGCCCATCTCGTGTTTGGGAATTTATACTACTGACCTTTGACATATAAAATCATCTAAACTCAGCCTTTCAATACGAACCCAATGGCAAGGGACCAGCCGCCGATTTGTGCATACTTTTCTTTATTTTTCGGGTTTAATAGCTACAGCCGCAAGTGTCGTGACCAAAATTAACCCTAAGAAAACAGAGCCGAAAAAGGCTATAGGCATCCTAAAAGCTGCCTCGGAATGCAGAACAGCCGTTGAAGGTAACCCGCCCAAGTAAGCTGCCAAGACCAAAGCCACAAAAACCGCGCCCATCCCCTCCGTCACATACAGGAGCTTATTGACTTGCTTGTGGTTTTGGGTCATCTCGGCACTTCCCGCTCTGTTACTCGTTATAGTACTCTATTGGCGGGGGCATTTAAAATTAGCTAATGTTCACGTTTGAATTTGAGAGAAACCTTTTTCGAACCCCGCGGAATGCGTAAACATAATATACTTAGAACAAACGAATGTTGTTTGGGTTGTTCAAGGTAATGAAAACGGACTCTACCCCTTATTCGCCCCTGAAAATTGGTTTACTTATAGCCGCCTTGGCTTGGTTTCTGTTTTCTTTTCACGAATTGTTCAAGGGCATGGTGAACATCGGCGAATTCGCCTACTTCACAGGTCCAACCTCAACCTGGATTCTCATCACCGACGCATCAGGAGCCGTTGGTCTATTTGCAAGAACGATCGCGGCACTAACCGCCCTCGTTGCAATGGGCGTCTATTTAGCTAAAAAAGGGCTTCCAAAGGCAACAACAAAAAAGATTCTCCAATGGATTTTGGTAATTGAGGCAGTTTACTGGCTGTCCCTGTTTGTGTCTGGCATATGGGGCATTCTCCCCGCGGATATTGCTGGCTTTGAAGGCGTCGGGGTCACCTTCAACTTGGCTTTCCTAATCGAAACAGGTTTACCCTGCTTGATTGCTTCAATTGCTCTGCCCGTGGCTTTGTTCAAGCTGGCTGCCGCGCTGCGACCTAACAAGCCTGCGAACTCGGCGTTAAAGTGGGGTTTAATCGCTGGAACAGTCTACATTTTCGTGTTTTGGTTGGAAAACGTCGGCAACTGGATATACACCGTCATGGTGAAAGGCACCCAATACTTGACTGTTTACCCTGAAAACCTGCTCAGCTTCCTTTTAACTACCGTGGGTTTGCTTGCGCTGGCAATCTACGCAGCGTACTTCGCCAAAAAATTCGTCGGAGCTGAGCGGTTGGAAGATCTGAACTTGAAGACAGTGGGCGCCATCATCGTACTGGTTGGATTGTACTATCTTTGGAACTACTTGACGTGGATTTACTTCGGAGGTAACCACCTGTGGAGTGACTGGTACGCGTGGTTCCTCGGACACAACATGGACCTATGGCTTATGGTACTTCCACTCGTTGGGCTACCGCTACTTTTCGAGCAATCCACCAAAAAAACAGCCGCAGAACCCTAATTTAGTTCTAGGGTTCCTGCGACGCGAAGTTTGCCGCCTTCCAGATACATCAGCACCGCACGGTCCCCCGAACGGTACACAAGGTCCTTCTCTAAAGTCAACGTCAGGTTGGGTTTGCGCCAGTCACCCTCGTCAGTGACTTCTTCCACCTTGCTGTTAAGAAACTGCATCCAATGCCCAACATGCATTACCATGCCTGCCTTGAGGGGCGTCTGCCAATACTTCACCAAAGAAGCTTGTACCTTCAAAGTCTTGGAAGCCTTAACCTCGGCGTCCGTCGTTAAAACCGTTCCGCGGTCAACATCATTAACTGTAACGTTCTTCATTGCTAATCCTACTCGGTCGCCTTCGACTGCCAAATCAAAATCGTCGTCGTGCTTCTGAATTGACCGCACCTGCGCTGTCTTAGTTCCCGGCAGAACCCGAGTTGCAGCGTGCTTTGCGATTGTGCCGTTTACAACTACGCCTAAAACGACTACGCCCACGCCCTTCACGTTAAACGAGTGGTCCACAGGAACCGTTCCCCCTGTAGCCGTTTCCGAGGGGTTCTGTTGGGTAGCGTCACTGAGCAGTTTTTCCCGTAGAATGTTGGGGTCATCTTGGAGAAACTCGAAATTCTCCAGCACCGTGCCTTTAATCAGCGGCAGGATTTTTTCTTGGGGCACGTAGTTTCGGAGCACAAAGTACCCGCTGCTTATGCCACAGCACTGTAGCATCACAAGGCTTTCCCCAAGTGTCGCGTTCAACTCGTCAACCACCACGACAGCTTTTTGTGCTTCTGATGCCGCAAAGAACAGCGGAGCCAACCGTTCGGGGTAACGTTCAGGCTCCACAAGAGTTACGGTGTCTTCGCCCTTCTTCAAGTTGTATAAGGTGATGTCTGTGGATGTGCCTTTTTTGGCTAAGACGCTGCTGTAGCCTTGGGCGCCGACAACTGCAACCATCAAGTTACCCATACGCGGTTCCTCACGAGCTAAGCAGGAAATGCACGTTCGAAGATAAGGCTTATGGCACAAGCAACAAAAAAACGCGACGTTTTAGAGTACTTGCGGTTTATTGTTTTTTTACAGCCGCGCCATTTTCGTCAAGGACATCTTGGATGTGCTTCGGATATGGCTTCGGCAGAACATTTAGTATTTTGCTAGTTCGCGAGAAAATAAAAACAGCGGGCTTCATAGGTTCAAATTGGTGTATTACGGATAAACAACCTTCGATTAGCAAGCGCGACAAATTTTTCTCAAAACCGTCTATTTGGATGCTAATATTGATTCTATGCAGAAACGATAGGGGGGGTCTACGCTATTGCCGCATTTTCAACTCAAAAACATGTTGAAGACAACTGTCGAAAGCAAGCCAAGCGAGATGACGCATTATCCAAAATATCGAAAAGGAAGGTGGTTATGGCCAAAGGCCCAGCGTTTTTATGGCGTCTGCGACTCTGCCTACTCCCAGCATTAAAGCTCCCGTGCGCAGGTCGCTTTCTTCTTTTTGGCTAAGCGCATACACGTCGTTGAATGCTCTGGTCATTTTCTCGCCCAGTTTACGATTGACCTTCTCTATAGACCAGTGCTCGCGGGTTAAGTTTTGAACCCACTCAAAGTAGCTGACCGTTACGCCTCCGCAGTTAGCAAGAATGTCAGGCACAAGGCAAACGCCCTTCTCGTACAGAGCCTTGTCAGCTTCGGGTGTGGTGGGTCCGTTAGCGGCTTCCGCCACCATGCGCGCTTTGATTTTGTCCACGTTATTGCAGGTTATCTGGTTCTCTAAAGCCGCAGGCACAAGAATGTCACAGGAGGTTTCTAGGAGTTCCTCGTTGGTTATGTCCCTGCTGCCTTTGAAGGCTTGAACGGAACCCGTTTCTGCTTTATGCTTGAGGACTTGGGCGGGGTTTAAGCCGTTTGGGTTGTAGATTCCGCCTGTGGAGTCGCTGACGGCGACGACTTTGCATCCGAGTTCAGCGGCGGCTTGCGCGGCATGATAACCGACGTTGCCAAAGCCTTGAACAGCTACAGATGCGTCTTTAAGCCTTAGGTCTATGCGTTGTGCTGCTTGCTGGACGCAGTGGATTACGCCCCGCCCCGTGGCTTCGGTGCGCCCTTCAGAGCCGCCGACCTCCACGGGCTTGCCTGTTACACATTCGGGTACCATGTAGCCTTTGAGTTGGCTGTAGGTGTCCATGACCCACGCCATGGTTTGGGCGTCAGTGTACATGTCAGGCGCGGGTATGTCTCGGTGAGGACCCAGATACTCCACTATAAGGCTTACGTACCTGCGGGTTAGGCGTTCCAACTCACGCTTGCTTAGTTTCTTGGAGTCCACGCATACGCCGCCTTTCGCGCCGCCGTACGGGATATCTGCTATTGCGCACTTCCAAGTCATCAACATTGACAAAGCCGCAACTTCATCCAGCGTGATTTTGGGGTAGTACCGTATGCCGCCTTTGAAGGGTCCCCGTGCGTCCCAGTGCTGTACCCGCACGCCGTTGTAGACGTCTATGGCGCCGTTGTCCAAGCGGACGTTAATGCTGACCATTATGCTGCGTTTAGGCTGGCTAAGCATCTTGTAAATGCCCTGGTTCAATTCGAGTTTTTGGGCTGCCAACTTTAGCTGTGCCAAAGCAACCGTTAAAGCTGTATGTTCTACCGCCATAAACATCAACCAAAACTACTTTCTACACCGATGGAAGCGCCATTTAAGACTTGCCCCGTACCCGAATTGGCGCGTCTGTATGAACGCATATTTGTTTGCGTAGATTCCTGTATTGTTATGTAAAATATTACACACCGAACAAAAATTTTTGATGCGAACCGAGAAACCTTTATTATAAGTGTCAAAACCTACATTCGGTTGAAGCAAAATTTATGGCTTCAGTCTTGGTTGAGGTGGTTTAATGGTAAACTTGACGGATTTAGGTTTCTCAAAGAACGAAATTGCCGAAACCATCGTCTCTACCTATAACCTAGACGGGAAACCGAACGCTGCACCCATGGGTACCACTATGGAAAATGAAGAGCAGCTTATAATCAAAATTTTCAACTCGTCATCGACATACCGAAACCTTCTACGAACCAGATGTGCTGTAATCAACTTAACATGGGACATAGACGTGTTTTACAGGGCAGCATTCAAAGAAGCAAACCCGAAAGCGACCCTGCCTTCGGAATGGTTCAGCAAGGCACAAACCGTTAACGCCCCAAAACTAAACACGGCAGACGCAACCATAGAAGTCTCAGTGCAGAATTTGGTTCCGATTGGCGTTCAAAGAACCAAAGCAGTCTGCAACGTGAAACAGATAGCCGCACCTATAGCTTACCCAAAAGTTTACTGCCGCGCTTTCTCAGCCGCAGTCGAAGCCATAGTACATGCAACCCGCATCAAAGCATGGACACATAACCCCGAAAAACAAGAAAGCGTTCTCAAACTGTTAGAGCTAATCGACAACTGCAAGGACGTTATAGAACGAACAGCTCCCGACTCCCGATACTCGACTATTATGAAGGACTTAACTGCGAAAATCCAGTCATGGGAGAAGCTGCACTGAATGTCTACGTTAAAAATCCAGCCAGAAACCTCAGGAGGGCGTGTCTAGTCGCAAAAGCCAGCAACAAAGACGCAGCCGTCAGAGTCACCAAATAGAGGGTTAAACTTGAAAGTGCTTTTAGTCACAGGAATCCTTGCAGAAGAAACCGTTAAACAATACGTCAAAGATGCAGTCGTTCACACACAAGTTTTTGTCATAAACGTTCCTGTTGCGGCTTTCCTAAGCCCCGAAACAATTAGCCAAGCCCTAAAAAACAAGCAACTCGACGGCTTTGACACGATTTTAGTTCCGGGGCTCATGCGGGGCAACACCGAGGCGGTTTCCAAAGCTGTAGGTGTTTCCACGTTTAAGGGTCCAAGGTACGCAGCGGACCTGCCCACCGTGCTGGAATCCTTAAACGAAGTTACCCTTTCAACCACTGTGCCCGCATGTGACCTGCTCAGGGATAAGCTTCGGCAAAAAGCCCTTCAAGAACTGGAAAAAGTCGAAGCAAACCGAGCCGAACTACTCAAAAAACCTCACAACCTTCTAATCAAGAATTTGCCTGTGGGTAAAGATTTTCCGATGCGAGTTTTGGCGGAAATTGTTGACGCTGCCTTAATGCCTGACGAGGAAATCCAGCGGCTGGCAACCCGTTTTGTGCAACAAGGTGCAGACCTTATTGATGTGGGTATGTTTGCGGGGGAAAGCCGACCTGAAGACGCCAGACGCATAGTTAAAGCCGTTAAGGCAGTTGTTGATGTTCCTGTGAGCATAGACACGCTTGACCCCGCCGAGATTGAAGCAGCAGTTTCCGCTGGGGTAGACCTGATTTTAAGCTTGGACGCAGGAAACCTTGAACAGATTGCACCTTTCGCCAAAGACGTAGCCGTAGTGGCGATTCCGACTAATCAGCGTGAGGGTCACTTTCCCAAAAAAGCTTCTGACCGTGTGGGCTTCCTTGAGAACATCATCACCAAAGCGAAAAAACTTGGTTTCACCAAAATTTTAGGCGACCTAATTCTGGAACCCTCAAACGTTTTGGAGTCCTTTGTTGGCTTCCGCGATTTCGGTTCGAGAAATCCTGATGTTCCCCTGTTTGTAGGTGTTTCTAACGTTACGGAATTGATGGACGCAGACTCCGTGGGTGTAAATGCTTTGCTTGCCCGTTTATCTGCTGAGATGAACGTAGGTATGCTGTTGGCAACTGAGAAAAGCGACAAAGCAAAAGGCACAGTTGCAGAAGAGGTTACGGCTGCTAAGATGATGTTTCTCGCCAAAAAGCGCGGTTCAGTTCCTAAGGACCTAGGCTTGACCTTGTTGGTGCTGAAGGATAAGCGGAACCGCGAAGAACCTTACAATCGAGAACTAGAAAAACAGGCACCTGTGATACAGGCGACAGAAAACAACTCTGAGCCCCAACTGGATAAGAAGGGCATCTTTAGGGTTGCTGTGGACCGTGAAGAAGAAGCCATAGTTGCGTTGCATTTCATTTCTTTAGATATACATGAACCTGACGCCATAATTAAGGGTAAAACCGCCGAGGATGTTTATAGAAAAATTGCGGAGATGGAGTTGATGTCCAGTGTTGATCATGCGGCGTATTTGGGCGGTGAGTTGGCGAAGGCGGAAGTCGCCCTGCGAACAGGCAAAGAATACATTCAAGATTCCGCCATGTTTGTGCAGTGGTCTTGACTGACAGCAAAAACTCTGGGTTCAGGCGCATTTTTCCCCAAATCTGAAGAGGTTTTGAGGTCTAAAAGGCAATCGGAAGTGAAAATTTGGTTTTTTAATCTGTGGCGTTAGTTTCCTGTCAGCTTACGGCTACACAGGCGCGCAGCGGGGTCTTTAGCAAATTTTAAATATGAATTGCGTACAAATGGTGAATTTGAGGTTGAAACCGTGGCAAAAAACTGCAAAGAAAAAGTAACAACTAACACTGGCACTTACTGCCTTTCATTTTTCTTTTTTATGAAGCAGTTTTCGCAGCGGATTGTGGGTTTAAGCATATTTCCGTGGGAAATGTAGAAAAAGCCTGTTTTTAGTGCTGTGTTTGGGTTAATGACAAATCTTTTATACTCTACGCTTACACATTTTCCTAGCAGAGTTGTGATTTGTATGGCAGTTAAAACAACCCCTGAATATATTGATCTTTTGAACCGAGCGGTTTCACGAGAAATACAGGTTTCCATTCAGTACATGCTGCAGCATGCGAAAATGGAGAAGCTCATGCGCAAATCCATCCCTGAAAACATCCTTTTAGACAAAACCACCTACGAAGCCGTAGGCAAATTCCTCAAAGACATTGCCATCACTGAGATGAAGCATGCAGCGGACATCATGGAACGCATCTACTACCTCGGCGGACAGGCAACCACAAAATCCGACAAAGTCACCGTAGGCAACAGTTTAAGCGAATTCGCCAAAAACGGTGCGAAGGCAGAAGAGGAGGCACTGGAGCTTTACCGCGAAATCATCAGGGCTTCTAGGCAGGTTGAAGATCGAACAACGCGTCAGATGTTTCAGAAAATCTACCGGGAAGAAGAAGAGCATTTGTTCAAGTTCCAAGAGTACGTTAACTTCCAAGATGAACCCGAAGAAGCCGAGGCGGAGCCTGTGTCGGAGTGGCGGCAAATCTTCACTCAAGACTACTTTGATTTGCTTAACAAGGCGGTTTCGGCTGAGATTTCCTCAATTATTCAGTACACGAATCAGCATGAAAAAGCCAGCTACTTGCCCCTGCGGGTGAAGAATACGGCGTTAGAAGCTGTTGCGGAAACCAACAAAGCCAAAGTCATCAGTGATTTGCTCAAAACCGTTTTCATGGCGGAGATGGATCATCTGGAGAAAATCAGCGAACGCATTTACCTACTGGAAGGTGAAGCCACGTATCTGCCTGCCCCTTTGCCTCAGGTGGGCGAGACTGCGGATGACTTTGTACGGTTGGATCGTGAGGCGGAGAATTATGCGTTGGTGCTTTACCGAAAAATCATCGAGGAAGCCCGTAAACGCGGTGACAGCAAAACAAGGCGCATGTTTGAGGAAATCGTGGACCAAGAAGAAGACCACTACTGGATGTTCGACGACTACCTCAAATAACCCCCCTTTGTTTTTTGTTTTTGTAAAAAAGTTTGCAGAAACAAATTGATAATTTTTTGTGACTTTTTGTTATTTTTCAGTTCTATTTGTGATGTGTTTTCTGAGGGCAAGGGCTGTTTTGTACGCCGCGATGCTGGACGATGGGCTAAAAAAACCCTGTTGCCTCCCGATGAAAAAAAGAGTTAGGTGTCGGCTAATCATGTTTGAAGTGACTTCGCGATTTCTTTGAATTCATCAATTTCCTTCTGAGCTATACCTTCCGTTATTAGATTCTGCTCGGTTTTTTGTAGGTCTTGGATGCTGGCTTTAAGGCGTTTTCGAAAACTTTCTGCGGTCATGTCCGTGATGTCAGGTGCAGGTGCCACCAAATTAATTCCAACAAAAACGAAAAGGCTCAAGAACTCCATTGGAATAAACTTGCCCTGACGAATTATTCTCAGACCCAATCTTTTATCTTTAAACATCAATCGGGTTTTGGCAACTGTCTCTGCAACTTGTTTTATTGTTGGTGCTGTGCCTTCGCTCATAGGCGTATTTTCGTAAGGTTCAAAGGGCGTCATGAAAACGTTTTCTGGATCAACCTTTCGGATTATTTTAAGCAACCGCATCAGTTGCTCTTCGTTTTCCCCTATGCCCATTATGTAGCCAGTAGATATTTTCAAGCCAACTTCGCGTGCGTTTTTGAGGGTTTCGATTCGTTCTGGGATGTCGTTGAACCCTTTGATTTTGACCAGTATTTCGGGGGTTGCTTCGAGGTTGCATCCGTACTGGTTTAATCCTGCTTCTTTTAGTGCTTTCAGGCTGCTTTTTGATATTGGTCCTGCGGCGGCGCTGATTTCTAAATCGTCAAATTCTTTTCTTAGTGCTTTTAAGTATGGAACCGCCATGGTGTTTTGGTAGCCTAGCCAGCCTGAAACTAAGGTTATTCTGTCTACGCCTATTTTCCTTAGTTCTGTTACGCGGTCTACGGATTCTTGAGCGGTCATGGTGTAGACGGGTTCATTCATGTAGTTACAGTAATAACATATGGGGACACGGACACACTTGTTGGTTATTCTTACTCCACGGGTTTTTTGGGCAGTCTGGAAAGTACATGCTTGGTTTGCCAAGTTTAGGAGATTTTTTGTGTTTTTCAAGTAAAGTCACCTGTTTCTAAATTCATAGAAGGCACAAACACCTTTTTCGTGCCAGAACGCCAGATTTCGGCGTCCACGTCATAAATTGCTTTTATGTTTTCAACTGTGAGGATTTGTTCAGTGGTTCCCTGCGAAATGATTTTTCCGTTATTCATCATGATGACTTGGTCGGCAACCAGCAGAACTTCGTTAGGGTCATGCAGAGACATCAGAACAATCAGCCCTTGTTCTTTGACCAGTTTCTTGATGCCCTTTAGCACCAAAAGCTTATTTTTGAAATCCAAATGGGCAGTGGGTTCATCAAGCAGCATAATTGGAGTCTCCTGCGCTAAGGCTCGGGCAATCAGAACCAGTTTTTGTTGTCCGCCGCTTATTTCGGTGAACGACTCATTTCTCAGATGCTGCAGATTTAAGGTGGCAAGTGCGTTTTCACTTTTGTTAAGGTCACTCTTGCGGGGAGTTGAAAAATGATTTACGTAGGGGTTTCGTCCCATGAGAACCATTTCCATGACGCTGTATGAGAACGAGGCTTCATGAATTTGAGGCACGTAAGAAAGAATCTTGGAAACGCCCGTTGACTTCAACTTGGTTAAATCAACGTCGTTGAAGAGAATTGAGCCGCTTCGCATTTTGAAAATGTCGCATAGACATTTGATTAGGGTTGTTTTTCCACATGCGTTTGGGCCAAAAAAGGCGCAAAGTTGACCTGCATCTGCCGAAAAAGAGATATCCTTCAGGGAAAAGCCGTTCTCGTATGAGAAGTTCAGGTCTTGTACTTGGAGCGTCACCATTTTCTCTTTGCACCAACCATGAGTAGAAGAATGAAAAGAGGCGCCCCCACCAGAGAAGTGACTATGCCGATGGGGACTTCAAACGAGTAGAGCGTCCTTGCAAGAGTGTCACATACAACCATAAAGATGGCGCCGACGGAAATCGTGGCGGGTATGAGGACCTTATGGTCTGTTCCAACGATTCTTCGCGTGATGTGGGACACAATTAGTCCTACCCATGCAATTATGCCGCTGATGGCGACGGCGGCTGCAGTTGCTAAGGTTGCAGCTAATATCAAAGCAGCGCGGGTTAACCCGTAATTGACACCTAAAGTTTTTGCTTCTTCCTCGCCAAGCGACATGATGTTTACTCGCCAACGCAGCAACACAATTATGACGATGCCTATTGCCATGGGAATTAGATTTGGAACGTCAGACCATGTGATTGCAGAAAAACTGCCCAGCAACCAAAAAACGATGGAGGGCAACTTTTCGTAAGGGTCAGCCATGTACTTCAAGATGCCTATTAACGCGGAGAAAATTACTGAAACCGAAATACCTGCTAAAATTAGAGTTAAAATGGAGCTGCCGTATTTTTTGAAAGAGGCACTTACCAGATAGGTCACTAGTACCGCTGCTAAGCCAAACAGAAAAGAGGACGCTTGAATTACGCCTGTTCCATCCCAAAAGATTATGGCTAAAGCAGCTCCGAAGCCTGCCCCTGAACATACCGCGAGGGTTTCTGGTCCAACCAGCGGGTTACGTGATACACCCTGCAGCGTTACCCCCGAGATGGACAGTGCGGCGCCTGCAAACATGACCACGATAATTCTGGGAAGCCTAATTGAGGTTACTATTATCCATTCTTTTTGGGGAAAATTACCTGTTAGGAGACTTAACGGGTTTACGAAGTACCTTCCAGTAAAGGTCATAATAAAAAAAAGATGAAGGGCAAGGAAGCCAGCAGAATTGCGGCTTTAAGTTTCTTCATTTATACGTCGCCTTGAATTCCTGCGTCTGCGTAGCTAATGCCGTAGAACGTCTCATAGAAGTCGCTTGCTGTATCAGTAAGGTCTATTGAAGCGAACAATTCAGGCTGGATATGTGTGCCAAGCCAGCATAAACCAAGTATCCACTTCGGTGTTGGGGAATCCCAAGCTTCCCAATCCTGCGCAAAAGCGTAGACTTGTCCGTTAAGTTTGGCGTCTGTGACGTTCCATGCATCATCAGACATTATCTGGTTTTTCAGGTCAGTTGTGGAGACGTTGGACGCGTAGCTGGTGACAATCACGATGTCAGGATTCCAAGCGGCAACTTGCTCCATGGAAATTTGGTTCCACCCGCCAGGTTGGTCGGCTGAAACGGAGATTCCGCCGCTCATTTCTATCATGTTATTTTGCAGCATGCCTTCGCCTGGAGTTTGGAGCTCATACTTCTTTTGGGCGCCGAAACTGGCGAACATCACGGTGGGTTTGCTTGAGTCAGCTAAGTTTTGGGTTTGGTCAGTAATTGACTGTGTTATGGAGGTGAAGTACTGGACAGCGGTTGAGGCTTCTTCTTGGGTGTTTAGGAGTTCTCCGATTATGGTCAAAGCGTTGTTGAAGTCTTCGGGGGTTTCAAAGCTCAAGCACACAGTTGGCACTCCCAGTTCAGCCATTTGGTCCGCGGTTTCTTGGTTGTTGCCTGCTGTTACGAAGACACTGGGTTCTAAAGCAACTATCTGTTCCATGTTAAGGTTCCAAGGGTAGCCGATGTCTGTGGCGTCAGCGATCTTGGGGTAAAGCGATTTCATGAATGCGTTGCCGTAGTTGGAGCCGTCGCAGCCGATGAGTTTGTCTTCGCCTCCCAAGAACAGGATTGCTTCGGTGGAGATGGGGTAGTTTGAGGCGATGCTTTCGATGGGGCTGTCAAGGGTCACGGTTCGCCCAGCGTAGTTAACGACTGTTATAGTGGGCGTTGGAGTTGAAGTCGGAGTCGGTGTCGAAGTTGGCGTTGGTGACGCGGTCGGAGAGGGACTTGGCGTTGGTGAAGGTGAGTTTGGAAGCGTTAAGTAATAAGCTGATCCTGCAACCGCTGAAACTGCTATGATAAGGATTACTATTGTTGCTTGTAGTTTGGTTACTGCTTTTCTGTCAATTATGCTATGGGACATTTTTACTTTCTTCCGCGAGAAACTCTTCGACATGAATATAAAAGCATATCGACCACAATCGAGACAACTGAATGAATAAAAAAGGGTGTTTAAACTTCAAACGAACAAACAAAATGGGTGAAGGGTGGATAATGCTTATTTAATTGGGCGTGTTTCTCCTTGATAATACAGAAGGAATCAAGTTATGAGTGACGAACTATCCAAGTTACCTCCTCAAGTCCAAGAACGCCTCATGAGGCTCCAACAGCTCCAGCAGACCCTGCAGACCATTATGCAGCAGAAACAGCAAGTGGACATGGAAGCCGCCGAAATTGACCAGACCTTGACGGAGTTGGGCAAAATCGCAGATGATTCAGTCATCTACAAAGCCGCAGGCAGCCTGCTCATTAAGTCAGAAAAAACCAAAGTCAACGCCGACCTCACCGAACGCAAAGACCTCCTTGCCACAAGGCAAACTGTGCTGGCGCGCCAAGAAGAACGCATGCGTACCCAACTCAAAGACCTGCAGACGCAGCTACAAGCCGACCTGAGTCCTGCGTCCTCTCCGCCGCCAGCTTAAACGCGACGGGGTGAGCAGTCTGGTGGATCTTGGCATACCTGAGTTGACAGATGAACAAATCGAAGCAGTCAGCGGGTTAGCTGAGAACGCCGCCAGAAAACAAATTTTTTCCCAAGTCAAACAGAA
This sequence comes from Candidatus Bathyarchaeota archaeon, assembly GCA_026014615.1. Taxonomy (GTDB): domain Archaea; phylum Thermoproteota; class Bathyarchaeia; order Bathyarchaeales; family Bathycorpusculaceae; genus JADGNF01. The sequence goes on along the minus strand of JAOZHZ010000004.1, from coordinate 396,015 downwards.
ACAAGTTGAAACCCTAACCATAACTGTGGAAGCGGAAGGTTCTAAACCTGTGTCTTTTACGGTTGAAGTGTATTTAACGTTGTATCCTGAGGTGAAAGGCGTTAAAGAGAAGGCTCTGGTGGATGAAGCCGTAAAAGCGGCGTTTGAGGCTATAGAAAAGTACCTGAGAAAACTAACATGACCTTCAAAGAAATAGTCCAGCTTTTAGACGAAACTCACGCTCAAAACGTGCTTTTGCTATGCCATCACAACAGCGACCCCGACGCCGTATGCAGCGCCTACGCCTTCATGGGGCTCCTCAAAAAGGTCAGACCGCACTTGAGTGTTGAAATCGGCACGGGGCAAGGCGTAAGCAGATTAACCAAGAACCTGTTCAGGTACCTGCCCATAACAGTTAACCTTTACCCAAACGTGGAGAAAGCCCAAGCCATAGCCCTGCTGGACACCAACACCGTGCAGCAGCTGGATCACCTCGCGGAAAAAGTCGTTACAGCCTCAGCGCCCATTATCCTCGTCGACCACCACATCGCGCACCCTGAAACCCAAAAAATCTGCAGGCTTTGCGTAACCAATGAAGAAGCCGCTAGCACCTGCGACATAATTCACGGTTTTTACAAAGAACAAAACCTCAAACCTGACCTTAACGAAGCCAAAGCCCTCTTTATAGGAATGGCGTTTGACACAAGGCATTTTGTTTTGGCAAACTCCGCCACCTTCAAAGCTGTCGCAGACCTCGTGGACAGCGGCGTTAACCCCCAAGAAGCCCTCGCCATGCTCGCCATACCCATGGACTTTTCCGAACGTGTTGCCCGATTAAAAGCCTGCCGACGAGCCAAAATCATCCGCGTCAACAACTGGATAATCGCCCTGAGTCACGTTAGCGCTTTTCAAGCTTCTGCGGCGCGGTCGCGTACGGATTTAGGGGTGCATATGGCTGCGGTGGCGGGCGAAAAAGGTGAAGGCGTTGAAGTCAGCATGCGATGTAACCGGGAGTTCACGCAGAAAACGGGTATCCATTTAGGCAGAGACATTGCTAAGCCGTTGGGGGCGTTGATGCAGGGGCAAGGCGGTGGGCATGCTATGGCTGCTGGTGTTAACGCTAAGGGTGATGAGAAGACGGCTTTGAAGCGTTGTTTGCGTCTTTTGAAAGAGCGCTTATCCAAAACCGAGTAGTTACTCTTAAATGAATCAACCGTGTGCCTAATAGGCGGGCACAAAGCATGGCTGTCATTGAAACCCACGGCTTAACGTACACTTACCCAGGCGCCACTAAACCTTCGATCAGTGATGTCTCCCTGAAAGTGGAGAAAGGCGAATTTGTTCTCATCACTGGTCCCAGCGGCTGTGGAAAAACCACTTTGTGCCGAACCTTCAACGGGTTAATCCCGCAGTTTTATCAGGGCGAAATCAAAGGCGACATCGAAGTCGCAGGGTTAGACGCCGCCAAACATCCCACCTACGAGATGGCAAAATCCGTGGGCTTGGTTTTTCAGAACCCCGAAAACCAACTGTTTGCCCTCAGTGTAGAAAAGGATGTGGCGTTTGGTCTGGAAAACTTGGGTTACGACCGCCAAGAGATACGTAAACGTGTTGACTGGGCACTCAACTTAACAGACATTTACGATTTGCGGGAGCGTTCGCCTCATGAAATGTCTGGGGGGCAGCAGCAGCGGGTCGCCATAGCCGCTGTTCTTGCCATGCAACCTGAAATTATCGTGTTAGATGAACCCACCAGCTTTTTAGACCCGTTGAGTGCAGAAAAAATCTTTGAAGTTATTCATGACCTTAACAAACATCTTGGCTTAACTGTCGTGCTTGTGGAGCACCGTCTGGATTTGACGGCAAAATACGCGGGGCACATCGTAATTATGGACCAAGGCAGAGTGCGCTTCGACGGTGAAACCCGCAGTATCCTAAGCAACGAGGAAACCCGACTTATGGGTGTAGGTATCCCAAAAGCAACCCTGCTTTATGAGTTACTGCAAAAGGAAGGTGCAAAACTTAGCAAAGATACGCCTCTGTCTTCCGACGAGTTGGCTGATATAGTGAAGGAGGCAACTGGGCGCTGATGCTGTCTGTTGAAAATGTCCGTTTTAGCTACGCCAGCGGAGTTGAAGCCCTTAAAGGTGTCTCGTTGAAGGTTAATGACGGCGAGTTCGTTGCCATCATGGGGCAAAACGGTGCAGGCAAAACCACGCTGGTTAAGCACTTCAACGGGTTGCTGAAACCTACACGCGGAAAAATCTACATCGACGGTGTAGACACAACCAAGACAAGCGTGGCTGCGTTGGCGCGGAAAGTGGGTTTTGTCTTCCAGAACCCTGATAACCAGCTATTCAGCGAGACAGTGGACGAAGAAATCTCGTTTGCCCTCAAAAACTTCGGGTTCGACGAAGCAACTATAGAAGGACGTGTTTCGTGGGCAGTTAACCTCTTGGGCATTAGCCAGTACCGTAAGACTTCGCCGTTTATGCTTAGCGGCGGGGAACGCAAACGTGTCGCTTTAGCCAGTGTTTTGGCTTGGGACCCGCAGGTGTTGGTTTTGGATGAACCCACCATCGGGCAGGATCATCAGCAGAAGGAGAATCTGCGCCAGTTCATCATGCAGATGCAGACGCAGGGAAAAACCGTAATCATAGTTACCCATGACGTGGAGTTTGTGGCGGAATGTAACCCGCGTGTGGTTCTTATGCGAGAAGGCAAAATCGTGGCTGACGGTGTCGGCAAAGACATACTTACCAACTCAGAGGTTCTGGAGCAAAGCTCGATTGTTCTGCCGCAGATTGCCCAAGTATTTATGTATCTACAGATGCCCGAGTTACCCGCAAACGTCATAGACCTTTATGAAGCTAAACAGCTTCTGCTTGATGTGCTGAAGCGGAGGCGGCGGTCATGAGTGTTTTTGACGACTTAAAATTCCGCAAAGTCTACTCGCCCATCCACAACTTGGACCCACGCATGAAATTCATCTACGTCATAGCCGTCTTTTTAGCAGCCATTCTGTTCAGCTCCATAATCCCTTTGCTTATCCTGTTTGCCATGCAAATCCCATTCGTTTTGATAGCTAAAGTCCAAAAGCAATGGCTCCGTTCGCTTCGGGGTGCGCTTTTTCTTGCGGTATTCATATTTGTTGTGAACATAGCAGGCAACTTTTTCACGCAGGGCTTCACGGTGACGGCTGCTAACTTGGAAAACGCCGCTGCCATGACTCTGCGTTTTGTCGTGCTTGTTGAGTCCTTTTCCGTGTTCTTCCTTACCACGTCACCTGACCACTTAGGCTTGGCGTTGGAGCAGAGCCATGTTCCCTACGAGTTCAGTTTCGCCTTCACCACCGCAGTCCGCTTTGTGCCCGTGCTGGCAGAGGAAGCCCAAACCATAATGGATGCCCAGAAAGCCCGCGGTTTAGAGTTGGAGAAGGGTAACTTTCTTAAACGCATTCGCAACTACGTTCCCGTTTTGATTCCCCTCATCGTGAGCGCCATCCGCCGAAGTTTGGAACTGGCGGAAGCTATGGAGTCTCGCGCTTGGGGCGCTACCAAAAAACGAACTAATCTGTACGCGTTGAAGCTTCACAAAGGTGACTACGTGTTGCTGGCGATAATCATTGGGCTACTAATCGTGACCATCTACGGTTTCCTGTATGTTCCTGTCCCTACCGTTCGAAGCCTTTTCGGATTCGTTTAGATACGAAAACTGATGTGGGCGGGGTTTTTGTTTTTTGGAATGAAATTTGGGAAATTGTTATTAACTCTTTGTTTTCCAGTAGATAGTAATGAGATTCAAGTTAGCCGTGTTTTTGTTCGTCGCGTTGCTCGTTTTCCAGCCTATTCTAAGCTTTACCTCCAGAGTTGCAGCGCAAGTTTCAGGGGCAGAGGTTCCTGACGTTTACGTAGGTATTGATGTTGCTTACGAAAGCGTAGAAGAAACAAAACAAATAATTGACAAAAGTTGTTCCTACACAAATCTTTTCGTTATCGGATGCCTCGGAGAATACAATGACACAAGACTTGATGAAATCAGCCAATATGTTTACGACAAAAACCTGTACTTCATTGTCTACTCAGACCACCCTCCATATCCCTCCGATGAATGGTTCGATAAAGCCCGAAAAAACTGGGGTGATAAATTCTTAGGAATCTATTTTTACGATGAACCAGGCGGAAAACAGCTTGACCAAGCAGATTACCATTCCGTCGAATCAGCAGAAAACTATACCGATGCCGCGGAGAAATACATCAACTATACAAATTTGGGGCTGCGCAATGAGCACTGGGGGATAACCCAAAACTTTGTACACCCGACTGAGTATCAGCTGTTCACATCTGATTATGCTTTGTACTGGTATGATTATAAGGCGGGTTATGACACGGTTTTTGCGGAGTTCGGCTGGAACTACAGCAGGCAGATAAATGTGGCGCTGTGTAGGGGGGCAGCTGCGGTTCAGAATAAAGATTGGGGTGTTATGATTGCTTGGACTTACACTCATCCGCCGTACATTGAGTCAGGTCCAGAGCTTTATGATGATATGATTTTGGCTTATGAAAGCGGCGCCAAATACATCATAGTTTTTGACAGCAACGAGGACTGGACGGCGGGAATTTTGCAGCAGGAACATTTTGATGCTATGGAGCGGTTCTGGCAGTACATTCAAGATAACCCCCGAACGATTAGTTCTGTAAGCGAGAGAACGGCGTATGTGCTTCCTGAGCATTATGCTTACGGTTTTCGGGGACCTAAAGATAAAATCTGGGGCTTCTGGGAAGCTGACGAGATTGCAACTGTCATCAGCATGAGTGTGGCTAGCTTGTTACAGGTGTGTGAACACAAACTGGACATTATATATCCCGATGAAAACCTGCCAGTTAGTTCACTGGGGTACGGTACAGTTGTACACTGGAACGATACTCGACTCATCCCATCAGACTGGCTAAACACCCCCACGTCACGCTTGAGTCCATCGCCTTCCTCGCCAGTCAGCCCATCCCCGACCCAGCAGCTAACACCAACAGCTTCACTGCCTCCCTCAACAGACACCGTGTTGTCTCCAAGCTATGTTTACCTAGCAATTGTAGGTGTTGTAGTGTTAGTGTTAGTTAGTCTTGTTATGTTGAAACAGCGACGCTGAACCTCTCTTGTTCGTTGCTGTTTGAAGTTGCTTTACGGCGTTTGTGGATTTCTATGCCTTATCAGCAATACATACAGTTTATTAATACTCGCTACACACCCAATTCTTGAAACACGATTAACTATACGTTTAGAAAGGGGAATCCAAACGAAGTTTAAGCAAACCGCGAAGGCAAAGGATGTTTTAAATGAAGCTGCTTTAGCGGCAAGCAACGTCTGTGAGGCTCGAAGACAAACATCCTGTAAAGAGGTTTACCCTGTACAGGAACCTTACGTTTACGCAGCTATTGTGAAGGACCCTGAAACGCACAAAACCAGCTACGAAATTATAGAACCCACCTTAACAACAGAGGAGACCCAGCGGCTTGCGGAACTGAAAAAGTTCCTCATGGAAGAACTTGATGTCAACTTCAAAGAAATTGAAAGCCCAGAAAAGGCAGAGCAGTATCTGCAGCGTAAAATCGCGGAAACTGTGAAACGGTACCGCCTCAAAATCTTGCCCGCAGCCGTCGATAAACTTGTCTACTACATTGTACGGGACTTCATTGGGTATGGAAAAATTGATGCCCTCATGAGAGACCATTTAATTGAGGACATATCCGCTGATGGCGTAAACGTTCCGTTGTACGTTTGGCATCGGCAGTACGAGTCCATGCCCACCAACATAAAATTTGGTGACGAAGCCGAGTTGGATTCGTTCATTGTGCGGTTGGCTTACTTGGCAGGCAAAAACGTTTCGGTTGCTTCCCCTATTCTGGATGCGTCTCTTCCTGAAGGCAGCCGCATTCAACTAACTTTCGGCAAAGAAATCACTCGTAGGGGCTCAACTTTCACCATCCGACGCTTCAAAGCCGACCCCTTAACAATCTCTGACCTAATCGCCTTTAACACTCTCAGCTCCGAGATGGCAGCTTACCTGTGGTACATCATCGAAAACCGTGCCTCAGTGCTAGTTGCAGGCGGCGTAGCGTGCGGAAAAACAACCATACTCAACTGCCTATCGATGTTCATTAAGCCTGAAATGAAAATTATCAGCGTCGAGGACACTCAGGAGTTGAATTTGGCTCATGAAAACTGGATTCCTTCGGTTGTGAGAGCGGATTTTAAGGGCGGTACCAAAAGCAGCAGCTCCATAACTTTGTTTGACCTGCTTCGAGCTGCAATGCGTCAGAGACCAGACTACATTATTGTGGGTGAAGTGCGTGGAGAAGAAGCTTACACGCTTTTTCAAGCCATGGCAACAGGGCATCTGGGTATGTGTACGTTCCACGCGGAATCTGTGGAAAGCGTCATAAACCGCCTAAAATCCGAACCCATGAATATCCCAAAAAACCTCATCGCCATGACTAACGTCGTTATGGTTATGACCCGAACTGAAGTTAACGGGAAACCTGCCCGAAGAGCATCCGTCACCACTGAACTTACAGGCGTATCGCCAGAGTCACAGGAGGTTCAAACGGAGCAAGTTTTCCGATGGAACCCCAAATTCGACAAATTCAGCTTCAAAGGACAAAGCCCTTTTTTGCAGAAGCATATGGAGAAAATGGGTCTTGAACCTAGCGACATTAACCGTGAAATCCGTTATCGTAAAGCCGTTCTTGAGTGGATGGTGAAGGAGAACATCCGCAAACACGCTGATGTGGCACAAGTCATTAGGGAGTACTACTTGAACCCGAATCGGGTTTTCCAGAAAGCCAAAATGGGATTAAAGTGAAAGTCTCAGAAAAACTGAAAACCAAACTGCAACGCGTCTTCAACACGCAAAAACCGAAAGAGCAGAAGGCGCCGGAAAGTTCTGAGACGGAGTTAGAGAAACTCAACCGAACAGCTTACCGACTGGTGGGCGAAAAAGTCGGTCGCGCCTTGCCTATCTTTAAAGACTTAGACTCTCACCTGCAGAAGGCTGGGTTAAAAATCAGTTTCCAAGCCTACGTAAGCTTAACGGTCTTCACTACGCTGATTGCTGCGGTTTCGGTTGGGGTTGCTTTGCCGCTGGTGCTTTCTGTGTTTTTCGGGATGGCTGTTTTGCCGTTACTCCTGTTCGGCGTCGGTGGTGGTTTGCTGGCGGGTGCCTCCTCGATTGTTGTGTTCTACTTTCTCCCAGTCTACCTTGCCGACAAACACAAACGCGAAGTAGACGACGAGCTTCCCTTCACCACTGGTTACATGGCTATCCTCGCAAGCGCAGGAGTTTCCCCTGAAAAAATCTTCAGTTCACTGGCAACGTTGAAGCAGCCTTTAGCGGCGTCTTTAGAATCAAAAGACATTGTTCGGAGCATCAACCTGTTCGGCATGGACATAATCTCTGCTTTGGAAAAAACCGCCGGCCAGACTTCGTCAGAGAAGTTCAAGGAAATCCTTGAAGGCATCATATCTACGATGCATAGCGGCGGCAACTTGGCGGCGTACTTGCGGGAGAAATTTAGGGCGCATGTGCAGCTGAGAAAGCTTTCCCTGAAGAAATATTCGGATACGCTTTCGATGTTGGCGGAGGTTTATGTGGCGTTGCTTTTGACGGCGCCTCTTCTCTTCATTATTATGCTTTCGGTTGTGTCTGTTATGAGCGGAGGCAGCTTGGGCGGTTTTAGCTCCGATATGCTTCTTAAGTTGATAACGTACTTGGGGATTCCTGTCGCAGCCGTCGTTTTCTTGATAATTGTGGATTCTAACTCTCCAAAATGGTAGCGCAACTATGCCTAAAATCGAAAAGAAAACCCAGAAAAGAATCACTGCCGTTGCAGGTTCAGCAGCGTTAGCTATATTTTTGTTCGGTTACTTTACCGTTGGTTTCACTTCTGCGTTGGATGACTACTTTGTTGCCGCCTTTGTTGTGGTTCTTGCACCTTTGGCAGCGGTGAACTACGTGAATTACCGGTGGCAAAAAGGTATCGACCAGAATTTACCCAATCTTTTCCGCAGTATAGTACAATCACAAGAGGTGGGTATGACTTTGCCTCAGGCGTTGGAGGAAGCAGCGAAACGTGATTTTGGTCCGCTTACCCCTGAGTTGAAGAAGATGACAGTGCAAATGTCGTGGGGCTACAGCTTAGAAGAGGCGCTTGCGGCTTTTGGGAAACGTGTCGGCACCCAACTGATGCAGCGGATTTTGCCATTAATAATCGAAGCCAGCCACTCCGGGGGAAACGTCGAAAAAGTCTTTGACCCCATGGGTAAATTTATACAATCCAATAATCTGATGGAAAAGGAACGTAAAGCCCAAACTCGACCTTACATCCTGATAATCTACATAGCCCTCGTTGTCTTCTTGTTTACCATAGTCTTACTGTTTAACACTTTTTTCGCCACAGCCCAAGGCGGTTCATTAATGGGTTCATCCATAACTGAACCTGCGGAAATGCAGCGTACCTTCCTACACTTGACTCTTGTTCAGGGCTTCTTCGGTGGGTTGGCTGCGGGAAAAATGGGCGAAGGCTCGGTAGGCGCAGGTTTGAAACATAGCTTAATTATGATGCTGTTAGGCTATGCCGCGTTAAAGTTATTCATGTGAGGTTGGTGAAGATGAAGACTTTCCTGAAAAAGTTCCTTCGCGATAAACGCGCAATTACGCCGATTGTCAGCGAACTACTCCTCATAGTTATTGCTGTGGCTGCAATGTCTGTTGCTACAACGGCGACTTATGTTATAACAAATAACTTGCGGGACAACATGAACGAACGCGTGGTTGTGGAAGATGTATGGTTTAACGGTGGCACTCAAACGATAGATCTTTACTTCTTCAACGTTGGCACAGTTGAAATCAGTATCTCCCACGTTTACATAAATCACACAGGCGTCTCTACAGCTTTCTCTCTTGACTCAAACGAGGGAGGATTGCTGAGTTTGTCATATGTCTGGAGTTCGGGACAAGTTTACTACATTGATGCGGTAACCAACAGGGGGACACACGTTGCAGGGTATTACAAAGCAGTTTAAGCGGTTCAAGCGGGAAAAAAGAGGCGTAAGCGCCGTCATAACAGTTATGCTAAGCCTAATTTTACTTATAATCGTAGTCAGCAACGTGTTTCTCACTAGTTTTCAGATGAATCAAGTTGACTTAAACAGAATCCAAGAAGACCTCAACATAACAAGTTTAACCCAAGCAGGCGTCGCTGCGTGGAGCACTGCTCAAAACGAATTCACAGTCAACACAGGTACCCATGTTGGGAGCTAACTTGGCACGCAGACAGCGGCTGATTCGATTTTTGAGACCTTCACTGAAGCAACTGAAGGCACGCTTTTTCTTCACGTGGAACAAACGGCGGTTGGAACAACTAATTATTACAGCCTTTTAGGCCGCGAAGCCGACTCGGTAGGATACACTTTGGATACTGCAATGAACTCCCCTGGGCGGACTCTTATAGCTAAATCCATTTACAGCCTTCAAGGCGTCGCTTCGTTACCTGCAAGCACATGGACACTATATTACCGTGCGTGGCAAGATTTAGGTTCTTCCTCAACCACCACGTTAACTAAGAGTCCCAGTGCGAGCTCAGGCTCATGGGAAAATCCCTCATACGCCTACGCCGACGGCGGTGGACAAGCAGATTCCCCAAAAAAAGACCAAGCCGAAACCTTCAGCGGATACGGCTTTGCTATCCCTGCTGGTGCCCAAATCACGCAGGTTAGAGTGCGTTTAGACGCTTACTGTAGCGGCAACGACTATTCGCAGCTGAGGGTTTCTGATGACGGCGGCGCCCACTGGCTAAGAACTACAATTGTTAATCCAACAACAAGTGAAGCAACCTACTGGGTTACAGTAACTGACTGGACAAAGTGGACCCCCGAAAAACTGAATGGTGAAAATCTGCAGACGCAGGTTACCCATAAGAAGCGCGGTGGAGCTGACACGGTTAGCCTTGACTGGATTCCCGTGGAAGTCACTTACTCAACGGAATCCGCAACTGGACACATTGACGTCGACTTAAAGGTCATAAAATCTGACGGTTCCACAAGATCGACTTTGGCTACGAATGTAGCGTCTTCAAGCAGTCTGACAAGTTCTGCAGCCACATTATCTGCAACTTACTCTTTTACAGGCTACACGGTAGTTGACCAAACCGACTGCCTTGAAGTAGACTACTTTGTGGATGTCTCGGCCGCGGGCTCCACCAACGCTTACCTCCGAATAGATGACAGCACCTTACCTGAAAGTGCCCAAACCCGAATTACAGGCGTTTCATATTCAAGTGCCTACCGTCTCACATTTGAAAACAGCTTCAGCATTGACCTGCAAAGCTGCCCCTTAAGCAGCATTCAAAGTTTAGAAGTTCTATTCAGGTACAATGTTTCAAGCATAGCCGAGACCTGGCTTGTTAAGGCATACAACTGGGGCACTCTTGCTTTCAGCAATGTAGATTTCAACGACACTTCAGGGACGCATCCTGCAGCCACGGGAACTTGGAATAACTATGCGTTGAGCTTGACTGACGATTGGGAAGATTACGTTTCCCCCGACGGCACTGTAACCTTACAGGTCTCCGACGCAAATTTGGGTGCAACCCAAATCAGCCTTAGCGTGGATTTCTTAGGCGTAAGACCTGTTGTCGATGAAGCTAGCCTTAGCCTTAGAAATTCGGGTTCGCAGAGTGTGCATGTGGTGGCGTTGTGGATTATAGACTCTGCTGCTCACATCCGTTATGATGTTGATTTGTTTTTGAACTCGGGAGAATCCGCCTTTTATTTCTTCGGGGATGACATAACTTTGCCTGATGGAAGTTACATGGTTAAATTGGTTACAGAAAGAGGAAATATCGCGGTTATTTCAACCAACTGGTAGAGAAAAGCTATTTGATTTTCTGCTTAAGAGCGGCGGTTGCTTGTTCTTGGCTGCTGGCTTCGATAGCCTGTATGTTGTAGAGTTCAGCGAGTTTTTTGGCGTTGTCGCTGAGTTTTGGAACTGCCAACAGGAAAGCTTGGCTGGGTGAAACGTCAAAAGTTTTCGCGAACAAAGCAATCACTGGTTGCTCAGCAACTTCGCCAGCATCCGACATAGCCATATCGACCACCACGAGTTTATCTGGGTTTTTTTTATGCGCGGCTAGGTTAAAGTTGTGCTTAGCACCTGACTTCCCAGTCAAGTACGCAGGAGTTTCAACCTTGAAGCCCTCTCTAGAAAGAAGTTCCTGCAGGGGAGCAACAAGGTACATGTTGGAAGAAAGTTTTTCTTTCGCTTTTTTGCTCAGCGTGTACGTAAAGACATCTTTTATGGTAGCTTGCTCAAAATTGCTAGTTGTGTGGCAGCGGGTGCAGTAATGTTCGGGAACGGGTATGTCAAAGCTTTTGCCACAGTCATTGCAGGCACACCACATCCCCGCTTTTCTGTAATCTACATCTTCTCTTTGAAGTTCCTCACGGCATTTGGGGCAGATTAATTTGTTGTCTTTTTGGAAGTTTTCTTCTAAATCCATGTAGCCGCATCTGACGTGTTCTATGAGGCTGCTTTTTTTGATGTTAAACGATTTGCAGAAGGGACAGCAGTAACGGAAGCTTATGCTTGCTGAGCCACAGTTGGGGCAGTAGATTACTTTGTCAAAAAGCTTTGCCTCTAACACTTCTTCTTCAGTTAACTTGTTGAGAATGGACTGCACTTTGGCAGCGTCCCCTACGAGGGCTTCCGCTGCTGGGTAATGGTAACCCGTGTTTGGGTCGTAAGTGGGCTCAAGGGTTTTGATGCTGCCGTTCAAAAGCCCGTTAAGTAACGCTTGCTTTTCACCTTCTCCATATGGTTGAGGTGCCCCAGTGTTTGTATAGTGCATTTTTCTTTGCCTTGCTCCATTCCAGTAAGATTCACGATTTTGTTGCTTTTAATTCTAACTGTGCCAACACAAGCGTGTTATGTTTGTTTAACATTTACACAAGTTGTCAAATAGACGTCTACTTACATAAGAACTTACTCTTGGAAAACGACAAAAAATAGCGGAAAACTGCTTATTAGTGGGCAAACGTATCTTCAGGCATTAAACCATTAAAGATGAACACACATGGCAGATCATCCCCGCTTTGGACCCGCAGGTGTTCCCCAAATGTTCAGGCAAAAGGGCGCAAAACTTGTTGACGTGCCTAAACTGCTGCGTGTGGAGGAGTTGGATGCATTTGAGTACGCGGCGGTACGGTGGGGGCAAGTTCCGCAGATAAAGCAGGTTGACGCCCAAGCCTTAGGCGCAGAAGCCAAAAAAAACGACGTGTTGCTAAGCCTGCACGGTAGCTACTTCATCAATCTGCTGGGTGAAAAGGAGGTTGTGGAAGCCAGCAAACGGCGGTTAATTGCTTGTGCCCAAGCAGCAGAGTGGATGGGCGCTTACGTGGTGGTTTTTCACCCGGGGTTTTATGGCAAAAACGGTAAATCAGAATCACTTAAAAAATGCGTGGAAGCCGTGACTGAGGTTTCTGACGCTTTGAAGTCGATGGGTATTGAGAAGGTGAAGTTGGGTCCCGAAACCATGGGTAGACACAGCCAGTTTGGCAGCTTGGACGAGGTTCTGTCTGTTTGCCAACAGGTGGAGGGCACACAGCTGGTTGTTGATTGGGCGCATTTGCATGCGCGGACAGGTGGCGGGTTGCGTTCGGTGGAGGATTTCCGCAAAATCGTGGTTGCCGCCGAAGAAAAACTGGGCACCGACGCTGTTAGAGAGATGCATTGTCACTTCAGCAAAATCGAGTACACCTACAAAACAGGTGAAAGACGCCACCACATCCTCGACGAGCCCGGTTATGGACCAGAATTTGAGAACCTCGCCGAAGTCATATCGGAGTTCAAGATGCGTCCAGTGGTGATTTGTGAAACAGCGGTGCAGGATGTTGATGCAGCGAAAATGAAGAAGATACTCGTAGAAGTCCAGCATAGAAAAAATAGTCGCTAAATTTAGTAATTACTTAAAAAACAAAAATAATTTCTTTTGATTTGTTTCCTCTCGTATAGTCCTTAAATTTCCTCTCCAAATCCAACCGCAATCTTATCTAATATTGTCGGTTGAATGTGACCTCCAAAGCCTTCAACTTTTGATAGTAAATTATTTAGTTCTTCTATTGTGACGAATTTACAGAAATCATTAAGTCCAATTCTTAGAAAAGTTGGACGTGTTAGTTCGCTACCTACTTTTCCCCGTCTTTCTTTTGGAGCCACGATGTAGAGCTTAACATTTAGGGCTGGTACTACGGAAACGAGGTCAGACATTCTTAGAATTCCTGAATAAATAGAGGTAGTCGTTTCCACTTCGAAAGCACAAACGGGTGCATTTTGCTTAATCCATATAAACGTCGATTAGTGAGATGCGTCGTGCTGCTTCATCGTTCAACCCCATGTTTGGCAACTGATTCAGGCACTGATACCCTAATGTTTTACCATGAAAAGAGCGGTTTCTGTCATTTGAAGCAACCCATACCGAGCATCCTGTTATTTTTCCCAGTTTGATAAGAGCGTTTTGTGCTCTAGAATGTGTAGAGTCTTCTGTTATTGACTTTTCTAAACTATCGTCAACCTCTATTTCAGAGAATTCTTTTGAATGGGCTGTTGATTTTTTTATTTTACCATTTCCTCGTTGTTGGTTTGCCTCTTCAAGAAATTGTTGCATATTGGACTGATATTGGTTTAGACTATTCGGGCGCTCAGAAAGCGCGCTCACAATTTTCTCCGCTGCTGAGTTTACAAGGACCCGTTGATTCAGTATTCCCCATCCATATCGGCTTCCCCAAGTAGATATTAGAATATCTCTGACTCCGCCCAAGATGGGGATTCTGTCATTTTTAGCTAAAACTTGACGGAATTTTATTGGTATTCTCCATGGAAAAAGACAGTCATCCCAGATACACTCGTCAGACCGATAGTGTTCGCCTGTAACTTCAGCATAACCAGCAAACGCCTTATCAACAATAAACGCAAGGTAGTCGCCTTTTTGCCAATCTCTGAAACGCGCACTACGGCTTCCCCATAGAGATACTTTAAGACACGTCAAAAATTGGTACTCATCAACTTTGGTTATTCGTAAACGCACAGTTAAATCACGTTGTCATGTTCTTTGTGTTAATGTAAAAGTCTTACGGGTTTATTTTTATCTGATTGTAAAATGTGGCGTTATAAAGATAGTGTTTTAACCATAAAGGCTTTTTAAAGCTAACTTTCATTTTTTTAAACGTTTTCTTCAAGACTAACCACTATCTTATCAAACTTTTTTTCTTCGTGAACAATGGATTTCATGAGTGTTCAGCTGTGCTGATTTAATTTATCAATCTAATTTATCAAACCAAAGTTTATGTTCAGAGTTGTTCTTTAAATATTCAACATTGCTGTTATCTTGGTCTGAATCTCGGGAAGCCATCTGCCTATAATCCTCTGGACTTGGATTAGGTCTTCACCGGTTGCATCTTCCAGATAAGTCCAAGAGCAAACTGTCAGTTTTCCAACAATAAAGCCTAGAGGGAAATCTTTTCTTGAAGCGATTGGCATGGTATCGAAAACCCAGTAAGCATCTGAAAGCTCAGAGAAAGAATCCATCTCATCCTCAATTCTTTGCTCAATTACCCTCTTGTTTTATCATTCATGATATCACCTATAACGCAGGTTTCCTGTTTTAAGCATAAAAAATTTTTGGTTAAACCTTTTTTCTCACGCTTCGTTCTTCTGAAGGAAAGAAGTTGCTGCTATTTATAGGGGTTATAGTCTTTTTCAAGCGGCAGAGAAAGACCAATTTGTCTAACGACGAAGAAACGGGCTTATTTTGTTGCGATATACTTTTTTATATGTATTCAGCCTAATGGTGCTTGTGTGTGAGCTGTTTTGTCTAAAACGAAGGAATTTCAAAAACTAATATTCACCTATGAAGCTTTACAAACGTGGTTTGAAGCTCTGTACGTTAAGCCCTGCAGAGAAACCACCATCCCCCTAACCGAAGCCTACAACCGCGTCTTAGCCCAAGACGTTGTTGCCTCGGAAGATCTGCCACGGTTTAACCGTTCAGCTGTTGACGGTTATGCTGTCCGTGCAGACGACACCACTGGAGCTTCGGAAACTAAGCCGCTGCTTTTCCGCTTAACCGAAGAAGACGAACTCACCGACACTGCCCACCGTCAAGGTAAACAGGTCTGGACAGGAAATCCTCTGCCGAAAGGTGCCAACGCAGTGGTTATGGTGGAGAAAACTAAGAAAGTCGAAGCCAAAATCGAGGTTTGGACTCAAGCTGCACCCTTTGCCAACGTTATGCGGCAAGGAGAAGACATGAAAAAAGGTGAAGTTGCAGTGCCGGCTGGTACCCGTCTGAAGCCGTATCATTTGGCGTTGCTTGCCGCGTTAGGCATTAGCGAAGTCAATGTTATTGAGAAACCCAAAATCGCCATTTTAGCAACAGGAAACGAGCTCGCCAAAGTAGGCGACGAACGCGGTGCGAAACAAGTTTGGGAATCCAACCGCTTAATGCTCACTGGGATGTGCTGTGAATTAGACGCTGAACCCCTCGACTTAGGCTTAGCAAAAGATTCTGTGGACGAAATCGCTGAGGGTCTCATGTTGGGGCTGAAAATCGCCGATGCGGTCATAACCACTGGCGGAACCAGCGTGGGCGGCTTAGACCTTGTGCCCGAAGCCGTAAACAAAGTCGGCAAACCCGGGATAGTAATCCACGGAGTAGCCATGCGCCCAGCAATGCCCACCGCACTCGCAGTTTTGGAAGGCAAACCCGTTATGGTTCTAAGCGGAAATCCTGTTGCTGCAATCACGGGTTTTGAAGTGTTCGCCAGACCCCTAATCTGTAGGCTATTAGGTTTAAAGAGGGAAGAGCAAAGACCCACAATAAAAGCAGTCATGACCCGAAAAATTGCTACGGCTTTGGGCAGAAAAAGCTTTGTGCGCGTCCGAGTAACCCAGAAGAACGATGAGTTCCAAGCGGAACCCGTCAGCGCGAAGGGTTCAGGAAACCTCAGCACTATGACTAAGGCGAACGGTTACGTGATTGTTCCTGAAAACCGCGAAGGCTTAGCGGAAAAAGAAAAAGTCACGGTTCACTTGTTTGATGAATTATAGCGGTGAAGCCCATGTTTAGGAAACTGGTCACCTTCGATGAGGCTAAACAGCTTATCTGGCAGACCCTAAAGCCTAAACCGTTAGGTACAGAAGAAATTCCGCTTCTGGAAGCCTACAACCGCGTACTTGCGCAGGACGTAACCAGCCTTTTGGATATTCCTCCGTTTAACCGGTCAACCGTGGATGGCTACGCAGTGAAGGCAAAAGACACCTTCGGCGCGGATGAAAGCCAACCGGTGAAGCTTAAGGTCTGCGGTTTGGTAAGCATCGGCGAACCCCCAAAGGTAGCTGTGGCGGACGGTGAAGCGGCAGAAATCGTCACAGGTGCGCCCATTCCGCAGGGCGCTGACTCTGTGGTTATGGTGGAAAACACCCAAAGAGACGGAGACGACCTGTCCGTTTATGGCAGTGTAACCCAGAACGAGAACGTCCTGAAAAAAGGCGCGGACATAAAACAAGGCGAAACGGTGCTTAAAGCAGGCGCTGTTTTGGGCAGCCGCGAAGTCGGCGTTTTAGCCGCTTTAGGAAACGCCAAAGCCCACGTTTATGTGGTTCCGACGGTTGCGGTTCTTTCCACAGGCGGAGAAGTCACCGAACCCGGAAAACCCTTACCCGAAGGCAAAATCTACGACATAAACGCCTACAGCCTGTGCACGGCGGTTCGGGAAAGCGGCGGAAACCCCGTTTACTCAGGCGTAGTTGCTGACGAGAAGGAGCCTTTGCGTAGGGCTTTGGAGCAGGCTGTGGCTTCAGCAGACATGGTTTTCACTTCAGGAGGCGTCTCCGTAGGACCCAAAGACCTTATCCCCGCCACAGTGGATTCCCTTGGAGAACCCGGAGTTTTCCTTTCTGGCGTTGCAGTGAAACCGGGAAAACCCACAACGGTGGCGTTGATTGGAGACAAACCAGTTTTTTCGTTTCCGGGGCACCCAACTTCCGCGCTGCTGAACTTCAACCTGCTGGCTAGACCCGTTATTCAGGTTATGGCGGGTAAGTCCCCCAGCGACATGTCGTCGGTGAAGGCGTTTGCGTCGCGTCGGATGTTTTCTGCGAAGGGCAGACGCACATTTGTCATGGTTGCTGTGGTGCCGGATGCAGAAAAACGGGTGACGGCTACGCCCGTAGAGTCTAACGCTTCTGGTGCGATAACAACTTTGGCGAAGGCGGATGGATTTGTGGAAATTCCTGAGAACCAGCAGTTCATTGATGCAGATGAAGAAGTTCGGGTTTGGTTGTTTAAAGAAAAAACGTAAAATTAGAGAGCTATTTTTTCCACACGGCAAGCGCGGTAAATATCCAAGTTAAAGCAGTGTAAACTATCATGCCTGCCGACGCAACAATATCTGTGCCGATAATGAAGTATAACGTGTAGATTGTGAAGGTTGAGGCAACAAAGAACAGGGCTGCGACAAGCCATTTTGCCCATGCTCGCTGAGTGAACAAGCCGTATGCGGCTATGATGCTTGTGATGCCTAGTAAGCCTATGTGGGGTGGGAAACCACTGAAGGGCAACAGAGCAAGCAGTATGACGCCTGCTACGCCATAAAAAGCTACGCTTGCCAGAGAAAGAATTCCTTGATTTTTGCTATTAGAGGTAAACTGCACTTATGTTCGCCTTAAACAATATGCATTGGGCTGTGCACTAATAAATTTAATGTTCCATCACATCGGTAACGTAAAAGGGTTGAACAAACAGGAGACCGCGAACGTATACCTTTGTTTTCTTGGATTATTCTTTTTGTATCTAATGTTCAGGGCAACTCCTGCTCCTACGATAATAGCTGTGGATAGTGAGCCAATTATGAGCAGTAATTGGAAATCAGATAATTCATGTTCCCCCTTTTCTGTTGTAGTGGGCGCAGAAGTTGGAGTATGTTCTGTTGTTGACTGATCCGTTGGAGAAGGCGGAGGCGATTCTGTGTGTTGTGTAGGGCGAGGAAAGTTTATGGTTATGGTTGGGCTCCAACCGCTTGTTTCGTCAGGAAAAATGAAAGTGCCCGATTCTGTTTGGTAGTAGTGCTCTACAATTGCTTGCACTTGAAAGTCAATTTGGACAGCGCCTGAAGTTTGTGGAAGGCTAATTTCTGGAATAGTTAGAATGGTGGTGTTTGAATTTGACTGTAGCGGATAACTGTTGTTCTGGGAGTAAGCGGATTCTTCCCAGTTCTGTGCAGAGAGGGCTTTGTAACGGTAATCATAGCACAAGACGTAAGTGGTGCCATTAACGGAGAAGGCATAAGGTTGATTCGTAATGTTGATTCTCATTCCATTGATAAAAACCGTCGGTGAAGTATATCCTGAAGTTGAGACACCACCCATAAAAGTGAATTCGGGCACAGATGGCTTAGGAATACTCTGAGCATGAATTACATTAGCCATTGACAGAGCTAAGAGCATCAGGACTATGAACAGGTATGCTTTCTTACCCATTACCATAAGCAGCTAATTATGAGTTCAACTTGGTTAAAAAACTACTGAACAATTGCTTCTGTGTGGTTTTGGGAAACAAAGTGTTCTCCCCGAAGAGCATCACAAAAACAGCATCGAGCAAACAAAACGTAAACGCGCCAACCTATTTGGAGCCTATTTGGATGCTAATATCCAATCTATGCAGAAACGATAGAGGGGGGGTAGGTCAGAAAGTTCGGCAGAAACACTTTGCCAAGCATACTCCAAAAAAGTAACCCTGCAAGCTGTTTAAGCGCTGCCACACAAGCCCGGACCGCTGTTTTTGTGGAGTGGTAATTCTTAAATGCGTTAACCGCGTCAACTGCTTAGCTAAGGTGTGAACTTAAAAATGGCACAACCAAGTTTCAAAACAGTTTTCGTTTTCTTAGACACAGACAAATACTGCAGCCCGTTTGACATGCTCGTCGCCATAGACGCCTTCCCAGACTCTATGATATTCAAGTACGAAAACGTCAACGACGTAGACGCACCAAAAATTGTCTTTGACCTGCTTTTCCCACGCGGACCAATGGGAGCGGCACACACAAAAATCTTCGTTAACGGCAGCAACTTTGACATGGTTGAAAAAGTTGTTGAAGCCACCCAGAAATGTATGGCTTCAGCTCCATGGGGCAACAGCATAATCGTTGACCCCAGAGGCGGATACTCAACTGCGGCTGCCGCCGTAGCAAAAACCCTCGGTACCTCACTTGAGAAGGGTTTGGGCACGCTGGAAGGCAAAAACGTTACTGTCCTCGCAGGTACAGGACCAGTTGGACAAACAGCCGCCCGAATCTACGCAGCAGAGAAAGCCAACGTAACCATAACCTCACGTACCATGGCAAAAGGACAAGCCGTAGCAGACAAAATTAACACGGAAGCAGGTGCAGCACGCGTCAAAGTTGTGGAAGTTAACAAGCCCGAGCAGACTGCAAACGCCGTTAAAGATGCAGAAATTATCCTTGCGGCAGGCGCAGGCGGAATCCAACTGCTCAGTGCAGACGACCTCAAAACAGCCACGAAATGCAAGATTGTTGCGGACATTAACGCCATCAAGCCCCTTGGTGTGGAAGGTTTAGGCTCAAACGACGACAGCAAAGAACTCTCTGCGGGCATCTTCGGTATCGGTGCACTTGCCATTGGCAAGCTGAAAATCAAAATCGAAACCAACATGATTAAGCGCGCGACCGAAGCAGCATCCGGACTCTTTGACTACTCCATCGCTTACGACATCGGCAAAGCCGCGATTCTCAAGAAAATCGCCAAAGCCAAAGAAAAAGCAGGTCAATAAACCCGACAAAACTGCCTTTAAGGCAGCATCACCTTTCTTTACTCTCTTTCTTTTCTAAATCGATTGTTGGTTAGAGTGCTTTTGCTTCCTGCTCAAGTGCCTGCATACAACCTGGGTCCCCGAAAACCAACAGCGTGTCGTCCTCCTGAATCCTTAATGTAGGGTCAAACAAGTTCCGAACAACCTTGCCTTCTCTGAGTACCCCAATCGGTGTGGCGTAACTGGAAATCTCCTGTAAGCCTTTGCCGATGAGTTTGGAGGCTTTGAAAACGGCGAACTCCGCAATTTCTTGAGCGCCAATGCGTTCCGAAAAGACCACGCCAACGATGTTTTTTGTCACCGCTGAAAGCGCCAGCAAATGTCCCACTGTAACCGACGAAGGTATGACCATGTCTGCACCTGCGTTCTTGGCGGTTTCTGTCAAGCTGGGGTTATGAACAACACTGACTATACGGATGTCGTGGCGCATCTTCCTTGCACTCAAAATTGACAGCATGTTATCAGGGTCTTTCTCGTGAGCAACCACAATCATGGCGGCGTGTTCAATTCCCGCTGTAGTCAAGGCGTCCATCGGCTGATTTTCAGATTCAAGCACGGCAAAGCAGTTCCGCTTCAGCAACTCATCATACTTGATGGGGTTTTTAGTGACCACAACGTAGTCTAAACCTACACTGTCCAGTTTATCCGTAACATACTTACCCAAATGAGTGTACCCTAAAACAATCACGTGCCCTTTGAGTTTCTTAATGAACTTTTTTCCCACTTGTCCCTTAGCAAGGTCGCCACGAGTGATGGCGTTTATACTGCTTTGCACTATGGATGCACCTGCCCCTACAGAAATAACAATCATGATAATTAAGAGCACGGCTTGAACAGGGTGAATTGTAAAAAGGTTACCGTTGTTGGGCGCATAAAAGCCCAGCGTGGTTATGGTTGAAACAGCGGCGAGAAGCGCACCTATAAACGGCAGTTGGTCAAAATAGGAGAAAACCCCTGCGCCACAAACAATCATAACCAGCAGAAGAAGGAGTTGGCGGTAAATGGCGCGGATAAACACGATGGGTCCGTAGAATGCTTGGTAGGCAACGAAGCTTAACTTGCGGCTTTCCCGCTTAAATCTTCGCTTAATGGGTGTGCGGTTGAAAATGTCTCTGGTTTGGGTCATCGACGGCTCGAAGAACAGCGCCAAAAACGGCTTTTATACCTTTCGGCAAACCTGCCCGACGCAGATTCACAGAAAACCCGTTGGACAGGTCAGTTTTTGAAAAAATGAAAAGGAAGGTTGATGGTCTACTTGAAGAGCCCGCGAATTCGCTCGCAAGCTTCTGCAATGCGTTCTTTAGGCTGCGTAAACGTCATTCGCGCGTAGCCTTCGCCGCATTTGCCAAATCCAATGCCAGGCGTCACCGCTACACCAACATCCAGCAGTTTAGACGCGAACTTCATGCTGTCTCCCTTGCAGTTAACCCACACATAGAAGGTTGCTTTGGGCTTTTCACATGGAAAACCGATACCTTGCAGGGTGTCAACTAGTAGGTCGCGGCGTTCTCGCAAAATCTGATTAGTTTTCTGCAGGAACTCTGGCGACTCCACGCTCTGGTAGGTGCTGAGGGCTTTGACGGCGACTTTCTGCGTGTAAACTGGCGGACCCGAATCAATCTGCGACTTCACCTTGGCTAAGCCAGCGATGAGCTGCTTGTTACCCACTGCGAAGCCGATGCGGTCGCCAGTCACGTTGAAGGTTTTGGAAAGCGAGTTAAACTCGATGGCGCAGTCCATGGCACCATCAATCTCCAGAATACTAGGCGCACAGTAACCGTCGTAAGTTATTTCTGAGTACGCATTATCGTAGCAGAGAATGATGTTGTTGTCATGAGCAAAATCCACCGCTTCCTTAAGGAATGCTTTGTCTATGGTAGCAGCCGTAGGGTTGTTGGGGTAGTTGAGGTACATCATCTTAACGCCCTCTGTTTCCAGCGTTTCGAAGTCGGGTTTGAAGCCGTTCTTCTCCAAAAGAGGCATCGCTACTGGGGTACCGTCGCAGAGTATGGTGCTGCCGTTTGCGTAAACGGGGTACGCGGGGTCAGGACACAAAACCTTATCGCCTGCGTTCACGAAAGCCCGCGCGATGTTGGCTATGCCTTCTTTGCTGCCTAACAACGCAACTACTTGGTCCGCCGCGACGTCTACGCCGAAGCGTTTCTTGTACCACTCCGTCACTGCGGCGCGGAAGTCAGGTTCGCCTTGGCTGAAACTATAATTGTGATTCTTAAGGTTCGTCGCCTCTTCCCGCAACACGTCAATAACCACCTGCGGAGGCGGCAAGTCAGGGTCACCTATACTCAGAGAAATAAGGTCGACACCTGCGGCTTTCTTGTCCTTTATCTGCTTCTCAATCTCCGCAAACAAGTAAGGCGGAAGCCGCTTAATTCTTTCAGCAAACTCTACATTCATCTTCAGTCACGCCTCTGTTTAAAACAGTATTCCTTCAAAAACCTTCTCCGCTGGTCCACTCAAGAACAAGGTTTTGCCGACTTCTACCTGCAAGTCCCCGCCCAACACGTGAACCCTAACCTTGTTGCCTACCTTTCCCAGACGGTTCGCTGCAGCAACAGCCGCGCACGTTCCTGTGCCGCACGCAAGGGTTTCACCGCAACCACGCTCCCAAACACGCACCTTCAATTCGCCTTTGCCGAGGACTTGGACAAAGCCCACGTTGGTACGGTTCGGAAAGGTTTGGTGTTTTTCTATTACGGGTCCGATATATTCAACTGGGAACTCGCCTACGTTGTCTACGAATATGACACAGTGAGGGTTCCCCATGGACAAGCATGTTACCTTGTAGGATTCGTCGTTGACTTGCAGATTCTCGTCTATGCAGGTGCCCTCGCCAACCATCGGCAAAGCTTTCCGCTCCCAATTTGGCGCGTCCATATCCACCTTAATCAGCTTAACCTCCTTGCCCTCAACAGTTAACCAAACAGGCTTGACACCAGCTAAGGTTTCCACGTTGAACTCGGATTTTTCGACAATACCCTTCTCGAAGCAGTACTTGGCAAAGCACCGCACACCGTTACCACACATTTCTGCCTCGCTACCGTCCGCGTTGAAAATCCGCATCTTCACATCCGCCACCTCAGAACCACAAACCAGCAGGAGTCCATCGGCGCCCACGTTAAACCTGCGCTCACAAAGCCGCTTCGCCAACGCGGACAACTCTTGGTCGACGATTTTTCCGTCGCGGTTATCGATGACCACGTAGTCGTTGCCTAACCCATGCATCTTCCAAAAATTCATTGCATCCACTCCACCGTTTCGGTTTGTCCACGTAGCAAATCCTCAAGCCGTTCCCGTTCCCGAACTAGTCCGAACTTGCCTTCTTTGACCATGACTTCGGCTGCTCTTGAACGTGTGTTATAAGGGCTACTCATGCTAAAACCGTATGCACCAGCGTTGAGGACCGCTAACAGGTCGCCTTCCTCCAGCTTAGGCAGTTTTCTGTCTTTTGCTAACAGGTCGCCTGACTCGCATATGGGTCCCGCAACGTCATAGGTTTCTTCCGCTGGCGCGTTGAGCTTGTTGGCTGCGAGGATGTGGTGGTAGCTGCCGTACATAGCGGGACGCACCAGCGTGTTAAAGCCTGCGTCTACGCACGCGAACTTGCGGAAAGGCGTCACCTTCACCGTGTTGACTGCCGTTAAAAGTACGCATGCGTCCGCGACAAGATACCTGCCTGGCTCAACATGCAGAAACGGCTCCCCCAGCCCATACTCACGCGTCTTTGCCTTGAACAGCGAGAGAACCTTGTCGGAGAAGTACTGCACGTCCAACGGTTTCTCTTCGGGCTTGTAGGGTATGCCTAATCCGCCTCCTACGTCGATGAAGTCAAAATCTACGCCTGCCTGATCGTGAACCAGCTTGGCAACCGAGAGAAACTTTTCCAAAGCCATCAGGAACGGCTCTGCGTCTAGGATGCCTGAGCCAATGTGCATATGAATGCCGAAATGTTGGACGCCTGCCTTCTTTGCGGTCTCGTAAGCCTTCACGGCGTCTTGTTCCCAGATGCCGAACTTTGACTGCTTCCCCGCCGTGATGCAGTGCTCATGGTGCCCTGCACCTACTTCAGGGTTAACCCTAACAGATAGGGTCTTGGGCACGGTGATTTTTAGGAGCCTCTCCAACTGGGATTGTGAATCCACGTTTATGGTTACGCCTGAGTCCACCAGAAACTTGAGCTCGTCCGTCCGCACGCTTGTACCGGTGAACAATATGCGGTCAGCAGAAAACCCGCTTTTCAGTGCGGTGGCGACCTCGCCTGGGCTAACAGCGTCCACGTTAGCGCCTTCTGACTCTAGAATCTTCAGCACGGCAAGGTTCGAATTTGCCTTCATGGCGTAGAAAATCTTGATCTTTCCGTAATTCCGAGAAAGCGCTTGCTGTAGGCGTTGGTAGTTGTTTCGGATTCTGCGTTCGCTAATCACGTACAGAGGCGTGTCGAATTTGGCTACGAGGGTTTGGGCTGAGACGCCGTCGATGAAGAGTTGTCCGTTCCGGTTCTCTAAGGGGTCCTTAAGGGGGTTCACTCATTCTCACCAGTTAACTTAATCTGATAAACGAAAGGTGGGAGTTAGTTTTTAAGCTAACCCTTTAGCGACTGCAAGCTCTGCGCTGAGAATTCCCGCGCCTGAGCCGCCTCGGATGGTGTTGTGGCCTAGACACATGTATCTGTGGGTCATGATGGGGTCTTTGCGGATTCTGCCCACGGTGACGCTCATGCCTTTGCCTGCGTACCTGTCGAATCTGGGCTGCGGGCGATTTGCTTCCTCCCTGACTACAATGGGGTTCTCAGGGGCTGATGGCAGCTTAAGCGTTTGGGGTTCACCTTTGAAGTTTCGGAAAGCCTCTGCTAAGTCCTCTACGGATGGGTTCTTGTGCAGCTTAACGAAAACGGACTCCAAGTGGCCGTCTTTGACGTGGACTCGGTTGCAGCTGGCAGTTACAACGAAGTTTGCGTTTTGCACTGTTTTGCCGTCGAAGATGCCCAGTATCTTGTTGGACTCTGACTCCATCTTTTCTTCTTCTTTGCCGATGTAAGGCACAACGTTATCGATGATGTCTAATGAGGGTACGCCTGGGTAGCCTGCGCCGCTGAGCGCCTGCATCGTGGTGACCATAACCTGCTGTAAGCCAAACTGCATCAACGGCTTAAGCGTCATTGCCATTTGGATGGTGCTGCAGTTGGGGTCGGTGGTTATGAAGCCTTTCCAGCCGCGATTCTTCCGCTGTAACGCAACAAGCGGCGCCAAATGGTTTGGGTTTACCTCTGGAATTAGCAGTGGGACATCGCTTTCCATACGGTGGGCTGAGGCTTTGCTGAACACGGGGTACTCTGCAGCGAATTCTTCCTCCACAGGACCCGCTAGGTCACCTGGTAATGAGGTAAAGACTAAGTCAACGTTGCCTGCCTTCTTCACAGCTTCAACGTTGGCATCTGCCACGGTCATGTCTGCGAGCTCTTTTGGCAGGTCACATTCCATTGTCCAGTTGCAGGCGTTCTTGTACTTTTTGCCTGCTGACCGCTCTGAAGCTGCGAGCACTTCAATTTCAAACCATGGGTGCCCCTGCAAAAGTTGGATGTATCGTTGTCCGATGGCTCCTGTGGCGCCCAATATTGCAACTTTACGTTTTGAGGACATTGCTTATCGTTTCCTTTGATTTTTGATGCGATTCATTGATAAAAACTTTGATTATAGCCCCAGCACGGTTGCCATGCTGTAGATTCCCGGGGTTTCCTGCTTGCTGAGCCATTCCGCCGCTAACACTGCTCCTTGAGCGAACACGTTTCGGTTGAATGCTGTGTGTTCTATGCGAAGCATCTCGTAGGGTCCAGCGACGATGAGGTCATGGACGCCTGCGACTCCGCCTGCGCGCATCGCTATGATTTCCAGTTCATCTTCTTTGCGGACGCTGTTGTCTTCTCTACCGTGAACGGTTGCGGTGTAGCCACGGATGTCTGCGACGATTTCGCCTAGCTTCAATGCGGTGCCGCTTGGTGCGTCTTTCTTTGCGGTGTGGTGGATTTCTGATATGCTGAAGTTGTATTCCGGAGGGAACGCTTTGAGGGTTTCGGCGAGTTTGAAGAGTATGTTGATGCCTACGCTGTAGTTAGGTGAAAACACGGCGGGGACTTTGCCTTCCACGGCTGCGCGGATTATCTGGTTCTGCTCTGGCGTGAAACCTGTGGTGCCAAGGACAATTTTTTTGCCCATTTTCGCCACCGCTGGCAAGTTAAGCACTTCCGCAGCGGGCAAAGTGAAGGTGATGTAAACGTCAGCGTTGGCAACAGCGTCGCATACGTTGTCGGGTCCCACGATACAGATATCCGAATCCGCAATGCCCATTTGCTGAAGACTTTTTCCTATAGCTGGGTGTCCCGTTCCTTCAACGGCGCCCACAATCTCGTGTCCCTTGGCGATGGCTTCTTGGATAATAGCTTGTCCCATTCTGCCAGCAACGCCCGCGACACAGAGCTTAAGCGTAGGTTAAGCCCTCCAAGTATCGCTCGTTGTTGAGTCTGTCTGTTAGGTCTACGTCGAAGGTCTGCTCGATGGGCTTAAAGATTTCTGGGTGCGTCTCGTAGACTTTTCGGGCAGCTTGCAGCACGAGTTTAAGTCCGCTACGAGTCATCTTGCCCAACGGTTGCCTGCACGGACCCGACGGCATACCCAACACATTCATAAGGGTCTTTGTCGCCAACGGGTTCCTTGCCCTGCACAAAACAGGCCCAAACGGAGTCTGCTCTTGAGTCTTCACTGTGATTGTGTCGAACAAGGGCTGCAATGCTTCGGCAAGCTGCTTTGCTTGTTCAACTTTGCCGTCTAAGACGCAGCGTAACATGTCGCTGACTGCTCGGGGGGCAATGTTGCTTGTTACGGATACCGCCCCAGTTGCCGCCATATCTGGCTGCGACATCATAGCAAACGTTTTGTCGTCGTCGCCTGAAAGAATATCAAAATCAGTTCCGCAAACTTTGCGGGTTAGGCGCACGTTTTCCACGTTGCCTGTTGCTTCCTTAACGCAGCGCACGTTTGGGTAGTCTGCGTGGAGGACCGCGAGGTCTTGGGGAAGAAGTTGGGTGCCTGTTCTTCCGGGGATGATGTAGGGGATGACTTGCATGTCTGGGAACTGCTTGGCAACGGGTTCGACGTATTCGCGGCGGATTTCAAGGCTGCTGGGTCCGTTATAGTAGGGGTCTACAAGGAGTACTGCTTTGATGCCTGTGTGCTTTGCGTGGACGGTGCCTTCGATGGCTTCTTGGGTGCTGTTGCTGCCCGTGCCTGCGATGGTCATGCCCTTGTTGTGGGTGTATTCGTGTATGCGTTCGGTTACTTTGTTATGTTCATTCCAGTCTAAGGTGGCGCTTTCGCCTGTGGTGCCGCAGGCTAAGATGCCGCTGACACCGTTGTTCATTTGGAACTCTACCAGTTTTTGTAAGCCCTCGTAGTCTACTTCGCGATTTGCGCGGAAAGGGGTTATGAGGGCGGTGTAACAACCACTAAATACTGTCATTTCGTTTTTCCTCTGCGAAGGAATAGTTTTCGTGAAGGATTATATAAGCCTTTCCGATTTCATTACTTTATTTACGCATTTCGTACACACTACTGTTAAAAATCAGAACTAACACAAACCAAAAACGTTTTCCGCATCAAACTCGCGAAACACAACTGGGAAACCCAGAAGCAAACACTGAACTATTTGGCCATTAGTAAGACACATTAACACCATAAACGTTTTGGATACCGACAAACAGTGCCACACAAAACCAACACCAACCCCAAACAGACGCTAAAAGCGGGAGCCATAATCTGCCCCATATGCTGCGTGGAACTTATCGAAGAAGAAGTAGACTTTGAAATCGACGGCGCCATCCTGCACAACGTCAAACTCCTGCGTTGCCCCATTTGCCAAGAAGAACAGTTCACTCCCCAACAGCAGCAAGCCATAGAAGAGCAACTCCGCAGACAAGAAACCTAAGTTTTCTTTAAAACTGCAGAAAAACCCATTAACCCGTTTAACTTTTCCATGCTTAGGTGAACTCGTTGAGCTCCTACAGCCAAAACCACAAACGTGACCTGACAGCTCTCGTCTTTGCAGTAGTGTACGTAGTGGTTGGGGTTTTGCTGATTTACTTGAACTACACAGGCTCCATTTCCAGCACCCTTTTCGGAGTCGGCATCTTTGTTCTTATTGCTGCAAGTCTGCTATTCAAGTACGCCACGGACTTTTCAAAAAAACGAAGATAACCTGATTTTCAAAGAAGCCACGGAAACGGAAAAACGTTTCTGTTTAGGGGTTACTGACAAAAGTCACAGTTCGGTTCCACCCACAAAGCAAACCAAAAAACCCGTAGAACTCGGACAGTACCCTTTAAATCACCGCTAAACTGCTTGGTCTTTCACGAAAACTCTTAAATTACACCAGACATAACACACTTCAAGGTCTCACTCATGTCAAGCGACAATATCAAGCTGGAAATTCTCGATTACAACGAAAATGAGAAATTTTTCAAGGTAAAATCCCCAGCTGGAAACACCGTTATTATTCAGGACACCTTTGCAGAGATGTTTCCGCTGTGGGCTGGAAGAGTCCTCATAACTGCCCAGAACGAGAAGTGGGCACAAATTGCCGCAAGTTTAACAACAGGTTTTGCCACAAGCGTAATTGAGGCAACCGCGGAAGCCGCAATCGAACGAGCCGTTCCAGCAGACCAGACACCGGACAAACGACCCGGAGTGCTTATTCAAATTTATAATCGTGACCGCTTCGAACTCAAAGAGCAACTTATGCAGCGTATCGGTCAATGCACCCTAACCTGCCCAACAACTGCAGCCTTTAACGGCTTACAAGGCAAACGCACCCTCAGCGTAGGTAGCAGCCTTCGATACTTCGGTGACGGCTTCCAAAAGAAAACCATGGTCGGCGGCAGAAAATGCTGGAAACTCCCCGTCATGGAAGGAAACTTCATAGTGGAAGATGGTTTCGGAGCCATGCAAGCAGTTGCAGGCGGTAACTTTATGATATTCGCAGAAACCCAAGAAGACGGGCTTAAAGCCGCGGAAGCAGCCGCAGATGCTATACGCAAAAACGCTCCCGATGTGATCATGCAGTTTCCAGGAGGCGTCTGCCGTGCAGGAAGCAAAGCAGGTTCACTCAAGTACAAACTGAAAGCCTCCACCAACCACCCCTACTGTCCCACATTAAGAACGCTTGTGCCAGATAGCGTGGTTCCCCCAGGTGTAAACTGCGTTTACGAAATTGTCATGAACGGCTTAACCTTGGACGCTGTAAAGAACGGCATGAAACAGGGTGTAACCGCAGCCGCAAGCCAGCTAGGCGTGGTGAAAATCAGCTCTGGTAACTACGGCGGAAAGCTTGGTCCCTTCAAGGCTTTCCTAAAAGACGCCATAGGCGCCACATAGCTTTCCCTTCTTTTCTTTACCCCTTATATTTAGTTAACCGCAAGGTTCTTGTGATTAAAGCAGCAAAATTGTGAAGACATTTGAGCACCGCAAAGAAATCCTCCCTAGAACTGTTCCGCTTACGCAAGACCCTAAACGCATTAGCTAACAAAGAAGGTAGCCACACCGAACTCATCACCATCTACGTACCACCAGACAAACAAATCAGCGACGCCATCAACCTGCTACGCAACGAATACGGAACCGCAAGCAACATCAAATCCAACGTCACACGCAAAAACGTCCTAGATGCAATCGTCAAAGTCCAACAGAAGCTCAAACTCTTCAAAGACCCCGGAGAAAAAGGCATCGTGATTTTTGCGGGGGCTCTGCCTCAAGAAGGCGGGGGTCCAGGAACCGAGCGTATGGAAACCTACGTTATCATTCCGCCTGAACCCATCAAAATTTTCTTGTATCGCTGTGACTCGCGATTCCACACGGAACATTTGCAGGAGATGTTGCGGGAGAAAGAAACATACGGTATACTTCTCGTGGACGCTTCCGACGCAACTATCGCAACGCTGCAAGGCAAAAAACTAACAATTGTGCAGCAGATGTATTCAGGTGTAACGGGTAAAACCCGAGCGGGTGGGCAGTCTGCGCGACGTTACGAAAGGCTCCGCGAGATGCAGCTTAACGAATACTTCACCCGTGTGGGTGGACACGCTAACGATGTTTTTCTTCCGATAGAAAACCTGAAAGGCATAATCTTAGCTGGACCCGGACCCACCAAGTATGACTTCCAAAAAGGTGACTACCTTAATTACCAACTGAAAAACAAAATTCTGGAGGTTGTCGACACTGCGTATGTGGAGGAGCAAGGCGTCAAAGAAGTTGTAGATAAAGCGCCTGAAATCATGCGTAAAGTTCGCTACATCGAGGAAAAAGAACTTATGCAGAAATTCCTCTACGAAGTGGGTCACGATACGGGTTTTATCACTTATGGTGAAGCTGAAGTTCGTCAAGCTCTGCAGTCAGGCGCAGTCAGAACGCTTCTGCTATCCGAAGGCTTAGACCTGTCCCGTGTAACCGTTAAATGCAACGCATGCGGCTACACTGAGCAGCACACCGTAAAGAACGTAGATTTGCCCGCTTTTGAGCAGGAACTTTCAGGTAAACCGTGCCCAAAATGCACTGCGCCCTCGTTAGCTATCGAAGAGAAAATTGACATCGTGGATGACCTTGCCCAACTCGCCGAATATTCAAACACTGACGTGGAGGTTATTTCGGCTGAGACTGAGGAAGGGTTAATGTTGAAGAACGCGTTTGGCGGAATCGGGGCGATATTGCGGTTCAAACAGCAAAGCTGAGAACTGTTGGGTAGCTTAACTACTTCTCGATAGACCTCTATCCCTCTACGCTTTTTTACGCTTCAACCTGTTTACTTTTTGGAAAACGCGGCATTTTATCCATTTTTAGGATACTCCTGTGGCTGGATAACTTTTTGCTTAACTTGGGCGGCTTATCAGTGCTAAGAAAACTGTGAAGCATAGCGCGTTAACTGCTTTGTCCCTGCAAAACAAGTTCCACTTTGCTTTTTTCCAATCCTTTTACAAGCAGCGTTTTTTGTCTAGACGTAGCGCCAGAGACAAGTTTCACATTTGCATGGAAACGTTTGCCGAGGTTTTTTAGAAGCTCTTTGTTTACTTTGCCTTTTTCTGGTTCTTCGGTACACCTTACAACCACTTCGTCGTTTTCCACTGTGACTCCGAACTTGGCGGAGTTAGGCTTAACATAAACTTCGATTACCGTGCCATCTTTGGTCTGAGTCAGCCTCATGCGGAGATACACTCAGATTCCGAAGATTTGTCGTTGCTCAGTGCCCAGCTGAACTTCTTCTGTAACGTCGTTGGGTAAAACTTGGCAACATCAAACTTGACTTTCTTAGCCCACTTCGCGTACGCTGTTGGGTCAATGTACGACTTCAGCGACGTACCCAAATTGTACTCTTTTGATTCTCGGGTCAGCTTGATGTCCAGCTTGGCTTTTGCAATACGTTTCTCTAAGCCTTCAGTTTTTTTGCCTTCCTTTTTCTTCTGCTCCAACTGCGCCTGCATCTCCTTAAGACGCTCTTCTTTCTTGGCTAAGCGGTCTTCGAATGTGGCTGGAATTTTGCGTTTGTGGTTGGCGACTTCAGCAACTTTGAGGTTCGCCATTTTTGCCGCGTGTTTTTTAACGTAGTCCGGGTTGTCTTTGGTTACGCCGCTTTTTTCTAATTCTTCTTTGACGGTTTTGGTACACCGCCAAGTACGGAAAACCTTAGCGGTTAATTTGGGCATTTTCTCGCTGAGGAACCGTGAGACCTTTTTGCTGTCAATGCCCTCAAAGAGGTACTCTTTGCTGTTTTTGGCGAAATACTCGATGTTTCGGATAACGGCTGGTGGCGCTTGCACTTCCTTTACCCAACGCACAGAATCCTTGCCTAAAAAGTTAAAGTGCAGCATGTCGCCTTCGATTTTGATGTGTTCTGCCCTTAGTGTGATGGCGCCGACGGTGTCGGCTTCGTCAGGGTCTTTTTCGTCACCGACTCTCATGTTCGGGCGTAGAATAAGTCAACAGACCGTTGCAACTTTCCGACGTGTCTCGTCTTTTGCGTCTAAGTTACGCATTATGTGTGTTTCTATTTTCTTAATCTGCTTGCCCAAAGTGTCTGCTTTTTGGAATTTCTCTTTCTCACGGTTCTGCTTCAAAAACGCGGTGTCGCTAAACCAGACATACTTTATTTTTCCTGTGAGTTTGTCTTCCCATTTGGCAACGTACATTTTTTGGGGTTCCCAAACCACTTTTTTCCAGTTGCCTTCAGGAACGGGGTAAACGGGCTTACCTTCTTCGTCCAGAGGCCAATTTAAGATGATGTCTTCTTCTTTGGGTCCTTCTTTCCATTTGCCCCGTTGTGGGTGGTCACCACGCCCTGCGAATAGGCATGAGGGCTCAGCCGTCCAGTTAGCGATTTCTAGTGTTTGTCCATCTACTTCAGCCACGGCGTATTTGGCTTTGAGCGCTTCCCGTTTGACTTTACGTTCCGCCGCCAACTGCTTTTTCTCTTCTTTGGTCATTTCAGCTTTTTTCTGTTTCTCGCGCTCTACATAGTCAGAGATTTCTGAGAAGTCAATATCATCATGGATTGCTGCGTTGGAGTCACCAACATCGTTTCCTTCGTAATTTTGACTTTTTTGGAGATATTCTTCCGCGAAAGAACCAAAAAACCCGACCGTGGGGTTGTTTTCCAGTTTGAGCTGTTCCAGAAATTCGCGCATGAAGTTCCGCATGAAAACCTTGTCCGGTGGCGAAGCAGCTGACTGGCGTTTCCGTATCCAAGCAACAGCCATCTGCTCGCTTTTAGGGGTCAGCTTGATGGGTTCCCCTCTGATTTTAACTGTGAAGCCTTTGAAGTCGTAAAGGGGAACGTATATGCCGTTATGTTTGAGTGTCTTCAGAACATGTTTCATGAACTGCCATCTCTTTCAGATTCGCCTTTTAGGGTGAGTGGAAACTTTGCTGATTTTCCATAAAATTTACGGACCCTCTCTTAAAAACATTCACCAAATTCCTTACCATCAGTTTATAAAGGCAACTTGGATTTTCGTTCCGCCCGCGCCTTCTTCAACTTTGCGTATACTTCATCAACCATCTTTCGCTCCACATAGCCCTTGTGGGGTCGAAAACCGCCTCCGAAGCCGCCGGGGATGTGCATGAGTTCGTGGACAAGGGTTTTTTCTTTGTCTTCCGGAGACATTTTGTCATAAATCTCCGAGATAACCTCAATGGTGTACGCGGGAGGCATGTTCAACACGCCCTGCCACAGTTTGCCCAACCCGTGGATTCTGGCAATGGTACGTCGAGCTTTGCTGCCTCGACTGCGTACGCAGTAAACAAACTGAGGTACCACATGGAAAAATTCGCATTCGGCGGCAAGCTGGTCAACCTGTTTTTTTATGTCGGGGGCTTCGTAGTATTTAATGGGCATTTCTATAGCCTTCGAGTTTAGCATATAGTGTACATTTGAAGTTAAAAATTTCTTTCCTTTGTTGACTATTACCTTGCGAGTGCTTTGGTGGATTGTTTCCAATAAAATGTGCCTGTTGTTGGAGGGGTGACTGGTTTAGGTTTTCTTGTTTGCTTTGGGTATTGTTCAACCTCAGGTTAAGTTCTGTTTAAGATACGTTTATATTTTTGACTTGGTTGGATTATCCAACCATAAAGGAGAATGTGAAATATGTTTCAAAAACACCGTTCTGTCTCTTTATCCCTCTTAGTAACTCATTTCACCTCCCAGCGTTTGGAGGAAACTAACCTTTGAGAACTAACGTCAAAGTAATAGCACTCATTCTTGCTCTACTGATTATTTCTGGTTCTGCTTACGGCGCTTACAACTGGCTAAACGTTTCTTCCCCTTCGCCTACACCATCAGCCTCCCCTTCATCGACAGCTTCTCCCTCAGCATCACCTGAAACACCTGAGCCTTCACCCACAGGTCACACTATGCATCAAACTTCGCCGACTGCTTCGCCTTCGCCTTCGCCGACTGCTTCGCCTTCGCCTACGCAAACTGCCACCCCAACACCAACAGCTACCTCAACTTCAACACCCACTAGTTCGCCTACTCCCTCCCCTTCCGCTGAACCCGAAAACAAAACCATAATCGTTGTAGACGGAACAGGCGCTGAAGTGACAGTTAGTCTTCCTGTAAACCGCATCGTAAGCCTCAACCCTGGCTTAACCGAACTAGTCTGCGCGATAGGATATGGAGACCAAATTGTTGGTCGTGACGAGAGTTCCTTTTTCCCAGATTCAATGTTAGATGTGCCTATAGTGGCATCAAGCTCATATAATCCAAATTTGGAGTTGGTGATTGAACAGAAACCCGACTTGCTCCTCGCTGACACTATGCTATCGTATAACCAAGAATCTCTCACAGCACTTCAAAATGCAGGCATACCCGTAATGATTGAATTAACAAACAATCTCACTCAAATAAAACAGTGCATCAACAACTTTGGCTTACTCTTTGATAAGCAGGCAAAAGCCGACGAAATAGTTGATTTTATATCCTCCTATGAAACCATCGTAAGCGAACGCATTGAAACTTTAACCGACTCAGAAAAACCACTGGTTTACATTGAATGGGACACTGTTTGGCGAAGTTTCGGCGAAGGTAGCGGCGCTGACCTTAACATCAACAGTGTAGGTGGAATAAACATTGCAGCGGGTGTTTCAGGGTCTTCTCCTACCTTAAGCGCAGAGTACGTTGTAGAACAAAACCCTGAAGTTGTAGTTCTAATGGTGGACAAAGAGGCAAAAGGTAACTCGACTGCGTTCCAAGCTGCCCGCGACGAATTTATGAGCCGAAGCGTGTTGCAAGATGTAGATGTCGTGAAAAATGGGCGGGTCTACACATATGACTCTGTAATTTTTCAGGGGCTACGGTACCCTGTTGGTTTACTGTATTGGGCTAAATGGTTCCATCCGACGATGTTCGCCGATATTGACCCTGCAGCGGTAAATCAAGAGATGCTTGAAAAATTCTTCAGCGTCACAACCGAAGAAATCTACGCGTACCCTGAAATAGTCACCGTCGTAGATGGCTTAGGTAATGCCGTAACCGTGACATTGCCCGTTAACCGTATCGTCAGCATCAATTATGGAATTACAGAGGTGCTCTGTGGTTTAGGCGCTGAAGATTTAATTGTTGGACGCGATGACCTATCTATCTCGCCACCTTCCGTTTTGGATATACCTAGCGTCGCGGGCACCTCGTATTCGCCCAACATGGAGCTGTTACTGGGTGTGCAACCCGATTTAGTAATTGCCGATACTATGCTAAGATTAAAGACGCAGGAAGTTGCAGCTATGAAAGCCGCTGGCATAACCGTCTACATCGAAAGCACCGGCAATTTCACACGCATCAAGGAATGCATAACCAACATGGGCAAAGTTTTAGATCAAGAGCAAACTGCTGACGAATTACGTGACTATCTTGCTTCCTACCAAGAACTTGTCATTTCCCGTATAGCGAATCTAACAGAAAGCCAGAAACCAACTGTTTACTTGGAATGGACCGATGATTGGCAGACTGCCCTTACCGCATCGATTGCTGGAACGATGACTGCTGCCGGTGGAATAAATATCGCTGAGGAAGCTGGCTTATCTTCCAGTATGGGCTACATTAGCCCTGAATTCGTGGTGGAACAGAATCCAGACATCATCATCCGCGTTGTGGCAGGAACAAACGAGGGTCTCGAGCCGCTTCAAACCCAGCGAAATGTAATGCTTGACCGTGCCGTACTAGGTGATACAACTGCAATCCAAGAGGACAAAGTCTACACCTACTACAACATCATCACGCAGGGCATACGCCATCCTATAGGTTTGCTGTACTATGCAACGTGGCTTCACCCCGACCTGTTTACTGACATCGACCCCGCTGCAGTGCAAGCTGAACTGTACCAGAGATTCTTCGGAATAACACTTGACACAGTGTATGCGTACCCGTAGTGATGTGCTTGAACCGCTGGAATCACTCTGAAACATGCATGAAGCGAGCTGTTCTCGCTCCCTTTTCTTTTTTTGTAGATTTTTCCTTTAACGTTCTGGTTCAGGGTCAACTTGGCTGACTCAAAGAAGATTAAGCTTAATTTTTCTAACACTTATAATGGACATGAAGTGTAGAATTTCATGAAACAGGTCAAAATCGCTTTTACCTCCACAACTCAGGTAGATACTTTGCCGTTTCTTTCTGCCCTTAAGTCAGTGAACAAACGTTTCGGCGAGGTTGTCGCTGCCCGCTTCTGGTACGATGCTGATTTCGGGAAAACCGCCGCTGCGCACGCTGGGTTTGACGAGTTTCTCAAGTTTGCCCAGACTGCACACGTAGCCATTGTGCATCTGATGGGGGAGCCGCCCAAGTTTGATGTGCTTGTGTCTTCGTTGAAGAAGGCGGGGGTTCCCGTTTTTATTGCGGGGTCTTTTTTTGAGCAGAACCCCACTTACCGCCACCTCTCCACAGTGGAGCCCGAAGATTACCAGAAAATTTTTGTCTACCTCAATCACGGTGGAAACTCCAATTTTGAAAATCTTTTGTTGTACTTAGCGAACCGTTTCGTGGGCGCCGCTTATGACGTGGATGCCCCTGTACCTGCAAAGTGGGAAGGTATCCATCACCCCGACTTTGACTACGTTCCTACTTTGGAAGAGTATTTGGAAAAAAAAGTTGACCCCAACCGACTCACGGTGGGCGTGTGGTTTCATCATGGGTATTGGCAGGGTAGTAACACGGCGTTTGTTGACAGTTTAATTCGAGAAATTGAACGACAAGACGCAAATGTTCTGCCCGTTTTTGTCAGCGGCAAAAAAGATAGCTCTTTGGGTATACACGGCTTCGACTGGATGCTCGAAAATTATTTCATGAAAGAGGGTAAACCGCTGGTTGATGTTGTGGTAAGCACGCTGTCTTTCTCATGGTTTGCTTCTTCTCCCAATAGCTTGGCGAACTTGGCTGCTTTAAACAAACTAGGGATTCCTGTTATCAAAGCCCTTTTGACGTTTAACTCTTTTGAGGAATGGCTTGACTCCCAGCAAGGGCTTGGCATTGTTGATATACCTTTACATGTGGCTCTGCCCGAGTTTGACGGTTTCTTAATTTCCGTGCCCATCGCAACAACAGAGTGCTCCGAGGTTAACCCTGAAACGGGCATGCAAGTAACTAAATACACACCCATTTCTGAAAGAGTTGCTAAACTGGTTCGTTTAAGCCTAAACTGGGGAAAACTACGGCGAATCCCAAACAGTAAAAAGAAAGTGGCCGTGATTTTCCACAGTTATCCACCCCGAAACGACACCGTCGGCAAAGCTTTTGGTCTTGACAGTTCTGCTTCGGTAATGAACATTTTGTGGGGTCTGGAAGCGCAGGGCTACACTGTGGATTCTCTGCCTGAAACCAGCCAAGACCTGATGGAAACCGTGTTAAACGGGTTAACTAACGACCGCCGATGGTTAAGCTCAAAGGAGCTAGCTGACCGAGCGTTCGCAAAAACTCCCAGCAAGCGGTATGTCCAATGGTTCAAGGAGTTGCCCAAAGAAGTATCTGCCAAGGTGATCAAAGATTGGGGCGTGTCGCCAGGCAAACTTTTCTGTTATGATGGGAACCTGCTTGTTGGTGGGGTTCTTTACGGCAATGTTTTTGTTGGTTTGCAGCCTCCACGCGGGTTTTTGGAGAATCCCTCTGCCATTTATCACAGTCCTGACCTATCGGTGCCTCACCATTACTACGCGTATTATCGTTGGATTCGAGAAGTCTTCAAAGCTGACGTTATTTTGCATATTGGTAAGCACGGAACCTTGGAGTGGTTGCCTGGGAAATCGATTGGGCTCTCTGAATCTTGTTTTCCAGATATTATGATTTCGGATTTACCCAACATTTACCCCTACATAATTAACAACCCCGGTGAGGGTACTCAAGCAAAAAGACGCAGTTACTGTTGCATAATCGACCACCTAGTCCCCGTCATGACAAACGCAGACACGTAGGAGGATTTAGCCAGCATCGAAGTTCAACTGCAAGAATATTACCGTGCAAAAAGTTCCGACCCGAAAAAACTCAAAGTTCTACAGACATTAATCTGGGAAACTGTTGTTCAGGCTAATCTTGACCGTGACCTTGGCGTCGCAGAGGAGGACGCGTTTGCTGGGTTTGACGCCTTTCTGGAGCGACTACATGGTTATTTGAATGAACTTTCTGATACTCAAATTCGTGACGGTTTACATGTGTTCGGTGAACCACCCAGTGATTCGCGTTTAGACGAGTTTTTGGTTACCTTGACAAGGTTGAGTAATGGTGATGTGCCTTCTTTGCGTGAGTCTCTGGCTGTTTTGAA
This sequence comes from Candidatus Bathyarchaeota archaeon, assembly GCA_026014615.1. Lineage (GTDB taxonomy): Archaea > Thermoproteota > Bathyarchaeia > Bathyarchaeales > Bathycorpusculaceae > JADGNF01. Next base: position 357,750 of record JAOZHZ010000004.1, on the reverse strand, counting down.
GGGTTACGATTATGATGATTTGTTGGCGAATCGAGGAAAGCTACGTTCGGATGGACAAACCAATGGCGGCGTGATTAACGAGCTGACTGATGTTGCACTTGAGTTAATGCAACAGTTTCACGCCGCCGACTTTAACCCCGAATGTGTTGACACGTTGATGCAGAATATTCTGGGCGTTAGTAACCCCAATGTTCGGCAGTGCTTAAATTATGTGTCAAGTTTTCTGGTTCCAGCTTTAAAGTCAACCACAGACGAATTGACCAACACCTTATCCTCCTGCGGCGGCAGCTACGTTCCAGCAGGGCCTTCAGGTCCGCCCACTCGGGGTATGGCTGACATATTGCCTACTGGCCGCAACTTTTACTCGGTGGACCCGCGTTCGGTGCCTTCTGCTGCTGCTTGGCGGGTTGGCGTCGCGTTAGGAGACGTTTTGCTGGAGCAGTATTTGAAGCAAGAAGGCAAGTACCCTGAGAGTATTGGAATTGTGGTTTGGGCTACTGATTGTATGCGGACAAAAGGGGATGATGTGGCGGAGATTTTGTATTTAATGGGGGTTAAACCCGTGTGGGACTCCTCTACTGGACGTGTTGTGGGTGTTGAAGCTATTCCGCTTGACGAGTTGAAGCGTCCCCGCATCGACGTGACCCTTCGCATTAGCGGTCTTTTCAGGGACACATTTCCTAACATTGTTCATCTTATCGACGAAGCTGTGGCATTAGTGGCTGATCTTAAAGAGAGCCCCGAAGATAACTATCTGAAAAAACATGTGCAAGCCGAAGTTGGCAAACGGGTCGCTGAAGGGGTTGATGCTGAAAAAGCTCGCGAAGAAGCCTGCTATAGGATTTTTGGTGACCGACCGGGAACTTATGGTGCAGGTGTTAGTGAAGCAATTGACTCTAAAAACTGGGAAGACCAAGCCGACCTTGGCTCCCTTTATGTTACGTGGGGTTGTTATGCTTACAGCCGCAAAACGTATGGGCGCGAGGTACCTGAGCAGTTTAAACTACAGCTGAGTCAGGTCGAATTAACGGTAAAAAATGACGATTCCCGTGAATGCGACATACTCTGCTGTGATGACTGGTACGACTTCCATGGCGGCATGATTGCTGCGGTTAAGACGTTGAGTGGGAAGGCGCCGGCGTCGTTTTGCGGAGACAGTTCTGACCCTGACCGCGTGAAGGTTCGCAGCACCGCTGAAGAAACCTGCCATGTTTTTCGGAGTCGCCTTTTAAACCCCAAATACATTGAAGGTTTGAAGCGTCACGGCTACCATGGCGCGGCTGAACTGTCAAGGGCAACCGATTACATTTTTGGCTGGGACGCCACCGTTGAAGCCGTTGAAGACTGGATGTACGAGAACCTCGCCGAAAAATACGTGTTTGACGCCGAGATACAGCAGTGGCTCAAAGACGTAAATCCCCATGCACTGCAGAATATGGTGGAGCGTCTGCTGGAAGCCATAGAACGTGGCATGTGGCAGGCAACAGAAGAGATGAAACAAAAGCTGCAAAAACTCTACCTAACGGTTGAAGGGATACTGGAAGGGGCAGACAAAAAATGAGGTTTCTATTCATCCACCGTGACCTTCCCTTTTTAACATTTTTTGTTTTTGCTGGTCAACAATTTTTTAGACTCTATCCAAAACGTTGTCGCAAAAGCCACAGCAATCACCACTGCCCAGTCCGCCAAGCCAAGGCTGGTAATCTTCAACGCCGCATGCACAGACGGCAAATTGGTCCCCACAACCAACGTCACGGCAACCACAAGCGCCCATAACAGCATGAACTTGTTCGAGAACAAGCCAAGCTTTGTAAGTGGTTCTTTTTCAGAGCGGAAATTCAGAGCAAGAAATACATGTCCAACCATCCATGTTGCGAAAGCCATCGTCTGCGCGAACGCAAGGTCCCCCGTTGTGTACCATGAGTAGAGGTAGCTGGTGGAGACCGCTGCGAATAGGCTTAACGCTCCCAAAGCCATGGCTGTTAGCATGGGGCGGTTCATGAATTTCTCTGTGGGGCTCAACGGGGGCTTTTTCATGACGCCTGTTTCTTGCGGTTCAGCCACAAACGTCGCTGACGCTGCAAGGTCCATGAACAGTTCCAGCACGATTATTTGGATGGGCGCAAACGGCAAAGGTACTCCCAACGCAACGGGTAAAAGGAAGCTGGCTACGAGGGCGATTTTGCAGGCTAAATAGTATCGTACGCCTTTTTTGAGGTTAGCAAAAATTTTTCTGCCCCCCCTCACCGCAGTGGTTATGGTTGCGAAGTTGTCGTCTGCCAAAACCATGTCCGCCGCCTCTTTGGCTACGTCAGTTCCACGAATACCCATAGCTATACCTATGTGCGCCTCTTTGAGTGCTGGAGCATCATTGACCCCATCACCCGTGACTGCCACAATTTCGCCGTTCTGATGCAGCAAACGCACCAGCCGCAGTTTATCTTCAGGTGAAGTCCGCGCGAAAACAAACGTGCTCCGCAACGCGTTCTGAAGTTCTTCGTCGGTCATTTCTGCGATTTCGGTTCCCTTTAGCACCTTGCCGTTTTCTATGCCTACCTGTGCAGCGATGGCGCTGGCGGTGTCGGGGTGGTCGCCTGTTACCATGACAACTTTTATGCCTGCCTGTTGGCACTGGCGAATAGCTTCTTTAACTTCTTTTCTGGGCGGATCCAGAAAGCCTATGACGCCCACGAAAACAAGGTTCTGTTCTAAGTCCTGCTTTTCCTGCCTTTGAGCAAGGCTTATTCTTCGGTAACTGAAAGCCAATAGCCGTTGCCCCGACTTTGCCATGTCCGAAAACGCCTCGGCAAGTTGTCTTCGCATGTCGTCGGTAATTCTTGTTTCCTGTCCCTCAAACAGTAGCATAGTGGATTTGGCAAGGACATATTCGGGGGCTCCGCTGCTTAGCATGATGAATCCGTTGTCCAGTTGGTAGACGTACGAGGCGAGTTTGCGTTGGTTGTCAAATTCACGCTCTTCTTTGAGCACCCAAGTTTCCTGCAGTGCTTTTAAGTCAGCGCCAAATTCTATGTTTGCCTCCAAGAGTGCCTGCGACATCGGATTACTTAACGAAGTGCTGCTGGTTACGTCTTTTATGGCGTCTGTGGCAAGCAGCGCTGTTTTTAGGGCTTCTTTCTGGTTTTGCCCAAAGTCCCCTCTTTGCGTTATTCTGGTAGTATAGAAGAGGGCTTCAACCCGCATGCGGTTTTCCGTTATCGTTCCTGTCTTGTCTGTGGCTATGACGGTGGTGCTTCCAAGAGTTTCAGCCGCACGCAGACGTTTGACGATGGCTTTTTTTCGGCTCAGCGAGTAGGCACCCACGCCCAAGACCATGGTGATGATTATGGGTAATTCTTCTGGAATGGTGGCAAAAGACAAAGACAACCCGTACAGGACGGCTTCGGCTGCTGGTAAACCTCGCAGGTAACTTAGAACTGGGATGAGGATGCTGAAGAACAGGGCAATCCAAACCAGCGTCTTGGCAAGCTGCTTCATGCTTAACTGCATGGGCGTTTTGGGCTCTTTCGCCGTCTTTGTTATATCTGCAACTCTGCCCAACTCGGTGGCGGTTCCTATGGCTGTGGTTTCGGCTTTTGCGTGTCCCTTGGTGACAACTGTTCCTGCATACACCCTGTTCTGCTTGCCGATTAATGGTGTGTGGTCCAGAATTATGATGGTGGAATCTTTAGCTGCGGGGAACGATTCGCCCGTTAAGGTAGACTCGTCCATTTCCAGTCCGACCGCCTCTATAAGTTGAGCGTCCGCTGGTACAAGGTCACCCTGCCCAAGCAGCAGAATGTCGCCTACGACTACCTCCTCGGTTGGCACTTCAACGGTTTTTCCGTCTCTAAGAACCTTGGTTGTGGGTGACGCCAATTTTTTGAGGGCTGATATGGATTTTTTGGCACGGTATTCGTTCCGCACTTCAACAAGAACCAAAACAACCACTATGACGAGGATAGTTAACGAATCCGTTACGTTACCTTGATTGATGACTCCGTAAAGCACGCCGATGGCGATGAGCAGCAGAATCATTGGTTCCGTGATTTCTTCCCGCAGAATAGTCAAGAACTGAATCTTCTGCTCCTCCACCAGCTTGTTCGCCCCGTATTTTGTTTGGCGCGCTTGGGCTTCTTTGACGGTTAGACCCGTGTCTGGGTTTGTGGTAGAAGCCGTGGGCTTTTGGGTGGGGCTTTGGCTCATTTGGGTGTACCTGTATTAGTTTGTTAGAGTTTGTTATTGTATGGTCAGCTTTAGAGTTTTGCTTAAAGTTCCCTTGGAATATTTCTAAATCTAGAGTTAGAAGGGCAGTCGACTTAGGCAAAAGTATGAAAATTTCCTGCTTCACTTCGGCGTGAAATTTTGTTATGAAAGAATATTATGGAAACGTTCGAACAGAAAAAGTGGTTCTTTTTCGCGGCACACGTTTTTACGCAAAACTTTATTATTGCGCCTAACGTTTTTGCATGTCAACAAAAGGTGCAATAAGATGAAATTAGGCACATACGTGTTCCTACCTGAGAAAGCTGAAGGTTTTGACTTTCACCTATTCCGCGTTAAACCCGAAGTGGGCAGACGCATGCCACCCATGGAAGACATGTACAGCAACATCGCCATCTTCGGAGACAACGTCACCGCACGCAACCACCCCGACTGGATTAGCCAATCACCGCTAGGTCCAGCATGGAGAACCAACAACAACTTCAACGTCCGCTGGGACATCCTCTGCCACACACAGCCCGAACACAGAGAAGAACAACTAGACTACATCGAAGACGTAGCAAGGCACAGCCCAGGAGTCTGGCTAAACAGTATTCACTTTGCAGAGCACGGACACTGCACTTGCCCCCGATGCAACGAAAAATGGAAGAAAAGCGGCTTAAGCTGGCTTGAATGGAGACGCAAAGAAGTCACCGATTACATGGCGCAAGTTAGCGAACGAGTACGTGACCGTGCAAAGAAGAAGTTCGTTATCGGTGTTCTTCCAGACCCCGTCACAAGCTACGAACGCTTCGGCATCCACTTCGATGACCTCGCCCCACTAACCGACGAGTTCCTTGTGGTCATGTTCAGCAAAAACTATGCTACCCCATGGTACTGGGAAATGCTTACCCGCGCCTTCAAGAAACTGTTCAGAGAAGTGCCACTTAACATTTCACTGTACGTTTTCGGTCCAGGCGACGACCCAAGAGAAGTAGCCACCCCAAGCGAACTGCTGACCGTTTCCACTCGTATGACACGCGCTGGCGTAGACAACCTACTCTACTTAACGGAAAAAGCCTCACAGATGCAGAACTTCCAGAAGGCAGCCATTGCACAGGTGGATCTTCGCGAACGCCTCAGAAGTTACGGCGGGCAACGCGTCCAAGAGTACCTAGACCTGGTTCAGGGCTGGGAAAAAGTCGTAGCTTAAACCTCAGCAAACGACCACCAAGCAGGCAGAACCAACAAACCTGCCCTTTATTTTTTATACCTCCTTTTAGTTCAGAATACGACGAATTGGATTTACTAAATCACTTTTACTGTTCTTCTACGGGGAATGCTAACAAATCTTTTTTGATGCTTTTTTCCGTTTATTCTGCTAAAATTCACGAACAAAAAGAAAGGAAGGGTGGTTTTTGGTGTTTACTTTCGTTTTCTTAGTAGTAGTGTTGTTGCGGCTGCTATGATGGTTATGATTGCTGCTGCGATTGCTATGTAGGTCCATGTGGGTGTGCCTGCGGTGGTGGAGGGTTGTGGAGCCTCGCTGGGTAGGGGTGAAATTGACTGCACTGAAGCAGGAGCAGATGCCGTGGGGGCTACAGTATGCGCTGGAGTTGTGGCTGGTGTAACTGCGGCAGCGGTTGGTTCTGCAACGTAGAAGGAGATTCCTGCTTCGCTGGCGTAGTACGAGTTGCTTCCTTCAAATTCGGCTGTCACTGTGTATAGTCCTGGAACTGGTGGAACCCAGTGAATTACATAGTTTCCTAATATGTCGCTAGTTGCTGTGCCGATGTCTTGGAAGTTACCGTTCGGGTCAATTGCCGTGATGTGCACTGGAACGCCCGCTGCGTCGGTTGGTTTAATTTGCTGCTGGTAAACGTACTCCATCCACGCTTGTTGGTCCACGTCAGATATCGCTGGTCTACCTTTTGCGCCTGCTGATTGGTCAGTGACTGTGCCTTGAATCAGCACTTCTTTGTCGCTGCCTATCACTGGTGAAGCGGTCACGGTGGTTTCGCTTGGTCCTTTGCCAAAGCAGTAGATTTTGTTGTCGTAGGCGTTCAGGGCTAGTAGGTAGCCGTCTGCGACTGCGAAGTTGTCTCCGCCGTTTCCTGAAGGCATCGAGACACCAAGTTGCTGGTACTTCCAGAGTTCTGCTCCGTTGGATGCGTTAATGCAGATTAGGTGTGAGCCACGCCAGAGCGGCTGGGTGGGGGAGTGTTCGCCTGAACCTAAGTAGATTTTTCCGTCTGCTATTGCACCTATGCCTAAGGGGTAGTTGCCGTAAGGTGATTCAAAGCCGATGTTTGAAGCCGTATACTTCCACACGGCATCTCCTGTTCTTACGTCGTATGCGAGCAGTTCGCCGCCGTAGCCAGTTGTCAAGAGTTTGCCTTCGTAGATGTTTTCAGTCATGCCGTAGTAGTTGCCTGCTGCTTCAGGTTCGCTTTCCCAAAGTTGCTCTCCTGTTTCAAGGTCAAAACCCCAGCGTTTCAGCGATACAGTTTCTTTGAAGAAGAAGACGCCGTCTTCTGGGTCAACTGTGGGTCCCTGCATCGGTGACCCAAAGAGGCCTGATATGATGTCGGGTGCTTCTGTTTCTGGCGGTGTGTAGGTGACATTCCAAAGGAGGGTTCCTTCTTCGCCTGGTTTAAGGCTTAATGCCCATATGTGACCTTGCTGTACAAAAGTGCCGTTGTTCTTGCCTGAGGTTCCGCCGATTATGTATTGGTCTTCACGAACCGCAAAGACGCTGCCCTGAACTGCGGGTACAGTGACGTTTAGGGAGTAGCCGTTGTTTCCGTCAAAGGTCATGTTCAGGGTGGGTCGCCACATCCAGTAGTTGTTGCTTGTGAAAACAGGTTCATACCATATAGCTCGGCTTGTGTTCCAGCATTGCAGGTAGAATGGTTCTGTTGCGGGTGCAAACGGATTTGTTGGGTCGGTTGTTCCCACGATGTTGTACAGTAAAATGCTTCCATCTTTACCGTATACTCTGGTGCCCCAGTCTGCGGGTCCAAAGTAGCCGACTCCTGCGGGTACGTTGTTGATGCTGCAAATGTAGCTGCCTGAGTAGGCGTCAAACATCATCCAGGTGTTTGGTGTGGGTGCGCTTTGGCTCCATAGGTAAGCCATGCCTCCGTGCTGGTTGGGTGATTCGTAGTTGTATATTTGGCCGAAGGAAAGTTGTTCGCCTGCGATGCGTCCTGAATAGTCGAAGTTGCCTCCGGCATCTGTTACTGGTCCTGTGGTGTTGTGGAAGTATTCTGTTTCGCCTGTGTACAAGTCAACGCAGTACCAGCCTTCCTTTGGTAAGTTTTCAACGTTGTAGTAGAGTTTTCCGTTGAGCACTATTGGTGGAATGAAGTGAAGTCCTTCGTAGTGGTAGGTTTGGTATCCTGTTGGTCCGAACCTTTCGTCCATGATGCCTCCGTTCCATATTTCACGTGCCCACATGACGTGAGCGCTTTCGGGGGCTGGTCCGTAGCCGAAACCAGTTGTTGGACCAACATTTTGTGCTGCTCCGCTGAGCCAGTTTCCTGCGAGGACGTACCAGTTACGGTTGGCGCTGTTGATGGGTCTTGTCCAGTATTCGGTTGGAAGTGGGGGTTCTTGCCATGATTCGACTGTGTCTGCCTGTACTGTGAATTGTACTGGTTTGCTTTCGCTTGCCGTGTATGTGTCGCCGATGTATGCTTCTCCGCCCATGAAGTAGCCTGCTGGTGGGACTGGTAGCCCAGTTATTTCATGTTCTACAAATTTCGCGACTAGGGTGTGTTCGCCTACTTGGTCTGGTACGTATGTTATGTATCCGCCGCCTACGGGGTCAGATGTTATTGGTCCGATGGTTTCTGTGGATCCGTCGGGTTTGGTGACTTCGATGTTGAATGTCCATCTGTCCCCGTCTGAGCCCATAGCAGTTGGTGGAACAGCGTTTGCCCAGAAAACTACGCCTAAGTCTTGGTTTACGCCTACGGTGTCAGCGGTAACGGTAGCATAGGTCCATGTTGGTATCGTCCACGGTGGGTCGTGGGCGCTAGCAATAGACACGCCTGCGACTGCGGAAGTGCATAGCAGCAGAGTCAGAATTGCTGTAAAAACTTTGCTCTGATTTTTCATATTCATATTTCTCCTAAGTTTGATTTCCTTTTCGTTCTCGTGGTTCACCAGTATTGTTTCAGAATTGATTTAAGATTTTGGGTACTGGCTTTTAGCAAAAATTTTTTCTGAGCAAACTTTTTAGTTTTTAGAAGGCGGTTGCTTCTTGCCGTAACTGTAAAGCAGCAGGTTAACTGCTATCAGGGCTATCGTGAACAGAAACCACGACGTTACGGTAAGCTGGGTGCTCCATGAGGCTGGATTAGTTAACGCGTGTGTGCCAGAGAAAACGCCAACCATGACTCCGTTTGCTATGGCGCTGAGTTTGAACGCTTTTCTTTCCTTGTCGGTTTGGGTTCTGGGCGTCGTCCATCCTCCGCCTCTGTATCTGAGCCACTTTGAACCTTCCGCGTTAAGCCTTAATCCCCAAAGCGCAAACGTCACCAAAGAAGACACAATCAAAGCCAGACTTGTAACTAGAAGAACCCAGCCTTCCAACGTGTTTGGCGAGGTGTATCCCCATGCAGGGTTTACCTTTGGAGTGTACCATTCTGGCAGGGCATAGTATGGAGCAATTAGCAGTAACAGCCCCAAAAAGAGGGTTCCGAAGGCAAAAACTCCATAAACCCGCGTGGGCACCGCCTCAAGTTTTAGCTTTTTGTTAACTATTCTGGTCTTTTGAGGGTTTGACATTGCTGGTTCTTTAGGAAGCCAACCGCGAATACGATTTTCCAAATACTTCTTAATTTCTCCCTTTTCATGCGGTTTTTTTATGGTTGTGCACCTCCGATTTTTTTCAGGATTCTGTCGCTGGCAAACACTCCAATAGCAAACAAGAGTACAATGTATATCCAGAAGTAAGGTGGTAATGGGCCTATCCGTAAACTTAATGCTATGGCTACGGTTAAAGCCATGAGCAGCCCCGAGGTGATTATTATTCTTACTCTGCGCTCTTTTGGGTGCCGCCTGTAATAGTCCCGACCGAAGGCAAGGTACACCGCAACAGCCATCGCTGCATAGACTACAAGTGCAATTGTGCGATTTATGGAGCTTTCAGTTAGAAAAGGAATGTAAAAAACAATAACCAAGGCTACCATGAGAGCCAAAACCGCAACTACGACTACATACCACAAAGCCTTCACGGTTTTAGTTGGCTCTTGCGCTGCGGTCAGCGTTGATTCTTTGGGTATCCATCCGCGAATGTGTTTCTTCAAATTTTCTTTAAAGCCCATTTCTTGCTCCCACTTTTATGGCGTAAGAGGCAGTCGATAGCCTCGTCGTCTGCCAATCCAGTTGCCTATAACAGCGCCTACGCTGAGGCATACCGCCCAGCCTATGAGAAGCGAAGGAAGGGCGCCAATCGCGTTTGTTAATTGTCTACCAAGTCCGCTGAGGGCAAACGCCATCCAGATGGAAAACCCAAGGGGTGTTATGCCCAGCAGGATATACAGCGCCCTGTTTACTTGGATTGATGGGCGAACACGGATGTAGTAGGCAATTCCTATGCAAAAGCAAGTCAAAAATATCCCGAGAACTACTCGATCAACAGGAATCCCAAAAACAAAATAGCTCACCACCGCTGAAGCAACCGATAGAAGCAATACAGCTATCCACAAAGGCTTCCACCAGACAGGCTTAGGTATATTGTGCGCAAGGGTGACTTGATATTCTTTTGGAATCCAGCCTCGGATTCTGAAAATAAGGTACTTCAAGGTGCTCAAATTCTCTTAGGGTCTCCTGTACAATTGTAAGAGGGAAAATTTTCATTGAAGGGTGATTGCCCCTTTTTTACTCTATAATGTGCTCTTAGAAGGAGGCATCCTGTGAAAAAGAAGGGAATAAAAAGCCCAATAACAACGCCTATAAAGTTTGTTCCAGCATCTAAGCTAAAATAGAGAGCCGTTCCGATGATAAGAATAAGAAAACCAACTGTTAATGTGATAATGGCTCGCAAGCGAAAGTTAATCCGTTTACTCATTCTGCATTCATATCCTCTTATTTGTTTAATGTAACGCTAAACCAGCTATAAATCCAAGAATTATGCTAAAAATGATTGCGGCTACGGCGATTTTTCCCCAAAAACGCAATGCCCCAGCCATAACAACGAGCCCAGAGCCTATCATCAGTGTAATAAACGCAATCATAAAGTAGGGAAAAATGTTTGAAGGAAGAAAATACACTGCAAAGGGAAAAGCAATTGTTAAGCCTGCAACGATAAGAATTGCCGCATGATTAGCGCTCCAAAATTTTTCTGGTCTTGCTTGAGTGACATTTATACTTGCCTCTTTTGGAATCCATCCCCGAATTCGATCCTCTAATTGTTTCTTTGCATTCATGTATTCATGCAACCTTTGTTATCTGTAGGGTTCAAATTTTCTTCGTTTACCAATCAAGTACCCTATAAATGCTCCTGCCATCATGGGCAAACATAGCAGAAGAATTACAGTAGGCCAATATCCTACGTAGCTGCTTAATGCTTTCATACGTTCAGCGCCAAAGATGAAAAATATCGAGACAAAGCTAATTGGAAAGGCTATTAATGCAGGACCTAGTATGAATGCCACGCGATTTGCAATTTGGATAGCTTTTGCAGCACGGTATTTTGTTTGGATATGCCAGATTAAGAAGGGCAACGGAAGGATTAGAAGAAGTACAAGAATGCCGCCAAACAATGTAGTCTCGTTAATGTAGGCAAGGAAGTACAAAATGACCTGTATGGCTACCAGAATAATATAAGATATGGCAAGCAGAGTCAAATAGTGTCTTCTTGACTTAGACGCTTCCAGTGGCGCGCAATTGTTTTTCAGATTGCTACTTGCGGGATTAGGCTCTTTTGGAATCCAGCCTCTAAGACGATTTTCCAGAGATTTTAGAGCGTTCATGTTTTGGCGTTCCTTTTCTTGTTATGCCTCAAAATGGTAGTGACTGCAGCAACTGCTATGCAAACAATAAGGAGCGCAATAGAAATGTAAACTCCGAGCCCTGAAAATAGACCTAAACCTAAAGTGGCGTCTAATGCGCCCAAGAAACTTCCTGCAAAACCAAGCATCACCATTATGATTCCGAGTTGGACGCCTGTTATCGGTGGCTTGTGGCTGTTTGTTTGTTTTTGGATTGCTACGTTTGGTTCTTTTGGGAGCCAGCCGTGGATGCGGTTTTGTAGTGACTTTAGTGTACCCATGTTTCTTTTCTCCTTTGGTGTTCTTCTTTGTGCCTAGCAAAAACAGAAACAACTCCTAAAGCGGTCCAAAAGGTGACACATGTAGCTGCAGGCCAGACGATTGCGCCAATTCCATTGGTTAAACCTGCCATGCCTCCGACCACGTTAAGCAGTCCGCTTGCAACAGCTCCCGCTACAAGAGCCTTTGCCATCAAGCGAACCATGGGCGAAAACCTTTCATCTGCTGTTTTTCGGTAGACGGACAACTTTGTCTCTTCTGGAAGCCAACCTCGAATTAAATTCTTACAATATCGCTTTGGGTTCATAGTTTAACTCTCCATCGTTCCTGTAGTTTCTTGCTTAGCCAACTGCCTATTACCATTGCAACAGCAACCGCGGGGAAAACAATAACCAGGTTCGCGAACAGGTCCAGAGCAGGGCTCAGGCTGCCTATGCTTCTTTCAACATCGCCCCATCCAAGGAAATAACTTGCTAACATTAACAGCTCACAAACTCCAATACCGACCCCATAACCGACTATGTTAGCAACACGAGCATTACTCCTTGTTTGGTTCTGAGACGACGCTATGTAGCGTTCTTTTGGAAGCCATCCGCGAATTCGGTCTTTGAAATTCACTTTCAGAGTTCCCGTAGCTTAGCCTCCTTCTGTTTTTCTTTCTGATATATCTTGGTGAAGATGAGGGCGCCTCCAATCCCGATAGCCATGCTGGTGACCAGATTCCAGTAAAAGCCATATTGCGAGGTCAAACCCAGAAAATATCCCAACATCCAAAGTAGTGCCCCAGCAAGTGCTGCGCCTAAAACAAGGGCAATATATGCAACCATGGCTTTGCGCGTGGGGAAAAACCTGTGAGTGACTGTTTGCTGGTGGATTGACATGTTAGCTTCTCTGGGGAGCCACCCTCTGATTATTCCTCTCATGTTTTTTCGCGTTTTCATGTTTTCAGCTCCGGAATCAGCCTAGTAAATATCTGGTTTGCCAGTTTGGCAGGGTGCATCGCCTCAGCGTCTGCTATTCCTATGCCCCTTTCTTTGGCTACCTGCAACAGGTACTCCCGCGTTTGCCGCAGAAAGTCTTCGCTGAGGGTTTCTTCTTCGGGGGTGTCGTGCCAGTACCAGACTTTTATGCCGTGGCTGGTGGTGTAGGTGACGACGGCTTTGCGGTTGAGGGTGGGGTGGTAGCCGAGGAGAATGGCGTTTTTGGTGTTTAGGCGGGTGACTTGGAGTTCGTTAACTTGTGCGACTTCGAGGAGGGCTTTGCTGATTTTGGCTTCTGCTGCTAGTCGGGTTTGGTTGACGTATTGTCTGCTGGTTTTGAGTTTTTTGGCTATGGCGGCGATGGAGTTTCCTGCGCTGGTTAGGGACCAGACTGCCATTTGTTTGGGGCTGAGCGGTGAGGCGAAGGAGGGGTTGGGTTTCATCAAGCATCTGTAAATAATTAAGTATTTACAAATATTTAAGGTTTAACCAAAAAACAAACCCCAACTTACCCAAACAAGCAAACAACCCAAAACCCGCCCTATTTGCCGCCTATTTGGATGCTATTAGTAATAGTATGCAGAAAACGGGGGAAGGGGGCTACCCTGTTGGCGTTTCCGTAGTCAAAAACAGGGCTTTTAGAATCGGTCTTGAATAGTATGCACAGCGGCAACTGCCAGTTTCGCACAGTTCTCTAGGTCTTTGAGGCTAATTACCCCCGCTGGACTGTGAATGTATCTTGCTGGGGCAGATATGGCGCCGCTGGGCACTCCCCCTCTGGTGAGCGCCATACGCGCCGCGTCAGTAGAGCCCAAAGGTCCCGTTTCCAGCTGGTACTCGATGCCGTTTTGGGTTGCAGTGTCAATGAGCCAACGCAGAACCTTGGGATGCGCAATCAATCCTGAATCACTCACAGTTAAAACGGGTCCTTTCCCCATTTTCACGGAAGTATCAAACTCCCTAATGCCTGGAGTGTCCCCTGCAACTGTAACATCCAAAGCTATACCCACATCAGGGTCTACACCGTAAGTGGCTGTTGCGGCTCCCCTTAATCCAACCTCCTCCTGAATAGTACCCACCGCGTAAACTGTACAGTCGGTTTCGTTCAGCTGCCTGAGAGCCTCCACCATAAACGCGCAACCCGCACGATTATCAAAAGCCTTACCCAAAACCGCGTCACCACCAATCTTAGTGAACTGCACATCAAAAGCCACGGGGTCACCAACCCTAACCCCCATCTCCTTGGTAACGTCCATTTTTTGAGCACCAATGTCAATGAACATGTCGTCGTAGGTGACGATTTTTCTGCGTTCTTCCTCCTTCTGGATATGCGGCGGCTTGGAGCCAATAACACCCGGCAAGCTACCCTTTTCCGTTATAACTTTGACTTTGCTACCAAGCAGGATGCGGTCGTCGATACCACCCATCTTGGTAAATTTCAAAAAACCCTCTTTACTTATTCTCTTAACCAGAAAGCCAACCTCGTCCATATGCGCGGCAAACATGACCTTAGGCGCGGCTTTTTTGCCCTTTTTTATAGCAATTACGTTTTCCATCCTGTCTACCGAGATTTCGTCTACGTAGGGTTTAAGCAGGTTAATCATGAAGTTTCTAACTTCAGCTTCTCTGCCTGCTACGCCGCAGGCGTTTGAGAGTTTCTCCAAGTTCTCAACTAACGACATAAGTAAACTTCCTAACTTAATGAAAGTGGTCTTGACAAATTAATAAACAATTACAGCTATGTCCGAGTGCCCCGGTTTGTTGCAGAAAACGATAGAATGCGTGCTGCTCTGAATTCGGCAGGTCTGCTCAATCGCGTTTTCCAAGCAACAAGACACCCCTAAACAGCCTTGGATTCTGCCCAAAACCTGTAAAACGCATTTTTTCCCCTTCCGAAACCTAAAATAACCCCGCAAAACTAACTTAGCCACCTGAGGAAAAAGCCGTGTCATCAATCATCGAAGACCTTATCGCCCGAAAAATCTTCAACAATCGAGGAGAAGAAACAATCGAAATTGATGTGGTAACCACGTCGGGCTTCGGACGCGCCTCAGCGCCTGCTGGTAAAAGCCGCGGAAAAGCCGAAGTCGTTTATTACCCAACAGGTGGGGTGGATGCAGCCGTAAAGAAGGCTGATGAACTTATAGCGCCTGAACTTGCAGGATTAAATGCGGATTACCAAGAAGAAATTGACAACACCCTCCACGAGATTGACGGCACCACAAACTTCAAAGCCATCGGCGGAAACACCGCCTTCGCAGTTTCCATAGCAAACGCGGAAGCCGCAGCAAACTCTCACAGTATGCTGCTCTTCCAGTTTCTAGGCGGCAGCACCGCAACAACCCTGCCTTACCCCTTGGGCAATTGCATCAGCGGCGGACAACACGCCCTGAAAGGAAAGAGTCCTGACATTCAAGAGTTTCTTGCTTTGCCCTATGGTGCTGAAACTTTTTTGGAAGCAGCCACCGCAAACGCCCAAATTCACAAAAAAATAGGCGCTGCCCTCAAAAAGAAAGATAAGCTTTTCACTGCGGGAAAAAGTGATGAAGGCGCATGGATAGCCACCATAGACGGCACCGACGCTTTTGAAATCATCGCTAAAGCCTGTGAAGAAGTAGGCAATGAATTGGGTTTTGAGTGTGGTTTTGGCGTTGATATGGCGTGCTCTTCGATTTGGAAAGAGAAAGAACAAATTTACGACTACGCCAACGAAGGCGTGAAACGTGACAGCGGCGAACAACTCGAGTACGTCAAAGAAATAATCGAAAAGTACCATCTTGCCTACGTGGAAGACCCATTTGAAGAGGAAGACTTTAAGAACACCGCTGAACTCACCAAAAAAGTCAAGAACTGCCTCATCTGCGGTGACGACCTGTTCACCACCAACGTTGAACGCCTAACCGAAGGCATCAGAATTGGGGCAGGAAACTCCATCATAATCAAAGTTAACCAAATCGGCACCTTAACCGACGCCTTAGAAACCATAATGACCGCCCAACGCAACGCCTACAGCTGCATCATGTCCCACCGCAGCGGCGACACAACCGACTGGCACATCGCACACTTGGCGGTAGCATTCAACTGCCCCGTCATCAAAACCGGCGTAGTGGAAGGCGCACGTATAGCAAAGCTTAATGAGCTGGTGCGGATTGAACATTTCCTTGGTGACCGCGCCAAAATGGCGGAGCTACAAATCTAAACTCAAAGTAATAGAGGAATAAAATTGGAAGACGAAATAAAAACCACGCCTCAACCTGAAACTGAACCCGAAGAAGAGGTTCAGGAAAGTAAGTTTGAGGAAACAGAAGAAACCGAACAAACAGAAGAAACTGAAACCCAAAACGAAACCGAATCAGAACCAGAAGAAGCCGAAACGGAACCTGAACCTGAAATTGAGCCTGAGGTTCCTGAGGATGAAACCCCAACCGTAATTCCTGCACCACAACCAGAAAAACCAGAGCCCCCTGCAGTAACTTCTGAAGAAGACCTGCTGCTGCCAAGGGACACTATGCTGTCTGCAGGTATTCACATTGGAACCCGCATGAAAACGCGCGACATGGAACCCTTCATCTACCGTGTACGACCCGATGGGTTGTTCGTGTTAGACGTGAAGAAAACTGATGAGCGGATTCGCATAGCCGGCAGGTTCCTTTCGCGGTACGACCCCTCAAAGGTTGCTGTTGCAGCCACAAGACTTTACGCACATGAACCCGTGCGGAAGTTTTGTAAGCTAACTGGTTCTATGCCCTTAATCGGCAGGTTCATTCCAGGTATGCTGAGCAATCCGTTGTACCCGAACCGTGTGGACCCCGAAGTCATCGTGGTTTCTGATCCACGAGCCGACGCCCAAGCTGTGAAAGAAGCTTCCGCAGTAGGCATCCCAATCGTTGCATTGTGTAGCACGGACAACGAGTTCACTGGTGTTGACCTTGTTATCCCCACTAACAACAAAGGCAGACGCGCATTGGCAGTCATCTTCTGGCTATTGGCAAGGCAGGTTCTGAGGGAACGCGGCGAATTAGCGATGGACCAGAATCCGCGAATAACCGTCGAAGACTTCGAAGCCAAAATCTCTCGTGACGACGAGTAGGAGCAGAGCCATGGGAAATCTTCGGCGTTCTGTCGTAGCTGGAATGTTCTACGAGGGAACTGCCGAAGCGCTACATTCCCAGATTGACGGGTGCTTTCTCAGCCCGTTTGGTCCGGGGCAACTCCCAACCGTGAACCCTGACGGTCCCAGAAACGTGGTGGGGCTGGTTTGTCCGCATGTAGGCTACGCTTACAGTGGCGCTGTAGCGGCGAACGCCTATTTTTCTTTAGCCAAAGACGGCAAACCCGACGTTGCAGTAGTTTTAGGTCCAAATCACACAGACTACGGGAATCCGCTTTCAACTATGCGTGAAGGCGCTTGGAGAACTCCACTTGGTGACATAGAAATTGACACAGAAGTCGCGGACGCACTTGCGGCTGAGACGGGGATTTTGGATTTTGACGAAATCGCCCACAGGCACGAACACAGCATCGAAGTTCAGCTGCCTTTTCTACAGTACCTGTACGGAAACAGCTTCAAGTTTATACCCATATGCTTTTTGATGCAGGATTTGTAGACCGCCACCGAAGTCGGCAAAGTCTTAGCAGAAGTGCTGGCGAACAGGAACGCGGTGGTTGTGGCCTCTTCAGATTTTACGCACTATGAACCTGCAGCCAGAGCCAAAAAGAAGGATTCCGATGCCCTTGCAGCCGTGGAAGCGCTGGACGAAAAGCGGTTTTATGCAGTTTTGGAAGCCGAGCACGTTACGGCGTGTGGTTATGCGCCGATTGCCGCTTTGATTACATATGCAAAAGCGTTGGGCGCAAGAAGGGCAGAGTTGCTTGGCTATGGAACCAGCGGTGACGTCACAGGCGATAAGTCAAGTGTGGTGGGTTACGCAGCTGTCGCTTTCAAAAAACCCGCCTAGCAAGAAACCGCCGCTACTTTTTGGTTAGTATTCTTTGAGTAGTTCGTCGAAGAGTGTTTTGGTTTTTGCTATGTCTTGCATGGATGTTTTGTGGTCCAGTTCCAAAGTTATTGGTCCATTATAGCCGTAGCTGTGGAGTTCCGAGAGGAAGTGGGTTAACTCGGTGGTTTTCTCCAAGAAGGGCTGGTGTGACTTGTTTGCCATGTGAACGTTGCAGACGCGTTTGCCGTATGCCTGCAGTAAGTTGTCTACTTCTTTGGTTTCCAAGGCGTGGCACAAGTCAAACGTTACCCCCATCTCCCCTTCGGGGTCGATGACGGCGAGGACTTCGTCAAGTTGCTCCACGTTCTTGCCAAACCCCGTTGAAGTGTATGACAAATTCTCCAAAGACAACCTAACGCCCAGCTTCTTAGCAAACGGTTTGATGTGCCCAAAAACCTCCCTCAAACACTGCTTCCTAACCTGCTTGGGCAGCTTTTTTGAAATGTTAGAGTGCACCGTCATGAGGGGTGCGTGTAGGGCGCGGGCGCATTCCAACGAAATTTTACCATAATAAACCGCTTGGTGAACTTCAATGGGGTCTTTCACATGCAGAACCGCCGAATGCAACGTTATACAGTTCAAGCCTGAAGCCGCTAACGCCTTCTGTTCCCGATAAACATCAGTGTCATGCTCCTTTTTTATGGATTTCATGTTAAACTCGATGTTTTCAAACCCAAGCTGCTTAACAGCATCCAAATTCTCCTGAATTTTCAGTTTACTAAAAATTCCGTTGGATAAACTCAGCTTCATTCTCGAATGCCCCTGTGTCTTGCTTTATTTTAAAATGAAGTTAAAAATAAACATCCACCTTATCTTTTCCTCTTTTACATGTTAAAGTTGCGCTAATCTATTTCGGTTCCTGTGACTCTGGCTTGCATTTTCTCCGTGAAAGTCACGATTTACTTTGATTTTTTTTGTACCCTCCCCCCTATTTTTTGAAGCGTCCGTTTTGGGTTGCTTTTTTGGTTTAGCGTCTGAAATGGGCTTAATCCGCGGCTTGAAAAGGCTGGAAACGTCGAAAAAAGGCGGGAAAGGAGCTTTTTGTGGTCAATTCGGTGGGTCTATGTCTACAAAGGCGTCGCTGGTGAGACAGTTGCCGAAAGGAAGGGCTTTTTTCTTGTTTTGGTGGGTTCCTGTGTGGGTGGTGCAAATTGTTGAAGAGTTACTATTTGACTGCGAAGGATGCGCAAAGTTCCTCTACGGTGCGGTTCAGTGTCAATTCTGCCACATCTTGTGCGTAGTCCAAAATTCGCCTGCAACTGTCCAGCACCAGCCGCAGAATGGCTGAGATGTTTGGGTCCATTTTTTTGCTGCTCATGAGTTTGATGAGGTCGTTTTCCAGTTTCACGTAGCCTTGCCGCTTGGGAATTAATGCTTCGGCGTCGTTGTAGTCTCGTTTGAACATGGCTTTGGTGGCGTCCTCAAACATTTGGTGTGCAACTGAGTTCAGGTTTAGCAGTTGGGCGTGGACTTCTTCGTCCATGGTGGGGTCTTTGAAGAAGAGCAGTTGGTCATCGACAAGTTTCTGTACGGTGACGAGGTTGTTCATGATGTTTATGGCGTTTTCTCCGATGTCTTTGATGTCGTTTACGATGATGCGGTAAAGCAGAAACTCTTTGGGGGTTCTGAAGCCCAATTCGCGGTACATGTTATGTTCGATGCCAAACTTTAGCTGCCGTACAATGTACAGCCCTAGACGGTGGGCATCATGCTGAGAACTGACAATGCTTTCGTAAAGTTCCTTGCTTCCCCCCTTCAAAGCCACGATAACATCTCGGTGAGCGGCAAGCGTCACGATAACCATGCGTCTTACGGCTTTCTCTATGGGAAACTCCGAGTGTTTTACTAAGATTTGCAGGGTGACTTCGTCGTTTGTTTCGTCTATGATTTCTGCTCCCAAAAAGTTTTCTTTAGCATAGTTTTTGATTGCCGCTTTGCCTTTTGATATGTCGTCTGGTTTGCCTCGAAAGTGAACTCGTATGACATCGGCGCTGATGACATACAACGATTGAATCATGCGTAAGGTGGAGGCGATGTCTTCTTCTGGGTCTACACTGACGTAGTATTCTTTGAGTTTGCTGATGTCTTCGCCTGTTTTTTCGCGAATTTTTCTGGGGATTAAAGTGAGGGATAGGTCGGGTTCTAGGTTGAAGGCGATTTCGCTGCCGCGTTTTAAGCCTATGTCTTGTATCCACTCTTTTGGTAGGGATATGATGTAGCTTCCTCTGCCTGTGCATTGGACTCTGCGGTATCCTAGGTCTTTTTCTGCCATTAGCGTTCACTGTTCTGATATATGATTCGTATACACTATATAACTCATTCTCTTACGCATAAATGATTTGTGCTACAATTATATAGAATACGTGACCTAGCTGTAGACACTTCCAGAAAACAGGTGAACATAAATGTCTTTAAACATATGTAAAGCATACGTGAATAAATCTGAGCAAACGGTCGCAATACGCTCGATTTTATGCACAAAAGACGTTGAACTCTACGTTCTAATGCTCACCTGCGCACGCTAACCAACAAAAAAGAGGCAAAAATTATGAAAAGAATAATCGCAAAACAAGAACACTGCATGGGCTGCGGTCTTTGCGAAGTCTACTGCACCACCCAACACAGCAAATCCAAAGACATCGTCAAAGCCTACAACCGCGAACGCCCCCGCCCAATCAGTCGCGTACGTCTAGAAATGAGCAAGCCCGTAAGCTTCGCAATCCAGTGCCGACACTGCGACGACGCACCCTGTGCTCAAGCCTGCCTAACAGGCGCAATGCACAAGGACGAAAAAACAGGTTTAGTCACGCATGATGTGGATAAGTGCATGGGCTGCTGGACCTGCGTCATGGTCTGCCCCTACGGCGCCATAAAAATCGACAAAGAAGGCCACGTAGTTGCTAAATGTGATCAATGCGCCGACCTAGATACTCCTGCCTGTGTGGCGAACTGTCCTAACGGTGCCCTTGAATGCGTTGAGGTTCAAAGTTAATGTCCAAGTACGTGATTGTTGGCGCTTGTGCTGCAGGCATAGGCGCAGTTGAAGCCATACGCGAAGTTGACCCAAAAGGCGAAATTACCGTCATATCCGAAGAGCAATGTAGCCATTACAGTCGACCCATGATCAGCGACTTTGTTTCAGGTAAGGCTGACCTTGAGAAGATGAAGACCCGCGATGACCAGTTCTGGCAAAATCACAACGTCAACGCGTTAACGGGCAAGAAAGCCGTTAGTCTAAACCTCGCCGAGTACACAGTGGAGTTAGAGGGCGGCGAAAAAGTTCCCTACGACAAGCTTCTATTAGCCACAGGCGGTAAGCCGTTTGTTCCCAAAATGGAGGGGCAAGAAAAAGAAGGCGTTTACACCTTCACCAACATCTCCGACGCCGAGCAGTTAGCCCAAAAAATCAACGTGGAAGGCGCCAAAACCGCGGTAGTTATCGGCGCTGGCTTAATCGGCATAAGCGTTACAGAAGCGCTCACCAAGCGAGGCGTAAAAGTTACCTTAGTGGAGCTACAGCCAAAAATCCTGAGCCTCCTACTGGATGCCCAAGCCTCGGACATGGTCGAAGCCGCCGTTCGCAAGGCAGGCGTCAACATAGTTACAGGGCAGTCTGTCCAGAAAATCCTTGGCAAACCCGAAGATGAAGGAAAAGTCGGCAGCGTAGCCCTCACTAAGGGCGACCAAGTTCCGTGTGACATGGTCATTGTAGCCATAGGCGTTATTCCACGCACGGAACTGGTCGCAGGCACCGAAGTGAAGACCAACCGCGGCATAGTCGTGGATAGCTGCATGCAGACCAGCGTGCCTGACGTGTACGCCAGCGGCGACGTCGCAGAAGCCTACGACTTCATCCTGAACCAGAATCGGTCACTGCCGCTTTGGCCCCTAGCCGTATTGGAGGGTAAGGTTGCTGGCTATAACATGGCGGGCAAGAAGACCGATTATACGGGCGGCACGAACATGAGCAGCCTCAAGTACTTTGGTATGCCCATTGTTTCCGTGGGTTTGGCTAACCCCAAAGAGCCCGCAGGATTAGAAATCATGGTTAAGCAGGACGCCGAGAAAAACGTCTACAAGAAACTCGTCCTTAAAGACGGCGTCATCGTAGGCATGACTTTCCTTGGCGAAATCGAACGCTCGGGCATCCTGTTCTACCTCCTGAAGAACAAGATAAACGTGAAGGAATTCAAAGATGTCCTCCTCCAGGACGACTTTGGATTAGCCGCATTACCCCTGAATATACGTAAACAGATGAATTTAGAGGCATAACAGATGAATGAACAAGACCGCAACATCATAAACCGCTTCGGCGACGACAAGGACATCTCAGGCTGCAGCATCTTCGGTATGATGAATCTCGAAGGCAACCGTTTCGGCAGCAAAGACCCTGTCCGCGCCATCACCAACATGCATGACCGCGGCAACGGCTTAGGCGGAGGCTTCGCAGTCTACGGTATATACCCCGACTTCAAGGACTGCTACGCCTTCCACGTCATGTACTTGAGCCGTGACGCAAAAGACAAAACCGACCGCATCCTCGCCCAATGCTTCAATATAATCTACGATGAAGAAATGCAGACGCGACCCGCCAACGTCATCGACCCACCGCTTATGTGGCGTTACTTCGTGCAGCCCAAAAAGAACCGACCCCAAAACCTAAGCCCAGACGACTGCGTCACCAACGCCGTCATGCGCATCAACACCGAAACAGGCAAAGCATTCGTGTTCAGCAGCGGCAAAGACATGGGCGTCTTCAAAGGCGTGGGCTTCCCCGAAGACATAGCGGACTTCTTCTGCCTAGACGACTATCAAGGATACCTCTGGACCTGCCACGGACGGTTCCCAACAAACACGCCTGGCTGGTGGGGCGGTGCACACCCCTTCAACATCCTCGACTGGACCGTCGTCCACAACGGGGAGATTTCCAGCTACGGTATCAACCGCCGTTTTCTTGAAATGTACGGCTACAAATGCACCCTACAAACCGACACCGAAGTGGTAGCATACGCGGTAGATTTGCTCATGCGTAAACAGAACCTACCCATTGAAGTGGTTTCAAAGATTCTGGCTTCGCCCTTCTGGGCTGAAATCGACCAAGCCGAACCTAAAAAGAAGCAAGCGTTAACAGCGCTACGGCAAACATACGGGAGCCTGTTGATGAACGGGCCCTTCAGCTTCATCGTGGCGCACCATGGCGAAATGATTGGGTTAACTGACCGCATCAAGCTGCGTCCTATGATTGCAGCAACCAAAGGCGACATGATGTACCTATCCAGCGAGGAAGCCGCCATTCGGCTGGTTTCCCCCATGCTGGACAGCCTTTGGACGGCACGCGGCGGCGAGCCCCTTGTTGGCAGAGTTGGCGACAGAAAACTCATCGAAAAACAAGCTAAACTGGAGGTTCCCCACTAATGAAGAGTTACTTACCCCCAGAATACATAGTTGAACGTGACGAAGAGAAGTGTATCCGCTGCAAGGTCTGCGTGAACCAATGCACCTACGACACGCACAGCTACGACGAAGAAGACGACGTTATCCGCAGCAAGGACGAAAACTGCGTCAACTGCCAGCGATGCGTAACCTTCTGCCCCACCCACGCCCTCAGCATCAAAAAGAACCCTAGCGTCTACCGCGATAATGCCAACATGACCTGCGACGCAATCAAAGACATCAAAAAGCAAGCTGAAACAGGCGGCGTTTTGCTCACCGGTATGGGTAACCCTAAGCCTTTCTTGACTTACTGGGACAAACTACTGGTGAATGCAAGCCAAGTCACAAACCCGTCCATTGACCCGTTGCGGGAACCCATGGAAATCCGTACTTACTTGGGTGCGAAGCCTGACGCGTTGGAAATGAAGTACAAGGACGACGACATAGACCTCACCACAAAGCTGTCTCCACAGTTAACGTTGGAAACCCCGATCATGTTCTCTGCTATGAGCTATGGCGCTATCAGCCTCAACACCCACGAATCCCTCGCACGGGCAGCAACAAAGGCAGGCACGTACTTTAACACAGGCGAAGGTGGCTTAGACCCCTCTCTGTACAAGTACGGCAAACACACTATCGTGCAAGTTGCTTCAGGCAGATTCGGCGTCCACAGCAAATACCTACATGCAGGCGCTGCCGTCGAAATTAAGATCGGTCAAGGCGCAAAGCCGGGCATCGGGGGGCACCTTCCAGGCGAAAAAGTCACCGAACTCGTCGCCCAAACCCGCATGATTCCCATCGGCACTGATGCGCTTTCTCCTGCGCCTCAGCATGACATCTACAGCATCGAAGACCTCCGCCAACTAATCTACGCCCTCAAAGAAGCAACCAACTACGAAAAACCCGTGTCCGTGAAAATTGCGGCAGTGCACAACGTCGCAGCAATCGCGAGCGGTATTGTGCGTGCAGGCGCCGATATCGTTGCCATTGACGGTGTGCGCGGTTCTACGGGTGCAGCTCCCAAAGTCATTCGAGACAACGTGGGCATACCCATCGAGTTAGCAATCGCCAGTGTTGACCAGCGTCTGCGTGACGAAGGCATCCGTAACCACGCTTCAGTGGTGGCGGCGGGTGGCTTCCGAAACAGCGGCGACATCTTAAAAGCCATAGCTTTAGGCGCCGACGCCGTCTACATTGGAACCGCGGCTCTCATCGCGATAGGCTGTACGGTCTGCCAGAAATGCTACACAGGCAAGTGCCCGTGGGGTATTGCTACGCCTGATCCTTGGATTGGTAAACGCGTGAACCCTGACATTGCGTCGGAGCGGCTGGTGAATTTGCTGCGTGGCTGGAGCATGGAAATCAAAGACATGATGGGCGGTATGGGCGTAAACGCTATAGAAAGCCTTCGTGGTAACCGTCTGCATCTGCGTGGTGTGAACTTGACGGATACGGAACTGAAAATCTTAGGTGTGAAAATGGCAGGTGAATAACGTGGTGGCACAAACACAGAACGTTAAAGCAGAAATCAGCGAAAGATTCCTCTCCCGCGTTGTTGTTGAGGACGGTGTGTACAAAATTGACGCTCAAGACCTTTACTACAAAGAACTCAACACCCTGCTACGTGAGTTAGACGCAAAAGGCGTCGAGAGGGTGGAGATTAGCAACGTTTACGGGCAACGATACATCGGAACTGACCTGAAGAATAAAATGAAAATCGACATCTACGGCACCCCCGGCAACGACTTAGCAGCTTTCATGGATGGGCAAACCATTGAGGTGCATGGGAACGCGCAGGACTGCATCTGCAACACTATGAACGACGGCAAAATCGTCATCCACGGCAGGGCAGGCGACATCACGGGCTATGGCATGCGGGGCGGCAAACTGTTCATCCGCGACGACGCAGGCTACCGCGTAGGCATCCACATGAAGGAGTACATGAGCAACAAGCCCTACATGGTGGTCGGCGGAACAGCCGAAGACTTCTTGGCTGAATACATGGCAGGCGGCGTACTCCTCGTCTTAGGTTTGACGTTGCAGAAGGGCGAGCAGCATAAAGCGCGGTTCGTGGGCACAGGCATGCACGCAGGCATTCTTTACGTTCGCGGCGAAATCTCCCATCTGGGCAAGGAAGTTAAAATGATGGACGTAGACCAGAAGGACTTAGCAGTCATTGGTGACTTAGTGAAGGAGTACTGCGGCTACTTCAATGCGGACTACGACAAAATCATGGCGGGCAAATTTGTAAAAATCGTGCCCTACTCAAGCAGACCCTACGGCAGAATCTACGCCTACTAAACCCAACCTTTCTTTTTAATTTTTTTATCTGGGCAAATCAAGTGTTATTAGGGTCCTCGCCCAAAATGAGTACAGGTCGCAAATTTGGAGTTTCAGCTCGGTTGCTGCGGATTGAACTGTAATGAATGCCCCATTTTTATAGCCACCTCCAACAATGATGATAGTCTTAGGCAGAAAACCCTTGTTGAATGGTCAAAACTCTACGCAGATTTTCTCCCAAAGCCTCTCGAACCCAGCGACATGAACTGCACGGGATGCCACTCACAGAACTTGTTCGTAGGCTGCATAAGCTGCTCAATTAGGAAGTGCTGTGGCGAAAAGAACCTGAACAACTGCGGAGACTGCGCGGAATTTGACAGTTGTGAAATGTTGAATGGGTTCTTCTCGTTTGGGTATCAGAAGGCAAAGGAAAACCTTGAATGCGTGCGAGCGTCTCGTTAACTCGGCTTAGTAGAATCTTTTGAGGATTCGGGCAATCTTTAGAGTGAGCCATAGTCGCCTTTCTTTTGTTTCTTTGTTTTCACGCTTTGCCACATTTTTTCTCTTAGCGTATTCGAGGTTCCAACATCCATCTGCTGCTTGGTTCTCGACAAGCCAGTCTAACGCTTTTTTTATGTCTGGGTCGTCTTTTGAGTAGCCCATAAGCGAAAGAGAATCCAGCGCGGTTACAAGGTTTGGCCACCAGAAGTGGAATGTCACCCAGTATTTCGGGTCTTGGTAGGAAGTGTAGACGTCAGGCTGGAAGAAACGTGTTTTGAGCAAATCGGCGGTTTTCAACGCTTCCTCTCTGCGTCGGTATTTTGGGTGCGCCGCAAATGCTCGAAGCGCCATGTCTGTCCAGTTATGCGAGAAGGGCTGTGACCTGTCAAGTTCAAGAGGCTCAGCGTAGTGGCTTGTCAAATTAATCCACGTGTCTCTATCTAACTTGTGGGTTAAAATCGGTATAGTCCAGCCGCCGTCATCTTGCCGCATCGAAAGCAACCAATTAAGCCCCTTCTCCACTCGCGGGTCGTTTTCGTATCCTGCCTTGATGAGAACCGCCAAGATAGCCCCCGTATAGTAAGTGGCGTACTGGTTTGCCAGCATTCCTCTAATGTCGCCCTGTGGCGTCTGGCAAGAAAACAAGAATTCAGCTGCTTTACTTGTACCTTCATGTTTTTTGTTGAACTCGTATTGTCCAATTAGTAAACGGTAAACTCTCCATGTTTGCACTAGTGAATAATGATACTTTGGGTAGGTAACTGTCTCTTTCCCCGAGTGTTTCCATGAGCCGTCAGGTTGTTGTTTTCGAAATGTCTTCTGAGGCTCAGGTAACTGCCAGATGTGGTCTATCGGCTCTACATTTTCTTCAAGAAGGTCACGTTTCGTAAAGTACACCACAGCTTCGTTGCCTGAAGACAGCAAAGTTGATGTTAGGTCAAATCTAAGTGGTGCTTTCCATCTCAGAGGCGGGGACATTTTTCCTCGTTGGATAATGAAGTGAGGCAGCTTTTATTATTTGTCAACATGTTGCTACCTAACTGCAAGCAACATTTGGAACGTCGAAACCTGTACAGATACCTCTCTTGTTATGGTAAAGCATATAGCGCTTTTCCGCCACTTCTATTCGGAGCCCATACCCATGTCCCCCAAAGACACCCAAATATTCTTGGCTTGCAGCAAAAACGACAAAGAAACCCTCAAACGATTCAACTCTGCTGTCTCCAAAGAAGCCGTAAACTTCATAAAGCAAGAGTTTGAAGCCCCTAAAGCGGCGCCTGCTTGGCAGACAATACACGATGGTTTGGCGGCTTCGAAGGCGCTGATTTTTCTGGTTGGACCTAAACTGGTGGAAGCCAAAGGCGGCGCCGATTGGAGTCAAATTCGAGCTTGGATGAACTACGAGTTGGGGCTTGCGGTGGCGTTGAAGCTGGATGTTTGGGTCATATGTGACAACAACGTTACCATCAACTTCCCCTTACCCTACCTAAGCAACTACTCAATGGGCATTGAAACAAAGCCTAACGGGTACGAAGCCAAGGTCATCCGGGGCTACGCGGAAGGTACCACCTTCGAGTTTGGCTACAGCAAACCCCGTCGGTACTTCTGCCCCAACAAGACCTGCGGCGCCCGATATAACTTGCATAACGTGCTGCGAAAAGGCGAAACCATCGTCTGCCCTAGCTGCTTGAAAGTACAAAGTTTTCCAAATGGCTGGCAACTATAAAAAAATTGGTGAAAAGAAAGTAGGGGTTATTTTTTCTTCATTGTTAGGAACGTTGAGACGGCAATGATTGCTAGAACAGACGCTACTGTCATCATGTAGATTGTGCTGTCAGGTCCCGTTGCGCTGCTTGGCGCAGGGGCTGTCGGTGACGGTGAGAGCGAGGTTGTGGGTTGCTGAGTCGCTGAGGTTGTTGGTGTGGGGGTAGGTGGAGCTGTTGGTGTTTGAGTTGGCGTAGCCGTTGAAGTTGGCGTTGGGGTTGGAGTTTGTGTGGGTGTTGCAGTGGGTTCTTGGGTAGGTGTTGGAGTTAGGGTTGGAGTTATTGTGGGTGTCGGTGTCGCAGTTGGTGTGGGTGAAGGAGTGGTAGTTGGAGTAGCTGTCGGTGTGGGTGTTGGAGTTGGCGTTGCGGTAGGTGTTGGCGTCGGGCTTGCGGTTGGAGTAGGAGTTGGTGTTGGAGTTGGATTTGTGGTTGGTGGCGGGGTAGGCGTTGGTGTAGGGGGTGGAGTAGGGGTTGAGGTTGGTGTGGGCGTGGGCGTGGGGGTCGGAGTGGGGGTTGGTGTGGGCGTTGGTGTTGGGGTGGGTGTGGCTGTTGGGGTTGGTGTGGGCGTTGGTGTTGGGGTGGGTGTGGCTGTTGGGGTTGGTGTGGGCGTTGGTGTTGGGGTGGGTGTGGCTGTTGGGGTTGGTGTAGGTTCTGGGTTGCTGACTTCGATTTCTGTTATGCTTTTTCCGCCTGTACCATCCAGAAGTAGCCCTTCAGGACCAACAATAACAAGTCTTGGGGCTGGCTGCGAGTTTTCAGGTAAATCTGTGCCGTTCACTTGATATGCGAGTATTATGGTTGCGGGCTGGAGTTGGTTTTGTGGGGTTCCTGTTTCGCTGTTGTAGGTTGTGTATGCCGTGTTGAGGGTGGTTCCGCTGTTTACCATGTTATAGGTAAAACTGTTGGTACCGTCTCCCGTAACTGTGATTGTGCTGTCGGCGGTTATGCCTCCTACTTGGTTGCAGAGGTTTAGCAGGGAGACTCCTTCCCAAAGACCATAATTAATGGTTCCTTGGGGTGTCTGGTAAAATCCGCCGTTCCCTGTGACCTTATCCATGGCTTCTAACTCGGTTAAGGTGAAACTCTTTGAAGTTCCATCACTGCCTATAACCATCACCGACGTTTGTGCACTAGCTTGTGGCAGTTGGAACACGTTAAACGCTGCAGCAACCGATGCCATTAATGCAATGACCATGAGGATGCCGAGAACCTGCTTGCTTTTGTTCAACATTTCTATCAGCTTCTTTTTTGCTTTTGGGCTAGTCTAAAAGGGGGTATTATGAACGTTTCGCAATTGTAGCCCTAAAACTATCGAGGAAACAAATAGCTGAAATAACCGCAAAAAACAAGAAATATTTTCTATTTGGGTCCTAATGTTGATTCTATGCAGAAACGATAGAGGGGTAGGGTGCTGTTGACTTTTTTTCAATTCAAAAACATGTTTTGAAAAGAGGAACACTTGGGACGCAAGTATAGCTGACCTGCTTGTGTGTCTGCTTGGCTTGCTTTAGTGAAGCCGTTTGAGCTCAAGCCTGTGCATCTGAAAACCAAAAGAGTGAGGCTTGCAGGAAACTTTGCGAGTGTGCAACTATTGCGGGCAAATCGTGTTATGTTCCATCTTACGGCGTTGGCATCCATGAATCAACAAGCCACCGAATTACAGACCCAACCCATAAAAACAGCCAGTCTATTACTTAAAACGTGAACAGAACATTTCCGCCTTAAATCTCTTGATAATCTTTTTGTGAAAGGAAGGTTTAAATAAAGACTGACTCATTTCGTATATGCTTCAAGCTAAACGGATGAAAAATTAGATGTCATCTCAGGAATTTCGTCACATCGTTCGTATCTTAGGGGCCGACTCAGCAGGGACCCTAAAAGTTGCTTACTCTGTTACAAGCATCAAAGGGGTAAATCTTAGCCTATCCAACGCAATCCTCAAGAAGGCAGGCATAAACCCCAACATGAGGTCAGGTTTCCTCACTGACTCAGATATAACAAAAATTGAGGACGTAGTCAAAGACCCTGCAAAATACAATTTACCCGGATGGCTTTTCAACCGCCGAAAAGACTCTGACACAGGAAAAGACCTGCACATGATAAGCGCAGACCTCGTTTTAAAAACTAAAAACGATATTGATGAAGCAAAAAGCATCAGGTCATGGCGCGGATACAGACACGCTTACAGCCTGAAAGTTCGCGGTCAAAGAACAAAGACCACTGGGCGCGCAGGCAAATCTTTAGGCGTCAAGAAGAAGACCCCTCAAGGAAAAGGCGGAGGTAAATAATCATGGGAGACCCAAAAAGGCAAAGAAGAAAATTTGATACTCCACGTTTCCCTTGGCGCACGGATATCCTTCAAGAAGAACTCAAACTTCTAGGCACTTACGGCTTGCGTAACAAGCATGAACTCTGGCGCCACGAAACACAACTCAGCAAGTTCAGAGGCATCGCTCGTTCACTTATAGGCAAACCCTCTGATGAACGCATGAAAATGGAGAACGAACTCCTAACAAAGCTCAAGAAACTTGGCGTTCTTCAGGAAACAGCCGTTTTGGACGATGTCTTAGACTTAACTCTTGAAGACATCCTTGAGCGCAGGCTCCAAACTTTAGTCTTCAGAAAAAGCTTAACCAAAACAGTCCATCAAGCAAGGCAACTTGTAACACATGGACATATTTCTCTGGCTGACCGAAGAGTAACCATTCCGGGATACTTGGTTTCCCGTGAAGACGAGAAAACTTTGACCTACACCGCGGATAGCCACCTTGCAAACCCTGACCACCCAACCCGTCAGGCAATGCTGGTTGTAAGTAAACCGCGTGTGATAAACCAGCAACGAGACAGAAGACGAGGCGGTAGATTTTGAGCACCAGCACTAAACGAACCGAAAAGTGGGGCGTAGTCCACATATTCAGCTCATACAACAACACCATAATCCACATAACAGACATATCAGGCGCAGAAACCATCGCACGCACAAGCGGCGGCATGTTCGTCAAAGCAGACCGCATGGAATCCTCACCTTATGCCGCCATGCGAGCAGCCACAGGAGCCGCAGAAATAGCACGCGACAAAGGCTTAACCGCTGTACACATCAAAGTCCGCGCTCCAGGCGGTTCCGGACCACGCACACCAGGACCAGGCGCACAAGCAGCCATCCGAGCCTTTGCACGTTTCGGCTTCCGCATAGAACGCATCGAAGAAGTCACCCCTGTACCACACGACGGCACCCGCAGACCCGGGGGCAGAAGAGGCAGACGCGTCTAGTTGCTTTACTTTCCTTTCCCCCTTATTAGCAGAAAAATTGAAATAATGGCGCCACAGCTTTGTCAATCGACTCAGCTTTGTCACATTGACCTTGTGGAGTGTAAGTAAGTGAAAATAGAAGTGCTCGAAAAAGACGATATAAACCTTCGAGTAATCGTTAGGGACGCGAACGTTCCTTTAATGAATGCTCTGCGTCGGATATCACTCGCTGAAGTTCCAGCTATGGCTATTGAAGAAGTTGTAATGATTGAGAACTCTTCGATACTGCAGGATGAGATGATTGCCCACAGGCTAGGGCTTGTGCCGTTAAAAACGGACTTGGATAATTACAATGTACCTGAAGACTGTGAATGTCAAAGTGAATTTGGCTGTTCACAATGTCGAGTTACTCTCACGTTAAACGCTGAGTCACCTGAGGCTACAAGATCTGTTTACTCAGGGGAACTGGTTTCAGAGAATCCTGATATAATGCCCGTTTCAGACAAAATTCCCATAGTCAAATTAGGAAAAGGGCAAAAACTCAAACTGGAAGCCTACGCTAGGCTGGGCAAAGGGAAAGTCCACGCAAAATGGCAACCCGTCTGCGTATGCGTCTACAAATACTACCCAAAGATTGAAGTTCCCTCTGAAAAATGTGAAGATTGCCAAAAATGTGTCGACATCTGCCCCAAAAAAGTTTTCGCCATGAAGGGCGAAAAAGTTGAGGTTCGTGACCTCTTGGCTTGTAACCTTTGTATGGACTGCGTGGAGATCTGCCCCAAGAAAGACCAAGGCGTTAAGGTCGAATGGGAAAAGAACGATTTCATTATGACTGTAGAGTCAACGGGTGCGCTTCCCCCCGAACGCGTATTGCAGGAAGCAACTAAAATGTTGGATAAACAACTTAATGAGTTCGAAGAACAGCTAAAGGTAGAAGTGCCATGAGAGAAACAAAATCTACAAATCCTGAAATCTTGCAGCTTATCAAATACCTCAAAAAGCAGAGCAAGGAAAAAGACGCCGCTATCTGGCTTGCTGTTGCTGAATACTTGGCTAAACCAAGCAGACAACGTGTAGCCGTGAATTTGAGCACACTTAACCGGAACTCTGAGGAAAGCGAAACGGTCGTTGTACCTGGAAAGCTTCTGGCGTCGGGAGCTCTTGATCACGCCGTAACTGTGGCGGCGTTTGATGCTTCAGATAAAGCCAAAGCAAAACTCGCGATGGCAAAAGCAAAATACTTATCCATCCCAGAACTTGTAGAAACAAACCCTCAAGGCTCTAAAGTCAAGATAATCAGGTGAACAAGATGCAAGCAACAAAAACCGTCCCTAAAACGACGACCGCAATCGTTAACGGTGAAGGTCTCATCTTAGGTCGTTTATGCAGCAAAGTCGCTAAACGTCTTCTTAACGGCGAACGAATAATCATAGTTAACGCAGAAAAAATCATTATATCAGGTAAAAGAAAAACCAAAGTTGCTGAAGCACACAAGTTTCTCGAAGTAGGCGCTCCTGAACAAGGACCATTCCACTCTCGCAGACCCGACCGAATAGTTCGCAAAACCGTCAGGGGCATGGTGCCGTGGAGGCAGCCTAAAGGCAAAACCGCTTACAAAAAACTGAAAGTGTACTTGAGCATACCTGACGCTTTCAAAGACAAGAACATGGAGACAATCGAGCAAGCAAGCGCTTCAAAACTAAATGGTCCCCACTTCACACTTGAACAGTTCGCAGTAGAAATAGGATGGAATAAAGGTGCATAGTTATGCCAGGTAAAAAAGTACTTGTTGTTAGTGGAAAAAGAAAAACCGCCACTGCCCGCGCTGTAGTCAAGCAGGGCGTTGGCAAAGTCCGCATAAACTTGATTCCTGTAGAAATTTACGAACCTGCAGTGGCGCGTGAGAAAATGATGGAGCCGCTTCTGCAGGCGGGTGAAGGCGCTTGGAAACAGGTCAATATTGACGTGAAGACTCTCGGCGGAGGCTACATGGGTCAAGCTGAAGCTGCGCGTATGGCTATTGCTAACGCCTTGTTGAAGTGGACAAAAAGCACTCATCTGCGAACTGTCTTTAACGAGTATGACCGAACAATGGTTGCTGGCGACGCCCGTGCTAAAGAACCCAAAAAGTTCGGTGGTCCAGGCGCAAGAGCAAAGGAACAGAAGAGCTACAGGTAAGGAGAAATAACGATGATTATTCCCGTGAGATGCTTCACCTGCGGCAAACCTGTCGGCGATAAATGGGAAGAATTCGCCCGAAGAATCCGAACAGGAGAAAACGCCAAAGACGTCTTGGACAGCTTAGGCGTTAAACGTTACTGTTGCAGGCGGATGCTGCTTTCAAACGTGGAAATCATCGACGAAATATTGCGGTTCACCGAAGAAGCCGAAAGGCGCAGAGAAAGCCGAAACTTCACCTAACCTTCCCCTTTCCCGATTGTTTTTTTCGTAAAACTTTGTCTCCTCCTCTTTCTTGGCGAGACCAGTTTTGGTTGTTTTCAGCTTCTGAACCTAAAATGGGTTTATTCTGTGTTCTAAATTGGTTGGAAAAGTACATTTTTGTTTTTAAAAGGCTTCTGTATGTCTTCCATTAACTTGCTGAAATCGTCACGTGGGCTTATCTTTAACAATTTGACTCAACGTAGGTGTAACTGTACAAAGCAAGCAATCTATAACTTGGTTGTTTTGGAGATTTCTTTTAATTATTCAATAAATTTCAAGCTAAAACTTGGGGTTTTCGCCAGTTTTTGTGTTGTATCTTCCTTTTCAATTGCAGCGGGAGGGTTTTGTTTATAAGGGGGTTTTAAAGTCTCTATTTTCGTGAAATTTCAGTTTGCTGAGAGACGCGTCTGCTGATATGTTTCACAACTCGTAATATAAGTTAAAAGCCTTAATGGCAAATGTTGAATTAATAGTAGAACAATAATAGGAATAGTGAAGAAGGCATGAAAAAAAGTGGAGAAGAGGAGAAGGTCAAGAAGATTTTAACCGACCCTAAGATGTCGACTATAAAAGCGATGCTGGAGAAAGACCACGCTATAGACTGTCTTTTGCTGCTGTACATAAACCGTGGCAAATGGAAAGATGCCAAAGATTTCATGAGGGAACACAGCTTGACTCTAAGCGACGGCACCTTCCGAGCTAGAATGCTTGAAATTGAATCACTTGGCTTGGCAAAAAGCGAACGCATCGACCCGCTCAAGAAATACTATCTGAGCACACCGCTTGGCGAAAAAGTGGCAAAACTACTTCTTGGATTCTTCGAAACCCTCAAAACCTAAAAACACGCGTATAACTGTTGAACTGTTGTACGCCCCATTTTCCCGTATTTTAACTAAGTAACTTTTAGCGTGTTTTTTGTTTTTTCTGTAGTTTTGTTCAACGCATGTTCAATATGCGTCATTGTTTCTCGCTCATTATTTTCTCTGTTTTCCACATAAGTTCAGTTTCTAAAATGGAGTATCTTGAAAACTGAACTATGAATGTGGAAACGTGGTTCTCAAATGTTTGATGCTTAATAAAATATGAAACAATCTTGCATACGGTATTCTTTTTCGCCAGGCGGGTATTCGATAACCTTGAACAATAAACAGCATAAACTTTATATCTAAAATCTATTCCCCTTCTTGCTTTAGAGGGCTAACTGTAATGAACGCAACATCTGCATCCAACAATCACCCTTGCTGTACCGCAGGATCTGGACAAGGTTCTGGATTAAGCGCCTATTAAACAGTTAACCCAAGCTTATCCATGTTGTTTTGTTTCTTGGTGCTGCTTGGTTTTAAACAAGAAAAATGGCGTAGACTGGACGCAGAAGCGTGTCATTAATTTAGCTCCAAACGTTCAAGCATAAAGGAGAACCGTAAATATGCACAAGAAACTCCTGATTCCTGGACCCACAGAGGTCAGCACACAAGTGCTTCAAGAACAAGGTCGCCCCCTGATAGGCCATCGAAGTAAAGCATTCAGTGAACTTTACGGCGGAATAACTGGCAAACTAACTAGCCTCTTTGAGTTGCCAGAAAACTATCAGCCAACCACGACCACTTCTTCAGGCACTTTATGGTTTGACATAGTTGGCAGAAGCATCGTAAAAAAGAAGGCTCTCTGTTGCATTAACGGTGCGTTTTCGAAGCGTTTCGGCGAGATTGTTCGCTCATGCGACAAACCCGCCGACTACATCGAGGTAGAATGGGGAAGCGTCGTTAAACCCGACGCCATAGCCGAAAAGCTGGCAACAGGCGAATACGACACCTTAACCATGTGCCACAACGAATCCTCCACAGGCACCCGAAGCCCAGTCACGGAAGTAGGCAAACTCCTCAAAAAAGAAGTCCCTGACGTTGTCTTCGCGGTTGACAGTGTTTCCTCCATGGGTGGAGACTGGACCTTGCCGCATGAAATGGGCGTCGACATCCTGTTTGCTTCCACCCAGAAATGCTTTGCTTTACCTCCGGGCTTAGCCATTGCATTTGTGAATGACAAAGCGTTGGCGAGGGCGCAAGAAGTGCCCAACAGAGGCGGCTACACCGACATGCTAGAAATCTTTGAATTCGAAGAGAAGCACCAGACGCCCTTTACTCCGAACGTTTCGCTTCTTTACGCGTTGGATAAACGCTTAGACCTTATGCTGGCTGAAACCTACAAACACATTTACCAGCGGCACTTAGACATGGCAGAGCTCACCCGTAAATGGGCTAAAACGCATTTTGAAATGGTCCCTGAGAAAGGCTACGAATCCGTAACCGTTTCATGCATAAAGAACACTTTAGGCAAGAACGTGAAGGAGCTTAACCAGAACCTCGCCGAACGAGGCTTAGAAATAAGCAACGGCTACGGCAAGCTGTCCGAGAAAACCTTCCGTATAGGTCACATGGGCGAATGGACTGTTGAGGGAATCAAGGAGGCTCTAGCCGCTATCGATGAAATTTGGAGTCTAAAAACTTGACCTTTAAGGTTCTCATAAGTGACCCCCTCTTTGAACAAGGCGTAAAACTATTCGAACAAAAAGGCTACGTTGTCAAGAAAGCTTGGGACCTGCCCAAAAGCGAACTGTCAGCGATAATTGGCGAATATGAAGCCCTTGTTGTGCGGTCAGCAACCAAAGTCACTGCAGAACTGATTGCCAAAGGGAAAAACCTGAAAGTCATCGGGCGTGCAGGGGACGGTTTAGACAACATCGATGTCGAACAGGCACAGAAGCAAGGCATCGCTGTTGTTAGCACTCCTCATACCTCCTCGGTAAGCGTTGCCGAACTTGCCATAGGTCACCTGTTGGCGCTTGCCCGAAACATAGTCGCAGGCACCGTGACCCTCCGCGAAGGCAAATGGCTCAAAGAAGAACTCATGGGCACCGAAGTTAACGGCAAAACTTTGGGTATTCTTGGCTGTGGCAACATCGGTAGAGAAATGAAGAAACTTGCCCGAGCTTTGGGTATGAATGTGCTTACAGTTGACGTTTGTGTAACAGAAGAGTTTGTTCCTTTGGATGTTATGTTGCCTCAAGCGGACTTTCTCTCGATACATGTTCCCCTGACGCCTCACACCCGAAATCTCCTTTCCACAAAAGAATTTGCCAAAATGAAAGATGGCGTGGTGCTCATTAACTGTAGCCGAGGGGGCATAGTTAACGAAGATGCCTTGTACAATGCGTTGATTAAAGGTAAAGTGAAGGCGGCTGCTTTGGACGTTTTTGAGAATGAACCTCCAAAAGACAATAAACTGCTTGCTCTTGGTAACGTGATTGCTACTCCGCATGTTGGGGCGCAAACTTTTGAGGCACAATCGCGTACAAGTGAGCAGATAGCTAAAAAAGTGATTGAAGCACTGGAAGAGTAGATGAGTTGAAGTTCATGGTGGACATTCGACCTTTCAAAGCAGTAAGGTACACTCAGAAAGCGGGGAACCTCAAATCTTTGATAACGCAGCCTTACGATAAAATCAACCAAGATATGCAGCGGGAATACTACGAGAAGTCCCCCTACAACTACTGTCGATTGATTTTGCCCATAGAGGAAAACCGTTACCAAACCGTTCACCAACGCATCTACGAATGGCTAAACGAACATGTCCTCGCAAAAGACGACGCGCCCGCCCTTTTTGTTTGTCGCCAAGAATTCCGTTTAGGCGGCAATAACTGTAGCCGCACAGGATTAATCGCAGCGCTACGGCTTTGTGCTTACAGCGAAGGCATGGTTTTTCCTCATGAAACCACTTATTCGGCTCCCAAAGCTGACCGCCTTAATATGTTGCGTACAATCCAGAAAGATTTGGAGCCCGTTTTCCTAATTTACTCCGACCCCGAAAAAGTGACGGTTGACTTCTTTAAAGAAGTAGCCACGAGTCCACCTGACCTGCAGGTTGAAGATGAACTGCGGGTGTGCCATAAAGTGTGGAAGGTGTCTGACCCAGAGGACATTGCGTTGGTGCAGAAGGCTTTGGAACGTAAGCATCTGGTCATAACCGACGGGCACCACCGATACGAAAGCGCGTTGGCGTACCGTGATGAACGGCGCGGGCAAGTTGACTGGACTGAGGATTCAGCGTTTAACTTTCACATGAGCTACATTGTTCCCGTTCAAGACGAGGGTTTGGTGATTCTGCCGACCCATCGTTTACTGCGCAGGTTCGAATTAACAATAGAGACCATAGAGGCGCTTGCTTCCTTTTTTGAAATTTCAGAAATCGACCCAACGGTTGATGTGATTGAAAGTTTTCTGCGTGAACACAAAGCCGAACATGCCTTCTGTATTTATGATGGAATCAAAGCCTACGGGTTACTGCTGAGGGACGAGCACCAAGCCCGCAAGGTTCTGTCTCCAAATTCTTCTGGTGCAGTTAGGCTTCTGGACGTTGTAATCCTCAAAGACATCGTCTTTAAAACTATGATGAAAACTGGGGAGCTGAAAATCGAAGAAGACATCGTTTATGAGCGGTCAACAAAGAGCGCGATGGAGCGAGTTGACAACGAAGAAGTAAAACTGGCTTTTCTGGTCAACTCTATAAGCCCCAAAGTCGTTTGGGAAGTCGCCCAAAAACGAGAACGCCTCCCCGAGAAATCCACAGACTTCTATCCAAAACCTGCTTCTGGATTAATGATGATGGATATCTCCGCAACTGAAAAACTCTAACAGTCCTTCACGTTTTTTAGATCAAAAACAGTTTTACCCAGAATACCTGCTGACGACTCAACTGTTTTCATTTAGGGGGCGTTTTGGACTCTTATTTTATGTATTTGGTTGCGTGGCGTTTGAACTTCTTTTTGCATTGCAGGCTACAGAAATGGTATGTTTCGCCTTCGTAGGTTATTTTGAATTTAGCAGTGTTCTCGTCGAGTACCATGCCGCAAACTGGGTCTCTAAACATTTTCTTCGGTCTTGACCTCAAATGAGAGTAGATTTTCCGCCTATTATGGTTGTTGGTTTAAAAAAAGCCAACAATCGGCGAATCTTGATTGCGTTCAGGTTTAAGTTCTTCGATTTTTGTCTTCGTAATCGCCTTGATGTTGTCGAAGTTGCCCATTTCACCATAGCTGACCAAAGTGATAGCTGTGCCGTCAGACCCTTTACGTGCGGTTCGTCCAACCCTATGGAAATACACTGGCGCCTCACAGGGAACATCAAAGTTAATTATGTGTGTAATGCCTTCTATGTCTAAGCCTCTGGCAGCGACATCTGTAGCGACCAGCAAATTCAGTTTACCTGCACGGAAAGCGTTTATGACGCGTTCCCTTTGGGACTGAGTAAAACCTGCATGCAAAGCTTGGGCGCGGTATCCCTTCTTGGCTAATCGGTCTGCGATTTTGCTCGTTTCATGTCGAGTTCTGCAAAAAACTATAGCGCGGTCCACGCCTTTTTCTCGCAGGATATCGCAGAGGGCATCAAATTTTGCGCCTTGGTTCACAATCAGGTAGTATTGCTTCATCTGAGTTAGTCCGATTTCGTCTTTGCTTACAAAGACTTTCACTGGGTTTTTCATGTAGCGGTTGCATACTTTCATAACGGTCTTGTCGATGGTTGCGCTGAAAAGGCTTGTTTGCCTGTTGGTTGGCGCTCTGGACAGAATGTAGGTGATGTCCTCAATGAAGCCCATGTCTAACATGCGGTCAGCTTCGTCCAAAACCAAAACCTTAACCGACGACAAATTTAGAACGCGTCTTTCCAGAAGGTCAATGACTCTTCCTGGTGTGCCCACTACGATTTGGGCTCCGTTTGAGAGTTCGCGGATTTGCCTTTCTATTGAGGCTCCACCGTAAACTGGCAGAACCCGCAGTTTCTTGTGTCGGGCGAACTTGTACATGTTTTGTGCTACTTGCATGGCAAGTTCACGTGTAGGCACCAAAATTAAGCCTTGAACTCTTCTAAGTTGGGGGTCTAAACGTTCAACCATGGGAACGCCGAACGCGGCTGTTTTCCCAGTTCCAGTTTGTGCTTGTCCTATAACGTCTTTGCCTTCAAGCAGAGGCAAAATCGCTTGAGCTTGGATGGGGAAAAGTGTTTCAAATCCGAGCTCGTTTATGCTCTTCAAAACCTCCATACTCAATGGTAGGTCTTGGAATGATTGTACTTCTAACGTTTCTTGTATTCTCCTATCACAAACGTTTCATGCATCTGTCAAAAAAGCTTCTGATGGGAGCTTCCTGTTGTTACATGAGTTAGTGTGATGTAGCAAAAGTTCCTGCACGCGTATAAAAACGTTTAGCAAATAATAAAAGAAATGGATCAAGAAGGCGAGTTTTTTGTGGTTTTATTGTGTGGTGTTTGAGAAATAGTGAGTTGTAAATGTTAGTGGGGGCTGCTTTTGGTGGACTTCTGGTGTTGGTTGTTTGTAGCTTTTTTTCAGTGCTGGAGCCGTGACCAGAACAAGTAGATTTTGATTTGAGCCAAAAAGCTTAGGCGTTTGAGCATTTTTGACAAGCCAGCGGTGTCTGCGTTTCGGATTTTTGTTTGGAATTCTGTGTGTTTAGGGTAGAGGCTGGGTAGGCTGGCGAGGCGTTTTCTTGCAGCAGCGTCTTTTCGGCTCAGGTTCTCAAGAAGAGTCTGAATCTTTTCTTCACCTACACGGGCAATCTGTTTCTTGTTGTACGCAGTGCTGCCCAAAAGTGCGGTGTCAAAACCTAGCGTTTCTAAATGTGTCAAGGCTTCGGTAACTGCCGTGGAAGGTTTGCTTTGACATATTTTTTGCATCCCTGCCTTCTCGAAAAACGGGTTGTACTTTGCCATGACCGCAACGGCTTCCACACAGTCTGTGCCGCAATGTGGCAGGGTTTCGCGGATGAGTTTTTCTCCTAAACCGATGCTGCGGTACTTGGGATGCACCACGACACGGCTGATTATACTCATGTTCCGTTGAAGCTCTTGGAAGGTGCCTTTCCATGCTTTGCTTCGTCCAAAACACAACGGCGACGGGTAACTGTACACTACTGCGCCGAGGGTTTCGGTTTTGCGTTTGAGGATAAAGATTTTTCTGGGTGGCGGTGTGCGTCCTGTCCGGTAGTGAAATTGGCTTAAGGCTTTGTAGTCCGCAGTTGTTCCCTGCTGAATGCGGGTTTGGCGGGTTAAGCTGCACGCTGATGCTTTGGCTCTTGGGTGGTAGCGGAGGGTGACTTGTTTGCCATAGCGTTTGTGAATGTGCACGTTAGGCGCTAAGTCGCGGAGGAGGTCGCTGTGGGTGGTTGCGGCGATGACGGCTTTGCCCAGTTTTCTTGCCAGCCGTTGCAAGTTGTACGCAACAATTTTTGCGGTGTCGCGGTCCAACGAGCTTGTAAATTCGTCCAGAATCCACCAATGCGCACCTGTTTGACTTAGCTTTGCGATTTGGTATCGATGCTTTTGCCCATCACTCAACTCGCGGTAGCTGCGCAGGAACAAGAAGGCGTCGTTTAAGCCAACTCTGCTTAAGATTTCGAGCGCTTGCTGCGTGTTTTCGCCGACGGTTTCGATAATTGGCGTTTCAGGGTTGATGTTTAGGTCTTTGGTGTCTTGGGCTTCTGCAGCTAAATCAGCTTTAAGAGCCTTGAGCAGGGCGGATTTTCCGCTGCCGCTATCACCTGTTATGAGCACGATGTCGGTTGGTCGGATTTTGAGTTGGACGTTGTCGTAGAGGGTGAACTGCTGTGTCTGGTCTTCTCCGAGTCCGAAGGCTTCGGCGACTTCGCGGGTGCGTTCGGTGCGTAGTGTGGGGGCGGTTTGGTAGCTGATGTCGAACGTGAAGGTGCTGTTTTGTCGGTTGTAGGTGCGCTTGAACTTGGTAACTTGGAGGGTTTCTTTGCGTCTGTGTCTCATCTTGTTTGCCCTTGTACTTTGTGTTTGGCGAGTTGTTGGCGGATTTGGCGGAGTCGGGTTTTGCAGGCGTTTGCGGCTTTGGCAACCACCCACAGCCGTGGCGCGGGTTCGGTTCTTGTGGCGTATGCTGCCAAGGCAAGCGCCCAGAAACGGTCATCATGCGTGCCCTGCGGGTGACTAAACCGCGTTTTCCCCTCCTTAGTCAACTCATACTGCTCCACGTTGAGTTCGGCAATGAGTTCGCTATCGTAGGGTATGCCGAGGCGTTTTTCGGTCATGGCTTGTTTAAGGTGCTGTGCCATCGTCTGCT
Source organism: Candidatus Bathyarchaeota archaeon (assembly GCA_026014615.1). GTDB lineage: Archaea > Thermoproteota > Bathyarchaeia > Bathyarchaeales > Bathycorpusculaceae > JADGNF01. Next base: position 316,471 of record JAOZHZ010000004.1, on the reverse strand, counting down.
TGGATTCCACGGTGAATTTGACGCCTTCCACGTTAAACAAGCCCGCGTTTTGCATGTCTTCAGTTATGTAGTCGCCAACGCCGCTGCAGTCCACATAGATTTTGTGGATGCTTTGCCATCGGTCGTTGAGGGTTTTAACGTAGCCAATGACACTTGCGTAGGGGGTTTCGAGGGGGAAGCGGCGCATGTGAACCAGTTTGAGTTTGCCTTCTTCAACTTTGATGGCGGCTAAGACGCTGTAGTCCTGATGCTTGCCTAAGTCCAGTCCCATGTAGAAGTCGCCATTGACAGCAGTCTCAAAGTCTGTGTAGTCTAGGGTGTGGTCGATGCAGCCTGCGATGAGGGCTTGGCTGAGGTAGGCGGCTTCGTTTTCTGCCCATTCGGCTTGCATTTCCCGTTTCCATCTTGCGGGGTCACCTTCCAGTTGCCGTTTTATGCGGCTAAGTATCCTCCGTTTGAGGGGTCCGTGGGGTTCGGTTGCTTGTTCCCATGTAACGTGGCTTTTGGCGTATTCTGCGTAGGCTGTGTCGTGGAAGATTTTGTGGAAAATGCTGTCTGTGTGCCATGGGGTGCTGGTGCAGACGAATTTGCCGTCGGTGGTTCCCAACGTGAAGAGGATGGCGTCGTAGAGTTCTTCGTCGTTGGGTATGAAGTTGAATTCGTCCGCGTAAACAACGTGCAGGGTTGGGCCTCGGATGGTTTCAGGGTTATTCGGGTAGGCTTCGATGGTGCTGCCGTTGGTGAGGGAGACGGCGGTTTTTTGTGGTCTTCCGCTGGCGTGGGGGAGTTTTTTGAGAAACCCGTTAATGTGTTTGATTACAAGTTTGGTTTGTCTCCAGCTGGGACCCACAATGCCCACGTTAACGTAGGGGTGGGTTAAGGCGTAATGCAAAAGCAGGGCGCTGATGGTGTGGCTTTTGCCTGTCTGTCGTGCCCACCGCGCCGCAACAAACTGGTTGTTCTTGAACTGTTTAATAAGCTCGGCTTGATAGGCGGTTGGGTAAAAATCTATGTTTTCCGTGCAGAACTGCAATGGCTCTTTGGGGAACTCTATCGTTTCTGTACTATTGATTTTCTGTTCCAGTTGTCTGAGTTTTATTTTTTGCTGTGACCTCGTTGATTAGTTCCTCCAGTCTGTCTAAGTCTTTGTCGATTTGTTGTTCATCGATTCGGGTTGCGATGCCGTTCATGATTTGGCAGATGTACGCGGCTACTCGCGCCCATGACTCCCTTTGTTTCAGCTTCACTTTCTCGTCTTGTGCTTGTGCTTTTGCGAGCTTGAAAAGTTCCTGAAGGCTTTTTATTGCGTCATCACGGATTTTTTGCGTGTCTACCTTGACTTCTGTTCGAAGTTTTCTAACGCGGTTTTTCAACATGCTATTGCGTGGAATTTTAACCAATAGCGACCCTCCACCCTACGTTTTTTGCGAAATCAAAATTCCCATAATCGTACCCGATAGCCCAGTTATTGCGGCAAAGACTTCGCTGTTCCATGTTCCTATCAGGGCGAGGTGGGCGATTTCGATGGCTGAGAGGCTGAAGGTGAAGGTTATGGCGAATTTGACGCCTAACACCAGCCTCGGGCTCGGCTCCTCCTCTCTGGCACGCTTTCCCGTTGAGGGCTTTTTGCGTCGCGTTAGTGCCCGTTTGACCCAGTCCGTCAATGGTTACGCAGCCTCCTCTGACGCAGACACCGCCCCAAAGTGTGCGTCTCCGACTTGGCCTTCTCGTTGATGGTGAAGCTGTGTAGCAGCACTTTGGCTTCCTCCCCGCTGACATGCCCCTTCGCCAGCACGGTGGCGTTGGTGGTCCACGGCACAGGCACTGCAGTGTAGTCGATGTCGTAGAGTCCGTCACTGTAGCGAAAAGCGTTCTGCGCCAAAATCACATGCCGACGCTTCTGCCCCAACACACCAATATAGATACCCCAACTCTTGACGGGCACATCAATGCCGCCCAACCCATTACTAAGGCTCTTACCGATAGATGCGTCTGTCCATTCAACTTGGACGAGGTCTCCAGCGGTTAAGTTTTTAATTTGGCTTGGAATTTCTTTCATTATGATTCCACAAAAGAAACAAAACACCAAAAGAAACTTTTAAACTGTCGCGAAATTTATCAATTCACAAATTTATAAATTTGTAAAGTGGAACTCTGCTGTTTTATCGTGCGGAGTTTCTTTGGTCTCTGCTTGTGGTAAAACAGCTTTTTTAGGGCGTGTCATCGCCATTTTTAGAAAAACTGGTTATCCATTCTTTAACAAACGCTCTGCCTTCACCAGGGAAAAATCCAAAATGAGATGAAATTATCATAAACTGGGAAAGCCAAAAAATGCAGTTTTCTGGGATTTCTTCTATCATGTACTCCTTTCTCAACCTTGTTGGTATCCAAGCGTTGTCTTTTTGGCATACTGAAACACCGTATTTTTCAATGTGCTCAATCATGTTATTTGAATTAAAAAATAGGATTGTTCTCCAAGTGTTTTCGAGTCTGTAAGCTAACAAAATTTTGCCTTTCCAATTTTGTGATTTAATTATGTCTATATAGTGCTGAAGAAGACAAACAAAAATGCTCAGAGCTTTAAATCCATCGATAATTGTGAATAACCTTATGTCCTCGTCTTTTAGGCATGAGATCATTTTTTCCCAAGCTGGACTTTTACTTTGAGTATTACCACTGGGAATGGATTGATATGGAATAATGATTTTTGCATTTCCATTTCTATATAATTCAAACGTTAGACCCATGTGTGCTAATCCCCCTGTGTTTGCCTGTCTGAAGATTACTGAAGAGTATGACGCACTTGTGCAGTTAAATGGAATGCTTGCTGAAAGGTGTGCATTAGCTGAGAATTCAATTTTAGTAACGCCATTCATTTTTACTTTTAAATCATCAATAAATTTTGTTTTAAAAAAGCTATCAATTTCCATTCTGTTAAGCGGATAAGGCATTAAATATACTTCCATCCAACTGTTTTTTTCTTCACCTCTTGAGATCGCGATTTGTCTGCAACAGAATCTTTCGATTTTTTTGTCGATGTTGTTAGCTTTTTCATATAAGCCATCTATAACATATCTGTTGTTTTCAGCAACGGGGTCAGAACCCGCCGAATTCCTTCTGTAAATCCTGCCATCTTTAGTTATATGCGGAGGCTCATCGCTTTCTGGAATTTCAAGAACCACTATTGCTTTTCCAGTTTCAACTTCGATTAGCTTAGAATAATATATTGGAAAAGGGTCTATATTGTCTTTGATGATGTCCCGTATATGCTCTAACGGCTTGGGGTGTTCTTTTAAATCAAAACCTGGAAAAGTAGTTGGAAGATTTGATTGATCTGATTCAATGCCTATGAAATACCATCCGCCATGTGTGTTTGCGAAAGATGCTATAGACCGAGCAATCTTTAATGTTGTTGTGAAAGTTGACTTATATTCTATATAGAATCCTTCTGTCACTTGTTTTTCTCTAAGGGCTTTAATATCTTGAAGTTTTAGATTCTCGATTTTTTCATCAAATGGGTTATACATGAATAACCTCCCCCGATTTTTTCCATACTTGAATATTATTCTCTTCGCTTTAACTGACCCGTACTGTAATTTTTTAGAGCAATGTTATGTGTATGTCTTTCTTTTTTCCTGATTCTTCGTATTGGTTGGTTCTGGTGGTAATGCATTTTCTTTTAACATTTGCCCTTTTGGGTTCTGTTAACTTCATAGGCGATGGAGAAGAGTGTTAACTCTCGGGTGACAAAACAAGGGGTCTGAAGAGAGGTGTTAACAGTCGGGTGATACTCCAATTGCCACTTGTTAAAATTATTTTAAATATTACTTATGCATAAAAGCGGAGCTATGGAAATTCAAGCAAAGCCTTTCGGCATCTCTGAAAGATTGGATGAAGTTGCAAATAACCTTGCAGAAATGGAAAAAGCTTTGCTGAAGGGCAAACGAGAAGTTGAATTATCAACAGTCAAATTTGTAACTCCCTTATCCATTCTCCCTCTCACAGTTTATGCCAACCATAACGGTCTCACAGTGAACTGTACAGAAGACCCAACTCGTGATGCTTGTAGTTACCTAGACACAATTAAATTTCAACAAGGCGTTACATGCCTTCCGAACAACGAAAAACATTATCTCCCAATAACAAAACTGCCACCATTTGAAAACGACAACGTACTAGGACAGTATGAAGAAAGAATTTTATCACAAGCAAACATACAACATGCTGGCTGGTACAAAAACAACGTAAAATACTTGACAAGTGAGCTAGTAAACAACGTCAACGAACATGCCAAAATCGACCACTACTGGATTCTTGCCCAATACTACCAAGGCTCCAACAGTAAAACGTGTGAGATAGTAATAGCCGACAATGGAATAGGATACAAAGAATCGTATGACGGAACGGCGTTTGAAGTAGAAACAGACGCTCAAGCAATAAAGAACGCTTTAGACGGCAAATCTTCAAAGTCAGCTAAGAAAAAAAGCAATGCACGTGGAACAGGAATACCCAATATAGCAAACCTCTTCCTTCGAGGCTATGGAGGAAAACTTATCATAATGTCAGGCGACTCCATAATATACTACAAAGGGGATAAACGAAAAGAAATTCTGATAGATGCCTATTGGAGAGGGGCAGTAGTCTGCATCAACTTTAACGTAAAAGATGTTAACATGTACAACTACATTATGTAGTCTGGCTAGCAGTTAATGTATACGCCTTTTTTCAGTATTATTTCCGTCAGTTGGTATACTTCTTCATTCCTGTTTGCAAAGTCAACTGTTCTATCGCCTAAATCACAAAGCAGTTCATGTAAAAAAGACCGAGAAGCAAAGTCAATGTTCTGGAAGTCTATTATAATCGGCGAATGCTCTGAGTCTTTGGGCAACGTTTCAACTACCTTTCTTGCAGTTTCTCTATGGCGTAACGTGTCGGTGCCAAACATCTGGAATAAATTTATGGTGAACATTTTGCCCACAAAGTCAGTTTTACGCACTTTACCTATATAAAATCAACGCTTGATAAGAGAAAAGTTTACGGGATACTTAGATACTCTGTTTGCTTCGGCTAGCGTTCTCTATTAATGTTTTCCACTTGTTCACGCCTTCGACCTTTATTCCGCAAGCTTCAGCAGGGGTTTTGCCACTTAAGCCTTCATGGGGTCGAATGTAGTTATGATAAAGTTGGTATCCTTGCAAGACGGCAGTTTCGTCTTTTTTTAATCCCCTCATAACCTTCTCACGGTCACGAACTTCACCATTCATGCGCTCCATCTTGTTATTGTTCCTGTCGCCTTTTAGGGTGATGTGTCGGATGTGCTCTGTTCTTGGTCCCTTTAGCGTCCAGAACTCCTTTTTGTAAGCGTTATGATAAGAAGGTAATCCGTCTGTTATGAAGGTCATGGGTTTCTTTCCAGCGACTTCCTTAGCCATGCGCAGAAGGTTTCTTGCGTCATGTTTATCTTTGCTCTCTGCGACTTCTTGAGCTATCCAGAAACGGGTTTGGTCGTCCATCATGGCGAAGAGGTACTTTAGGTTCCCGTTGATTTTTACGTATAATTCATCTGCTCTCCATGTGTCACTTACGTTGGGCTTTATCTGTGAAAGGTACTGCGTCATCAACGTGGTGTACTTCTTTATCCACTTCAAAACCGCAACATGGCTTATCTGTACGCCTTGGAGTTTAAGGAACTTCTGAACGTTTCTTAGGGATTCACCTGTGAAGTACAGTTGCATGGCTGAAGTGATAACCTGAGGCGAAGCCTTCATTCCCTCAAAACCAACGTTAATTGAGAATCGTTTGCCACATGACTTGCAAAGATAACGCTGAATGTCGTATTTTTTATTGTGGCGAACTGCATCTTCAACGATGTGTTCTGAACCGCAGAAAACGCATTTTGAGTTGCTCAGCGGCGCGATAACGACATTCTTTTTAACTTCTACCTTTAGGGATTGGGAGATAATTATAGCGTGGATGTGTTTGCATTTAACGTTTCGGTATTTGTTGTCGGGGCATTCGCATATCCATTCGCCGTTGACTTTGGAAACAGCGTACTCGCCATTCCCAAATTGAGATTTTACGGTGTAAAAGTTCTCTTCTACACATGTTATTTGAGATTCTTTTGCTTCCGCAATCTGTAAACCACGTGTTTCTCTTGGGGTCATCATTGCGTTCATTTTACTATATGCCTTGTAGTATATTACTAATAGGTATATAACATTAAAGCTTTGTGGTAATATACTAAAGTTAATATACTAAAACTAATATACAACTACTATAATAGTGAAAGGTATGGGAAAAGTTCAGGTCGAAGCTTACAAATGTGAACGCTGTGGTCACATTTGGCTACCAAGGACCACGGAACAAGAACCCAAAGTGTGTCCTAGCTGCAAAAGTCCATATTGGAACAGACCACGACAAAAACAAAAGAGGGGACAACAAAAATGAGCCATATAACAGAAGTTCACGCCTACGCATTCATACTAAAAGAGTTAACTGAAAAGAAGGACTGGAAAAGAAACCAAATTTACACCCAAAACGAATGCCAAAACAACAAATACATCAAGGAACAGCTAAACAAAGAAACACCTGAAAACATAGTCGAAATAGACCCCACAAAGTTCTACGTCATAGAATCAAAAAGCACCCGCGTCATGCTCAAACAAGCGTTAAAAGAAGCAAGAGAATACGCGGATACAATCAACAAGAGCAAAAGCATCCAAGCACCGTTCATAACTGGTGTAGCGGGAAACAACATAGAAGGATATGTGGCGGCAAGTCAGTTTTTCCATCATGGAAAATGGGAAAACGTGAAGGAAAACGACGTTGAACTTACAGGGCTGATTTCAAAATCACAAGTTCAAGAGGTAATGCGTCGGGACACAGCAAACTTATCTGAGGCAGAAATTAGCGACCGCGAATTTCTCAAATCCGCTGAGGAAATAAACGGAATACTACACGAAGGCGGAATAAACAAAGACTACCGGGCAAGAGTGATGTCCGCCGTTTTCTTAGCTCTTGTCGAAGGAACAGAAATCGGTTTAGACGCACAACCAACAGCACTTGTAAACGCAATAAACGCTAGGGTTGATATCGTATTACAAAAGAACGGGAAACCCGACTTCGCAAGGTTTGTCAAAATAGACTTACCATCAAGTGAAGACAACCATGTAAAATTCAAAAAGGCACTTGTCCTAACGATTCAGGAACTTCTTGGTTTGAACATACGGTCCGCAATGGCTTCAGGAAAAGATGTTCTCGGCAAATTCTACGAGGTTTTCCTAAAGTATGGTAACGGCGCGAAGGAAATAGGGATAGTGCTTACTCCAAGACACATAACCAAGTTTGCCGCAGAAAGTCTAAACGTAAACGTAAACGACTTCATATATGACCCAACATGTGGAACAGGCGGCTTTCTTGTTGCTGCTTACGATGAAGTAAAGAAAACCGCTAACAATGAACAATTCAAAATTTTTAAAAGATGTGGTTTGTATGGCATAGAAGAACAAGACCCCGTAGTCGCCTTAGCTATAGTAAACATGATTTTTAGAGGCGACGGCAAAACAAATATCATTGAAGGTAACTGTTTTGCCAAGTGGCTAACCGCTTCTCACGACAGAGAAGGTCATACCTGCGCTGAATATCTTTCAGATAACGCAAAAGATAGAATTCCACCGATAACAAAAGTTCTCATGAACCCACCGTTTCCTAAAAAGAAAACTGACCTTAAGGAATACTTATTCATAGAACAGGCACTCAAGCAGATGCAAAATGAGGGACTGCTCTTTTCGGTTTTGTCCTATTCATGCATGATTAAAGGTGGCGGTTATCGTGCATGGCGGGAACGATTGCTTAAAGAAAACACTTTGCTTTCCGTCGTTACATTTCCACCAGAACTATTCGCGCCAGTCGGCGTTAGAACGGTTGGTGTGTTCATCAAGAAAGGAATACCACATAAAAACCAAAATGTGCTATGGGTACGCACTCTTCACGATGGTTTCAGGCTAAAAAAAGGTAAGCGGTTGAGACACCCAAAAGAAGAAGATGACCTTAAAAAAGTCAAGCCGACGCTTAAGGCATACCTTGAAAACCAAAACACTCTGATTCAGAATATACCTGAATTTACTAAGTTAGCACCAATTGACACCACCGACGACGAACTAGAACTTTGCCCAGAAGCGTACTTAGACGAAAAGCAGGTGACCGACGAAGAGATAGAGCAAGGTATAGACCAAATGATTAGAGAAAACATTGCTTTTCAAATTAAGTATGAAAACAAGCTGAAGGTTCAATCATGATAGCGATAAGCGACCTATTTACTGTTCGATATGGACAGAAAATTTACCACAATAAGAGAACTTGGATTCTGGAAATTGTATGATGATTTCATCGCAATCGGAAGACAATGGTTGTTATGGTTTCTACGATACACCAGAAAAGTACAAAGAATCCATCATCACTGTTCCAAGTACTGGAAGCATCGGTTTCGCCAATGTTCAATTGTTGCCATGTTGCGCATGTGACGATGTACTAATTCTCACGCCAAAACGCGTTATGCATAAGGAATACTTGTTCTATATAGCTTTCACGATAAAACAAGCAAGATGGCGCTTTAACTATGGAAGAAAAATAACGCCTTATAGGCTAGGAAGGATGCGGGTGAAATCTCCTGACGAAATAGCAATAAAAACGTCATACGATCAAATTCACTCTAAGAACTACCCACGCAAACAAATTATAGCTAAAGTCAATTTGAACAAGCCAAAAACAAAGAGATTTTTAGTCACCGAACTTTTTAATGTGGAAAGAGGGCAATTTCATGCAATAGACCAATTGGAAAGTGGGACTTGCGCCACTGTTTCCAGAGTCTCAACTGATAATGGTGTTGTCGGTTTCTTTAACAAGCCAAAGCGGGCGAAAGTATACATCCGTTGTCTTCTCACTATTTCAACAGTTACAGGGGATGCATTCTTGCAAACAACACCTTTCATAGCCACTGACAACGTATTAATTTGCGTTCCAAAAACAGAAATGGATGTACCTACTCTTCTGTACATTCAAGCAATGCTTAACCACCAAAAATGGCGGTATTCTTACGGAAGACAGCCTTACCTCAGAATCTTTCAAAAAGCAAGCGTTGAACTACCAACAAAGGAAGATGACAAAATAGATAACGAGTATATTCACACAGTCGTTTCAGCACAGCCTTATTTCCATGCGTTTATGCATATATTGTCATCCCACGAAAGTTAACAATCAGAGTTTCCTTATCACCCGACTGTTAACACCTCTCTTCAGACCCCTTGTTTTGTCACCCGAGAGTTAACACTCTTCTCCATCGCCTATGAAGTTAACAGAACCCCCTTTTGACCTCAGTACCTGTCAATGTCTCTTCAGAGCAAGTTTTTCCAATATTTTTAGCGTTTTATCCTTTTTTGCCTGTCGCTTCACCGTATCCAAGTCCACTTTGGTGAACGTTAAAATTGCTTTCACGTCATGCTCGTCCTTAGCCGCCCTTTCCCTTGGCACCGTTGCCTTAATCATCCGCAACTTAGCCAAAACCAGCCCCTCAGGCTTCTGAAAAAACGTGTCCAACCCACCAATTTTTCCCGCCTGCCTTTCCAGTTTCTTAGACGAAAAAATCACGTCCACCCGAAAAGGCGTAGTTGTATCTTTGAAGCTAGCGATGTTATAACCTGAACGCAAAACATTGTCAATTTTCTGCTCCTCAGCGTCAACTCCCGCACACCGCAGCGCCTCAACAACTCTAGCCTTAACCTCAACCGCGTCGCCGATGGCAACCATCACGTCCACGTCGCTGGTCGTTCTTGGCGACCCATAAAAACTCACAGCCAACGCACCCGTAAAAGCATAATCCAAACCTGAACGGCTCAGAGTTTCGTGGAGCCTTTTGACAAGCTGATAGAATTCACTCAAGCTTATTCCTCGTGGAGGCGGTCACGTTTCGAAAAATCCAGCCGTTCCCGAAGCTTAGCCAGTAGTTCTTCTGCGTTGATGTTGGGGTTTTGGGCTCGTATCCCGTCAGCGCAGACACGCATGCATGCGCTGGTCATATCCATCATAATGGCGACTTTCTGTTCAGGAGGCAAATGCCCCAGCCTCACCCAATCCTCGCCTTCCACATCTTGAGCGTAGCTGACGATGATTTTGTTGGTCTGGTTTGGCTTGGCTTCTTGCATGGTTCAGAATATGGTGGATTGCAGGTTTAAGTCTTTCACCAACAAACAACGCTTTGGTAAAGCTTCAGGCTAACTGATTTCCAGCAGTCTATCCCAAGACTTTCTCCTCTTGTTTTCTTCAGTTAAAATTTTAAAGAAAACCTCTCCAGAAAAGGGCTGCTTGCATTTTAAGTGCCCAAAAATTTGCAATTTACAAACTTTTGCTTTTTTTCCCTTGTTTGGTGAATGTAAAACATATAAACACATGGAGGTAAAGATTTGAACGAAAAGCATGGCTATGCAGGACGAGTTTCCTAAATGCCCCGTATGCGGGTCAACGGTGGGCTACGAATATTCAGGCATGATCAGCAAGTACGCGAAATGCTACAGTTGTCTGGCAAGGTGGAAACTCTATTTTGAAAACCAAATTTTAACCGCGCTCGTCTTGCATGAACTCCCCAAAAACGGCGCTGCACTACACAAAGTGGCTAACGCGAACATTCCTTTGTTTGCCGAAATCGGGGTTCCTCTCGGACTGATTTTCTGGAAAACCCTGCAGCTTAACGAGAAAATAGACTGGGACTACCTCAAACGAAGCATCGACAAAAACATCCTACGCCACGTCCCTTTGGAGAACGGCGAAGCAGCCATTTACTGCTGGATCGGAACCCGCACCACACAAAACACAAAAACAGAACACGACAACTCTGAAAAACAAAGCACCCAATCAGGCGCCCTAATGCTCACCACCCGACGACTCATATGGCTGAACAGACACCAAAACAGCACATACAAGCAAACTTTCTCCTACAAAGCCACACATGAAATAGCCTTGGAGTCGGTAACAGGCATCTCAGGGGAAACCGGAGACAGCAGCAACTGGATATTCCCCAAAAAAACCTCAATCGTTGACAACTCCGGAGAAAGTCTCTTCACTCTCCAGTACGCCTTTCTCGAATTGTTCAAACCCATGATTGAAGACGCCATCCACACGCGAAAAACCGAAATCGAAAATGAACAGGAAACAGACAAAGGGCAACTCACGCTAGACTTCCCTGCTCTGAAAACGACCTTGGAACGAGGCGGCTTAGTCATGCAGGTGCTCAAATGCCCCCAATGCAGAACAACGCTCGAGTTTCCAAAAAGCGGCAACCAGACCCAATGCGCTCACTGCGGAAAAACAATCAACGCCCACGATGTGTTAGAGAAAGTCAAAAGCATACTCAGAAATACACGTCAAGCTTAAGATGTTATTTGTTAAGAGTGGCTTTTTCGGGTTTTGCTTTTTGCTTTTGTATCTTTTTTCGCTGTTTTTTTGTTTTCTTGGTTTTAGTGGGTTTAGGCTTTTCTTCCGTGGTTTCGTCGGTGAGTGTGAGTGCTTTCTTCTTTAGCGTTTGTAGTTTCTTGATTTCCGAGAAGTCGGGTTTTGCCTCGGTTATTAAGGCGTCCACCAGTTCCCCTAGTGCCTGTTGGAGGTTTTTGATTTCTTGTTGCATGTCTTCAACTTGGGCTGCAACCTTGTCTGGTTCACGTTTAGGCAACGCTTTTCCCCCGTCCTTTCTGTTTGTTGCTCAAAGGTTATAAGCCTTAAGCAAACTCGACGTTCTGTTGCAAAAGTTAACCGAACAAGCTTTATCCTCAAAGTGCCCTACAGTTAAGCGAGGTGAATTGCCTGTGCCTCGACCCCGTCGTAGCGATGTCATGTATGAGAAAGCCCGTAAACTGGTTTATTCACGCCGTGTTGAATTTCTGGGAAATGGCGCCTACAACGTCATCGGAGACCACGGAACCTACACCGTTGTTCAGGACTACACGGGCAAACTCAGCTGTAACTGTCAAGGGTACTTGCAGAAGCAAATGTGTAGCCACATCGCTGCGGTTGCGTTGCTTACCAAAAGCCGCCACAGACACTAACCGCGCTTGAGCGTTTGGCTTCTTTGTTACCATAGTCCACCTTTAGCTTTAACCGTGATTTGTGAGTCTAAGTCGCCTCCCACAGTGGCAAAAGTAAAGTTGTAGCTGCCGCTGGGTAGGCTGTTCCATTCGCTGGTGAAAGTGGTTTGTCCTCCCTGAGCCGTTTGATGGGACCACACCGTGTCGCCGTCGCTGTTCACTATGCTTGCTGTCCACACGGATGCACCGCTGTTTATGTCTACCTGTACCTGAACTGCGTTATCTAACATCGGCACATCAAACGGTACTTGTTGGGTCGAAGCCCCCACCGCAAGCGTAACAGGAAAACTCGCAACCTCCCGCGGGTATGTCCACGCAAAAAACCCAGCCACACCCACCACAACGATTACGAGAACGGCGATTACAACTTTAAGAGTCGTAGATGTTCCAGAGTCTGAGTTTAAAAACATAAAACACCACCACTGCTAATTTAGAGTCAACTTATTTCATATAAACCTAAGTAACGGCTGATACTGTTAAGTTACATACTGTGAAAAAGTCTTGCTAAGGTTGTTGCGTCTGTTCCTGAAAAAGAGGTGGTAAACCTTTTAAGATAACTTTGACTATAAAGAAAAGTGTGGCGCATGGAAGGGGATTTGAACTCCCGATAAGCCGCTTAGTGGGCGGGTGCTCAATCCGTACTAAGCTATTCACGCACCTTTGGCGTTAGGGGAAACACCGCGGACTCAGGTCATCCACGGGCACGATGTTCCCCCTAACGGTCACTCCTGTCAAAGAATGACTGGGATTTTAATCGCTCTTTTCGATGGTGATTTTTAGACCAAGGTTTTTTGCGATTATTTGCAGCGCAAGCTCTGATGTAATGGAGTCGTTCCTGTCAATTTAAAAGTAGTTACTGCCAATTTGTACCTTGATAAGGTCTTTCTTTTCTTCTGATTGCGTATCAAATCGCCTGCCTACTGGACTTGGAGGCTCCAATTCGTTTTTGGCACTTTGAACCGGTGTATCCTCAGGTCTCTCAAGTTTATCAGCATCAATAATGTGCTTTGCAGCATTTTTGTATATTTTTTCAACTTTTTCAGCGAGTTTTTGTGCTTTTTCAACTGGCACATTACCATTCTGCCTCAGGAAGGCTTTGATTTGGTCTACAGTTGCCTCTTTGCCGTACTGTGAATACAATTCGTTGAACAGTTCGACCTTTATAACGGCTTGATACATCATTTCTTTTTTCTCTTCATCAGTTCCATAAAGCGCGAGTTTGCCAAGGTCTGAAATTACGAGCTTTCCACCGCCTGTTCTTACAAAGCCGTATTTCTCCATTGAAGATATGAGGTATGCAAAACCTCCACCCTTCATAGACATGTTTAGTGCGTTTGCCACAACATCCCTGTTCATTTCATCCTCGCGAAGCGTATCGTGTGCTTTTCTCAGTTTTTCGAGCGTTGACTGTAAGTCAAAAAAGGGATATTCGTATTTTCCTGCTTTTGGCGTTTCTTTTCACCTCAGTTCGCATGTTTACTTTGATGATGGTTATGCTAAATCTTCTATATAACATTTGTGCTATCTCAAATAGATTAATGACTAAAGTACCATGAAATTCCTGTAGAAGTATACCCATGGAAACTGGCAATGTTAAGCATGGTACTAATTAGAAAATTATCCCCCTCCAAGGATGCCAAAAAAGCTCGATTTGAGGTTATTTCGGTTTGAGTTCATGATTCATGGCAATATCTCCATACAATCCATCCAGAGACTTTGCTAACCAAAAATGAGCGAAAACCACCGCAAAAAACTAATTAGAAGAGAAACTGACAATTTCTTATGTTGGGTCACTTAACTTAACGGTATCATAACGGCTAGCCGCCTACAACGGGCGACTTAATCGAGCGCTTGCTTGGTTGCTTCACGCGAAAAATCAATTATTGAACTAAAGTATGCTTCTTGAAGGCGGGTAACTGTTGTGTGTTTATCGGATGGCTTCGTCGAGTTGTGAGCGGGTGCGGGTTTTGGTGACTTCCTTGAACAAGTCAAGGGCGTCTTCTTTGGAGGGTGCTTCGATGTCTATGCTTCCGTAGGCGCCGATGGATATGCGGTATTTCCGTGTGTTGTCTTCCTGAGTTCCCATTTATTACATTCCCCAGTAGGATGTTAACTTTAAAGCAGACGATTTTGGGCATTTAACGGTTACGCTTAGGAAGGTTGCTTTTAGGCTTCTAACAAGTTGACTTGTTTACGGCTCCTGTTTCACCCGTTTAATCAGCAGCTTAACCTGTTCCTCATCTCGCAGCGCTTCCTCCATCAACGCATCCACCAACACGTACAGCTTCAAATCGTTAAAAATAGCCAGCCGCCGAAGCCTCCCATGCACTTCCTCGCTGACCTCAACCACCACACGCTTACCTTTACCCACCTTTATCGCCTCGCCGTTTTATACCTGCTTAAGCTGTCGGTTTTCGCCCGCAGCGCATACACGTAATCTGCCATCAAAGGCGCCTCCCTGCCCAACTGTAACGTTGTCTCCAGCGTCTGAGATGCCGCATTCACACGGTACTCCACACTCAGAACCCGAAAGTTTCCTTCTACGCCCTCCGTGGGTAGGGTGACGTGAACCGTGTCTCCCGCCAGAATAGGTGTTGCCCCGTAATCTAGTACGGTGCTGCGTAGGGTAAGGCTTTCAGCGGGCGCTTTGAGGTTCGCGAGCAGGGCTTCGGCTCTTCCTGTGCATTCAGCATCGCTCCACAACTCCTCGTTAACTTCTACCTGCTCCCGCAACCCAAAACCTGCTTGGCTGCCTGCGTCCTCGACGGTGGCGCTGTAACGTTTCCCGCCGAAAAACAAGCCGTCCACCCAGAAAGCGCCTGTGTTGGGCTCATTGAACCAACAGACCACACGGAGCCGCCAGATGTGGGTCCAGTCAAATCCTGCCTCAAGCTGCCATTGATCAGCGTTTTTGCTGCCTACGCCTACCTGCACTTGAAACCATTTACCCGTGCCCACCGCTACTTCGTGGGTTGCCATGCGTCCCGAGCCGTCGTACAGCGTCAGGGTGACGTTTCCGTTGAAGGTTGCATCGCAGTTTAGCCAAAGATTCAAAGAAGGATACGATTCTGCGTCTACGAGGCTGCCCGTTTCAAGCGAAAAAATGCATCCTGCATAACTCAAGCCTTCCGCGTAGGTTTGGATGCTACCTGAACCTTTGACTTTCACGGCTGTGTCGACGCTGACGGTTCCTGCCGTGGCGCTCCACCAACCATCTGCGCAGGAGAGGCTTTCTGTCCAGGCGTACTTGTTTGCGGGTATGCTTTTGTCTGCGACGCCGTACACGGTGATTTTGTTGCGTACACGGCTA
This sequence comes from Candidatus Bathyarchaeota archaeon, assembly GCA_026014615.1. Classification (GTDB taxonomy): domain Archaea; phylum Thermoproteota; class Bathyarchaeia; order Bathyarchaeales; family Bathycorpusculaceae; genus JADGNF01. The sequence continues at coordinate 301,030 of JAOZHZ010000004.1, read as the reverse complement.
ATGTCTCTGTGGTACTCGCTTTGTTCAATGCGTTCGGCGAGGCTGGTGCTGTTGGGTTTGGTTCCTCGGCTGAAGAACTCGAATTTGCCGTCAGGTGCCACACGAAAGTCAAAACCTATTACGCCTTGCTTGTCAGCGCTTTCCGCAACGTACTTCAAGACGTCGAAAACGGGGGTGTCTTCGTAGTTGAGGCTGCTGTAGGTGGTGTCGGTGGCTTCAACCAGTTCTGTGCTGTCTCGAACATGGCTTAACCCAACGTAATAGTTTAGCAGGTCCTTGACGATGTTTTCGCCTTTAGTGTTGGTGTAGGTTTTTGTGACGACGCGGCGGAAGAGGCGTTCTCCCCAGCACCTGCCCCCAACATGCACGTAGCTTTCCGCGGGGGTCGAAGTGTACTTGACGGTTTCCACGCGGCATGTCATCAACAGGGGACACGATGCCCCTCTACCCACGCTTACGCTGCCGTCTAAACCCGCGGTTATGGCGTTTTCGCCGTTCGGGCTATATTTGCCGTCGAAATTTGCCAGAACCACCTCAAAACTGCTCACCTCGTTGCTGCAGCCAAGATGTACCTGCAACTCCACCACGTCACCTTGAGGCGGCATAACCGTTCCGAAAACTACTGCTACGTTGGGGGCGTTTACGCTCACGGCTTATTCTACTCCTCGGCGGTAAAGCTCCGCCTCACCTGCCCGGTGGATGCTGCGGGTGTAGGTGGGTGTTTGAGCTGCGGCGTCGTTGAAGTTCTGCACGCTGACAGTTGCGGTGTTCATGCTGCTGGCAAAACTCATCATGGCTACCGCTGCCCCAACAAGCGCAGCGATGCCCACTCCAGTTAAGGCGAGGAAAGTGGCAAAGCTGATGTTTAGACTGTTCTGCACAGCGGTCGCAAACGCTGTGGCTGCAGTATAGATTTTTTGGGCGACGGCAACGCCCGCGCTGGTCCGCATGAATAGGCCCATTGCGGCTACAACCATCATAGCCGAATTGAACACCCGCGCCTGCGCGTCATCTAAAACGCCAAACTGGTTAGCTATGTACCCTATGGCGGTTCCTGCGGCGCCGATGCCTGCCATTGCGGTGCCCACCGTTCTGATTCGCGCCGCCAAATTCTGCGCGTCAGTTTGAATGCGGCTAAACTCGTTGCTTGCTTGGTTCACCGCACTTATAGTGACCGCTATTTGACTAAAACTCACAAGCCCGCCCCCGTTTTCGCTGATTCTAACGCTTCCCGCAATACCCGTTCAAGGTCAGGTAACCTCTTCTGAACTGCAGGCTGAAGAAACGGTCTAGCACCACGGTTGCTGGTTCCACGTTCGACAGCTGCAGCGTAAGGTGCTCTTGCGCCGATTTGGACTTGCCAATCTTGGACTCGCGTATACAAACTGTTTTTCAAATAGCCTGTACGCACGGGCACCAGGCGGGACGCTTCAGCTTTTACTGATTCCGCCCACGCTGCCAGTTTGTTTTGGATTTGTCTTTGGGCTTCGCTGTCAAAGCGATTGAGCGCTTCAGAGAATTCTTTAGCGCCTTTAACATTCATTTTTATGCTAACGCTCATGTTTCTTGGCTTCCTCCTCGGTTTGGTGGTCTATTTCGTTAAGGATGAGGACGAACTGCTGCACGGTTTTGGCGGGCTGCTTGGCGAGTTGGGTTGGGGTCCACCCGAATTCTTTGCAGAGGCGGAAGTCTGTGACGGTGGGGTTGGGTTTTTGGCGTCGGATGGCTCGGATAAAAAAGCCTGCTCCTCTCGCGTAACCGCACACAAACCGTTCGCCACCTGAGAGAACAACTCGCCCAGCGGAATGGGAACACCGTCTTCTTCTTCACCCAGCAGCTTCTCCAACGTTACAGGCTGGCTTGCGGGTTGCTGTTTGAGGGATGCCCAGATGGTTTCAGCCTGTATCGAGATAAAGTCGCTGCTAAGGACTTGCCCTGAAAGGGGATGGTACTTTGTGTGTTTTTGGATTATGTGGCTACGTTTTGCCCACGTAATTTCCTGAAACACGTAGGTGCCCACGTATGGGGCGCCGTATTCGGCTCCAATTTCAATTGTTTTTCGTTTCATGGTGGTCACTTTAGGTTATGGTAAAGGTTTTGGCTACAAACTGGGTTTTCAGGCTGACAAGTTCTTCGATGCGCGCTGGAGCCGCAGCGTTTTCCCATTTGCAGCCGCTAAACGTTGCCTTGTTGGCTCCGCCTAACCCGAATTCAAGAGAGAATTCTTCATCGTTGATTACGTCTTCAAATTCCTTTTTGCTTTCAAACTCAAAAACCACCTCGCCCGTAAGGTTACGGTGCCTATGCGGAAGGTACTTGGCAAGGTGTCCGTTACTGGCTCGGATCACGGGAACCTGTTTGAGATTGTTTTCTATGGTGAATTTCCAATCGGTCACACGGTCTAACATGGCGGCGTCTTTTTTGATGTAGCTTTCGTAGAAGGGCACGGCTCCCGAGTAGTCAGAGTAGGTGGCGCCCGAGATTTTTGCGGTTCCTGTGGTTAGGTTTTGGGCAAGCAACTCCACGTCCGCTTTCACGACATCTTCGATGCTGCATCCCACTTGGAGCTTCTGGAACTTGCAGCCCGCATAAAGCAACGAAATGACGTCGGTTGCCGCTGAGAAGACGCCCTTGTAGTAGAGAAGTTGGATGCTTAGGGACTTTTCAAGTTCGTTTCGGGCGTATTGCAGGAAGCTTATGGGGGCGTCGCTGGGTAGGGGATAGCTGATTTTAAGGCTGGGCGCACGAAGCCCCCGCTTGATGGTCTGCAAATCGACGTTGCCGACGCCTCGGACTTTGATGTTGTTTGGGTTGACGGCTGGCTCCAAGCTTTCCGCGGGAACACTCAGCATCAATGGGTTTGTGGGGGTTAGCCCATAAGCCGTTTCATCCACGTAGTAAACGCGGCTTTCGTGGGCGCTGTAGGTTTCTGGCATATCTAAATTTACACTCCTATGTTCTCAAAGAACCATGACTTCACGTTGAATTCAGTACGGAAAATGAAGGGCTTCACGTCTACAAGGTCCGCTTCACGATAGCTCACGATGTCGCAGTATGTTATGCCCTTGACGGTTACTGTGCAGGCAGCGTAGTCGCAATCCAAAACAGCAGGGGTTTCGCCGTTGCTTGCGCCCGTGGTTTGGGCAAAACACCAAACATAGCCTTCTTCGTCGATGTAGCTTGGTAAATCCTGAATAAACGTAACGGTAACGGGCTCGTCGGCGTCTTCCGCGCTGCCCGTTTGCGCCTGCCCCCAAACACCCGCCACATGATTCCAAGCCTTCATCGTTACGCCGCTGCCGCTTGGTGATGACCCGTAACCCTCAAACGACAACGCAAGACCGCTGGCGGTTTTTTCTCGGTTTTCCACCTTAAACCCAAAAAGCAAAGCAGCAACTTCCCCGTCCCCATCAACGCTGACTTGACAACGCTCGTCATCACTGCCCCAAAGTTTGGCGTAGTCCGCGCTTGCCAGCTCTGTCCAGCCAGCATCGGTTGGGGACGCTTCTGAGGTGCCCCAGTATGCCTTGTGGGTCTGTGAGGTTGTGCCGAGGGCGTAGAAGTCGTAGCGGGTTTGGTTGGGTCGGCTTCGGTTTTCCCTGACGACGCGGTTGACTTCCTCCGCAATTTTCGTTCTAAGCACCTTGGCGGATTCGGCTGCGGCTGGCTGCTCCGTCACCCAAACGTTAACCCTTAATGCCGATATGCGTCTGCGGGTTTTGCCGCTTAGCTCCAACTTCTGGTCGACAGTTTCAGCTATGCCAACCGTGACTTGTCCGTCCAAGCCTTTGAACGCCTCAATGTTCTGCCACTCACCCGACACGTCAATATTGGCTAAAGAGCCGTCATCCTTCACCACACGCAAATTAGACTTTAGCATTCTTGTTAACGTGACCGCGGGATTCTCCGTTTCACTCATGGTAGTAGCCTCCTGCAGGTAACTTTGTGAAAAGTCGTTTCACCTTTGAATCCGAACTCCTGCACCTCCGTGGCTTCGTAGTCTAAGCCTCGACAGCGAAGTTTGTCGCGTAGCCGAACAGGAGCAAACACATGAAGAGTTACGTAGTCGGTGGCGACGTAGCCAGGTTCCAACAAGGTCTCTTCAGCTTTGGCTGGCAGAAAGATGGCTTTAATGTTGACGCCTTCACCGTATTGAACCTGTTCGCCCACTGATGCCACGGGGTAGAGGGTGACGGGTTCGCCTTTACTGTTAAGAACTTGGGTGAAGCGTGTTAAGGGCGCTTCGTAACTTAGCAGCAACTCGCCCAGCCAGCAGACCGTAGCCATCGCCTGGACATTTTCCACAAAACCGAAATCGGCGTGTTTTACGCCCCAAAACATGAACTGGTCAGGGTGTGTCTTGATGGTTTGGGCGCTGAATTCGTATGCTGTTTTGTCGTGGTCACGTCTTAGCTCCGAGAGTATGCCTGCGGTGACGGCGTCGTAGTAGTCGCATGTAGGAGCCTTCGCGACGGCGTCTATGTAGCCTGCCCAGCAAACCGCAGGATTATACGCAGGGTACGCCCTACAAGCACCTACGCCGTTCAGAAACGCGTATGCTCTTTGTACGGAGTCGCTCCAGTCCTCGTAGTCGTAAAGCCCAAGCAACGCATAAGCCAGTGTATCGTCATATGTCACGGCGTCGGCGGCGTCTACACGGTGCCAACTGTTGTCTCCTGTGGGTTTGGGGCTGAAATGGTCAAAACAGCTTTCTAAGCCGACGCGGTAGAAGTTCACGGCGTCCGCCATAACCGCCTCATATCGGGCACGGTTATCAGGGTCAGACTCACACAGCATCCCCAGCGCTACCAACCCGTAAAGCGGTTCCAAGTCCATTTCGGGCAGCCAAGCATCCTCAATTGAAACGGCTCTGGCAAACCCGCCGAAGTAGCGTTCATGCACGCCCAACTCGCTTGGTTTCTGCTGCATGTTGAAAAGAAACGTGTCACCCGCCAACACAGCGGCGTCCAGGTACGCGGTGTTGCTGGTAAGTTCGTAAGCTTTCAGTAGTGCGGGTATTGTGCGGCAAGCGTCCACGGCGTAGTATTGAGTGCTGGTTTCGGTGCTTTTAAAGCCGCCACACGCCAACTTTTCGGGGTCGTTGCACTGCTGAGTCAAAATCCAGTCGGCAAGCTCCACAATTTTGTTTTCGATTTCTGCGCTTCGGCTGTCGAACTGGCGGTCGAAGTACGCCTCGAACAGAAAATCCACCGCAAACCCCGCCGCAAACGCCGCCCGCCCCCAAGTAGGGTCAGGACCAGACTCGGGAATCACGTAAACGTAGGGCGCGTAGTCCATCACAAAGTCAAAGTAAGTTTCAGGCAGGTTCGGCATAGCACTATGCACTCCCGATTATTGGCTGCTTAAGTCCCGTTAGGAGCCGTTCGAGTTCCTGCTGGAGAACCGTCAACGGCGGCGCTTGACTGAGCACATTCACGTTCTGACCGCCCACGCTAAAACTCAACCCAACTGCGGAGCCGCCTGTCAAGTAGCAGATGACATACACCGTCGCCAGCAGGGTGATGTACTCTTTTTCCGCATCACTGCAGTCCTCACTGTCGATTGTTCTGCCTAACTCCAGCGAAAGCGTGACCGTTGCACGTTTAACCATTTTCTCCAACTTAGCGTCGGGGACATCTGACGCACTAATGTTGATGGTGTCCCTCACGTCACTTGACGATACGTTTGCCAACCCGTTCAACTCCAAGCTTAAACAGGGTGGAAACGGCAAATTTAAGCAATTTTGGCAAAAACAAAGCCAAAAACAAACCTGTTTCAGAAAAAATGCTTATTATCGCGACTAATGCTTAAAAGAAGCTTATAATTCTGCATTTATAATTTGGTTTATTCAAACGGCTTTATTAAAGGCAAACACAACACCATGCCAGAAAGCACTTAGACGAAGAGGCAAAAAAACGTCACAAACGCCTCGGAATATCCATTGGTTTTTCAAGTTAATTATATTAATGGGCAGTGTGCTGAACCTGGCAAATGACAAGCAAAACCGCCCAAATCTACAAAGCCCATCGGTCTGAAAAAACAAAATACTACGGTGCAGTCTTCACCACCATAATAGCCGTACCCATCATTCTGTTTGTTTTCCTATTTTCACAAGGAACACCAATTTTCGCGGTGGGACTTTCCTCAGTAATTTTGGCGGTGCTCGCGGTTTTGGGGTATCTGTCATTTGCTGGGAGCAACTTAAATTACGCAATTTCCGACCACAACTTAAAGGTCAATTTCAGTTTGATAAAAAAACGCATAGACTACAGCAAAATAGTCAACGCGGAGGCTGTAAACCTAAACCTAACTATACGCCTCTTCGGCGCCAGCCTGCCCGGATTTCACTGGGGACTGTTTAAAACCAGCGTTGGGAAAGCTCATGTATACGCCACTATGATTAGCGGCGACTTCATCGTAATTACCCTAAACGATGGAGAAAAACTTGTGTTATCCCCTGCGGAAACCACCGCTTTTCTTGAAGCAATGAAGAAAAAAATCAGCATTACTTTGCCTCAAAACAAGACGGAACTAGTTCATGAGGAACAGGTTGCTAAACGCCTCGTCTACGCCCAAGTCTTAGCCGTAACTGGAGCTTACCTGATTTTTCTGGGCTACTTCCTTTGGGTTTACGCGTCGCTCCCCGAGACGGTGCCCGTTCACTTTGGGTTTGACGGAGTAGCTAACCGTTGGGCAAACAAATTAGAATTGCTTCTTTTGCCTGGAATTGCCGTGATATTTCCAGCAATCAACGCCGTGTTGTCTTTGAAATTCGCAAAGTACGAACGCGGTATGCTTCTGTTCTTGGGAGCCGTTTTCATCGCGGTTACGGCGCTGTTCATAGTCATTCTTAACACCATCGCTAGCATAGCTTAGCCAAGCGAAAGAACAAACAAGCCTTCGGGATTCGACGGCTGCATATCCACAACAAGGTTGCCTTGACCCAACAGTATTTGTCGTGCCTTGGAGAGCTTGATTGCCCACTTAGTTTTTTCGGTTAACGCGAACTTTTTGGTGTAGGTCTGGTAGCCGTTTTTCTTCGCGGTCAGAGTGTGCGGCGACTGGTCCTGCAAGGTGTTGCCTGTGGTTTGCTGGTGGAAGCCTCGAGTAACCGTCTGCGTTGGTATCCTACCGTTTTCGTTTGTGACTGCACTGAAAACCTCGGTGCCGTTCTTGTCAGTCAAAGTCACGGCTGCCTCTGGAATGGGTATGTTTTCTTTGTCGGTTACTGTTAAGTCGAAGGTGTGTTGACGGTAGACTCGTACGGTTCCTGTGTTTATGGTCCAGTTGAAATTCCAGTTGTCAAAAGCGCAGTCAACCAGATACATCGCGTGAACGCCAGCAGTGTCGGAAAGAACCCTCATGGCATACGTGTTTGACTCGCCCACGACGTTGCTCAAAGTTATGTTGTCGGTTGCGGTGTTCCAGTAAACCCCGTAGACTGAGCGGTACACGGCTATTCCAGTTACTGTTGAAGGTGCGGGAGAGGCAAACGTCAAAGCGTTTGTTGCTCCTTCATGAATGCGCATGTCTTTGATGATGCTGTTTTCTCCTGCGAATCTTCCGCCGTTCCACGAATCCACGGTGCAGCCGACTGCGTGAACTATGGGCGTGTTGCCTAATGCGTAGCCGCACCAGAACATCTTTGGCGTGTAGAATCGTGAATCGTACAAGAAAACGTCTCCGCAAGTTGTTAAGGGGTCGCTTAGGAAAGTTGGTTGTGTGCTTGGGAAATTGGGGATTGATAAACTGCAGCCAGCGTAGGGCAAGCCGTTTGCGTCTAATTCCCCAAGCTGAAATGTGGCATACCTTTTGGTGATGAGCGGCAGGGTGGAAGTTACGGTTATGGTTACTGCCTTTTGTGTGTCTTTAAAGAACGTAGTTGCCGTGGCGTTTCCAATTTGTAGCTTGCAGTCAAACAGGAAATGTGTTGAGTCCAGTTTCCAAACTACGCCCCACCGTGGTTGAGTAACCGCCACAGAAAACGCCCCTGTTGCTACCACACCATTTGGGTCTATGCTTGAAAAATACTCGTTTGTCGTGAAGGTGCCGTTGCCGGCTACATTGAGTGTTTCTGTCTGCGTGTTGCCCCATGCATCTTTGCCCGTGAACTGCACCGTTCCCGCCGACGAAAAACTGGTAACCAAGCAGGACAAACGTAGCGCCAACGCCTCGCAGGGCTTAACTTGGGTAGCCAAAGACCCCGCAAATGGGGCTGACGCGGCAGGTTTTAGGGTTCGGCTTCCCGCCATGTCCGCATTGTAAAAATCAACAAACCCCGCGGGTGTTTCTGCTGTTCCGCCTGTGCAGATGATTACGTTGTTGGCGGGGTCGAAGCTGAATGCGCCTGTCACAGTAATCACCTAAATCCGTGCTACATCATGCAATGTGCCATCAGCATTCCAAGTGAACATTAACGTGAAAAGCAGTTCCACTCCGTCATAAGCTGAAATTGTCGAAACGATGCCGTCAGGGTTCCAAGAAAACGCCAGCTTAGTCACCTTCTTGCCTGAAGGCGGCGCCATAATGCCGTTCAACGCGCCGTGGATGGCTTTGTAGGCTTCCTCGTATCTACCGTACGCAACTTCAGTCACCGTTCGCGCCCTCCAACTTTGGTTCGGTGTTTGCCCAGAGTTCCCACCCGAATTTTAAGGCGTTCTTGCGAAACTCTTCTTCCCGAATCAACTTTAACTCTGCCGCCCGCAACAAATCCGCCGCGCTGACCTCCTTAGTCTGCGGAGTACCCCAATGCAAACGCGCCTGCGCCTTAACCGGCTCAAACCCGGCCTGAACAAGCACCACGCTGAAAAGCTCCCGCTCCACCTGCCGTTTAATGTACCGCTGCACAGGGTTGATGAGCATGTTCTGCAGCTCCAGTGCCGCTTTCGCCGACGCCTCCGTAAAACCCGGCGTACTAAACAGTCTGGGTAGCGGGGTTTCGCAGCCTAAGTAGAACTGGTTAATCAGGTGATCCACGTAGTATTCGAAGCGTGCCCGAGGGTCAAGCGTCACGGGCTGGATGGTGCCTTTGCCGTTGTAGAAAAGCCACGCGCCTTCTTCACCGCGGTTTTTGATGGCTGCCTCGAAGTTGCGGATGGTGTTTTCGTCTGCCCGCTCCAGCAACGCTAAAACGTCGGGTCCAGCGTACTTCTCAAAAATCTTGGGCATGATGCGTTCGATTTTGGCTTTCATCCACGCAAACGCAGGCCGCTTGTCCGAATGCAACGCCAAAGAATGTAACAAAACCTGCAGCACTCCTGTGCCGAACCCTGACTGATCAAGCGGGTTAATTCGCCAGTGAACCACCGCTTCAGGAGCCAGTTTGCCGCCGCCGTACTTTTGTCTCAACTTGTAGCTTTCTACGTCGTAGGGAATTTTTAGGGCACCCGCAGCTTCGGCTAAGTTGCGTTGTTCGATGCGTTCGACGGCGTCAACGGGTATCCTGTGTAGGTCAGAAAGCTTTTGGGGCGTGAGTTTAAGCCAGAAGTCGTTGCCACAGGCAATCAACGTCCGTGCCATGTCACATAACAGGGTATCCAAATTCACAGCTTCGTTAAATTCGTCGACTGCGCGTTTGGCTTCCGTTGCCCTGTCGTAGTTTTGGTTTATGGTGGTGTAGAAGCCTGAGCCCACGGTGGAAGCCGCAAGCAAATCCACACTTGCCTTGCAGGTGTGGTCCCGCTCGTAAAGCGCCATAACCTCACACATGGGCACGGTTGGGGTTTCATAGATTAGGCTTCGTTGGGGAAATGCGTAGCCGCTATGGGTTTTTATGGGGAACGATTCGGTTAATCGCTTCAAGATTTTGCTCACTAGATTACCTCCAAAAACTTGGCTCCTTTTTCTGTTATCCTGTAGGCAGCGCGGTGTTCCTGCCCGCTCTTCTGCACGTAGCCGCCTTGAACAAGAAAGCGGAAAATACCCTCAAAGGAGGCGTGCGTGCCCAGTCGGCGGACAGTTCGCTTCTCAAGCTCAGTTCGGCAAAGAGGCTGCCTACGCAATTCATGCAGAACGGTCTTTGCCAACTTCATTCTTTCAGTTAAACGTCTCATCTTCAAACACTCACAATTTTTGTTCCAAGAGAAAAGGGGAGGATGGGTGGGTCATGTGCTCGTCTCCGTTTAGGTTAAGCTGTTGGATATGTTGACCATTTTGGCTATGGCGTTGCTTCGCAGGATGCCTACGCCGAATCGGGTGGTTGCTCGGACACCGTACTTGCCGTTTTTGATGTCTTCCCAGTCATCCACTGTTATGTCCCGCCGCAGCAGCATAACTGAGGCAACCCGCGTGTCTATCGCATACGCTGTTCCGTTAGGCACCAGCGTGCTGGCGCAAACCCGCATGCCTAAAATGTTGCCGATGCTGCCCTGCTCCAGATTCGTCTGCTCCGAAGGCAGATACTGCGCGTGAATGAACTTGTCATCTGACAGCAACTGATGCAGCTGCGTTTCATTCACAGCTAAGACCGTGGGGCGCCAGTTCTCGCCTCGAACCGCATCATGCAGCTTGACCAGTCCGTTCCAGTTCATCGCAGCGGTGCCTTGGTCTATGGGGGCGCCACCCGCCAAATCCGAATCTTCAACTGCCCCGTAAAGCGCAAGAACCGCGTCGGTTTCTTCTTCACCTAGTGCTCTGCCAACTTTTTCCACCATGCTGTCCATGACGTTCCAAGTGGCGTCCTCAAGAAACTCTCGGGTCCACTCTTCCGAAGCGTCAGCAAGCACATTCGTGTAGACATCAACCGTTGCGTTCTTTTTGCCTCCCAGTCGGGTAGCGGAGCCTTCTGCGTATCGGTACGCCACCGCGTCTGACTCCAGCGGGAACCGTTCCATAGCCTCAGACGTGGGCATCACAGTGATTATGCTTCTGCCAATCATCTCAGGATACGCCGCCTGCACCAACGTGTCATGCAACCGACCCAACGCGCCTACAGAATCGCAGAATAAGCCTTCGCGGACGCCCACTTCACAGTACCGCTTTAGAAACGGATGCACGTTCGCCTTATGACGCAGGTTCTCGACATGTTCTTTGAATTCGCCGCCGTCGCGCTGCATTAAAGACTCAAAAAGTTTCGGCTTCACGTTCGGTCGCCTCATAGTTTGATGAAAAGCAGGTCGTCCGCGGCGGTTGTGGTTTCTAAAGCAGTTCCAAGTTTGCGGTTGTAGTAGACCGTGTACGTTTCGCTTCCGGCTTCGTCAACAGCTTGGTCTGACAGCTCCAGTACTCGTTTTGAGGCGTCCGCTCCGAAAACGGCTTTGCCTCGTGTTATGGCGCCGCCTGCTTTCACTTTGACTTTGCCACGTGTTAAAACGGCGCACTGCTCTCCTAAAGCTGCATCCTTAACCGCCACGCCCATGCAATCCTGTGCTGAAGCGGCGGGGGTAACCTTGTGGTCTGCACTAAAATAGACGGGGTCGCCTTTGGTTACTTCTGCGGCTGCCTCAAAAGACTCCACAACCGCGTGGGGATCATCTGTTTCGCCAATGCTCATCCAGCTTTTGCCTGTGTAATCAGTCATTTTCCATCCTTCTCCATATTTTTCGTTTTCGCCAAGTTCGTCCTCAGCTACTCGCGGTCACTTTGTGACTTTGAATTTCCGTTTTGAAGCTTCCAAACCGCCCTGCGCAGTTCTTGACACATCCGCTGCGGACCTAAACTCCAGCTGCGCTGCACCAGAGGCGAAGGCAAAACCTGTTTGATGAGAGCTACTGCCTCGTTTACGGGTATTGTGGGTTCGGTTGGCTGTTTGAAAAGTTCCTCCACGTTTATGCCTGTGGGCGTTTGGTTTGCTGGAGCGGGCATCATGTAGTCAGGGTGCAGCTTAAGCCAGTCCGCAATTCTAAGTTGGTCCCACATTTTGTCTTTGGCAAAGAAAATAGCGACTGTCCTTTGCGTTTCAGGTTTGCTTCGCAACTTACCCATAATTGCTAACACGCCGTTTTCCCTGTCCAGCCAAACCGTGCAGAAATGTTCCGGAAGAAAAGCTGAAAAATCCTGCTGAAAACCCAAAATATATTCTCCTGCGATTAGGGGTTCTAGAGCGTTTTTGAGGTGGAGTTTTTCCATGATTTGGATGTTAGCTTCAGGTATACCTGGTACAGCTACGAGGCTGACTTCGGCGTTGTGCAGTCCATGGGGGACTTTGCCACTGAGGAAGTCGACGGTTTCGTAGTCTGCGCCTACACTTACGTGTTTGATGAGTCCTTTGATGATTTTGTCTGCGGTTTCCTCGTCGAAAACCTCAGCTTCATACAGCAACCGTTGCCCGTCCCATGTGGCTTTGGTGACTTTGCCCACTGCATTTGGAACCGCGACATGTTCAATGTACATGGGAGCGTTGACAAGTTTACCCGCGAAACGCTCTAATTCCGTGGCGGTGTAAATATTCAAGTTCCGACTTATCCCCGCAGTTAAAGCAACTCCCTGTATCCGCAGTGGCTTCTCAGCAATCTTCTCCTTGATTTCAAAAGGCAAAACCGCCCAAACTTTCTCTGAAACGTTATTTTGATGGTGCTGTGAGAACCACGCTTTGGCTTTCTCCACCGTCCAACCTTTAGCCTTGTCAAAAAGGTAACTTTGTACTTCCGTGGTGGCTTCAGCTTCGGCTTTTGGCTTGCCGACTACGGCTTGGATTCCTTCTTCCTCGTTTAGGGTGATTGTTTTTAGGGTGTCGGGGTGGAATTCTTCGGGGCTTCGGTGCCCGCTTCGGATAAACTGTTTTGTCTCTTCCCATGGCATTTCTGTTTGACCTCACACATCTGATACTGCCATTATATAGTTGGGAAACCCAAAAAGGCGAATTGTACCGTTGGTTGGCGCGCGGAGGGGGCAATGCGTGACCATCCTGTGGGGACTTAGGTTAAGTGATGATGACGTAATGGCTAGAAAATGCGTAGTTAAAGTGGTTTTAAGTAAGGAGCAACGGGCAATTCTTTGTGAATTAGCAAGGCGTCTGGGAACCAGCGAAAGCGAAACGTTGCGGATGGCGTTTATGGATTACGCAAAAGAGCTGAGTTTAGTTAAAGAGACTCTGCATAGAGAGAAGCCTGCGAATGAATTCTAACCTATTCTGTGGTAACGTACAAAAATGCGTCTTGAAGATTCATTAGGTTTAAATTCAAATACAACTTAAATGAATTGTACTCGTCGCTGTTCGAGGCTTCCAGAGTGTTCCGTTAGGGACATAGTGTGTGGGTTAATCATGGCTGTAAAATCAAAAGGTTTCAACAAAATCCTGCTGGACTCTATAGATAAGGCACTTTTTTCACTTGGTGGCTCAGCAAGGCAATCCATATATTTTCATATTGAAAATAACTTCAAAATGTCAAAGAATGACATTCCAAAAAACCTTACACATTTTCAATCAGCGCTTGAGGCAATTTTTGGTGTAGGCTCAAGGTATCTAGAAATTTTAATCATGAAGAACCTCTATTCAGAAATCGGTCAACCTTTACAATTAGAGGACAATTGTCAACTTGAATTCATTAAGTATGTAGATGCGGCTCGACAGACTTTTGTAGCTTCAACCTGTACAACACAACAAAACTTGTGATTTCTTTTCCGTTTGTAATATATATTAGCAATTCATAACCTCTTTATTAATCGGTTGCAATGTTTCGCTTGCTTCGGCTTCAAGTCTATTGAGGTGCAATCGGATTAACTTAAACTGAGGGAAAACTGTGGGGAAACCAGCGCGTATACTTATAATCGACGATGATGAGAACATAAGAAAAGTGCTTCAAACAATTCTAGAAGATGAAGGCTACGTCATTGACATAGCTGAAACCGCTAAGAAGGGTATAGAAAAAAGCGAGAACGCTTTCTTCAATTTAGCCTTAGTTGATGTACGCTTACCCGACATGGAAGGCATAGACTTACTCTCCCAACTGCGGGAAACTAAACCGAAAATGCGCAAAATCATAGTTACAGGATATCCGACGCTGCAAAACGCCGTGGGCGCCGTCAACAAAGGTGCTGACGCCTACGTGATGAAACCCTTCGATGTGGAAAAAATACTTCAAACAATTAAAGAACAGTTGGAGAAGCAGTCGGAAGAAAAGGTGTTTAGCGAAGAAAAAATTGCCGAGTTTATAGAAACCCGTGTCAAAGAATTGGGTACTGAAACAGCAAGAACCAGCGCCAACAGGAAACATCACTAGTTTTCTGTCTTTACTTCGCTTTTCGTATTTATGTTTTGTTTAGCCACTTTAATGATGGATTTGTCGTATTTTTCGGTGTTTTGGGAAAAGCGCTTTAAAAAAGTCGGCTTAAGCGTATATAAAACAAAAACGCTGGGCTGACGGTGAAACAAGGTCAACTCTCTGATCTCTGATGCCTTGTACTCCACTGGATTGTGTACAATTCATGTTCAGCATTTTGAGTGGCTTACACATTTTGCTGTCTACAAAAAGTAAATACTGCGCTATGCTTAGTGGATAACAGTACCAATTAAACACTACGTGGCTAATCACTTTAGGCGAACCAAAATGAAGTGCCCTTACTGCGCATCTGAAGAACTCAAAACTCTAGAAACACGCGACTCCCCACAGAATACTACGCGCCGAAGAAAAGAATGTATCAAATGCGGCAAACGCTTCACAACCTACGAGTACATCGAAACCATCGAAATGATGGTTAGGAAAAAAGACGATAAGCTTGAGCGGTTTGACGCAAACAAGATTATACGTGGGCTGCAGAAAGCCTGCGAGAAACGACCTGTGTCTTTGGAGCAAATTCATGAGTTGGCTGGGTGGGTTCGACAGGATTTGATGTTAAGGGGTAAGGAAGAGGTGTCGTCGCAGGAAATTGGCGATTTAGTCATGAAGTACCTCAAAGACTTGGACCGTATTGCTTACATCCGCTTTGCCTCGGTTTACAAGAAGTTTGAGGAGCCTGAAGATTTCAGGCAGTTACTCCTTGAGGTGAAAAAAGAATGAAGTATGTTAGGAAACGTGATGGGAAACTAGAACCTTTCGATCCAGAACGCATAACCGTAGCCGTTTGGAAGGCAGCGAAAGCTGTAGGCGGCAGAGACCGTGGACAGGCAAAGAAAATTAGTGCCCAAGTCGTAGGTGAACTTCAAAGCCACTTTGGCGAGGACGGCTGCCCAACTGTTGAGGAAATTCAAGACCTTGTCGAAAAAAGGCTCATAGAGAACGGTCATGCACAGACAGCTAAAGCTTACATCCTTTACCGTAAACAGCATCAGGACATGCGCGAACTCGCGGCGTTGCTTAGTTCAGCAGACCTTGTTGACCAATACTTGGAGGTTGAAGACTGGCGAGTTAAAGAAAACAGTAACATGAGCTACTCGCTTCAAGGCTTAAACAATTACCTCTCAAGCACCGTAATCGCGAAGTACTGGATAAGCCGAATCTACCCTGAAGACATAGCTGACGCACACTTTGCAGGTGACATCCACATTCACGACTTGGGCGTCTTAGGACCCTACTGCGTAGGATGGGACGTCAGTGACCTGCTCATGTCAGGATTCGGTGGAGTGCACGGAAAAATCGAAAGCAAACCTGCCAAGCACTTTCGTACTGCTCTGGGGCAAGTTGTAAACTTCTTCTACACTCTACAGGGCGAAGCCGCAGGCGCCCAGGCGTTCAGCAATTTTGACACTTACTTAGCCCCGTTCATCCGCTACGACCACTTAAACCAGAAAGAGGTAGAGCAGGGCTTGCAGGAATTCTTCTTCAACATGAACGTGCCTACCCGCGTCGGATTCCAGACACCCTTCACCAATCTAACGTTGGACTTAACCGTGCCCGAATTCATGAAAAACGAAGGCGTACTCTTTAACGGCAAAGTAACTCAAGACACCTACGGCGACATGACCAAAGAAATGGAGATGTTCAACACTGCCTTCGCCGAAGTCATGGCTCAAGGTGACTCTAAAGGCAGAGTCTTCACTTTTCCCATTCCCACCTACAACATAACCCGAGACTTCGACTGGGACTCCCCAGTAGCGCAGAAAATCTTTGAAGTCACCGCCAAATACGGCGTTCCCTACTTTAGCAACTTCGTAAACAGCGACATGAAACCCGAAGACGTCCGAAGCATGTGCTGCCGCCTACGCATAGACAACCGTGAACTGCGCAAACGCGGCGGAGGCTTCTTTGGAGCTAACCCCCTGACAGGCAGCATCGGTGTGGTCACCTTGAACATGCCCCGCATTGGTTACCTATCCAAAGACGAAGATGAATACTTTGAACGCATAGAAGGCGCCATGGACACCGCCCGCGCCAGTTTGGAAATCAAGCGTAAAGCGTTGGAGGCGTTTACGGAGAACGGTTTGTACCCGTACAGCCGCCGTTACCTGCGTCACGTCAAGGCGAAATATGATAAGTACTGGAAGAACCACTTTTCCACCATCGGCTTAGTCGGCATCAACGAATCCCTTGTGAACCTTTTGGGACAGAACCTCGGAACAAAGGAGGGCTTAGAGTTCGCGGTGAAGACGTTGACATTCATGCGCAAACGGCTTATGATGTACCAAGAAGAAACAGGCGACATCTACAACCTCGAAGCCACACCCGCAGATGGTACCTCCTACAGACTAGCACGCATAGACAAACGGCGGCACCCCAACATCATCTTTGCAAACCACCGCCAAGTCGTCAACAACCACGCCGAACCCTTCTACACTAACAGCAGCCAACTGCCAGTGGACTTCAGCGGAGACATCTTTGACGCTTTAGAAAATCAGGAGCAACTGCAAAGTCTCTACACAGGCGGAACCGTCTTCCACATTTTCCTTGGCGAACGCCTGCACTCGTGGAAATCAGCAGCGGAACTCATCAAAAAAGTCAGTTGGAACAGCAAACTTCCATACTTCACTTTGACACCCACCTTCAGCATCTGCCCAACCCACGGATACGTCAGCGGCGAACACAAAAAATGCCCTGTGTGCGGAGCAAACAGCGAAGTCTACAGCCGAGTAGTAGGCTACCTAAGACCCGTGGACCAGTGGAACGACGGAAAACAAGCAGAATTTGTCCTGCGTAAAACCTTTGATAAATCAGCAGTTATGGTACCTGCGCCAGTGACTGCTTAACCGAGTGACCTATCTATGAAGTTTAGTGGACTGCAAAAAATTAGCCTAGTTGATTACCCCAACAAAATCGCCTCTGTCCTCTTCACCCCTGGATGTAACCTGCGCTGCGGCTTTTGTCACAATTGGCGCATAGCCGTAGACCCTCAGCCGCCGTTTCTGCAGGAAGCTACCGCGCTGGAACTGTTGGAAGCGCGCAAAAAATACGTTGACGCCGTTGTAATCACAGGCGGAGAACCCTGCATGCACAAGGAGCTCCCCAAGTTCTTGGCTAAACTGAAAGAACGCGGTTTCTTTGTGAAGCTGGACACCAACGGCTTCTTTCCCGAAGTCCTCGAAGAATGCCTCGGCAGCGTAGATTACGTGGCTTTGGATTTGAAGACCTCACCCGATAAGTACTCTCGGTTAGGCGCACAGGATACGGCTGGGCTAATGCAGACCGTGGAAATCTTAAAAACGGGCAAGGTGCCCTACGAGTTCCGCACGACGCTGGTTCCTGACTTAGTTACGGCTGAAGACGTAGCTTGTATCGGGGAAGTAGCGAAAGGCGCCCAAACAGTGGCGTTGCAGCAGTTCGTAGCCGAAGACACGCTGGACAAACGCTTCCAAGCGCTTCGTCCTTATGCACCTGAAGTCATAGGTGAATTTGCAGAGACCCTGCAGAAGTACGCGCAAAACGTGATTCTGCGAATCTAATCCGTTTTCCTTCCTTTTTCTTGTAATGGTGTGAAAAGTTAACCCCTTGTTTTCCTGTAGAAGGATTTGTTGTAGGCGCATGACAGTCACAACTCTTGTTTTATCTCTTAGGTTACTGTACCAAAGGGGAACTCGCGATTGTGAAGAACAGTGTAGACCAGTTTACATCTGACCTGCAGGTTTGTCGGTGTCCAAGATTGCTGCATGTTTTCTGACCATAAAGTTTAAGGGGGGAAAGCTTGTTTAGGTTTCGCGTATTCTAACCTTGAGGTTTGTAATGTGAGCATTAAAGGGGAAACAGTGGAAGAACGCAAGGCGCAAGTCCTCATCAAACTGCGTAAGTACAAGATGCTTGACAAAGAAAAGTTCGAAGGCGCCTACGGCTACACCATTGACATACCAGACGATAAAGAGAAAGCCCTCATCTGGTGCATTCTGGACCAAGCCACCGTTGGCATCGTGGCTATGAATCAACTTTACAAGGTCATGAAGGAAAAAGAAATTGACCGCGCCATAGTCATAACTGAAGGACGTTACACGCATGCTGTTAAAACTGGCGCTAAGAAAAAGAAAGTGGAGTTGCTGCTGAAGTCTTTCCCCGTGTTTGACATCTTTGAACATGTTCTGGTTCCTAAGCATGAGATTTTGCCTGTGAAGGAGCGTGAACGTCTCTTGGCGCATTTTAAAGTTAAGCCTTACCAGATGCCTCAAATAACTTCAACTGACCCTGCGGTTAAGGCAATTGGGGCAAAACCTGGCGATGTCTTAAAAATTATTAGGAAAAGCTCCACAGCAGGTGAGCATATAGCTTACCGGTACGTAGTGGAGTAACAAAGCTTCTTTTATTTTCCTATCATTACTTCTGTGGATTTCACTACGACTGTGACTTCGTCGCCTTCTTTGATGTCCAAATCTTCGACGGCTTCTTTGGTGATGACTGAAGTGATTTTTGTTGGTACTGTAAGTTCAACTTTGACTTTGGCGGTTATGACGCCTTTCTCCACAGAGACAACTTTTCCCTTAAGGCTGTTTCTTGCACTTAACTTCATGTTTTTCACCCCCGACATATCCGTTTCAGATAACACCATGCTTAGGTAACCCTCCAGTTGCTTGTATTCGGCAAGCAGTTTTTTTCCAAGATCTGTGAGTTCGGCTCCTCCACCGCCTGTTTTTCCGCCTTTATAGGTGTTTACAATGGGTTCACCGACGGCTTTCTCGATTTTCTGAATGTAGTTCCACACGTAACGGTAAGACATGCCGACTTTTTCAGCGGCTTTAGTGAGGGATTTCTCGGATTGTATGCCTTGAAGAATTTCTGCTCCGCCTTTGCCAATCACTGGTTTCCCATCACATTCTATCCAGACTTTGCAGGAGGGCTGATGTTTTTTATGAGTAAGCATCATTAAAGGTATGCACGTAGACCGTTAATAAATTTAACCACATGTCCAATTAAGGCTTAGAATTCTAATTCTCCGTTTATGAATTTGCGTGTAACCTCGTTTTGGGGGTTACCGAAGAATTCGTCGGGGGTTGCGCAGTCGATCATTTTTCCGCCGTGAATATGCACGACCTCATCACCAAGTCTTCGAGCTTGGCTCAAGTTATGAGTGGCTATAATGATGACGTGGTTTTTTTCTCTGTATTTTAGTACTGCTTTCTCTATGATTATGGCATTGTTCGGGTCCAAGTTTGCCGTGGGCTCGTCCAAAAGCAGAATCTTAGGGTCCAACAAAAACGCCCGAGCCAAAGCAATACGTTGCTGTTCGCCCCCTGAGGTTTTCTTAGCTTTGCGTTTCTCAAAATTCTTCAACCCAACACCATGTAACGCTTCGGTTATGGCGTTTTTGATTTCTTCGTCTTTTTTACCCCTAATTTTTAAGCCATAAGCTAAGTTGTCGTAGACAGAGCGGCTGAACATGGCGGTTTTTTGGAAGACTAAGGTAGCGATTTGGCGGAGTTCCCCCGAAGTTACGTTTTGGTTGTTAAAGGATATGAGTCCTCGGTCTTGGTTTTCTAGTCCTGCGATTATTCTAAGAAGCGTGGATTTTCCTGCCCCGTTAACTCCGATGAGAACTACGATTTTGCCTCCTTCCGCTTCGAAGTCAACGTCGTCTAAGGCTTTGATGTCCTTGTAGCTTTTTTCTATGCCTTCCAGTCTTAGGCTTATGTTCATGTTTTCCTGTTGCCTTCCTGTTATTCTATTACTTTGCTTTTCCAGTACCGTGGGGTTTTCCACGTGATCTCGTCTTCTTTTATTTTCTGTACCAGATTGACGGTTAGCGTGATGGCAAACACTATGGATATAAGGAGTATGCCGTATGCTATGGCAATCGGGAATTCTCCCATGTTCGTCTGCACGGCGATGGAGGTAGTCAGCACTCGAGTTTCTTGGAATAGGTTTCCTCCTACTAACATGGCTATGCCGAGTTCTCCAAAGCCCCTGTTGAACGCTGCGATAATCGCCAAAATCATAGACCATAAGGTCTCGCGCATCATGGCTAAGTTTGTTCTGATTTGGTCTGCGCCTAGCGTTCTGGCGAGATCTTTTATTTGGATGTCTGCTGCGCTTAGGGCACTGCTTGTGAAGGAGACAATTATAGGTGTGATGAGTATTGCTTGGCCAAAAGCTATGCCATTGACCGTAAACAAAATGTGCAGGAAGCCGAATGCTCCCTGGTTGGATAGCAGCAAGTAAAGCAGTAACCCTAAGGCTACTGTGGGGATTCCTATGAAGGCGTGAAATATGCCTTTGATTACCCATTTGCCCCTAAACGAGTAGAGTCCGATGATTATGCCCAACGGTATGCTCCACGTGCAAGCCAGTAAAGTTCCCAGACCAGAGGCGTACAGTGACCTGAAAACCACGTTAAATACTTCTGGGTCTCCACTGAAGATTAACCCGAAGGCTTCCACGAAGGCTTGTAGGATAGCGTTAGCCATCTAAATCACAAAAAAAGAAGTGTGGGATGTATTTATTGATGCTTTTTAGCTGTGTTATTCTTTTTGCTGTATCACTGGGGCGATGACTGAAGCTGAGGGGCTACTGTAGAGGTCGCCTGCTTCGTATTGATATTGGGGTGGACATTCGTATCCGTCAATGAAGGCGTAGTCTTGCACCCATTCAAGTAGCGTGGCGTTACTGCCGCTTGTTACCAGTGGAACGTATGGTGCGAACAGAGGTTTGCCGAAAGTTTCTGTTCCAAAGTCCGCAAATATCTGTTGACCTTCATCGCTGACTATCCAGTCTATGAACAGCATTTCTGCGTCGAAGTGGGTGTCGGTGAGGTTGGCGTTTTGTGGGTTGTCGGCGATTACGCTGTAGACGTTAATGAGGTCTTTTGAAGCTTCCACCGCAACTGCCATTTGGATGTTGCCGCTGTTAACGTTAGTTAAGAAGGTTGCCAAGTCAGATAGGGTGTATCCGCCTTTTTCGTTAGCTACCAGCAACGTAGCGGTCATACCTTGGCCTGTTTCAAGGTACCATGAGGTTTCGGTTCGAATGTCATCCCAGTTTATGCCTGCTGCCTTCCAAAGGGACTTCTCTTTGGAGTTTGTTCCTGAACTATCGCCTCGGGAGATCCATGTGGCTTGGCCTTGCTCACCCAAATCCTTAATGGTGGTTAAAGCTTGGAGGGGGTCCATGCCTGCGATGCCTGCGGGGTCATCTTCTGGTCCAACGATGACAAAGAAGTTGTAGGCTATGATTTTGCGGTTTACTCCGTATCCGTTCTCTAAGAAGGCTGCTTCCTGTGAGGGAGAGTGCACCATGATCATGTCTGCGTCGCCTCTCATGGCTGTTTGGATGGCTGCGCCTGTTCCCTGAGCAAGGAAGTTAAGGGTTATCCATGGGTATTTGGCTTCGAAGGCGGGTTTGATGGCGTCGTTTTCCACTCCTGTTTCGTAAAGGCTGGTTGTGGATGAAACGGTGAGGGTGACTGGTGTTTGGTCGAGGTCACTGTTTGGCTGCATGCTGAGGTAAGCGTACGCGCCTACTGCTGCAACGATTATAACAATTAGGGCTGTCGCAACAATTTTGCCAGTTGTGTTCATTTTAAATCACTTTGGTTGCTACTGTGCGTCATGCTTATTTAAACATGTCGTGTTGCGCTTGATACACCATAAAAAACGTTTTTTTGGAAAAAATTAGTTTGTGCCCGCTGTTTTTCCTGCTTCTTTTAGCTCGTAAAGGATAACCATAGCTTCCCCCAGTGGCATATTCAGCTTTGCGGCTAATTCGTCGGCGGAGATGTCTGGTTTCTCTTTCAAAAGCACGTCTCGCGTGTATGATTTGTGGGTTGGGTACATGACGCAGGCGTGCACGGTTTCTAGCAGCATCTGCCAAAGCTTGTCTTTACTGTACTCTTCAAGATTCATAGCCATCGCATCATGTAGTATGCAAAGCGGTTATTCAGCTTAACGCCTATAAACGCTGTTTGGTAAGGGTTTGTTTGTCGGTTTTTGGGGTTGTTACCAAAAAAGTCAAAAGCCTCCCCGTCACTCCGTTTTTTTGGATGTGAATGAAGTGGGACGTGCTGTACGCACTAAAGGTCACAGTCAACGCCGACTGGGCAGAACCATACGCAGATTAGAATCCAGCGTGGAGCTGAGCAGCAAAGAAGATAAAGCCAAAGTGGCGGAGAAGCAGTACAAGGCAAAAGTGCAGCCTAAAAAAGACGCCAACTCGCCTGTGGAGGATTTGCGGGACGCCTTCAAACGCAAAAAAACCCCGCCCTAACCTGACCCGCCCGCCGTTTTGTTCTGCGCAAAGTTAATACTCTGCTTAACTCCAACTATTATTTAGGGAGTGTTGTTTTTGAAAGCCGCCATCTATTATGGACCCAGAAACATCAAAATCAAAGAAGTCCCTGAACCCAAAGTGACGGGCACCAAGGTTTCTGTGCAGTTTAAGGCGGGCAGCATCTGCGGCACCGACCTGCACCTGTACCGTGGCGACTGGAAAATCAAACGCGGACGCATCATCGGACATGACGCATGGGGCACCCGCGCGGACACGGGAAAACGGGTCGTTATGTCGCCTGTAACGAGCTGCGGCAAATGCTACTACTGCAAACGCGGCAAACAATCCCTATGCGAACGAGTCCTATACTACGGGTTGACAAAGGGCGGTTTCTTCGCCGAAACCGTAGCCATACGCGAAAAAAACCTGATTCCCCTCCCCAACGGCGTCAGCGACGATGAAGCCGCCATGATAGAACCCGTCGCGCTTGCCCTGCACACGCTGGAACTGCTCCACCCCGAAGTGAACGATTTCGTCACGGTGGTTGGGCAGGGACCCATCGGGTTGTTGATGACGCAGATAGCCAAACTCAAAGGCTGCCGAGTCATAGCCGTGGACACGCAGGCGTACAGGCTGGAGTTGGCGGAAAAGTTGGGCGCAGACTACACCATAAACGCCTCCGAAGAAGACACCGTCAAGCGGGTCAAACGAATTACCAAACGCGGTTCCGATGTAGTCATCGAATCAGCAGGAACCCAGAAAACCGTGGAACAAACACCCTTTCTTGTCCGCAAAGCAGGACAAGTGGCGCTAGTAGGCGAGTTTGAAGGCTACCTGAACTTAGGCGACGCCGACGAAGCATGCTTCTTCTCAACCTACATATCCGCAGCCGAATACCCCACCGCCGTGGACCTTGTTGCCCACAAAAAAGTCAACCTGCAAAGCCTCATAACACACAGGTTCCCGCTGGACGACTTTGAAAAAGCCATAGAAACCGCCGCCGACCCCACACAAAAACCAATCAAAATAATAGTTACCTCTTAAATGAGCTTAAAGGAAACGTAAAAAACAAAATATGCCTTTTGTTAGCTGCTTTTAATAATTGAAATTTTTCGGATAGTAAAAAACAAAAAATCATGAGTGCTTTAAAAATTCCTTTAAATTGAGTTTTTCTTTCATTTCATGTATTGGTGGTAAAGGTTCGCATTTTTCAATTTTAAGTAACCAATCATTATATTTCTTCAAAAATAGATTATTCATTAAATCGTTAAAAAAGAAAGCAAAAGTGGTTAAACCAACCAGTGAAATTATTAACAGACTACTATTGTATTGATTAAGTTTTTCGCTGGCACTGAGCGTTAGAATTAGAACCAGTAAGGTCGTGAATCCTCCTACTAAGATGGAACCACCGATTTTGAAGTGCATGTGATGGTCTTCTTTTAAAATGTGAAGCTTTTCAAGTTCTATTTCTTTTTGAAATATTTTCTCGTTTGTAGTTTTGTTTATTTTATCTACTATTTTGTTTTCTTTCTTGTTTCCTTTAATCTTTTGTAACAGAGCATACATAAAAGCTACCGCTATTACAAGAGAAAAAACTAAGAACGTTAGTATCCCTACGACAACCGTTTCAAGTGCTTGTCCCGTTACAGAGAGAAATATGTATTGGTAAACACTTTGCATTGCTAAAGCAATGAGCGCTCCAAGTATAAGGCTAAACAGATCTATTTTTGCCATAAACGCTTATTTCTATAAGATGTGGTTTTAAGTTTTTGCACTTCCAGCTTTTGCCAATTCAGCTTTTATTCTCTGTGCTTCATCCTTTTGCAGTTGATTGGTATATGTTGCCAAAGCTTGCATTATCAAAGTACAATCAACCTAATGAGTCACTTTTACTTATCAAGTCACTTATCACAAGACCCGTTTTTCTGTCGAATATTCTGCCGTCTTCTTTCACTTCGTAGTTAAGGTGGGCAATACAGTTTCTGACATCTCTATCAACTACTCTTGTGAAACTGCTAAATCCGTGCTCTTTTAGAAATAACTCTCTTAAAAACAAGGATACATTTCTAACTTCTTCCTGTTCTTTTATATATCTTGGTCTTGGGATGTCCGTATAAAGATCATGCCCATTTTTAACCAGTATAAACGTAAGCGCAGTTACAATTTCTGAGTAATTGCCCTCTACAAGTTGAAGGTACAAAAATAATTCCAAAAGTGACTTTTGTTTTGGATTTGTACTTTCGACTTTTTTCAGTTCACGTGTTTCCTTCCAGTACTCCAAATTTTTAATCGCATTAATTATCGACTCAAGGATTGATTTTAAAACATCCCAATCTGTCCTGAGGGGATACAATAAACCGTAAATGGTTTTGTTAAGTTCTTGTATTTGCTTGAACTCGATGTTATATTGTTTGCAAAGTCTTTTTTGAGAATCTTCTAACGAATCTGTGTGTGTGAATCGTTTTGTCTATCCATTGGGTAATCCCTTTGAGTCTTGTTTAATTCTATTGTACTGCTCCATCACATGTGTTTGTAGGAAGTTTTTAAATTGTTCAACAGGAACACCTTTCATATATTTGTATTAAACTAACTTTCGTAAGGGTATTTTAACTCGCTTCGTATTTTATGGTGAATCGTAAAAGCTGAATTCAGAGAAAAGATTATTTTGTTGAATTCGAGGATACAATATGCTCTGCCTTTTTTCGCCTTTTTTACCCTTTTCTAGCCGCGGGTTACGCCCGTTTCATTCGCTAAACCAAAAAAGCAGCCCAATGCGGGCTTTTCGTAAGGGTAGGGGGGAGGTGTTTTTTGTGTGCAAACTGTGCGTTTTTGGTTAAAGGTTAAATGTTTGCTTTATTGTATGGCTTGTTATGGGTGGCAAGCGGAAAGGCGTTTTGTTTACGGTTCTGGCGAGTTTGATGTTTGGGGTAACCCCCGTTTTCATAAAGCTGGTTCTGGAATACACAAACATCGAAACCGCCAACATCCTCCTCACCGCATTTGCCAGCATATTCTTTCTCGCATACTTTGCGGCGACAAAGACCACGTGGCATCTGCTCATCATCAAAAGCAACTGGAAAGCCATCGGGCTTATGGGCTTGTTTGACGCCGCAGGCTCCCTACTCTTCGCATATGGCATCTTGGTTTCAGGACCCACAAACGCCTCCTTCGTCATCCAATTCACCATAGTTTTCAGTATACTCTTTGGCGTAGTTTTCTTGGCAGAGCGAATGACCAAACGTGAATTCGTCGGCGTACTGGTTGCTTTAGGCGGCTTGTTCTTTTTAGCGTACGGAAACGCCGAAGTCGAACTCATCAGCACCCTCGCAGTGCTGGTTGCCGCAGTTTTCTTTGCGACGGTGAACATGTTCTCAAAATTCTATGTCCAAAACATCCCGCCCTTCAGCTTAGCCGCAGGACGCTCCTTCTTCATCTTCATCTACCTGACCATCTTCGCTCTTCTCTTCGGAAGACTAGAACTCGCCGTTCCCCCCATCGCCTTTGGATACGCCGTTTTAGGCTCCATCACAGGCATGATTGTCAGCTTCATCCTATTCTACAAGGCACTGGAGGTTTGGGAAATCTCCAAAACCGCAACCCTGCGCAGCATGGAACCCTTCCTCACCGCCATCTTCTCCTTCATCATCCTGTCCCTGATGCCCACCGCAAACCAATTCATAGGCGGATTACTCATAGTTCTCGGCGTTGTCGTTCTAAGCTTGACCAGAGAAAAAACAGGAAAACCCACCGAAAAAAAGCCGACCCTCGCAGGAACAGAAATCCCCTCGCGAATGGAATGCTTAAATAATTTCCAAAGCATTTTCACTGGGAAATGCGATGAGCAAACCAGCAGCCACGGAAATTAAGCTTTTTAACACGTTAACGCGCCAGAAAGAACCATTTGAGACGATTACCGCAGGACAAGTGGGTATGTACACTTGTGGACCCACAATTTACGATTACGCGCACATCGGCAACTTCCGCGCCTTCATCTTCGAAGACCTGCTGAAACGTTGGCTGCAACACCGCGGACTCAAAGTCACCCAAGTCATGAACCTCACCGACGTAGACGACAAAACCATCAAAGGCAGCCAAAAACAGGGCAAACCCCTGCGAGAATACACGGACTTTTACGCTAAAGCCTTCTTTGAAGACATCAAAGCCCTCAACATCGAACCCGCAGCCGTGTACCCACGCGCAACCGACCACATCCCCGAAATGGTCCAACTCATCAAAGCCCTCCTCGACAAAGGCTTCGCGTACCGCGGTGAAGATGGCAGCATATACTTTGCTATCAACAAGTTCCCTGACTATGGTAAACTCAGCCACATCCGCGTAGGCGAACTCAAAGCAGGCGCCCGAGTCAGCCAAGACGAATACGCCAAAGAAGAAGCCCAAGACTTCGCTCTCTGGAAAGTATGGTCACCTGAAGATGGCGACGTTTTCTGGGAAACTGAACTCGGCAAAGGCAGACCAGGCTGGCACATCGAATGCTCTGCCATGAGTATGAAGTATCTGAGCGAAACGTTTGACATTCACTGCGGCGGCGTAGACAACATGTTCCCCCACCACGAAAACGAAATCGCCCAAAGCCAAGCAGCCACAGGCAAACCGTTTGTGCACTACTGGATGCATAACGAGCACCTGCTGGTAGAAGGCAAAAAAATGGCCAAACGCCTCGGCAACTTCTACACACTACGCGACCTCCTCGCGAAAGGGCTTGACCCGCTGGCAATTCGGTATTTACTGTTGAGCACACATTATCGACAGCAATTCAACTTCACCTTCGACGGGTTAGACGCCGCAAAAGGAGCCATAGAACGCCTCGCAAACCTGCAACGCCGACTCAAAGACGCAAACGGCAAAGGCAACCCAGACAAACTTACCCTGTTAACCGACAGGCTTCAGATTTGTTTTGGAGAAGCCATGGACGACGACCTCAACATCAACGTTGCACTGGCAGCCCTATTTGAGTTCGTGCGGGAAATCAACAACATGCTGGACGCGGACGAGTTGAGTAAACAGGACGTAGAAACAGTCTCCACAATAATTGACGAATACGACAAGGTTTTAGGTGTAATCCCCAAATCCACAGAAGAAGCCCTTCCCGCAGAAGCAGAAGAACTCATCAAGAAACGTCAGGAAGCCCGCAACGTCAAAGACTGGAAAACCGCCGACGCCCTACGCCAGCAACTCAAAGACATGGGCATAACCATTGAGGATACAGCGCAAGGTGTACGATGGAAACGGGAAAAAGCTTAAGCCATCGTGCTTTTACCTTCCAAATTCCACTCTTCAGTGGCAAACCTTTCCCTGTAAAGCTTCTCAGCAAGCTTCTTCTCTTTGGGCGTTAGCTGGTCAGACATGGATTGTACATCCTCTACTACTTGCATATTCAAAGCTACCGCAAACCCGTGAGCAATTGCGTTCACTGCCGTCTCGGGCGTCACCTCATGCCCCACTTCTTGCTTGACGCTGGTGATTTTTCGTTCCGCAACTTGCACGACTTGCATGCAGCTGTTTGCCCATGGCACCCGAAGCAACGTGAACATCCGTGGCAGGTCCACATCCATAAGCAACGTGCCATGCTGCAAAACCACGCCGCCCTTGTTGGCTTGGGCGCTGCCGCTGATTTTTTTGCCGTTGACGGTGAGGTTGGGGCAGTTTTTGGCGTTTCCTGAACTGTAATCTGAGGCGATTCCCAGCATGCGCAGGGCTTCGCTTATGGCGGCGTAGATTTTGGAGTAAACTTGGGCTATGTCGTTTGTTCCAAAATCCTCGGTTTTGGCAATTACGCTGTAGGTGACCTCGCCTTTTGCGTCGTGGTAGACGGTGCCTCCGCCGCTGATTCTGCGTATTACGTCTACGCCAAGTTTTTTGCAGTTTTCCAAAAGCAGCTCTTTTTCGGGGTTTTGGAATCTGCCGATAGAGACCGCGGAGGGGTTCCAGCGGTAAAACCTCAATGTGTTTGGGTTTTCTCCAGCGGCGTGTGACCGCAAGATGGCTTCATCGATTGCCATGTTCATGGCTGCGTTGTGGGTTTCCAGTTTAAGTATGCGCCATGTGTTCATGCCTTTTCTGCTCCTGTTGCGTGTTGAAAAGGAGGTCTTGCCATATAAACCGATTGAATCTGCCTTGCGAGACTTCATGAGTGAATCAGGTCAAAGTTTTTTGTTGGAAACAGCGGCTGTATGGTTGCACATGCAATTTTTATATAAGTGCCCGTGAACTATCAACATAGCTAACCCGACTTATAGGATTGGACTGTGCAACTGATGAGGAAGACTATATTCAAGAAGCTTGAGGCACAAGGTTTAATTGCCAACTATAACCGTCTCCGTAAGAATCTGCCGCCGAAACTGCCCGATAGGGTCTACATGGTGGATGAAACCTTCCGCGAAGGACTCAAAGCGCCGATGGTCTTTTTGACTTACGTGGAGAAGCTGAAACTCGCCAAAATGATGGATGAATCAGGTGTGTCCGTTATAAACTTGGGTTTTCCGGGTTTAAGTGAAGAAGAAAAGCGCGGCGTTAAACGCATAATGAACGAGTCTTTTGGGAAAGCCACCCTAACCGCGTCCTCAGCCGCTACTAAAGCTCACGTGGATGCATGTATGGATGTGGGTATGAAGGAGATTAACATTGAAACGCCCATTAACGGGTTGAACCTGCAGTATCGTTTGCAGATGAGCAGGGAAGAAGCCACTAAACACATTGTGGAAAGCGTTGAGTACGCTAGGAAGCATGGGTTGACGGTGAATTTTGTGCTTTCCGACGGCAGCCGCACACCTCTGGATCAGATTCTGGAAATTTTTGAAGCTGTAGCCGCGGCGGGTGCCTCTAAGCTTGGCATTGCTGACACGGTGGGTTTTCTTAGGCCTCTTGCTATGCGTTACTTGATGGGGCATGTTCGGGATGGTCTTTCTGAGGAAGTGCGGAAGAATGTGCCGCTTTCGGTTCATTGTCATAACGATTTTGGTTTAGGCACGGCGAATACGTTGGCGTCGGTGGAGGAAGGCGTAAGTTACCTGCACACCACGATGGTTGGGTTTGGTGAACGTGCGGGGCTGGCGCCTTTTGAAGAGGTTGTTACCGCGCTTGAGTTGCTTTATAACATTGACACGGGCATAGATCTGGAGCGCATTTACCGGCTGGCTCAGTTGACGGAGAAGTCGTTTGCGTTGCCCATTCAGTTCCACAAACCCATAGTGGGCGACAACACTTTCTCACATGAGGTTGACGAGCACGTGGAGGGCATGTTGGCTCACCCGCTTATGTTTGAGCCGTTTCCGCCTGAAATCGTCGGACGCGAAACTGCCCTGTTCGTAGGCAGAAACACGGGGCAAACACTACTGCAGGGGCTGTTGGAAAAGGCAGGTGTTCGAGCTTCGCCAAGGCAAATCGACGAGATATTGCGTCACGTTAAGGGTCCGCAAGAAAGCCTTGACAAAGGCGAAGCGCAGATGACGTTTTATCAGGTCAAGAAGCTGCTGCGGGACCTGCAAAAAGGTAAAGTTTTGCCCGAGTTCTGGCGGTTAGTTGAGCAGGTTACACGGCAAAAACCAAGGCCGCCTCAGCCTGGTCAAAGCAAAGGCAAAACGTTGACGCCTGTTTCCACCTAACCAACTTTTTTTCTTTTTATTCTATGTATTTTTGTAGTTGCTGTTTTATCTGTGCGGTTTCTGTTGGGGTTAGGTTTCGGGGGTAGTTGTAGATAGGTCCGCTGGGTTTTTCGTTGTAGAAGGGTCGGTTGCAGTCTGGGCACCCTGATGTCAAGAAGGGTTTTCCCGATTCCACCACCTGTGCCAGAGTGTCTTTTGCGACGCCGAATTCCGCGGTTTCTCCTGTGGGGGTGAATTTCATTTCGTTGAATCGGGTGAAGGCGTTTACGATGAGGTAGCGTGCTAACTGTATGTGCCGGTATGTTTCCACTTCGGGTTTGGGTTTTGTTGACAGGGCGGTTCCTTTGACTGGTGTGAAGGCGAAGACGGCAGGCAAGATTCCTGTGTCTACGCACATTTGCAGTAGGTAGGCGGCTTCTTGCTCTGTTTCTCCTAGCCCAACTATGAGGTGGGTGCTGACGTTGCCCTCGCCGAAGATGCCTATGGTGGTGCGTAGCAGCGTGAATTCTTCCTGCCACTTGTAGGGTCCACCTACATCGGCGCCTTTAACTTTTTCAAACAGGCTTTCGGTTGCTGTATCCACGGCTATGCCTACCCTGTCGGCTCCTGCATCAGACAGTTTCCACAGGTTCTGACTGTTCAACGGTTGACAACTGACAGAAACAGGCACGGAGACCTGTGTTTTTAGGGCTTTAACGAACCCGTACACTTCGGTGAAGACTTCAGGGTAATTGAGGGTTTGAACGCATACGCGTCTGATTGTGCCTGCTTTCGTTGCGGTCTGAAGGTGGTTGATGACGTTTTTTGTGTTGAACGCTGGCCATGTGACTCGTGAGAGCAGTTCGGTTTTGGCTTGGCTGCCTTTGGCTTGGGGGCAGAACCCGCAGTTGGCGGTGCATTTGCCCTCTTTGTAGGTCATAAGGTAAGCGGTTGTGGGCTGCGCGTCCAGCTTACCATCTAGTAGTCCTATGGCTATGGCTGATCCCACGGAAACTCGGATTTGCTGCGGTAAGCCCTCAACTTCGGAAACAGATGATCGTGCCACGTTTTTCCCCGCGCAACATTATACGGCGAAGGGACATATTAGTTTAGCCAAAAATGCCCCTGCAAACGCGGGTTACCGGTACTTGCTGTTTTTTCGTCTTCCAACAATAACTGAAACGACTAAAACCACTGCAATAACTGCCGCACCTATCTCGGC
This sequence comes from Candidatus Bathyarchaeota archaeon, assembly GCA_026014615.1. Classification (GTDB taxonomy): domain Archaea; phylum Thermoproteota; class Bathyarchaeia; order Bathyarchaeales; family Bathycorpusculaceae; genus JADGNF01. The sequence goes on along the minus strand of JAOZHZ010000004.1, from coordinate 269,717 downwards.
GGTGTACACGATTTCGGGTACGGCGCTCTGGTTTACTGCTATGCCTATCAGCGCCCAGATGATGACTAACCCGTAGGCGATGTCTCTTCGGGTGGCAATGACTGTTAGGGCAACGGCGAGAACTACGGCGGCGGCAACAATTCCCCACACGGCGTCGTCAGGAGTCCACTGGATCCAGCCTGCGTAGGATAAGGCGGCGGCTACGTTTGCAGCTGCGGCAACTGTTATCCACCCAAAATACACGCTAAAGGGTAGGTGTAAAGCTAATTTTTCTCTGAGCGGCGCGTCTGATTTGCCGATTTCCAAACGCAGGTAAATTGCAATTAACGTGGCAAACAACGCCATCATGAGCACGACGGAAACCGAGATGTAGTTGTATTGCCACAGGAAAATCCAGCCGATGTTAAAGATGCTGCTGAGTATGAACAGCCCTGAAATTTGCCTCTGAAACGGCTTGCCGCGTTGGCTGGGCAAGGCTTGGTAAACCACAAAAACGCCCAGTAGGATGTAGATTATGCTCCAGATGGAGAACACGTAGCCCGCGGGTGTGATGAGGGTGAAGTATTGGTCACTAACTTCTGCAGTGGTTCTTCCGCCCAGAATTGTGGTGGTGCTGACTAACCCGTTGACGATTAGGGTGGCGATAAAAGCGAGAATGTTTCCGACCTGCAGGGCAACCGCTGAGGTTTTTTTAGTTGACATAAGCAGACAATAGTTAGTTAAGCAGATTTTGGCTTATAAGGGTTAAGAATTTGATGCTGTTATTGAGGAAAACAGTGGAAAAATGCAAGAAAATAGCTGGTTCTTGTTATGTGTTTGTCCAGAGGTGATTGCGCAGGTTTGGCGTTTATTTTTTGCCAGTTTTCGCGGCGTGTTTAGCTTTCTTGGCTTTGTTCTTCTTTTCAAGTGAAGGCATGTAAATTCACAAGTATAATTTGCATTCATGGCGCTTAAAAGACTTTGCACCAAAACGGCCTCATAAAAAGATGTTGAGATTAGGAATAGTTTGGGTTGTGTACAAAATGGGAAGAAAAGAAAGGGAGTGGTTACTCCTGCTTCTTTGGTTTTTCTGGACGCAGTGAACGTACGGTTGTGCCTGCACGCCACATTTCGCTGTTGCCCATCTCTTTGAGTTCGTCGGCGAGTTTTTGGCGGTAGTCGGGTGCTTTGCTCTTTTCAAGTACGATTCGTGTTTCTTCGCCTGCCGCTACGAGTTCGTAGAGGCTGTCAAACACGGGTTGGGTTGCGCTGCGGAAACGTTCCTTCCAGCGTAGTGCGCCGATGCGGGCGGTTTCGCTGCAGTTGCAGTACATCCAGTCCATGTCGTTCTCGTCCACCAGCCGAATGAGGCTTTGGGTGAGTTCCTCGACGGTTTCGTTGAAGGCTTCGCTTGGGCTGTGACCGTTTGCGCGCAGAGTGTTGTACTGGGCTTCAAGTATGCCTGCCAACGCGCCCATAAGGGTGCCGCGTTCGCCGGTTAAGTCGCTGTAGACTTCTTTCTCGAACGTTGTTGGGAACAGGTATCCTCCGCCGATGGCTATGCCCAGCGCTTTTGCTCGGTCCATGGCTTTGCCTGTGGCGTCTTGGTGGACGACGAAGCTGCAGTTGATGCCTGAGCCGTCGACGAAGTTGCGGCGTACGCTTGTGCCTGAACCTTTGGGTGCGACTAAGATGACGTCGATGTCTGCGGGTGGGATAACGCCTGTTTGTTCTTTGTACACGATGCTAAAGCCGTGGCTGAAGTAGAGGGCGTCGCCTTTTTTGAGGGTGGCTTTGATTTTTGGCCACAAGGCTTTCTGTGCGGCGTCGGTGAGCAGAAACATTTTGAGGGTGCCTTTTTTTGCTGCTTCTTCGAGTGGGAACAGGTTTTCGCCTGGAACCCATCCGTCGGCGACTGCTTTGTCCCATTCCTTTTTGAATACGCCTTCTTTTTCCTGTCCGATGATGACTTTTATGCCGTTGTCTCGCATGTTAAGAGATTGTGCTTGTCCTTGGATGCCGTATCCGAGGGAGACAACAACCTCATCCTTCAAAACTTCCTGTGCTTTTTGGACTGTGAATTCTTTTCGGGTGATGACGTCTTCAAGTACGCCACCAAAGTCTATCTTAACCATGGTTGTTTCCTCAAGGCTGACTAAGTGATTAACAGGACATAATTAAAATTTATCCTTTAACTGTTAAGCTGTTGTTGGCTGCTCTGTTTCATTTGATGTTACCTTGCACAACGACGTTGTGGGCTTGATGTTTTGCTTTCTGCTGCCCAGTTAATAGGTTGGCGTTGGCTACCTTTGACCTACCCCTACCCCTCTACGCTTTTCAGTTTCAAAATGCTTTTGGACTGAAATTTCGCCAATAGGGTATAGACCCCCTATCGTTTCTGCATACTATTACTAATAGCACCCAAATAGGCTGATTCTTCTTTGGTTTTCTGCTTTTCTTTCGGCATACCCCTCCCCTCTATCCTGCTGCATAGAATGGATATTAACATCCAAATAGGTTCGTGTCTGCCTTGTTTGCCGGTTGCAGTGGGCACTTTCTCAGAATAGCCCCAACCAGAGCCCACGCCACAAGACTGTTCCGCTCCCTGAATCTTCTGTGCCATCAACCGTTTTTGCAGCATCAGATTCCGTGGCACTCCCAAGCTGATGAATAGCTTTTCAGTCTTTTTTGAAGGAGCTTTCTGCTCAATTCTACTTATTACGTGCCTGTAAAAATAATTTATTTCTTTTTCTTTTGTTTCGCCTTCGGGTAAACTATCTTCATTTTGTTGGGATTATGATTCTGACAGAAGAAAAGCCAAAAATCCCCATGTTCCACAACAAGTTTCGCCATCTGACCACATGCAGGTATGTCGCAAAGAGTTTTTGGCAACTCTTTAACTACCTCTTCAAAGGAGCTTGCTTTTGGTCTAACCATTAATCCACTCTCGATTTTTCTTGCATTCAGTTTTGGATAACTAAATGTAATTACTGTTTTGGGTATTTTGATGTGCCTTTCTTAACAAATTATTTTGATTATAGATTCGCTCAGGAAAAACTGGTCTGAACGTACCTGAGACCATAAAATAAATGGAGGTTTCGTTCTGTCTACTTATTACCAGTTCTCTCAATCTTTTTTCGCCAATATTGAACCCATTACTTTATCTTTCTCGAGGCTGCAAGTCAGGCGTTAAAGCAGATGTTTCTGGAGTTAACCCTTTTAGGGTAGCTGACTTTTTTTCGCAGTTAACAGGTTGCATAGGTTTAGTGGGGCGAGTAGGTACAATTGGCGGTCGTAATAATTGTGGCTGTTGTGGTTGTTTTATAACATTCATTTTTATCTGCATTGCTAATGATAAAGTCTCGCTTTCAAATAGTTTAGCTGCGATTCCCTGTTGCTGCATGAAAAGAATAGATCTGCAATAAAGCTCCCATATGTTACTCCATAACTCGGACTTTGGGTCTATTTTTTGTACTTTCAGTTTCAGCACATCATGTGCTTCATTATAATCTATTACTTTCCCATGCGATTTGTACGTCACGCCTTCAGATAGCATTTTCGCTACATTTATTGCCTGTGTGGGGTCGTCTTTTAGCATACATTCTTTTAGCCACTTTTCCGCAAATTCGCGAGCGCCATCTATGGCGCTATGGCATTGAGCAATAATTTCTGGTCTTATTTGCGCTAACATTGGTAGATACGTCTGAACAGGATCACCTTGAGCAATATAGCCTCTTATTAGTTCAAGACCATCAATAAAAGACCTTGCCGGTATTACGCCGCCTATAGGGTTTCCTAATTGTGGGTCAATTGGACCCAACTCTGCTAAATAACCCATCAAGATTTCATCACTTCCTAATGCTATCATAGTTGCAGCGCTTTTCGCGAAATTTGGGACTATGACTTAAACGATTTGGTGAACCGTTGACGACACATTGTGATGATTTTTTCAGCGACATTACCGTCTCCTCCAGTTGAGTTAATAATAAGATAACCTTCTTCCGCGCTATCAGTAGAACGTAACAAATCTTCAAACAAAATAACGTCTTGACTCATTATCCAATTAACAGGGTGTTCTGGGCTAGCTATGTACGTTATAACTTTAGCATTAAGAATGTTCTGCAAGTTCAATATCAACGGTTTTCTATGTGCCTGAAAGTCATTGGTGTTTATTATTTTGTGAAATGTGGCATCAGTTGACATGGAAGAAAGGTATTGTTTAAATCTACTTATAAATTGCTCGTTACAGAGATTTCATATACTGTTTTTTCTTCTTTTTGTAATCCCTTTAAAACTTCCAGTAACTCAACAATCTCAGCTATGTCTTGCTTATGTTTTTCGTGAACATCTGCGATAAACTTTTCGGTTGACATAGAACAGTCATCATAAAATACGATATCCTGTTTTGTATAAATAGGTTTTGTGAATTTCAAGTCCATGGTTCCATCAATCTCACTTTAAATGACAGTTAATTGCTTTTCCATTTCATAGAATTATAGTTTTTGCAGTTACTTACTGTATTTTTAAAAATAGCTTTTTATTTCTCTCAAGGTAGCGCGAAAGTGTGCCGAACAACTTTTCTTAACTTTGTTCATTCATGTTTAATTATTTTTGAGAAACGGATTGAGCAACGATTCCTTGGTTTGACGCTTTTGGTTCTTTGAGCCATTTACGCACCATCCGCTGGAAAAGTATAGGTGAAAAAGTGATGAGAAGAACCGTTGGCGTCTGTGGGGTCAGTTGCTGTGCTGGCAGCTCCCATTGTATTGTTAACAACTTAAGCGCAAGAAACTACGCCAGCAGACTCAGTAGTTAACTAAAGAAGTCTTCAGAACCAGCCTTTTGCTTTCATGGCACGACACGCTGTATCTGAGCAAACAATGAAAATCTGCCCCATATTCGGGTCAACTTCTGTTACAGTGGAGCTTTTTCCACACTTAGGACAAACATAATCAAAATTAGCCACCATAAGTATAGCCTCCAAAAATTTACATTCTCAAACGACGCTAAAGCTTTCGGTTGTCCCAAAATTATTGTTTGGCAGGTCTCGGTTCGTGGGTTAGGGCGCGGAGAGGAAAAAGGGGACCTAACTGGGGAATGAGGGGACATTGTTTTCCGCGTTTTCGCCTACGCCTGGCCCGCCAAACCTTTTGATGCAACGCTTGATGGCTTCAGGACACAAGAATACACTTGTCAAAATGAACTAATATAATTTTGTGATTGTGCTACTACAGCAACAAAAACAGGACGTTTGTCCCAGTTTTCAGGAAATCGCGGTTTTTTCATACAGCCCTGATTCTCTTGGGGTGCGGGGAACTTTTTCCTATGGCGTTACTGTTGGAGTTAATACGTAACCACAAACTGATTTAACACGGCATCCCCTGTTACCCTTGATAGGTGTTCTTCACGGTTAAATCCCAACAAACCTCCGATTCAGCCGATAAAGAGGCAGCGCAAAAAATTCTGCGGTCAGTATCCTACGAGCATGGGTTCCACTTTTTTGATGGCGTAGGAAACTACACAGGAGAAACAGCGGTCAGCTTGTTCAGTTTCACCGAGGAACTTAAAACCATGGCAACTCGGGTGGTGCGGTTCCATTTCCGCCGTGGAGACTACCAAAAATGGATAAGCCAAACCTTAGGCGACGAAGAATTAGCCCACCGCATACACAAAATCGAAAGTGCAGCATCTGATGATGCGTTGAAGAAAAAACTGCTTGTGGTTCTTCAAATTCGCCTAGAAGAACTTAACTGGGCAACAAAAACGTAAAAACAGTTTACGGGTCCGTTTTTGGTCTAAAAACAATAACCTCTGTGTCTTTTTCCTTCATGGATAGCTGGTGTTTTAAAAGAACCGCTTTCATGCGTGACCGCAAGCCTTCATCTAATCCACAGGAAATATGTAACTCGTAACTGCCTGACTCCGCCAAAGTATCATTTTTCACGGGAGAAAGCGAAACTCCCCTAACTGAAAGCAAATCGTCACATTCGCTGATCAGTTCACGGAGTAAACTTGTGGCTTCTTGCCGATTCAATTCAATCCGTACCTCAAACAAGTCTCTGTCTCTGATTTTAATGCGCAACGACCGAAATCTAGACCCCGCTAAGCCTAAACAGCAAAACTACCTGAAGCATCAAACAAACAGCCTTCTTTAAGGTAACTCCTAAAAGGAGTGTTTGACGGATTGTTTCTCAACTTTACACGGACCTGAAAAGGAAACCTTACCGGGAAATGAGGGGACTTGAACTCTCCGCGTTTCGTTGAGACTTGCTCCGTCAAACTTTGCAACGTCTGATGGCTTCAGGACACTAAATACTCCCTATCGCGGAGTATGCTTATAAAAACTTGTGACTGTATTGACACTACAACAAGCTACAATGTCCTCTGGAACCGCCCCCAGAAATCACACGAATCCAGAGTGCTGCGGAATGTGTTGGTGTAGCTGAGCAGCCACATACCCTTAATATCCAAGCCAAAAATAGCATACGCAAGGCAATTTTCATGGCAGACATAATCGACGTAAACGACCTAGTTCTGATTTACTCCGACGGCACAAAAGCAGTAGACCACATATCCTTCAAAGTTCAAGAAGGAGAATTCTTCGGCTTCCTCGGACCCAACGGCGCAGGAAAAAGCACCACCATAAAAATCCTCACCACCCTCCTCAGAAAAACATCTGGAACTGTAACAATCGCAGGATACGATTTAGAAACTGAAGCCCCCGCAATCCGCAAAGAAATTGGCGTTCAAAGCCAAGACACAACCGTAGACGGAGACCTCACAGGCAAAGAAAACCTGATGCTCCAAGGACATTTCCAACAAATGCCCACGGAGGAACTCAAACAACGAGTAGATGAACTCCTTGAGCTGGTTGAGTTAAAGAATGTTGCAGACCGAAGGGCAAGAAACTATTCAGGCGGCATGAAAAAACGACTTGATTTAGCCACCGCCCTGATTCACAGGCCAAAACTGCTGTTTCTTGACGAACCCACGACGGGCTTAGACCCTCAGTCACGTTCGGCAATATGGAGTTACCTCGAAACGCTGAACAAAGCTGGCACAACCATCTTTTTAACCACTCAGTACATGGACGAAGCAGACAAACTCTGTAAACGCCTCTCCATAATTGATTTTGGAAAAATTGTTGCTAGCGGTGCGCCCGCTGAACTTAAACGCCAAATAGGCGCCGACTCCATCCAGCTGTCATTGGAAGACTGCCACAGGACCAAGCCAAGGGCAAGAGAGCTTCTGGAAAGCATGACTGGCGTAACAACGGTTATGGATTCCTCTGAAGAATGCCTTACCGTTTATGCCAAAAACGCGGGACTACTCATCGCAGATATAGTGCGTGCGTTGGATATCAGTGGCATACGTCTTTCTTCAGTAACTTTCAGTTCCCCTTCCTTGGATGATGTTTTCTTGCAGCATACGGGTCGACGAATTAGGTCAGAAGACCTTGTTAAAGCGCCCAGCGCCACATTTGTCGGCAGGAGACGATGAAACTTGTCCTTGTTGTCTGACACTTGGTATCTTTTTGTCAGGTACCTCAAAAAGCTCGTCCGAACCCCCATTCTGCTGTTTTTTTCGCTTTTTCAGCCTATAATTTTTCTGCTTCTGTTTACCCAACTCTTCTCCAGCTTCTCTAACATACCCGGATTCCAAGCCGCCACAGGCACCGACAGCTACGGTTTATTCGCCACTGCAGGTATCCTGCTTCAAAATGCTTTCAGTAGTGCCCTTCAGTCGGGTAACTCAATAGTGCTTGATATTGACTCGGGGTTTCTTCAGAAAATGCTTGTTACCCCTGTCAGCAGATACGCCATTCTGCTTGGGAGACTGACAAGTGACGCCTTCCGAGTGGTAATTCAATCAATTATTATTTTGGCGTTAGGTTACGCTTTTGGGTACACTGCCGTCACGGGTATTCCGGGGATTCTGCTTATGCTTCTTACGATAGCGTTTTTCGGGTTGGCTTGGTCTGGTATCTCGTTGGCTATAGGTATGAAAACTCGAAGTTCTGAAACAGTGTTCGCGATAAGTGGGTTCATAACTTTTCCGCTTCTGTTTTTGAGTACTGCTTTGATGCCGGCGAGTTTTTTGCCTTCGTGGATAAGTACGGTTTCAAAATTTAATCCGATTAGTTACACGGTGGATGCTATTCGGGTGCTTATGATTAATGGTTACGAGTGGAGCACGATACTTCAAGCGTACGGTGTTATCGCGTTGGTTGCGGTTGTAACCATGAGTGCCACTTTGTATCAGTTCCGAAAAGTCGTCAGCTGACCCGCGTTTCTTTGTTTCCTTTGGTTTTAGTGAATTTTGGTAGTGCTGGGTTTATGTAGTACGATCTGGTGGTAATAAGACTTATAAGTACTACGTGCAGTTAGGTAGTACTGTGAGCGAGTATGGAAGATGAAGTCATAGTCACCCGCAAAGGACAAACCACCATCCCCATCAAATTCCGAGAAAAATACAACATCGAAGAAGGAACCCGCCTCCAAGTCCTCGACACCAACGACGGCATCCTCCTACGACCCAAACAATCCACCCTCGACTTGGCAGGTTCAGGAGCAAGATATGCCTCGCCCGCTCAAATGAGGAAACTGCTGGAGAAACTCAGGGACTTAGATGCCTAAAACCGTTTACGACACCCGATTCTTCCTAGAACACTACTACAGCCCAGAAGCAACAATGCTCCAAAAAACGCGAGAAGCCATCCGCACAGCCAAAGACCGCTTCATCTCAGCCATAGTCCTGCACGAAATCTACTGGCTCACCCTCGAAACCGAAGGACAAGAAACCGCCACGCTGCGCGCAACCCTTCTGGAAAAAGACTTCAAAGTCGTAAAAGTTGACGCCGAAATCGCCAAAACCAGCGCACAGCTCCGCCACAAATACAGTCTAAACATGGCAGATAGCCTAATCGCCGCAACCACCATGATGCTCAAAGCAACCTGCCTCTCAGACGACCCCCACTTCCAAACAGTGGGCGAAATCAAAACCGCATGGCTCTAAGAACCGCCTAAGAAACTCAACCGCTTTCTCAACAAGCTCTTCCTGAAGCCCATCCCAATTTTGGGGTGTAACTGTGAAAACTTCTGCGTCTGGTCTGCTTTTTGCTTCTACAACCAGTTTGTCTTGGGCTTTCCAATGCACAACCGCAATGACCAGTTTGCCGCTTCCCAATGCTTTTTGGGCTGCCTGCTTAAACTTTTCTGAAAACAGTTCCATCGGTCCAATCTCGTCGATGACGACCACATCGCGGTTTTCTGTCGCGTCGTTTATGGCTTGGACCCCTACCGCTTCCAAATCGCCCAGATTCACGTGGTACTTACCAACCTGTGGACCATGCTGGTCAACGTGCGCAAGCCACCCGACTTTAGCTCGGGCAACATCCACAACTTCAAAACCCACACGGATGCCGTCTTCGCGGACTTCACGACTGAACATGCCCCCAACACTTACGCCTCGTCCCCTCAAACTGCTCACTGTTTTCGCCAACACAGTTGTTTTACCCACACCCGGGATGCCCGTTAGAATCAGCACACGTTTCTCCAAATCCTTTTCCTCAGCTTAACCAGAACTCTAATATCTGCATAAAATCCTTTTCATATTCTCACCTAATAGACGCGGAATTACTTATGGCAAACGCTCAGGATACTCAATATCCTACTGAAACAGTCACAGAAGGCAAAATCAAAGTAGTGGTTCCGAACCTGAAAGCCTACGGTGTCTGCCCCTCCGACTACGCGCCCAGCCGCGCCCCCGTATTCTATAACCCCGTAATGGAATTTAACCGCGACCTGACCGTACTGGCATTTCAAGCTTACCAACGGCTGGTCGACAGGGAAATCACCATCTGCGAACCCCTAACCGCCACAGGCATACGAGGACTACGTTTCGCGGCGGAAATTCACGGGGTCAAAGCGGTGGTCAGCGGTGACATCAACCTGCGCAGCGCTAACCTAGCCACGCAAAATGTTGCCTTGAATAATCTGCAGGACTGCATGGAAGTTCAGCATAAAGATGCGAATTGCCTTCTTATCGAGCATTCTGCGCCTAAGAGTCGTTTTGACATCATCGATATTGACCCCTTTGGAACCCCCGTTCCGCATTTGGATTCGGCAGTTCAGGCTTTGCGCAACAAGGGGTTGCTGGCGGCTACGGCTACGGATATGGCGCCCCTCTGCGGCGTCCACGCCAAAGCCTGTGTACGCAAATACGGCGGTAGACCCCTCCGCACCGAGTACTGCCAAGAACTTGCCGTGCGCCTTCTCGCGGGAAGCATCGCGTCAATAGCTGCAAAACACGACATCGGCATCCACGTCCTGTTTAGCCACTGCAGCGACCACTACATCCGAGTCTACGCCCAAATTGGCTACGGCTGCCAAAAAGCCGACGAAAGTCTCAAAAACATGGGCTACGTGCTGCACTGCTTCAACTGCCTACACAGAGAAACCGCTACCAAACCGTTCCCCGACGCAGCAGCAAAATGCCCAGAATGCGGAAACAAAATGAACTACGCTGGACCCCTCTGGATAGGAAAAATATTCGACACCCATTTTATCGATTTGATGATTGAGGGAAATCTACACACTGCTTTTCGAAGCAGCGGCAAAATCACTAAACTGCTCTCTTTGACCCATGAAGAAGCAGACGCGCCGCTGACTTATTTTGTGTTGGACAAGATGAGCGGCAAGTTCGGGTTGCCTGCTCCCTCGGTTGCCGCATTTTTCCAAACTCTCAAAAACAACGGCTACGTGGCGGTCGCTACGCACTTCAATAGCCGTGGAGTCCGAACCAACGCGTCCTCCTTTGTCATGAAAGAAATGGTTCAGAAAACCCTTGCATCCAGATGAGCCAAACGAATGCGATAAAAGTTTAAGAGCCAAAACCACAAAGGTAGAAGTAAATAGGAGAACCTTGATATGTCTGACAAAATCGCAGTAATCGGCACCGGTATGATGGGCGGCGCCATAATCAAAAGCCTTCTCAAAGGTAACTATCTTGGCAAAATCACAGCCGCCGACTTCGTTACAGAAAAACTCAAAGAACTCGAAGCCCTCGGCGTGGAAACAACAACAGACAACCGCAAAGCCGCCGCCAAAGCCGACATCATCCTCGTCAGCGTTAAGCCCGGCGATTTGGAGAAGGTTCTCAAGGGAATCATCAAAGAAGTTAAGGGTAAACTGGTGGTTTCTACGGCTGCAACCGTGCCGCTGTGGTTCCTCAAAAAGCAGGTTCCCGATGCCAAAGTCGTCCGCATTATGCCTAACGTAGCCGCTTTGGTGCAGGCTTCTTACACTGCGTTCTGCTGCGACCAAGACGTTACCGAGGAAGATAAAGAAAAAATCAAGGGCATTTTGGGTTTGATGGGGTTGTGTGAGGAGCTGGATGAGAAGTACATGGATGCCATCACGGGGCTTAGCGGAAGCGGACCCGGATACTTGTCGATAGTTGCGGAAGCCTTAACGTACGCTGGACTAAAAGTTGGGTTGCCTCGAAACATCGCCGAAAAAGCCGCCGCACAGAACCTGTTGGGAACAGCCAAACTGATTTTGGAGTTGCCTGAAAGCCCCACCAAAATCCGCGATATGGTTACCACGCCAGGTGGCACAACCATAGACGCCATTTACGAGTGGGAAGCCAGCGGCGTTCGACAAGGGATAATGAACGCTGTCGAGAAGGCAACCGTGAAGAGTGCGTTGATTCGAGAAAAAGTTAGCCCTGAAGACAAACGCTGAAAACCGAGTTTCCGCTGAAGTGGTTGTTCCTGTTTGAGGCTGTTATTTTCGATTGGGACGGAACCTTAGCGGACACGAAAGACGCGATTTTGGCTTCTTTTCATGGGGCACTGCAGGAAGTTTTGAGCTTAGATGTTTCCGACGAATTCGTGGAACGACGCATCGGCGTGGGTGCAGTATGGACCTTTAAGGAAATTCTTGAATCAAAAGGGCTAACCCCCAACGAGCAGGTTATTAGGCGTCTTGTGGAAGCAAAAATCCGAACCGCCCTCAAGCATTCAGACAAGGTGACGCTGTTTCCTTATGCCCGAGAGCTTTTGGAGTTGCTTCAGGGTAAAGTTAAGATGGGGTTGGCTTCGATGAATAACCGTCAAGTAATCGACTCCTTGCTCAAAGCTTTGGATGTAGACAAGTTCTTCAGCGTGGTCGTAACTGTTGACGACGTAAGCAAGTCTAAGCCTGACCCGGAGATTTTCCTGAAAACTGCATTGAAGCTGGGCAGTAAACCTGAAGATTGTATGGTGCTGGAGGACTCTATTTTTGGAGTGCAAGCCGCTAAGGCTGGAAACATGAGTTGCGTTGCAGTTGCTCAAGGTGCATATACTGATGCTGAGCTTGGAAAGGCGAATGCTGACTTAATTGTAGATTCTTTGCGGGAAACAGAACAGATTGTAAAGTTTGTTTTGGAGTAACCTGTCTTTTTGTTTATAGTTTGATGTTGCTGTGCTGTAGCAGTCACATAGCTTTAAGTGGTCTTAGGGCAGAGTAATTGTTGACTTAAGTTTCGTGGGTTTTTGAGAAGTTATCGAGGCGAAAAGTGAGAAGGCTATGTTAACTGATGTGCTGGAAATAAACAAGGTGCCCAAGTTTCAGGTACTCTTCTTGCGGAATGATGCCAGTCAAGACGTTGAAGTACACGAAGTCAAACAAGTAGACTTCTCAACGGTGCAGGAACGCCTAGAGAAGGGCGAATCGGTTTTCATAACAAGCAACGCCTCGCAGAAAATAAAGTCGCCTAAAACCCAAACGAAAACCCACAAAAGCTTGAAAACAACATTCGTAACCGCATTCTACATCGACAAAGCATAAACTGCAAATATTCCGTGTGGCGTGCATCCTGTAGGATTCCTCTTCCTCCCCTCTCTCCTCCTTTAATTTTTTATGGGGTGCACGCCGCTCCAGTTAAGGATAAGTTGTTTCTGTTTAGTTGCTGTCGGTTTGGTTTTTGTTCATGCGTTTGATAAGGGTGGGTAGGTCGGTTATGGAGGTTATGATGTAGTTTGCGCCTTGGTTAATTAGCTGTTTTTGGGTGGAGATTCCTGTGGGTAATCCAACGGCTGTGGCTTTTATTTCCGCTGCGGCTTACATGTCCATTATGCTGTCTCCAACAAAAACGACTTCAGGTGTTGACACATCTAACGCGTTTAAAGCAGCTTTGCAGTGTTCAGGGTCTGGTTTGAATTTAGCAACCTCGTTACGAGTAATCACTGCGTCAAAGTATTTGGCAAGCTTGAAGCGTTCAAGGATACGTTTTGTGGAACTGGCGCTGTTCACGGTACATAACCCAACTTTCAACCCCATGGCTTTGAGGGATTTGATGGTTTCCATTGAACCCGGAAACAGGCTCGTGAGTGCTGCTGCCTCAGCTTCGTGCATCTCTGCCAACCGGAAAACTTCCTTGCGGATTTCTTTCATGGTGTCTGCGGGTTTCTGAGCGTTTTTTAGGTACAGTTCTGTTTTCTTTAGCATTTCAAAAATGTCTTCTTTTATTGACAGCAGGGAGGCTGGAACGCCCATTTTTATCAGGTAGCCTCGGGATTCGGCGCGGAGGGCTTTGTAGTCTAAATTGAAGTTGGCGATTGTTCCATCCAAGTCGAATATGACTGCTTTTATGACCACGTATTTCACTCTCACGGGTTGTTAAGCTGCTTAAGCACTTTGCGGATTAGAGATATACTTTTTGGTGGGCTCATTATTGGGGGTTAGGCTTGTTTTGGTGCAGCTTTGGTGCTCATAGTCGTAGGTTATGTTTATATTCCTTCTCCTATAATTTTTCGACAAGTGTTTATTTATTGTTCAGCAACTTATTTATATGGTTAAATTGTTGTCTTTTATCATTACGATTGAATAGAATTAGGTTGCGAGTGTAAAAGAATGAACATCCGCCTTATTACTGAAATAACCTTTCTAAAGCGAGGTATGCCCCGATGAAAGTAGCCATATCATGGACAGGCGGCAAAGACTCAGCCTTAGCCTGCTACAAAGCCATGAAAGAACACGACGTTAAACTCTTCGTTAACTTCGTCTGGCAAAACCCCTCCCTTTCCCACCCTAACCTGCTCACTAAACTTCAAGCAGAAGCACTCCAACAGCGGTTCCTCTGGGACAAACTTGACCCCCCATACATGGATTCGTACCGTGAGTCTATTCTTGAATTGAAAACCGAATACGGCATCGAAGCCATCGTCACGGGCGATATCACCCAAGACACTTTTCATGGCACATGGATCGACGAAGTCTGCAAAGACACCGGCGTCCAAGTCATAAAGCCCCTCTGGGAACATGACCGAGAAGAATTAATGGAGGAGCTTCTGGCTAGCGGTTTGAAGGTGGTTTTCACATGTGTCAAGAAGCCTTGGTTCACCGACGACTGGTTAGGACGCACAATTGATGAACAAAGCTTGCGAGACCTTAAGGCTCTGCACAACACGAACGGTGTGGACATATGTGGAGAATTCGGCGAATATCACACCATGGTTATGGATGCCCCCTTTTTCGCAAAAGCCATACAGATGCCCATGTTCAAGAAACATGACACAGAAAACGGCTTCATCATGGAGCCTGTTTTGCTTTCGCTTATGCCTAAATAACAGGAGGTGACGAAACGAAAACAGAAAGTTGCCGCGACTGCGCAAATTTAGACGACCGCAGAGACATAGACGGCGTCGCCATTTGTGCTATGCGTAGCGGTCCCAGCGTGTGTTGCCAAGAGTTCAAACCCAAAAATTCAAGTGTTAACCCTAACAAGAAAGATCACAGGTTCTGCTTAAACTGCGCCAATTTTGAAGAAATCGGTGGTGTCCCCGTCTGTGCTAGGGATCATCAGCCGGGAGTAGCTTGTGGCGCGTTTACGCGTAAAGAAAAAGAAGAATTAGCTGTTGCAGCTGTCATTTACCGTTGATTTTGCGGGCTAAATGTTCCATTCATAGATGACAACGTTGAAATCTTGCCACATCGCGTCTAACGCTTCGAAGGTTACCACCGCTATCACGTCGTTAATCCAGTCAAGTTTCTCCGCCAAAGTCATGAAACTCAATAAACCAACGCTTACACCTTTACCCTCAACCATTTTCGCCAAGTCGAACCCTTTCAGAATTGCTATCTCGCCCGTGGTTGTGGTTAGGATGCCTTGGTCCTTTGCTGCGCCCACTCCCTTCGGGGGCGTTATGCCTTTAGCTGTGACGCTGATGTTGCAGTCCACGCCTTCTGCGCATCCTGACCCTTTCAGTTGTGCCATCCAAGAATACTCAGTTACAATGCCTTCAATTCCAACGGATTTTATGAAACTAGCGCCGCTTTTGCCTTTGCCTTCCCATAATTTTTCACCTAAAACCATGCTTTTCACCGATTAAGTCATCGGAAAAGGGGCTCTTAAGGGCATGTGGCTGCCAAGCAGTAACAACAAACAATTAAACCCTTTACCATCGTGAATTGCTTGTCGAAAAGGGGGACTACAAGCTTTCACGGAAATTACCTGGTTATGAGTGCATAAGCTTTTAATCCCCCATTTTCACGACCCTAAACCGCAGAAGGTTCACAGTAAATGGGTACCTTAAATCTGGATAAAATTTTCAACCCTCGCAGCGTAGCCATTATAGGCGCAAGTGACACTGAAGGCTCAGTGGGATACGCCATTGTGAAGAACTTTACTCGGCTTGGCTATGCAGGAAAAGTTTTCTTTGTTAACATACGTAAACCTGAAATTCTCGGAACAAAAACCTGCGCAAGCGTGGTAGACATCCTTGAACCCGTGGACTTAGCCATGATCGCCACACCCGCCAAAACCGTTCCTGACATGGTTGAAGAATGTGGCAAAGCGGGAGTAAAAGGAGCCATAATTGTCTCTGCAGGCTTCAAAGAAACAGGTCCTGCTGGAAAAGAGTTAGAAACCAAAATTTTGGAGATCGCCAAAAAATACGACATGCGCATTGTCGGTCCAAACTGCATCGGCATAATCCGCCCACGCGTTAACCTCAACGCCACATTCGTAGACAAAGTTCCTAAATCGGGTAACATCGCATTTCTAAGTCAAAGTGGCGCGTTAGGCTCCGCCATCCTTGATTGGGCGATCCACGAAAACATCGGCTTCAGCAACTTTGTGTCCGTAGGCAGCATGATAGATGTGGATTTTGGTGACCTCATCGACTACTTTGGCACCGACCCCAAAACCAAAAGCATCTTAATGTACGTTGAAGGCATAACGGAAGCCCGCAAATTCATGAGTGCCGCCCGACACTTCGCAAGAACCAAACCCATAATCGTGGTGAAATCTGGCCGATTCAGCGAAAGCGCCAAAGCAGCTGCTTCCCACACTGGCTCCTTGTCAGGAGAAGACTCGATTTACGATGCAGCGTTCAAACGTGCAGGCATTGTTCGTGTCAATGACATCGCCGACCTTTTTAACGCGGCTGAAGTTTTAGGCACCCAGCCTCTGCCGAAGGGACCTAACTTGGCGATTATAACTAACGCTGGCGGACCTGGGGTAATGACTACTGATGCGTTGATTGCACAGGGTGGAAAGCTGGCTAAGTTGAGTCAGAAAACTTTGGATTCGCTTAATGCTGTTTTGCCGCATTTCTGGAGTCATGGTAACCCTATTGACGTTTTGGGAGATGCTAAAGTTGATCGTTACAAAGCTGCGGTGGAAGCATGCCTTAACGACGACAACATTGATGGGATTTTGGTGATTTTTACTCAGCAGGCAGTTTCCGAGTCAGTTGAGATTTCAAAGGGCATAGTGGATTTGGTTCGAAGTAAAGCGTACCAGAATAAAACCATCTTGACTAGCTTCATGGGTTACGGCGCCGTAGAAGAAGCCAACAGCATCCTGAACGCCAACAATATCCCAACCTACTCAACACCCGAGCAAGCAGTTAAAACATACATGACCATGTACCAGTATCAACGTAACGTAGAGTTAATTTACGAAACCCCTGAAGAAGTGCTTCTTGACGCTCCACCCCGTCGACCCATAAACGTTATTCTGCGAAATGTTGCGTTTGAAGACCGTGAAGTCTTGACAGAGGATGAAGCCAAAAAAATTCTCAAATACTACAACTTTCCAGTGGTCAAAACTGCAGTTGCCAACAACGTGGACGAAGCCGTAGCTTACGCGAAGCAGATGGGTTTCCCTGTGGTTATGAAGATACTTTCCCCCCAAATCGTTCACAAAAGCGATGTGGGCGGCGTAATCCTCAATGTGCAAGACGCAGCTGCAGTACGTGAAGGTTTTGAAAAGTTAATCCAGCGGGCAACCGCTTATACCCCCAATGCCCAGATAATCGGCGTAACTATCCAGCCGATGGTGCAAAAGAAAGGCTATGAAATCATAATCGGCGGGAAAACTGACCCGATTTTTGGTCCTGTAGTGCTTTTTGGCATGGGCGGCGTAGGCGTAGAATTGTTCAAAGACTACTCGATGGGTCTGCCCCCGTTGAACACCACGCTAATTAGGCGGATGATGGAGGAGACAAAAATCTACAAGCTTCTCAAGGGCTATCGTGGTTCGCCACCCGTTGATTTAAAGAAACTTGAAGAAACCTTGTTGCTGTTTAGTCAGTTGCTCATAGATTTCCCGCAGATAAAAGAAATTGACATCAACCCTATGTTGATTAACGAGAAAGAAGCCGTTATCCTCGACGCCCGAATAGTTATCGATAAAGCCAGCGTTTGCAAGAGTTTCCAACCTCACGAGCAACTGGTCATAAGCCCCTATCCGAAGCAGCAGGAACGCCTTTGGACGCTTAAAAACGGGCAAGAGGTGCTTCTGCGCCCGATAAAACCTGAAGATGAACCCATGTGGCTGGAGATGTTCCAGAGCTTCAGCGAAGAATCCATCCGCTACCGTTTCTTCCAAATGCTTAAAGACACCCCGCATGAAGTCCGCGTGAGATACTGCAACATAGACTACGACCGAGAAATCGCGATAGTCGCCGAGCTAGTAGAGGAAGGACGCAGAAAAATCCTTGGCGTAAGCCGACTCAGCGTTGAACCCGACGGCAAAAGCGGCGAAATGGCGTTCGTTGTAGGGGATAGATGGCAAAACTTAGGTTTAGGCACAAAAATCGTGGATTACGTGCTTGACATAGCCACCGAGATGGGCGTCGAAAACGTGTATGCGATAATGCTTCCAGACAATTACCGTGCATTAAGCTTGACTAAAAAGATGGGCTTTGACATAGAATACCTCAACGATGGCACAGTTAAAGGCACCCTAAGCATGCGAGAAGAACTGCCTGACCAAAGATGCCTTCTGCTGAAGCCCGAAGCCGACAAACAAACTGAGCTTTCGGTTGTGGAAGAAAAACCGACAACTCTTGCGCCAAAAGAAAAGGGTTTCTCCGTGAAAAAGAAAGAAGAAAAAGTTCCTACAACTTAAACCTCTTTTTACTTGTCAACGTGTATTTTGACTGCGTGTGTTGAACATGAGATGCAGGGGTCGTAGGCGCGGACAAGCATCTCCAAAGTCAACTCGATTTCTTTTTCTGATTTGCTGAGCAACGTTGGTACTATGGTTTTCATGTCGAGGTCGATGTTGCCGTGGTTTTGGTTTGTTGGGATAACGCAGTTGGCTTTGGTGCAGACTCCCTTGTTGTTGTAGGTGTAGTCGTGGAATAGTATGCCTCTTGGAACCTCAACTTCGCCTACTCCTCGTCCAGCTTTAACTTTGATTTCAGGCTTAAAGTAGTCAGGTTGAGGCTTCAAGCCGTCGGCTTCTAACTCGCCGATGAGGCGTATGGAGTCTTCTACGCTGTGCACAACCTCCACAAGCTGAGCTATGCTGTTCATGAATGAGTTGTGGCATATTGGTTTCAATCCGAACATCTCCGCCACCTGCTTCGCCATCGGCGACAGTTTATCGTAGTTGAGGTTCACTCTAGCAAGGGCTCCAACCATGTATGAGTCGCGGTTGTGCTTTGCCCACTTCGCCGTTGACGTCGGAACAATGTATTCGTTGGTGAAGGCAAGGTACTCGTTGACTGGCGCCGTGCCCGTGTCAGTAGACGCCAACTGTCCATCATACAGCGCGAATTCGTCTTTGCTGGTTAACCCGATGAATTCGGTTTCCCGCGTGAAGTCAGGAATCTTATCCGCCAAACTCTTCAACAACTTCGCCGCAGCCTGCAGGTCAGGAACCGCGTCTTGCAGTTTCTTTTTAAGTTCTGCAAGTTGCCTCGTGGTGGGCAGTTTGGAAAAGCCGCCCGGTATCAACCTTTGCGGGTGAGTGGTTCTTCCGCAGATGAGGTTAGACATTTCGTTGGCGGTTCGGTGTAGCCGCAGCACGGTTTTGACTTCGTCAGGATGAGATGAAGCTAACGGAATAACCGAGCCCACGCCCATCAGGTCGGGCAGAACCAGAAATCCCACATGCAGAAGGTGACTTTGCATGTTTTCAGCGTGAAGCGCCAGTTTCCGAAGCTTGAGGTCTTGCTTGCTAATGGTTATGCCCATGGCTGCTTCCGTAGCTTTCAACGACGCCAACGTGTGCCCGATGCTGCAGATGCCGCAGATACGCGAGGTGATGTGGTGCAGTTCATTCCATGCTCTTCCAACCACCATGGCTTCGAAGAATCTGGGCGCCTCAGAAACTTGCCATTCACATTTTTGTACTACGCCGTTTTTCACGTCAACGTAGATGTTGCCGTGTCCTTCCACTCTTGTCAAGTGGTGGACTTGAATGTTTACGTCTGGGTTTTTCATCTTTTTGCCTCCTGCCAACCGACATAAAGTTTAAACTTACCTATAGCGTCGTCAACCGTGAGTCCATATTTGATGAGGACTTCTTTTTGGCTGTTCTCGTTAGGGTTGTCAACTAAACCGCGGCAGCCCCAGCAGATTGTGCCTTCGTTTACGCAGCAGCTGTTGCAGCCCGCACGGGTGACTGGTCCCACACAGAACTCTACGCGTTCAAAAGCGCAGACATTCTCGTTTTTCTTGCATTCCACGCAGACAGGATACGTAGGGATGTCGGGTCTTTTACCCAGCAGAAGCGACTTCACCACCTGCAGAAATTCTTCCCTGTTGATTGGGCATCCATGAACGTAAGCGTCTACTTTTATGACGGCGTCTATGGGTCGGGCAGCGTAGGTGTCGAACAGTTTTGCTTGGTCGCCGTAAACTGTTTTTCTGACTTCCTCTAAGTCCTTGTAGTTACGCAGCGAATTTATGCCGCCGATGGTGGCGCATGAACCTATGGCGACCACGATTTTGGCGTTATTCCTGATTTGCTTGAGCCGTTCTTCATCTTGCAGACGGGTGCAGGAACCTTCTATGAATGCGATGTCGTAGTCGTCGCTGTGTTCCTTCATAACCTCTCTGAAACTCACAACTTTCACTTGACCAAGCAGGGAAAGCAAGTCTTCCTCCAAGTTTGCAACCTGCAACTGGTCTCCTTCGCATCCTGCAAAGTCAAAGAACGCAACTTTGGGTTTCATCAGAGCGCCTCCGGGAGTCCTTTGATTTTTGAATAATTAAACACGGGTCCATCTTTACACACGTAAATTTCGTTGATTTGGCAGTGTCCACATTTGCCGACGCCGCATTTCATTCGGCGCTCCAGAGAAACAATTATGTGGTCGTCAGGTACCTTTCTGGCTTTTAGGTCTCCGATGACGTACTTGTACATGACCGGGGGACCGCAGATTACGGCATAGATGGTTTCAGGGTCAAACGAAACCTGCGGAATAAGCGTGGTGATTACACCTATGCTCCCCATCCAAACTTCCCCGTCAGGACACCAGTTAACCGCAGACTTAAACTCCACATCAGGACGACTCTGCAACGCAACCATCTCATCTCTGAAGAGTAACTCCCGCGGCTCTTTACATCCATAAAGTAGGCTCACGTGACCGAAGTCTCCTCGGTTATCCAAGACGTAGTTGAACATGGAACGCAACGGAGCAATACCTAAACCACCCGCCACGAAAAGCAGGTTCTTGCCCTTCAAGAAATCCACGTCAAAGCCGTTTCCAAAGGGTCCCCGTATACCGACTTTGTCCCCTACCTCTAACGTGTGCAGTTTAGTGGTTAAGTTCCCAAGTTTGCGGACACAGATTTCAAAAGAGCCCTTCTTAGTCGGCGGCGACGACAACGAAATAGGGGCTTCCCCCACGCCGAAAACCGACAACTCTACAAACTGCCCTGGTTTATGTCCCAACTCGGAGCCGTCGTCTAGTTTGATTTCAAAGAACATTTCGTTGGCTGTCATCTGCTCCTTTTTGATGATTGTTGCTAGTTTAGGCACGTAGTCGATGTTTCCTTCTGTTTGGATGTTGACTTCGGGGGCTGCTGCCGCGGCGACTTGGGTGCCTTTGCCTGTTTGTTCGCGGTACATGTCGTTGAAGAGATTCACTGGGTTGGCGATGTCGGGTAGGCAGTTTGATGAGCATCTTCCGCAACCAACGCATGAGATGAAGCCGAATCGGTCAAAAAGGTACTTGCCTTTCTTGAAGTAACGGTGTCTGTAACGTGTAGGTCTGGTCGCGCGGAAGTTTTCTCCTGACGCGACTTTGGCGAAGTCTTCCAGTAAGCAGCCGTCCCATGTTCGGATTCTTTCGCCTTGTTCTAGCGAGAGGTCTGGGTTATCTTTCACGTCAAAGCAGTAGCATGTGGGGCAGACTAGGACGCAGGAGCCACATGCTAAGCATTTTTCGGAGTGTTCCTCCCAAAAACCGCTTTCATCATAAGTTTGTTTGAGCAGTTCTGGAATTAAATCAACTGGAAAGTCGAACTTCTGTTGGGACATGTACATTATTTCTCTTTTTTTTTGTCCAACAAGTTGTATGTCTCTGGCGAAGGCTTCGGTTACGTTTTTAGCGTATTTGGAGAGAAGTTCGCCTCCTTTCTGTGAACCCACGCTGATGGCGTACCTGTTTCCGAGGTCTGTAAGCATTAGGTCATAGCCGTAGTCAACGGTGGCGCAGCCCATGTACGCTGAAAAGTTCCATTTGGACATTTTCTGCATGTTGACGCCTATTATGACGGAGGCGTTTCTTTTTTCAAAGTAGTAAGGGTCTGATTTAGTTTCCCTAAATATTTCGTCCATGTGGAACAGGGCAACGATATCATAGGGATGCACACCGATAATTACGGTTGGTTTTGCTTCTGAGGGGTTCTTTGCTGAGAAACCTCCTGCCAAGTTGTATGTGAAGAGGGTTTCTCTTTGGGGAAAAAAGTACTTTTTAGGCGGCAGAAGCGTTACGTCGTAGTCTAACCGCAACTCGCTTGCTGATTCCAGAGGCTCAAACGAGAATTTGTTGCCTTTCGCTTTGACTCCTATGGTGTCCCAAGTTTCATCTTTTATTAACGCGTTTACAAAATCGTTGAAGTCTTCTTTCGAGAGTATTTTCATTTATCATTCAACCTCGGAGATGAAGACACAAATGTGTTACATCCATAATGGTTATGTGCACATTTAATACTTTCTCATAAAACATAAGTTGCGATAAATATGCAGTTCGACCAATCTTTTTTCTGTGCTTAACATGGAAAGAAAAAACCAAACATGACCGAAACTTTATGTACTGCGAATAGGCTTTTTGAATCTCTATGCGCGTATGGTGCATCAAAATGTTGCCTGAAGTGTTGAAACTTGAGGCGCAGAAATCCCAAGCTGTTTACACTCATCCACCTTATTACCCTTAGCCGTCGAAGAACACGGGATTAACAACCATTAAGCTTACCATACCGTGAAAAGGGGACTGTCTAATGGCAGAGAACGCGTCAACAACAAGAGACACAACCAAAGACCCAATTAAAGCTTCAGAACTTGACCCAAAATTCAAGTATAAACTAATAAAGAGGCACGGGAGCGAGAAACTGCTTAAGTGCTTTCAATGCGGAACCTGCACAAGTGATTGCCCCATCGCACGGTACAGCGACTCTTACAGACCACGCACGCTTATTCATATGGCACGGCTTGGACTCAAGGACCGCGTTTTGAAAAGCGACACGTTATGGCTTTGCGCCGCGTGTTTCACCTGCACAGACCGTTGCCCCCAAGATGTTGAAGTTGCAAGTGTTATTCGTGTTTTGCGAAATATGGCAGCTGAAGAGGGCATTGTGCCGCAGGTTTTCAAAGACCAATGCGCTAGTGTTCTGGAGACAGGCTATGCCTACAAGATTCCTGATTTACGCTTAAAGAAACGGGAAACTTTGGGGTTGCCGCCTCTGCCTAAAGGTAATCCTGAAAGCGTAAAAAAGAGCCTAAAAGGCGTAAATTTCGTAAACTATGTGAAAAATCAGGGTGAGACAGATGCCAAACAGTAAATACCTTATATTTCTTGGCTGTGCAATTCCATACCGAGTGGCGGCTTACGAAATTTCAGCACGAAAAGTTCTAGCAAAACTGGGTGTAGAGCTTGTTGAGATGCCCGAGTTTAACTGCTGCGGCTTACCTCTAGACCCCGTTAGTCACGAAACTATGCTGATTCTTGCAGCACGAAACCTCGCGTTGGCTGAACAACAGAGCTTAAACATACTTACCTTGTGTCCAGGCTGCGCTGGAACTTTGAAAAAGGTTAACAAGATTTTAAAGGAAGATAAGGTATTAAAAGGACAAATTAATGGTCACCTGAAAGAATCAGGTTTAGAGTTTAAGGGGACAATCATAACGAAGCATCTGCTGCAAGTCATGAAGGAAGACATTGGTGTCGACAACATTAAAAATGCAGTTGTGAAGCCGCTTAACATGCTCAAAGTTGCAGAACATAACGGCTGCCATATTCTCCGCCCCAAAGAATACATAGGCTTTGACGACCCAGAAGACCCCCAAACTCTTAAGGCATTGATTGAAGCAACGGGCGCTACCTGCTTAGACTACATTGACGAAACCGAATGTTGCGGTGCTCCAAGTGTTGGGGTAAGCGACAAGGTTGCTCTGCAACTGGCAAGAGACAAACTTAACCACGTAAAGCAGGTAGATGCGCAGGCTTTAATTACCATTTGCCCATTCTGCCATATCATGTACGACACCAACGAGTTGCGTATAGAAAAGATGTTCAACGAAGTCTACGGTGTTCCTATCCTGCATTATCCCCAGTTGCTTGGGTTAGCCTTAGGCATGACGCCTGAAGAACTTGCCTTTAAAGACCTCAGAGTTAGTACTAAAAAACTATTAGAACAAGTCAATGAGGGTGCAAAATAAAATGAGCGAGAAGCTGAAAATAGCCTTTTATTGGGCTGCAAGTTGCGGCGGCTGCGAAATAGCCGTGCTAGATATAAACGAGAAAATCCTTGATGTAGTTAAAATCGCTGATATTGTGTTCTGGCCAGTCGCTATGGACATCAAATACAAAGACGTGGAAGCGATGCCTGACAAATACATCGACATCACGTTCTTCAATGGGTCCATCCGCAACTCAGAGCAAGAACACATGGCAAAAATGCTGCGTGAAAAATCAAAGACGCTGGTTGCATTCGGCTCCTGCGCCCACGAAGGCAGTATACCTGGCTTAGCCAACCTCAGCGACAAAGCGGAAATTTTCGAGCAAGTTTACATCAAAGACAAATCAAACGTTAACCCCGACAAAGTGATGCCCCAAACCGCAACCACGGTAAAAGAAGGCACCTTAAAAATCCCTGAATTCTACGACACTGTCAAAACCCTTGCACAGACTGTCGACGTGGACTACTACTTACCTGGCTGTCCGCCCCCAGTGAAGTTAATCGCCAACGCCGTAGAAGCCATAGCCGCAGGAAAACTGCCGCCAAAAGGCTCCGTTCTTGCACCATTACCCGCAGTCTGTGACGAATGCCCCCGAACAAGGCAAAACAAGAAAATAACCCAAATTTACCGAGTGTACGAGAAGGCTCCTGACCCTGACCGCTGCCTCATGGAACAAGGCATAATCTGTTTGGGTATGGCTACCCGCAGCGGATGCGGCGCCCAATGCCTCAAAGTTGACATGCCCTGCACTGGGTGTGGCGGAGCGGCACCAAACCAGCCTGAAGTCGGTGCAGGTATGATAACTGCTTTGGCTTCAATTCTTGGTTTGGACAAGGAACCTGGACAGTATACAGATGAAGATGTAGACAAGCTGATGGCCCAAATTAAAGACCCCGTGGGCACCTTCTACATGTACAGCTTGCCTGCTTCAATTCTTAAACGAAAGGTGATGAAGAAATGAAAGAAATATTAATCGACCCAATCACCCGGCTTGAAGGTCACGGAAACATATCCATATTCCTTAATGACCAAGGCGACGTAGAAAACGCGTACCTAAAAATCCCTGAACTCCGCGGATTCGAGAAATTCTGTATTGGACGACGCGCAGAGCTGATGCCGCAGCTTACCACAAGAATCTGCGGTGTCTGCCCCGTTGCTCACCACTTTGCCTCAGTAAAAGCCTTAGACCAAGCGTTCAACGTTACGCCGCCTCCTACAGCGAAGAAACTTCGAGAACTCTTGAACTGCGGATACTTCATCTACGACCACACACTCCACTTCTACTACCTAGGCGGACCCGACTTCATCGTTGGTCCAGATGCCCCACCAGAAAAACGCAACATCCTAGGAGTCATCGAGAAAGCAGGATTAGACGTTGCCAAAGAAGTCATAAAACACCGCGCTTACGGACAGAAAATAACCGCGATTCTGGGCGGAAAAGCAACCCACCCAGTTAGTGGACTTCCAGGCGGATTCAGCAAGGCGCTCAGCGAGGAAGATCGTAAAGAAATTCAAGACATGGCAGAATCAACAGTAAAGTTCGCCCAGTTTTCGCTGAAACTCTTCCATGACCTTGTCCTTGGGAACAGCGCTTACTTGGACATGATTAAGAGTGACGCTTACACCATGAGCACCTACTACATGGGTACGGTTGATGACAACAACAAAGTAAACTTTTATGACGGAAAAGTTCGCGTAGTTGATCCCGCAGGTAAAGAATTCGTCAAATTCGAACCCAAAGACTACCTTGAACACGTAGTCGAGCACGTGGAGCCTTGGACTTACAGCAAATTCCCCTACCTTAAGAAAATCGGCTGGAACGGTTTCAGCTACGGCGCTGACAACGGTGTCTACCGCGTTGGTCCTCTTGGCAGATTGAACGCTGCTGATGGCATGGCAACGCCGCTTGCTCAGGCAGAATGCGAAGTTATGTTCAAGACACTGGGTAAACCTGTTCACGGCACATTAGCGTTCCATTGGGCACGACTCATTGAATTGCTATACGCCGCCGAACGTGCAGTTGAGTTAGCCAAAGACCCTGAAATCACAAGCACAAACATACGTAACAAACCAGGCGAGCCAGGACAAGGCGTTGGTATCGTTGAAGCAGCCCGCGGTACGCTTATTCACGACTATACTTTGGATCAAGACGCTCTTGTGAAGGACGTTAACATGATCGTCGCTACAACCAACAACTACCCCGCTATATGCATGAGCATTCGCGACGCAGCTAAAGGCTTAATCAAAGGCGGCAAATGCGACCAAGGTATACTCAACAAAGTCGAAATGGCTTTCCGCGCCTACGACCCATGCTTCGGTTGTGCAACACACTTTGCAGTTGGACAAATGCCGATGACGGTTAACGTCTATGACAGCAACAAAAAGTGTGTTCAAAAACTACAACGTTAAACCTCAACACCCACCCTTTCCTTCTTTGTTTTGTTTTTGATTGTGGCGTGTGTAAACTTTGAACAATACAGAATTTGGCTTTGAGGAAGAACTGAAAAATTGGTTTAGCAGCGCAAAAAGCGTGGTTATAGCGGGCATAGGTAACGATATCCGTCGGGACGATTTTATCGGTGTAAAAATTGTTCAAGACCTCCAGGGAAAAGTTCCCGCTAATGTGCACCTTATTGAATGTGAAACTGTGCCTGAAAGTTTCATGGATGAAATCGTGGAGCTTAAGCCGTCGCATGTGTTGCTGGTGGATGCAGCGATTTTGGGGCTGAATCCGGGTGATATCCGTTTGTACGACGCCGAAAAAGTTGTGAATGGTCCTTCCATAACGACCCATATGCTGCCTCTGCGGGTATTCTGCGACTACATCACACAGATGGCGCAAACAAAACTGGCTTTGCTGCTTGTTGAGCCTAAGGATACGGATTTTGGGGAAGGCTTAACAGAAGAAGTTGCGCAGTCTGCAGGGCGAATCGTGGATTTCCTGTTGAAGATTCTTTAGTGGATGTGGGCAAAACGAGGTGTTTGCTGGTTTGACACCTCTTTTTTGCATCATTAAAAACGATGCGGGTTTTGTTTACTTACTAATAATTTAAGTATTGCATTTGATATGCATGCAAAAACATTTCGGGTTTGTTTGTTAAACTTACAAGATTTGCCGTGAATTTTTCGCAGCCTAATCCATTAGGTTTATATCCCCTTCACCTGCCTTTAATTAAAACAGCATGTGTGGAGGATAAGAAAAGTAATGTATGCTTACGCGGGAAAGATACTGCGTGTTAACCTCACAACTGGAGAAATCAAAACCGAGCCCTTAACCGAAAAGCTGGCAAAAGATTACATTGGCGGCGTCGGCTTAGGCATTAAACTCCTTATGGACAACTCAAAACCAGGCACCGACGCATACGACCCTGACAACCCACTCATCTACATGACGGGTCCACTCAGCGGCACCATGGGACCAACAGGCGGCAACAGCTACGCCGTCGTGTCCAAATCTCCCGCCACGGGCGGTATCGGTAATGGTGAATCCCACGGCTTCTTCGGACCCGACTTCAAACGGGCGGGTTATGATGTTATCATAATTACGGGTAACGCCCCCAAACTAAGTTACTTGTGGGTTGATGACGACAAAGTCCAAATAATGAATGCTGAACACATGAAAAATTTCTCAGTTTACCATACTGACCAAACAATCCGAGAAGAACTCGGAGACTTCTACATTCGTGTTTCAGCTATCGGCGAAGCAGGCGAAAAACTCTGCCGATTCGCAGCTATCATAAACGACGAATTCCGTGCCATAGGACGCAGCGGCATGGGCGGCGTCATGGGCAGCAAAAACCTCAAAGCGGTTGCAGTCCGTGGAACACATGATGTTAACGTTGCGGACAAGCCTGGTTTCAGGGAATTCGTGAAACTTATCCATGAACGCATGAAAGGACCGTCAACAAAGAAATACAAGACTCTGGGCACCCCCGAAAACGTTCTTGTTTTGAACTCACTCTCAGCACTTGCAACCCGTAATTGGACCGACGCCACATTTGAAGGCGCCGACAAAGTCAGTGGCGAGTGGCTAAACGAGCATTATGTGAAGAAAATTGTTGGTTGCGCCACTTGCGGTATGCGCTGTGACCACATTGCAGTTGTTCCAGAAGGTCCCTATAAGGGCTCTACTTCAAGGCTTGAGTTCGAGTGCCTCTGGAGCATGGGTCCCCTTTGTGGCATTGACCGCTTAGACGCGGTAATTGAAGCCATGCGTATAACCAACGAGTACGACATGGACGGCATCAGTATCGGTGTTGTTGTCGCTTTCGCTATGGACTGTTATGAGCACGGTATCTTCACAAGAGAGCAAGCTGACGGAATTGACCTCAAATTCGGCAACGCCGAAGCCCTAATCCAAATTATACATAAAATCGGTAAACGTGAAGGCTGGCTTGGTAACATCCTTGCTGAAGGAACCGCCAAAGCCGCGGAGTTAATCGGCGGAGATGCCTACAAGTACGCTTGCCACATTAAAGGCTTAGAGCTTCCAGGATATGACCTGCGAACTCTCAAAACCGCGGCACTAGGCTTTTCAGTAAGCTTCCGAGGCGCCTGCCACCTTAGAAACGGTGCCTACTCACCTGACGTTAAAGGCAAAGTGAACCGCTTCAAGATTGAGCCAGGACGCGGCAAAATAATTACCACCGAAAGCAAGATGTACAACGTCATCGACTCGCTTATCGTCTGCAAATTCTCAAGAGGTACCTACTACGACGGCTGGAAAGACTTGGCAAACTACTACACGCTAGCAACAGGCATCCCTATCACGGTAGAAGAGATGATGATGGACGGCGAGCGAATCGAAGTCCTTGCAAGACTTTTCAACCTCCGCGAGGGGAAAGGTACGCGTGAATATGATACTCTCCCGTGGAAGATCAAGAACGTGCCCGTTCCAGATGAAGGACCCGCAAAAGGTGTCTACGTCAGCGACGAAGAATTCAATATTGGCTTAGATGATTACTATGCTTCAAGAGATTGGACGCCTAACGGAATCCCCACGCTTAAGAAAATTACAGAAGTCGGTTTAGACGAGTACGCTTACATCGCTGAAGAGGCGATGAAGAGAGTGGAAGCTAAAGCTCAAGCGCCAAAGGCCACTGTAGGAGGCGCTTAAACTGGTTCGTCCGCAAGACCGAAAATTCGTCACTGCTGACCCCGAGAAATGCATCGGCTGCGTAGTCTGTGAATACGCCTGCTCCATGGTAAACGAAAACACCTTCAATCCGACCAAGTCAAGAATCCGCGCTATGCGTATAGGACCACTGACGAACTTAGCTATCACTTGCAGACACTGCGAAGACCCCTCGTGCATCGCTGCTTGCCCCCGAGATGCTTTGACTCAGGAAGAGGACACTGGCATAATCAGGGTGGACGAAGACGCCTGTAACGGTTGCGGTTGGTGTATTGCTGCGTGCCCGTTCGGTGCCATGAACATTCACCCTGAAAAGAAAGTTGCATTTACCTGTAACAGCTGCACTGACACCCCCGAAGGCGAACCCCAATGCGTTAAATGGTGCCCTGAAGAAGCTTTGACGTTTGTTACGGCAGAGCAGTTGGCTCAGAAGTCACGCGCGAAAGCCGTTAAGGGTCTGTTCCAGATTGCCGATGCCAAAAAGTAATCACGCAACAACTTTAACTTAAGCGCTTTTGCGCTTCCCTTTTTCAGTTTTAGCTTTTGTTTTCTTTTGCTTTAAGGTTTTTTGATGTTGGTTTGAACGCAGAATTTTCCAATAACGACCCTACCCCCTATAGGTTTCTGCATAGAATTGGTGTTTGCATCCAAATAGACGCCAAATAGTTTCTCAAGAGAGGCGCGTTCAAAACGTTAAAACGGTTTGTGTAAAAAATAGGTTAACTGTGTTGCCTGTGTTTTCATCCGCCTGTCATGAGCGACATCAAAATTACGCTGTCGCCCTGTTTTAGTTGGGTGTCTACGCCGTTAAGTTGCCCCATGACTACGCCGTTAACCATGACGGTGAACATGGTTTTCACCTCTTTCATGTCTGGCTCGTAAATGTCTTGTGTGAATTGTTTGCCGAACTTCGCAGCCATTTTATCAAGCAGGTCTGACACCTTCGCGTTTTCGTCCAGCGTGATTTCTTCTTCTGTTTTGTTCGTGTATGTTTTTACTAGACCTAAGTAGTGAATTTTTATGTTCATATCCTGCGCCTTTGGATGCTGTCGGTTCTGTACATAAAAATTGTTTGTGGCTTCTCATATTTCTTTTCTCTTCGCCCGCCGCATTTACCCATTTAACCTCTCCTTTGCGTTATGCTTTTTTGTTCATGACGTGAAACAGAAACAACATTTTAATCTGTTTTTCCAACATGAGAAGCCATTAAGTTAATATAGTTTTCAAATGACTAATAATTTCTCAAACATATGGAGGACAAATGTTTGCTCGGTTATGCAGGTAAAGTTCTTTACGTTGATTTAACAACTGGAAAGACGCGAACTGAAAAACTTAACGAGGAAACCGCTAAAAAATACGTCGGCGGCATCGGCTTGGGCATGAGGTTATGGCTTGCAAACTCAAATGCAGGCGTTGAGGCTCTTAGCCCAGAAAACCCGCTTGTATTGGCTCTTGGACCCGTATCAGGAACAATGTTTCCAACAGGCGGAAACGGTCACGCCTTCATTTCAAAGTCACCTGCCACTGGAGCGGTCGGTGAAGCAGTCTCCCACGGCACTTTTGGGGCAGAACTAAAACGCGCTGGATACGACGCTGTCATAATCACAGGCAAAGCTGAAAGACCCGTTTACCTGTGGGTAGATGACGACTCCGTTCAAATGCTGGATGCCTCGCCGCTCTGGAGTAAATCACCCAGCGAAACCGAAGAAGCCATTAAAGAAGAACTTGGCGACTATTACGTGCGCGTCGCAGCTATTGGAATGGCTGGGGAGAAACTTAGCAAACTTGCCTGTATAATAAACGAGAAAACTCGTGCAGCTGGAAGAACTGGGTTAGGCGCAGTCATGGGAAGCAAGAACCTTAAAGCCATAGTTGTTCGAGGAACACGAGATATTGTTCCAGGGAAACCCGAAGAATTCATGGACTTAGTGAAAGAGTTCCATGAACGTATGAAGGGTCCTGCAACTCAGAAATACCGAACGTTGGGTTCTGTGGAAAATGTTCTGATTAATAACACACTGTACTGTATGCCGAGCCGCAACTACAGCAGCGCCCACTTTGACGACGCCGAAAAAGTCAGCGGCGAAGCATTAAACGCAAAGTACGTGTCAAAAATAATTGCCTGCAGCTCCTGCCCCATGAGATGTGAGCACGAAGCTGTTATCCGTGAAGGCCCCTACAAGGGAACAATGGCGCGGATGGAGTACGAGTCACTCTGGGCTATGGGACCATACACTGGCGTGAACAAGCTTGACGCCATAGTAAGAGCCGCTGAACTCTGCAACTACTACGGCATGGACGCCCAAAGCGCAGGCGTAACCGTCGGTTTTGTCATGGACTGCTTCGAAAGAGGTATTCTGACAAACAAAGAGCTTGGTGAAGTTGATGCTCGTTTCGGCAACGCTGAAGCCCTTTTGCAACTCCTTGATTTGATGGGTAAACGTGAAGGCTTCGGTGATGTTCTTGCTGACGGAGTTAAAGCTGCAGCTGCAAAAATCGGCAAAGGCTCCGAGAAGTTGGCGCAACACATCAAAGGTTTAGAAGTAACTGGTTACGACATGCGTTGCCTAAAAACCGCAGCGTTGGCATACGCTGTTTCCTTCAGAGGCGCAGACCACAACCGAAGCAGCGCTTACGCCGTAGACATGAAAGGCAGAGTTAACCGCCTCAAAGCTGAAGAAGGCAGAGGCAAAATCGTCAAAGACCTCGAAAACACATACGCACTTCTTGACTCGTTCATAGTCTGTAAGAACGCCCGCGGCACCTTCTACAAGGAAATGCAAGATTTATCCAGACTATACGGCGCAGTTACTGGCAGCGATGTGGCTCCTGAAGAGTTAGCCGCTGCAGCTGAACGAATCAACACGTTAGCCAGACTCATAAACGTCCGTGAGGGTCTAAGCCGCAAAGATGACACCTTGCCGTGGAAAGTCATGAATGAACCCATACCCGACGACGGACCCGTCAAAGGCGCCGTTGTAACCCAAGACGAGCTTGACTTGCTCTTGGACGACTACTATGGGGCTCGCGGCTGGACAAAGAATGGTATACCTACAGCTGAAAAGCTTAAGGAACTCGGCATGGACGACCTGACTAGTATAGTTGAATCAAAGCAGGAGGCTTAACAAGATGGTAAAAATTCACGAAAGAAAATTCGTTTCATGCGACCCTGACAAATGCGTCGGCTGCCAAATCTGCGAATACGCTTGCTCATATAACAAAGAGAAAGCCTTCAATCCCATCAAATCACGCATACGCACTGTACGCCAAAACCAAGTTGTGAACATGGCTGTCACCTGCAGGCTCTGCGAAGAACCCGCATGCATAGACGCATGCCCCCGTGAGGCTTTGACGCAGTCTGAGGAAACAGGCATCATCCTGATTGACAAAGACAAATGCAACGGATGCGGCTGGTGCATCGAAGCCTGCGACTACGGCGCAATGATGCTGCACCCAGAAACCAAAACCGTTTACAGCTGTGACCTCTGCAAGGACAACGAAGACGGCCCACAATGTGTAAAGTGGTGCCCCGAAGAAGCGCTAACCATTGTGACAAGCGACGTGTTGGCGCAGAAGGCAAGAATCAGCGCTATCCGAAAGCTATTCCAAGAAAAGCGATAGCATCCAAACCAAGAGGGCTTTTCCCTCTCCAACTTTTGTTCAACTTTAAACGGTAAACCTTAAACCCTAACTGCGCTTTTCTTCAGCAGGGAGATGTCTTGACGCGAGTTGACCAACTCAGAAAAAATGCTTTCACAAGCGACGGCTTTGATGGTTACTTACTCTTCAACAGTTACAACATGCTTTATTTTTTGGGGGTTCCCGGTGCCACCGCTCTCCTTATCCCTCCCGACGGCGAAGCTGTGGTTTACGTTTACGGGGTGAACTATGAGCAGGCAAAAGCCGAATGCAAAGGCTTCGACGTGCACTTGGTTCGCGGCGACGAAAACCTCCTGACAAAAATCGCCATTCAAGCCAAGACCTCCAGAATCCGAAAACTCGCAGTCGACAACATAGGCGTCAAAACATGGCACACACTAACCAAAGAGCTTGCCCCCGAAATCGCGCTTGAAGTTAACGACGTCTTTGTGCAGGCGCTTCGCGCAGTAAAAGACCCGCAGGAACTCGAGCTTATGCGTAAAGCAGCCCAAATTACCAGTGTGGGCGTGGAAGCAGCCGCTGAATCGATTAAGTCGGGTGTGAAGGAGTGTGAGGTAGCGGGGGAAATTGAATACGCTATGCGTAGGCGTGGGGCTGGTTCGACGGCTTTTGAAACAATCGTAGCTTCAGGTGTATATTCGGCGTTTCCTCATGGTGGTTGTTCAGGTCGGGAAATCCGCGAAGGCGACCTTGTTGTTGTGGATATCGGGGCGACCTTCAACTATTACTGTTCTGATATGTCACGTACGTTTGTTGTGGGGAAGCCGTCGGAGAAGCAGCAGCGAATCCAAGCTGTCGTTAAGGCGGCTCAGCAGAAGGCTTTTGAGGTAATTAAGGCTGGGGTGCCCGTAGCGCAAGTGGATGCGGTGGCTCGGCAGGTCATCGCGTCGGCTGGTTACGGCGAGTTTTTTGTGCATCGGTTGGGTCACGGTGTCGGTTTGGAAGTCCATGAGCCCCCGTACCTGAACTCAGCAAGCAAAGACGTTTTGGCTGCTGGGAATGTGGTGACGGTCGAGCCGGGAATTTATATCCCAGGTTTTGGCGGCGTGCGAATAGAGGATACTGTGCTGGTGCTGGAAGGTGGGGCAGAGAAACTCACGGTTGGACCCTACAACCTGAGCAAGAAATAACCTTTTTTCGGTCTGAAGAGTGGATTTTGGAAAGATATTTCTAATTCACGGCTCCCTTTTGTCATGAGGAAGAGTCCGTACCCTCCAATGTTGTTTGGAACGCCTTTGGGGACCGTGTTGATAAAAAAGAAAGGCAATCGGCGAAAACTTGTACGGTATGCCAGATGGGCAAGTAAAGCGGCATTTCTAATTTTCTTCGTGGCTCCCCTCGCTTACTTCGCTTTGGCTCCCCGTCTGCCCGTCTACAGCTTCCTCTTCGGCGGGTTGGGTCAACCTCTTTTCACTTTGCCTTTCGGGCAATCTGTGTGCAGCATAGAAACCTACGCTTACGGCGAGATTGGTCCCGCAGCGTGGCTAATCTGCCCTTTTGGAGGACTGCAGGTTTTGGTAACAGGGTTCGTAGGCGTAGAACATTTTCTTTGGACCGTTCTTGCTTTGCTTCTTTTTCTGGTTCCTGTCTTTTTGCTGGGTAACTTTTTTTGCAGTTGGGTTTGCCCCCTTGGCACAATAATTGACAGTTTTGATAAACTGGTCTCAACCTTCTTGCGGAGCTTAGACGCAAAACGCCAAAAACGCTTCCAACACAGTAAAGAGAAAGAAGCGGCAAAACAGGCTTCCGCGATGAGTACAGCGGCTTGTCCGACATGTCCCTTTGGGCGACTGCTGAACAATAAATTCGGGGGCGTAGCAGCAAGCGGCATAATTATTTCGTCTTTGGTCGGCTCTGCTGTGCTCAGGTTTCCCGTTTTCTGCGCTGTCTGTCCCATCGGCGTTATTACTCGCGGTATGTTTCACCTGAAAGCTTGGACTTCGATAACGGGGCAGATGATGCCCATCCTTCTGGAGCTTTCTGTGATTCCGTTGGCGGCGGTTCTGCTTAGTTTAAGAGAGAAACGGTTTTTTTGCAGGAAAATCTGCCCCGTAGGCGTTACCCTAAACGTTGCGGGCTCAGTTAGCCCCCTTTTGAAGCCTAAGGTGGACGCCAGTAATTGCATCGTGAAAGGCTGCCCCAAAAACTGCGAGGATTATCATTTGGGTTATTGTGGGGCGTGTCGTCAGTTGGATGCGAAGAACTGTGAGAAAGTTTGTCCCCAAGGCATAAATTTAGTTGGCGGCGGCTCCCTTGTCCGATGCACCAAATGCTTTGAGTGCTACATTGAATGTGACCGGGACGCCGTTCGGGTTGAAGTCGTTGGTAAGTCGGAGGCTTACGAATGGCTTAAACGGCTACGGAACAGGAAACCGAAGAAGCCTCCCGTCAAGGCTGTGGGTTAGTTATGTTTTCGTTCCACAGGTAAACCTTAGAGTACTGCTTCATCAAGTCGGCTGTGTGGTGGCCGTCAAAGATTACGTTTAACTCTAAGCCGTATTCGTCGGAGAGTTTGTTCAGGTTGGTCCATATCAACGGTGTCTGGGTATCCTCGGGCCAACTGGCGCGCCATGTCAGGTTGGTGGGTCCCCAAACGTTGTCGTCTGCCCATCTTAATCCTCCGCCATAATACTCGGGAAGCATCAACGCCACCTTTGCCTCTATTGTCTGTGTGTCTTGGGGTGTGTTTTGGGTGTAGTTCCAGAACTGCTGCATAGCTGCAAAGTGCTCTTCAGTTAAGATACTGTGCGCGTTGCCTTCTGCATTTTTTGCCCAGTCGAAGACTGTGATGTATTTGGCTCCTGCCTCGTAGGCTGTGTGCATGTCTTGCAGGATTTCGGGTCCGCTGGCGATGTAGGGTGGCTGCATGTACGTCCAGGTGATGATGGCGCCCCAGTCGCGCCCCATCGATTGGGCGGCTCCCCTGCAAAGTGCAATTTGTTGTACGCGACTGTTGTTCCATCCGAGCTCGACAAAGACGCTGCTGTAACCCGCCATGTAGTCGTACCAGTACAGTGCAAAGTCAGACGTGAAGGCAGGGATGCCGCGGCGTTTAAGGTCGTTCATGCTGTTATAGTTAGGCGATGTGCCTAAGCCAACGAACTTTTCTGCCGCCTCTTGTGGCGATGATGTGTTCTGGAACAATTTCTTTACGGTTGTTCCGTTGTTCCATTGTCCTTGTTCGATTTGCCATCCGCCTGGTTCATCGTAAAGGTATACGCCGAGGAATTTGTCTCCCCACCGGTGCTCTGCGTTGTCCAACCAGGTTTGGTGCCATGAGTAGGTTTGGTTGGATATGAATGAGAAGTAAACCATGAAGTGCAGGTCGGCGTCTGCGGCGTAGTCAGCGACTTCGGTAAGGGCTGATTCGTTGATGGTTATGTCCCACGAGTTGATGAGAAACAGGTTGGTGTAGTCTTTAACTTTGTCGATGAGACTTTTTGCTCCTTGGGTGCTGTTTAGTCCGTAGGAAACGCCGAAATAGAAGTCTGGTTCAGAGTTTGTGCCCCACGTTGTGTAGGACAAGTACGTAACTGGTACTGCCACAAAAGCGATTAGCAACGGAACCAGTAGCGGTAAACCTTTAAACTTCATGGTCTCTCTCCATAAATATTTGAGGCCGTAGAGAAATAAGGTTTTCTTGCTGAAAACGCAAAAATATCATGCCAACCATTTGTCTTAAGAGGATGAAAATCATGAAGATTGTAGTAGTTTTCGACTCAAAAACTGGAAGTACTGAAAAGATGGCTCACGCAATAGCCAAAGGCGCCCAAAACTCAGGCGCCGAAGTCACGGTGAAACGAGCAGAAAAGGTTGTTAACAAGGACTTACAAGAAGCAGACGGTATTATTATGGGCTCACCCACTTACTATGGGCAAATGTCCGGCAAACTCAAACAAGCCATCGACGACTCAGTCGAGCTGCACACTAAGCTTACTGGCAAAGTGGGGGCAGCGTTCACCAGCAGCGGCGGAGCAGCCAGCGGTGCAGAAACCACCCTCCTGAGCATACTGCAGGCTATGCTGGTCCACGGCATGATAATTCAGGGCAACGCCGCAGGTAGCCATTACGGAGCCGCAGTTAAAGGCGCACCCCAACCTGAAGACCTCAAAGTCTGCGAAGAACTAGGCGCAAAAGTTGCAACGCTGATTAATCAACTAAAACGATGAAAACAACCTACTTACCCGCAGCCCCTTTTTCTTTATCCTTTTTTCAAGCAAGCCTTTTAACATGTAAACCCAACTTTGCAGTATGAATTTACGCAGCGCCGCCACAGCCACGCTGAAAAGCCGCAGATTCTGGATTTGGCAACTAGCGGGCGTAGTCATTTATGCTATTCCAGCGGCAATTCGGTTTAGCACGGGAAGCATAGTGATTCCTTTTCTGAATTTTCCGGGTTTCTGGATTGGACATTTTATTCCGGGCAACTTTTTGGAGAAACTCATAGTCAACAGTTTCTTTCCGGGCGGCGCGGGCGGCATCGCAGGAGAAGTTTTCTTCGGCTACTGCAAGGGCAAGGCTGAAAGCTGGCGTGCGGTGTATCTTCGCAGGCTTGTGGGGGTGCTTGTGTGGACGGCGGCTTGGTCTGCTTTTCAGTTCTTTGGGTATTACCTATTTATCATGGGACCGTATGGCAGTAACATATTTGAGCATGTATTGGTTTTTCCCATAAACTTCGTGTTAGCCTGCATTTCCATTTTTACGCCCGACTGGGTGGGTTTCCTGAAATCAAAGCTGGTAAAACTGAAGAAACTGCTTTAGCTTTCCTGAAGTTCCGTTGCTGCTATTTTTTGCGTGAAATTATGGAAGTTACCACCAGACCCACGCCTAACCCCAAGAGCCTGGATCCAACGAAGGCTAACGGATTGCTTGGTAGGAAAAGAATCCGACGCCGAGTCCTGCAATTACGCCTCCGCCAATAGCCCATGTGCTTTTGTCGTCTTTATCATCTGTCATAAGAAAAATACTGGAATAATTGCATAAAAGGTGATTGATTAAAAAGTTCACAATGCTTTTATGCCTTTTTGGGTATAGTTACCAGCGGAGATTGTTTATGAACTCAGTTATTGAAGCCATAAACCACCGACGGTCCACACGATGTTTTGAGGAAAAACCAGTTCCAAAAGAGGTCCTTAACATGATTGTTGAGGCTGGCAATCAAGCTCCGTATACGTCGATGACGCGTTCTCAACCTTGGCGGTTTGTTGTGGTTCAAGATCAGGCTTTCAAGCAGAAACTTTTCCAGACTACGTTTCCGATATGGAAACAATCTATCGAGGGCATGAAAACAATCAGCCTTGAACTGTATGAAATGGCGATGAGCCTCTACAATGCGATGGAGGAACCCAAAGACGTAGTCTACTACAA
Organism: Candidatus Bathyarchaeota archaeon; assembly: GCA_026014615.1. Classification (GTDB taxonomy): domain Archaea; phylum Thermoproteota; class Bathyarchaeia; order Bathyarchaeales; family Bathycorpusculaceae; genus JADGNF01. The sequence goes on along the minus strand of JAOZHZ010000004.1, from coordinate 231,388 downwards.
TGCGCCTGCCATCGTCTTTGTGATAGGTCCCGCTGATAATGCTGTAAGCTGCGCGCTTGCCTGCGAGAACATCATGATTGCCGCAGAATCTTTGGGTCTGGGAAGCTGTTACGTAGGTTTTGGCGCAATGGTCAAAGGCAACACTGAAGTGACGCAAACTCTAGAGTTGAAAGCGGACGAGGCAATTTACGGGCCCATACTGCTTGGCTACCCCAAAGTTAACCCCCCCACCGAAGTGGCAACTGCATTAGAGAAAATTGGACCAAACAAAAAAGACGCCCAAATTAAATGGATATACCCCTAAACTGGCTTTTCCATTGGATAGTTGTCTATGGAATCAGACTGGCAACTCAAGTAGCTGACACTTTTTCTTTTTTTGCTTTGAAAGAACAGATTATTGTGAACAAAAGCGGTATGTTACGTTATAGGTTGATTAAGTGTGTCGTTGAAACTGAAACGGTTATGGCATAGACTAACGCATGACAAAAAGAAACGAAATACACCAAGCGCCTACAACACTCTTCCATATTATTATCCAACCGAACAAGTTAGCAACGTGCACAAAGCCCGGAAAAAGAAGAAACGCACCAAATAAAAAATCGGTTTTGCATAAAAAAGAATCTTTTTCGCTCTTTCTGTTTTTCTTTAGGACGCTTATTAGCAGCATGATAGTTTGTTTCAATAACTGGCAATGAAATTGTGGCGTCATCTGTGTTTGGTTGATGCTTTTTGGTGGGCCCGGTCGGACTTGAACCAACGACCAACAGATTATGAGTCTGGCGCTCTACCTAGCTGAGCTACGGGCCCAACGAGTGTCCTTACATATGCTGTTTTTGACGGAATTTAAACTTTTACGTGACGTTTTTAGAGGTTCTTTTTCTGAACTTGTTTCCCTTATTTCTTGCAATTATTAATTTGTCCTCTTCTTTTAGCCTAAAAGTTTAAAGCATCAGTCCTCTATCCCAAACTGGGAGACCGGGAGATAAGTGAATAAAAAAATTACCGTAATAATCGCTGCAGTACTCATTATAGTCGTTTTGTCTGGGGCATCGTATTTTGCCCTTGTTCCTACGCAAACTGACTATACCCCCCAACTGCAGACCCTAATTGAAACCCAATGGGAACAATACATTGCAGACAAACCAGACTTCGAAGGCAACCTAGCCATGAAAATTTCGTCGCCAAAAGGAGACTTTTTTGTCTCGGCGGGTTTAGACAACGACCTCACTGCGAATACTCATTTCCGGGTCGCAAGCGTGACTAAAACCTTCACTTCGGCAGCCATTCTTCTGCTACATCAAGAAGGACTGCTACATATCGACGATAAAATAACAGATAATATTCAGGGCAGAGAACTAGCTTATGTTCCAGATACACCTGACTACGATATTCCCTACAAGAACCAAATAACGATCAAGCAGCTTTTAGGGCATACCGCAGGGGTTTTTGACGTAAGCAACGACCCCATCCCCGACAACGCCTCAGCACCGTACGCCGGAACAGTCTACACCGATTACATCAAAGAACTCGACCCTGACTGCACTTTCAGTTTTGATCAGCTTGTGGGCGCGGCGGCATCAAACCAGCTTTCATATTTCCCGCCGGGAACAAATTACCACTACAGCAACACTGGATATTCGATTCTGGGCAAAATTATTGAACGCGTATCAGGCATGAGTTACGCTGACTTTGTAGCGCAACGTTTGCTGGAACCAAATGGGCTTTCAGAAACGTTTGTTCCAGTGAGTGGGACTGACCAGTTGATTCCTGAACCTTTCGCGGAAGGTTACACATACTTTGAAGGCGTATTCTATGAGTATACTTCTGACAACATGTCCCCACACGTAGCGGAAGGCAACATTATTTCCACACTCAACAACACCAACAGATGGGTTTCGCTGCTCTACAGTGGGAAAGCAGGTCTTAACGCGGACATGGTAGATTTGATGACTACGCCACTTCTGGACATAAACAAAGGCTACGGTCTTGGTACAACCAACGTTGAAGGCTTAGGCTACGGACACAATGGTGGGCACATGGGGTATTTGAACATAGCACAGTACGACCCAGAAACAAAGGTTGCCGTCACAATTTTTGCTCCTATAAATTTTGATGCCCTTGGTACAGAAATCAATTACCTGTACGACCTTGGACGCGCAGCAAAACAGACATTAGGATACAGTGAACCAGCAGTTTAGTAAAACTGCACGATAGATTGGCTGAAAAAATTTCAGTTAAGCCTCTTCTTCATTTTTCTCTTTCTACGTATTTGCTGTCTATTTGGATGCTATTAGTAATAGTATGCAGAAAACGGGGGAGGGGGGGTCGTTATTGGCGATTTCTGTTTTCTTATGGCGTTCACTGGAGGCTACCAATGAGGTGTTTGTGTTAAGTGGCTTTAAGGAACCTGTTAATAGGCGAAATGACAAGTGTTATTTGAGGTTGAAATGACGTGCCAATAGTTCAAGTTTCAGTTTGGGAAGGCATGACTCGTGAGAACAAGAAGAAAACAGTTGAAGGGATAACCAAGGTTTTTGTAGATTTAGGCGTCCCCAAGGAAGCAGTCGAGATAGTCATTTACGAAGCACCCAAGAGCAACTGGGCAACGGGTGGACAAATGCATTCCGAAATACATGAAAAAACACCCTCACTATAAACAGCATAATTTCTTACCCTAAACCAATGCTTAACCAGTGGATTAATCAAGAGGTAACAGTAAGGTTTCAGAGTTTAAGGTAAGTGCCCATTAATTCACGCAGAAAGTACACCGCTTCTAAAGGGACTATAGAAAAAAAATCTTAACTATCAAACCGTTATCCGTTCGTAATGATACAGGTACTCCTGCGCGTAACCCGCGTACTTGCCAAAGTAGCTTCTGCCAAACCTGTTCAGCCGCTCATAATCGCCGGTGCTCAACGATTCGCTCTTCTCTATCCTCTGGAGAACTTCTGGGGAAAGCTTTTCGCCGTAATGATTCAGGATGACTCTTTTTACCCAGACATCCACGGGAAACGCCTCCGACTTGCCCAAAGAGAAAAGCAACACGCAATCCGCAACTTTAGCGCCCACACCCGAAAACTGCATCAAAACCTTCTTCGTCTCCAAATAAGGCAGCTTCCGTAAAGCCTCAAAATCAAAGTTGTCTTCACGAATTTTCTTAGCAGTCGTAAGAACGTATTTTGCCCTGTAACCCAATCCACAGCCAATCAAGTCCTGTTCAGTTGCAGCCGCAAGCGCTTTACATTCTGGAAACGTATAGAAATTGTTGCCGTCCAGAACCTGTTTTTCGCCGAACTTCTGTGCCATGTTGTTGAGCATGTGTTTTATGGCTGGTATGCTTTTGTAGGTCGCGCAGATGTAGGAGATTAGGCATTCCCACGGGTCTTGTCGGATGAGCCTTAGACCCCAATAAGCCTCCAACGCCCTGCTGACGTGGGCGTCTTTGTTTATGCTCTCCGCGATTACCTGCAGGTCATCCTCTAAACCAAAATAGTGATTAACAAATTTTTCATCGGCGTTGACGTACTCGATTTCTCCTTCGACCTGCCGAACCTTCACAACCTTGTCGCCAGCAACGCCGTACCACCAGTCCCCCAGTTTATCCCAGCGGAAAACCTGCCCACAGCAAAGCGTGACATCCAGCCAAAACTGGGCATCAAGGAACCCCAGTTAAGCTTCCTCCAAAAACCTGCCCGCATCAGGAACATCCACAGCCAACCCCTTCCGCCGCCGAACTTGGGCAATCACTTTAGGCGCCAACTTTTGGGGCACCTGCTGCCACTTGTCCAGCATGTTCTGCCAAAACGCCCTGCCTGAAGTCGCCGAACGCAGCTCCTTGGACAGCCCAAACGTCTCCGAAACAGGAATATACCCCGTGATAACCGTTAGGAGTCCTTTTTGTTCGAAAGCGGAGATTTTTCCGCGTCGGGTCTCCAAGATTCGGGAGCACTCGCCAGCAAGATCGGTGGGCGCGGTTATGACGGTTTTGTAGATGGGTTCTTGCAGCACTGGTTTGGCGGTGAGGAATGCGCCGAATATGGCTTTGCCGACGGCATGCATAACCTCCGTGGAACTACGCTGCTCTTGGGTTTTGCTTAGCTCAAAATCTAGCAGGTTCACTTTCACGTGCCGCATGGGCTCAGCGCATAGTGGACCTGCACCGCATGCGAACTCGAACCCGCCGATAACCGCCTCCAAAACCTCCTGCAGACCCTCCTCTTTCTCAACGTTGCGGTTCACCAGCACGTTTCGGTGCTCATCAATTGACAAAACACTGCCTGCTTCCTCAACCTGCAGCTGGCTTGCTTGGGCTTCTTCGTCGGGTTCCACCTGCACCGTGAACCTGTTCTGCCTATTCGAACTCGAAGCCGAAGCCACCGCGCCCTTTTTCGTGGCAGATTCCCTATAGACGATTCGGGGCGCAGAAACCGTAACCTCCAACCCGCCGCTGATGCCCTTAAGCTGGCTCAACGCAACCTCCAAATGCAGCTCACCCATCACGCTAAGCAGGTACTCCCCTGTTTCCTTATCCACCGTGACGGCAAGGTTGGGGTCTTCAGTTACCAGTTTATGCAGCGATTTGAGCAGGTCGAAGATGTCTTTGGGGTTCTTGGGCTCAACCGCCACCGTCACCACGGGTTCCGAAACGTAGTTTATGCCTTCAAACGGTACCACACCCGCTTTATGCTCGGCGTCGACGAGGGTTTCGCCTGCCCGCAGAATCTCCGAAACCGCCAAAACCGCGATGTTCCCCGCCGAAACCTGACCCACCGCCTCCTTAAGGGCACCCATATAAACGTAGACTTTGTTGACAACCGTTTCCCGCAGCGCGTTCACGCAGTGAAGCAGGTCGCCTTCTTTAATGGTGCCCGAAAACAGTCTGCTTGTGACTACGCTTCCGCCCTCAACGTCGGGCTGCACATGAGTCACACACATAACCGCCAGTTTGTCGTCGTTGCAGTCAGCTATGGATTCCCCAACCTCGGATTGGCGCAGTCCGCTCCAGATGCGGTCTACACGGTAGCTCTGCGCCTGCTTAGGGTTCGGCAGATTCCTAACCGCCATGTCAAACACGGCGTCGTAAACCGGCATCTCCCTACCCAACCGCTGAGACGCCCCTTTTTTGTAGGCGTTTATGATGTCACCGAATTTGGTGCCTTTGCGTTTGGCGGTTTCCAGTGTGAAGCCCCAGCCGTGTAGCGCGGAACCGAAAGCGACGCTGCCTTCTGCGGGGTCTACTTTCCATTGGGCGCTGAAGGGTTTTTCGCCGTAAAGCTCAATTAAGTCGTTGAAGCCGCCTATGATTCGGTTGAGTTTTTCTTCGATTTGTGCCTCGCCAAGCTGCAGTTCGGTGATTAGGCGGTCTACTTTGTTTATGAAAAGCACGGGGCGTACCCGTTCCGCGAGCGCTTGCCGCGTCACAATTTCGGTTTGCGCCATAATCTCCTCTACCGCGTCCACTACGACGACTACGCCGTCTATTGCCCGTAGCGCTCTTGTGACTTTGCCTGTGAAGTCTACATGTCCCGGCGTGTCCACCAAGTTGATTATGTACGGGTTGCCCTGCGCTTTGTAGAGCAAGCTGATATTGGCGGTTTTGATGGTGATTTTCCGCCGTTGCTCATCCTCCAAGTAGTCTAGGACTCGTGCGGTGCCTGCCATCTGCGGCGAAAGCAACCCCACCCCCGCCAAAAGCGCATCCGCCAACGTCGTTTTACCATGGTCAATATGCGCCACTATGCCTAAGTTGCGTATCTGCTCCTTTTGGCTCATGAACTGCTGGATTTCGGCGATTTGTTTGAATCTTGGCATGTTTGGCACTGCTCGAACAGAGTTCCAGTATCCATGTTTACCCTATTAAATTTGTGACCAAAAGTCGGAAAACGTGGGTTGGCGTGAATTTGTTTGCAGAAACAAATTGATACTTTTTTGTGCTTTTTTGTGAGTTTTCTGTTTTTGCGTGGGAGTTTTACTTCTCGTTGCGCTTCTTAACTCATAATCGGACAAATATGCTCGACCCTGCCTACTTTTTACTTCGATGCTCTCTGCCGTTTTCCAAGCAAGAAGGCGACAGCGACAGCCAAAACGATAATAATTACAATAAAAACCGTAAGCAGTCCCAAAAGCAGTGTTGGCGCCAAAACAAATTCAGGTTGGGACGTTGGCTGCTGAGACGGCAAAGTCGAAGATGAAGGTGTCAGCGAAACAGAGGGGCTTCCGGTTGGTAGAGTTGACGTTTCTGGAGTTGCTGTGAAAGTGGTTGGAGGTGCTTCGATGATTATGGTTTGTGTATCACTCCAATCGCTTGTTTAACCAGTGAAGATCCATCCAAGCGCTAACGGGTCTCGATGAACGTAACCTATCATTGCCTTCACTTGAAAATCCACTTGGGCACCGGGAGGAAATGTCGAGATTAGACCCTGATAATACAGCTCCAATCCCTCTGAAAAAGAGTATTCTCCTTCAAAAGAAATCACAGTGTATTCAGTTTCTGAATTGGCTTGAGGAAATCCATTTGTAGGGATGAATATTTCGTGCCAGTCTTGTTCGAAGTGTCCTTTCCAACGAATGTTATATTGAAGAGTAACACTCCAGTTTGCAGTAGCTTCTTCCACTTGAAAGGGTGTGAAGGATTGATTTTTAATTGAAATTTCGATTGTTCTTGATTCAACATGTGGCCCAGTTTGGGTCACGTTTTGTCCTGTGTAGGGGTCTACTGAAGAAGTGAGGGGAATTTCGTAGGAAGAATCTATTAGTTCTGCCCTGAATTCTGGGGTGGCTGGTTTGGTTTGAGCCATACTTCTTTGTAAAGTTTCAGCTAATACAAAACTGCTAACCATGAGGGCGACTAAAAGCGTAGCTAAAACTCGCTTAGTCATGCATGTTTACTCCACTGTTGACTTTCTTTACTTCACGTGCAAGAACAACGACAGACGCTGACAACGTTCCAATTACAACCACAAGCACAGAAATTGCCATGTAAAACTCGTCGCGTGATATTCCTTGATTTTTTGGCTGATTTGGAACTTCAGAACTGGTTGGTGCGGCAGATTCGTTTGGGAGTTGAGAGCCTGCTGGTGTCTGCGAAAGCGTTGGTGCCAGTGTGGCTGTGGGCGGCGAAGTTGAAGTTGACGGTTCTGGGATTGTGATGGTTTGTGTGTTGCTCCATTCGCTTGTTGCATCAGTAGCATTACGTGTTACATACTGCCCTGTTATACTGAACGGGGGAACAGGCGGCTCATATTCCTCATAGCTGTGGCTCACTGCTGCCATTACTCGAAAATCTAATTGAGCTCCAGACGGGTAATCTATTGACTTGGAACATACTGTTTTTTCAGAGGAAGATTGGTCCAAAGAGCAAAAGTTTGTCCATTTCTCTCCGAAATGACCCTTAACCCAAACAAAGTAGCGTAAATAGTAGGTGATGCCGTTAAAACTGGACACAAATGGCTGATTCTTAATCGTGACAACCGCAGATTGGTTCTCTACATGGAAGCCCTCACGGACAGTAACGTTTTCTCCAGTATATTGGTCTATCTCGTAAATTGGCGGTTCCTCATACGGATGAGCTTCAAACTCAACAGTGAATTCTGGAGCAGAAGGTGTGGTGGTTTGAGCCATAACTAACGGTGAACCCATAGTTGCTGCAAGGCTGCAAATTGCAACAACCGCCAGAAGCTCAGTTAAAGTTGATTTATTCATTTTTTGTTTCCTGCCCTTTTGGCTTTCTTGTTTTTTAGTGCAAGTGTAACCACGGCGGCTGACAAAGCCACAATTGTTGCTATGAGCACCGCAGTTACCGTGTAGAATTCGTCTCGAGATACCCCTTGGGTCTGCGGTTGACTTGGAGACGTTGGAACGGTAGGTGAGGGTGAGGGTGTGGATGTTTGTGAAGGCGTTGGCGGCGTTTCGGTACTGGGTTGGGTTGGTGTGGACGATTTTGTTGGCGTTGGGGTGGGTGTTATTGTTGGTGAGGGTTCTGGGGTTGGTGTTTCAGGCATGGTTATGGTTTGTTTTTCACTCCAACCGCTTGTTTCTGACACAACATTGATGACTCGTGGTTCTGTTCCATACTTAGGACCCAACATTGGGTGAGTAGCTGCTTGAATGGTTACCTTATGGCTCAATATAGCTTCTACTTGAAAATCTACTTCAGCACCTGCTGGATACTCTGGTCGCAGGGAGATTACAGTAAATGAACCTGATGATTGAGGCTGAACGGTTCCTATGGTTGGGGTTCCATTGTTGTACGTATAGAGTTGTGTCCATGAGTCTCCAAAGTGGCCTTTAATGCGGATATTATAGTACACTTGGTAAGAGTCGTAGTGTTGATTCTTGATTGAAACCCTTAAAGAAGCATTCTTTACGTGGCGACCTGGAGTAACAATTTGTTCTCCTGTGTATTGGTCTTTGGAATACGTTGGGGGCACATCATACGGGTCTGTTTCATAGTTTACGGTGAATTCAGAAGCAGAAATTGGCTTTACCCTTGCAGCGTGCACTTCGGCGGCTAAAGAAATTGTGATGAGTGAAACTGCGATAGCTAATACGCATGTTTTTCTGTCCATAGCCATCAGGTAACTTTTGATTTGCCCTGCCTAAAAGCGTGTTTGTAAAGGTTTCTTGACACAAAAAACCTGCTAAACTGGTTCAAACCAAATAATTCTTCAACAGCGCAAAACACCCCTTGAACGTATAAAACGGGCGGACAATGAAGGAAGCCACTAATAAGTTGACGCCAAAAGTATCATGTTGATAAACGGAGAAACTCTGATGAACCGCCCCGTAGTTGTGCCCGTGGAACAACTTGTACAGGAACCTTACGCTTCCGTCTTGTGTTTCCCCAAACTTGAAACTTTAGAGCTGCAAAACCGCATAAAAGAACTGGCGAACCTGCACGTTTCCGCGTTAGAGTTTTCAGGCAAAGCCAGCATTTTCGGCGTTTCCGTTCCCGTTTTAGGCAAAGGTTTCGTGGGCATAGTGGTTGTTGCATATTTGAACGGGGCACGGGTGGCTTTGAAAATCCGCCGACTAGACGCTGACCGCCCCGACCTGCTCCACGAAGCCAAGATGCTTTCCAAAGCTAACTCGGTAAGTGTGGCTCCGAAACTGGTGACGGCAAGCAAGAACTTCCTTCTGATGCAGCTAATCGACGGCGAAATTCTGCCCAACTGGCTCAAAACCCCCCGTCGAAAAGCTGAGGTTAAGCAAGTATTGCGGGACGTTCTGAAGCAGTGCTTTCGACTGGACGAGGGTGGCGTGGACCACGGCGAACTGAGCAAGGCACCCAAACACGTAATCATCGACCAGCAACAGAAACCTTTCCTCCTAGACTTTGAAACTGCCAGCGACACCCGAAAACCCGCCAACGTATCCGCCCTGAGCAGCTTTCTTTTTACGAGCCAAAGCGAAACTGCACGCCTAATTGCGGACGTGCTGGGTGAAAGAAACAAAGACGCAATCGTGGTTGCGTTGAAAAACTACAAAAAAAGCCGAAGCAAAGAAAGCTTTGAGGGTGTCCTTAAAGCCTGCCTAACTTAGCGGGTTAGACGGCGATTTCGCCCAGCCTGTTCTGCGCGACGGCTTCTTTGATTTCCATGGCTATGCGTTTGCCCATGTACATGTTCTCGCCGTATCGCAAGTAAGCGTAGGGTGAGGTGCCGATGCCGACGTTGGTTCCTGCTACGATGCGTGCTGAGATTTCGAAGGTGAAGATTTTGAGGTCGTCGGTTATGACGGTTTCGAGGCAGAAGGGTCCGATGATGCCTGGCGGGGCGAGTTCGCGGGCTTTGCGGTGGACGTTGTCGCCCATGCGCATGATTTCAGGCAGCAGAGATTCGCGCAGAACGATGGGGAAGTTGCCCACGACCGTGTAGGTTGGGTTTAAGTCGATTTCCAGTTGTTGGCTTGCGGGAACCTTGCCGAGGCTGTCGACGGCGGATTCGTAGCGGCGGTCCATAGCTAACAGTTCCACGTCGTCTTTCATTATGCTGCTGAAGTAGCTGGGGTACACGTTCACGCCCAAAGCGTACTCCTGCAAGTGCACTTTGTCCAAGTCGTCCTCGGTCAGCAGTTTACGGGCAACCATCTCCGTGAACTTCTTGTAAAATGACTGGGGCGAGTTAGCCAAGAAGTAGCCTCTGCCGCCTTTGGCTCCTGGAAGCTTGGCGATGACGAGGCGGTCAATTTCCTCTGGCGACTTGAACACGGCGGGAAGTCGAAGTCCTGCTTGGCGCAGCCAGTCTTCTTGCTCGTTACGGTCGGCTTCCCAGTGGAGCAATTCGCGGTTGCCAACCATCGGAACCATCAAGTTGTCCGTTAGTTGTTGGGTGCTAAGGTAAGCGGTGAAGGAGCCGTGCGGAATCAGAACGACGTTTAGGCGCCGCAGCTTCTCCTGCAGTTCCTCTTTGAGAAGCTCACTGAAGTCTTTGACCACAATGAGTTCGTCTACGAGGGGGAATTTTTGGTACATGATGGTGTCTTTTTCTTTGCAGATACAGACGGTGCGAAAGCCTTCTTCTTTGGCGCCCTTGAAAATGTTCAATGAACTGTGGGAGCCCAAAGTGCCGATTGCCAGTTTTGAGGGGTCATATTTTTCGAGGACTTTACCCATTTCTGCGGCGGTTATCATGTGACCACTTCAGCAAGTCTGCGTTTTCTGAGGGCGCGTTTGATTTCTATGGCAACTCGTTTGCCTGGTCCCACTTCGACGCCGTACTTGTACTTCATGTAAGGTGAAGTTGGCTCTACACAGGGGCATCCTGGAACCCGTGGGCTAACGTCGAAAACGTAAAAGTCCAAATTCTTGTTCACCGCACCCTGCAAGGCGAATAAGCCTATCATGCCTGGCGGGTATTCTCTGCGGCAGGTTTGCACGAACCGTTCGGCTGAGTCGAAGATTTTTTCGATTTGGCTTTCTCGCATGGTGGCGCCCATGTGTCCGATTTCGATGTTCTGTGTGGGAATCTTGAGTTCCATCTGTTCAGGCGCAGGCAAATCTAAGACGCCGTCAAGGTCGGTTTGTATGCGTCTGTCAAAGCCTAACAGGTCAATGTCGTCAGTGAGCGGTGACCAGAACAAGTTCGCGTTAAACTTCGCCCCCACCACGTACTCCTCAATTATTGCCTGCTTGAGGGCGTCCTCAGTGATTATGCCCTGTTTGATGCGTTCCTGTGAGGTTTTTTCGTATTCTTCGGGGGAGGAGGCGTAGAAGAAGGCGCGTTCGATAGCGCGTTCCTTTTCAGGTACCTTAACGATGACGAGGCGGTCAATCTCGCTGGGTGAATTGAAAATTTTAGGCGTTTTTATGCCTGCCTTCTGAAGCAGATACAGTTGGTTGCGGGGTGTATTGCGCTCTTCGGTTCGCAGCATCGCCCTGTTACCCATCAATGGTACGGTGAACTTCTGTTCTATTTCTTCGTAGCCTGCGTAGACGCTGAAGGAGCGGTTGGGAATGAAAACGGTGTTTAAGTCAGTCAGTTGTTGGACGTTTTCAGGGTTGGTTATTTCGGAGAACTTGTCAAGGAAGATGAATTTGTCGAATATGTTGCGGTAGTATCGGGCGTAGGTTTTTTCTCTGCCGTTCTGGCAGACCACCACTGTTTCGAAGCCTTCTTCTTTGGCGCCTGACGCGATTTCCAGCGCGCTGTGGCTTCCTAAAACGCCGATACGTACCTTCTCAGGGTCATATTCGCTTATTACTTGTTGGATTTTGTCTTTCATGCTCATTGTTTCTTGCCTGCCCACTCATTATACTCCTTCACAACATCAGATAGAGCTGGTGTATCAAAAAACTTCCTACCCGTCATCTCATTAGCCGCCGTCATATACATCTCCGAAATGACCTTCTTCAACGTTGGGTCCAGTCGTGGTGTAGGTGTCTTGACAAGGGCCTTCCAGTCTTTGATGCCTTGCGCTTCCGCCGTTTTCTTAGCGTCCTCCACCTCGTGGTACCAGTCGGTTTTCTTGTAAACCTGCCGTGCAATCTCTTTGCTCACATGCAAGCCGTCCAAGGTGAAGCGACATTCGTCCAAGGTTCCAAGGACATCCACCACCATGAGGCGTCTTTGGGTGTCAAAAGCTAACTCGATTTTGCCATCTTCGTTGACGAGTCCTGCGTGGGCGGCGATTTCGTTAATTGTCTCGTTCACTTTGGCAAGCACCACTTTCACCGCTGCTGCCTCGATGGCGGTTAAGCCTGCGATTTTGGCGGCTTCTTCCCATGTAACGTAGCGGTCGGTTTCTTCCAGTTTGGTGCTCACATCAAAAATTGGCTGTGCCAGCCTCTCTCCCGGTTTAGGTTGGTGGTCTAAGCCGAGTTGTTGTAGGGTGACTTTGCCCTGTTCGAGCCGTTTGAAGACGCTGCTGCCTTGGGGTAACCCGTTGCGGTAGATGATTTCCAGTGGTATGAGACAGTTTTTGAGGTTTTGCGTGTAGGCGCTGTAGTCGTAGGTGAGTTTGCCGCCTTCGACGTGGGCTTCGGGCTTGTAGACACTGACCATACAGACCTCCATAACGCTGCTGGGCTGTTTTAGGCTGCTGAATTTGACGGCTTTGCCGTTTTCCACTAAGCCTTTGTAGTGGGTTCGGACGCTTTTTTCTTCCAGCCGTTCAAAGCAGTAGGCGCCCATTACCGCGAGGGCTTCGCCTTTTTTGGGGATGTGGTCTGGCATTTCGCCCCAGTCGAAGACGCTGTATCGGTCGCTGAAGTGGAACCTGCCCCGCCCCATTTTTTCTTTGGTTGGTTTCTGGATTACTTCTAAGTCTTTGACGCTGCCCACAGTAAACAAACACTCCTCTAACGTGGTTCTTTTGAAGAACGTACTACCCTTTAAGGTATATCAGCTTATTTCTTTTTTCTCTAAATGTTGTCGCCAAATGTTTACGGTGAAAAACACTTTAAGGCGTTGTTCTCTCCTTTTTTACAGATTAGCCAGTTTTAATTTGACAAAAAGAAAGGGAAGGCGTTATTAACTTCGTTCAGCAAGCAAGCCTATCCGAGGCATTTGCGTAGCTTCGCCGCTTCCACCAGCGCGATTTTGGCTTCTTCATCTTCCCGCTCCAAGTAGCTGATGAGGAAGTTGTTGGTGAAGTTCTCGTGCTTGCGCTGGGTGGATGTGCGAGGACCAAGCTTCAAGTCCAGTTCTGTCTCCACCGATTTCATGTCAGCCAGTATTCGTGTCAAAGCAAGCCGCAGGTTATCTACGTTCATGCCTGCGCGTTTGGCGGTTCTGCGGTGCATTTCCATGAGCATGTTGACGTTTTCCCACGAAACGTAACCGCCTACAGACGCGAAGTCGTGGCTTAGGTTAACGTAGTGTTTATGGGTGAGCTTGGCTTCCTTCTCGGTTAGGTCTTCGAGTACGCGGGCGCCTATGAATTCGGGCGGAATGCCGATGCTGTACATGGCAGCCGCGAAGGTGATTGCTCTGGGGAGGCTGACGCCTGCAACGTTTCTGCTGTAGCCGAATAAGCCGATGTGCAGTTTTCGGGCTCTACGCTGCGGCACATAAGCTGAAATGCTGTTCACGAAAGGCGCCAAAACCTCAGCAGTCAACTCATACATTTTTCTGCACTTTTGAAGAACCACCCGCAAAGCCGCCTCTTCCTGATGGTCAATCGGCACTGGGGCGCCGTTGGGAAGGCTGTCGTTAAGGCACTTTATGAAATCCTTCACCTGCTCAAGAGGGTAATCATACCTTGCCGCCGACTGGACCGTTGCCGTTGACACACCAGAATACTCCTGCAAGAAGTTGCCCAAGTTTTCAGGCGACAAGTGCCCACGGAACGGCTTAGAGCCGACCCCGAGAATCGGGTGAACAGCTACGTTTGTTTCTTTTTCGGTTCTTTTCAGTTTGGATAGCCCAATTTTGGTGAGCAGTACGGCGGATATGAGTCCGTAGTTTAGGGCGGGGTCGCTGCGGGCTATGAAGACCCGTAGGTGTTTGGGTTTTGCGACTTTTATGTAGGGTTTTATGATTTTGTCTATGTTGAGTATGCTGTCTTGGTCTTCGACGAGGGGAATTACGTTTATGGTTTTAGGTTTGAAGCTGCCTATCCAGTCTTTTGCTTTGGTGTTGTCGTCTAGCATGGCGTCTTCGTCGGCGACTATGGCTCGGCGGTAGTAATTGAAGAGCCAAGTAACCTCGTTTCCGCTGGTAGTGAAGGGCAAGATAACCTCAAAAATTGGGGTCACGTCTTTCTTGTAAACCGAAGAAGCCACATCGTAGGTTACTGGTATGTTTTGGAGCGTTTCCACAACCACCTTTTTCTCGACGGCTTCGATTGAGGGGTTGGGTATGCGGTAGGTGAGGTTTAGGTCTTCCCCGAGAACGTGCTGGCTGAAATATTCTCCGTATTTGCTGAGCAGTTTACGCACGACGCGGGTGTCTACGTCTTTGCCTTCAGAGTCCCACATGACCTCTTGGCAGCCCAACGTTTCATAGGCGAAGTATGCCTCGTAGACTTCGACGTTGCCGTCTATGACTGGGTCTGGGCTCCACGCTGGAACGTTCGCGTTATCAGGGTGCTGAGTGCTCATGGTACGGGGGATTTTTCTCTCTTCAAATTCAGTCATGGTCTACTCTACTCTCCAACATAAACAGGAAAGAACAAAAGGTAAAACGTAGCCAGCCTATTTCATGTTTTTGATGGTTTCGTTGGCTTTCACAATCTGTGTCCGTTTTGCCGCTTGGAACTCTTTCACGCGGCTTTCTAGCTCTTTGTCTTCAACGGCTAACATCTTGGCTGCTGCAATGGCTGCACCGTCAGGCTCAATAGTAACGACGGAGCCGATACCGCTTGGTACCCGTAAAGAGGAGTAAACGTCTACTCCGCTGTACTTGTCTGAGTAAGGTGGGCATGCAATAACGGGCTTAGTGGTGTTTGAGTCGATGAACGCGCTTAGGGCATTTGACCTGCCAGCCACTGTAACATAAATCACTTGTTGGTCTTCAAACTCTTTAAGAACCTCAAGCACCTTAAGCGGCGTCTTGTGAGCGGAAGCTACTCGAAACTCGTACTCAACACTTAACGCTTTGAGTGTTTTGGCAATTTCTCGGCAGAACTCTAAATCCCTCTCGGAGCCCATTATGATTACTGCTTTACCCGTCATGTCCTAACACACTGTATGGATACCTGAAGGTAGCTAATAAAATTTTAAAAAACAAAAAAGGCGGTTCGTAGACAGCCCACTCGTAATCAGATTACACTTTGGCTGCCAACTCTTTAGCCCAGCTACGGATGACGTCCCAGTCTCTTGTGTCGTATACTCCCGGTTCCGTTTCTTTGTAGGCGGCTTCAACTCGTGGTCGGTCAGCTTCCATAGCTCTTTTTCCCCACCACGGCAAATCGTTATAGTTATAGACACCGCCAAAAAAGCCCAAAGCCACAGGCTGCAGATTATACTGAGCAGCTTTTTCGTCAAGGTACTTCTTTCGGGCTTTTTCTACTTCCTCGGTTTTCCCTTCGTTCTTTTTCTCAGTTGCAGACCCACAGCAAACAAAAAGCGCCACCTTCTTACTCGCCAGTTCCTTTTTGAAGCTTTTCAGGAATTTCTCAGGTTCACCTGTCCACCTGTTAAGTTGGATACCGCTACCCACTACTACCAAGTCATATCCAGCCATGTCTTTGACTTTTTCTTCCTTCGCGTTGACAACCTTTGTTTCTACGCCTTCTTGCTGGAAGATTTTGGCAATTTCCGCGGCGGTGCTGGCTGCTGCGCCGTAACGAGTTCCGTAAACAATCAATGCTTTACTCACTTCTTTCACCTCCATTGATTTGTATGCGGCCTAGTCGGTAAAGCTTTACTCCGATTAGGAGATGCCAAAGCATTAAGAGTAAACCCACAGTGGCTATGTAGGAAGCAGACAACAGGTAGACACCCGACTCTGGAACGAAAGTTAACCCCACGATGTGCGCCAAATCGAAGGCGCTTGAAGATTCCAACGCATGCCGTTGCTCTGCCGAACGTTCTGTTTTGCAGAATAACAGCCGAAATTATTAGGACAGCAACTGCAATGAAGAGTAAACTCAAGTAAATACCTATGCTTGGGTAGACGTCGTTAAGGCTGTATCCTGTGGCTAGCGCGTTTTGTGCTGCCGCCAGCGAGGCTGCCTTGGCTTCTGTCTTTGCGTTGGCGTATTGGCTGCTGAGGGAAAGCATGGTGAACGCCGTGTTGGAACCAAAGTGTTCCGATGCCCACAAACCAAAGTACAGTGGCTATCACCATGTAGTTTCGGCTGGTTCGCAGTTCGCAAATTCTTTATAGCCCTACCCTATAAATATGGTTGGTGTGGGTTAAATGAGGTTCTGGCCTCAGAAACTGTGGAAAAAATCCTTCTCATAATTGTTCTAGTTCTGGTTGTGGCTTTTGTTGTATTTGCGGCGTTTGCGGGGGTTATTGATGTCTGGAGCGATTAGCCGGGAAGTCGTCAGCGAAATCCAGGTTCTAAACGCAGACGGCGGCAAAACAGCATTAGTTGTGTATCAGCCGGGCTTTAGCAGTTTTCCCAAAGACTTATCCTACGCCTTCGCAGAAGGTTTAGCCTCAAGCGGCTGGCGCGTAGAAATCACCACCGCGAGTTCTCAGGTGCCCTCTGACCTTGTGGACTACGGGCTGCTGGTGCTTGCGTACCCAGTTTATGGAGGCACCCCCGGAACAGCCATTGTAAAATACGTCAACAATAGCAATCTAAATGGACTTAACACAGTGATTATAGCTTGTGCTGGAAGCGATTCTGGCGAAAGCATAACTCCTTTGAAGCAGCAAGTACCAAAACGCAAACGGCATATTCTACTCATCATTGGCTTTGTCCAACGGAGCCGACTCTTCCATAGAAAATGCCCGACAAACCGGCGCCGATATCACACCTTAAAACAGACGCTGCCCGTAACGGCACTACACATGCCTTTTTTCGGGATCATTCTCGCCAGTGATTTTTGTATTTACCGAAAAAGCAGCTGTTGCTGCTTCCAATTCGTTGATGGCAGGGTGGATTATGCGGGCTTCTTTGGGGATGCCCTTGCGTTTCTAAACTGGGCTAAAGACCTTTTTCTATACTATTGGAACAGAGAAAAAAGAGCCTAAACGCGTCTCTGCTCTGGGTGTACTTGGCGTTTCATACCAAATTAACTGCTCTTCGCTGCTGGCTCAAAATCTATTCACAGTGATATTAGGCGTTTAGTGACAAAATCACTCGTTAGAGCTGACAATTCGGTTGTTGAGTTTGTCCTTTTTTCCCTTCTTTTGGGCAGTCATCACGAATTTGGCGCCTAACCCACGTTTGCCTGTTTCCTGAATGCTCCAACCATACGCTTCGCAAATCCTCTTTATCAAGTAAAGCCCGTAACCGGTTCCTCTGCCGTACCCTTCTGTGAACAGCAGTTCCTTCATTTCTTCTGGAATTCCCACGCCGTTATCCTCGTAAATCAACTTCAAATGATTTTTCGTTTCTTCAAAATATATTCTGATTTGGCTAACTTTTTCGCCGTATTTCAACGTGTTATCAATCAAATTATAAAACAACTGCCGCAACAGTGAATCCGCAATAACCCGTAACCCATGACAACTGTTGATAGCCTCCACACGTTTCAAACTGGAGAAAAGCGTCACTGCTTCATCCACGTATTTTCCCACATCAACTTCAGTCAGTTCTTCTGAACCCACCTGAACATAAACTTGCTCAAACTCCAAAATACGCAGTATCTGGCTGGAAGCGGACTCAATTTCTTTAACCTGACCTACAAAATCTGGGTTGTTTACAAGCTGTTTTTTAAGGAGGTATACTCTGCCGTTTATCGCGGAAAGCTTGTTTCGGATGTCGTGCCGAGTTAAACTTTCCACCACACGAAGCTTCTCATTTAACTCTGTAACTGCCTTAACAGCTTCCTCCATGACTTCTTGCATCCACTTCAAGTTCGAAACATCAGTAAAAACCCCAACTACTCCACACAGCTTCTTTTTTCCGTCAAAAACAGGTCTATTCGCTAATATAGTCGCTAAAAATTGGCCATCGTGGCGTCTAACCGTGACCTCTCCAGTCCAAGGCTTTCCAGCTCTTATGCGTTTAAGAACTTCGGGGTTACGCTCTAAAAGTGCTGTATCGAAAAACTCTACAACGTTTTTTCCAACAGTGTCTGAAGACGACCAACCAAATAATGTCTCAGCGGCGCTATTCCAATAAACAATCCTTCCATAAACATCAGTGGCTACCACAGCCTGCCCCAACGCCCCCAGCAGATCCGCCTCAAAACACAATTTCTCCACATGCCCACAAGACATCCGCGTATCCACAACAGGCAAATCCGCCGAAGACTCAATAGCCGAATCCATCCGTCTACATCCCCTAACCCAAACTTAACAATAAAGAGCAAACAGAAGTTAAAACCCTTATGAACCCAAAATATGAACCGCATACTAGGAAATGTAAACAACCAAAACTAACCACAACAACCCCGCAACAATCCAGAAGCTTTAAGTTTATCAAGGTATTGATGATTTCTGCCTCATAAGGTTTAAACTTTGGAAAAAGGGGCCGTCGTCTAGCTTGGATTAGGATACATGCCTGGGGCGCATGCGATCCTGGGTTCAAATCCCAGCGGCCCCACCACATCAATCTATTTTTCATTTAAATAGAGTTTTTATTTACCTCTCTTAATTCTATTTTGCCACATTTGCATTCGTAGGTGAAGTATGCTTCGGTTAGTTTTGAGATCTTTAACAGTTTTCGCGGCGGTTGCGAAGAGATAGTCGATGTTAAAGGTGATGAACCGCGAAAAGTAGACCGTTTTGGGTGTGCGTTGGTGAGCCGTGTATCGGTTAAACTTTACGGACGTTTATTCTGTGTCAAGGAGTGTTGTTAGTCGGTCTCTGAAGTTTTTCAGTTTTTCCCTGTTAGGCACAATCTTGGAGGGGTCCATGTGTTTTAGGTCTTCAAAATAGGCGAGATAACTATTCATTTCTTCTATTATGCTCTCTATGGATTGCGGGCGTCGTGTTGGCGTGCCCCAAGGCCACTCAAACTCGCTGCTTTTTTCTGTAATTTCGTATCGTCCGTCTTCATTTTTGCTGATTATTCCTTCTTTACAAAGCTGGTCTAGCAAAGGGTAGATTGACCCCGGTGATGGCCGCCATTTGCCTCGACTGTTATATTGTATTTGGTTCATTATTTCAGCGCCGTTTTTTGGTGCTTGTTGAAGTATGTAGAGCACCCATATTCTAAGTTGTCCCCGTCTGTGGTGATAAGCGTGCCAAAAGTGATGCCAATATCCGGCACAATCAGAATCATGATGGCTGGGGTTGTTGTGATCTGTTTTTCCAAACATTGTGCATATAGCCTATTTGATATCGTTTAACCGATATGTCGAATAACTGATGGTTTTATTAAATCTTTACGGTCAATCGATAACTCGAGGTTTGTGAAGCGTATCTATTGAGGCATTTTTCTTTCATGAAGGGGAACTTTTGGGGGAGATTCCTTGAGTTGCTCGTGGTTTTTGAAGCATTCCCGCAAGATAGCACCCTGGGAAGTATTCTGTAGGAATTCGACAAACCTTGAAAGTTTCTCTAACGTTGATACGTGAATTATATGTTCTATGGCGTAGGCATCTTCTTGCGCAACATCTTCATTTACACCCAATAACTTGAACATAGATTTCAAATATTTTTGAGATTGTTCAAGGAAACTCGCGAGGCTCTTGCCCTTTCTGGTCAAAAGAGCGTTCCGGTAAGGAGTGTACTTTACAAATTCTATTGCGTCAAGATTTTGTAACATGCTTGATACGGTAGATGGCCTGACACCAAGCTCTTTTGCAATGTCAGTTACTGCGGCATAGCCCCGTCTTTTCGTCAAGGTGTCTATTGTTTCAATATACGTTTCCTTAGTTGTGCTAAGTCTGACAACTTGTTCTCCTTTGATTATTGTACTTGCCTTTGGAGCAACCATATATTTTGCCATGGTTTTGTCACCACTTTTTGCGACTTGCAGGTTTTGACGCTGCTTTTCTGGGCTGTTTGACGGTGGGCTTTTCAATTGTGTTTATGTTTCAATAGTTGACTTGTGTTAGGGTCTTTTCGGCTTCGATTGCTGCCTGCATCTATAACGAATGAGGCTGTCGATGTTGTTTTTCCACTTCTTGGCCTTATTGTGTGAGGCAATGCATTTCTTGAGGTTGAGGTGGGTTAGTCGCAGGAGGAATTATTTCGTCGTCGGGTATGCTTCCCTTCCGAAAGATGTTCATGTCTTGAATGTTTCTTCGTCATTGATGACTGCGCGCCCATGTTCACTATCGTATATTCGATATCGGTTAAGCGATATATCGAATAATCGATATGCTCTAATTAATGTTTCGGACTAACAGACCACGAAATATGCTGCAATCAACATATCTCCAAATTTGAAACCAAACAAGACAATCAGAAAATTCTGCACTGAACCTATACTTAAAAAAACATAAGATACCTGATTTTTCATATAACTGGTGCAGTCTCACTTAACGCGAACACTCGAGTTACAGGCAGGAAAATCAGCAATACCAAAACCAACAAACAGAACTTACTGCTGTGTCTTCTTGATCAGGTGCTCAATAGAGCCTAAAATGTTTGAACAGTAGATAAGTATGCTCTGTTTTACAGGCTTGTGTCTGTGGTAATATGGGCGCAGTCACATATCTTTATCTTAGCTCCCCTCATCTCCTACAGCGATAAGAATGGAACGCCTTCAAGGGAGGTGAACTTTTGTCAGTTTTGAATAAAGCAAAGAAAACTGAAGAAGCGACAAAGAAAGCAGCTGAAGGCACTAAAAGCGCCGTAAGAAAAACAGAGGATGAAACAAAAAAGGTCGCGAAAAAAGTTTCAGGAAAATGAAAAATGAATAATTGCGGCTGGAAATGTTTTCAACCTAACTTGGCTATAAAACGCTTTTTGCACGAAGTTACATCCTTGAAGTAAAGCCTGCTTGCTGCCTTTCAATATTTACGTATTACAAATGACGGTTTGAATGGGTGTATACCTCTGGCTTGTTTGAGTGGGGTAAGTGTATTTGATGGGTGAATGCGTTTCGGTGGGCTTTCTGTTTAATGCTATGCTGGGGGCTTCGTTGTTTTTGGTTTGGAATTATCATTGTTATACAAGGAAATTCCTCTAGGTTCGCCGAAGTGTTTATATGATCCCGCTGGGAAAAAAGATGGATTCAGATAAGTTTTATATACGTTGAGTTTCCTTTTCTTTTTATCTTAAGGAGAGAACGATATGAAATTTGTAGAGAGAAAAATTAGTTTTGCAGCAACCGCGCTACTCCTATTGCTGGTCTTTAGTACGGTATTTGCAGTTCTGCCAAGCGCCGCAGCACATGACCCTCCAATAGATATCCCAACGTGGTCATACATCAGTGCTTCACCATCAACGGTGGGCTTGAACGAACCAATAACCCTTGTCATGTGGCTTAACGACTACCCATATACGGCAGTTGGAGCCTATGGTGACAGATGGGACGGTATTGAACTTCATGTTACTAAACCTGACGGAACAACTGAAACCGTAGGGCCTTTCACATCTGACCCTGTTGGTTCAGTATTCACATATTACGGTCCTGATCAGGTCGGAACCTATGAGTTCTATATGACCTTCCCAGGGGACGTATTAACTGGTGAACCCGTTCCACCTGAAGGTTACTACCAAGGCGCAGCTTACATTAACGACACTTACTTGCCAAGCCAAAGTGACCCCGTCTTTGTGACGGCGCAGCAATCACCAATTGAAGCATATCCAGAAACTCCACTGCCTGACGGTTACTGGACGCGCCCAATTTACGGTGCTAATCGTGATTGGTGGCAAGTTGCAGGCAACTGGTGGGGCATAACCGCACCTGGACACAACAACGACCGCATCAATGCATACAGCACTGGTCCCTCAACCGCACACGTTATGTGGACTCGACCCTACTGGGATGGAGGCATAATGGGTGGAGAGACAGGTCAAATCGGCTACTACACTGGTTTGTCATACGAAACTTTCGGACTTAACCCCCCCATCATCCTTAACGGAAGACTCTACTACAACGTTAACGTAAACCCGCGATTCGGCTGGTACTGTCTTGACCTACGCACAGGCGAAGAACTATACTTCCACAACACCACTGGTTCAGTAAGCGGCTCAGGCCATAACTATCCAGAATCAGGAACTGGATTCGACTTTACTGGCGCATTAACTGGTGATGTACTAAACTTCGGGCAAGTGCTTGATATCGAGTTGCCTAACCAACACGGTGGATTCTCGTACCTATGGAGCACTGGTCAATCAGGCAGTACATACGGCGGAGCTGGTGCGCAAACAACTTGGAGGATGTTCGACGCTTTCACAGGTAACTACATCTGCAGCATAGCAAACGTATCAGCCAGAGGCACTCAAGTTGTTGGTAAAGATGGAAGCATACTCTACTACAACATTGCAGGTGCAGACAATGACAAACGCTTGACAGTGTGGAACACAACACAGGCTCTATGGTACCGCACAAAATATGACACAAACCAATACTGGATGTGGAGACCTTATCTGAACGTTACCTTTAACGGCAACTACGGCTTCTCACTGAACGTATCTATTCCAGATGTGCAAGGCAGCATCTACGAGATTGTTCCAGGCGTCCAAATCATCGGCGGAACTCCAGGCAAGAATAACGACACCGTCACAATGGATGGAAACCTGTGGGCTTTGAACCTTGACCCAACAAAAGGTGCAATAGGCGAACTTTTGTGGAACAAGACTTTCACACCACCTCACACAGCGGTTGACGACTCAGTCGGCGGTATCTTCGGTTACGGTAAGATGTCTGGTCCACAAGTTGATTCCGCAAACGGCGTATTCCTCTTTAGTGAATCAATTACTCGCAACAGATGGGCATACGACCTAGACACAATGGAGCAGCTTTGGATGACCGAAGAACCCGAAGCACAATGGCAGTTCTATGGCATGAGCACTTCAATCTATGGAGACAAACTCCTGTCTTACGGCTATGGCGGAGAATTAATTGCCTACAATATTCGGACTGGTGATGTTTTGTGGAAGTGGCAGAGTGGTACTGTCGGTTTTGAAGGCTACTACGAAAACACGCCGCTTTCGTTGGGTGCAATTGCTGACGACAAGATCTATTTGTATTCGAGTGAGCACTCCCCATCAATGCCGCTTAGACGCGACGCTCACATGTGGTGTGTTGACATAAACGACGGAACCCTACTCTGGAAGATTCAGTGTTGGGCAAACAACCCTGCAATTGCCGACGGCTATTTAGTAGCATTAGACAACTTTGATAATCAAATCTACTGTTATGGTAAAGGCCCAAGCGAAACCGCCGTCACAGCTTCACCCGCAGTCATTGCTAATGGCGCTGCAGTCATGATTCAGGGTACGGTTACTGACCAGTCTGAAGGTGCAAAAGGCACACCAGCAATTTCAGACGCTGATCAAGAGGCATGGATGGAATACCTATACCAGCAAAGACCCAAACCAACAGATGCAGTCGGTGTCGTCGTACAGTTAACTGCGCTTGACCAGAACGGTAACACACACACCATTGGCGAAGCATGCAGTGACTCAAACGGCAACTACGGATTAACATGGACCCCACCAGCAGAAGGAACATACAAGATCACCGCAACCTTCGCAGGCTCCGGAGCCTATGGCAGTTCAGACGCCACAACCTATGTTGGTGTAGGCGCAGCATCAGCAACACCCGCAAGCCCAAGCCCAGTGAGTCCATCACCTTCTGAAGCTCCTGCACCGACAAGCCAAATGCCTGCAACAACATACATAGCTATCGCCATAGCTGTCATCGTTATAGTTGCGGCAGCCGCAGTTATCATCCTGCGACGCAGATAAACCAAAAACAACCCTTTTTCTTTTTTTGTGATTAGCTTTTTTGCAAAAGAGTTATTTCTAACCTACACACAAACACAATAGTGTGTGTGAACAATGCCGGTCTTTTCGGGCACTCAACGACTGAAGATCGCCTTAGGCGGGTTTGTGTCCTTTACAGGTTTACTTATTCTGGTGTCCACGGTTCTGAACGCGACTGGAACAACAAATCTTGGACTTGTCTTTCAAAGCGGGTTAGCGATGGCAATTGCTTTTGTTGTAGCCCTGTTGGATGTGGCGTGTGGGCTCCTGCTGGTTTTAGAAGGTAAAAAAATTAGCTTATTCGCTTCCCACCAAAAGAAAACCAACAATAACGCTGATTAATCCCACAAACAGCCACAACCCCACAGACGGCAAAGACGAACCTGAAGGCAATAACACTAAATTGGGCTGCCCCGATAAACCCGTGTACCCTAAGAGAAAAATAAGCATGACGCCTGTAGTTAGAGAAACGCCCCCCAAGTACTTACCGATTCTTTTTGGAACCCCCAACACTCCGTATCTTTCTTCTTCCAGCGCTCTTTCAGCGGCTTTTTTTGCTTTCTCCTCGGGAGTAACAACTGGTCTCGAAGGGGCTTTTACGGTTATTTCCTTTTTCTTTTCGTCTTCCGAGATTAAGAACTCCCCCAAAACGGCTTCATCAATGAAATTAGCTCGCCATCGATAAAACGTTTGTGATAAGTTAACCCCTTAAAATCCGCAAAATGTTCGTTCGCAAATTATAAATCTATGCAGCGTCAACAATAGACTCAACAAAACTAAGCATAAACGGATGATACTGTGTCTAACGATATTCAGAAAACTTTACTTCCTTTCATTTCGATGCGTCAAATGGGGGACGGCACCTTAGAAGAGGAAATTGAGAACGCCACCGTTTTTTGTTTAGCCGAATTGGACCGCGCGAAAGGCGGCGGGCTCTTTAGAAAGCAAGCCCCTGAAAAAATAGTTTACGTGTCTGAGGTGTATTACCCGTTTTGGATTGTTCCTTTTAGAGATTTAACTTTGCTTTTCGACGGCTTAAACTTGTCCTCGCACACCACTGCGTATCCTGCTTTACCAGACACAAAAGCCTTCAAAGATAACCTGACTCAGTTGGCTTCTTCGCGTCAAGCGTATGCAAGTTTTCTTTCTGACAACCTGAACTACTTCCAGAACTCTGAAGAAGAACAAACTCAAAGCATAGATGGATTAATCACCGACGTTGAGTTTCTAAACGAATTCATAGCATACTCCAAGGAGGCACAAACAACAGATGCTGCGGTTAACGGTGTCTTGGTGTCGCCTGCACAAGATGAAAAGCAAATCGTGGAAACTCTTAAAGCCCTTGAAAACCTGCGTTCAAAGCTTGAAAATGACCTTGCAGAACTTAATTTGGTAATCAAGACTTTGGATCAGCAATCCGAAAAAGCTTTAGCAGGGTTACGTGACGAGATCAAAGCTACCGAAGATAAGTTCGGCGAGCAAATCGATGAAATTAAAACTATTGTAGCCGAAAAAAGAGCACAGATAAACAAAGAATACTCTGATAAAGTCACTGAGTTATCTGACCAGTTTGAGCAGGAACTAATTGGCTTACATAAAGAAATCATAACCCTGCAAAAGACTGCTGAAGACATTGGATCTGAAATCGTTGACATCGATAACGAAATAAAAACTGCTCTTGTGAACAAAGATGAAAACGCTGAGTTCAAGCTGAAGGAAAAGAAAGAAGCGCTAAAGCAACAACTGCCAACTACAAAAATTGCTATTAGAAGCCTTGAAACAAAGGTAGAAGAAACTCAAGAGAATAAGAAAAACGCCCTATTTCAGTTAAAAGAAGAAAATGATGAAACCTTGAAAGCTGCGGGAAACGAGCTGATAGAACTCGAATCTCATCGTGACGCGGAAATAAAGGCCTGCAAAGACGAGATGGAACGAATCGAGGACTACACCTCAACGATCATCGGTAAGATTGACAAGCTAACTAAAATCAGTGCAGCAGCCTTAGATAACTTTGACAACCTTGGGCTCAGGCAGGAGCAAACACGCAATCATCTTGTCTACATGCCCTTTTATCTTACTTGTTACCAGTCTGGACCAAACATGAGATGCATGTATTTTGCACCTTCAATTTCGGGCAATGACGGTTTAGGTGCCCGATTAAGAGGTTTCGGCAAGAAAAAGATTACTTACCTTTTCCAGCCGCGTTCACAAAAAATCGTTTCTTTGCTGAACCACTTTCTAGGCTTACTGAGCGAAGACATAGCCTTCAGCCATGAGATTGACGAAGCTTGCCGTAAAGCAAACCTGATTAAGTCTGCAGAGGCGGTTGAGTCAATCACGAAGGGCTTGAATAAGCTGTGGATTGATGGGTGGTTATCCGATGGCGAGTTTGAATCTTTTAACCAGATACTCAAATAGCCCTGCAAGTCCTGTTTGTTCTTCTTCTTTTTCTGTTTTGTTTTTTCTGTTGTGAGCGGTTAAATTATAGTATCCTGTGGCGATTAGCACGATGCTGAAAAGGATTTGAACGTGGCTTGATATGAAGGGCAGAAACGTTGTTAATCCTGCTAAGCTTGCCAACGAGATGGCGCCCAGTACAATTCCGGTCCCTATGCCTATGCCGCCTAAGGCTATTTGCATGCGGAAGCGACCTGCCATTCGTATGTAATACGAAGCTAACACGATGCCTGTTATGCCAATGCTGGACGCTAAAGCGTCGTATGCGTTTCCGTCGCCCAATATCACTGGAATAACAAGAAGCGCCAAAGAGAGTATAACACCAACTATTGGTGTAATCGGATAGAACGGGGTTTTGAAGGGTCTATCCATGTACGGCTTAGTTTTTCTTAACTTTATGAGGGAAAGGTTAACCAATGCAAAGACCAGAAGTGAGCCGAAGCTGGCGGCGTATCCAAGGAACGGCACGTCGCCAAACACGCTTAACGCCATAATGAGCAGTGAACCGACAATGGCGGCAACGTAGTAGGTTCCAAAGCGGGACTGAATCGATAAAAGAATCTTGGGGAAATAGCCGTCGCGACTCATCCCGCGCGCTATACTTGACTGAATAGACAAAGACGTTCCCAAAGCAGAGAGACAAGCTGTCATTCCAGCAATGGCGAATACTATTCCTCCGTAGTCTCCGAATATTCGGTTGGCGGCAAGGTTCAGAAGCGGAATCTGCTGGACTGCTTCTGTGGGTGTCACAGTTGCTGCTGCGACTAAAGCAAGCAACAGGTAAAGGGGAATTATTGACACCGATGTCAGAATCAAAGCTCGGGGAATGTCTTTTCTTGGTTTTTCGGCGCTGGCAGCGCCAGCAACAAGGGCTCTTGTTCCGATGAACATTGGAAAAAGGTAGACTGTGGCGGCGAAAACTCCCGCTGTCCCAGCCGGTAAAGACAGGGTGGTTTCTGTGTTTGAGGCGCCTAATCCGCTGAGGACTCCGCCGATTATGAATCCCGCGAAAAGCAGTAGAAACGCGATTACTATTAGGCTTCCGATTTTGCGTGAACCTCTAATTTCTATTGCTCCGAGGATAGCAACGATCAGTACTGCAATGAGCCATGATTGATTCAGAATTGCAGTTTGAAGTTGAGGTGAAACCAGCGAGAACAAGTAGGCAAGTTGCAGAACGAACGCGACGGCGGCTAAGGCTGCGGCGAATATGCTGGCTAGCCACCTGAAGCAGCCTGCGATGAATCCGATGTAGCCTCCGTAGGCAGTTTTGATGTACGTGTATTCGCCACCGATTAGCGGCATGGCTGAGCTGAGCTCCGCGTAGCTGAGCATGATTAAGAGATTTATGATTCCTCCCAACACCAAAGCGTAGACAATGTCTGGTCCTGCCAGATGGAAGTACGCGTAGTTGAGGAGAACAAAGATTTCAAAGCCTATGGCGCCGCTTAGACCCGTGATTACTATGTCAAAAAGACCTATTCCCTTCTTTTTTTTAGTTGAATCAGAAGTCTTCATGTTCCTGTCTCCCACCAATCATAAATCAGGAACAATCCTGCGATGAGGAAAATAATGCCTGCTACGAGTAGAAGGGTTATGTAGAAATTTGCCGTTTCAGCTAAAATACTAAAGGACGATTGAGCGTTGAACAGGTTGAATTGAAGTGCTATGGCCAAAGCTACCGCTGAAAAAGACATCAACGCTTGAACTGCCCCCAACACTAGTTTTAGTGTTATTTTCTCCCTTACCAAGCAAACTCCAATCTAATGTTTCGATTTCTGCAGATATATAATTAACTGGATTATTGACTACGCCTCGTTTTAGACCCTGTTTTCGGCTATGCGTTGTTTTTCTCTTCACTGCTCTCTTTTGACCGCCGTGTGCCTTAATAATCGTCTGTAACATGAAGTATACCTCTGCTTTCGTCGTGGTTGATTCTTCAAATGCTGCGGCGGAAACCAATTAGAATAAAAGCTTCAAGACCACTGCTAACAGGATTTGTAATGGAGAAATTAACGCTTCAAAACGTTCCTGATGCGTCTTACAAGCGGTCTATGCGCGACATGTTCCTTGATTTAGTCGACATAACCCTGGAGGATGATGGTAGAGGCTGCTTAAAATCGGTGCCGACCAATTTTGGCTACGTGTTTTTCTGGTACGGCTGGTTAAACAAAAGAACTCTATCCAAGTATTATCCTGCTTATGTTCCTAAAGAGAAAGTAAAAGAAATCAAGAAAAACAAAAAGGAAGATTCCACCCTGAAGCTTCAGGACCAACTCAGCGACTTCTTGTTCTCCATTGTTAGGGACCACCCAGACGTTATCGGGGAAGGTCACGCTGAAGTCCATTTAGGTATGATCGCGCCCAAACTTAAGCACGCAACCGTTGCGGAAGCCGCAAAATCCCTAAAAACTTATGCAAATCGACTGGAGAAGCTGGACGTTTTTACCCGCAAGAGCCTCAAGAAAAGAGGCAACAAATTTCTCGAAGAAATCGAATCCAGATTTGAAAACATTGACTTCATCACCGCGAAGCAAGTGGGTAAGCATGCGGATGAGTTTTTCTGGGATGACGAATGCGGTTACGTGGAGCTCGCGCATCGGCGGCTTGCCTGTGAAATTCAGGTACGTGTACATTTCAGCGGCAACGACACTTTAGGCGAAGTGGTTGAGCGAATTGAAAACATGATTGCCCCGATTAAATCCGAGTTAGATGCTGTGTTTCGTTTTGGGAAATCACGTTGGCCATTCTAAGCTACATCTTTTTCTCATTATCTTTGTGTTGATGCACGTTTGTTTTTCCGTTTGCCAAAGACTGTCCCCCTCTTCATAAGACCGCATGTGCTAGATGCTCCCGTTATGGATTCTGATGGTGTGAAATACATAAGGGCGGCTTTTACAGTAAACTAATGCTTTGTGTTAGGCGGTTTAGTTTACATGAGTCGAAAAACAATATACTTCCATCATGGACTCCTCTTTTTCGTGCTTTTGCTGTTTTTAGCGGTTACGGTGGTCGGCTTGGTTTTCTTCGGTGTTGTCGGCTTTGCTTTTGCGAACGTTGGCTTTTCTCCCATTTTTGTTCTGCTGATTTTGGCGGCTTCTCTTTTCGGAAGCGCCGTAAACATTCCCGTGTGGAAAGTCAAAACTACCGTGCCCATGATAAAAGACGAGTACGCTAGCTTTTTCGGCATAACCTACCGAATTCCAAGAGTAGAGTACGGCGAAGCGGTCACAACTATAGCGGTGAACGTCGGAGGCGCAATTATACCTACCGCCGTCAGCATTTACCTGTTAAGCCAAGCAGAACTTACCATCGCCCTTTACAGCATAATCGGCGTAGCCGCAGTTGCTTTGGTAACTTATGCCTTAGCAAGACCCGTAAAAGGCGTAGGCATCGTTACACCCGCCTTAATTCCGCCTATAGCAGCAGCCCTTATTGCGATGATTCTTTCTCCCTCACAGCCCCTAACAATAGCATACACAGCGGGCGTTCTAGGCACCCTCATAGGCGCTGACCTGCTGAACCTGCGCGTGATTCCAAAACTTGGTGCCCCCGTGGCAAGCATAGGCGGTGCAGGCACATTCGACGGCGTCTTCCTCAGTGGCATCTTTGCCGTGCTACTTGCCGGACTGTAATTTAGAAGCTATTTTTTTAAGGTAAAATGGAAGAGGTTTGCTTTCGGTTATTCGAGGTGGTATGCTTCTTCGCCGTGTTGGCTGATGTCTAAGCCTGCGTCTTCCTCTTGTGCGCTGACCCTCAAAGGCGAAAACACGTTAACCAGCTTTAACAGCAAGTAAGACCCGCCAAACGAGAAAGTCGCTACTACCAACACCGCCAAAACTTGTACTCCAAGCTGGTAGGCGTTGCCGTAGAACAAGCCGCTTACGTTGTTCACCAAGGTTGTGGCGAATAAGCCGACTGCGACTGCGCCTATTATGCCTCCTATGCCGTGGCATGCAAACACGTCTAATGTGTCGTCTATGCGAGACCTGCCAAGCCGCCAATTAGCTACCAAGTTGGATATGACGCCTGCGGCTAACCCGATAATGACGGCTGCTGTAACAGTTATGTAGCCTGACGCTGCCGTGACCGCCGCTAATCCACACACCGCACCTACTGAGGTGCCGATTGCGGATGGTTTGCCTTTGATTATCCAGTCCAGAAGCATCCACGCCACCGCCGCTGCTGCTGCGGCTAAGTTGGTGACCACTACGGCGGAAACCGCCAACGAATCTGCAGCCAAAGCGCTGCCGCCGTTGAAGCCAAACCAGCCAAACCAGAGCAGTCCTGCGCCTAGGATGACGTAGGGTATGTTTGTGGGTTTGAATTCTGTGGCTGTGGGTATGGGTGCGGCTCCGCCTTTGCTGTTTAAGGCTTTGAGGTGGTCTTTCCAGTAGACGCATCCGTTTCTTCTGCCTACAATCAAGGCGGCTGCTAAAGCACTTAAGCCCGCGGCTATGTGTACGACGATGCCTCCTGCGAAGTCAACGGCGCCTAAGACGTGTAGCCAACCGTTGGCGTTCCACATCCAGTGAGCGATGGGCGAGTAAATGAAGGTTGACCACAAAACCACAAAAATAAGCAACGACCGGAAGCGGATTCTTTCTGCGCAAGCACCGATAATGAGGGCGGGGGTTATGGCTGCGAACTTTAACTGGAAGGCGAAGAACAGGAGTTCAGGAATTTTCGGCGCGTAGGGGCTAACGGAGTTTATCCCTATGTGCATCAAGCCTGCCAGTGACAAGTTGCCGATTATTCCGTTGATGCTGGGTCCAAAAACTAGGCTGTAGTCCCAGAAGAGCCAGATAAGGCTGACTACGGCAAAAATGATTAAGCACTGGACTAGTGTGGAGACGAGGTTTTTTCTGCGGACTAATCCGCCGTAAAAGAAGGCTAACGCGGGTGTCATTAGCATTACGAGGGCTGTGGATACAAGAACCCATGCGATGTCTCCTGCTTCTGGTGTTGCAACGATGGATATTTTTGATTTCTCCTAGCGAATTTAAATTGAATGTTTATTCAAGCATAAACAAACTGGTATATAAGCTATTCATTTATGCGGTGTTACGGCTGAATATTTGACAAGTGTTCAGTTGGTCGCGGTTTTTAGTGTAAAAGTTTATCCAACTAAAGCGGTATCCGTGGAAAAATAGGAAAAATGTTCAAAATTTGATGTGAGAAAAAGAAAGTTGGGGGGAGCTTGCGCTCTATCTGCCTACTAGTCCAAGTTGTAGGCTTCTTCGCCGTGTTCGCTTAGGTCTAAGCCTGCGTTTTCTGCTTCAGGGCTGACACGCAGTGGGCTGAAGACGTTGACTAACTTTAGTAGCGCATAGGAGCCGAAGAACGAGAACGGTACCACAACAGCAACTGCTATCAGCTGAGCAATGAACTGCTCCACGTTTCCAAAGAACAGACCGTCGACGCCGCCGATTGCTGCTGACGCGAAGAGACCTGTTGCGATGGATCCCCAGAGACCACCTACACCGTGGCATGCGAATACGTCTAGGGTGTCGTCTATGCGGGATCTGCCTGTTCTCCAGTTGACCACCAAGTTTGAAATTACGCCTGCTGCTAACCCAATGATTATTGCTGAGGTTACGCTGACGAAGCCTGCTCCAGGGGTAATTGCAACGAGACCAACGACTGCGCCGATTGCTAAGCCGACAGCTGAGGGTTTGCCCTTAAGTAGCCAGTCCATGAGCATCCAGCTTACTGCTGCGCCTGATGCTGCCAAGTTTGTCGTAACCAGTGCTGAAACGGCTATGTTGTTTGCTGCTAGTGCGCTGCCTGCGTTGAAACCGAACCAGCCAAACCACAGTAGCGCTGCACCGAGGATAACGTAAGGAATGTTGCTGGGCTTATCGGATTCTGTGTCTAAGGACTTCATGTGGTCCTTCCATGGGGTGCTGCAGCCTTTGCGTCTGCCTACTACCAGAGCTGCTGCGAGTGCTGATAAGCCTGCAGAGATGTGTACAACGAGACCGCCTGCGAAGTCGATGGCGCCAAGTGCCTTTAGCCAGCCGTCAGGGTTCCAGACCCAGTGGGCAATTGGAACGTAGATGAATGTTGACCATAGTATGATGAAGATTAGGAGGCTGCGGAAGCGGATTCTTTCTGCGCAAGCACCGATAATCAGCGCTGGCGTGATGGCTGCGAACTTTAGCTGAAACGCAAAGAACAATAACACCGATATGGTTGGCGCTAGATCCGTGTTAACGGTGTTTACGCCTATCCCGTTTAGTCCTGCTAGTGATAAGTCGCCGATTATACCGCCGTAGCTGTTACCGAAGACTAAGCTGTAGCCCCAAAGTGCCCAGACTATGCTTATGACTGCGAATATGGCAAAGCATTGGACTATTGTGGATACTAGGTTTTTTCTGCGGACTAATCCGCCGTAGAAAAAGCCCAGTGCGGGCGTCATTATCATTACGAGGGCGGTTGCAACTATTAACCATGCGGTGTCTCCTGGGTTTGTTGGTATTACTGCACTCATTTCATTTTTTCTCCTTTTATTTGACGTTTGTTAACTAGTTTTGAGTTTTTACTGTGCAAGTATCTCAAACAAGTATATAAAACTATCCGAATGTACACACATTTTTAACATTGTTGGACATGCAAACAAAAAAGGCTGCAAGGTCTGAATCTCTGTTCAAACAAGCGCAAGTAACTCTCCTTACACTTCAAAGAATGTCCAAAAAACACCCAATCACACAAGTCAATTTTACAACATTAAAAAGTCAACTTTGCCCATTCTACACTAGTTATATAAGCACAAAACACTACTTCTTCCAACATGCACGCCAAATCCAAATCAGCAATCACCAAACTTCAAACAATACTCCTTATCGACATACTCATAGTCGCCGCCGCGGCAGCAGGATTCTTTTATGTATCCTCTTTACCCGGACCTGAACTATCACCCGCACAAATTCAGTTAATGGACCTGCAAGTAACTCCCGTAACTGGGCTAGTTGGTCAATCAGTTCAGGTTTCAGTTAACGTCACCAACGTAGGCGGCGAAGCTGGAACATATGATGTTAATTTGATGCTTGACGGCGTGCAAGACCAAGCTCAAACAGTACAGATTGCCCCTGCAGAAACTAAACTTGTGAACTTCACGATTTCAGGGGCAGGTGAAGGAACACATTTAGTTGCAATAGGTAATTTAGAGGCCGCTTTCACGCTAACCAGCACGGTTTCATATTCTGATTTGGCAATTAACCGAACCACCGCGCAAATCGACGAACCCATCGGCATTACCGTCAAAGTTACCAACAAAGCTCCAGAAACTGGAAGCTACTCCTTAACCCTTTTAATCAACAATGCCGAGGTGCAAACCAAAACTGGACAAATAGCAGGTGAAGCATCCGAAAGCGTTTTGTTTGAAGTCACCGAACAATCCGAGGGAACTTACCAAGTCAAGGTTGCAGGCTTAACAGGAGCCTTCACCATAACGCCGTCAGCTGCACCACCTAAACCCGCAGAATTCCAAGTTAGCAATCTCACAGTAGACCCTGAAGTGGTGGAGAGCGGGGAGACCGTTACGGTGACAGCAGAAGTTACCAATGTGGGCGAAGAAAGCGGTAGCTACACCGCTGAGTTAACAGTCAACGGTCAAACAAAGGATACCCAAACCGTGCAGTTATCTGGAGGAGCAACCTCAACTGTGACTTTCACTGTAACGGAAGCCGCCAAAGGAGATTACACGGTTCAAATCGGCGGAGAAACAGGAACCTTCACTGTGCAAGGTGCCTCAACCATCAAAGTAACTAACTTGATTGTTCGACCCTACGAGGTTTGGGCTGGCGAGACAGTGCAGATAACTGCCAAAGCCACGAATCAAGGAACCGAAACCAGCAGCGCATCCATCAAACTCAGAATAGGCACACAGGCAGGTACCCTTGAAACTGTAGATTCAAAAACACTGACTTTAGCGCCAGGCGAAGAAGGCACTGTGGAGTTCACCGTTGTCGCTGAGCCTCTTCCAGGTGGCGATTCTTTGACTTATTTGGTTGATGTGAACGGAATGCAAGGTGGCTTCATGGTCGTTAAAGATGGTTTCCACACTTTCAACGTTAACATTTCTCCACGTGGTGACGCCGACTTCTGGTTGACTCTACCAGACGGCACCCGAGAGATGCACACGACGTTTTGGACCGCCCTGTTACCTGAAGGACAATACAGTGTTGAGATGCCCTATCAGGACCCAACAGGCAGAGTAACATTCCTTCAGTGGGACGACGGCAGCACCGACCTCACGAGGACGGTGACCTTAAACGACCGGTTGTCCATCACGGCAACCTACACGGGTGGCTCCTCCTGTCCTTCACTTTACATGTGGAATGGAACGCAGTACCTTTACGTTGGTGAAGTTTCTAACCACGGCTGGCTAGGCTATACCCGATACGTGAACGAAGACGGTTCACTTGTTTACTGGCGAAATAACCCGTGGGATTATCTCCCGTTAGGGCAGGACTACCTTGAAGAAGTAGACGGAAACTTCCAGTTGAAACTGACTCAGAACTGGGATGAAATTTTCTTTATAGACGCCGCTTACATGCTCGCAATTGACCACCCCGTAGGCACAGACGTTTACTCAACTATGGTTGAACAGTACATCGACCCTGAATACATGGGACAAATCTACGTTGTCAATCAAGACCCGTTGGAGCCAGTGTCGGCAACCAACGAATTCGTTACTGTCTACAATGGCACCGTGGTGGACGCCTACAACCAAGCCGATGCCTTAGACCAAATTTCATGCAAAGACGGCGTAATAACTGCGGGCTTTAACGGTAAGTACAGTGAAGATTGGGATAACCAGACATGGAATCGTTTGACGATGGACTTAGGCAACTTAACTGGGGCAGAGCAGATTAAACTGGTTGTTAGTGCCATGGTGGATTGGGGTCCCGAAGAAAGTTACACGCTGTGGATGGACAAGTTCTACTCTACTCAAGTGCCAAACTTCACGGAGCCCACGCCGACGCCCTTTATGGAAGTGAAAGATGAAAACGGTAACTGGGTGCGTGTTCCAGAAAGCCGACAGTTCCCGTTGCCTCCAGATGGAATCCCCCGAACCTTTGTGGTTGACTTAACGGGCTTGTTTCCAACGGAGGACTATTCGCTTCGCATCAGCAACTTCTGGAATGTAACCTTTGACTACGTCGGCGTAGACATAACTCCCTCGCAGACTGCAACCATTCAAACCCTTGTAAACGGTCAAGCAGACCTATCGCAAGCGTTTGTTCCAATAGCGTCGGGTTCATCAGGTAACTTCACCAGATACGGCAACGTAACCGAGCTCTTGATGACTGAAGACAACAAATTCGTAATTGGCAAACAAGGTGACTCCGTTGCTATTCTGTTCCCAACAAGCGACCTCGCAGAGCCCGCTCCCGGTATGGTGAGAAGCTACTACTTCTTTATTGCCTGCTGGTTCAAAGTGCAATACGCAAACTACGGTTTCGGACCCGGAAACGACGGTTTCACAGTAACTCCAATACCCTTCCACAACATGACCGGATTCCCCTACCCATTAGACACAGAAAGCTACCCCTACGACGCCGACCACATAAGCTACCTCGAAGAATACAACACCCGAACGGTAATGGCAGTGCCACAAGAGCCTTAGGTCAAATAGCCGCTTCTTTTTTCTTTTCTTTGTTTATGGACGCTGTTTTTGTGTATGCTTAAATTTCGCGGGTAGCCTTCCATTTTTAAGCTGTATTGCTCTTTACCTGTAGTGGGGACAAAATAGGAAGAAGAAACGGCATGGTAGCTCTATTAAGTGAAATGCTAAAGATACTGTTTCTCGCAGGGCTGACATTAGCAGGCACACTGGCAATTCGCATCTTAGCCAAAAACCTGTCCCGAAAAACAAGCTACCTTCGAATTTTCATTCAAATCATGTCCCAAGCATTTCTGTTTTACCTAATTGCCTTTCCACTCTGGCTAAGCCTTGTTGTGGTTGTTCTCTTGCTGGCTACTTTGTTTTTCGGCAGGTTCTTTTGTGGTTGGATTTGTCCCTTCGGCTTCTACATGGACCTAGTTAGCATGCTCCGCCAAACCTTGAAAGTTCGCTACCTGAGCCTTCCTGAAAGCGTAAACCGTTTTCTTCACGAGCTTCGGTACCTCCTGTTTGGTGTTCTTCTGGTTTGGCCGCTGTTTCTGGTGAATTACTCGAATTTGCCCAATTCGTCTTCGGTGATTTTCCTTTCTGGACCGTTTAACCCGCTGAGAATTCTGCTTGCACCGTTGGTGCCTGTGATTGCACCTTGGCAGATATTTCCCAACTCAAACCTTAATTTCCCCTACGTTGACCAGATAGTCTACTATTCCAACGATAACTATGCTCTGATGGCGGTGTTGGTGTTTGTTGGGCTGGCGGTTGTGTCGTCTTTTCTGGTTAGGCGTTTTTGGTGCCGCTTCTGCCCAACTGGCGTTTCACTAGCAATTGCCAACAAGTTGAGCGCTTTCAAGTGGGCACCAGTTCTTCATATAGAAAAAGACGGCGAAAAATGTACCAAATGCGGAATTTGCAGAAGAGTCTGCACCGCACAGGATACCAGCGTGTACGAGCAGAAGGGCGGCAGAATTGATTCTTCCATGTGCATGCTTTGTTTGCGGTGTGTGGAAATGTGCCCCTGCGAGGAATGCTTGAAAGTGAAGTTTGATGGGAAAACTTTGCTTGTGTCTAAAAACTGGTTAGAGCCAGCCACCGAGAAACTGTAACCCCGCTTTTCATCGGTTTACGCTTGGTTATCGTGGTTTTGTGTAACCTTTAAATTGCGTTCTTGGCCTATTTGCTTCAAACTGAACTGAGCTTAATGTATGTCTTTGTTGCCTGAAGTTGCTAACCCATACATTGCTGCGTTAGCAGGAGGGTTCCTGTATGGGTTGGTTTTTTGCACTTCAACCTGTCTGCCTTACGTGGCAAGCTACATCGCGGGAATTAATGCGGGCTTTCGCAAAGGCGTCGGCGTCACAGTGATTTTCAACGCTGGACGCATAACCGCTTACGCCTTGATCGGTGCAGCAGTAGGCGCCTTAAACCTGCTTGTTAACGACTCGTTTCTTTCTGCTTTCCAGACTTATTCTGCGTTAGCCTTTAGCTTAGTCACCATAGCCATCGGCGTTACCCTTTTAGTCA
This sequence comes from Candidatus Bathyarchaeota archaeon, assembly GCA_026014615.1. GTDB lineage: Archaea > Thermoproteota > Bathyarchaeia > Bathyarchaeales > Bathycorpusculaceae > JADGNF01. Next base: position 193,888 of record JAOZHZ010000004.1, on the reverse strand, counting down.
GAAACAAGCAGCAGGTGTGTAACTGCGCCGCAAAAACGGGCAATTTGAATTCGGCATCTGGGGGGTTACGAAGCCGATTCGACGTTCGGGCTTACACACTAGGTTTGTCAAGAGGTCTTGTTCTGTGCACGCCGTTGATGGCGTTGCTGGTTTATTCGTTGACGTTTGCTTCTCCATTTGACAGCTTTGTTTTGGCGGTTCTGTTTGGGGTAGGCACGTCTTTGTCGCCTCTTTTGCTGATTGGCGGCGCGACAGGCTGGCTTCTGAACAAGGCGCCTCTGTTTAGGGTTTGGATTTCAAGGTTGGGCGCTGCTGCCCTAATAGTTTTAGGCTTGATAACACTTGTAGACGCAATAATTATTTAATAGTCAATTGCATCATTAAGGCTGAATAAGATGTACGAAGCGCTATTGGGGACTATATTTGCATCGACGGTAGCGATAGGTCTAATCATTGCAGGCATACTGGTAATCCTTATCTGGAAAAAAGACCGCACCCGAAAACTCAGCTACCTAAGACTATACATCCAAATCGTCTCACTTGTGGCTCTTTTCTACTCTTTTACGTTGGCGTTGTGGCTGTCAGTTTTTCTGCTGGCAATTTTTGTGGCTACGCTTTTCAGCGGTAGATTCTTTTGTGGTTGGATTTGTCCCTTCGGCTTCTACATGGACATAGTTTCTATGATTCGAAAGAAACTTGGCATACGTTATTGGACTCTCCCCGACAGAGTCAACAGCATCCTGAATAAACTTAGGTACGTGATTGCGGCTGTGATTCTAATTTCGCCGCTTCTGCTGGGTGCTTTAACGATTACTCCAGCGTCAGAAGTTCAGCTTTTATTTTTGCGGGGTCCTTACAGGTCATTAAATATTCTGTTGAGTCCCCTTGAACCGTTGATAGTGCCTTGGACTGGAGGCTTAGCAGACTTAGGGGTTATAGACTGGAGTTTCAGCTACCCCTACGCCAGAGACATAATGGCATACATCGACATCCCGATTGTAACGTCAATAATTATTTACACGTTCATTGCACTAACTCTAGTGAGCACTTTCATGTTCAGGCGTTTTTGGTGCCGCTTCTGCCCCACAGGCATCTCTCTTGCAGCAGCAAACAAGTTCAAAGCCTTCAGTTGGGCACCCCTGCTGCATATAAACAAGACAGAAGAGAAATGCACTAAATGCGGCATATGCAAGCGTGTCTGTCCCGTGCAGGTCACCGACGTTTACGAACAGAAAGGCGGAGACATCCGAACCTCAGTTTGCTTGAACTGTATGCGATGCGTGGAAATGTGTCCTTACGAGGATTGCCTGAAAGTGAACCTTGGCGGAAAAACTTTGCTTCGTTCCCGTAACTGGTTAGAACCCTCAAACATCGAATAGGAGAGAAATAGATGAAAAGCCCAACAGAGGAAAAAAAGTACCTGCCTGAAATGCCCCAAAAAGAAAAAGAGGAACTGAACGCCTCCGTGAAGTCTGCGTCAGAAAAAATCATGGCGGACAATATTGAGCGGATGAAGAAAACCGACCAAAACCGTCCTGCGGCTATGCAGTACTTTGACGAAATCTCGGACTTTTTTGGGCAACGCCAAAAGGAAATCCAAGAGGAAAAAGCCAAAGGTAAAAAAGTAATCGGCTACTTGTGCGTTTTCGCGCCTGTAGAGCTGATTTTGGCTGCCGACGCCATTCCTGTGCGCGTGAATTCAGGCTGGTACGACACCTCAAAACTTGGCGACCGAATTGTGCCTGTGGAAGTCTGCCCCGTCATCCGCTCAACCATAGGCGCAAAAATGATCGACCTGTCGCCCTACTTGGAGTTAAGCGACGCCGTCGTAAGCACTTTAACGTGTGATGGACAAACCAAGCTTAGCGAAATCCTGAGTGACGCCAAACTGATGTGGGTTATGACGCCGCCCCGTGTGAAAGATTCTGCGCAGTCTTTGCAGTTGTGGAGGGAAGAAATCAAAGCCATTAAAACCCAAATTGAAAAACTCACTGGAAACAAAATTACTGCTAAGAAGCTCAAGGAAGCCATTGAAACCATGCAGAAAGCGACTAAGGCTTTTCGTAGGCTTCAAGACTTGCGCAAAGGTAACCCCGTTATCATGGGTAGAGACGCCATGTTGGTGAATCAGATGGCTATGTGGGACGACATTAAACGTTGGACCCAGAAGACCGAGGCGCTTTGTGACGAGTTGGAGAAGCGGGCTGCACAGAAACAGTGGGCTTGTCCACCTGATACGCCACGGGTAATTATTACGGGTACGCCGATGTTTTGGCCCGACAACTGGAAACTGCCAACGCTTATTGAGGAAGCTACGCCGCAGGGTGTGCTTGTAGGCGACGAATTATGCAGCAGCGACCGCGTTTTGTATGATCCTGTGGGTATTGATGAGTGGACGATGGATGACATGATTAATGGCATAGCTGAGCGGTATTTGATGGCTTCTACCTGTCCCTGTTTCACGTCCAAGGATGGGAATGAAGACCGCATTAACTGGTTACTAAACAAGGTCAAAGAAACCAATGCGCAGGGTGTGATTTACTATGTCGTCAGGGGTTGTATGCTTTACGCTATGGAGTACGCCAGAGTTAAAAAAGCATTAGACAAGCTGAGCATACCCGTTTATTACTTGGACACGGAGTACACAAGGGAAGACGTGGGACAAATGAAAACGCGCGTTGAAGCATTCTTAGAAATGTTGTCTGCGAGGATAGACTTCTAAAAGGTGGCAAAGATGGTGACAACTGTTGGAATAGACATGGGCATTCAAGCCGTCAAAGTCGTTGTGCTTAAAGACGGAGAAGTAGCCGCGAAAGCCAAAGGCTTCTCAGGGTTTGAACCCACCAAAGCCGCCGAAGAGGTATTCGCAGAAGCACTTAAAACAGCTAAAGTAACCCAAGAAGAAGTTAGCCTTGTTCTGGCTACTGGTTCAGGTCTGGAGATGGCTCCTTACGCGAACGGCAGTGTTAGCATGATGGGCGCCGATGCCCGCGCAGGAGTCCACCTGTTTCCATCCGCAAGAACCGTTATTGATGTGGGTGCAGAGGAAGCGCGAGCCGTGAAATGTGACGAACGGGGTATCATGATGGACTTTGTCGTGAACGAACGGTGCGCGGCGGGCGCAGGTACATTCATCGAAGCTATGGCAAGAGCCTTAGAAGTCAAACTGGAAGACATGGGACCCCTCAGCTTAAAAGCAGAGCGCGCCAGTCCAATCAACGCAAGCTGCGTTATCTTTGGAGAATCCGACGTTGTTTCGCTTATCCACAGGCAGGAATCTAAGCCTGAAATCGCAAGAGCCGTCTTTGATGCCATGGCTGACCACATCTCTTCGATGGTACACAGGCTAGGAATTAACCCTGACGTTGCACTCGTCGGCGGGGTGGCTAAAGATGTGGGTTTTGTCGGATCCCTAAAAAGAACGCTTGGACTTACTATACTAGTGCCTGAAGACCCTGAATACGTGGGTGCTTTGGGCGCGGCGCTTGCGGCGGCAAGCCGAGCTAAAGGTGGTCACAAATGACCGAGAAAAAAGAAGTAAAAGAGTTCTGGCGATGGAAAGAATACCACAGAGTCCGCTCGGACAAAAGCTGGAGTAACAAAGATGTAATTACTGCTGGTGTTGATGTGGGTTCGGTGGGTTCCAAGGCGGCTATTATGATTGATGGGGACATTTATGCTTGGGCGGTTACGCGGACAGGTTCCAACAGTCCTGACAGCGCTAAGAAAGTTATGGGTATGGTCTTGCAGGATACGGACTTGACGCAGGACGACATCAGATATACCGTCGGCACAGGCTATGGACGCGTGAATGTTCCCATGGCAAACAAAGCCATCACTGAAATTGCGTGCCACGCCCGAGGCGCCAACTACATCTGGGGACCCAGCGTCCGAACGATCCTCGACGTGGGCGGGCAGGACATTAAGGCGATTCATTGCGACGAATCAGGCAGAGTCACCTCTTTTCTCCTGAATGACAAATGCGCTGCAGGCACAGGCAGAGGCATGGAAGTCTTCGCTGACCTGCTCAAGATTCCCATCGAGGAGATCGGTAAGGTTTCGCTGTCGTTGGACGAGGAACCCGAACCCGTCAGCTGCACCTGCGTAGCATACGCCAAAACTGAAGCCGTCGGATTGCTGCGGAAAGGCTGGTCCCGCGAGAAAGTGCTTGCAGCCTACACTCGTGCTATGGCTATGCGGATGGCTAATCTAGTTAACCGTGTCGGCTTGGAACCCGAATTCGTAATTACGGGAGGGCAATCCAAAAACATGGGCATCGTCTCGCGTGTAGAGACTGTTTTGGGTGTGAAGACGTTGCCGTCGCCGAATTGGCGGGAAGGCGGCTTAGATCCCATGCTTGCGGGCGCAATTGGTGCGGCGTCGTTGGGTAAAGCTTTGTACGTGAAGTCACAGGGCAACTGAGGCGCAGCATGTGATTACGCATTACGGCTACATTGACGGCTCAGGCGAATACTTCATTGTAATCGACTCTGACAAATGCAACGGCTGCCGAAAATGCGTCGAAGCCTGCCCCCAAAACGCGTTAGAGTTGGTAACCGAATTCATTGACTTAGAAGACAAAACCGTCGCCGCCGTCTCCGAGCAGCACCGCAAAAAAATTCGCTACGCCTGCGCCGAATGCAACCCCCAAAAAAACCAGACCCCCTGCGTTTTAGCTTGTCCACAAAAGGCAATTTGGTGTGTCTGGAAGCCCCTTTAGACGGTTTCTCTCTTTTTCTTTTTCACTGTGAACGGTTCCCCGTTTTGGGTTACAACAAGTGTTGTTTTTCGGTATGTGGGTATTCTGAGTAGGTGAACGGTTACACCGATGCATACGGCGACAAGTACCCCTTGAATAATCCACAAGTTTACAACGAAAAACGCAGAGTACATGATGGTTACCCAGAGAAGTGTTAACGTGAAGATTTTGCCTCGAGCGGACATGCCTTTGCCTTCCCTGTAGTTTCGTATGTAGCCGCCAAACAGTTTGTTGTTAAGTAGCCAGTGGTGCATCCGTTCAGAGCCTCTGAGGTAGCAGGCTGCAGCAGCCAAAAGAAACGGTGTAGTGGGCAGAATAGGCAGGACAATGCCGACAGTTCCTAACCCTAAAAAGACTGTTCCCAAAACCGAGAAAACCGCTCTCTTTAAGCGCCCCGTCTTGTCCGCTAAAGTATGCTCCATATTCAGATTAATGGAATTCAAAGTTCATTAATATTGTTGTTTTTGAACTGCAAATTAAGTCTCTCTAAGAGGCGCCGTTATTTTTGGGATTCTAAAATTATGTTTCCCAATGTTTCAGAAATGTGTCCGCTTCAGCCTTCAACGATTCTCTGGAGCTATCCTGATGTTTTTTGACAAAAGCAAGCACTTCTGCTTTTTCTTCGGCTCCCATTTGGTCAAAGAATACGTCGAAGGCTTTTATGGCGTGTTCCGCTACGACCCGCTTGCATTCATCTGAAAGATGGGGCGTTGTGGCGATGTTTTCCAACTTTAGGAGCTCAGCAGTTATTTTTGGGATAAGATACGGTTTTGCGGAGGCGATTTTGCCCGAGTTGCCGACCACGTTCGCCACAGTGACGAGGTATTCGTTGTTAAGAAAGCCATAGTACTTGTCAAATATTGCATCAAACTTTTTGTCCGCATCCGCACTGCACAAGTTCGCGATAACCGCCATGGCATTCCATGTCAAGATGCGGAACCTGCTCTCCAGAAGGGCAATAAACGCATCTATGTGTGGATAAAGTCTCTCGGGATATTTGGCGCTTAAATCCATCAACACTTTGCTACAGCCGTACCTAACAGTTGCCTTCGAAGAGGACAAACCGTCGAGCACTTCAGGCAACAACTCTGGATTCTCAACTACCGTATTGTACAAGTCGGTTTTTGAGATGGATTTATCCGCAAGTTTCGTTAGCAATTCCGATTCCAAGGAATAATCACCCACAGTTAGAGTCACAGACACAAAGAAGATAAAAAGCTTAGGCAAACTCGCGAAGAGTTAGCTATGTTCTTTTTGGGGAACGGTGCTGTTCCTCAGGGAGAATTAAAAGGCACCTCACAAAAGTATTAACTGGTGTAGCAAGTGAATACGCGAAATCCCTCCCTACATAAACGCGCCGTTACAAAACGTGTAGTTTTTGCCAGCTTGACGCTGATGCTTTTAGTCTTTGTTCTGTTTGGCGCTTTACCCGCTAAAGCCGAGTACAAGCCGCAGTCATCTGGAACATTGAACTTAAGTAGCGGGTCAGAAGGCGGCTTGGAAAAAGACGACGTAATTTACTCCATTGCAAACTTTGAAAACTCCACGGTGCTAGCGGGGTACACAAAATCTTCGGGCGCGGGCGGCTCCGACATGTGGCTGGTCAAAACCGTTCTGCGGCTAAATGTCTTTCCAGGGATGGGTGATCATTACATGGATTCAGTAGAGTGGCGAAAAACTTACGGCGGAACCCAAAACGACGCCGCAAAAGGCGTTGTGGTAGCCAGTGATGGTAGCTTTGTTTTGGCGGGGTACACTGAGTCGTGTGGCGCTGGGGGTTCGGATGCGTACTTGGTGAAAACCGACTGTAATGGCAGTTTGCTCTGGCAAGCAACGTTCGGTGGCGCTGAGGATGATGGGACAAATGCCATTGTCTTGGCAGACGATGGAGGCTACCTTTTGGCTGGCTACACCAATTCGGATGTGCCCTCGCAAAGCGCTTGGGTAGTCAAAACTGACTCTGATGGCAACCTGCAGTGGAACGCCACCTATTCTGGTCAGAGTGTCAAATCCGTAACCCCCGCGGATGACGGCGGATACGTGTTAGCCACGGAGCAACCTAACGCTTTTGGGCTCGTTAAGATTGACTCAACTGGTCAGGTAAAGTGGAACAAAACATACGCTGGGTCAAGGACAGAAGCACACGTGGAGTCGATGATTCAAACAGTTGACGGCGGCTATGCTTTAGCAGGGTGCATAGTGACGAGCGGTTTTAATTCTTCTTCGCCTTGGCTGGTCAAAACCGATCCATCTGGGAATCTGCAGTGGGAAAGAGACTACGGCGGTATCCTCGGCGTGTACTCCCTTGCTCAAACAAGCGAAGGTGGTTATGCGATGTGCGGCGACCGTGCGTGCTTAATCGTAACTGACTCAGATGGCGATGTTTTGTGGAGCCGAAACTACGACAGCCTATCCGAAGATAACCTCCAGTTTACCCGCGCCTACTGCATTATCGAGCCGAACCCTAACCAGTTCTTGATGGGAAGCACCCAGCAAAGCTACGGGCAATTTCTGACGGGTCTGGACGCGCAGCTAATTCGGGTCACCCTTCGGGACGTTGAGGACACCACGTCCCCCCCTGTAATCGCGGTTTTGTCGCCTGAAAACAAAATCTACACAAACAGCAGCATTCCCTTAGTTTTCACTATAAACAAGCCTGCTATCTGGATGGGGTACCAAATTGACAACGGCAGAAACGTTACCATCACAGGAAACACCACAATCACTGACTTACCTGATGGACGCCATAACATGACCCTTTACGCTGCAGACGTAGACTACAACAACGGGCGGTCAGAGACAGTTCACTTTGAGAACTTCGTAGTGGACACGGTCCCAGTAGTTGTTACGCTTAGCTTACAGGATAAAAGCACATTTGAATCGGATGGTATACCTTTGAATTTCACAGCTAACAAACCCGTTGCCTTGGTAACCTACAGCATAGATGGACAAACAAACCAGACCTTCAACCCAACCACAACTCTGGCAGGCTTAGCTTCAGGAACACACACTTTGACACTTTACGCGCAGGATGAACTGGGACTTGTTGGCGCTTCAAACACAATTCAATTCAACGTGAAACCCGCCGCTGAGCCCTCTCAAAGCCCAAGCCCAACTCATACGTCAACATCAAACCCAACTTTGGAGCCTGCCCCATCAGCAAGCCCAACGCCCGCATCTATCCATGCAACAGCTGAACCTACAGGAGAGGCGCAACCTCAACCCACGCTGCAGTCAGGATCCATCTACATTATAGTTGGGGCGGCTGCTATTGCGGCGGTCTTGGCATTTATGGTGCTCGGTAGTAAACGTAACTCAAAACGGCACCACTCCCGACTAATTCAATGACGCAAAAGTTATGATACTTTTATTCAAATTTTCCTGCGAATATGGCTTGGAAAAGGTAGATGATTGCGGCTGCGTTTAGGGTTACGCGGAGGGCGTTGATGGGCACAAACGTCAAGACGGGTGCTGCAGAGTTGTAGGTTAAGAGTAGTTCGCTTAGGCTGATTCCCAAAGTTATGCCAAGCGTGGTTACGGTTACCGCTGCACCCCACTTCTTCATCAGCCATAAACCCGCTGCTGAGGGTATCCACAGCAGTATTTCGATGAGGGCGTTTAGTTCTTGATGGGTTAAAATCATGTACGTCATCATGACTATGTTTACTGCTAACCAAACTGTTATCAGACGCACGCCAAACGGCTTTTCAACTGAGGCAGCCTTTTTAGAAGTCATCAATTAAAAAATAAGTGAAGCATTCTTAATTATTTTTGTCTATCAGGCGTAATGTTGTTTCGATACAGAAAACCACAGAGGCTATGTGAAGTTGACCTTTCGCGCCATTTTTACCCTTTTCCCGCCATTTCTAGCCTTTTCCAGCCGCGGGTTAAACCCGTTTCAGGTGCTGAATTGGAAAAGCAGCCCAAAACAGGTGTTTCAAAAACATAGGGGGTAGACGTTTTTAGCCACAGAGCACTCCGTACTAACCCTTAAAAGCACAATCGACTATTACAACATGAAGGCTACTTTTGGCACAGACGTTCAGCACGAAGAAACTTGAACGTCCAAAGATGCCTTCGTTTACCGAAAAGGAAAGTAGCGTCATGAAAAACGATGACAAACCCGACAAGAAGAAGCCGTATTCGGTGAAGTTTTGCCCAAAATGTGGCTCAACTAATGTTTATTGGGCGCAAGGTATGCCTCAGTTTTGGTCGCTTTGGCAATGTCACAACTGCGGTTACCGTGGACCAGTAATTCTGGAGGACGGGAAAATGGCTACTGTGCTTCAGGAAAAATGGAAAAAGCAAAGCGCCCAACAGAAACCCGAAGGCACTTAACTGGACACCTTAAGCCCGAAAAATGGGCGGTTACTTGTTTGGCTTTGCGAGGTACTTGAGGTGGAATGGTTTGATCAGTACGCCTGGTTTGAGGTCAGCTTGGAAGCTCTGTGTTTCCACAATCATGTCCGAGAGGTCTGATTGCTGTGCCCGCAAAAACTCTGCGTAACCGGTGTAGTTTTCGTGAAGTGAAACACAAACTGCGTCCCAACCCATACCTTGACCATCTAAAACGGCGACAACGTTGGGTTGCTTCAAGTACCATTCTTTCAGTTTAGTAAATGCGTCTTCTTTCTCTTTGCCCTTCTTATGATTAAGTTGAGTCTTCATGAACGTGAACGCGGCGAGCTCAAAACCGATTTGACCAAACTTCGGGATAACAGTGTACCCTTCGATGGTGCTGTCTTCAAGCATGGCTCTTCTGCGGGTAACGGTTGGCTGAGAAATTCCCAGTGCCTTCGCAAGTTGCCTGTCACTTCGATGAGAATCTTTCATAAGCTCAAAGAGCAATTGATAATCCAATGGTTTCAGTTCTTTCATTTCAATCTGCCTGATTCCAGTTTTATTCCGAATCCATATGCATTTCGACATTCATATATAAACTTCATTGTCAGACAAAATCAATTCGATACTTAATTACCGCTAAATTTGAAAAAACCCGAATAAAACTGAAAGAAAAAAAGCCTTAAGAAAAACAACACACTTCTAAAACCCGCAGGAGCCCCAAAAAATGACCATCCAAACACAACAAGAGATCAAAAACGAAGTCACAGACCTTTTAAGCAAACTCATCCAATTTGACACCACAAACCCACCTGGAAACGAAACAACCGCCGCAAACTTCCTCGCCCAAAACCTCGCCGAAGAAGGTTTTCAATGTGAAATCTTCGAATCTGCCCCCCAAAGAGGCAGCCTAGTCACCCGACTAAAAGGCACAGGCGAAAAACCCCGACTGATGCTGCTTTCACATCTTGATGTGGTCGCGGCGAACCCCGCAGAATGGAGCGTGCCCCCGTTCTCTGGCGCCTTTAAGGATGGGTTTGTTTGGGGACGCGGCACGTTGGACATGAAAGGCATGACTGCCATAGAAGTTCTAACGCTTAAGCTGCTGAAGCGTAACGGTGTTAAGTTGAAGGGGGATGTGCTTTTGGCGGCTACCGCTGATGAAGAAATGGGTGGCGTCGGCGGCGCAGACTTTCTTTGCCGAAATTACCCTGAGAAGGTTTTTGCAGAGTACGTTTTGAATGAGGGGGGCGGTTCGTCGATGCCGCTGCGGGGCAAGAATTTGTTTACGATTAATGTTGCTGAGAAGGGGCTGGTGTGGTTTAGGGTTCGCGCGGGGGGCATTCCTGGTCACGGTTCAGTGCCTTCTGCAGCTGACAACGCCATCATGCGCATGAACAAAGTCGTTGACTGCTTGGGCAATTACCGTGGAGCAGTGCGGTTTGTGCCTGCGGTAGAACAGTTCTTAACCGAAATCGGACAAGAGGATGCAAGCTTGCAGCCATTTATTGCACGGCTGTTGACAAATCCTGAACAGAGTGACCCAGTTTTAGCCGAGTTAGACAAAGTTGCGCCTGACATAGCCGACGAAATTCGCCCACGCATACGCATGACCATCACCCCAACCATAATTCACGGCGGCGTAAAAGAGAACATTATCCCCTCCGAATGCGAAGCGGTTTTTGACTGCCGCGTTCTGCCCGGTCAATCCACCGCCGAAGCATTGGAATTTGCCAAGTCTCTGCTGAATGGCGCGGGTTTGGATAAGCTTTCGTTTGAGGTTATTCAAATTCAGGAACCTTCCGAATCACCAGCTGATACACCGCTTTACCGCACGATAACAGACGTTTTGCATGATGTTGAGCCCGGCTGCGGGGTGGTGCCTCTGCTTATGCCAGGGGGCACGGACAGCCGTTTCTTCCGCCGAATGGGCTCTGTCTGCTACGGTTTTCATCCGCTACGCAGCGAAACAGTGTACGGCGAAAAGGCAACGCGACGGGAACACGGCATTGACGAGCGGATTGCGGTGGAGAATTTAGTGTTTGGAGTTAGTGTGCTGTATGAAACGGTTAAACGGTTCATGACATAACGGCTCTGAAGCGTTCTTTGTTGGCTGTTTCCCTTTTTTCTTTTTTGCTCTGTTATTGTTAGTACCAACGTAAGATTACCTTGTCCCTTGTGATACTCAGATGCCGTTTAGTACGTGAGTGAGCAAACGATGTTCTGCCTTCCTCAGATGCTCCACCAGCGTCGAGTCCACTACGCCGAGTTTTTGAGCCAGCTGCTGAGAGTTTATTTTTCTGGGAACATCGTAGTATCCGTGTTTGTAGGCTGCGATCAGAATTTTCCTCTGTTTTTCCGTCAACTGATTAAGTGGAGAGTTGAGCGAAAAATCTGCTTCCGCCAGCAAGACAACTTTGTAGCGTATTCCTTTTTGGTTTAATTTCTCCAGAAACTGTCCCACCTGCCGTTCGTTGCCTACGAAAGATATTCGGATTTTGCCGTCTTGGATGTTCAAAGGCGGAAACAAGTAGCCTTCCACAATGCCTACAGAGTTTAAAACGTTGGATAAAATTGGTCCACCCCGCATGAAGACCGTGTAGACCCCGTTTTTTTCCTGTTCCAGCACCTGCGCTTCCATCAAAAACCCGTTTGCCATCAAGTCGACTTTGGCGGCGGGATCCTTGAATTCTATTTTCCCTATGGCTGCAAACTCGGTTGAGTCTAGCCTGAGAACGTGTTGCAGTTCTAGGAATTTTATATGTTGGACTGTGGATAGCTCTATTCCGATTTTGGCGATTTCTTTTTCGGATGCTTCCAGAATCAACCTGCGCATGTCCATTTATCCTCTTTCTTAGGGATATATGCGTTATGGAGACCCGAATATACTCGGTAGAATCTTAATCCGAGGGAAAACTGTTGCTTGAAGCTGAAACTCAAATAAACCACAATTCAGGATGGGTCTTCTTGGGCACAAAAGGAAAAGGTAACGTCTTTAAAAAAATAGGTAACCTTGTAACGAAACGAAAAACATCCGTAATCTTAGTTTGGGTATTGCTTCTGGTTTTGGTTGTTCCATTCATTTTAGATTTGAGCAACGTGATTTCTCTACAAATGAATAGCGCCTCAGACGAAAATTTGGAATCCCAAAAAGCAAGCAACCTAATCAGCACGCAATTTTCATCAACAATACCCACCGACACTTTGATTGTCGTAGTCTCCTGCAATGATGCTTCTTCGCTGGAGACACAGAACTTCATAAACCAAGTCACAGCAGAGATAGAGTCCAGCCCAGACCTGTCGCGAGTGAAAAACGTAACATCCGTTTACTCTGTTCTAATTCCCATGCTTAACCAAACTAACGAGGCAACATACACTGTTTTAGATAACGCAAACCAAACCTACAATCTGCTTTACGGGGTACCTACCGCCTACATGACGATATGGGAACAGGCATACAACCAAACTCAGAGATCATTGGTTCTGGGACTTAATCAGACTAACCAAGGAGTCCGCGAAGTTTTTGAGAATGCCAACATGACGTATAATTTGCTTTATGGAGTCCCCGCTTTATACGTGAACGTTTGGTCCACTGCATATAACCAAACCAAAGAATCCTTAATTTCGGGACTTACCCAGACAAACCAAGCCGTCTACACAGTCTTTGATAACGCAAACATGACCTACAACCTCCTTTACGGCGTTCCAGCAACCTACCTTAACGTCTGGTTACAAACGTATAATCAAACTCAAAATATACCCATGTCCAACGAAATCGCCTATACCCAAAGCTCTGCCATACTTTCCCAAGCTGACCCCGAAGCATTTAGCCAATACACTTCACATCTGCTTAACGCCTTTAACGCCTCTTGGGTATTAAGCTTCCAAGACCCCGCAACCCAGCAGTACACGCCAATTGAACGAGCCACTGTTGCAGCGGCTCAAACTAACCAGCAGTATATTGACGCCTTTTTGGGCAGCAACGCCAGCGAAAAAGCCGTCGCTACAACATTAACAAACACGTTTTCTCTTCAAGACTTCTTAACTAACACCCCAACCCAAAACAATGCTCAACTGAAAGATTTCGCCGTTGAGTTCGTCGCTAGCTCAGCAAACTCGTCAAAAGAATTTGTTAACGCCGCGTACGATATGGGCAGAAACCCAAGCCTAAGCGCGATAGATGCGCTTTCTGAAGACATCATCTGGAACACCGAAGACTACAACATGGGACAGGACTTCCTAACAATGTTCAACGAAGTCGCCTACGACGAAAGTGCAGCCTTTCTGAATCAGGCAGACCCAGCATCGTTTAGCCAGTACACATCTCACTTGCTTGACTTGTTTGACGCTACGTGGTCTGTGAGCTTCCAAAACCCCGAATCAAAACAGTACACGCCTATGCAACGTGCCGCAGTAGTCTCTGACCAAGCAAACCAACAGTACATCAACAACTTTTTAGGTAACAACGAAACCGAAAAAGCGTTTGCCTCCACATTAACAAACACTTTAACGTTTGAAGATTTCCTCACAAACAGCGAAGCACAGAACACGGCTAAACTGCACGGCTTCTCTGTCGAGTTCCTAGCTAACACAGGCAACGCATCCGTTGAATTTGTCAATGCAGCCTACGACATGGGAGAAAAACCAAGCCTGAACGCTTTAGAAACATTATCTAAAGATGTAATCTGGAACCCGCAGACCTATAACATGGGACAAGACTTCATAGCAACGTTCAATGAAGTTTCATACAACCAAACCGCAATTTACCTAAGCGAAGCTGACCCCTCATCCTTTGACCAGTACACTGCCCCCCTGCTTGACCTATTCAACGCCGCGTGGGAACAGAGCTTTGAAAACCAACAAACCCTAAACTACACCCCACAGCAACGCGCCAAGGCAACCAGCGAACAAGCAAACGAGCAGTACATAGAAACCTGCCTAACGGGCAACGAAGACTTCGGAATCGCCCTCACCAGCACATTCACGCTGACGGATTTCCTATCTAACTCGGCAGAGCAGAACAACCAGAAACTATGCAGCTTCGCCGTCGATTATGTCTCCAACTCCTCAGGGCTCTCCACTGAGCTTATCAACGCTTCAAGCACGCTGGGCAGAAACTGCGGCATAAATGCTTTGCAGACTTTAGCAGGCAACATCCTCTGCAACCCTGCTCAGTACGCCATCGGGGACCAGTTAACTTCCGCTGTGGAATCGCTGGTTTCCCCATTAAAAGATGCAACATTGATTTCTATAGGCTTGAGTGAATCCAACGACGCAGACCTCCTTGCCATCAGAGAAATAATCAAAAACGAAATGTCAAACGACAACGGCAACATCCAATCCGCACTTGTCACAGGAACCAGTGCCCTCAACTACGACTTCGGCGGCTCCGCAACCCAAGACTTCGACCTGATCCTCCCAGTAACCATCGCTCTGCTTCTTATCGCCACAGGTTTATTCTTCAAATCCATCGTTACTCCCCTTGTCACTTTGGGAACCATCGGTGTTGGGTTGGGGATTTCACAGATATTTGTGGTTCTGGTAGGCACATACGTTAACCAAGTTGACTTCATGATTCCAACTATTCTGTTAACTGTCCTGATAGGTGTAGGCACCGACTACAGCATCTTCATCATCGCCCGTCACCGAGAAGAAATGATTAACGGCTTATCCGTCAAAGACTCCATTGTACGCTCGGTAACTTGGGCAGGCGAAAGCATAGCCACCAGCGGCACAACCGTCATCATATCTTTCTTGGGGTTGGCAGCAACAACCATGGTTCTTCTTCAAACACTAGGACTCATAGTCGGCGCAAGCGTCATAGTTGCGTTACTGATTTCGTTGACGCTGGTGCCTTCCTTAGCTGCGGTGCTGGGCGAAAAACTGTTCTGGCCATCTATGGGCAAAGCCCGAAAACGAACCTCGAAACCACAAACAAAAAACCAGAAACACACAGGATACTTCGCCCGCAGTGGTGCCTTTTCAGTGACGCATGCCAAAGTGTTGATTCTTGTTGCTGTTCTAGTAACAGTGCCGCTGTTTTACATGTACGCAACTGCCACGCCGTCGTATAATTTCCTTGAAGGTGCCTCAGATAACTTGGAGTCCATTAGCGCTTCCAAAACACTTACTTCGTCTTTTGGAGGCGGCAGCATGTTCCCCACCTACATTGTGCTAACGTTTTCGCAGCCTCTGGTGGACGCCAACGGCGTTTTGAACACGGCAGAACTGTCTACGGTGCAGGCGATTTCGGAGAAAGCATTAAAGTATGATAATGTTAGCGAAGTGGTTAGCTCCACGATGCCCTACGGTGCCCCCATAGTCTACCAAGCTCTCGCAGTTACAGAAAGTTCAACCAGTGATTACGCTGTCGTCCTGCAAAGTATAGGCGCCGACAACAAAACTGCCCTCGTCTCGCTGAAGTTCAACATTGACCCATACTCTACCCAAGCAATTCAGATAGTACAAGACATTCGAGATGACTTGCATTCAGATTTTGAAGATAAAGACGGCGTAACAGGCTTGTATGTGGGCGGAACCACAGGTGGTATGTTGGATGTGAAAAACATCTTTGATGGTCAATTCAACGCCATACTGCCCATTGTCACTGTCGGCGTTGCTATAGTGTTGTTTGTAGTGCTGGGCTCTCTGGTTTTGCCGATATTTGCGGTGTTGTCGGTTCTTATGAGCATCGTGTGGACTTTGGCAGTTACGCAACTGGTCTTCCAATCAGTCTTCAACTACGGTCTGCTGTTCATTACGCCGCTGGTTCTGCTGGTGCTGCTCTTAGGCATAGGAATGGACTACAACATATTCATCCTCACACGCATTCGAGAGGAATCCGCCAAAGGACAAAACCTAAACGACGCCATCGTGCACGCCATCCAACAGACGGGCGGTATCATAACCGCTGCAGCCTTAATCCTCGCGGGCTCGCTTGGCGCCCTGATGCTGTCCAGCAACTTGCTCCTCAAAGAGTTGGGCTTTGCATTCGCGTTCTCCATCCTCATCGACGCGTTGGTAGTGCGGACCTATCTGGTGCCCGCCG
Source organism: Candidatus Bathyarchaeota archaeon (assembly GCA_026014615.1). Classification (GTDB taxonomy): domain Archaea; phylum Thermoproteota; class Bathyarchaeia; order Bathyarchaeales; family Bathycorpusculaceae; genus JADGNF01. Next base: position 177,740 of record JAOZHZ010000004.1, on the reverse strand, counting down.
TGATGTCAGCGCTTAAACGGTGGAACTGGTACAACCCCCTGCCCATCTTCAAGAGGTCTAAAACACTCTACGAAAAGAAAGATTAAACACAAAACCCCTTTTCTTCTTTTTTCTTTTCTATTGTTGAGCTTCAACTTCAACATGTTTTTGACTGCTGAAAACGCCAATAGGGTAGACCCCCCTATCGTTTCTGCATAGAATTACTAATAGCAACCAAATAGAAGCCAAATAGGTTCGTGATTTGCCGCTGTAAACGGCTTAGTGTGCCGGAGGAGATGGTCTGGAAGGGTTTAATAGCGTATCCAAGTATTATTTAATTGAGGGCGCGTTTTATGCAGGCTTCTTTTGGTTCAGTCCAAGTTTTTGGAGAGAAGTATGAAACGGACATAGTTGTGCATGTGGATGGGCGTGTGACGAAGCGGAAAAAGAAGAAGTCCAAAGAGTTCAAGCTCATTTATGGTCACACTCCCCTGTCAGAGAACGAGTTGGATTTTCTTGGCGACGAGAAACCTGAAGTGGTGTATGTTGGAACGGGTTATGATGCTGCGTTACCCATAACTGAAAAGGCACAAAAAGCATTGGCGAAATTTGAAACGGTTGTACTGCCGACCCCTGAGCTTATAGAAAGATTTGAACTTGAAAAACGTGCAGCAGTTGCAATAATCCACGTAACCTGCTGACGCTTCGAAGCTGATTTGTGGTATGCTTAAATACCGCTGGGACATTTTCTATCTATAGATTTTACATAGGAGTTTGGAAACGGGATGCCCGCAGTTGAAGTCGGAAGAATATGCATGAAAACGGCTGGACGAGAAAACGGCAAAAAATGCGTCATCGTAGACGTCATGGACAAAAGCTTCGTCCTTGTCACTGGACCTAAAGCAATCACAGGCGTAAAACGCAAAAGAGCCAACATAAACCACATAATGGTACTTCAAGATAAACTGGACCTTAACCGGGGAGCCTCCGACCAAGAAGTCACCCAGACTTTAGAGGCAGCAGGCAAACTCGACGAGATGAAGCAACCAGCGTAACGTAAACTCTTATACTTCCCCGATATTCTTTTTCTACGTTCAATAGGAGAAACAGCCAGCTTATGCCAAAAACCCGCCCGCCATGGGAAACCAAACGCGAACTACACGTAAAAAACGAGGACACAACCGACCCCAAATACGGTAGCACCCCCCAACAGCGACCCCCCGAACAGTACATCCGCTACGGCGTCATAAACCTCGACAAAACAGCGGGACCAACCAGCCATGAAGTTGCGGCATGGACCAAAAAAATCCTCAAACTCCAAAACATCGGACACGGCGGAACCCTCGACCCCAAAGTCACAGGTGTCCTGCCCATTACGCTGGAAGACGCCACCAAAGTCGTGCAGGCACTGCTCTACAGCGGCAAAGAATACATCTGCGTCATGAAACTCCACGGCGACGTACAGGAAAGCCGAGTCCGCAAAGTGCTAAGCGAATTCGAGGATGAAATTTATCAGCGCCCACCGTTGAGGTCTTCGGTGAAGAGGCAAATCCGAACCCGCCGCATCTACTACAACGAGTTCATTGAAATGGAAGGCAGGAACGTGCTTTTCCGTGTAGGCTGTGAAGGCGGAACCTACATCCGCAAACTCTGCTACGACATCGGCGAAATCTTAGGTGTCGGCGGTCACATGCAAGAACTCCGCCGAAGTCGCTCTGGACCGTTCAGCGAAGAAAACGAAGGCTTCGTGACACTGCATGACGTGGCGTACTGGTTTGGAGAATGGCAAGAAAACAAAGACCCCCAAGCGCTACATAGGATTATTCAGCCCATGGAAACCGCGCTGGAGTTAATACCAAAAATCGTCGTGCGGGACTCCGCCGTTGATGCACTTTGCCACGGAGCAAACCTAACTGCGCCCGGTGTTTTGTCGGTGGAAAGCGGCGTCGCCAAAGATTCAATTGTTGCAGTTCTCACCTTGAAAGGTGAAGCAGTTGCTCTTGCCAAGGCAGCCATGAACACCTTCGAAATTCTTAGTGCTAAACGCGGAACCGTGGCTACGTTGGAGCGTGTCCTGATGGACAGGGGTACTTATCCTAAAACATGGAAAACCGACAGTGCCAACAAACATGACCGCCAACCCAAAAAGAACTGACCACTACTTTTCCGAGAAACCCCAAAGCGCCGCCCGATTCGGCACAGTCCACGCCAATCTACGCGGCAGAAACTTTGAATTCACCACCGCAAGCAGCGTTTTCAGCACCAAACGCATAGACACAGGCACCCGCATCCTCATAGAAAACATGAACCTGCCAACCGAGGGATGCGTGTTAGACATTGGTTGTGGATACGGCGCCGTCGGCATAACCGCAGCAAAACTTAACCCTGCCCTCCGAGTTGTTCTTACTGATATAAACCGCCGTGCTGTCCTGCTGGCAAGACAAAACGCCCAAAAAAACCGCGTAAGAAACGTGGACTTCCGCCAAGGCAACCTCTACACACCCGTGCAGGACATCTGCTTCAACACGGTGCTGTCAAACCCGCCTGTGAGTGCAGGCATGCAAACTGTCCAAGCCATAATCTCGGGGGCACCCGCAGTTCTTGAGAGCGGTGGCTCGTTGCAGATGGTTGTCCGAAGTAAAATCGGCAAAAAAACGCTTCCCGACGCTTTCACGGAGGCGTTTGGGAACGTGCAGGTGTTGGCGATAGAGAGCGGTTACCGCGTTTTAATGGGCGAAAAAGAGTAACTGCGCTTTGGCGTTAGTCTTTTTTTAGTTCCTCCACGAGCTTGGCAACTTGCTCAATGATGTACGCGTTCATTTTTTTGCCTTTATCCTCGGAAGCTGCTGTGGGGTCTCCCATCACGCCGCATGGGAAATACCGTTCGGGGTCAGGGACAACTTCGAAACGGGGAAAATTGGGATAACATGTTTTGCCTTTCCCTTTGACTAGGTCAGGTCGGATTGCCATGACGCGGCTGGTTTCGATGGCTCCTGCGTGCCCGTCGCCCTTGGGAAACTCTAGTTGCTCGCTGAGTTCATCCGCGAAGTCGTAGTCCGACAAGACCATGATGCGGGTTTTGCGTTTGGCTTCGATGTTTGCTTGTTTGCGGATGATTTTTTGTGCTGCAATCTTGAGCGCCGTCATATGCGACGAACCCGCGTGCCCCGTAAGTACGATGATGCGGTTGAAGCCGTTGCGCACCAACTCTGACATGACATCCCGTGCCACCATGTAAAGCGTATCAAACTCTATGGATATGGTTCCTGGAAAGTTGTATCCAGCGTTGCAAATGTCATGCCTAAACGCGGGCACAAGCAAACAACCCGTTTTCTTCGCTACCTCTACAGCGATGTATTCAGATAGGATGCTGTCGGTACAGAGTGGCAAGTGCGCGCCGTGTTCTTCGACGCTTCCGATTGGGAAGATGATTACGGTTCCGTCTGCGGCGGCTTGTGCGGCTTCTTGGGTGCTTAACTCGTCAAGCCAAAGGTGAATAGGTTTGTCCAAGATTGACTCCTCAGCATCTTGAATAGTTTTTCCACTTTATAAGAACACCCCGCCTTATGGGTTAAGCTGGTTTCTTTTTTCCGTAAAGGTTAAGTCGGTCTTGCGAAACTATAATAAAACCGCTATGCATCACTAAGCAGGAAACATGTGCCGAGGTCTCCTAGCCAGGTAGGGAGCAAGCCTGGAGATGCCTTGAATCTACAAGCACCAATTAGCTTGTGGCCTCTTGGGCCGCGGGGGTTCGAATCCCTCTCTCGGCGCCAATTTGTTTAAGCGGTTAAATCAGTTACAGGATTGCCGCAGGTTACTCCGTCGTAAGTGGGGCAGTCCATTTCTTTTTTTTTGTCCATTAAAGAGTCAAGATGCTTACGAACATGCCTCTTGCCTACTGATTTACCCAGTCAGCGCAACCAGTATTCGCAAGTTTGAAACAGGAACATTTTTTTATGCCCAAGGTAAAAAACTACACAAGGTTGAAAAAAACTTCAATCCAACCCCCTTAGACATAAGGAATAGGCGTAACGAGGCTGGCTGGCTTAAGGTGACCAGTATTCACAAAAAAGTGTATGCAAAACATTTTTCGCTCGAAATTAGAGTTCGGGAACCGTCTCCCGAGAAGGTAATTGTGTATTGAAAGACATACAAAATGAAAAGCCTGAAAACGAGATTGAATTAAACAGGGTCGGCGTTGAAGGGCTAAGAAAATATGTGGTGGTTAAGCGCCCAAAGAAAAACTACCACACAATAGTCACAGTAAACAGCTACATTAAATTGCCCTCAAATCTGCGGGGCGCAAACATGAGCAGGTTCGCAGAGTCCATCGAGGAAATCCCCGAAGAAACCCCTTCCATCGAAGACCTTGCCCAAAAAATCAGCGTCACCTCGCTTGCCAAGCACAATTTTAACTGCTGCACCCGCGTTTTCTGTGAATTCCCCTTTGAACGAACAAGACCAAACGGCACAAAAGAATGCGGAATCGCCAAACTGTTCGCTGAATACTCAACGGAGACTAAACGGAAAACATTGGGTATTTCCCTCAATGGTGCACTTGCCTGTCCGTGTTCGAAGGAAATGTGTGGCGGGTTAACACATAACCAGCGAGGAAACCTCCGCGTGAAAATCGATGTTTCCGAAAGCAACATAGAAGTAACTGACATACTCAACATCTGCACAGAAAGCTTCAGTGCACCAACATTCTCGATCTTAAAACGCCCTGAAGAAAAGAAACTGGTTGAAAAAATGCACGAAAACGCAAGATTCGTCGAGGACGTGGTCAGAAAATGCGTACAATCCCTCCGACAGAAATACCCCAACAGGTACTGCAGTGTCAAATGTGTCAGCTTCGAGTCCATCCACGACCATAACGCCTCCTCGGAATGGCGAGGAAACCTATAGGCGAGGCGTTACAATGTATCGACTCCGAATTGAAGCCAAATTCGACGCCGCCCACAAAATGGAAGGATACCAAGGAAAATGCAGCAACCTCCATGGGCACACCTACAAAATCGAAGTCTTTGCGCTTGCAAAAAATGTTGATTCGATTGGAATTTCTGTTGACAAGAAAGTTTTGAAGGAAACGCTACAGGAAATCACGGAGAAATTTGACCACAGCTTCCTAAACGACTTCAAGGAAGTGGGTAACCCCTCCATGGAGAACCTCGCCAGATACATCTTTGAAAACATGAAAGCTTTGCCTTCGGGCGCGACGTTGGAGAAGGTTCGGATTTGGGAGACTCCGACAAGTTGGTGTGAATACTTTGAAAGCTGAGACCGCACCTGACAAGGTGTATATTAAAAAACTGGTGGTGCCCTGCAAGGTAGGCGTCTTTGAAGAAGAACGACAGCAACCGCAAAACATCGTAATCGACATCGAAATGGCTTGCAGTTTAGCTGACGCGGGCAACTCGGATGACCTGCAGAAAACCGTTGACTACTGGGAAATCAAAGAGCAAGTCACCGCGTTCGTCGCGGAATGCGAATTCAAACTTCTTGAACCCATCGCAGAACACATAGCTGCAGTGGTTTTAAAAAACCCAAGCGTCACGCAGGTTACGGTAGGAATCAAGAAAGAGAAGTATGCGCAGCAGCCAGTTATGGGAATTGAGATAACAAGGGATCGTCTTGGTTGAAGCTTTTATTGCATTAGGGTCAAACATCGGAGACCGTGAAGGCAACATAAGAAACGCCTTTCAATTCTTAGAAGCCCAACTGACCGTGTTGAAGGCGTCTTCTATCTACGAGACCAAACCGATGTATTTAGAAAACCAAGACTGGTTCTTGAACTGCGCCGCCAAAGTAGAAACAGACTTGTCACCCCAACAACTGCTCAAATTTCTAAAGAACATAGAGAAAGAGTTCGGTAGGAAAGTCGTGGAAAGAAATGGCCCAAGAATCATCGATTTAGACATTGTGTTCTACGGAAATCAAGTCGTTGATGAGCCCGATTTGCAGATTCCTCATCCCCGGATTCAGGAACGCGCGTTTGTTCTTGTTCCACTGGCTGAAATTGCGCCGCAGTTCGTACATTCAACGTGCGGTAAGACTATTGCTCAACTGCTGTCCGAGCTTGACTATGACAAATCTGAAATCAAGAAGGTGGCTACCTATGGAACCCGCGGGGAACCTTAAGGTCTACGTTAAAACTCCTGCACGTCTGCATTTGGGTCTTATAGATTTGAACGGTAATTTAGGAAGACTTTTCGGGGGCTTAGGCGTAGCCATTGACCACCCAAATGTAATTCTTGAAGCTAAAAAGTCGCGGACACTTCGGGTAACAGGAAAAAACCGTGAGCTGACCGAAAAACTCGCAAACAGATTCTTAGAAGCCTACAAAATCAATGACAAAGTGGCAATTGATGTTCAAGAGTTGATTCCTGAGCATGTTGGTCTTGGTTCTGGGACCCAACTGGCTTTAGCAGTGTCTACGTCAATCGCACGATTATTTAACGTAAAGGCGTCAGCGTATGAGTTAGCTGCTTCGATGGGGCGCACGTCGCAGTCAGGTGTAGGTACAGCCGTATTTGTGCAAGGGGGCTTGGTGGTTGAAGGCGGCAAGAACACCCAAAACCCTGAACACAAAAGTCTGCCGCTTATCTGCCGTCAACCTTTCCCCAACGAGTGGCGCTTTGTCGTCGCAATTCCAAATGTGAAAAAGGGCTTGGCAAACGAACTTGAAACTTCCGCATTTAAGAGCCTTCCGCCGATGCCCGTAGTTGAAGTGGGGAAAATCTGCCGCCTCCTAGTCATGAAGCTTATGCCCGCCGTCGCGGAAAAGGACATCCGAAGCTTTGGCGAAGCGTTAGCCCAAATCCAGAATGTGGTTGGGGACTCCTTTGCGGCGGCTCAAGGTGGACGATTCGCAAGTTCACCAGCCGCGCAATGTATCGAATTCATGCTTCAGAATGGGGCTTACGGCGCGGGGCAGAGTTCTTGGGGGCCCACTGTCTACGGCGTAGTCAAAGCGCCTGAAGCTGAGGTGTTGCAGAACAAAACCGAAGGCTTCCTAAATGACAGCGTCGGCGGCGAAGTCTTTGTTGCCAAAGTCCGCAACAGCGGCTCAGTCATCACGGTTCACAAGTAGTGCTTAACATTACTGTTAAGTACTTGGAACAGAACGCTATATCCTAAAATGGAAAAAGCTCAAGAAGGGATTACCATGCAAAACCTTAACAAAGTGACAGTTAGCGCGCCTGCTCATCTGCACACGGGCAACTTTGATGTAACAGGTGACTTAGGCAGATTTTTTGGAACCGTCGGGTTCGCCATTGACAGGCAGTTAAAGATTGAAGTGGCAAAAGCCGACGGCGTCAAAGCCGAAGATGCGTCTGCAAACCTTTTTGCCAACCGTTTTGTTGACACCTTCCAATTGGCTGGAGCAGAAGTTAAAGTTACCCAACGCATTCCCGAGTTTGTCGGCGTCGGTTATCACACAACCCTTGCCCTCTCCATAGGTACGGCGTTGGCGCGGCTGTACAATTTGGATTTAACCACTGAACAGATTGCGTTAACCATGAAAAGAGGTGCAGTTACATCGTTGGGTGTGCACGCGTTTAAGGTCGGCGGCTTCATAGTTGAAGGGGGCTACCGAATTGACCAACGAGAAAAAATGATTCCCCCCATAGTCTTTCAACGTCCAGTTCCTGATAACTGGCTCTTCGTCGTAGCCATACCTCAAGCCCCCATCCAGAAAATCGTGGAAATGCGCACCGACGAAGACAATATCCTACGCAACCTTAAGCTGCTACCCAAAGAAAACTCCGACGAACTCGCAAGAATAGTGCTGGTTAAGATTATGCCTGCTATAATCGAAGAGGACCTGCAGGCGTTTGGCGAAGGGTTAACTGCCTTTAACTCTAAGCTGGGCAAGTTCTGGAACGAGTTCCAATGCGGCAGAACCTACTGTCACCCTGTTGTTGAAGAAGGCATAAAACTTGTGCTTCGCAGAAGCTCATGCGCTTGCCAAACCTCTTGGGGTCCAACCTTCTACGGCATCGTGGACGGCAAGAACCAAGCAGAAACGCTGGTGAAGGAGCTCAGGGCTTTCTTGGATGAAAATGGCGGCGGCGAAGTATTCTACACCAAAGCAGCTAACTCTGGAGCCACCCTAAAGGAGTTGTAAACGTTGGTTAAAGCCATAGGTATTGACTCTGGAACCAAAACAATGGATATCTTTGGCTTCGACGACAAAGACGGAACCGTCATAATTGACATGGCAATTCCACGTGACGAGATAACGAAAAGCGCCAACCTCGTAGTGGAAAAGCTCAGGGAAGCGCAGAACCGTGTGGGAAAGATAGATGCCATCGTGGCGTCGTCTGGATACGGCTTCCAACTCAAAAAGGCGAAACAGGCAACAGACGAGGAAATTGCAGAAGCCACTTTTGTAACGGAAGCCGACGTCAAACGTAGACTGAAAATCATCGGGTTAAGAGAACTCATGCAGCTGCTCAGAGGCGCTGACGATTTGAACAGTTGGTTCACGCAGGGCGTTATTCACCTTGTTACGGTTCCTAAATACCGAAAAGCCAACCGGATCGACATGGGAACCTCAGACAAAGTCTACAGCGTCATCCTAGCCGTAAAGGACCAAGCCGAACGCCTAAAGGTTCCATATGATAAAACCAACTTGATTCTGGTTGAAGTCGGATTTGCCTACACGGCAGCAATGGCGGTTAAAAACGGCCAAATCGTGGACGCTATGGCAGGCACCGCAGGGTTCCCTTCCTTCCTTGGCATGGGCTTCCTCGACTCCGAAGTGGCATACGCAGTAGCCAACAGTGTCGACGATGTTTCGAAGATGCTGCTGTTCGCGGGTGGAGCCGCGTCCGTTGGAAAGATTGACATCTCAAAACCTTTGGAAGAATTCGTCAAGAACGCAAAAACGAATCCTGAAGCAAAAGAAGCCTACGAAATGATGATAGAAGCCGTAATCAAGGACGTTGCTTCACTTTTGCCCTCCGTCCAACCCCGCGAAATCCTTCTGAGTGGGCGGTTCGTGAAAATCGCTGAGTTCTTAGAGGATTTGAAAGGCAGGTTGGCTGATTTCTTCAAGCAAACGGGGCTAAACATAGACGTTTGTGTGCTTGGGGGCGCGGCGAAGGTTGGAAAACAAGCAGCGGAAGGCGCAGCAGTTTTTGCCAACGGTTTAGCAGGAGGAAAATATCAACCGCTCATCGATGCCATGAAGCTCAGAGAAAGCGAGGGAACCGTTTTCAGTAACCTCTACCTCGGAGACGACGTCACTAAAGGTTTGAGTCAATTCAAAAAACTATAACCTTTTCGTTTCCTCAGATTTTTTTCAACTCGACTTTTTCTTCTTTCGTTTTTTATGCAATGTCTTATAAATTGAACCACGCTTTAGACGTAACAAAGAGTGTGTGGGTTTCATGGCTATAGGAGGCAGGTCACTTTGATACTTGAGGTTGCTCTATACATAGTTGCTATAGTTGTAGCGGTTTTTGTTTTCTTTTGTTATTTCCTTTCTGGAACGGTTATCCGTTTGGACAGGCAGCCTGTTCCGAAAACGCCCAAAGACTACGGCATGAACTTCGAAAACGTAGAGTTCAAGGCGGCAGACGGCGTCAACCTCAAAGGTTGGCTTATACCCGCAAACTCAAACAAGCTGGTAATAATCACCCACGTTGGTGGCTTAACCAAGTACGGCTCAACAAAAGCCTACAAGAGCTTCTCCAAACTCTTCAACGAAGGAGTTGAATTCCTCAAAGTAGCCAAACATCTGCGTGGCGAAGGCTACGGCGTGCTGATGTTTGATTTCCGCAACCACGGCGAAAGCGACCCCAGCCCAAACGACGGCAAAGTAGGAATAGGTTTAGAAGAGTACAGGGATGTTTCCGCAGCGATGGACTACATCCAAAGCCGAACCGACCTGACGGACAAGGACGTGGGGTTTGTGAGTTTCTGCATGGGCGCAAATTCCACAATCATAGCCATGAGCAAAAACCCCGAAAAATTCAGCAAAGTCAAATGCTTAGTAGCCACCCAGCCGATTTCCATGGCTGTTTTCGTGCGTTCATACCTCAAAAAACGGTTCACTCCTACGGGCGCCAAACTGATTCTTCCAGCCGTGACGCGGTTTGTTAATTGGCAGAGCAAATACCGCTTGGAAGACATGTCCCCAGCAAACTTTGTCAAAGACCTCAAAGTGCCCACCCTATACGTGCAAACACGAAATGACCCGTGGACCGAACCCGCAGACATTTTGGGTTTCTACGAGAACACGCAGTCAACCAAAGAGTTTCATTGGCTGGAAGGACTTAACCACAGATTCCAAGGCTACCAGTACTTTGGAGAACACCCTGAAAAAATGCTTGAATGGCTAAAGAAATGGATGTAAACTCACAGCAATTAGCTATCAGGGCTTTGTTTATCGGTCGAAGCTCGACTTGTTTTGGCTTAATCAGCAACCGTTTCTACTGTTTATTCCCAACTTTAGTCGGCATCACGCTGGCTGCAATGGCGAGTGCGGGTCCAACAATGAGCCCTGCCCACGCAAACAAGGCAGCCACGCCCAAAATGACAAAGTAAATTCGCTTCTTCACGCCAGCATTCCCGCTGTCCTTAAGGGCGAGCCTAACCGTAGTGAGCCCAAGGACTAAGGGGATAATAACAAAGATCATGGTAAGTATGGCTTCTGCTCCTAACGGGACTTGTGTGGCGGCGGAAAGCTTTTGAAACAGCGTTGTTGCAGCGGTGCCTACAAATGTTATGCCTGCTATTGCACCTACCCACGCCAAAAGATTGCCCAGTTCACCTTTTCTCTTTAGTTGCCATGTGAGCAGGGTTGCGCCGACGATTAAGGTGGCAATCATGGGAGCGAAAATGACGGGTAAGCTTTGTCCTTCCCACTGATAAATGCCTATGAGGTTAAAGGGAATTAGTATCCATTCTTCAAGGCTGTAGGTTTCGCGTTCGCCGATTGCCATGCCGTAGTTTCCGCCTTGAGGCGCATCCGACTGCTCATAAACAACAAGATAATATTGCCCCGCGGTGGGGTTCTGTAGTGTCTCTTCTGCCAGTCCGACGAAGGTGCCTGGAGAAAACGGCTCGTAAGTGGGTTGCGGTTCCGACTGTTTCACCAGATAGGCACCGTAGCCGGAAGGGACGGTGATTTCTGCCGGGATGCTGCCTTGTGGAGTTAATTCTGGACCCATAATGACCAGTTGCGGCTTGAAGTCGGTGTCTTCGGGTCTCATGGATTTGTATAGGGTGATGCGTATTTCTTGGTCTGATGTGACGTTGAAAGTGTAGTATTGGGGGTCGCCGTTGCTGTTTAGTTTTGCGTAGATTGCCCACGATTTAGTCGGGTCTGAAATGACTGTGGAGGTTTCTATGGATTCGTTATCTGTTGTTTCTAGGGGTGCATGTGCCAGTGCAGCAGGAATCAGCATAATGAAAAGCACGATAGCTACTGCGGCTGTTGAGGGAAGTTTTGTTTTCAATCTCCCAGCCTCCAATAATTTCTATTGTTCTTTATGTTAATAATTTTTTACTTTGATGCGTCTGTGTCAATAAAACTAAAACCTAACCAGAGCAATTTGTTAACAGGGAAGAAGAAAATGAAGCCAGATGCTAAGCGTATCGCTTATTGCGGCTTGTACTGTGGTGACTGTCACGGCTTTAACGGGAAAATCCCTGACTTAGCACGGGATTTGCGTGCAGAGCTCAGAAAAGCTAACTATGATAAATTCGCGGGGTTCATCTCGCAATATGGGTTCGGCAAAGATTTCGCAGACTACGAGGAATGCTACAAAGTTCTTGGTGCCATGGTGAAGTTCCGCTGCAAAAAAGGCTGCCTGAACGGTGGCGGTTCACCTTTCTGTAAAATCAGGAAATGTGCTCAGAAGAAGGGCTTAGAAGGCTGCTGGCTTTGCACAGAATTTGAAAACTGCAAAGAACTGGCTTTTCTGGTTCCTGTTCATGGTGACGCTCACAAAAAGAACCTGCGAAGCATAAAACGGAACGGTAAAGACGCGTTTGTTGAAGGTAAACGGCTCTGGTATAGCTCAGTCAAGAAATAGCCTGAAAACACTTACGTTCCGCTTTTTTCTTTATTGCCTTTGATTTAAGACAGCGACTTTGATTTGGGTAATCTGCTCATTTTGTCTGAGGTTGTCTATGAACTTCTTAATCAGAGGTGCCTGCCCTTTCAGAATTATGACTTCGAGGCAGAAACCTTCGTGAACGTGCGCGTGAAGAAACGTCGAAACTAATCCGCCGTACACGTGCTGGGCTTCGAGAAGGCGTCGCCGGTCGGCGTTTTCGCGGTAGATTATGGTTATGGTGGCGGTGGTTTCACCTTTGAGTTCCTCAATTTTTAGGTCTTCGGTCAGGTAGAGGCGGAGGGCTTGGCGTATGATTTCGGATCGGCTGACGAAGCCCTTTTCTTTTATTGTTGCATCCACTTGTTCGAGGAGGGAGTTGGGTATGGATAAGCTGACAACTGTCAAAGTAGTCCCCTTATTAGAATTTGGGTTTAGTCACTAATATGTTTTATTAATTTTTCTCCATATAACACATTAAAATTATTAACAAAAACACAGTGTTTAATAACTGCGAGGTTCCCCAATCAATTATGAATAAGAAACAGAAAATACTTCTTGCAACCACAATTCTCATCATAATCGTTGTAGGTGCAGGCGCTGCACTGTTAGTCGTACCGCCAACTTCGGACCGTATCAAAATCGTAGCCACCTTTTACCCACTGGCTTTTCTCAGCCAAGAAATAGGCTGCGACCACGTAGAAGTAACCCAGTTGGTGCCTGACAACACCGAGATACACTCTTGGGAACCTGCCGCTTCGCATTTGGTAGCTGCCGAAGACGCGGACATAATCTTTTACAATGGGGCGGGTTTGGATCATTGGATGGAAGATGATGTTTTGCCTTCTCTTTCGAGCGCCAAAAGCCGCGTCGTCGTGGAAACCACTGAGGGCTTAACGCTTTTGTCAAGCGGTTCTCATGAACATGAAGCCGAGCATGCACAAACCACTCAAGAGGTGCACGAACATGGTCTTTATGACCCTCACACTTGGGTAAGCCCGTACATGACAAGGCTTCAAGCTGAAAAAATATACAACGCCATTGTAGCGGAAGACCCTGAGCACGAAAGCTACTACTCTGAAAGGTGGCTGAACCTGAAAAACAGGCTCGAACAGCTTGATACTGACTACGCAGAGGGTCTTTCCACCAAACAGAAAGACGCCATTTTTGTGTCACATGAAGCTTTTGGGTACGTTGCAAGCAGATACGGTTTTGAACAGCACGGTGTAATCGGTCTGTCTGCAGATGAGCAACCAAGCGCCGCTGCCATCGCCAACATAGTGAACTTGATGATAGAACATGAAACCTATGTCGTCTATGTTGACCCCGTATATTCAAGCCAATATGCACAGACACTAAAAAATGAGTTGGAGACACAGACAGGGCAGTCGGTCACAGTCTTAGACTTGTACTTGATGCTAGGCCCACATAATGACGTAGACTATATTCAGCAAATGCAATCAAACTTGGTTAACATCAAAGTAGGCTTGGAAGCAACTCCTTGAACAAGAGCTATAAAACAGGAACGTGACCAATTAGTGGCGAACACAAGAAATGCTTCAGACCCCTGTCCCCATTTTAGAAGCAAAGGATGTTGAGGTAGCCCGAAACGGAGAACTCGTACTTCAAGGCGCGAGTTTCTCGATAAACAAGGGAGACTACGTTGGCATAGTTGGACCTAACGGCGGAGGCAAAACAACCCTCATCCTAGCTCTTCTTAATTTTTTGCCTAAAACCAAAGGCTCCATTCGCCTATTCGGCACAGACATAGACAAGTTTTCATCATGGGAAAAAGTTGCGTACATATCCCAACAAGCAACAGGTTTTGACAAGCAGTTTCCGTTGACGGTGAAAGAGCTTGTTTCTTTGGGTTGCATCAGGAAAGGCAACATTGGGCGAAGGTTCAAACCTGAAGACTGGACAGCAGTGGACGAAAGCATCCGCTTCATGGGGTTAACTGACGTAGCCGACCGACGCATCGGGCAACTGTCGGGAGGACAGAAACAGCGGGTTTTTGTCGCTAAAGCTTTAGCGCGAAATCCCGAAATAATCTTCTTAGATGAACCCATAGTTGGCGTCGATTCAACAACGCAAGAAAAATTCTTCAAGAAACTCAGTGACCTCAACACCAAAAAGAAAACCACCATTTTGCTGGTTACTCACGATTTGACCTCGGTTTTCTGTCGAATGTCAAAGGTTATGTGTGTGAACAAAAAAGTCGAAGTAGCCCAAATAACAGACGTTCTGGACCCGAACTCGCTTCTGAAAAGAGCTTACGGCGACCACTTCCACTTTGTATTCCACAAACACGAATGTTCAGGTGTCTTTGAAAATGACGGCAGTTAACATCATAGACCTATTCGGGTACCAGTTCTTCCAAAACGCGCTCATAGGCGGATGCATAGCCGCAGTAGCATGCGCGATAGTCGGCTTGTTTTTAATTCTGAAAAAAGAAGCCATGATAGGCGACGGATTATCACACACCGCGTTCGGCGGCTTAGCTTTAGGGCTTCTGTTCGGTGTTAACCCCCTCTTAACGGCTTTAGGCGCCAGTGTATTGGCTGTCTTCGCAATTTCGTACATGCGCAGAAAAGGCATTGCCCCATCTGACTCCGCCATCGCAGTCATGTTAGCATTGGGTTTCTCTACGGGTTTGATAGTGATAAGTATTGCTAACGGCTTCAACGTCGAGTTGTTCAGTTACCTCTTCGGCTCAATACTTACCATTGACCAAGCCGATTTGCTGATGGTTGCCCTACTGGGCGCAGCAACGTTGATGTTTGTGGGCATTTTCCGCAGGGAAATGCTTTCGATGGTGTTTGACGAAGACGACTCCAGAGTCATGGGCATACCCACCAAAACGCTCTCCACCGCTTTCGATTTGCTCGTGGCAGTCACCATTGTTCTTTCGATAAAAGTGATCGGGACAATTCTGGTGGTTGCGCTTCTTGTGTTGCCAGGGCTTTCCGCTTTGAAGCTGAATCTTTCTTTCCGAAAAACCCTGTTTGCGGCGGTTGGCTTCAGCATTGCAAGCACGGTTTTGGGCATAATGCTTTCAGCGATTCTAGATATCGCGACGGGCGGGTTGATTGTGTTCATATCGGGTTTGTTCTTTATGCTGACCTTCATGTACAAAAAAATCGGATAAATCAGCTACAAGCAACGTTTCGCCTGTTAAACGGTTCTGAAATGAACTCTTAAGTAACTGCTTAACCATAGTTTAAGGTGAGGAAGTTTTATGGGCGCATCAACCGTTAACTTGAAAAAGGAGTTCCCAAGCGTCCTCGACAGCGCATACGCCCAGTACAAACGAAACCTTTCCCGCTACAAAGAAGCCAAAGAAATCATGACCCGCGACATCATCACCACAACACCTGAAGCCTCCATGGACGCAGTCGCCCGAACAATGGGACAAGAACACATTGGAAGCCTAATTGTAACTAAATACGGCGCACACGTAGGCATAGTCACCGAAAGAGACCTTTTAACCAAAGTTCTGGCAAGCGGAAAAGACCCCGCGGAAGAGAAAGTTGAAGATGCCATGAGTTATCCCCTTGTGAAGATAAGTGTCGCCGCCAAAATCAAGGAGACTGCCCAAATGATGATACACAAGAAGGGACGACTCGCAGTTTTCGACGCTGGAGACCTTGTAGGAATCATCACAGCTTCCGATTTGATTCGGAGTTTGCCTGAGGTTCCTGAAACAGCAGTTAAAGTCGAAGACTTCATGTCCCAACCAGTCGTAACTGCAAACGAGAAAACACCCGTGATTGATGTAGCGAAAATTATGGGTAAAGAACGCATAGGAAGCGTGATAATTTCCCGCGACGGAGCGCCTTTTGGAATTTTCACAGAACGCGACCTGTTAACGGAGTTCTTGGCAAAAGATAAAACGTTACACTCAGAAGTGGGAACAGCTGCTTCAACACCTATCATTACTGTTCTTGAAGGGACCAGCGTGCATGTTGCTGCCGCCGCGATGTCAATGAAGCATATTAGACGACTACCGGTGGAAGCAGCGGACAGGATAGTGGGCGTAATTACTGCGCGTGACCTCGTCGAGGCATACGCCAAATAGCTAGCCATCCTTCGTACCTCGGAGTGCTCGCCTGTATCGCCTAAATAGCAATAGCTTTAAAAAAGAAAACAAAAGAAATTGATTCTTACTACGTTTTGTTAGTTGCTTCTGAAAGCAGTTTTCTCAAATTGTTTAGCCCGACTTCGTTTGTCTCCAAAACAGCCAGACCAGTGTTTAACTTTTTGGTTTCCGCCTTGCATTTTTCTGCTTCTCCCAAAGAATCCAAAAGTATAATGCCTTTGATTCCGCTAAAAAGCTCTCTAAATGCTTCTTCGTCTATGCCTTCCTGTTTCATTTTCTCTTTTCCGTCACGGAAAAACTCAATCATGCCCGGGTCCATAAACAGGTATTCGTGGTTGGGGTCTGCTTCTTCGATTTTTCCTTTTCCGCCCAGAAGGCAATCAACACAGTTTAGGGCGTCAATTTTGGTTAACCCGTATTCTTCGGCGAGTTTTTTCAGTTCCCCATTCAATCCAAGGCATAAATCTCCATAAACCAAAATGGGTTTTTCAGGATACCTTGGAATAGTCCGTTCAATCATCAAGCGCAGATTCTTTTCTAAGAGCTCAAAATCCACATGAAACGCTTTTGAAACAAACACAACATCGACATCCAGCGCTCCTTGGGCGGACGAGTTGTTGAATTTCTTTTTTTAACACGCTACAAGCGATTAGGCACCTTTGTGTTTTGTTGATGTTTTTGCTCAATGAATCAAGTCCACAAGTAATCACTGAGGAGGGTGTTAACTGCGTTCCTCAAAAAGGCGTTACGCTAAAGGAAAACTGAGAAGAACTAACTTTGAAATTGTTTTTTTGGGAAAAAAGGAAGAGAGAGGGTTACATGCGGTATTCTTTGATGGGAGTGGCGGGCATCGTGACGGTTTCGACAACGCCGTCTATGGCGCGGATTTTTTCTCCAACAAAATGAACTGCGTCGTCGTTGTTGTTTGCTTCAAACCATACAGCGAAGTCCCATTCTCCAAAGACATTGTAGGTGGAGTTTAGCCTGACGCCTTCGGAGGGCATTTCAGATATTGACATGAGTGAATTGTAGAAGCTTTCGGTTTTTGTAGGGTTCAGTTTCACCAGTACCAAGTACTTCTGTTTGGACTCCATGGACTTTTGCATGTTGCTGCACCGCAGAAGGGAAGCTTGAAGCATGGTTTAAAGATGTGTGACTGCCCAGAAGCAACCACACCCAAAGGCATCTGCGCCGCGTTTTCCGTCTACCCTCCCTTCTTTCTGAAACGTCTGTTTTGGGCTGTTTTCCCAATTCAGCGTTCAAAATGGGTTTAACCCGCGGCTGGAAAAGGCTGGAAAAGGCGGAAAAAGGTTGAAAAAGGCGTAAAATGGGGGGAATCAGTACAATCTGCTTTTGTAGGCGCGAAATCAGGGGTTGTTTACGTGGTTTCGAGGTTAACCAGCACATTTTTCATTTGCGCTTGGCATTCCTTGCATTTCTCCATAAACCGCTCATGCTCCAGTGGACCCGCAACGTCGCAGACTATTTTATGGTCGCCGTCGTAGCAAAAGCAGCATATAGGCGCGTTCTTGGTTTCTCGGTAAGCCCCATGTATGACTTTTAATTCGGCGATGACGTTTTTGGCGGTTTCCTCGTCAACTTCTGTCCCCATCGATTCAAGCTCAAGTATTACGTGGTCTAGTCGTTTTCTTACGCTTGTCACTTACTATTCCCCAGTAGTGTCCTGAAGAAAAACATCGAAAAATGTGCGATATAAATCATGTCATAAACACCTGCAGAAAATAATGGGTATCTACAAAAAACGAAACAGACAATTGCACATAGAAGGCAAAATTTGCGGTCAGTGTAGTGGGAGCGGGGGTTTATTCGTCGTCGTTTACGCCCAGAAACTCCCTGATAGTTGCCATTATCTCCTGCAGCGCCTTCTCAGTCAACGGCGGGTCATACGGGATTCGGAGGACTTCCCAGCCTTGTAGCTCCAACAACTCGTCGATTTCTGCATCCCGCTGCTGAGCGCGGTCTTTAGTGTGCACGGGTACGCCGTCAAGGAAGACTATTTTGCGTTTGCTTAGCCAGCAGAAGTCGGGGATGGTGCTTTTGAGGACGATGGGTTGCTGGGTTACCATGCCGCTTGTTAGTCCCTGTGCGCTTAAAGCTTTGAAAACTGCCATTTCGGCGTTGCTTACTTTAGGGTGCATACGGTTTTTGTAGCTCAACTTAGTGTTCTCCAGTTTTGCTCAAAAAGTATGGTTCTCTCCCTAAAGAATCTTGGCGAACCACATTCCCCGCATACACGCCTTGATTTATACATCAAAGTAGCGTGTTGTTATATATTTTTTAAACGTTTGCACTCTAAACGTTTATATCCAGAAAAAGTTTGTTCAAACTCGGCGACAGAAATGACAATTAACACCGGAAAGTATTGCTGGAACGCCAACGAGTACACAAAAAATTCTTCCAACCCGTACGAGTGGGCAAAAGAGCTTATCCCAAAACTTGAACTCAAAGGCACTGAAAGTGTACTCGACATCGGTTGCGGCGAGGGCAAGGTAACCGCCCTGTTAGCATCGTATCTTCCACATGGTCAGGTTGTAGGTGTGGACAGTTCTGAAGATATGATAACCGCGGCAAGAAGCGCCTTCCCACATTGTCATTACCCAAACTTAACTTTTCTGCGTATGGACATCCGCGAGTTGACTTTTAGAGAGCAGTTTGACGTCGCATTCTCTAACGCTGCGTTGCACTGGATTATCGACCATCAAGCTGTACTGGAATGCGTACATGACAGCCTTGATAAGGGCGGTAGGCTTCTGTTCCAGATGGCGGGGAAAGGTAACGCCCAAAACATCATAGCAGTCTTGGAAGAACTCATCAGTGAAGAGGACTGCAAGCCCTACTTCAAAAACTTCACCTTCCCTTACGGCTTCTATGGACCTGAAGAATACACCAAATGGCTCAAAGAAGCAGGATTCAAACCTGAACGGCTTGAAATGTTCCCCAAAGACATGAAACTTCACGGAAAAGAAGCCTTACTCGGATGGATAAAATCCGTTTGGCTGCCCTTCACCGAGCGTGTCCCCGAGAACCTGCGGGATTCATTCATAAACGAACTTGCCGACCGTTACCTCGCCGCGTACCCCATGGACTCATCAAGTATTGTCCACGTGAACATGGTGCGGCTGGAAGTCCAAGCAACAAAACTTTAACCCTCTTCTTTTTGGCACTCACTGTTTCAAGCTGAGGAAACGTTTCAGTATCTCAGGGTTTCTCACTTCAGGATGAAACAGAATCCCATACAACGGTTTCTGCTTATGCTTAATGGCTTGGACGCAGTTTGCGGATTTCGCTAAAACCTCAAACTCGCCCGAAGGTTCCAAGCAGTAATTGTGAAGTGAGTAAGCCTTGAATTCTCCCGAAAACAGCGGATTCTCTTTCAGCGTTGCTATCTGGGTCATGCCTATTTCAAGGTATTCAACAAGTTTTGAACTAAAAACTACGCCTAAGACCTGCATGCCTGCACATATTCCCAAGACAGGTTTATCCGTGGTTTTTAGCCAACGGAACTTTTCAATTTGCCGTGGGGCTGCACTGTCTTTTAGCGGTGTACCTGAAAGGATAACCTTACTGTAACTATCGATATCAGCCTCTGATACTTCCACGTAATGCTTTACCGTACAGCTTTCTTGCGGTTGGGCAACTTCAAGAATGGGCAGCACGAACTCACAGTAGCCAAGCGAGTTCTTCCTAACGTTCATGTCTACAACCAGAATCACTTCTGCGTCAGCCTCGCCTGTTTTACCCTGAAAACCCCCGAGTTACCCCTCGTCTCAACCGCGAAGTCAACAATTTCGATTCGCTGCTTAAACATGGGCGCGTCAAGAACGGTCGTTTCAATTTCGCCGCCCTCCCCCGACGGGCTGATGCCGTACTGTTGCTGAAGCGCAACCAGCTTGTCGATGATTTCGGCGTCGATTCTTTTTCCCAGCCACTTCTCATCCAGCGGATACACAAAAATCCCCGAAATAACCGCCCCAAAGCCTTCGGCGACGAGTTCCTCCAGCAGGGCTTTCTGGTTGCGCTTCCACAACGGGTTAAAACACCACAACCCCAACCGTTGGCATATGCGCTGCACTCGTTCAGCTTGGTAGACGGACTCAACCGCACCCGTCACGACGCCCTCAATTTGGAAACGTTGGACAGCCTCTGAGATTGCTTGTTCCAGTTCGGCGAGTTCCTCTTCTTTCTTGCCCTCGGTTTCCTTGACCAGCAGGGGCAACTCCAAAGCTTCAGCCTGAAGCACCGTCATGTCGATGTTAGGGGTGTGGAACATGTAGCTCTCAGGGTTTTTTGACCGTAGCGTGATTAGGCAGTTGACCTGCTCTTTTTGTGCTGCTTTGTGCAAGGCAAGCGTGGAATCCTTGCCGCCTGAAAACAGAACCCCGAGTTTCATCAGTACCCTAACACGGAAACCTGCTTAAATACACAGCAACAGTTCACGAGATAATTGCTTTGGGCTGAGCGTAATGTTAATCTCTGATGGAGCCCCCTTATAGTCGGTTTTCGCAGTAGTGAATGGGACTATGAGCCGATTATTAATAATCTCCAACAGGTTACCTGTTAACATTTCCAAAGAGAAAGGACAACTTCGTATAGAGCGTAGCGTGGGCGGGTTAGCAACAGGTATCGGCTCAGTTTATAAGTCCCAAGAAAGCCTCTGGGTAGGATGGCCCGGCTACAACCTTAAGAACCTGCAGAAAGAAGAACGTGAACAAGTTCTCAGTAGGCTGCAACAGGAGAAATGTAAACCCGTTTTTCTCACGCCGCACGAAATTAAGCAGTACTATGGGGGCTTCTGCAACAACATCGTCTGGCCCCTGTTCCATTACTTTAACTTGTATGCAAAGTATGACCCTAACTATTGGAGTAGCTACGTGAAGGTTAACGAGAAATTCTGTGCCGCTGTGATGGAGGTTGCAAAGCCCGATGACGTCTTCTGGGTGCATGACTATCAACTCATGTTGTTGCCTCAGATGATACGGGAAAGGTTACCCAACGCCAAAATCGGCTTCTTCTTTCACATCCCCTTTCCCTCGTATGAGGTGTTCCGGCTTCTTCCTTGGCGCTCGGAAGTTCTTTCGGGGATGCTTGGCGCAGACCTTGTGGGTTTCCACACCTACGACTACGTGAGGCACTTTCTTTCAAGTGTCCGCCGAATTTTAGGTTTTGAGCATTCTTTAAATGAGGTTCAGACGGGCACAAGGCTTGTCCGCGTAGACCTTTTCCCCATGGGCATTGACTACAACCGTTACTCCAACGGCGCCTCCAGCAGCAGAGTCCAAAAAGAGGTCGAGCGCCTGCGACGAAAAACGGGAAAGCAAAAGATCATTTTGTCCTCTGACCGTCTTGACTACACCAAGGGAATTCCGTTGCGTCTGGAAGCCTTTGACGCCTTGCTTAGCCAAAAAGCCGAGTACCGCGGCAAAGTATCCATGATTCTAGTCACCGTGCCTTCCCGAAGTAACGTGGCTCAGTATCAGGCTCTGCGGAAGCGGATAGACGAGTTGGTGGGGCGAATCAACGGCAAATACGGAACCACCGACTGGCTGCCCGTGCGTTACTTTAACCGTTTTCTCCCGTTCGAGCAGTTGGTGGCTTTTTATTCGCTTGCTGATGTGGGGTTGGTTACGCCGATTCGCGACGGCATGAACCTGATGTCTAAAGAATTCATTGCCTGCAAAGTTAACGGCGCGGGGATGCTAATTTTGTCGGAGATGACTGGAGCAGCGCAGGAGTTGGGCGAGGCACTGATTGTTAACCCAAACAATCAAGGCGAAATCGTCAAAGCCATCGAAAAGGCACTTACAACGCCTATTGAAGAGCAGCAGAGGATTAACCGCGTAATGCAGAAACGGCTGAAACGTTATGACATAGCCCGTTGGGCGCAGGATTTCTTGAACCGTTTGGATGACGCGTGGATTGCCCAAGAACAAAATACACAACACGTAATGACGACACGCATCCGAACCGAATTAATCAACAGCTACAACCAAAGTAAACGAAGGCTTATTATGCTTGACTACGACGGCACGCTGGTCCCCTTCGCTGATAAACCCGAAAAGGCGGTGCCGACTGCAGAATCCAAAGAAGCCCTAAAAGCCCTTTCAGAGCCACCCGAAAACGAAGTGGTGCTCATTAGCGGTCGCGACAGAAACACCCTTCAAAATTGGTTCGGCTCTTTTGACATCTGCTTAATTGGTGAACATGGGGCATGGATGAGGGAACGTTCAGGAAAGACCCGCGCTCCACGGTTGCTGTCAAATGAGTGGAAAGACCAAATTTTTCCGCTTCTGGAACTTTACACTGACCGCACACCCGGCTCCTTGCTTGAAGAGAAGCCGTATTCGCTGGTTTGGCATTACCGCAAAGCAGACCCCGTTTTAGCCTCTCTGCGCGCTAACGAACTCAAAGATGACCTAATGTATTTGACTTCTAATCTTGGATTGGCGGTTGTTGAAGGAAAAAAAGTCATCGAAATCAAAAACGCCACGGTAAACAAGGGGCTGGCGGCGCAGAACTGGCTTTCTAAACAGGACTGGGACTTCATCTTGGCGATAGGCGACGACAAAACTGACGAAGACCTTTTCGAAGTGCTGCCTTCTACGGCGTACTCTGTAAAAGTAGGGCTAGACGCAAGCAAAGCACGATTTAACGTGATTTCTCAGCGACACGTTATACCTTTGCTTCGCGAATTAGTTAGTAAAAAAGCGCAGGTTGAAAAAACAGCTAAAACGTAAGAAAGGCGGTTAGGTTTTAACGTCGCATACGTTGGGGCTTTTTCGCAGAATTTCAAGGATTTCTGGCTTCACCCGCTGATGCAAAACGTAGACGGAGACGGCGTAGCCGCTTTTCCCTATCTGCCTTGAATAGTTAGCGCGTATGTTGATGTCGTTTTCGCCAAGGACTTTGTCGATGTTTGCAAAAACTCCCGGTACGTCACGGTGGTGAATAAACAGCGTGTAGACGGGTTTTTCTTCAAATTCGATGCTTTCCCCTGCGTTCACCGCGTTCGCGAAGTCTCCGCCCAAAAGGTAACCTGAAACTACCCGTGCAATCTCTGTGGATGTTTCCCTCTGCGCCTCTACAGTTGAAGCCCCTAAATGCGCCGTGAAAACTACGTTGTCGAGTTCTCGGAGTTTGTTTCGGAATTCTGAGCCTTCCCCTTTTGGCTCCAAAGAGTAAACGTCAAGGGCTGCGCCTGCAATTTTTTTCTCTTTGAGGACGTTGTAGAGGGCTTCTTCGTCGATGTTTTGCCCTCGGGACGTGTTAATGATGTATGCAGACGGCTTCATCATGTTGAATTCTTTTTCGCCTAGTATGACGGTTCTGCCGCCAGTGTGAATGGTAAGGTAGTCTGCTTTTGACAGCACCTCTTCTTTGGAGACGTAATTGATTTTTGACTCTGCACAGGGGCATATGTCGTAGCCCAGAACTTCCATTTCAAAGCCGCGACGTGCAAGGTCGGCTACTCTTTGTCCGATTCTGCCGCAGCCTAAAATGCCCAGCGTCTTGTAAGAAAGTTCAGTTCCCTTAAGTTTGCTTTTCTCCCACATCCCACTTTTCAGTGTCTTGTGGGCTTGAGGAATGTTTCGGGAAACGCTCAGTATTAAGCCGATGGTGAGTTCGGCAACTGCGTTGGTGTTTCCGTAAGGAGCAGACTTCACAACTATACCCTGTTCCGAGGATGCTTCCACGTCTATGTTGTCGTAGCCGACTCCTGCCCTGCCGATGATTTTGAGCTTTCCTTTAGCTCCTGCTTCGATGACTTCGCGGTTGACCTTGGTGGCGCTGCGCACAACCAACGCGTCGAAATCTGCAATCTCAGCGGCGAGTGCTTCGGGGTCACGTTTTTTGGCGTCGGTTTCTATCCCTGCCTGTTGGAACATTAGTATGCCTTCTTTTTCTAAGCCGTCATTAAGTAATACTTTCACTTTTGGAAACTCCTTGGAATCCTATGACTTTTAAATTTAAATGCTTATCGCGAACATTATAAGCAATCTACAACAGGCATTAAATTTTAAATTACTTTGGGTACTATTTCTTTTTGTTGACTTGATTTGGTTTGCTGATTCTGGTTTTTGCTATCTCAAAAGTTGACAGCGTGTTACAGTACGGGCAGTGTAGGCGGCGCTTGTTACCATACCGCAGAGCCGTTAAGGTTGCTCCCGGAACCCAGTGGTAATTGAACGGCTTTCGGCAGTGAGGGCAAATGAGCCTTGACGTGTAATGGGGACCATATCTGGGTAGCAAAATGAAAAGCACTGCGAAACCTACCACAATGATGGGAACGGCGACCAGAAACAGGGAATCAACCATTTAAAGTCCTGATTTCAAAGCAAAAGTTGACTTATTAAGGTTGCCTGTGAAAAATTTACAAGAACCACCGTGTGAACACGGTCTCTATTAATTAACGAATTTAAATGAGTTATTGAACTTATAGGCATTCACACGTTTGATAGGTCAAACTGTCGCCGTTAACTCAAAGTGGTTTTTCGGCAAAAGGTTTATAG
Organism: Candidatus Bathyarchaeota archaeon; assembly: GCA_026014615.1. GTDB lineage: Archaea > Thermoproteota > Bathyarchaeia > Bathyarchaeales > Bathycorpusculaceae > JADGNF01. The sequence goes on along the minus strand of JAOZHZ010000004.1, from coordinate 153,066 downwards.
TGAAACTACTCTATTTCAACATGCAAGCGAAGGGGAACATAAGTGTATCCCCGTTGTAGGTTCCTCGGGGCTGAGGCATGAAAACTTCAAAAGTTATCTCCACAGCAGTTGTCGTAATTCTATTGTTGGTTATGTCGGATGCAGCGTTTTTTGGGGGGTTAGAGCAGGGTTCTTTGTTAACTGCGTCAGCTGCCGACGTTCCCGAAGCCTTAAGCTACAGCGATTTGTCCAATTATGAGTGGCCCCAGTTCACGGGGGACGCCGCTTTTTCCCATTTCTCCGATGGACCTGCCCCCGAAGCTCCTGACATCCTGTGGAAAGCCACCATCAACGGTATACAACCCTACATTTCCGCGTTCAACAACAAAGTGTACGTATGCACCAAAACCACCGTTTACGCGCTGGACGAATCAGCAGGCTCTGTACTCTGGCAGACCAGTTTACCTGAGTCTCAAGAGTGGCCCGCAGTCTACAAAATCGACGGTCACCACATGATAATCGGTCGCTTCTGCCTTGACCCAGACACTGGAGACATCCTGTGGACAAGCCAAAACTTCACTGCAGGACCAAACCCGCTCTTTAACTATAACGTTTACAGCCCCGAAGAAAAAATGTTCTACATCCTGTCAAACTCTCACGTGCAAGGATGGAACTTCTCCGACCCCGAAAACCCGCCTGAAATGGTGTGGGAAACATACGTTTCAGGCAGCGGCATGGGTGGCTCTGGAATCCAGTACGGTGACGGCAAGGTTTTCCCAGGCTCCTATCAGGCTCACCAGATGGCTTTGGACGCCAAAACAGGCAAAGTGTTGTGGGACACAAATACTAAGGCAGCCATGATTTTCTCTGGAACTTATTATGCTGGTAAATTCTTCCGAGGCGGTGCCCACGATAACACCTTCTACGCTTTTGACGCAGTAACGGGTGATATCTTGTGGACTTACCGCGCTGACACCGAGGACGGCTACTTCTGCACGGGCGGAGCAGCCGCGTACGGCATGGTTTATGAACCTAACATGGACGGCGGCATCTATGCCTTTGACGCCGACACGGGAGCAGTTGTCTGGAAGTATTCTGGTCCAGGACCCATGATGTTTCCAGGAAACCCCACAATAGCCGACGGCAAAATCTACGTGACTAGCGGTCAACTGGAGGCTTATGGAGGCATCAATAACACTGCGTCGGAGTTTGTTTGCCTTGACGCTTACACAGGACACGTTATCTGGAAGCTGCCTATAGAGGCGTTTGCCCCCCGAGAATCCGTGGCAATTGCGTACGGAAACTTGTACATGATCCCTGGCAACGTCACCACCGCAGTAGACACCATTTCAGGTGCAGAGTATTCAACAGCAAATGAAGTTTGGGCGTTTGGCACAAGTGACTGGCCTATGTTTCGTCATGATGCCGAGCACTCTGCGGTTGGCCAGTCAGGTCCAACGAGCCTCTCGTTGCGTTGGAACTTCTATACAGACGGTGCCGTGATTTCGTCGCCAAGCATCGCCGATGGTGTCGTCTATTTTGGCTCTCAAGACAAGAACATCTATGCGGTGGACGCTCGGGATGGCACGTTTATTTGGAAGTTCACTACTCACCAACGCGTCTGGTCTTCCCCTGCGGTGGCGGGCGGTCGAGTTTTCACTGGACCTGATGACGGGTTTGTGTACTGCTTAAACGCCACCGACGGTAGCCTCATTTGGTCAAGATTCGCAGGAGGCGACTTGACAGGTAACTTTAACGCGGCAGTTCAACTACGTTCTTCCCCCACCGTAGCCCACGGCAACGTCTACGTGGGAGCACTGGATAACTACACTTACTGCATAAACGCAGAAAACGGCTCCATTGTCTGGCGATATCAAACACAAGGATACATCACATCATCACCCGCTGTGGCAGGCGGCGCCGTTTACGTGGTCTCACAGGAACCAGAAGCAGGTGCCCTCTACAAACTAAACGCCCTCAACGGAGTTGTAATCTGGAAGCACACCATACCCTACGAACCCGTTTTCATCGGCGGCACAGATATGCATGCGTCGCCTGTGGTTGGGGGCGGCATGGTGTTTGTAGCTTCTGACGTCTCAGCATATTACGCTGTAGACGCTGCGACGGGTAAAACGGTGTGGTCTTACAAGGATCCTGAAGCGGCAGAGTTCATTTTGTGCTCTCCAATCTACTTGGATGGTAGGCTCTTTATTGTGGACAAGTTCTCGATAGTCTGCTTGAACGCCCGAAACGGCGATGTCATCTGGACATGTTTCACGGGTGACGAGTTGTATGTTTCACCTACTTACGCGGGCAACAAGTTGTATGTTGTCACGGATGAACGCAACGTTTGGGTGTTGAACGCCACAGACGGCGAGAAACTTGGGCTTTTCACTATGAACTCTAACAGTTGGTCATCCGCCAGCGTTTATGAAGGGCGCGTTTACGTGGGAAGCAACGACTGGAACGTCTACTGCTTATCCGAATATAGCGCTTTGACCAGTAGCGTAACTGTTGTTTTAGACAAGAACGAGGTTGAATCAGACGAACTTGTCACAGGCTGGGGGCAACTTACACCCGCCTTAAGCAACGCCACCATAACAGTTATGCTGGTTAAACCAGACGGCTCCATGACAACCTTGGATGCCTCAACCACTGAGACAGGAAGTTTCGCCTTTGCTTTCATGCCTAAAGCGGGAGGAAACTGGTCCGTCACTGCACAATGGCAGTCAGACAAAAGCTTCTACAAGTCAGCAACCAGCAAAACAGCAGCTTTGTTTGTGGATGCTCCCCCGCTGCCGTCACCCTCTGAAAGTCCTATCGATGCCTCGCCCACGCCCACTCACCAGCCCGGACAGACGCCCACCCCGTTTGACCAGCTAACCTTTCTAGGCGTGCCCCTGCTGTACGTATATTTCGCAGTCATCGGCGCTTTGATTGTGGTTATCGTCATTGCTGGGTACATTTACGTGAAAAGCAGCAAAAAATGAGTTCCATTTCTGTTTTGGCTGCGAAAAGGCGAAGCGGCTTATTGTTGTTGGCTTTGACTTTTCAGGGAAACGTTTTATACAACATTTTGGACACTGAAAGTTGACTCCCCCATGAAAAAACTAAGCCTCGCCGTTTTCAATACTCAACCACCCCACCTTTACTTGGGAGGAGTCGAACGGCGCATACTGGAAACAGGCAAACGCCTTAGCAGTGAAGTTGACTTCACGGTGTATAGCGGTACAAAAGCAGGCTTCCACACACCCACCACTGTGGACGGCGTATCGATTGTTCCATGCAGTAGTACTGACCGCGTTTTCCCGCTGGACAACTTAACCTTTAACCGAACGCTTTCCAAAATGGCCAACAAAATAAACGCTGATGTTCACGAGTCTCACAACGTCAGCGGCTACGGCTTTCAGAACGCCCTCAAAAGACGGGGAGTCAAAGCGCCCTTCATCACCACTGTTCACGGCGTGTTGGCTGATGAGTATGCGCAGGTGCAGGCTCGCGGCTGCATGTCCACACGGGCGAAAACGGCGAACTTTTTCATGAAGCGCCTCGCCAAAATAGAGGAAGAATCCGCCAAAAAAGCCGACTTTGTTGTGACCATAAGCCAGTATTCGAAGCAAAAAATTGTTGAACTCTACGGCGTAAACCCAGAAAAAATCAGGATAGTTCCCAACGGCGTGGACCCCGAAAGATTCAAGCCTGACGCTGAAGGCTGCCGCCGCGAATTCAAAGCGCGTATTGGCGCGGATGGGCGTCAGGTGGTGCTGTTTGTGGGCAGGCTAATACCTCGCAAAGGGCTTTCATACCTCATCCAAGCAGCCAAGAACATAGTGCAAGGACGCAACCAAACCCTGTTTGTAATAGTGGGTGATGGACCCTCAAAGAGTAGCTTGGAGGCTGAAGTTGCGCAAGCCAATCTTTCGGGGAACTTCCTGTTTCTTGGTGATGTTTCCGAGACGGATTTGTCCGCTGCTTACGCCTGCGCAGAAGTTTTCGTTTTCCCCTCAATTCAGGAAGGGCAGGGCATCGCACTGCTTGAGGCACAGGCTTCCGCGACGCCGGTGGTTGCCTTTAACGTGAGTGGCGTATCAGAAGCGGTGCTGACTGGAGAGACAGGTTTACTTGTGGAACCTGCTGATTCGGACGCGTTCGCTGACGCCGTTTTGAAGCTTTTGTCGGATGCTTCGTTGCGGCAGAGTATGGGTGTTAACGGTCGAAAGTACATCGTGAGCGAGTTAACTTGGGATGTTTGTGCCCAGAAAATGCTGGGGGTTTACCGTGAGGCTCAGCAGATGGTGTGACCTAAACAGGGTTTGGGTCGGTTGACCAGATGCCTTTTTAAAGTAAGCCTGACCTGAGTTTGTCACGAACAGTTGCAAAAGGGATTGTAACGGTGAACGGTGAAACGTTAGCTGACCTCGCGTTAATCGACGGCAAAATCTACACAATGAACAAATCCTTAGCTTGCGCTGAAGCCGTTGCAGTCAAAGGCGACCAAATCATCAAGGTCGACACCACCGAAGAAGTCACCTATCTAATCGGAAAAGACACGCAAATCGTTTACCTAGACGGCAGAACCGTGCTGCCGGGTTTTATCGACACGCACATTCATGTAGCGGATTTTGGCAGGTTTCTGATGTGGATGGATTTAGCGGCGAACTCCATCAGCCAAATGCAGGTACTTCTCGGTAGCCGTTTAGAAGGTATGCAGCCTGATAAGTGGGTGGTTGGCAGAGGCTGGAACGAAACCCGCTTCACTGAAAAACGGTTACCCACACGACACGACTTAGACGTGATTTCCCCAAATAACCCCGTGCTTTTTTACCACCAAAACGGGCAAATCGCGTTAGTGAACAGTAAAGCTTTGGAGTTGGCGGGCGTAACCAAAGCAACCGAGGCGCCTCTGGGCGGATTCATCGACAGAAACGGAAAAGGCGAGCCAACAGGCATTTTGAGGGAAACCGCCACGGATTTGGTTTGGAAGATGGTTCCTGAGCCAACTCTAGACGAGCTTGTTGATGCTGCGGCTTTGGCTTGCGAGAAAATTGTGCAGGCGGGCATAACGAGTATTCATTGGTTGGCTGAATCGGCGATGGATGTGCAAATCCTCAAACGCCTCTTGGAAGCGGGGAAAATGCCTCTGCGTGTGTACATGGTGATTCCTGCAAACCTGCTTAGCGATTCTGGGTTGCTGGAAGGATTAGAGAAAGGTTCTGCAAAGATTGGAGGAGTCGAAGTCTGCGCTGACGGCTACTTGGCTTCTCGGACGGCGGCTTTGGCTAAGCCTTACTTAGGTGATGCACAGGGCAGCGGCAAGTTAACGTCTCCTCAAAAGGATTTGGCTGCTTCCGCAAAAAACGTGGTTGAACGGGGTTTCCAGTTGGTTATGCACGCCATGGGCGACAAAGCCGTGGATGCAGCGTTAAACGTCATAGAATCCGCCGACGACAAAGGGAGGCACCGCATAGACCCAGCGGCACTTCTTAATCCCGCCCTTATTCAGCGTCTTAAAAAAGCCAAAGTGGTTGTTTCAGTGCAGCCGTTGGTTGCGGTATCGGAGTTCTCCGTTTATGACGCTGTGGAACATCTTGGCGAAGAACGGGCGCGTTGGCTTTATCCATTGAAAACGCTTTTCGGTGAAGGCGTCTGTGTCTGCGGCGGTAGTGACTGTCCCATGGAGCCCCTGAACCCGATGTTGGGTATCCAGTCTGCGGTTACGAGGCGGTTTTATCCCGAGGAACAGTTGAGCGTTGATGAGGCGTTGCAGATGTACACCACTCAGGCCGCATGGGCTTCCGGTGAAGAAAAAGTGAAAGGCTCCATTGAAGAGGGCAAACTCGCTGATTTTACAGTGCTTGCTCAAGACCCTCATGAGGTTCCTATTAGTCAAATTCAAGATATCGCTGTGGAAATGACGGTGATAGGCGGAAAAGTGGCGTATTCTCGTAACTAATTTTTTGTGGAGCCTGCTGAGGTTCCAATAAGATAGCCGCCGAAGCCGATTATCCACATCAGCGTCGGGTAGGCAATGATGCGTTCCATTCCGCCGACGCCTAAACCAAGATCCATACGTAACACGGCAAAGACAATTGCTGCAAGTGCTATGGCGCCTAACGCTAATGAGGCGTATCCGAGCGGTGGTTTTATTATTCTTATGGAGTAGACGGCGGATATTGCGCCGAAAAGAAATGTTGTTATCGCTGAGGTGTAGTGTGGTATGAGGTGGAGTTCGTTGAATAAGCCTACTCCTGCCGCTCCGATGCCTGCTAAGGCTATGGTTGCCGTGAAGACGCGGTTGCTGAACGCGCGTTGGATGTTGTAGGCTGCGGCGATAGTTAGTAAGCCCAGTATCAGGGTGGAAGTGTTGAAGATGAAGGCTGAGTGTGGGTTCACGCCTAAGTCGCTGATGTAGTTGTTTGCTACACTGTAGCCCGGATAACGCGTCTCAGCAATAATAATGGACAAGACGCTTTGTACACCGCCAACAAAAAGCAGTAGACCCGCCAATTTCTTGCTGTCATAAAACATATTTCCAAATGAGCTATCTTGCACTTATAAGAGTTACCAAACAGGGCAGGCCTTGATTCTGAACAGGGCTTTTAACTTGAAAAAAATAATCGAATTATCCTATATAAGTAGCGAAAAAGTCAAAAATAAAGAAAAACTGGTTTACTCTTTGTAGATTTTTTCCCAGTTCTCCACTATCCGCGTCATCTCAGGCAACTCATACCTGCTAAGCCAGTTACGGAAGCCACTGTCCTGCACAGCGAACTTGGCTATTTGTTTAGCGTTTTCAGAGTCATGCACTAGCAACAGGACACCCAACAAGTCATGTCGGCTCAAGTAAGCCACTGTCTTCAGCAGGGCGTCGGTTTTTTCGTCGTTTAGCATTTCACCGCTGAGCTCCACCACCACCGGCTTCTTAAGCAGCTTGATGAAGTCTCGTGTCAGCAGGTCTACCCAGTAGTTTGTCAAGTAATCCCTCGACGAAAGTGGCACATGGAAATAATCAACCAGTGGGGCGATGGCTTCAAAGTCTATGCCAAACCGCTCCTTAGCCATAAGGGGGTCAGGGAACATTTCCACCGCAAAAGTGCCCTTAGTTAGGGCTTTGGCTTCGGCGAGGAATTCAGTGACCACTTTGGCTCGCCAATCAACCCACTCTAAACCGCTCTCTTTCCATAGTTTTAAGCATCTGGGGCAGATACAGAATTCTTGGTCAGGGAAATGGTAAAGGTTCATGGTGACGCCCTCAATGTTTTCCCTGTTTAAGCTTTTCACGTAGTCCAGAACCTTCTGGCGGTACTGGGGATGAGTGGGGCAGACGTAATCAAAGGGCATGTTGAATAATCTGTTTTTCCGCAGGGCAGCTCCTTGCTTGGAAACTGCGGCGATGCTAGGGTCTTCCCGTATGGCTTTTGCGTCACAGAAGCATGTGGCGTCGTTTTGCATGTGCTTGGCGGCTGGGAAGGCTTGTCCGTCTGCCCATTTTGAGTAGTACACATGCATTTCGTAACCGGGAACTTTTTCTGGTGTGTAGGTGACTAATCCGATTTTCATGGTGGTCTCTCACTCCGCGCGCAACAAATATATCTGTGGGGCTTATTAAACTGTTGATTCCCGATGGTTACGCATAGGGCACATGTAACAATTGACCACGCAAAATGTATTTCTTGTTTAGGGTTACTCTGCGTTGGGGTTTGCCCCGTTGGCATACTTGAGGAGGGCGAAAACAAAAAACCCCGCGTCGTTGACGAAAAAGCCTGTACCCAGTGCGGTGTATGCGCAGACTTATGCCCAGCCAAAGCCATCACGGTAAACAAGAAAATCAAAACTGACCTAAGGTGACTTTCCTGAAAGAATTCACGCTTGAAGCAAAAGGCACAAAACTAGTTCTTCAAGAAAACGTTTTGGCTGTCCTCTCCGAGGAGCCCCTCAGCACGGTAAGCTCAGCCTTCTACAATGGTGGAGGCATAAAAAAAACCCGCGGCATTCTAAACATTGAGGTTCCTAAAAACTACGGAGACGGCAACCTGCACGCTGACCCCGACGTTTTGGTGGCGGATTCATCCAAAAAAATAGGCGTTCAGAATGGTTTCATCAGCATGGTTACGGCTGCTTGTGTGCGCAATTTTGCTTTGGCATCCAAGAGGGTAGACGGTATCGGTGTAAGTGTCATCGCCACTGCGGCTGACGACGCAGGTAACACATGCAATTTCGCGGAGGCGTCTGGGGAAGAGATGAATACGCATGACATCGGCGGCACAATCAACATTATTGTGCTTATCGACGGCAACCCCACTGAAAGCTGTCTGGTAGGAAACATAATCACGGCGACAGAAGCCAAAACCGCGGCTATGCTGGAGTTGGACATCAGAAGCCGCTACACAGGCGACGTTGCAACAGGAACCATAACCGACGCTATCGTAGTAGCTGAAACTGGACGCGGCGAACCCATAGTTTACGGGGGACCTGCCTCTCCGCTGGGGCAGCTGGTGGGTTACTGCACCAAAAAAGCCGTCAAAGAAGCCATAGCCAAAGGCAAAGAATGCAGCCCCCACAGGTCGCTTCTTTCGCGTCTTGACGCTAGGCACCTGTCGATTAGGCAGTTGGCGTTTGAGTTATCCAAAGCTAAAAGTTTGAACGTGGACAAGCAGGAACTGGCAGCTTTGTTCTCCCAACTGATTCGCGAGGACGCTGTGTTTGCTTCTGCAGTGCTTGCGGCGGTTAAGCTTAACGAGGAATTCGAAAAGGGGCTTCTTCCACCGCAGTTCAGTGACCTAAAATCCGTCGGCAGAGATTTCGGTGCGCTTCTATCAAAACAGAACTGTACCCGTCCGCTTCAAACAATCACCGATGCCGATGCAGACGCGGTGGGTTTGCCGCCGTTTCTAAAATTTGCTCTTCTTGAATTGGCGAAAAATGCGTTGGCGAGAAGGGAAAACTGAAAGCCTTAAATATGCTGCAAAATCCTTTTGCGGTAAGAACAAGGACACATAATGGTGAATAACTTGAAATCCGGAGTTTTCTTATATGAACCCGAACCAGCTGCAGGCGTAGACATTAACTTCTACCGTCTGAAATCTGAATCTGGAATTGTTGGAAAACCAAACCCTGAAATGTACACTAACATTGCGTGTTTCGGCGACAACTTCATGGCTGCAAAACGCCCCGACTGGGTCTCTGTAAGCGCAAATGGTCCATCACTGCGCACTAACAAACGCTACAACCTCCGCTGGGACGTCGTCTGCATGACTAACCCTGAAGCCCGCGAGTACAACCTAAAAATCATCGCTGAAAGCGCCAAAACCACACCCGGCATAAGCATCAGCAGCCAGCACTTCGCAGACCAAGGCTTCTGCACTTGCCCCCGATGTATCGAAAAACAACGCAAAAGCGGCTTAAGCTGGGTTGACTGGAGAGCCAAAACCGTCACCGACTTCCTAGCCGAAGTAAAGGAAATCGTCCCAGACAAACCTCTGTACGTAAACATTCTGCCTGACCCGTTGCTAGGCAGGACACGCTTTGGATACGACTTTGACGCCATGGCAGACTACACCGACTACTTCGTTATCCCCATGTTCAGCAAGGCTTATCCGACTCCATGGTACTGGGAAACCATCGCACGTGGCTTTAAGAGCGTTCTGAAGAAGCCGTTTTTCGTGAACTTCTATGTCCGTGGACCAAACGAAACTTGGGACACCGTAGCACCCGCAAACCAAATCATGACAGTCGCAACACGCGTCGCAAGGCAAGGCGTAGACGGCATCATCTTCCTAGCCGAAAAAGCCGAATACATACACGAATTCCAGAGAAGAGCAGTCGCAGACACCAAAACCCGCGAGTTCCTCAAGGGCCACGGCGGTGACGAAGTCCTCGAACTGTTCAACTGCTGGGAAAAAATGCAAAAAGCATAATTTCTTCACCCTCTTTTCCTTTCTTCAGTTTCTCTTTAGGCTACTTTTTCAGATTATTTGTTGTTGCGCTTTGAAGTCACATATTCCTATTAGGCGTCCAGAGTAAGTATTGTCATGTTTCCTGAACTCTTGATGATTGGTGGATTAGGACTTTACGAAGGCGCGGAAAACATGTCCCCTCATTCCCCAGTAAAGCCATTTTTAAACGTCCACGCTGGGTTAACCAACCCTAATCTGCCAAACCCATTTTTGGAAAAAAGACCCACTCGAAAGGAGACCTAAAACCATGACCCTGTTTGTCCCTCAGAATCTAAAGAAAGCTGAACAAGAAATCGCCCAAGAACTCGCACAGTCAAACATCAAAATCAACTTCAAAATCGTCAACTACCGCCAAGACAACTCAGACCTACAGTACCGCCTAACAAGCACCCAGATGCCGCTTCCAAACACTGAACGCCAAGCGCGAGAAATAATCGATAGATACATGAAAAAATGGAAAGAAGCCTCCCTTTAACGGCTTCTTCTTCTCCGCTTTTTTGAATACGTAGGTATTTGAATTCTGTTTTTAGTTGTTTTAGTCTAGTTATTCTCGGAGTGCGTCTACTGTGTTGAGTTTGGATATGCGGTTGGCTGGGTAAACCGCGCTTAGTACTGCTGAAACCACGATGACTACTACGGCAACTGCCAGCGTAAACGGTGACAGAACCAGCGAAGGTGCAGGGGCATTAGCCCACCAAGGAATCGCGTTTATGGCAAACAGGGAAAGCCCCAGACCTGAAACCAACCCTACAACCGTTCCGATGAACGCCAACAGTAACGCTTCCCCCGCAATGACTATTCGATTTTGACGTTTATCCATGCCCAAAGCTGTCAGGACAGCGATTTCCCGTTTTCGCTCAACCACTGTGTATGCTGTAGCTGCGGTTATTCCCAAAGCTCCCACAACTAAAAAGAAAGCAGTCACCGATACCGCCAGCATCTCCGTCTGGTCAAAACTCGCCTGTGTCTGAGCTAAGGTCTCTTTGGCTGTGTAGATGGTTGGGCTGTAGCCCGCGTCGTAGCAGGCTTGGTTTAAATCGTTAACTACTTGGGTTACGTTTGCTGAAGAGTCAAGAGAAACGTAGAACTCGTCCAAGTTCGAAGCCAACAGCGAATGCCTAAACCCTTGCATGTCACCGAAGCTGACTATGGCTGCGTAGTATCCTTGTGCGAACTTGGAGATTGTTTCCCACCTGCCCGCGACAAAATCCGCCGTAGCAATCACCTGCAAGTCTTGCTTGTAGGTGCCTGTTTGGTTGGTTATGCTCCATGTGAGGGTGTCGCCGACCTGCACGGTCAAGTTTCTGGCTAACGCATCTTGCAATATGACTTTGCCCTCGCCTGCGTTCAAAAGGGCGTAAACCTGCTCAGTGGTCATGTCGTTTAACGTGTTCGTCAGGTGGGTCTCGTAAATGGTGGCAAAATACTCCTCTGACGCTATGCCTGTTATCATTATGTTGTCTTGCTGGTGACTGTTGAAGGTCATGTTGCTCTGCCTATAACTGACGTACCCAACGCCCGCAACGTTCCGCACGCCCTCCACGGCTTCCAACTGGTCAGCAAAATTGACTGGTGCATTCACCCAAATCTGAACGTCAGCGCCGACGGACTGCTTATCAACCTCTAAGTTATAGGAAGCTGCTGTTGTCACAAGAGAACTAAACGAAACAAGAACAGCAATCGAAATGGCTAATGCCCCGTAGGAGAAGACGGAGCGCCTAAAGTTCAGCAGAATATTGCGATGCACAATAACGGAGGCGCGTGCTATGAAGGGCTTTAACAGTTGCGCAAACGCTTTCGAAAGCGGTGACAGAAGCGCGGAAGCCAACAGTACAGCGCCTACTAGCGTGGCGACGTATCCGAGCAGGACGGTTGCTGTGGGGAACCATGAAGTGGACGCTGAGAAGCCGTTTTGCACCAGAAACAGCCCAAGCAGAGTCAGGATAAAACCTGCGCTGGGCAGCAGAAACCTCGCTTTTTTTCTTGTGTGGAAGCTGCGCATTTGGGGATGCAGGGCTTCAACAGGGTTAACTCTGCAAGCAAGCAACGCTGGCACAAAACCAACAAACAACGTCATGACTACGCCGATTGCTAAACCACTTATCAAGGTCGAAAGAGGGAAACTAAATTCCACGGCAGATGCAGTGCCTACGTTGTCGACGTAGATTGCGGGCAAAATTGAGGTGATTAGGCTTGCTGCGACCATAGATAAAGGAATGCTAGCCAAGGCGCCGAGAAGCGTGACTGGCAGCAGCTCCGTCATGAACATGCCAAACACCTGCGTTTTTGACGCGCCCACCGAACGCAGTATGCCGATTTCTCGTTTGCGTTCACTCACGTTAGTCAGCATCGTGTTTAGCAGAAGCATCGCGGCAATCATCAGTGCCATGCCGCCGACGATGTAGGTGATTGTGTTGTACGTGGAAAAGTTCTGTTGGACGCTTTCGTACATGGTCGCTTTCAAGTTTCCCACAGAATAATCGGAGCCTAACCCCTTTTGTAAGCTGGCGTGCACGTTTTGGGCTTGTTTTAGGTCTTCAAGGTGAATGTAGGCTTGGATTGCTTCAATCTGATTGAGGTAAAAGAGGGCTTGGGCGACGTTCAGGTTTATGGTTATGTCCGAGTTGACCCTTCTGAAGGTGGTTGGGTCTTCAGGGTCAAACCAGTATGTTCTGCCGTAATCCTGTATGATGCATGCAACGGTCAGGTTCAGGGTTTGTGAGGGCGCTGCAGGCAAGGATTCGCTAAGGTTATAGTAGCCCAGCATCAATATGTCTCCTGCGTGCAGGTTTAGCCTCTGAGCGAAGCTCTCGCTAAGCACACACGAATTGTTGCCTTCTTCCAACGCTTGGGTGATGGATGCATAATTGCCTTCGGAAATCTTGTAAGAACCAAAATTCTCGTCCGCTTCTGGATTGATTCCAAGTAGGTATCCACCGCTTGTCCCGTTAAAATGTCCATCTGCCGAAGCAAAAGGCATCCAATACTGGACCCTGAATGAATAAGCCGCGATGGGTTCATTTTGGAGCAGTAACTCAAGTGGTTGTGTGCTGAAGGCTGGGGCTGTCACATTGGACTTGACGATAATGTCAGTGTAGCCTAAGCTGTTGCCAACCAAGTCGTTGTAGGTTTTTTGCAGTCCATCGACGCCCGCATTTAGCCCTACAAGAAGACTCAGCGCAAGCATCACGCTTACAACAAGGACAGCTGTTCGGAACTTTTTTCGTTTGAGTTGAAGCAGGGAAACTTTAAACAGAGACACGGGTGTCACCTGAGTTTTTCGTCGGAGACGATTTGCCCATCCTTCATTCTTACTGCGCGATCAGCCAGCTTCAGAATTGAGATGTCATGGGTAGCCGCCAAAACTGTGGTGCCCTGCTTTTTGGAAAGTTGCAGCAGTAGGTTCAGGACTTGTTCGCCTGTTGCTGAGTCAAGGTCGCCTGTAGGTTCGTCGGCTAAAATCACGGTCGGCTTGTTAGCGAGGGCTCGGGCAACGGCGACACGCTGCTGTTGTCCCCCGCTGAGTTCGTCGGGGCGGGGGCTGGCGCGGTCTTGTAAACCGACAGCGGCTAACAGTTCGTCGGCTCGTTTCTGAGCTTCCTTTTTGGGCACCCCGCTAATAATCATAGGCAACTCCACGTTTTCAAAGGCTGTGAGCACGGGCATGAGGTTGTAGAATTGGAATATGAAACCGATTTTTTCGCGCCTAAGCTTAACTAAGCCTTTTTCGTTTAGGCTGGCGAGGTCTTTGCCGTCTATGAGGACTTTTCCGCTGGTTGGGCGGTCCAAAGTGCCGAGGATGTTTAGCAGGGTGGTTTTTCCTGAGCCTGACGCGCCCAGAATGGCGGTGAATTCGCCTTTGCTGAGTTGGAGGTTGATGTTGCGGAGTGCATGGACGGACAGTTGCCCCGCGCCGTATTCTTTTTCGAGTTGCACGGTTTCTATGGCTGGTGACATAGCTGGTGATGGGTTTTTAATTTAAATAGGTTTTATGGTACGAATGTTTACTAGTACATTTGCTTACTGGATAAAACTTTTCAAAAACCTCTAAACTAATAAAAACTTATTGCTTATCGTTGTTACAAAGCAATCATAAATCTAACCGCCCAACAGAAAACAAAAATCCCCACAACACCCAAAGTCACAAAAAATAACAAAAAATCATCAATTTGTTTCTGCAAACAAATTCACAAGTCCCCTTCCGAAACCGTGCTGTCCTTGCAAACCCAGAACCCTGCACGTCCACGTTTTCTAAGAAAACAATATATTACCTTCGAATGTTTTTATTCCCCTGCAGAAGGGCTACGTCAACATGAAAATTACTCTAGTTAACCCTCCTTATCCGCTAGGCGTTCACAGTCACCCTCCGTTTATACCGCTTGGGCTCGCATATTTGGGCGCAGTCGCCGAACAAGCAGGGCACGAAGTCACCGTCATCGACTGCCAAGCCGAACACCTCAATTACACCGCCTTCCGAACCCGCCTCAGTAGCGTCCCCTCTGACGTCGTCGGATTAACCGCCACCACCCTGCTCTACAAGTCCGCCATGCAACTCATAGACATAGCCCGCGAAGTCCACCCCGACGCAGTCACCATACTCGGCGGCTCACACGTTACCTTCTGGGACGAAAACGCCCTCAACGAATACCCCAGCCTAAACGTAGTAGTCCGACGAGAAGGAGAAACAACCTTCATCGAGCTCCTCGAGAAACTACAGGAAAAAGCAAGTCTGGGCAAAGTTTTAGGCATCACATTCCGCGGAAAAGACGGCAAAATCGTCCGCACCCCCGACCGCCCCCTAATCGAAGACCTTGACGCCCTCCCCTTTCCAGCACATCACCTAATGCCACTGGAAAACCTCAAACGCATGGGCAAAATCCTCTTCCCCCTCATGACCAGCCGCGGATGTGTGTTTTGGTGTGACTTCTGCAGCACCGTCCGCATGTTTGGCAGAGGCTACCGATGGCGCAGCGCCAAAAACGTAGTCGACGAAATGCAGCTCCTTCATGACGAGTACGGCGTGGACCAAGTTACCTTCTACGATGACGCCTTCTCCGTTGACCGCAATCGCGTGCTAAAAATCTGCGAAGAACTCCACGCACGCAAACTAGACATGACTTGGGACTGCGGAACCCGCGTAGACATGGTAGACCGAGAAATGCTCAAAACCATGCATGACGCAGGGTGCATCGCAGTTTGGATGGGCGTCGAATCTGGCTCCGAAGAAATCTTGGGCGCCATGAACAAAAAAATCAAGCTAGACCAGACCCGTTTAGCTTGGAAAACCGCCCACGACGTTGGCTTAATGACTATAGCAAACGTGGTTTTAGGCTTCCCCGGAGAAACCGAAAAAACCGCCAAAGAAACCATAAATTTCGTCAAACAGCTCAATCCTGACGACGTAGGCTTCTACGTTGCCACGCCTTACCCCGGCACGCCCATGTATGACCAAGTCATCAAAAACGGCTGGCTCCGCGTCACAGACTTCAACAAGTTCGACACCGCGGGACCCACGTTTGAGACACCTTGGCTGAGCATGGAGAAACTGGCGGAACTTCGCTACAAAGCCTACCAACAATTCTATCTGAGACCCGGCTACGTGTTAAAGATGATGCGACGAGGCGGAACCTACGGCATCTCCGCCGTGAAAACATCAGCGGCGTATGCCCTCAGAGCAATGCACATTAAGCTCTCATAAGCTCCCTTTTCGACAAAATAGCCCTTTTTCTTGCTATACCCTCTGGAAAGCTTTACAAGAAGGCTTGAGGGATTCTAAGTTGCCTTTTGCCTTCCTTTTTCAGAATCAAAATCCTTCGATGTTTTTCCTAATGCGTTTGCTTTGGTTTGATGGTTACGAACTGCATTGCTGCTTTGAGTGCTGGTGTGCCGCCGCCTTCTGACACTATCTGCATCATTTTGTCTGTGTCTATGATTTTGACTCCGCCTATAATGGTGGCTCCGTGTTCAAAAAGAACTTCAGGAAGGATACCTGCTGAAGGTCCGATGATGGCGATTTCTTTTGCTTTGGTTGACGAATTAAGCAGGTGGTCTATTGTGCCGTTTGCTATTGCTGTTCCTGTGATTAATACGACATCGGCGGTGGGCAAGATTTGATCGCAAGCCGTATCTGGTAGGATGCCTTCCTCACGTCTAGAAACGGTTCTTTCGAGAACATAGAGTTTTTTGACTTTTTCTTGGATGGGTTTGATAAACGGTTTGATGCAGCCAACTAAGGCTACGGTGTCTTCTTTTGTTAATTTGATGTGGTCTAATGCGTCACCGTTAAAGAATGTGTAGTTATCAGGGTTTTTTTCTATTGCTATTTGGGATAAAGCGTTTAAAGTGGCTAAACCTAGTATGCTTTCATTTACGTCCCACGATTTTGCCTTTTCAGCTACCTTACAGGCAGGGGTGCCTGCGATGGTTCCGGCAAAGTTAGTTTTTTGGCAGTGCGACATGGCTTGTGCTACTTCAGTTTCAAAAGTGTAGCAGAGCCCTGCATGTCCGCTACTCAGTTTCACCGCCGTGTAGCCAAGACCCAAAACAGCTTGGTTGACGATTATTTCATCAAGATTTGGTGTGACTGCTTCAATTTTCTTGATGGCTTTTTCAACGATTCGTTCAACCACGTTTAATCCCCGTCTTTGTTGAGGCTAACTGTGCTATGCTTATAGCTTTATTGGCTGCTCGATGTATCCTGCAAAAAAGATTCCTTGTGTGCTCAAGGCAAAAACCTCGATAATTTTGCTATTCTTTAGGTTCTATCATAATTATTAGTCGATACCTTTCTGGTCAAGAAACTTTGACCAAGCCATTATTTGTCAAAGTTCAGTTTTGGTCAAGAAATCCTTACAAAAAACCTCTTAGGTCATTAGGCACCATCTTTTTTTGATGGCAATGAAACGCAGACCCCTTTACCTAATAATCGCTCTTTCAACAGTAATTTTTTTGCTGTTTGCTGTTGACGGGACCTTTGAGGCTGCGTGGGCAAATCCTTTCTACCAGTACGACCTTCCATCAACACCTGAAATAGCCCCGCCAATAATCACTATTCACCAGCCCGCCGTCAACCAAACCTACCGTGAAAACAACATCCTTCTTTACTTCACCGTAATCAAGCCTGACGAATGGTTCAAAATGTACCATGAAACACTTTATCCCAACGCCAGCCTAGGAAAAATCACAGCTATAACATACAGCGTGGACGGCAAAGGCAACGTAACCATCCCCGTTAACGACGGTTGGCTAACCAACGCTCACCAAACCGTGGATTACTCAGTGAACTTGACTGGTTTATTCCGTGGGTATCACACCGTTACCGTAAGCGCTGAGGGCACAACCTACTATTTGTCTGAAGAAAGCCGCGAGCTACACTGGATGGAGTACTACCAAGACAGCACAGCCGTCCAAAGCTTACCAACAACAGTAGGCTTCAACATAGACGCTCCGATTCCCTCAACTGGAAACCCTGCAGCTTCCTCCAACTTTGCGGATAAGTGTATAGCTTCAGACGGTACGGTGGAAGGCACAGACCAGATTCAGCGTGACGGCGACGTTTACAGGTTCAAGGGCAACATCAGCGGCTCTATTATGATAGAAAAAGACAACATAGTACTGGACGGTGCTGGATACACCTTATTAGGAACAGGCAGCGATGATTCAAAGGGTATCTTACTCGTTAAAACCAGCAACGTAACCGTAACACGTGTTGAATTTGTCGGTTTTGAGTGTGGCGTCTGGGTGAACAGCGGCTCAAATAACCAAATTCTCCAATGCCGAACCAGCGTATCACTCCATGATTCTTTCAATAACACCGTAGCCCACAACGAAATGCTAAACAATCCCCACTACGGCGTTTACTTGGTTGCTTCCTCAAACAACACCATCCGAGGGAATCTCATCGCAGGTAGTCCCGACGGAGTAGATTTCACATACTCCCTTACGGAATCCTACACCGAAAACAATACCATCACCCAGAACACAATTGCCAACACCACCAACTATGCCATATTCATCGGCTACGGATGCCGCCAGAACACCATAACCCAAAACAACTTCCTTACCAACCGCCGTGACGTGGGCGGCTGGAACTCGGGGCACAACATCTGGAGCCAAAACTACTGGAGCAACCAACCGGACGGCTCCACCTACAAAATCGAGCTTCCTACAATGATTCATGGTAACTACACTGTCGATTACGACTACACGCCGAGTTCAGAACCCTACGCTTTTCCTGAGCCACTAAATCTACCTCCCGCACCATCCATAAATCTGTCATCTGACTCATCTGCATTTTCCACTTCGGGACTTCCCGCGGAAGCGCCAAATAGTGAACAAACGGTGCCTCAGGAACTGGTTATTGGAGGTGCTCTGGCGGTTATCGCGGCAGTGTTTGGTTTGGCTGCCTGTTTGGCGTGGCGACCTGTAGAAAAACGGAGGGCGAGCGAATGAAGAAAGGGTCTTTTGGTTTGCTTTTGCTTTCTTCACTCCTGATAAGTTTGCTTTTTGTGGGTTTTGCGGAAGCAAATTTCATTCCTATGGCTACGCCTACACCCGCTGTAATCATCAAGGCGGACGGAACCGTTTCCCCTGATTTTTCACCGATAAATCGAACTGGCAATGTCTACAGCTTAACGGAAGACATTGTCGGGTATACGCTTGTGATTGAACGCAACAACGCAGTCATAGACGGCGCAGGATACAGCATCAAGGGAACAGACAACAAGGCTGGTGTTTTTCTTCAAGAACGCAACGGTATAACCCTGCAGAACCTAAACATCAGCGGCTTCACCTACGGCGTTTTGTTCACATGGTACTACTACGGCGCCTCCAGTCACAGAAGCAACGCAGTAGTTAACTGCACCCTGTCAAACAACACCTACGGAATCCACCTTAACGACTTCTCCTCGGGTAACACATTAACTGGAAACACTGCTACGAACAACACTTACGGCATTTACTTGGGCTCCTGCGGCAACAACACCCTCCGAAGCAACCGCATGGACAACAACACCCCAAACTTCTTCACCGCGGGGTCTTATTCATCAAGCAGCACAAACGACATCGACACCTCAAATATGGTCAACGGCAAACCCATCGTATACTTGGTCAATCAGCAGGGAGGAGAAGTCCCCGCAGACGCGGGCTACATTGCCATGTTTAACTGCAAGGACCTGACTCTGCAAGGTTTTAATCTGAGTGGTAACGGTCAAGCTATGCTTCTTGTCTCTGTTTCCAACGTGACAATAACCCACAATTCAATAGAAGGCAACGGAAACGGCATATGGCTCGTAGACTCCCAAAACAACACCATAACTGAAAACCTCTTCTCGGACAACAAATATAACGCATTGTACCTTCAATCCTCAAACAGTAACAAAATTGAAAAGAACATGTTTTTGGAGAACGGTCTTGACGGGACACCTTCCGCTCAAGTTCTGGGAAACACGGGACGCGCCGCCATTCGCCTTTCAAGCTCCTCAAACAACCTCATAATCCAAAACACTTTGACAGGCAACGGCGAAGGAATTGACCTACAAAGCTGCAACTCCAACTTGATATGCCAAAACAATATAACTGCAACCAGTGGCATCGCCATTGGCTTTTTTGAATGCGCCTTTAACAACGTAACCGAGAACCGCATCACCCAAAGTACGGATTGGGCAATCAGACTCTGGTACTCCACCACCCAAAACACCGTCAACGCCAACTACATCGACAACAACAGCCAAGGCATCCTGCTCGATGAAGCCGAACAAAACCGCATCCTACAAAACACCGTTATCAACAATACCGGCTGGGGTATACAACTGAAAAGCGCCAGCGACCACTTCATGACCGCCTCAAACAACACCATAACCCAAAACAACTTCATAGGCAACCAGCAGGAAGACGGCTTAGACGTTTCTATACCCGGGATTTGGGCGTACCCAAACGGCTACGTGGAGGGCGTCGGCAACTTCTGGGATAACGGAGAAGTGGGTAACTACTGGGGCGACTACCAAACCCGGTATTCCAACGCTTCGGAAGTTGCAGGGGCAGGCATATGGGATACTCCTTGGGTGATTAACAGCAACAACATAGACCACTGTCCCGCCGTCAAGCCTTTCAACGTCGCCTCCTTGGAGCCACCGCAGACTGAAAAACCTACGCCAACACCCAGTCCCTCACCCAGCGCCTCGCCTACGCCGTCCACCAGCCCAGAGCCAACTCAAACAACTCCTCCAACGGCAGCCCCTTCGCCCTCCGTCCCCGAGTTTCCTTCATGGGCAATCCTGTTTCTGCTTGTTGCTTTGGCTTCAAGCCTACTTATCCTTAAACGGCAGGCAAACCCCCATGAATAAAGTTCTCGTCAGCCTAGCCGTTGCGCTTCTGTGTGTTTTTTGCATGCAGCCTTTCCTTGTGAATGCAAACTTTAAGCCCGCGCCGCTGCCTGCAATTCGCATCCAAAGCGATGGAACCCTCTCCGAAGAAATCGCCCTAATCCAAAGAAACGGCTCCGTTTACACCCTTTTGGGTAACTTAACGAAGTACGTTCTTTCTGTGGAATACAGCAACATCGTGTTGGAAGGCTCAGGTTTCTCGGTTAAGGGGAACGGAGCGGAAAACGGAATAACCCTAAACTATGTAACCAACGTAACCGTTTCCAACTTCAACGTTGTTGACTGCAACAGCGGAATTTACCTAAACAGCTCTTCTGAAAACAGAATTTGCTGCAACAACGTGACTGAAAGCAACTACTATTGCAACTACGGTATCCATCTTCAGAATTCCAGCAATAGCTTAATTGAAGGCAACCTCTTAATCCGCTGCTACTTCGACGTGTACCTTAAAGATTCTGGCAGCAACACCCTAAGAAACAACCACATCCTAAGCCAACAAGACAGTCCTCGCGAGGACGATGTGGGTGCGCCGTCGGGTTTAGGTATCAACTTTGTGGTTTTAGGCTCCTCAATAGGCCACTTTCTTAACGACATCGATGAATCAAACACAGTAAACGGACAAGTCATCTGCTACTGGACCGAACACGCCGACCAGACAGTGCCCGCCAACGCGGCTTACGTTGCGTTAATCGGCTGCAGAAACATAACTGTGCAAAACCAGAACCTCTACAACACCCAAGGTGTCTTGCTTGCGTGGACCACCGACTCTGTGGTGAAAGACAGCTATATTCACGGCTGCATATCTGGAGTCACAGTTGTATCCTCAACAAACTGTACTGTCAACGGCAACCAAATCTGGGGGAACATCGGTGGAAACGATAATGGCGGAGACGGCGTCAGCCTAACCGATTCGCAGGCAATCGCAATTGTGGGTAACAAGATTTCTGGCAACTGGAACGCGGGCATATCCTCCACGGCATCGTCAAACTCGATAATTAAGGAAAACATCATTACGGAGAACTGGCATAACGGCATAAGCCTTCTCGACGGTTCCAACGGTAATGTTGTCAGCCTAAATAACGTCTATAACCACAGAACTTCATCCCAAGCAGCCGTATACGTGGTGGACTCTCAGGACAACATGGTGGTGGCAAACAACTTAACGGATAACGGGTGCTGGGGCATGCAGCTTCAAGGAACCCAACAAAACAACAGCATATACGGCAACAACTTTGTCAACAACTCCAAAACAACGCCGGGGTACACGCGGCTTCAAGTGTCAATGACTGGACTCGCCAACCCTGATGTCTGGGACAACGGCACGCTTGGCAACTACTGGAGCGACTACCTGACGCGGTACCCCAACGCCTCCCAAACCACACCCACAGGCATCGGCAACGAGCCGTTCGTAGTCAATGCGAACAACATCGACCATGACCCCGCCATGACGCCCATAAACATCTCTGACGTAACACCGCTACCCACACCGCCTACAGCTACAACACAGAAGCCTCCAACTTCCGAGTCGTCATCGCCGACGCCAACTTTACCCGCTGACTCGCCTTCGCCTTCTCCAACCGTCCCAGAAATGCCCGCGCAAACTGCGGTTCTAACTTTGGGGCTTGCAGCTTTTGTGTGTGCATTAGTTTTTGGCAAAAGGGCAGGCAAAGGCGCGCAAAGTAGCAACCGCGCTCATTTTTTCTGTTTTCCACTTTTTAGAACGCTTTGTCGCTTAGGTCAAGGTTTCTTGACTAACACCAACCTCCTAAATGACCAGTTTTGGTCAAAAAACCTTTACAAAAACCCATTTAACCCAACAGCTCCCGTAGTATTTTGAGGCTTCAGCATGAAAAAACTTGCCCCCGCCGTCACAATCCTAACCGTAATCTTACTTGTGCCCATGATTTTCCTCTCCGTAGACTGCGTAGTCAATGCACGCATAGAGGACGAGAACGTGATTGAGGAAGACGGCGCCGTTTCTGGGACAGGTAACATTCAACGCGACGGCGACTTCTACACCTTCACGGCAGACATAGTGGGTTCGCTTACAGTCAAGAAAGACAACGTCGTCATAGACGGGGCGGGATTCACGTTAGAAGGCGACAACAGAGGAGTAGTACTCGAAGGCAGACAAAATGTGACTGTGAAGAATTTGCGTCTTTTGGTTGAAGGCGGCTATGTTATCGATGTTAGGGAAGCCCGTGACTGTGTACTTTTGAATAACTCGTTAATCGGTAACCCCCAACCTCTGCCTGGGTTTGAGGATATGCCGACTTTGTCAGGACCTATAGCCATAAACTTCTTGCATTCCCAGAACATCACCGTTAAAGACAACTTCATTAAAGAATTCTTTTACGCTCTTTCCCTTCAAAGGTCCAACGGCAGCACCCTGATTGGAAACGATTTGGTTGACGGCGTTTTGGGCGTCAGTTTAGAGGATTCTTCAGAATGTGTCTTCCGAGACAACCGTTTGAGCAACTGCAGTTTTTCTGTACGCGCCTACCCCCAATACCAGTATGACAACGACTTAGACGCGTCAAACACCCTCAACGGTAAGCCCATTATTTACTGGCGCAACGCCCAAGACCAAACGGTGCCATCAGACGCCGCCTACGTGATGTTGGTTAACTGTACCGGCATAACGGTTCAAGACTGCAATCCGAAAGGTGTCGTGTTAGCTTCAACCACAAATAGCACCATACGCAACGTGACTATGGAGGGTCGGCGGAGCGACGGAATCGACCTGCTCGACTGCAGAGAAATAGAAATTTTGAACAATGTTCTGTATGATGGGGCAATCGCCATCGGCATTGAAAGCTCGCAAGACATTACCATCAGAGGCAACGACATCTCCACTTTCATGACCCGCGGCATCAACCTCGGCAACGTAACCAACACCCGCATTATAGGCAACACCATTTTCAACAACAGCTATGCTATTGCTCCCTTCCAAGATAGCGCCTCTTCAGGTACAATTATTGCCTCAAACAACTTCACCGACAACAGCGTTGCCCTCACCGTGCGGGGTAACATGCAAGTTGAGAACAATACGTTTGTGGGCAACGCGCAGGCGGTTCTGTGTTACAGTGGCGGCAACGCAATCACGGGTAACATGTTCAAGGGAAACGAGCGAGGTGTGACTTTGCAGTCCACGGGAAACGTGCTCAGGAACAACTGCTTTGACGACAACAAAGACAGTTTGCCCATTACCCAAGATAACTTCGACAATGACGTAGACCTATCTAACACCCTAAACGGAAAACCCATATGCTACTGGGTCAACAAGCACAACCAAACCGTGCCCCAAGACGCAGGCTTTGTCGCCCTCGTTAACTGCTCAAGCATAACTGTTCAGGGGCTTTCCCTCAAAGATCAGGTCAACGGCATACTTCTGGCATTCACTACTAACTCGAACGTCACAGGCAACCTATTTGCAGGCAACCAAAACGGCATCTACCTCTACGGCGCCCCAAACAACACTTTCGTTGGCAACAACGTCACAGACAACGGTTACGCCCTCTACATAAGTGGAGGATACATCACCTATTTCGGGTTCCCACCCATGTCGTACACGCCGTCTTCAGGCAACCTGTTTCTCTGCAACAACTTCGCAGGCAACAACGAGACCCTTTATGACTTAGCAGGCGCCTATACTATGGACTCCCCGCCTTCTGAGAACGTTTGGGACGACGGACAAGAAGGAAACTACTGGAGCACCTACACAGGCACAGACGCAGACGGCAACGGTATAGGCGACTCCAGCTACGTGGTTTACGCAAGAAACACCGACAACTACCCCCTCATACAACCCGCGCCCAACGTGAGTCCCGAGTTCCCCACAGGAACACTACTGGTTATTTTGTTGGCTGTTGTTTTGGTAGTGGCATTCATTTGTAAACGGACGCTTTTTACGACGACAAAACAGGAGGGAACGCCTTGAGACGTAAAGTCTTGGTTGCCTTAGGCGTTGTTGTGGTGCTTTCGTTTTCGACGATGATTACGGGTGATTTTGTTCAGGTGAAGGCGGCGGATGAAACAGTTCAGTGGATTAAGGATATTGGCCCGATTTCTTTAGGTTCGGTAATACAAACGGTTGACGGTGGGTTTGCAATTGCAGGCGGCAAAGACGGTGGTTTCTTGCTTCTTAAAACCGACGAGTCTGGAGATGTTCAATGGGAGAAAACCTATGGAACGGACGCAGAATTTCAAAGCTTTGCCGACGCCATTGTGCAGGCTGACGACGGCGGCTACGTTCTCGCTGGACAAGGAACTCCTTGGCCGAACTTCATAGGTCCAAACGGAACCCTCTTCAATCTTCTTAAAACCGATGCGTCTGGAGAGGTGCAGTGGAGCAGAAACTTCTCTACAAAAGAAACCCCGTTTATCGCTAGGTCTCTTCTCAAAACCAGCGATGGGGGCTACGCTGTGGCTGGATACGCCGAAACAGGACACGGCATAATGAGCTCTGGAACTGGCTACGTATGCCTCATCAAGACCGACAACGAAGGCAATATGCAGTGGAAAAAACTGTTTGAGGCAGACGCAATTTGGGCTCAAATGCACATTTCAGCCGTAGAAACCCAAGATGGCGGATACGCCTTGCTTTCTGTTGCAGACTTCACCACAAAGGCTGTTCCAACGGTAGAAAACGTCGATTTCTGGCTCATCAAAACAGACTCAGACGGCAACATACAATGGAATAAAACCTACGGAGGAACTCTCAATGACCGTCCCAGTGCCTTTATCGAAACTGCAGATGGAGGGTTCCTGTTAGGCGGAAGCACGATGCTGAATTATTCTTCGGATTCTGTAACGTACTTTCATGATGACGCTTGGCTATCGAAAATTGATTCGCAAGGAAACATGCTGTGGAACGTGACGTATGGTGGTGACGGCGAAGATGCTGTTAACTCGGTTTTGCAGACCACAGATGGTGGATACATTGCTTTAGTTGCGGTTGATGCGTCATTAAGAAGTCCGCCTTGGGGTACTTCAATAATCAAGTTAGATGCATCAGGAAACACGGAATGGATAATTGATTACCTTAACATGACACAATCATGCATTCTTACGAGTATAATCGACGCAGGGGGCGACAGCTACGTTTCTACTGGGTTTAAGCATAGCGCAGATGCTTCAGGTCCCTTATCGATTGTGCTTGTCAAATTTAGGGCGCCTTCGCCAACTCTGGTGTCTCCTTCGCCTTCAATTCCTGAATTTCAATCATGGATGTTTCTGTCTCTTTTAGGAGCAGCCTCAGTTTGCATCTTAGTCAAGACCAAAATTTCTGTTCATAAATCTAAAGGAGTTAAGTCAACATGAAAAAATCTGTAGTAAGTATAATCACCCTGTTTGTTTTGCTATCCACAATTGTTATTCTTCCCCAAACTACAAATGCCCAGACAACGCCAAACCAAATATTCATACGCCAAGATGGCGGTGTGGAAGGAACAAACCTAATCCAGCGAAGCGGCGACCTCTATACGTTCACGGCTGATGTGGCTGGCTCCATTGTGATTGAAAAAAATAATGTAGTCCTTGACGGCAACGGTTTTACGCTTCAAGCAGACGCTGACGGCTTCACTATCGAAGACCAAACCAACGTCACCATACGAGACCTTTCGGTGAATGCCGATTCTGGAACTGGAATGCTTGTCAACAGAGTCTCAAGCTTCACGGTGCACGGCGTGACCCTTTATGGGGAGCGTGCTGGTATCCGCGCCCGCAACCTAACAGTAAGCGTAATCGTTGACTGCCAAATCGAAGCCAACGTTGAATACGCCTTGGTGCTGGCGTTTTCCCCCGGCACCGTAGTCGCCAACAACACCATCATAAGCCACATGGTAGACGCCGTCAACTGCGGCTACTCCCCAAACCCCCTTATCTTAGGCAACAACATCGTTTACCAGGCTTCCGAGTTTCCACTGGCTGCAGGAATTCAATTTGATGGCTCCACCAACTGCACCATCTGCCAAAACCACATTGATGGATTTCCCATGACGGGTATCAACTTGCAAGGGCAGTCAAATAACAATACCTTGTTGGAAAATGATGTGGTGAACTGCAACGACGGCATCCGCGTCAGCAGCAACCAGAACATACTGACTAAAAATTACGTGGCAAACTGCAGCGGAGATGGCATAAGCCTCGCCTCATCACACGGTAACCTGCTGCGGGATAATCGGCTTGTCGGAAACGGCAGGAGTTTAGCGGTGGGTTCCTACTCGTCGGGGGGCTGGTTTAATGACGTGGACGGCTCCAACTGGGTAGATGGTAACCCTGTAGTTTACTGGATAAACGAGACTGGCAAGGTGGTGCCTTCTGATGCGGGATGCGTTATTCTCGTGAACTGCACGGACATAACTGTGCAAAACCAGAGCTTCACAGGCAAAGGTGATGCTGTCTTGATGGTTTACACCCAAAACTCCACAGTCACCAACAACTACGCATCCGAAAACTCAACCATCCGCCTCTACTCATCCTCCGACAACACAATCACAAACAACCAATTCACAAATAACGACAAAGGCTTATCCCTTGAATCCTCCAGCTTCAACAACCTAATCAGCGGCAACAACTTCACAGCCAACAACTACGGCATCTACCTCTCCAGCAGCTCAAGCAACACCATCACCCAAAACACCTTTACAGAAAACCAAAACGCCATCCACTTTAGCAGCGCCAACGACAACAACATTTTCCTTAACAACTTCCAAACCAACCCTCAGCAAGTCAGCGACAGCGGCATGACCCACCTCTACGCCTCCGTCGCGGTGACAACGCTTAGTCACAACTCGGAGCCCCTTAAGGTTCAACCTCTTGCCTGTGTGACTGTTGAGCCCGCCAACTTTGTTGGTCCGCCTCCTCTGTCAGCCAACAACTGGGACAACGGCGCCCAAGGCAACTACTGGAGCGACTACAACGGCACCGACAAGAACGGGGATGGGGTAGGTGACACCGCGTTTTTCCTGTACGGCAATAATCAAGACAACTACCCCTTAATAGCGCCCTGTGGTGTTGATGCGACTATGCCTTCTCCAAGTTCATCTGTAAATGCTTCGTCTTCACCTTCCCCCAGCCCATCCGAGAGCCCGCAGCCTTCCCCTTCAATCCCAGAGTTTCCAGTTTTTTCCATGTTTGTGCTGCTCATCGGAGCAGTTTGCGTCTCCTTCATGGTGAAACGGAGAGGTAAAAACGGGTGAAGCGTTCGTTAAGCAAGATAGCCGCTCTCTCCGTAGTTGTATCCTTTGCCGCTTTCTTGACTGGACTACCAGGTTTTGCTTCTGCGAATTTCTTTTTCCAAATTGAGCATAACTCAGGAATCTTCATTCGAAGTGACGGAACAATTGAGCCTTTGGATTCTCCCATTCTGTGTAGCGGCAACACGTACACCTTTACCGCAAACATTACAACTGGGTTCGCCGTTGAATGTAGTGATGTCATCGTTGACGGCGCTGGGTTTTGTGTGCAGGGAATTGGTGAAGGAACTGGATGCCTGATAAAAAACGCAAGTAACGTTACAGTGAGAAACCTGCACTTTGCGGGTTTCCGCTACGGCATCTTCTTGACTGCTTCAAACAACGCTGTGATAACACAGAACAACATAACCGGTTGCGGCATTGAAATTCAGAGTTCAAGCGGTAACCTAATCACAGACAACAAAGTCTCACGCAACATAAACTTCGGAGATGTCCACGACAGCCGAGTTCTCAGAAACACTGCAAGCAGCTTAACGCTCTCTTGGTCTTCCACAGTAACCGTTACAAATAACACATTTTCGGACCCAGAGCGTGTTGACCGTGGGTTGCGGTCTGTAGGCGACGAGGGCGCAATATACGTTGATAACTGCGGCAGCTGCGGCTTCTTTAACAACACGCTTGAACGAAAAGCCATAGGCGTGAACATATGGCAATCCACCAATTTGATCTTCTCAGGTAACACTCTTCGCGACAACCAAGTCGGGTTTAAGCTGTGGGGTTCAGACTTGCAACACAACCTGCAAAGCATCGACAATACTAACACGGTCAACGGAAATCCCGTTTACTTTCTGGTGAACCGCACTAACTTTCAGGTTCCACCTAATGCGGGCTGGATAGCCGCGGTAGACTGCGAAAATATTACCGTCCAAAACTGGGTGTCCACGCCCAATTGGGACGGCATTTTATTCCTAAACGTAAAAAACGCCAAGATAACCTGCTGCAACCTAACTGGAAACTTTAACGCTATTCACCTGATTAGCAGTCGCAATATCGAAATTTCCAAGAATTTGATAGTGAACAACGGCTATGCGGCCATTTACCTTAAAACAGCAGCAGAATGTACCATAACCGAGAACCACGTTGCAGACAACTATTGCCTATTTAACATGCGTGACAACTCCAAAAACACAATATGGCTTAACGATTTTTTTGGCAACTGGACTGGACCAATAGATAGTGGCGATCAGAACCGATGGGACAACGGCACAACAGGCAACTATTGGAGTCTTCTGGGTTGTTACGTGGACGAAAACCACGATGGGATACACGACACCGCTTTCCAAGTTAAAAACAACTTAAATGTAGACAACTATCCTCTTATGGTACCCTTTAACGCAGGCAACTGGGCATCGCTGCCCTCACCAACATCTACTACATCTCCAACGCCCTCGCCGACCCCCACAGCGTCTCCCACTGTTCCCGAACTGTCCACCACAAGTGCGTTGGCTGCCTTCGGCTTGGTGACTTGTGTTATTGCGTTGGCTGCAAAAAAGAAACTTTGTGGCAAGCGTTAAGCGTTTACGTGTGTTGTTGCAGGTTGTGCTTGGAACTTTTTGGTTGGCACCTTTATCAACCCTGCTTTCCTGAGCAGCGCTAAAAACGCCAAAACAACCACGATTATGCTTAGCGACTGAGTGATTGAGGCGACGTTTATGCCGATGCTGGATAACCCAAGGAATAAGCCTGAGATGCCTGCGATGCTGAAGCTTAAAGCCACGGAAAGGACGGTTTTTTCTCCGAAGTCCAGTTTTCTTTCTTGAAACAAAAAGCTTACGAGGCAGTAGCCTGGCGCGAAGGTGACGAAGGTGAAGCCGAAGAAAATTCTTATTACCGAAAAAGCGGAGTCACTGGGGATAAAATATACACTGAACAAGGTGAACGCTGTATAAAGCACGATGATTCCGAACCATAAGGCAGGTTTCACCGTTTTTTAGTCCTTTAAGTTAAAAAAATGAAAAGGGTGGAGGTTAGAGGAACATCTTGTATATTGGGTGTTCTTCGCTTAGTGGTCTAGTCTCTAGATCAGCTGCTGCAGATGCAACGTAAGCATCGACGACGGCGACTGCGGGGAACACGTATTCAGCTTGTTCAGCGGGACCAATCATAAGCCAGTTAGCGCCCATGGTTTGCATGATGGCGTTGGTCGCTGTTCGGCAGCCATATCGAAGCGCTTTGGTCACGTGCGCTTTGACCCATCCCATGGTGGTTACTACGTTTCCGCTGCCTAAGCCAACTGGGTGACCGTATTTCTCTTTCATAATTGGTATGGTTCTGACTGCTGTGCCCATGTCAGGAGCGAATGCGGGTATGGCTGTATCAATCAGCGGTTTGGTGATTCCGCCTTTGTCTGCCAATGCGAGTGCTTCCTCGATGACCGTCATTTTTCCGTCTAAGCTGTTGTCTTTGGGGTTGTCGGCGAGCACGATGGACATTTTGATGCCGCTGTCTTTGAGGGTTTCTAACTCAGCGTCGGTTACACCTTTATACACTGAGTTGTAGAAGCATCGATCAGAAAGACCCATGTTCTTCGCCATTTTGGCAGCAGCCATGCGGGTCCTTGGGCTCATTGCATCAAGCATAATTGGTGCTTCAGTGTGTGTCGCAACGAAGTCGATGTATTTGCTGAAGGCTTCTTCGGTTGTGCCCACAACATCTAAGCCAAAGGTCACACCGGTCATGTCACTTTGAGTTTCCATCGTGTTGATTATACTTTCAGCAACTTTGGCGTCAAAAATGCCTTTGTTTGCATCCTGCACCATTTTCTGACCAAGCCAGAATATGGAGCCAATTATGAAAGTGGGCAGTTCCCCTGGTTGACCGCCTACTTGCACCTTTGCGATATCATATATTTTTTGTTCTGTGTCGAATCTCCTCATATTATGACCTCCCAGTTAATCGCTTATGCGAGTGCTTTCTTTGCGATTTCTGGTGCTTCTTCTTTATTCTTGCCGAAAAGTGCACCTATTGCTTCAGCATCATCCTTTTTGACTGCAGCGCCGCCCATTATGATTTTGATGTTAATACCTGCTGCTTTGAGAGCATCCATGAGTTTTGGAAGGTTGTTTTTTGCTGGAACTGTGTTAACTGAGAGTGCCAGCAAGGCAGCGTTGTTTTCTTTTATTTTTGTCACAAATGCGTCAACTGGCGCGCTTTTGCCTACGTCAACGGTTTTGAATCCTGCACGTTTGAGTGCTTTGCGGACTGCCTCTTTGGCGGTGTCGTGCATGTCGGGTTCGATGTTGCCGATAACAACGGTTGCGATTGGATTGGTTGGTTCTGGAGGTTCCTTTTCCATCATAGATTTAAGTCATGACATTTTCAAACACACCTGTATTATTTTTTAGGTTGTTTTACCGTCGGGACTATATTGGAATAGATATTTAAGCCTTCTTTTTTAGTACAGAATAAAAAGAAGGTTTTTCAGATTGTTTCGTACTGTTTTTTTGGTATAGCATAGATATTTAAACTTTGGCATCCCTACCATCAGCTAAAATGGATGTAAACACGATTGGCTGAGGAAGGCAACTGATGTTCAAAACGCCCCGAAATTACCTGCTGTTGGTTCTTGTTTTGGCTTTTTCCTTCATTTTCAGGGTCGTTTTGATGCTTCGGGAGACTTTTCCTCCGGGCGCCGACATTGGGCTTCATAATAGTGTAATCAACTCGATAACTCAGCCCGGCAACACAAACTTCCTCTATAACTCTTATCACATGGGCGGTGGTTCCTCAGTTACTTTTCCTGGATACCACATATTCACGTCCTACGTGATTATGTTAACTGGTATGCCTGACTTTGTGGCGCATGCGATTGTGGCTTCGTTGTTCTCGTCCCTAATCGTGTTGGTTGCCTTCTTAATTACCCGTAAAATCTGGAATGTTCCCGCCGCGTTGATTGTTGCTTTCCTTGTTGCCGTGTCCCGTTTCGACCTTGAAATGTTGATGTGGGGAGGCTACCCAAACGTGATAACTTTGATGCTGATTCCTTTGGTTTTCTTCCTGTTTCTGGAGAAGGACCGTTTTTCGATGACGCCTTTTCTTGTAGTTACATCTCTTATCTGTGGCGGCATATTCCTTACCCACTCTCTCAGTTCATTAATGTTCGTTGCAATAACTTTCTGCACTGTGTTTTTCGGAGTTATTCTTGCCCGTAAAATCGGTGAAAAACGCACAAACTTCATTGCGTGGATTCTGCCCATAATAATCGGCGCGTTGATAATCTTGCCCTTTTTACTTCAGGTTGCTCCCGGATACTTGGGCTCTGATGCAGCGGCATTCACTGGCGGCGTAACGGACATTCGAGAAGCGTTGATTACTACAAAAATTCTTCCTCTTGAAATTGTGGTGCCCTTGTTTGTCTTTGTTATTCTTTTCTTTTTGTTCTCAAAGTATTATATGGGTAAATACTTGACTTTGCCGACGATTCTTCTTGTTTTGTGGTGGCTTATTCCGTCGGTTCTGACTCAGGGATACTTGATTGGACTTTACACCGATTACAACAGGTTCCTCTACTTCCTCCTCTTTCCGGTCATAATGATGATTGGTTTGGGGCTCTCTCATTGTGCACGGTTCGTTGCTCAAGCTACTCACTGGGTGGTCTCCGTAGTAAAGGAGTTGCCTCAAGTTAGACTCAATAACAATAAGACTTTGCGTCGTTTGTTGCCTCATCTTGAGCGTAGCAATTTTCTGGTAATCTTCATTGTTGTTTTCCTTCTGTACGCCTTTTTGGCAGTGCCTCTTTTTGCTCCTGCCTCTGAAGGCATTTCTGTACAAAGTTTCTACCAACTTATGGACCAGCCCGAGTATGACGCAATCCAATGGGCGAAGAACAACACCCCGCAGGACGCTATTTTCTTGACTGACGCACAGTATGGCTGGTGGTTTGGTGGTTTCGCGCAGCGCCCCACTATAAGTGCCGTTGAACCCCAGTATTTGACTAATATCCGAGAGTTTGAACCTGCAAAAGTTGCCCGTTACGTTCTTGACACCGACTACTTGGTTGATAACGGTTTAATTCAGGTGAGGGAAGACGGCGGCTACATTGATAGACATAACCCTGAATTCTTAGCTAAACTCAACAATTCCTATTTCCCCTACGCTTTCTTCAACTTTAACAATGACGAAATAACCGTAACCTACCGAGACGCCGAAAACAACGTGCACATAACTGACTTATCCCAAATTCCCGTAATAGACCAGCATCTGGAAAACAGCAGCGACTACGCCTCCATATTCGTAACCCAAGGAAACCACTTTTTCAACTTAACTGAAAAAACCACCATTTACCAAGGCATGACCTTCGCGAACATGACCCTATCGGTATCTGCTGTTGACCCCGGAATAACCATAGACTCAGTTAGGCTTCTTTTACACACGAAAGGCTTTTTTGTGGCAGACGAAAACAAGAGTAGTCTTGCGTTTGTGGATCCTTTCATGAAGGTTGTAGGACAGTTGGTTTTCGCTGGCGATCTGCCCACAACGAAGGTTTTCACTGTAGAGAATCCCAGTAGCTTAGAAATAACCTACAATTTAGCTGGCAACTCTGCAGGCGAGATAAATTTCTACGCTGGCGTTTACGAGTACAAGGCTAACCCGAGCCCTGAATCAACCGAGGCTGAGCAAGAAGCGTTCTATGAAGAGTTAGTGGCTAACCATACCCGAACTTACTTGAACAAAATTTCAGATGCACCTTTGGGCATTTTCGACTACCGCCAAGCCCTAACTGCCCAAAACGTTTCCTACATTATTACACGTTATCCTGAACATTTCCCCCGATTAGCCAAAGATCCCCTGTTTAGCCTTGTCTTTATTAACAATGAAGTAGCCATATTTCAAGTGCACAAATTACGATGAGTTGACGACGGGGACCATACTGTTTTGGTGGGCTTGGGCACAATAGAAAAAAACTTGGACAAAATCTTCATAGCCGTTTTCTCTGTACTGGTTCTTACATTCTTCTACCTCTTTGTGGGCGCCAACGGTTTAGTCCTAGGAAACGACCCTGCTGTTCATTTAGAAACCGCCAAATACTACCTATCCACAGGAAGCATGCCCCTGAGCAGTATTCTTTGGTTGCCCCCTCTTTACCATCTTGCCCTCTCCACATTCATATCCTTCACAGGCGCCACCACCGTAGACCAACAACTATTCGTCATAAAAGCCGTAACCGCCGTGATGGATTGGCTGCTGGTTTTCTCCGTTTACCTGCTTGCCGCAAAATTCTTCAGCAAAAAAACAGGTGTCATAGCTGCATCGTTACTGCTGCTTTGCTTTCCACTTTATGAATTGAACAGTTGGGGCGGCTACACCAGCATCCTTAGCTTGGCGTTTATGGCTTTGATGTTTCTGTACTTGGCTTCACCGCTGAAAAGCACCGCTAACGCGTTTGTTTCTTTCATTTTGGCTTTTTCCGTGGTTTTATCACATCAACTTGCCACGTTTATCTCTGTTTTTATTTTGGCGCCCTTCATCGTTGTGGTTCTTGTCAAATCCAGAGGAAACGTCTCCAAAGCCCTGATAGCTGCCATCGTGGGCGGCGGAATAGCCTTCGGTATATACTATCTTCAGCCGATACTGCCTTACCTTGGCGAGCTGGTCGAAATCATTTTCTTCCAAATTCAAACCTACTCGTTCCAGATACCCTCAGTCAGCTTCGACTCCTTCATGATGTACTTCGGCTTTATCATCTTCTTTGCCTTCGCTGGACTCGCTGTAGCCTACTTTAAATTGAAAAAGCAGAAGTCGCTGCTTTTCTATTTGCTTTTAACTTTGGCTTTCTTGATTCCCGTATTCTTCTCCCAATCATACCTTGTGGGGATTTACCTGCCGTTTCAGTGGTTTGTTTACTACATGCTTCCTGCCCTTGTGGTGCTAGCAGCCGTAACCTTCACGTTCGTGCTTGACGCGGCGTTTTCCTGCTACTCCAACCACAAACAGGGCTGGCACCGCACCGCACTAAAACTTTTCAGCGTAGTTTTGGTTGTTGCTTTGGCTTCGGCGATGGTACTACATTTCCAGACAGTCAGCGGAAAACTCCAAGAAAGCACCACTTACTACTCCACCTCAGACATGGCTGCCTACCAAGCAGGCGCATGGATACGACAAAATCACCCCGACACCTCCGCGCAGGTTGTTGTCTCCAAGGAACCGGGGCACTGGTTCTGGGTTTACTCAGGCTTAAACGTGACCGCAGAAACTGACCCCATCATCGACTGGAACACCAACGCCGAGTGTGTGCTGGACTTTTCTTATGAGGTGGCAACCCCATTGACGATGGTTCGCGCGTACGAGGCGAAAACAGGCGTCTTAGACGATGTTTACGTGCCGTTGAATATGGTTTGGCACCGCGTTGCATACTTGTCGATGGAGGATACTTTTGTAAGCTATCGAGACCCGAACGGAATCCTATATGTCCACACGTTAGGAAGCCTGAAACGAACCATATCCATGGACACGGTGAACTCACCTCAGAGAATCAGCATAAACTATACCCACCCCGACTTTGTCTTATCCGAAAGCATCTTGGTTGGAAACACCTCCTACCCCGCCACAGTGACATGGAATTTAACGGCGTTAAAAGACCTCAACTATGCTGTTTTGTATTTGGACCAGATTTTTGACCCCACACTCCACTTCACCCAAGCCAACCTTGACGGCGCCTTAGACTGGTCTAGTCCGCTGGATAACCCTACGAACATGGAGCCTAACCACTGGGCATTAACTGCCTTCACCGACCAGAACCTGCAAGACAACAGCTGCATAAGCTTCTACGACCAAACCAACCAAACCGCCTACGCCATAAACTTCACGGATCAGCCCAATTTGGGCAACGTAGGGGCACTGTGGAACCAGAAAATCGACGCCCTCAGATGGCAATACAACACGTTCAAACTTGAAGCGGACCGCACCGTTTCGTATAGCTATCAGGTGCTTGCGTTTTCGTTGACGAGTTACCCGCAGCTCAAAGACCCCTACGCCATGAACACCCTATTCAGTCTGCCTCCTGCGGTGCCGTTTGAGGTGCAGTGCAGAAACTTTGCTTCAATTATCCGCGACAACTATGTGGGCTTCATAGTGTACTCTGTGGAGCGGTTTGACCCGAAAATTTTCAGTTCAGGATGGGTGCAGCTGGTTTACTCTAATGACAAGTACCTTGTGATGAAAGTGAAGGTGGACCACCCGTTGCCTGACATTTTGGAAGCGTGATAGCCCCGCTTTTTCTGCTGTTACTGTGGTGGGGCAACCACAAAATCTTATACCCCGCCTGCGGGTTTGGCATCTTGAGTTGGCGTTTTATGTCCACTGATGAATCTTCAGAGAAAAAACCGCAAACCAAAGACGAAGAAAAAGAAGCTTCCGAAACCCCCCGCAGAGTCTCTTCCATAGAGCCGTATGAGCCCCGTGAAATGGTGCGGAGTTTTGACAGGATTTTTGATAATTTCCGCAGAAACTTTGAGGAATTGGTGCTTTTGCCTTCTGACTGGATGTTGGGTAAACCTAACCGGTACATGTCTGACATAATGCATGGTTTACCTCCGATGGACTTGGAGGACCGCGGCGAAGACTTCTGTCTAACCGTGGAGGTGCCGGGTTTTGAGAAGGAAGATTTGCAAATTGAGGTTGAGGAAGGCATAGTTGACGTTAGCGGAAGCCGTAGCATGAAGGAGCAGGAGAAAACGGAGCGGTACGTACGTAAGGAGCGGGGTTTCCAAAGTTTTCATAGGCGTCTGCGTTTGCCTGAGGAAGTCGCCGCGGATAAGGTTGAAGCGAACATGACAAACGGCGTTTTGGAAGTGGTTTTGCCTAAGAAGCATCCTAAACCGCGCACCAAAGTCACCATCAAATAACCCCCCTTTTTCTTTTTTGGTTAAACTTTTTCTTTGTTTGTTGTTTTGTGTGTGTATGAGTGAACAGCAAATCATAAAAGCCGCTTTCTTCCACTGTTGAAGGGCACACTGCAGTGAACGCTTATGCCGACGCGTGGTCTATATGTTGGAAGATTTCAGCCTTTTCATCTAGGTCACCTTGAAGCCATTAAACGGATTCTTGACGAAGTCGAGGAGTTGGTGGTTGTTATTGGGAGCGCCCAGTACAGCCACAACGAAGTTAACCCCTTCACGGCTGGCGAACGGTTAGTTATGATTCGCGGCGCGTTGGAGGAAGCGAAGGTGGATTTTTCGCGTGTGTGGATTGTGCCTGTGCCTGATGTGCATTTGCATATGATGTGGGTTTCCGCGTTGGAAGGCTACACGCCCAGTTTTCAGATTGTTTACAGTAATGAGCCGTTGACGAAGCGGCTGTTTATGGAGGCAGGCTATAAAATTAAAAGCATACCCTTCATAGAACGCCAACTGTACTCGTCAACATTGGTTCGCGAGAAGATGCTGCTGGGCGAAAGCTGGACCACACTGGTTCCAAAAAGCGTCGCCTCCTTCATAGTGGAAATTGACGGCGTCAACAGGCTTCGAGACATAAACCAAACCGACAAAGCTGAATAGCCATGAACGTTCGTGTGGTTCTGGCGCATCCCGACCCGCGCAGCTTCAACTTTGCCATAGCCCAAACCGCACTTCGCACGCTGCAGCAGTTGGGGCACCAAGTGGTTTTTCATGACCTCTACGCAGAGGGCTTTAACCCCCTTTTTGGCTCTGAGGAAATTCCCTCTGAGGCACAAGTTGACCCAACTCTTCAACGGTACTGTAAAGACCTCGTCTCTGCGGACGGTGTCGTTGTTGTGCATCCGAATTGGTGGGGACAACCGCCTGCAATTCTTAAAGGCTGGGTAGACCGCGTTATTCGCGAGGAGATAGCATATCGTTTTGTGGAGGGTGATGGTGGCGAAGGCGTCCCTGTGGGTTTGTTGAAAGCGAAAAAGGCGGTGGTTTTCAACACTTCCAACACCGCGCCTGAGCGGGAACAACGAGTGTTTGGTGACCCGTTGGAGACAACTTGGAAAAACTGCATCTTCGACTTGTGCGGCGTCAAAGAGTTCCGCCGACGCATGTTCACGGTGGTTATAACCAGCACGGATGCCCAACGCAGAGTGTGGCTGCAAGAAGTTGCAGAAATAATTGAGCAAGAATTTCCGCGACACACCGAACAGTAATCATTTAAACCCTGTCGCCGAGTTAGCTGGTCTTTGTTTCTTAGGGGGGCGTAACTGGTGATAAAGTTAAAAAAGAGCCTGAAAGGGGGGGTTTTTAGGTTTCGTCTTCTTGTTTGCTCGGTGCTACTGGGGGCATTTCGCTTGTTTCTTCGCTGTTTGATTGCTGGGGTGGGGTTTGGCTGCTGGGCGTTTTACGGTAGGTTCTTGTTCGGTATTCTCTTCCCAACTGCATTGCCACCGTATCCGTTAACACTTTTCGTGCGCCTGGGAACACTTCGTTTTCTTCTTCGTTGATGTGGTGGCTTACAACGTCGTAGAGCAAGGAAACTTTGGCAATCCAACGCTCATCTGGTGCTGAATTGTTAATGTCTCGTATTGCCATTCGGGCAAAGTTGTGTTCTTCGCGAGATTTCACTGCACACGCGCGGGTGCTGTTGTTCTGTTCGAGCTTCGGATACAGCAGTGCTTCTTCGCCTTTCATGTGCATATCCAAGGCAGTTGCGGTTTGAGAGAAAACATCATTCATTACGCGTCCACTGTTAAGGATTTCTTGAAGACTCGCCTTGATTTGACGGTGTTCAACTTTAAGCATATCGTAAATGCTGCCTTCTGGAGGTCCCCTGCCGAAAACAGATTTAATCTGTTCCAAAATTTCACCTCCTCAAAAGTTGAGGGCATATGACTCCGTTAGAATGGTAACCTAACTGGCTAAACGCTTGGTATTCTTATATGGATTTGTGGTTGCAACCTGAACGCCACGACCTTCCGTTAGAAAACAGTGTATCCCCTACAGAATCAATTTTCGGCAGTGCTTTGTGTTGAAGAGAGTTCGAAGAAAAAAGCAGCGGCTCAGGACTATGACCGTTTCATATGTACCCATCATCAATTATGCAGAAATTGGTATTTTCATTTTTTTCTGAAACCGGTGTCACAATGTACGCATGTTGGGTTAGGCTGGAATCTTTGCAGGCGAAAAAGACTACAATTGACTAAAACATTTTTGACAGTTCAAATTTCTTCTTGCCAAAAAAGGAACCATCCAGGAAGCCTGATTGAATCTTCAATAAAACGCTTTTTCTTACCATCCATTTCGCTCATCTATGTTTTATTTCCGTATTATCAACCATAGATAACAATTGGGCTTCTGTTATTTCATAAATCTCAAGCTGTGGGCGTTGGCTTGCAGGTGTAATGTCATGGTAAATATCCACATCGATAATAAAGACGGTTTTGGTGCTTGTAATTATTCGATGCGGTTTGTCGGTGCAATTTAAAGAAAATCGTAATTTTTTATCGCAAACGTTGAAGATAACCAAGTAACCAATGTCTTTGTCATAATCGGTCATGTATTCGTTTATTTGTCTGAAGCCTTTTCTGATGTGATTTCTTCCGCGGGTGGTGCCATCAAATACTTTTACTTCAATTATTACCGGGTCGGGAGTATGCAAACTTGCAACTATATCAGCACGTCCTGAATCAGACGCGGGAGACGAAAACGGGTATTCAATCCCGTTATCAAACAAAAACCCTCTTAATGATTTATCAAGTTTTGCTTCTCCAGTGGAGGTATCCGAATTATAAAGCTTGAAAAGCTGATCCCTTTTAAACCATTGAGAGCGTAGCTTAAATTTTTCGATAACATACAGGACAGCGCTAAGGTCTTCTATGTGTTGGTCTAAATATTCGTAGAATGGCATAAAAAATTGTTCTATAAAGAAATGCGTACTTCCATTTCCGTAGAAGCCTACACCGACTGCAATCTGAAAAGGTTCGTCATCTTTTCCTGAATTCATACAGTGTTCGAGAAATGACAAGCACAAACGAACACGCTCTTTCTCAGTTGCAGGTAAAATGATTCTTTGTTTTGCCGCCATACTGTTGTAGGTTGTTTCAAAATCAGGTAAATTTGTTCTAAGCTCTTCAAGAAGACCGTTGAGAAGTGGTTTCGAGCGTAAAAAGAAAAAAAAGAGTTTGAGCTCATCAATAACTGCTCGAGTATCAACTTTGAATAGTCTGTCTTTTCTAACCTGTAGTTCATGTCTTATCTGTCTGTTGAGTGTCATCTTTGAGACCTATTAAACCTGTTTATCGTGTCATTCAACTCATCAAAAGATTGGTTAATTCTTTCCGTTGCCCTTTTCGTACCCGCATCTTTATCGATTAGTTTAATGTTGGCGTGGCATCCTGAACAAATTATTGTTTGACCTTGTTGAACTTGATTTAGCGTTGCATTATTGGTGAACCCGCATTCAGGACATTTGAACGATATTCTAATGTTTCCTAAATCCAGTGACATTTTTATGCCCCTTGTGATATTAGCAATTGTTTTCTTTTAAATTCTTTGAAAAAGCTCGATTTAGGTGATTTGGTATGCTCAAATTAAACAGTGTAGCTATGGTCTTCTTGGAGGGGGTGCGTGTCAGAGAGGAAAAGTTCAGTTTTTTGTGGGCTATTCCGAGAAAGTGCCCCGTGTAACAGGAAAAACAACCGTTTATTTGGGTGCTAATAGCAATTTGTTGCAGTTGTCTGTAGGGGGTCTGTTGTTGGCAGATTTTACAGTTCAACCTGCATTCCCGTGGATAAGCTGGGGTGATGGAACGTGTGGATGGGAGTCTGCGGCAGTGACTTTTCCTGCCTTTTTGTGCCTTTTTCAGCCTTTTCTAGCCGTGGGTTACGCCCAAATCAAACGCGAAATCAAAAAAACAGCCCAAAACGGGCGTTTCAAAAAGGTGGGGGGTATACCCAAAAATGCGGCAAAGAACGCAGAAACCCCCCAAACTCTTCTATTTGCCAAAAACCACGCAACCACAAAAGCAAACCCGCAACCAAAACCCGCAACCAGCCAGCCACGCAACATGCCGAAATCAAAACTGGTTTCAAGTGGGTGTGAGCATAGCAGATATTAAGGAGTGCTGCGTTTAGGTTTTGCGTCACAGAGTTGAAGTGTCATGGCAGAAAGACAAGGAACCTCACTTTCACTGGCAACCTGCACCAGCTGCGGAAAACCAATCGCACCAGGCGGAGAAAGCACAAAATTCCCGTGCCCCAACTGCGGAGAAATCCAAATCAAACGCGACGGAAAATGCCGCAAATTCGGCAGACCCTACAAATGCCCCAAATGCGGCTTCACAGGACCATAAAGAGGCAAACACCATGGGCAGCGTAATTGTAACCTACAAAATCTTCCCCGAAGACATAGTCAAAGACTTCACCCCACTCAAAACCCAAATCCAAAACCTCATGCCAGAATTCGCAGAAATCACCGGATACGGCGAAGACCCCATCGCATTCGGCCTAGTCGCACTCCTCGTCCAAATAAAATTCCCCGAAGACCAACAAGGCATAGTCGACGAACTCGAAACCAAACTCACAGAAATGCCCGGCATAAGCCAAGTCCAAACCCTCATGGTACGCAGAACCAGCCGATAAAAAAACAAACAACCCCCAAAAAAGTAATTTCTTTTACGCTCAAACCTTTATATAGTTTACAAAACCATCATTCAACAAGTTCAAATTAACAAGTAACAGGAAGAATTCTAATGAGCGACACTCACGAAGTTCAACTCCGCGCAGGCGACGCCCGACAACGCGACGTCGGCAGAGGCATCGCCCGCATTGACCAACGAACCATGCAGAAACTTAACATAAGCGCAGGCGACGTGATTGAAATCATCGCTAAACGCACCACCAGCGCCATCGCTTGGCCTGCTTACAGTGAAGATCAGAATCGGGACATTATTCGAATTGACGGTTTCACCCGCAAGAATGCGGGGGTTGCCATTAACGAGTACGTTATTGTGCGTCCTGCGAAGGTGAAAACAGCCCTGAGCATCACGTTGGCACCAGTGGATATGCGGTTGAACGTAGATGAGGATTTCACTAATTTTGTTAAGAACCGTCTTATGGAACGCACCTTAGTTGAAGGCGACACCACGTTGGTTATGATGTTGGGGCATGCGATTCCGTTTACGGTGAGCAAGACGCGTCCACACGGCATCGTCAAAGTCACCGCTGAATCCAGACTTACTATCCTAAATGAGCCTGCTCCGGAAGCCAAAGGGCTCCCGCGCACCACGTATGAGGACATCGGCGGCTTACACGATGAGATTCAGCGTGTTCGTGAAATGGTTGAGTTGCCCCTGCGGCATCCAGAGTTGTTCCAGCGCCTTGGCATTGAGCCGCCTAAGGGGGTGTTGCTTCATGGTCCTCCGGGGTGTGGTAAGACGTTGTTGGCTCGTGCGGTTGCGAATGAGTCGGAAGCCAACTTTTACTCCATCAACGGTCCCGAAATCATGAGCAAATTCTACGGCGAATCTGAGGCTCGACTGCGGGAGATTTTCCAGCAAGCACAGCAAAACGCGCCTAGCATTATATTCATTGACGAGTTGGATGCTATTGCACCTAAACGGGAAGAAGTTACAGGTGAAGTGGAGCGACGTGTGGTTGCACAGTTGCTTGCGTTGATGGATGGCTTGTCTGGCAGAGGTAACGTCATCGTTATCGGTGCCACTAACCGGCCTAGTGCTTTGGATCAGGCGTTGCGGCGTCCTGGTAGGTTTGATCGTGAAATCGAAATTGGTGTTCCCGACAAGAAGGGACGTTACGAGGTTATTCAGATTCATACTCGCGGTATGCCTCTTGTTCCGTTTGTGGAGGGCGCTACGGGTGAAGAAGCTGCCACAGGTGTTGACCTTAATCGGTTAGCGGAGATAACTCACGGGTATACTGGTGCTGATTTGTCGGCTTTGGGTAGAGAA
The DNA here is from genome assembly GCA_026014615.1 of Candidatus Bathyarchaeota archaeon. Classification (GTDB taxonomy): domain Archaea; phylum Thermoproteota; class Bathyarchaeia; order Bathyarchaeales; family Bathycorpusculaceae; genus JADGNF01. Next base: position 110,631 of record JAOZHZ010000004.1, on the reverse strand, counting down.
ACTGCCATGAAGGCGCTACGTCGGTATCTTCCTCAGATAAATCTTGAGGAGGAGCGGATTCCGCCTGCGGTTTTGGAGAAGATGGAGATTCAAATGGATGACTTCATCAACGCCTACAAGGAGGTTACGCCGACTGCGATGCGTGAAGTGTACATTGAGGTGGCTACGGTGAATTGGAGTGACATAGGTGGCTTGGATGACGTTAAGCAGCATTTGAAGGAATCCGTGGAGTGGCCCATCAAGACGCCTGAGGTTTTTGAGCGGTTGGGCATTAAGCCTCCGAAAGGTATTCTGCTTTATGGTCCTCCGGGGTGTGGTAAGACGTTGTTGGCTCGTGCGGTTGCTACTGAAAGCGAGGCTAATTTCATATCCATCAAGGGTCCCGAAGTGTTTAGCAAGTGGGTTGGTGAGTCAGAGAAGGCTATTCGGGAGGTTTTCCGTAAGGCTCGTATGGCTGCTCCTGCGGTGATTTTCTTTGATGAGATGGATTCGCTTACTCCTCAGCGTGGGGCAGGTTCGGATAGTGGTGTTTCTGAGCGTGTAATCAGTCAGTTGTTGACTGAGATGGATGGCATCTTGTCTTTGCAGGACATAGTTGTGGTTGCGGCTACGAATCGTCCGAATTTGATTGATCCTGCGGTGTTGCGTCCGGGGCGGTTTGATCGTTTGATTTATGTGCCTGAGCCTGATGAGCAGAGTCGGTTGAAGATTTTGGAGTTGTACAGCAAGAGTATGCCTTTGAGTAAGGATGTGGATTTGAAGCAGGTTGCGTTGCAGACCAAGTACTATTCTGGTGCGGATTTGGAGAATATTTGTCGTGAGGCTGCTATGCATACTTTGCGTCGGGATGCTAATGCTTGTGAGGTTACCATGCAGGACTTTTTGGATGCCATTAAAGAGATTGGGCCTTCGGTTTCTCCTGACATGGAGAAGTGGTACAAGAGCTTCATGAAGCAGGTTCGGCAGGTACAGAAACCAACTACACCCGTTGCGTAGGAGGGAAGATGACACATGCCAGTTCCGACAAAAACTTGGAAGACACGCCCCGCGTACTTTGTGCTGTTAGAGACGTTGCGGAAGAAGGGCGATTTGCCTGAGAACGACCTGTTTAATGCGTTGCAGTCTGAGTTTGGCGATTTGGGCTACAAGGACTTTGTGGATTTGTTGCTCAGGTTGGAGGTTGCGGGTAAAATCCGCACCACTTCTCTGTCGCGTGGAAAGAAGCGGATTGAACTAGTTCAGTAAATCCGTGGTTAGTGTGAAAACTGTGTGGGACGCCGTCGTTGTTGGTGGCGGTCCTGCAGGTTCTTTTTTTGCTTTTGAGCTTGCCAAACGTGGCTTATCGGTTTGTGTTTTTGAAGAGCACGCGGCGGTGGGTTTGCCGTCTCATTGTGCGGGGCACTTGAGCATTCGCAGTTTGCGCAGTTTGGGGTTGTATCCGCTTCCGCAGGGTGTTTTGGAGAACACGTTTTCTGCAGCCAACTTTTACTCGCCCAGCGGAGCCAAATTCAGTGTTCATTTGTCGCAGCCCGTAACTTGCGCCGTTAATCGGGCTCGGTTTGACCAGCTTTTGGCTGAAAAAGCGGCGTGTGCGGGTGCGGAGTTCTGTTTGGGCAGCCGTGTTGAATCGCTTGTGGTTGAGGGGGGTTTTGTGAAGGGCGTGAACGTTGCCCAACCTGACGGTTCCACGGTGCGGGTTTCTGCTCGGTTGGTGGTGGATGCGGAGGGGGTTTCTTCGCGGCTTCTGCGTCAAGCTGGGCTGCACGCGTTGAACCCTGAGGGGCTGGTTTATGCTGTGGAAGCTGAAGTGGACGGCGTGTGCGAGGTGGAGGAGCATGCGGTTGAGGTTTACGTGGGCAAGGCTTATGCTCCGAACTTTTATGGCTGGCTGATTCCGCGTCTGGACGGCACAGCAAAGGTGGGTCTTGCGGTCGGAAAGGGCAACCCGAAAGCGTATTTTGAGCGGCTTTGGCGTCGGCATCCTGTGGCTTCACGACAACTCAAAAAAGCCAAAGTCAAAAGCATGGCTTTCCACGCCATAACCTTGGGCGGACCAATCCCTCAGGCGTATGGAAACGGGTTTCTGGCGGTTGGCGACTGTGCTTCCCAAGTCAAATCCACCACGGGCGGCGGCGTAATCTTTAGCATAACCTGCGCCAAAATCGCCGCGGAAGTGGCTGCTGAGGCGCTGCAAAACGGCGACTTATCCGCGGATTTTCTACAGCTTTATCAGAGGCGGTTTATGGATGCGTTGGGTTTTGATGTTTCCGTTATGCTGCGTGCCCGAAAAGCCCTCAACCAGTTCTCCGACGAAAAACTTGACCGCGCCGTGCGGTTCGTAGAAAAAGTCGGCTTTGGCAAAGCCCTGCGGGACATAGACGAAATCGACTTCCAAGGACAAATGCTACTAAGCATACTCAAAAAACCCGCCGCCTACGCCACACTAGCTTATCTGCTGGCAATGTATCTGCCCGACTTCCGCCCCTAAAACCTCACCAAACCATCTCAACATACTTTTGGGCTCAAAAAATGCCAATACCGACATAGACCCCCCGTTTTCTTAAAACCGCCTGCAGACCTACCTCCTATAGGTAACTGCATAGAAACAATGTCAACACCAAATAGCCGAAACTTTCCTTTTGTTGAAGCCTATTTTGTGCTCTCTTTGACCCCCTCTCCCCAGTTTTCTGCATACAAAAACTAATGGCATCCAAATAGACGCAAATATCTACTACCGTGCCAGTTTTTCTGCAAGAATAATGAACATGGAGACGAATGTTTGGGGCGTTTTTGTTTAGCGCGTTTCCCCTAATGCATTGATCGCTTTATATCAAAACATTGGGGTAGTCTCCCTTAATTGTTCCTAAATATTTCGCTGGGTAATTCGTGAAACACTTCTCTCGCTTCTTTTTCAAACTCCTTATACAATACGCCATTAAGGTCACTTGGTGTATCCATAACGTTCTTTTGTTTAAGATAACAAACTTTTTTCCTTCCTAAAGCTCCAATAAATAGCCCCAGCTCGAATACCACATTTTGTCTTGCTCTCCCTTGAAGCTTTTCTGCTATCTTATTTCCAGTTTCTTTGGAAGCGTTTTTTCTCCTTCCTATTGGAACATCGTCTTCATTTTCGTTAAGACAACCAACATCGTCTGCGGTCACGATTGCAATGGCGCAAAAAACATTATCTCGAATATACTCAATTTGTTCAATTATTGTTTTTCCTTCATCTGAAATGTCATCAAATATAATTGCATCCACGTTGTGCTCCCGTTTTAGATATTTCTGCAGGTATAACGCTTGTCGGTCATCTTTCCCATGTATAATGAATACTTTATCTTTAATACTCTGTAAATACTGATTGGATGGTGAGTCAAAGATAAGTGGGTTTTTCTCGTCATTTGGTTGTTTGATGCTATTTACGAATGTTTGACCCTTTTTTCCATTAATTGTTACTTCAACTATTGTTGATTCGATATCGCCTTTTGTTATTCTGTATCTCAGATTGGAACTTTGTTTTTCTTTCGGAATGCAAAGCGTGCATTTGATGCTGACGACTACTAGTTTTTCGTTGTAAGGCTCTTTGTGTATAAATATGCTTGTTCTAGTACTGACTATTTCTTCAGATAATTCCTTTTCACCTTGAAAGTATATAATCTGAAGGTCGTCCCAAAAGCCACCGTTGATAATTTCGAGTTGTGTCCAATCGGAAGTGGTTGTAATAGTGTACTCTACTGGAACTTTGATCAAATTACCCTTCATCCCTCTTCATCCTCACAATACGCTCTTCCAACATGCACTCACAATGAATATTTGAATTATTTTTAAAGTTTTTCCAATTCTTTACTATTAAAGACTTGCCGAAAAAAGGTAAAATATAACTCACTTCTTAAGCAGTAAATTTATGTGATGTTTATAAGATATGAAACTTGAATCATAGAAAGTCCATCACGTAGGATCATACTTGGGTTTATGAGGCTGAAAACAAACGGACTCTGTTTAGAGCGTTACCATTTAGTTGAATATTGCAGCGGCCTCCAAAAGGAGGTACGTCTTGGAAAACATCTGCAAAATTGACTTGACCCTGTAGAAAAAAAGCAAACAGAAAAACATTCGGATTGTTTCCAAATGCTTAAAGCATCGAAAAACAACCATGTAGCCGTTAGAGTGAACAGCTATGCGGTATTTCGAGTATAAGCAGGTGTTGGTTTTTCGTAAGGACCTTCAGTTGAGCAAGGGCAAGGTCGCAGCGCAGGCAGGGCACGCGGCAGTTTTGGCAGCGCAGGAAGCGCACATTCATCATAGGGCGTGGTGGGAGGCTTGGTTTTATGAGGGGCAACGCAAAATCGCCGTCAAAGTGCCCACCGAGAAGGAGCTGCATGAGTTAGAGGAAGCCGCCGAAGATTTGGGGTTGCCGCATGCGTTGGTTGTGGATGCGGGGTTAACGGAGATTCCCGAGGGCACGGTGACCTGCTTGGGGATTGGTCCTGCACCCGCAGAAATTATGGATAGGTTAACAGGCAAGCTTCAACTGTTATAGCTTTCAGAAGGGTTCCAGTGTTGGTTTCTGAACTTGAACGCCAAATGGGCATCGAAACCTACGCCACGTCAGGCGCGGGAACAGGCGGCGTCATACGCGCAGCGGTCGAAGACTTCATAGTGGAAGAGGTGTTGGTGGACGGCTCCAAAGCCACCATCACACAAATCCCAACAGCTAAACCCCCATTGGGCGCCTCCCCAGAACCGCGCGGTTTTTTGCTCTGCAAGTTGGTTAAGCGGAACTGGGACACCTTCATAGCCCTCAAAAACCTCGCACACGCACTCGAAGTCGAACCCGCCCAAATCCAAATCGCAGGCATCAAAGACGCCAAAGCCATCACCGCCCAATACATAACCATCAAAGGCATCACAGCCGAACAAGCCGCCAACGTGCAAGTCAAGGATGTGGAGTTGCAGCCTGTGGGGTACTTCCGCGAGCAGCTCTGCCCCTTCTACCTGCTGGGCAACAACTTCAAAATCAACATAACCCACATCACCCAACCCGCCCCAGAAGTCAAGGAGAAAACAGCCCAAATCGCCCAAGAAATCGCGGATGTGGGGGGTATCCCAAACTTTTACGGTCACCAACGCTTCGGAACCACCCGCGCCATAACTCACCAAGTGGGCAGAGCCATGGTGCAGGGCAGCTTGGAAGACGCCGCGATGGTTTTCTTTGCCAACCCAACCCCGCACGAACACCCAAACTCCCGACGAGCACGCACGCAACTGCAGGAAACACGTGACTTTGTGGGGGCGCTGCAGAATTTTCCTGTGCAGTTGCGGTTTGAGAGGGGCATGCTGCGGTATCTGGTGGAGCATGAAGGTGACTTTGTGGGGGCGTTTCGCAGTTTGCCGTTGAAGCTGCGGATGCTGTTTGTGCAGGCGTGGCAGTCGTACCTGTTCAACCGCTTCCTCAGCGCACGGATAAACGCAGGCTTCCCGTTTTGCAGGGCAGAAGTGGGCGAATACGTGGTGAACGTGGAACGCTCGGGGCTGCCCATGACCAAAACAGGCAAAACCGTAACCGACACAAACCACACAGAAATCAACCGCCAAATAGACGCGGGCAAAATGCGCGTAGCCCTACCCATTTTTGGCTCCCGACAGCGGCTTTCAGGAGGCAAAATCGGCGAACTCCAACAGCAAATCCTCGAACAAGAAGGCGTAGAAACTCAAGGTTTTTCGGTTCCTGACCTGCCCGAAATCAACTGCAAAGGCGAGCTACGGGCGGCGGTATGCCCCGTGTACGATTTCGCTGCGGGCGCGGCTTCGGCGGATTCTGAGGGGCAAGTGTGGGTGCCGTTGGAGTTTCGGCTGCTCAGAGGCGCCTACGCAACCGTGCTGCTGCGGGAAATCATGAAACCCCAAGACCTCATAGCCGCAGGATTCTAAACGCAACGCAGGCGCAGACGGCTTTTGGCGCCTATATTGGGGTGCTTATTTGGGGCTTGGGCGCATTCTGAAACGCCTTTTTCAAGTCATCTAGCACCATGGCTATGTGGAACTCTACGCGGGCGCCCATCCTAAACAGCGGCTCCGCAACTTTGGGTATGGCGTCGGCTGAGGGCACATCCACCACCAAAAAGAACGTGCGCTCCCCGTAATGTTCACTAAAATACGCCGCCTCAGGCTTCATCTGACCAATCAGGTCTTCCAGCGGCTTAACCCCGCCCTGCAGCATCTGGTTCCCAGCATCCGTCGGAACATGCACAATAAGCAAAAACCTCAACAAATCACCTCCTAAACAAACAAAAAACAAAGACACGCGAAAGCCCGTTTAAACATATGTGACAAACACCAAACAACCACAAACCCCCGTGCCTGTAGCTAGCGCCACGTAATCACATACACTTAATACAGCAACTAAGGCTTCATTTCGTGAAGCAGTTTACCCGCTACCTGACTGAAAAAGCCTTCAGCAGACGGCAAACGCGCGAAAAGAACTCCTCTAACGTTTTGGCTACAACCCCAACTTGCTCAGTATCTTTTCGGGCTGACAGCAACTGCTCGGAGAGACCCCCATGTCTAGACAAATGTGCGATATTTGCGGAATCAGACCTGCGACGTCACAGGTTTCTGTAATTCAGAATGGGCAAAGAAAAGTGCTGCATGTCTGCGCCCAAGACCTAAGAACACTGCAGCAACAGTTCGCCTCACCCTTTGACCGAATGCTGGGCGGCAACATTTTTGACGAAGTGCTTGGTGCCTCTGATTTTGGTGACTTCTCTTCAGGGCTGGGGATTCCGCTACCGCGACATCGAGAAGCCGTGGACATAGATCAATACCTTTCCGCCCTTGCCAAAGAGCTCATTCAACAAGCGGGTCAAACCGCCGTGGAATTCAACCGCGACGAAGTCGATACGGAGCATTTGCTTTACGCAATCTCCAGCAGCGATGTCGTGAAAGAAATCTACAAGCAATTCAAAATTGACCCCCAAGAAATTAGGCGTTACATTGAGGCTAACGCTCCCAAAGGAGAAAAAACGGCTGAGCGTGGCGGATTCGTGCAGTTGGGCATTTCTCCGAGAATTAAGAGAGTTGTGGAGTTAGCTTTCCAAGCCGCTTTAGAACTTGGTCACAGCTACATCGGTCCAGAACACCTGCTGATTGGGCTGGTCGAAGAGGAAGACGGCATGGCAGGTGACCTGCTGCGAAAGTACGGGTTGACCCCTGCGGCTGTTAGGCAAAAGGTCGTTAAAGTTGTGGGCAAAGGTGCACAAGAGGGACGAGTGGAAACCCAAAGCACCACTCCCCACTTGGATAAGTATTCTCGGGACTTAACAAAGCTCGCCAAAGAAGACAAACTTGACCCCGTTATAGGGCGCGCCAGCGAAATCGAAACCACCATTGAAATTTTAGCCCGCAGAACCAAAAACAACCCAGTGCTGATTGGAGAGCCGGGTGTCGGTAAAACGGCAATTGTGGAGGGTCTTGCCCAAAGAATTCTGCTTGAACGTGTCCCTGAGGTTCTGCAAGGAAAGCGGATGATTGAATTAAACGTCAACTCATTAGTTGCTGGCTCCAAGTACCGCGGAGAATTCGAAGAGAGAACCAAGCAAGTTATTGACGAAATCGTAGCCCATAAGGATGAGTTGATTATTTTTGTGGATGAGCTGCATACGATCATGAGAGCTGGTGGGTCGGGTGAAGAAGGCGGCTTAGACCTCTCACAGGTCATTAAACCGCACCTAGCCCGCGGCGAAATGCACCTGATTGGCGCAACCACTTTAAACGAATACCAGAAACACATCGAAAAAGACGCGGCCCTCGAACGGCGGTTTCAGCCAGTAATTGTTTCTGAGCCAACGGTGCCTCAGACTATTGAAATTCTGCGGGGACTGCGCGACCGGTATGAAGCTCACCACAAAGTAAAAATCACGGACGAAGCCATCGTTGCAGCGGCAGAATTATCTGACCGTTACATAGCCAACCGCTACCTACCAGACAAAGCCATCGACTTGATTGACCAAGCAGCGGCAAGAGTAAGAATCGGCATCACCTCACTTCCTCCCGAAGTCTCCGAACTGGATAAAAAGATAAACGCCTTGAAACGTGAGCGTGAATCTGCTTCTTTGCGCAAGAAATTTGATGAAGCGGGAAAGCTGGATTCCGAAATAAAGGAACTAGAGAAGCAACGCTCCGAAATTGAGGCTAAGTGGCGTAAAGAAAAGGGCGTAACTACTTCTGAGGTTAAGCGGCAACACATCGCTGAAGTCGTCTCTAAGATTACTGGGGTTCCCGTAACAGAATTAACTCAGGAAGAGAAAGAACGACTGCTTAACATGGAGGCAAGGTTGCATGAACGCATCGTTGGGCAAGACGAAGCCGTCGCAGCGGTTTCTGACGCCATACTGCGTAACCGCGCTGGCCTCACCGAAGGTAAACGTCCCATTGCGTCACTGTTGTTTTTGGGTCCCACGGGCGTAGGCAAAACTGAACTCGCAAAAGCTTTAGCTTGGATCGTGTTTGGTGATGAAAACGCGGTTGTCCGAATCGACATGTCCGAGTACATGGAACGCCACACAGTCAGTCGATTAATTGGGGCTCCGCCAGGATACGTAGGCTACGAGGAAGGGGGACAACTAACCGAGATCGTCCGAAGAAGACCCTACTCTGTCGTGTTGTTGGATGAAATCGAGAAAGCTCACCCCGACGTTCACAACATCTTGCTGCAAGTGTTTGATGACGGGCGTCTAACGGACGGGAAGGGTCGCGTGGTTGATTTTAGCAACACAATAATCATCGCAACAAGTAACGTCGGCTCCAACATCATACAAGATAACCTGACCGCTCAAAAACCCAAACCCTACGAAGAACTCAAGGACGAGTTAATGAAGCTTCTACATCAGTACTTTAAACCCGAGTTTCTGAATCGTATCGACGAAATCATCGTTTTCCACGCTCTAACCAAAGAACAAATAAAACTAATCGTAAAACTTCAGCTCGAGCGAGTAAAACGAACGGCACGGGGACAAGCAATCGAGTTGACTTTTTCCGAAGCTGTCTTGGATAGGCTTGCAGAAATCGGTTACTTTCCCGAGTTTGGGGCTCGAGAAATAAATCGAAAGATTCAGAGTGAGATAGAAACGCCTCTTGCTCGCGAAATCCTTTCAGGGCGCATCCATGAAAGGGATTCGGTGCTGGTGGAGTTTGACAAAGCAAGCGGCAATATGACGTTTAATAAAGAACCTAAAAAAGACCTTAAAAAATAACTTTCCAAAACTCCCCCTCAGCCTTTGCCGCTAGCAAGTTTATTATTGTTGTTTTTTGCCATATGTTGTACGGTGCCAATTTTGGGCGTAAACCTGCGTGACATCGTACCGAAAACTGTCGTTGACCTTAAAGATTTAAGCGGCAAAATCGTCGCCATAGATGCATTCAACGCCATCTATCAGTTCCTTAGCATCATCCGTCAACCCGATGGTACCCCCCTCATGGATGCAACAGGAAAAGTTACCAGTCACCTCAGCGGCTTATTTTACCGCACCAGTAACCTCGTGGAAATGGGCATCAAACCCGTTTACGTTTTCGATGGCAAACCCCCAGAATTCAAACGCCAAGAAATCCAGCGCCGCAAAGAATTCAAAGCCGAAGCCCGAGTTCACTACGAAAAAGCCGCCGCAAAAGGCGACACCGCAAAAATGCACACGTACGCGCAAGCAACATCCACAATGAATGATTACATGAAAACCGACAGCCAACGCCTGCTGGAGCTCATGGGGTTGCCGTGGATTCAGGCGCCCAGCGAAGGCGAAGCCCAAGCCGCCCACATGACCCACAAAGGCACAGCGGATTACTGTGGCAGCCAAGACTACGACAGTCTCCTTTTCGGCGCGCCCCTGCTGCTGCGAAACGTCACCATTTCGGGTAGGCGTAAGTTGCCCAGTAAAAACGTTTACGTGGACATCGTGCCAGAAACTATCGCTCTCAAGGATATTTTGAAAGACCTTGAGGTTACCTACGAGCAGCTTGTTGACATAGGCATACTCATAGGTACAGACTTTAACCCTGACGGCATCCGAGGCTTAGGACCCAAAACCGCGCTCAAACTCCTCAAAAAACACGGCACATTAGAGAACGCGCTGCCAAACATCAAAAACGCCGTTTTCCCACATCCACCCGCTGAAATTCGTGAGATTTTCTTGCACCCTGAAGTCACCGATGACTACCAGCTTGAATGGCAGGAACCCAACGTTGAAGGTATTGTGGATTTTCTGGTTAGGGAAAAAGACTTCAGTGAAGACCGCGTACGCAAAGCCACCGAGAAAATGCAGGCAGGCGCAGCCAAGCAGAAAGGCAAAACGACGCTTGAGAAATGGTTCGGCTAAACCATCTGGTGCCCAAACTCGCCCCTCAACGGCACAAACGAAACCCCCCCCAAATTCTCCTCAACAATTTTCCCGTCCGCCTGCTTGGTCAACTTGGTGAGGTTCTGGAACAGGAATGGACTCCCCACGGGAACAAGCAGGATGCCTCCGCTTTTAAGCTGGTCCACCAGCGGCTTTGGGATTTTTGGCGCTGCGGCAGTGACTAGGATGCGGTCGTACGGAGCTTTTTCTGGGTAGCCTTTGGAGCCGTCGGCGTGGATTATGGTGACGCGGTCGCCGTAGCCAGTGGTTATGATGTTTCGTCGTGTAGTTTCCGCCAACGTAGACACCGTCTCTACGGTGTAGATGTGTCCCCATTCGCTTCGTGGTGCATCCATAGAAGCAATGATTTCTGCAATGGTGGCGGCGTGCCAGCCTGAACCTGCGCCCACCTCCAAAACCTTGCAGCCAACCCCCACCTGTAGAGCTTCGTTCATGATTGCAACCATGTGAGGCGCAGAAATGGATTGCCCAAAACCAATCTGCACAGGCGTATCCGAGGCGGCGTATGGCTGCCCATTTTTTGGAAGAAAGCTCGTTCGGGGCACAGCGCGCATGGCTTTGATGACGTTTGGTGAACGGAGGGTTCCCTGTTTTGTAAGGTTATCGATTAGTTTTCCCCAGTTAGCCCTCTCCAAAGTACGACACCGAGAATAGAATAGGTGTTTTCCTTTTTAACACTATATGTGAATAAGAAAAAACGAAAATAAAAGAAAAGAGCGGGTTACTTGACGGTAACCGACTTTGCTAAGTTTCGTGGTGTATCTGGGTTGAGCCCCTTCTCCACTGCCATGTAATACGCCAGCAGCTGCAGCGGAATCACAAACGGGATCGGCGACAGCACCTCAGGAATTCCCTTAGGCACCTCGATGTAGTCGTCGGACATCGACTTGATTTCTTCATCCCCTTCTTCGATTATGCTAATTATGCTGGCTCCGCGGGCTTTCATCTCCTGAATGTTTCCGACAAGCGTCTTGTGGGTCTGTCCGTCTCGGGGGCAAATGAACACGACGGGGAAGCCTGGCTCGATCAGGCTGATGGGTCCATGTTTGCTTTCGCCTGCAGGGAACGCGATGGCTGGAACATAAGCAATTTCCATAAGTTTGAGCCTGCCCTCATAGGCGGTGGCGGTGTTTATGCCCCTGCCCAGGAAAAAGAAGATTTTCGCGTCCTTGTACTTGTGGGCCAATTTTTTGACGTTTTCTTCCTGCTTTAGGATGATTTCTTGCACAGTTTCAGGCAGCGCCTCCAACCTGTCGGCGAGGTAATCCATTTCGTCCTGCGAAACCTTACCCCTTTTCGTTGATAACTTCAGTGCTAACTGCGCCAGCACGGAAAGTTGCGAAGTGAAGGTTTTAGTGGCGGCTACACCGATTTCGGGACCTGACTGCTGCCCGATGTAGACTCGAGAGACCCGGGTCAACGTGGAACCCACAGTGTTGGTTAAGCCTAGAATGGTTGCGGCGCGTTGCTGGCTGCAAGTAACGGCGCCTAAGGTGTCGGCGGTTTCGCCTGACTGGCTAACTGCAAGGATGGTGCTATCAATGTTCACCGATTTGCCGTGCTGTTCAACAAACTCGGAGGCATAAACTGGGTACGTGGGCAGAAAAGCCAACTTTGAAAACATGTACGACGCTGCAAGGCAGGCGTGGTAGCTGGTGCCGCAGGCTACGAAGAAAACTTCGGTGGCACGGTCCAAAAACGTTGAAAGCAAATCCAGATAGTGCTCCTGAGCGCGCAGAGTGTTACGCAAAATGCCTGGCTGCTCATGGATTTCTTTTATCATAAAGTGCGGGTACCCTTGCTTGACAGCCATTTCGGGGGTCCAGCTTATGGTGGTTGGTGCACGGGTAACTTCGGCGCCGTCTTGTATGCGGCGTATTTCGACGTTGTTTGGCGTTAAGGTCACAAGTTCACCATCGTTAATCATAACTGCCTTGTTGGTCATGGGCAAAAACGCTGTCAAGTCCGAAGCGCAATACGTGGCGTCCTCGCCGATGCCTATTACAAGGGGGCTTTCACTTCGTGCACAGATTATCTTGTTAGGCTCTTTAGAAGAGATTACCGCTAAGGCGTAGGAGCCACTGAGCCGTTTGATGGTTTCCACGACGGCTTCAGTTACGTTCGACGTGGGATTCTTTTTGAGAGTTTCCTCAATAAGGTGCGGGATGACTTCGGTGTCGGTTTTGGAGACGAACTTGTGATTCTGGTTCTCCAGCTCTGTTTTCAGTTCGGTGTAGTTTTCTATGATGCCGTTGTGAACGACAACAATTTGTCCAGTGCAGTCAACGTGGGGGTGAGCGTTTTCTTTGAGGGGTGCGCCGTGGGTTGCCCAGCGGGTGTGCCCGATGCCGACGTTTCCTTGCATATCGTCAAGGTTGATTAGTTCGTGAACTTCATCTATTTTCCCTTGGTCTTTTTTGATGGCGACTTCACCATTGTTTATGGTGGCTATGCCTACGGAGTCGTATCCGCGGTATTCAAGCCGTTTGAGGGAAGCATGGATAATTGGTGACGCGTTCCCGTTCATGGTAATACATCCGAAAATTCCGCACATTTCTATTAGCCTCTTTGATTATCTGAAATTTTACTCCGTCTGGAGTGGTAATAAGCATTTTTAGCATAAACCTTTACGCCTAAAAAAAAATTTGCAGTGGCGTAATGGAGATTATTGCGTGGGATGAGTGTTCAAAACAAACCCATTGTGAAATATTTTTTAAAGGTTTATTGTCTGCCTTACTATTTGCTCAGGTTCAGAAACCTGACACCTCTTAACACTATGAAAAAATTTTTAATAACAGTCCGCACAGCTTATAGACAGATGAAATCTTAATGGACAAAAAGCTGCTCCTCCAAGAAGACGGCACAACCCAAAAAGTCAAAGAAATCGCCGTCATGCAAAACCCCCGCGACCTCAAAATGGTCCTCGGCAGCCTAAGCTGGAATATCCTCACCCTCCTAAGCCAGAAACCCATGTACCCACTGGAAATCGCCCGCCAACTAGGAATGCACGAGCAAAAAGTCTACTATCACATCCGAAAACTCGAAAAATCAGGCGCCAGAACCGTGGAACGCGAAGAAAAAAAGAAGGGGGCAACCGCCAAATACTACCGCACCGTATCCTCTGCGTTCTGCATCGAGTTGCCCGGAGGCTACAAACCCATGCAGCGCCCCTCGCTTTTGGCGGCAAGCCAGCAAATCCACGATTTCTTCGAAGACTTCATCAACCAAGACGGCGCATTTGACGGAAAAATCGTTGTCGGCAGCCCAACGCCGCATGGTCCCTTCAAAACCAGCGCTAGGGATGGGCATTACGCGGCTCATTTAGCGTTCTTTTTGGGGCAGTTTGTGAAGATGCCCGAGGACTTCGCCATTAAACTGGACGTTGATGTAAAAGCGGAGAAGGAAGAAAAAAATAACCTCATACTTGTAGGTGGACCCGGCACGAATTTGCTTACACAGGAGCTAAATGAGCATCTACCGGTTCGATTTAACATGCAGTCCTCAGCTCAAGGCTACCTCTTCGGCGGGTTAGTTTCACAGAAGACGGGGCTGGTTTACACTTCTGACGTAGCGGGGTTGATTGCGAATATTCCTAACCCGTGGGACAACACAAAACGCGTAATCGTTTTTGCTGGAAACAAAGCCGTCGGCACCAAAGCCTGCGTTTTGGCGTTGACGAATTTCTGGCAAAAAACCCTGCAGAAATACAAAAACCGCGGAGACTTCTCGGTAGTCATTCAAGGCTTTGACTTAGACGGCGACGGCAAAGTGGACTCCATCGAGGTTCCCGAATAATTGTCTACCCCAGAGTTAACAGAAGTTATCCGCGGCTTTGGGCACCCTAACGTTCAGGCAACTCACCATTCAACAGTAGAGTTCACGCGGGAAACTGAGCTTTCAAGGAACGGCGATTGCATACTCGTTGTAGCCACTGACAAGGCACTATCAAATTTAGGCGCAGAATTCAAGGCAGCACTCCAAAAACCCCACGCCAAACTAGCAATAAAAATTGAAGTCGACAACGTCTGTGACGAAATACACGCTCAAGGATCCCCCAAACTAGCGCTTTCACACCCACAGGAAATGGTTGTAAGGAAAAGTAACTTCGCATCCGACCGCACATTGGGAATTTATGCTGACAAAGCCGCTAAAGACTTATCCCGCGCACTGGTGGAAAAGCTCAAGAACCCGAAGCAGCAGGCAAAAATTACCCTAACCGTGAATTGCTGATTTAGTCACTAACGGTTTTTACCGTCTTCTGATTTTTGCATTACGTGTTTTGGTTTAGCTCGTTTTTTCTTTCACAAAGTAGCACAGCAGTAAACATGATGCGATGGTAAACATAATCAGCGCTGACAATACGACGTAAGTATTCCTATACACTGATATTAAGCTGATTAATACACCAAACATCAAGAATGAGTTGATGGTGAGAGTTTTGAGTAACTGTTGTTGCTTCAAAGTTGTCACGCTATCATGTTTTTATCTTCCCGATTTTTGATCAGTTTCCTTTGTCGTCTCGGGAGAAAATTGCGTGGTAGAGCTTGCGGAATACCCGTACCAGAAACCTTAGTCCCATAGACAGCACATGAAGTATAACGCCCCCAATAATCATCCAAGTAGATAGGCTTCTCAGAAACATTGTTGTTTGGACATTCACTGAAGCGGTAAATATTGAAATGAACGCGAAAAACATGCCACCCACAATCATTAACCCTGCAGGGTGCTCCATCATGTATTCGAAGAAGGTTTCTATTTTTTCAGTCATTTTGATTCCCACTCCATCAATGTGCAGTGTTGATTATAGCCCTACCATTTAGAGTTGGAACTCTAAGACATAGAGTAATAAGCTAAGCAAATAAACTAAGGGTGTAAATGGATACCTCAAAGTCTGGTTTCGTTGATTAGTCATGTGAATCTTGGTTTGCGACGGTAAGGTGTGGGTGCAAGTGTCAAAGTCACGTGGAATAAATGCAGATATTCAATCTCCCCGAACAAAACTACTCTATTTTATTTACTCTGCACCCCACAACAGAATTAAAGCCGAGCCCGGAGTAAAATCAACCATTTGTGCCGCATTAGGATACAAGTCTGATGGGCATTTTCATTACGACTGGAATTACTTGGTAAATGCAGGTATGCTTGAGGAAAAACAGGGGTACTTTGCAGTCACCGATGAGGGAAAAAACGAGTTTGTTTTGCATTCAACTGTATCCCGAAGCAGCTCCGTGTTTGTTGTTACTGGAATCATATTGGTATTTTTCACTTTCTTGCTTCTGTGGCAAATAGTCCCCGTAGAAAGTGTCGCCGCTTTCGGTATTGCACTTATATTTCTTGGTTTTCTGTTTTCGATGGTGAACCGAAGAAACCAGCCCGAACTACCCCTCAAAGCCAGAGTTTTGCTAAAAGAACTAAGCCGACGCTAAAAACTACGAAAAAGCATGGAACTGAGAGTTATAGAATTTTGGTGTCTAAGACGGTTTGCCATTCGTAGGGCGCAGTTTCCCGAACCATCTTTTCACATTTGAACTCAACTACTTTTCTTCCTGCTTTGGTCACGCAATCGGCGAAGAGTTGCTTAAAGTTTTCCACTGTGTCGGGCTTGCGAACAAACCCATAAAAATGTATAATTCCGCCGTTGGGTTTAACGGCTTGGCAGGCGACGTCTATGAATGCGCTGGCGGTTTCAGGTAAATTCATAATAACCCTGTCCGCTACACCCGACAGCTTCTCGTTTACTATCTGCCGTGCGTTGCCCACGAAGGCGTGAACCCTGCCTTCTACGCGGTTTAGGCGAGCGTTTTTTTCGAGCAGTTCGACGGCGTCGGGGTTTATGTCTATCGCGTAGACCCTTGCGGTCTTGCAGTTTTTGGCAATGGGAACCGCGAATGGTCCAACACCCGCGAACAGGTCCACAACAGTTTCGTTTTCCTCGACGAGCTCGGCGACCCGTCGGTGCTCATGGCTCAGCCGCGGACTAAAATACGCCTTCGCCACGTCAACGTAGTATCGACAGCCGTACTCCTTGTAAATGGTGCTGTTTCGCTGCTCCCCCGCAAGGAACTCAAACTCCCGCAGACGGTAGGTTCCGCTGACCTTTCCCGCCTTCGCCAAAACCACCCGCACACTCCGATGCGTTTCGAGTATGGCTTCGCTGACGGGGGCTTTGTAGGTTTCAAGTTCGGGTGGAATTTCAATTATGGCTATGTCTCCAACGACATCTAAGGCTCGGGGTAAGCTGGGAAGCAGATGCTGCGGCAACTTGTCTGCGAGGGCTTCGGCGAGTGGTTTTTCCTGCCGCTTTTTCTCAGGGAAAACTTTTGCCGCCAATTGGAACTCAGTCAAAAGCTGCTTGAACATGACGATTTCTTGCGCGGTAGGGTCTCGGACCAGCGGAATAAAAAGAAAACCTGCTTCGTCCTTCTGAATTTGCAGGCTCTTATCTGTCAAGCTTAGCTTGTTGGCTAAACCAAGTGTTTTTTCGCCCAGTGTGTTGGGAACTTTTAGGCAAGGGGCTTCTTTAGACATCAGTTTCAGCCAACTTTTGTACCCTGTAAACTGCGCCGACCCTATTAACGTTGAAGCGCGCCCCAAGCATTTTCTCTGCCAGCCAAATGTTAGCCTCCAGATGGTCTGAGTAAACGCGGGTCAAAACCGCCGATTCACCTTTCGCCAACGCTATGTAGGGAATGAGCATGTCCGCTAGATAGGTGTCAACGGTAGCTCCAGATGCAAGTTCCGTGAGTAATTTTTCGGCAGCTTCCACGCCTACAGCTTCAGCAGTTTTCTTGAGTTCCCCGATAGAGTCTGCACCCAGAAGCGCTCCCTTATCAGTTTCTGCCCAAAGCGCGAGGCTACTGCCCTTCTGCACAAAATTAGACGTATCATTGACGACTTGGATGTCTGCCTTGATGCCGCTATCGGAGAGTCGTTGGGTTGCCGCTTTGGCTTGACGTTCTGCCACCTTCCTTTCAGCTAGAAAAGTGCACACAGAAATCCCTTTCACGGCTTGCAGTTGGCCAAAACTCTCTAAGTGGATAGGCTTCAGCTGCGGGGCTGGTTTGACGGTGAGGGTTGCTGCGCCGTTCCCCTTCGGGTAATAGCCGTACCTTTGCACCTCCAACTCTGCTTCGATGCCCATCTGTTTCAGAGCCGCCAAAAACACATGCCGAAAATAGTTTACGGTGGGTGCATGCCTTGTGTCTGTTCCACCATGGCTTACCCTAAGCTGAACGGGTTTCTTGGCATGCAGACAAATGGGTAACGCCGCCATGAACAGCATGGGAATGCTTCCTGCGGTTCCGATTCGGGCTTCTACGGTTCCGCCGCAGATTTCGCTGGGTTTAAACCAGAGTTCCCTGCTACCCAACACCGCGCCCTCTACCTGTGCGTTGGAAAGCTTCGCTGCCGTTAAAACTGCCTCCAGATGTTGTGGTCGCAAGCCTGGTTTGGGGCGGTTTTGCCTGATGTTGGTGATGTGCAGGGCTTCCCCTCGGATGGCTGATAGTGCAACGGCTAATCTTAGGATGGTTCCGCTTCCGCTTTTCTGGCTTCCGTCAATTTCAAACAAGTAGTTATGCCTCTTAGAGTCTATGGCAAATTTCAAATAATAAGATGCACCTTAAGTACTTTCAACTGGGTGACTTGGATGAGTGCCGACAAAGAAAAAATGGATGTGTTTGTGGAAAAAATCGACGAGCTCTTGACGGTTTTAAGAGAAGTTTCTGATGACTTGAAAACGGTTTCTTCCAGCTTGAAGTCTTTGGCAGTTTCCCAAATAACCAACCAGCCTCAAGCCGCGCCCAGACCCAGACCAACCGTTTCAAGTCCCGCGCCCCGTCCAGCACCGACAGCTACCCCAACTGCACCTTCAGCACCATCATCACAGACCGTTCAAGACGTGCGCATGATGTTCACCCAAGACCTCGACAACATGCTCCTCTTCGAAGACAAAGGCGAATACGTTATGATTAAGCCTAAACAGTTCTTGGGCAGCGAGAACTTTGCTAAAATCGCCTCAACCGTACGCGGAGTAGGCGGCGAATACATCAGCGCAGGACGCGACAGCCACTTCCGCGTCTACAAGAAAAACGCCTAAACCCCTTCTCTACTTCAATTCCTTCCCGAGGTTGAAGGCTTCATCCAGAACCTCAGGATGCCCTTTAACTTCGGCTTTCTCTCCTGCTTTAGCCAGAATTTTACCTACAAACTCCATCCCAAGGTACTTGAAGCTAAGTTCAAACATTTGTACGAGGCAGTTGCAGGCTTCTGCTCCCTCTTCAGCGGGCACGACAATCACGGCTTTTTTGCCCTTCAGTTTTCCTGAAGCCACGTAAGGTCTTAACCTGTCGATGAACAACTTCATTTTGCCTGTGGATCCGTACCAGTACAAGGGTGTGCCAAACACGATTACGTCGGCTTCCTCCAGCTTTGGGTACAGTTGCTTCATGTCGTCTTTTAGGGTGCATTGGAAGTTTTCTTTTTTGCATCCTCGGCAGTCCACACACGGCATAATATCTGCGTCATAAAGATACGCTTTATCAATGTCGTTATTGCCTGCGCCCGCACCATAAAGCACTGCACTAATCAGCAAATCCGTGTTGCCGCCTCTGCGAGGGCTACCTACTAAACCAAGAATCTTCAATATACAGCCTCACCAAAAGAAAGGGTACCCGACATTTAAATCTGGGCATCCCCATACGGGGTGTTAGTGGCGTACCCTAAAATCTTGGAACTCGCCTGTGAACGGCTCTTGCTTCACATCAAATTCTGTTATCACGGCGCGGTTTGGACCGTGTCTGCAGAACTCTACAGCTGCGTCTACGGCTTCTTTTTCTCCTTCAAAAACTGCCTCCAGTTTTCCGTTGGGCAGGTTGCGGATCCAGCCTGTTACGCCGAGGCGGAAGGCTCTTTCTGTGGTTCGGGCTCGGAAGAAGACGCCTTGCACTTTGCCAGTGACTAGGATGTGGGCTCGGGTTTTGACTGTTTGCACCTTCCGCTGTTTCATGAAACTTTTCGGTTGGTGCCTAATTAAGGCGTTGAAAAAAGACGGTGAAGAGTTACTTCCAGCTTTCGTGTTTGATGGGTTCACCGACGGTGAAAAGAAAAAGGCTTGCTGATGAGGGACCTAACCATTTGAATCTGCTGCTGAGCTCCTTGACTGCACTTGTGTAGTTGTTTGACTTGTCCAAGCCGCGATGTACGCTTCAAAGGAGCAATGTTGCTTTCGGATTTCCCTAAAGAGTTGGGCATTTTTGATTATAGCCTCGATTTTGCCCCTGTTACGCACAATGCCCGCGTCCTTTAAACGCCGCTTGACGTCTGCGTCCGTGAAGTCTGCGACTTTGTCGATGGAGAAACCTGCAAACGCCTTCGTGGTTGTGGGCCACTTCTTTTCGATGACGTTCCAGTTTAAGCCTGTCTGAAAAATAATGCGGCACATGTTTTCAAAGTAACCGTCGTCACTCGCTGGGTGATTTCCTTCGGGGTACCACCAGTCGGGAAGCTGCCACTTTTGGGACTGCAAAACATCACCTTCAAAGGGAAAATAGGCGGGTTTGCGATTTAAGCCGATGTGACTGCGAACGGACAGCAACAAACGCTTTTTTCCGCATCAGGCATGAAGCGGTGCGCGAAATGGTATTATACTTTTGTGAATTGTATTCCTGAGTTCGCCAACACGACTTCGTAGACTTGGTTAACGTCGAAGTTTATGCCTAAACTGTCGTATTCCTGCTCGGTGAGGAACAGTAGAATCTTGGGCATGGCTGCTTGTTGCCTTTGCGGGAACATGGGCATCTGCTGCTGTACCGCTTGAAGTACGTCTTGTACCATTTTTGCTTCGTCGGTTTGGGGTCTCATGACGAAGTTGCTGCCTGAAATTTCCCGTTCCTCTACAAGTTCGATTCGTTTGCCTAGGTTGCCGTCTAAGTCGCGGGTTGATTCAATTTTGTTGACTCTTACCTTGAACATGGCTGATTCACACTCGGTAAGGAATAAGTGCAGTTCAAAGATTTAACCTATACCCAATACGGTGCCTGAAAACAGTTTGAAGCTTGCTGTGACCTTTTTTTGGTGTGTCTGCTGTTTGGGTTTTGGCTAACGGCTTTTTACCTGTTGTTTAGGGTGAAATTTTATATATTTGCCACATGTATATGTGGCTAACATGGGGGAACATTGATGAAACTTGTAACCGTACTCTTACCCGAAGCATACCTAGAAGGCTTAGACGAACTCGTCAGGTCAAACATGTACCCAAGCCGCAGCAGCGTCATCCGCTCGGCAGTTCGCGACCTCCTCAAAAAGGAACTCTGGGAAAACAAACGCGGGCGATAAACCGCACCTCTTCCTTTATTTTCCAACCCCACAAGTTTATTTTGCTAATTCCGCTTTCTGCCTTAGCGTCTCCGCCCGATACGCAGGGTCATCAGCATGCACAATTTCGCGTCCCACAATCAGGTACCGCGCTCCCGCTTTAACAGAGTCTTCAACTGAGCCGCCCTGCGCACCGACACCAGGCGAATAAATCGGCACTTCCTCCCCGAGGACAAAGCGGATTTCCCTAATTTTTTCAGGAACCGTCGCACCAACTACGACGCCGTCGGCGTTCCATCTTGCGGCTTTGCGTGCAAACGCCAAATACTGTTTGGTCTCTACGCCTGTTTCTGCGTCGCGTATGGTTTGTCCGTAGCCTTCGGCGGCGCCTTTGTGGCTCATGTACGCCAGCAGGATAACGCCTCGGTGCCGCTCAGTTGCAACGTCCAAGATGGGTTTTATGCCCTGCTCCAAGCCTACAAACGGGTTTGCAATGACTGCGTCAAAGCCTGCGTCATAGTAGTATTCAGCGATGACGTTGTTGGTGTTTCCGATGTCGTTGACTTTGCAGTCCATGATGGCAAGCAATCCGCGCTTATGCGCTTGCTCTACGAGGGCTTGCACGCCGTCGAAGATGCCCAGCGGCAACGTCAAATGATGATTAAACTTCACAGCGCAGATATACGGGCTGACTGTGTCCAGAAGGTTCTTTGCCTTCGTCAGCAGGTTGCCTCGTTCCTGCTTGCCCTGATATGGAAAATCTAAAGCCAAGATGATGCTGGACTGCTTGTTTTTTGAGGTTTCTTCCATCTGCTGCTTAAACGACACTCACGTGCACCGCTTCAGAGTTGGGTGCTGTGCCTATAACTTTTGCTGTTTTTTCGCCTTCTGGAATTTTTCATGTTTTGACCTTTTGGTGTTTCTTAAATAAACGGTATAGTTTTATACCTCATTTAATCAGTCATGCACGGGGTCAAGTCGTGTCTGTTTCGCCTAGCATTCGAGAAGTTCTTGCCCGAAGAATTGCAGGAGAAATCATATTCAGCAGCAAGCCAGGCTCCACAATGAAAAAATGGCGTGAACTTTTCGCGGTTAGCCAAATCCGCTTGAGCGAAAAAATGTAGCTTAGCAGCAGCACCGTTATCAGCGACTACGAAAGTGGCAGACGTAAAAGCCCCGGTGCCAAATTTATCCGGCGCTTCGTGTGGGCGCTGTTGGCGATTGATGAGGAGAAGGGCAGCCGCTTTATCCGCGAGTTTGCCAAACTTACAAGTTCTCCCAGCATGGCAATCGTGGACCTGCGCGAGTTTCCCAGTCCTGTGCGTATGGAGCATCTGTCGAGGGCAATCGGGGGCGAGGTGGTTGTGGATGTGGAGAAGCTTGTGCGGGAAATCAGTGGCTACACTGTGGTGGATGCTCGGAAGGTGGTGGAGGCGTTTTCGGGTTTGGAGTATGCGCAGTTGTTTGGAGCAACCACTGAGCGGGCGTTGGTGTTTACGAACGTGGAGAGCCCCGCTTTAGCCATGATGATTGTCCGCGTCAGCCACCTAAAACCCCGCATGGTCGTTTTTCACCGCGTAAAGCCCGACGAGGAAGCGGTAAAGCTGGCAGAGTACGAACAAATACCCATCATATGCTCAGAGGCACCCAGCGTGGAGCAACTGGTGCAGTCACTACGCAAACTATACCGTATAGCGCTAAGAATAAAGCTGGGACGAAGAGTTAAGCCACCACCAAAAATAAGCGCCTAACTCCCAATTGCATATTAGGCAAGAGGCAATATGAAAATACCTGAAATAAAAAAATATCTTGATGCGCATTATACTAAAATTGAGCCCTTTCCAGCGTTGTTCATTCTAAATAATTATGATGATTTTGATACTACTAAGCAAATATGCAATGCTACTATTACGGACATGTATGCTGTAAAAGCATTGGCGTACATCACTCTAGAAAAAGAGGCCCCTACTTTGAGCCGCCCAAACATCCTGAAGGTGTTTAGCTATACGCGGGGCTTAGATGTTCTCTCGTCAGGTATAATGGACGATTTGATTGAAGCGAAATATGGGCAAAGATATCGCTTTTTTGGAGATAAAGATGATTTCAACACTACCTTGTCTTTTCAGTCTTCTGGGGTATGGACAACAGGTGTCCAGTTCTGTCAATATGAATTGGATCATAACTTAGTTGATGAAAGTATAATATCTGGGGCGGTTGAATTCAGTGAGAATTTTGCCATTATTGTCTCTTCCGTAACAATAACTGACTTGTTATCACTTAGCAAAAAAACGAAAAAAATTTCTATAGATAAACTTCTTGATATCTTCAAAAATCTTCAGTCAAGACATTTTGAAGTTAGCGTTCAAGAATTCTTGCGTTCCAAGTACAATTATTCCGATATCAGGACTCGGTATAAACCCCCTTACCTTGGAAAAGAAATCGATGTTTATGGAAAGAAAGGTCGGACGGGTGAAACCAAAACAATCGTTATTTGTGAATGCAAATTGAAATTTTCCAACCGTCAGGTTCAGGTGGAAGAAATAACCCGTTTTGCGGATTTGACAGCGGAAGTTCAGCAGCACGAGAAGGAAACCGCTAAGAAAGAGGGCGGCAGTGTAAAAGTTAAATCATATCTTGTTACCAATTCCTATGTATCTTCAGCAACTAAAGATTTCTTAAACAGACGCGGAATTCAAATAATGTTGGTTCAGCTTCCTTCCAATTGGCACGAGCGGGGAGACTGGGAGATCGTGGGGTTTCAGTGAGAATCAAGGGTCTGCCTAAGACTTGCAGTAATTCTTAATTTTTTCCATTAAACCACCGTGCAAGATATCTAATGCTTAATCTAACGAACAAAACTGCCTGCCGTAAGCCTTTTATTCCGACCACTTCCACCTTATTTTTAGGTGAATGTTTTGCAGAATTTTGTTGTTTTAGGAAACTGGACCAACGAAGGCATGCGCAACGTTGCCTCGGCTCCTGAAAGAATTAAAACCACCCGCAGCATGGTTGAAAAGGCAGGCGGAAAAATGCAGCTGTACCTGACGATGGGCGAATACGATTTTGTTATGATTGTGCAAATCCCCAAGGACGAGGACATGGCGGCGATTATGCTCTGTGTTGGCAGCATGGGAAACATACGCACCAAAACCATGAAGGCTTGGACCGAAGAGGAAAGCACAAAACTGCTGACTGCCCAGCATCCATAACTCTGCGCGCCGTGTTTTGTTTCTTTGGTTTAGTGCGTGTAGTTGCGTTTGGTAGATTTGAGTATGATTCGTAAAATAAAGTTAGAAACGAACCTGTTGAGGTCTACACCATCGGCTTTGTTTGAAAACTGAGTGGGTTGCGTTAGATTTGCTATCCTTATCAGGTAAAACTCGCTCGGCAGAAGTAGAAGGATACTATATGGGCTTTAGTGTGCTTGGGCTTTCTTGTCTGAAAAATGTTTTCACATTTGGAATTAAAAGGAGAACCAGAACTATCGCGGATAGGGCCGCGCCGATTATTCCGTAGCCGTTGACTAAGGCAGGTATGCTAAACACCAAAAATATGACTGCCAGAATCAGTGTCGATGTGTATGCTTGCCGATACCCAGCTGCAAGTCCCGCTGTAATTCCAAGTCCAAACAAACCCAACAGACCGTACATGATTCCCCACAGCCAAGCAAAGGGAAAACCAACGTACCACCACCAGAAGGACCCGAAAAAGTACATCAAACCGAGCGCCAGCCACCAAATAGAAGCAGCAGCTATAATCACATATACAACAGTAGCTCCTATGGGTCTTGTCATAAGTTATCAACAATTTTTTGTAGCTAAATTGACCTATTAAACGTGTGTAGGTGCAGTTAAACAGTCACACAATTCACTCAAAAATCTGGTTGTTTAGACTGAAATCCAATTTTTAGATTAAGACTTAGGTCATAAATTTAACGTGATAATCTCTCGGAAGGGCGAAACGCAGACGCTGCATCAAGGAAGTAAGTCGGCAAAGCGGCAGTAACGGAAAACCCTGACCGGAACCCGTTAACACGAACCTATTTGGCGTCTATTTGGATGCTAATATTGATTCTATGCAGAAACGATAGGGGGGTCTACGCTATTGGCGTTTTCAACAATCAAAAGTATATTGAACCTGAAATGACTAGAAGCGAAGGTACGTCAAAGGTAGTCACCTAACAATCGGCAACGTCATCACAGAACAAAGGATAAAGCAAACTTTAAACGATAATCTTCTGACTGCTGATGCCGAAAAAACAGGCAAACTCCGTTTTCGATTTGCTCGCTAAACCCGTTCAGACAGCCCTCGCCGAAGTTGGGTTCAGTCAGCCTACGCTTCCGCAAACGTTGGCTTTTCCGCCTGTTCTGGAAGGCAAAAACGTGTTGTTGATTGCGCCCACGGGGACCGGAAAAACTGAGGCTGTCCTGCTTCCAGTCCTTTCCAAACTAGTCGAAGGCAAGTCCGACGAGCAAAAGGGTATTCAAGTTGTCTACATTACTCCGCTTAGGGCTTTGAACCGTGACATGCTTAAACGGCTGACTTTCTGGAGCCAACACTTAGACGTATCTGTGGATGTGCGGCATGGAGACACGGAGATGAAAATCCGCCGCAAACAAGCCCGCCAACCACCCCAAATGCTCGTCACCACCCCCGAAACGCTTCAAGCAATTCTTCCCGGCAGCCAAATGCGCCGACACCTATCCAGCATCCAATGCGTCATCGTGGATGAAGTACATGACTTGGCAGAAAGCAAACGCGGCGTACAGCTTGCAATCGCGTTGGAGCGGCTTTTTGAAGCTGCAAAGCATGGCTTTCAGCGCATCGGATTATCCGCCACTGTGGGCAACCCGAAGGAAGTTGCTAAATTCGTTGCAGGCACAAACCGCAAAATCAGTATTGTCCAAGCAGTTTTAGCAAAAAACTACCGCTACACCGTGGAACACCCCCTGCCAACCGAAAAAGATTACGAGCTTGCGGGAAAACTGGAAACCAGCCCTGAAGCGGCAGCCAGAATCCGCCGAATAACCCAACTTGTCGAGACACATAAGTCTACTTTGATTTTTGTTAACAGCCGAACCATGGCGGAAATGCTTGGACACCGATTCAGCCAACTCAACCGCCACGACATAGCCGTACACCACGGCTCGCTGAGTAAGGAGGAACGTGTCAGTATTGAAGACAGTTTCAAAGCGGGAACCCTCAAAGCCATAATCGCCACCAGCACGCTGGAGCTGGGCATCGACATCGGCAACGTAGACTTAACAGTGCAGTACATGTCACCCAGGCAAGTCAGCAGCTTAATCCAGCGTGTAGGCAGAAGCGGGCATAGCTTAAAGCGGCTTTCAGAGGGCATCATAATCACAGTATACCCCGACGACACCTTGGAGTCCGTGGCAGCCGTAGAAAACGCAGAAACCAGCCGAATCGAACCCGTACGTATTCACGAGAACGCTCTGGATGTGTTGGCACACCAAACCGCTGGGATTTTAATGGACAAAGAAACCCTCTTGGTAGATGAGCTTGCCGAAATTGTCCATCGCGCTTACCCTTACCACAAACTCAGCCGAAATCAGTTGCTGGATGTGGTAGATTTTTTAGCCAGCCTCTATAAAATACGCCTAGACACGGAAGGCAAGGTTTTGCGCAAAACAGGACGAACACGCGAATACTACTACAGCAACCTCAGCATGATACCCGACGAAAGACGCTACCCCGTCATAAACGTGCTCAGCGACCGCAAAATCGGCACGTTAGGCGACGAATTCATGGCGCTTGACGCCCGAGTAGGCTTGCACTTCATCATGCGGGGAAAAGTTTGGCGCATCGTCCAAATCGAAGAAGAAACGGGACCAGTGCATGTGGTTCCAGCCGAAGACCCCTTCGCTGCCATTCCAGGCTGGGATGGAGAAATTCTGCCTGTTCCGTTTGATTTAGCGCAGCAAACAGGCGCAGAACGCGAAAAAATCGGCACACTCCTAAAAGAAGCCCAAACAGCGGAACAAGTCGCCGAACAACTCGCGGGAGAGCTAAACACCAACAAGGAAACACTGCAAGAAACCGTTAGGGAAATCGACGAGCACCTCAAAGAAGGCGCACCCCTGCCCACCCAAAACCGCATCTTGCTCGAAGCATACGACCGATACCTAATCATTCACGCTTGTTTCGGCGAAGTGGTGAATCGAACTTTGGCAGGTGTTTTGGATTCAGTGCTTTCGGAACGTGAAGTCATCACGGGCTGGTGGACAGATGGTTACCGCATACTGGTGGAAACCCCGCGGAAGCTTTCCCGACGCGAAGTTGAAGAGCTGCCGCAAACCCTGTTCCCTTTAACAGACAAAGAAGTTGACGAGGCGTTCCAGAAGTACGTGAAAGCCAAGTTTCCCTTCGCTTCCAAGATGAAGGCAGTTGCGGAACGTTTCGGCGCGTTGCCCCGCGGAAAAACAATGAGTTACGAACGGCAAGCCACGTTGCGTGCTTCTTTTGAAAACACGCCGATTTATGATGAAACCCTGCGGGAAGCGATGCTGGAAAAGGCGGATTTGCAGAAAACCAAACAGATGCTGCATGAGGTGCAGGCGGGTAAAATCCAAGTGCAGACTTTGATACGCGCTGAAAAGCCGACGCCTTTGGCATACCACATTTTGGAGCAGTACGCCGACATCAGCGAGATGATGGCTCCCGAACGCGTCATCCTAAGCAACATCGACAGGATGAAAAACGCCATAGACGCCCGAACTGTCACGCTGGTCTGTATGAACTGTGGCACATGGATAACCCACAGTCGCGTTAAAGAGTTACCTGAGCAGCCAACTTGTGGTAACTGTGGCTCACGGTTGCTTACGCTGCTTTATCCCAGCCAAGACGTCCAAAAACTGCAGGCGGATTTGCGGAAACGCCGCGAAGGCAAAGAAATTAACCCCGAAGAACTCAAAGAACTCACCCAAGCCCGACGCAAAGCAGACTTGATTCTCAGCTACGGCAAACAAGCCATCCGCGCACTGCAGGTGAAGGGTGTGGGTCCAGAGACGGCTTCGCGGATTCTGGGCAAGATGCATCCAAAAGAGGAAGCTTTCTTCATGGACTTGTTGAAGGCGAAAATTCAGTATCTGCGTACACGGGAGTTCTGGGACGACAAGAAAAAGGCGGCGTAGCCGAACTGTTATATTGTCTATGCAGTTAAGGTTTTAATAACTATGTATGTTTACTGGTTTTCTTTAGCAGTGATTTTATGGGAAACGCGGAGCAACCAAGCCAGCTAAAACGTTCTCTAAACCTCTGGGACGCGGTCAACGTAAATGTTGGCGCCATTATCGGCGGCGGAATCTTCGTTGTCACAGGTATCGTGGCAGGTTACGCTGGCTCCGCACTGGTGGTTTCCATGGCTTTAGCTGCCTTCGTGGCATTGTTTACGGCGTTAAGTTTTGTGGAGTTGACGTCTTGGCAGCCTGTGGAAGGCGCAGTCTACGAATACACCCGACGGCTAGTTTCCCCGTTTCTGGGATTCCTGACAGGTTGGATGTGGGTCATAGCAAACACGTTCGGTGGCGCAGCAGTCTCGTTAGGGTTCGGCTACTACCTTGAGGCTGTGTTTCCTGGTTTGCCTGCAAACGTGGTTGCCGCGATTCTTTGCTTGGGTTTTACGGGGCTGAATTTTGTGGGCATTCGGCAATCCGCAGTTCTGAATAACGTGCTGGTTGTGGTGAAACTGGCGGTTTTAGGCTTCTTTGTCATATTTGGGCTGCTGTTTTTTAACCCTGACAATTTCGTGCCATTTGAACCGTTCAGCGGCGGCATGCTGCTTGGCATGTGCTTCATTTTCTTCGCGTTCGGCGGGTTCCCCAGAGTAGCCGTTATGGCTGAAGAAGTCAAAGACGCCAAACACAACGTTCCACGCGCCGTACTGCTTTCGCTACTGATTTGCGCCGTGATATACGTGTTGGTGGGTATTGTTGCGGTGGGTTTGGTCGGTCCTGCTGTGTTGGCTTCCTCAAATGCACCTTTATCCGTAGCAATGGTCGGTTCGGGGAGCACTTTGGCAGTTCAGGTTTTAGCAGTCGGCGGAGCAATTGCCACAGCAAGCGTTTTGTTGGCGGCTGTTCTGGGGGTTTCCCGCATGGCGTTTTCTATGTCAAGAAGAAGTGACATGCCCAAAGCTTTAAGTCGGGTGCATGCACGGTTTGGCACACCCTACGTCGCCATCTGGATTGTTGGCATAGTGATGTCGGTGGTGGTTTTGTTTGCCAACCTGACCAGTGTGGTTGCGGTGAGCACGTTTGGGCTGCTTTTCAGCTACGTCTGCGCAAACATTTCCTCTTTGAAGCTTAAAACAAAGCGTAGGATGTATCCGAAGGCTGTGTCCGTGGTTGGGTTATGCGCAAGCCTGTTGCTTTTGGCGTTCATATTTTTCGCGACTCCTATGTCGTGGCTTGCAGGCATCGCATTCTTAACGGCTGGCGTCACAATTTACTGGGTTAAGAACCGCCGCAAACCGAATGTTAGCGAAAGCAGTGAACTTACTGGGCGTTAATCGCTTTTATTTATGCTGCATTCTCTTGTTCAACACTTGTACAAAAATTTCCTTTCTAGTTTGTGCATTTTTTTAAAAATGGGGGTTGCCGAACAAAATTTGAAAGGAAAACGCTCTCTTCAATGGTCAGTTGCACGCAGGTGGCTAACTGCTCTTCGTTTTGTGACGGCTGGGTTGTATGTATGCTGTTACTCGGTTTGGTGTACTGTTGAGTTTCGCGTGCGAGGGTTTTGCGTTGTTTTTGTCTTTAGTCTTGGTATGCAGTTAATGTATGTACGCATCATGGTAATCTGCAAGTTTACATGTCGATTTGCTGAATTTTCAAGATGCAAGTTTGCCGCGAATACGCAGTCTTAATAATTAAATATCATGAACGCTGAAAAGGACTCCCTGAGGTTACAAATTGTCAGCTCTATCAATAGGAACAGAACTTGCAAGCGTCCCATTCGACCAGATGATACGAAATCTGCTGCTAGCCATGGTTGCTGCCCAAAACGACGCTAACTCTTCTTTCATTGCAGGTGTAGAAGACTTAGTTGATACTCCTGTTTCGCTGAAGTACAAAAAAACCAGTGACAACTCCAACGAAGAAAAAGAAATCTCTGGAAACGCATTAGCTTTCGGAATACTGCCAACCCTTCTGCAGATACAAAGTGGTACCATTCAAATTAAAATGGTCATCACAATGCAGCGGACCACGGAGGCTTCAGTGCATGTTAAAGCCAAAGGCGGCTGGGCATTCTTCTCAGCTTCTGTTGACGCAAAATACTCCAGCAAATACTCATACTCCGTTGAGGCTTCAAGTTTCATAGAAATCAAAGTTGGTCCTGCACCTGCACCAGAGCCCCTGATGAAAGCCATAGAAAAAATCGTACAAGACACTACACCGCCACCCGAAGAAGCAGCGCCTACGACGTAATTAACATGACCTTCCCTTTCACTTTTTTTTCAGTTATCTCCAGTTTAATCAGCCAAGCCAACGACGGCTTAGACCAAGCAGCCCAAGCAAGTAACGACCAACCCGTAGCCTTCACTATCCCGCAAATAGAAATACAACTCAAATGTACAATTCTACATAACCGCGGCTTGAAAATTGTCCCTTCAAACGCGGCTGAATCAAACTATTACGGGGACAACGGAGAAAGTGAACTTAAGCTCACCTTCAAACAAGCACCAGGTGAAAAAAATGTCCGATAACAAAAAAATCCAAACAAAAGCCACTATCAACAAAGAAGTAGTGGCGGAAAAAGCCGTGGCGTCAACTGGGTTTGCCGCCAAACTAGATTCAGGAACCCTCATTACCTCTATCCAAAAAGACCTTTTGCGCGTGCATGACTTCGCCATGAGTCAGGAACGCTCCACGACCTTTGTGCTTGCGGACTTTAATTTGCAGTTAAAAGCAGTTGTTACTCAGGAAGGCGAAAAAACAATGTTTGCACTGCCCACCAAGCAGGGCGAAATAGACCCAAACTTGATGAGCACCCTAAACTTAACCCTTAGACCTATCCCGCTTGCTGTGAAACCAGTCACAAGCACGAGACCTGTCGAGTCAATAGAGGGTATAGGTCCCGTTTTAGGCGAAAGACTACGCGACATTGGCATAAACACTGTCAGCGACTTAGCGTTGGCTTCTCCGCAGGTTTTGTCAAGAGTTAAAATACCCAGCAAGAAAGCCAGCGAATTCATCAGCATGGCAAAGCTCATGGTTAAAAGCAACATCGCGGGCGTAGAAGGCGTTGATGAACAGGTTGCTGAACTTCTTGTGGTCGGAGCCAAAATTGATTCCAAAGAGAAACTGGCTGAAACAAGCCCACAAGAACTAACCAGCAAAATATCTGAAGCCATTAAAACGGGCACAGTCAAAGTACCTAAAAGCTTCCGCCTAAACGTCGAAGACACCCAAAAATGGGTTGAATCAGCCAAAACGTTGGTTGACCGAACCCGCGCCTTGTCTCAGTAGGAGAAAACAGCAATGTCGATAACGCAAGAAAGCATAACTTTCGACGAAATGATTAGAGACCTGCTTCTTGCCATGGTTTCATCCCAGAACGAAGCTAACAAGAACTTCATTGCAGGCATCGAAGACTTAGCAGGTACAGACATATCGATAAACTACACAAAACATCTTGATGGTGACAAGAAGGAAAATCGAGAAATCAAGGGCAACGCCCTCGCTTTCGGCGTTTTACCCACCCTACTGAGCATTCAAAGCGGTGTCATCGAAATCAGAACTGCAATGTCCGTAAGCAAAAACTCGACCTCTTCAGGCACAAAATCAACGGATAAAAACGTGAAAACCCGCGCAGGTTACCTATTCAAAGCAGACACTGTGGACGCCAAGTACCAGAATACCTACTCCTACAAAGCTGAATCCTCTAGTATAATCAGAATAACTGTGGTTCCAACGCCGCCCTCGCAGGCACTGATGGAAGCAATCCGAGTTGTGGCTGAAGGCACCAAAGTTACAGATAACGCTGCGAAATAGCGCGCGTTTTATTCTTTTTTGTTTTCCCAGTAGAAGCGGCAGAGTTCTTTGTTTATGAATTTTATGGGTTCCAGCATCAGGCGCATTCCTATAGCGCGGAGATGCGGTGGCATTGTTTCGATTTTGCTTAGACCTGCTTTAGGTACCGTGAAGGTCACCTCCAAGTTTGACCCTTCCTTCTTTATCAACTGGTCCTGTGTCTTTTTGAACTCTTCCAGCCCATCCTTCAACGTTTTGTTTTCTGGCAATAGGTTAACGTAGGCTACTCTGGCTGGGTCGTAGTAGAACTCCGCGACTTCGTTGAAGAACTCCACCAGCCAATTATAATCCTCTGCTGTCGGCTTAATCGCCATCAATAACATGCGAAAAACGTCCTGAAACCCCGTTGTCGTGAACTCTTTAAACACACCCAAATAGTTAGGCGGCGCTACTTCACAGGCACGTAGTTCGGAACGGTAAAACGTCAGCAAAGACTCCGCAGCAACCTCCCCTTCCACTTGCTCCAAGTTGCGCCCTTGAGCAGCGTATTTGCAAAGAGCACTGTAAATGGCGTCTGACTTGCCGTCGGCAGCATAACCAATTGTTAAGAGGGCATAAGCAAGAGGGTCATTTCTTTTTTGAGGCGCTGACAGCGAATTTTGTGTTTTTTCCCACGGCTGAAATTCTTTAAACGCCATCAAAGCCAAAAGACCCTTCGTAGTAAGCATGTACTCCACAGCTTTTCTTTTCTTAGCGGATTCAACCAGCCCAAGTGCAACCAGCATCTTCAACTCCTTCGCCACGGCTGCCTTTTGTGTTTTGAGGGCATTTGACAACTCAGAAAGAGACACAGCATTGCTGCCGCCAAGCAGGTAGAAGCACGTTAAACGTTGAAGTATGGCATCTTTTTCATCACGTTTATCCACTGCGTTCCAGTTGCTCAACGAGGGAAACATTTTCAAGATTTTAGGGTCGACTTTCCTACCAACCAAACGGTAATTCACGGTTTTCAGCTCAGCGTTTCTGCGGTGCATGTTTTCAGCCTCTCCGACAATACACGACGTAACAGTATAAACCTTGCCAACATCATGCGTTAATGGCGGTGGCTGTCGGGCAGAAAAAGTTTGGTTGTTTCAGCGTTTAGGCGCCGAAACTATCCACTTCAAGTTGTCAAACCTGTACTTCTTTAGGAGCGGAATCAAAAAGTTAGGCACAAGATTATCATTCACTTCTCCTAGTATCACGGTGTCGCCTGCCCTGTAAACCAAAGCTACATCAGTGAGCTCTCCCAGATCTTCATATTTACTCCTAATCTGCCAGTATTCTTCTTCGTCACCTACGCCTTTTTCTAAGATCCAACTGTATTTTCCTTTGGGGTGGGCATCTTCAAAAACGTTGAATGCACAAACCACATTTCCAACTTCATCTGCAGGGTCGGTTGTTTTCACACAAAACCATATAGTCATAAGCTATCCCTAAAACTCTTACACCGTTTTAGCTTATTTGCTTTTGGCTTCTGTGAAAGTTACGCGGTTTGCCAATGGTAAACCTGCATTTTAACATGTCCTTTTTATTGTACACAACAAATTTTTTTGATTGTTGTTGCTTTATGGCAAGCACAATTGTTTAAAAGCCGTGACGCGAAGCTCACTGTCCTAAATTAGGACAGAATGATTCAAATGGACTTCTCAAAAGCTATCTATCTCCACCGAACCATCACTGCTTACTGCTCAAGCAACATGTTAGAAAACCCAACGCTAGGAATATATGA
Organism: Candidatus Bathyarchaeota archaeon; assembly: GCA_026014615.1. GTDB lineage: Archaea > Thermoproteota > Bathyarchaeia > Bathyarchaeales > Bathycorpusculaceae > JADGNF01. The sequence continues at coordinate 77,143 of JAOZHZ010000004.1, read as the reverse complement.
TTTTCAAACTGGTGAACAAAGCTACGTTTTATGCGTTAAGACACAAACAAAATCTGATAGCCTCTCAGCTTTCCTTGAAACCGTTGCTCAGACACAAAAGCTGGAACTTAAAAAATTCAAGGGATACTTCGTAATGCATTCTTTGGGCGGTTGGAGCCTTCACGAAAACTGAAGCGCGTAACTTTTTGTTATTTCAGTCGCGAAATTCGTGCATTTAGAAATTGAAGGGGTCACAACTGTTGGATGTAATTCTGGCGTAACCTTTTATGCTACTCTGTAGTATTCACCCAAGACCAACTATGTCACGAAAGACATCTTCGTTAACAGGTTTACTTTTGATAGGTATGCTAACCCTGCTGTTAACCATTTCATGCGTTAACGCTCAAACCTCAGGATGGAGCAGAACCTACGGGGGACCGTACGGCGACAAAGCATACGCCCTGACCAAAACCCAAGATGGCGGCTACGCCTTAGCAGGCACCACCAACTCCTTCGGCTCAGGCATCATAAACGCTTGGCTAGTAAAAACTAACGCTGAAGGTGAAATGCAGTGGAACCAGACCTACAGCGGACTGGAACAAGGCATCGTAGATTCCATGGTTCAAACAGCAGACGGCGGCTACGCTCTGGCAGGCTACAGCTACGCAATTGATGAAGGCGGCATTTACGTTTGGCTCATAAAAACCGATTCTGACGGAAACTTGCTCTGGAACAACACTTACACCGATTTAGGCACTGCAATAGCATACGGCATCATACAGACTGCCGACGGCGGCTACGCTTTAGTCGGCGCATCCAACACCGTTGGAGAAGGCGGAAATGACGGCTGGCTTATCAAAGTAGACTCTGATGGGGCACTTGAGTGGTACCAGACCTACGGTGCAGCCCAAAACGACGCCTTATACTCTATTGTTCAGGCAGCTGACGGCGGCTACGTTTTAGGCGGTGAAAGCGACTCTTACGGTTCTGGCGCAAATAATCTGTGGCTAATTAAAACTGACAGCTCAGGCATGGCTCAGTGGAACCAAACTTACGGAGACTCAAACAACTTCATCTCAGGCACCCTGATTAAGACCCAAGACGGCGGATACGCCATAGTCGGCACCGTGCAGGTTTCAGGTAGCGACGAATTTGTGCTTGTTAAAACTGACTCCTCAGGAAACATGCAGTGGAACCAGACCTACCGCGGAATCAACTTCAGCGACGCCCTATTTGGCATCCAGACCAGCGACGGGGGATATGCACTTACTGGCGTTACAGACGCGATTGAACCAGCATACGCCAAAGGCTGGCTCGTTAAAACCGACTCAAACGGAATCGCACAGTGGAACCAAACCTACGGCGGTCCAGCACAAAACGTTCTCGGCTCCATAGTTCAGAACAGCGACGGCACCTACGTGCTTGCCGGCTACACCAACTCCACAGGAGCAGGCGCAGAAGACTTCTGGCTAATTAAAACCGACGCGACTGGCGTAATTCCCGAGTTTTCGGGGCTGTTTGTACTCTCTATGCTTGTTGTTTCAGGCGTTCTTGTGGCAGTTTTAGTCCGCAAGAAAAGCCTCCCAAAAAACTAACAACCTTTTTTCTTTTTAGGCTACTTTTGTTGTAAGAAAACCCAAATTAAGTTCAGCCTTTCATGCTGGTTTTGACACGAAAAATCGTTGATCATTCGTCATGTTGTTTTTTTCCCGTTTTAATGTTGCGCCATTCCACATCATTTTGTCGATAAGAAATAAATCGCGTGGCGGATGACTTACGAAATTAACTCTTGAAGTGGGAGGTGATTGTGATTGGTGAATGTTACTAGCTATCATATTCTCATTTACGGAAGTGAACAAGGATATCAAACAAACAGAGCCCAGATACAACTTAAGAACGGCAGCAAAGTTGTTGCTTGGATTCGATTCAATGACCCTGGAATGGCTTTTGAATCAGACAGCAATGTAAACGGTATAATTAGAATGCATCTGCCTTCGACGATGTTCCAAAGTGTAGTTGATATTCTTCGGAATGAGAAACCTATACACATCTATTTCGCTCAAGGTCGTGGTTTCTTCGGAACTGCCTCTTCAGAGCCAGTTGGAGAAGAAGAGTAAATACCTCCTTGACCACTAAAGAGCATCTACCCCTTTTTTAGGGAAAACATTCACTTGTTATGTCTTTTCCTTGGAAGGCATCAAGCTTGTCCGAAAACGTAAATAGTCCGAGCGGGTTCTCATAGTTTGGACGATGAGGACATCATTAGTCACCTCATAACATCACCCTCTTTCTGCCGCAAAATTTCCCTTTTCTTTTGCTTTTGACCGATTAGGCTTTCTTTTTGTCTTCGGTGTATGAAACCTTGGGTTCCTAATGGAGCATATGCTTCTGATTACACTGACCCAGAAGGACACGAATTTGAATTAATTAACGGGCGGCTTCTTCCCAGGCGTTATGTGATGCCTGACGGCAAAATCTACGTCGTTCAGAAAATCCGAGGTGAAAAAAAGCTTGTTTCCTTCGGAAATAGCCCTTTTGAACCTCTCTCAGTTTATCGAAAAACTCACTTTTCCCGTAAACAAAAAAGGGCATTCATGCGCTTAAAAAGCGGCTTTCTACTCAGCACCCGAAAAGATGAACATGGAAAACAAAAAGAACGAGTCTGTTTCATGACCCTATCAACCCAATACGGCATAAAAAGAGACCGATTTGGAAAAAGAATGGTAGACCTAAACGGTCGAAGCATACCAGAAAACCCAGCTCAACGGCAAGAAAAAATCAAACAAATGAACTACGCATTCACCAAAATTAAGCAACAAATTGAATACTACTTGCACATGCGCATGTACATCAGAGCATGTAAAAAGACCCACCGCAAGCCATTTGTTGCTGTCGGCGTTCGCAAAAGCAAAAAAATAAAGTACTCAAAAAAGGCACTAGGATGTGACCGCAAGACCTGTGCTGGTTGCACTCGTTTTTGTGTTAACCGTTTTCGCTTCAAATTGAAGTATTTTAAGTTGAAAACCGATGAAGGCGGCGGCGTTCTACACATTATTTTCAGAAAAGGCTACAATGTGCCTCGTATTCCTTTTGCGTGGCTCTCGGAGCAGTGGAATAAAATTTGGGGTTCGCCCAGAGTAAACATATCTCAAGTTGCAGTTGAAAATGCCCAAAAAATGAGTTTTTACATGGTGGGTCAGTATATGCAGAAGCAGCCTATTATTCGTATGAGTTATGGGCGTCAGTGGGTTTTTGAAGGAATGAAAAAGAGTTTTTTGCATATTGTTGATGTTTATGGGTGGAAGCGTGGTATAGAAGTTTGGAATAAGCAGCTTGAAAAAGGATTTCTTCCTTTAAGTGGGGTTGGTCGTCAATCTCGTTTGCGTTGGAGAAAATATGCTTGGGGGTCGTGTTGTCGTTTTCCGCAAAAAGGCATAGTTGGCGCAGAATACACCAAAACGGTTCAAACGTTGGTTGATTCGCCTAAGTATATTCAAACTGTAGACGGCTTGAATATGGTTTATACGATATTTACTAAACGGCGTATGAAGTCGCAGCCTAAACTTCCATTTTGGAATAGGCAGATAGAAAACCCCTTGGACGCAGTTTATTCAAAAACAAGTAGATACCGTTTTGACCCTCAAAAGGAAGATTTTGTTCAGTGGGAAGCACCGTATAAGGACGTTTATAAACGCTGGAGACTAGAACACGGTTACGAGTAAACGGTTCTAGATGATAGGATGACTGAATACCGCGCTAATATGCCATAACAATTGGCATATAAGTCTTATTTGCATAGTTTAATTTGACTTCTACAATGTGTTAAATAGTGGTTTGGTGAGTTCTATTAGCTTCTTGTTGGATGGGAAAAACTGTTAACTGGGGGGTGGCAAAGCATAAAATGCACTTCTAATAATAAGCTGTATTCGAGGGATTCGTTTGAGTGGACGCAAGAAAATTAGGACATCTTGGATAATAGAATTAGAAGCAAAAATTAATGAAGCGCTAAATAAAAAATTCCCAGGTAAGAACGTTCATGTTGACCTTCAAGGGGAATATGAAATTCTAAAAGAGCTTGACAACGTTGGAGACAAGAGATTAGTTCTAACGAGCGAAATTAGACTACTCAGCAATTTAAACTTTAGTAACGCTACACAAGAGGAAAAGAAAACGGCACAAAGAATTATTACAGACCTTATTTTAGGAACCGAGCAGAGATAACCTTCCTCTGTTTCTCTTTTATACTTGGCATTTTGATCTGTTGTTTTCCCTTAGTTGTTGGCTTTCACCGTTATGCCGTATGCTTCGGCGGGTATCTTTCCATTTAGGCTTTCGTGAGGTCTAATGTAGCTGTAATAAATCTGTATAGACCCCCCAACATACCTTAAGAAAGACTTGGTTAATGAAAACGCGAGGTCGGCGAACCTATAGTAGTACAGATACAGAGGCAAACCCTTGTAAATGAAAGAGCGAACCGTAGTTCATACCGATAGCAACATATTTTTGATAAACCGTAGATACTGTTAAGTTACCTATCGGGAAAGAAATCAACGTCTCGCGGCATTACACAAAATTTTAATTCAATAAAGCCCTAAAATGGTTGCAAAAGAGGAACGGAGGGGGTGTGAAAAATAGTGAGGTGCATCTATCTTGATTCTAAAAACGCTTGTCATGCGCATCCTTTCAGCTCGGTAACGTTTATCTATGAACCTACTGAAGAGGAAATAAAAGAATGTTGCAGTAGCTCGAGTATGATTAATTGTCCTAGGGTAACTCAGTTGGAGAACTTCTGGAAAGCAAAGGCTGGTAAGTAATAATTCTCTTACTTATGTTAACTTTTCCTTTAACCTTTTTCTCATATTCTTCTTCAGTTATAATGCCCTTCTCAATCAGCAAGTCAACCAAAATCGCAATCATATCCTCCAAAGGTCTATTTCTTCAGTAGGTTCTCTTTCAATTTTTTTCTTCATGTTTTCCCCTTCGCTAAGTAATCTTGTTCACATAGAAGGCACGCTTTTTCCTAACATTGTTTCCCAATGTTTGTCGTGCGCGCCCGATAACGAAAGCCCTACCAATCGCGGTGAGGGACTTTTGGGGGTCTTGCCCCCATTTACCGGCAAGACGGGGTCCCAAAAGTACGGCGATTTTTGAGCGGAGCGTGAGGGGGAGGCACTTAAATCGCCTGATGCAATCGCGCGTCTTGCGCGCGTAGCTTAGATTTAAGGATACCCCTCCAAAAATCCCGCGCTCACCCGATGGGATGGGCTCCGATAAAGGGCGCGCTTAACAGTAGGCGAGGGAGCGAAGCGACCGAGCCGAAGCCGCGCGGGTAGCGCGGCGCCTTTCCTTGTCTACATTAATCAAAACATCAGATTCCGTCAGCAACATTAAAACAACAAAAGAAAACAACTGCAACAAGTCCCAAAGCGTCCAACGGTACTTGGCACTTGAAAACCAAATTTGAAAAACACCTAAAACCTTTAACACAACAAAGGGTCGTATTAATTCAAGGACGTTCAAGTTCGATTGCCTTAGTAACCTTTTCTAATATTGAAAAAAACCAAGAAGGTATGAAAAAACTATTGTCAATATTGAACCTATTACTGCGCCACCAACAGCTGAAAGAGTTGTGGAAATGGACGAACTGTACGAGGCATTCTCTTCACGTGCGTGCTCTATTATATGCATGACTGAATCAACATTCAGGGAATCAGGTTCCATAAAGTGTTCGATGCTTACCTCCTTTAAGAAATTATCGAAAATTTCATTTTTGGCTCTTTCATCTTTAACTTTTTTAGATGCTTCTCTGTGTTCTATCAAAAATGAGGAATACTCTGAAAGTTTTTCTAATATGTTAGCTGAAGTTAATTTAAGTTGGTTGGCTATCTTGCCCCTTTCAAAAGGATGCTTCCAAGTGGAGGCTAGAAACATTTTGAGGTCAAAAAGTAGGTCTGATTCATATTTCTTAACTTCTGCAATACTTTTGTTAATGTTTTGAGTGATTTTGCTCGTATCATAAAAGATTTCAAATTCTAAATTAGCGTCTAAATGAAAATCGTAAAGATTGTCGTAAACTGTTTCATCCGATTCTTTAACTAAGCAATTGAATTTTGCTAAGTTATCTAATATTTCAGCCTTTTTAGTATAAAGAATGCCTCCAAAAGTCAAACAAGGCGGTATTCTATCAACTTCACCAACTGCTGTTTCAATTATTTTAATAACTTCATTGCGAACATCAAAAACGCCCCAAGGTTGTTTGTCGAGGGGAGAGATGCCTGATATGAAAAGAAGCTTTCCGTCATATAAGCAAAAGAAATCCTCGTTTTTTGCATGCCCAGGGAGTGTCTTTCCTAAATTTTGTATTGAATGTGGTAAATGAAAAACAAACATTATTGGGTTCATTTCTGAACGGCTATTAAATGAATTTTCTTCATAGTAATCTCTAATTTCTCTAACTTCATTTCTTTTGTTCAAAGCTTCTATAATTTTGATACGTGTTCCTGCTGGGTCTTCTAAAATTTGTGAATCATTTTCCTGTTTTTTTCCTTTTCTATTTGCGGAGGGCTTCCCTGACTCGTTTTCGGTGTCAGCAGTAAAAGCATTTACGCCTCCGATGAAAATGATTAATTTTTCTTTATCAGTTAATTTATTTTCCCAGATAGCTTATCCCCCTCTTATCGAAATTATTATTGCTGCTTGTATATCTTACTTTCTAAGAAAGATAATTGAAATAGTCTATCTGCTTAACACGACTTGGTTGGGTTATCAGTCCAATGACCGAACTGCAAAATAGTCTTTATGTAATTTTAGGGACCGTGACAAATAACTTAGCAGTATCGCTAAGCCTTTTTAAGCCCGACAAAAAACCATTTCAGTAAAAATGAGAAAATTGAGGCTATTTCTTGCTGACTTTTTAATTATATTTTTAAAAATGTCATGAACGGTTATTTATGGTGGTGGTTCTTGACTCAGACATGACATTTTTGCCAAAGTTACTGCATTTTTTTCATTTTGTAATTCGTAATATCCACATTTTTTTGCTATGTAAGACTGACTTATGTACTGATTAGTTTCGCATGTGTATGGGGCGGTTGGTGAATGGAGGTTCCTGTTATAACAGTTTCCCAAGAAAAACTGGTTGGAGGTGAAGAGACAAAAAGAGAATGCCCTAATTGTCACAGCAAAAGAAACTGGAAAAATGGCGAAAGAAAGACAAGTTTTGGTATAATTCAACGGTTTAAGTGCCGAGATTGTGGTTTTAGGTTTAGCGAAAAATCATATAAAGACTGCCTAACTACTGAAGATAGCCAATTATGCGCTCTGTTAGAGGCGAAAAAATTGGACTCTGCAACAGAAACAAAAACTGTTGCGGCAGAAAGTGGTAAGATAAGCCCAGAATTAGCAGTCAAAATAGTACAATACGAATTGACGTTGAAGAACAAAGGCAGGTCACCTGAATCAATCAGAACATATACAGGTGCTCTGAAAACACTCGCAAATCTTGGAGCAAACATTCTTGACCCCTTAAACGTTGAACACGTAATAGCTAAGCAAGACAGATGGTCGCTCAGAGCTAAAAAGAACTACACTGACTGGTACGCAAGGTTCGCTAACAAGTACATGCATATGAATTGGGAAAAACCAATCTACAAAGCTCCTGATAAAATTGCCTTCCAGCCTTACAACATTGAAGTAGAACAACTAATTGCTGGTAGTCCAAGGTCTGTTAGCATAGCCTGTCATATAGCCAAAGAGACCGCTGCTCGCATTGGTGAAGTTGTAAGAATCGAATGGGTTGATATAGACTCGAAGAATAACCTGATAGCTATTAACCATCCTGAAAAAGGTAGTTATACAGGAGTATACAGCGCTTCAAATGAACTTATGTCAAGAATCATTGCTTTGCCAAGAAAAACCGACCGCATTTTGGGAACTGCAAGTACCGATAGTATTGACAATATGCTCCTGACCACTCGCAAAAAGCTCGCTGTAAATCTCAACAACAAACGCTTCCTTCAACTGCACTTTCACTCGCTACGGCACTGGAAATTAACAAAACTTGCACTAGAAACAAAAGACCCATTTACTGTACAGCAGTTTGCTCGTCACCATGACATGAAGATTACGATGAAGTACATTAACTTGGCAAGAGCTATCGCAAAACAAAGCGATAGTGACGAATGGATTATTCGCGCAGTTAAAACCGTTGACGAAGCCATCGAACTTGGGCAGGTTGGATTTACACCTTACATGATGATTGAAGGTGTTCAACTTGTCCGCAAACGTAAATAGTTGGACGATATCACTAATAGTTTGGACGATGAGGACATCGAGGTACGAAGACGCTTTAGCCAGCGGATGACATCTTTTTCCGCTACTGAGTCCACAACAACTTTTTCAGTGTAAAACCAACACAACGGAGCAAGAGAATCTGGAAAAGTTTAGGCAAGAAATAAACTGGGAGTTCTTGAAGAAAGGGGTTGTTGGCGCTTTCTTTTAGGCAGGTTGGTTGCCTTTGAAGTACGCCCATGCACCAACAAACGCAACGGTTATGCATGCACCAATAGTGCCTGAAATTAGGAAGCTTGTGATACCGCCTAGCATCGGCAGAACCGAAAGCATCCATGGAATGAAGTACGTTGCTGCTAGCTGTGCAATTACGCCTGCCATGAAGCCTAAGAGCGCAATAACTCCGAATACTTTTAATCTGTCACCCATTAGTTTTCACCTTTGTATAGCAATTAGACTAAGGGTCTCTTTAGTCTAACTTACATGTTTATGTCTAATATTTCCATGCGCCGTATTCAGGCTTTAATCTTATAATTAAAGCTAACAACAAGTTTTTCGGGCATGTATAGCCGTACGTATATACGTGCATATTGACATCATGTTAACAATGTATAAGATTGTTCTTTGCATGTCAGTGTAGTTGGAGGAATAGTATTGTCCGAAAGGTTCGCTAAAAAATGGGAAAGCAAACGGGAAGAAACACCGTTCACTAATCGCATAAAAGACGCAGTTAAGCCACCAGGTCCACTAAAGCCACGGTTAGACTTCGCCGTCAGACGCATCGAACTTCAAGTTCAAAAACTTGACCAAGCTACAGACCGATTCAGCCAAAGAGACCGAGCAATCTTTGCCCGAATCGTTGATGCCTACACAAAGCACGACACAGCGCGCGCAAACGTCTTTGCTAACGAACTTGCTGAAGTTCGTAAAATGTCCAAATTAATCATTAACGCAAAGCTTGCTCTTGAACAAATTACATTAAGATTACGAACTGTATCCGAATTAGGTGATGTAGTCTCCACTTTGGGACCCGCAGTTGGAGTTCTACGTTCAGTCAGAACAGGCTTAGTTAGTGTGTTCCCCGAAGCTGAAAATGAACTCGGTGAAATAGGTAATATGCTAAGCGGAATAATGATTGAAGCTGGGCAAGGTTCAGGTATGACCCTTAACTTCGATACAGTCAACGACGACGCGTCTAAGATACTTGCAGAAGCCGCAACTGTTGCAGAGCAGAAGGTTAAAGACCGATTCCCAGACCTGCCACCAAGCATGCCATCATCATCGCCTGCGTCGCGGACGGAGCAGTCAACACAAGGATTCTAAGGAGGGTAAGATATGTCTCAACCCACCTCCAATCTTTTTCTTTCTATCGGCAAACCAGTGAAAGACGAATACGGTCGTTTAGTTGGGAGAATAATCTCTTTTGCCACCTCACCAAGTGGAAAGTTCGAATCCGTCTTTATCGAACAAAGTGACGGAAGATTCACAAAGCAGCCCATGGAGTATCTTGTATTCAATGGCGCTGAAATCACGTTCATATCCAAAATTAAATCTAAAGCCGCAGTTTTCTGCGACCAGATTCCATTCATATGGCGTAAAGACAAAGCTCTAAAGGATCTGGCTGAAAAAAGAAAAATCTCGCAAGTTCTCTATCAAGAACTCCACACAAACTTTACAACTGTCCTTAGCCAATTGCGTAAAGACGCCCAACTGCTTATTGACGAAGTTGCTCAAAGCATTAAACGTTGCGAAGAAGACCTTACAGCTCTAAGTTACGGTGTTCTTCACCTTGAACTGGAGCACGAAATAGGCAAAGTAAGCGACGATGTTTACCGTACTGCCTTCAGTCAGTTGCAGGAAACCATGAAGCGAACTTCTGCGGAAAAAACAGATATGGAGTCCGTAAAAACCAAGTTGTCCAATATACTGCTTGGCGATACTCCGCCCGCTCCAGAGCTAAAGCCACAGCAGCCTGAGCCTCAGAAAATGCCCGAGCAGAAATCCAAAGTATATGCGGAAACCGTACGTGAGCCTGAACCTGAAACCTCTGAGCTTCCCGAACCTCCAGTAGTAGTATACGTCAAAGAAGTCGGAAAGGCTGGAATATAGCCAGAATCCAGACGGGACAAGGTAGAGGGTGCGGAGGGAAATGAAAATCAAAGTTTTACCCAACCGCAAAGCTCCTCTGCCCGTCAAAGAACTGGCAACTAAATCTATTTATACACTTAAAGTTCAGCAGAATAAGCTGGAGCAGGCAAGTTACCGCCTGAAAGAGCGTGACAAGATTCTTTTTCAAACCTGCATGGGCGCGTTAAAGAAGAACAACAAGGAACGCGCTGCAGTTTGCGCTAATGAACTTGCTGAAGTTCGAAAACTTTTAAAGTTTCTTTACAACGTGCAGTTAGCCATAGAGCGCGTTGTACTCCGACTTGAAACAATTAAAGAGTTAAGCGAAATAGTTGTCGACCTTAAGCCTGCGTTGAAGCTGCTGCAAAACGTGTCACAGGAGCTTTTCCAAGTTTTGCCCGATGTCTCATCGGAATTAAACACTGTTCAGACTACTATAAGCGAGACGCTTTACGCCACCCAAGTCACATCGGAGGCTGACTCTGTGATTCCAGTGGGCACCAAAACAGCAGGCGGCGAAGAAATCCTTGAAGAGGTTTCTAATTTCTTGGAGCGAAAAATCGCTGACACGTTGCCTGAACCTCCTGTAATGGAGCCTAAAGCTCAAGTTAAGCCGAAAGCTGCTCCAGTACGGGAGCTTGTTGCTTTGTCAGCTTCGAATTCGCAGGTGGTTGGACGCAAATCCACGTCGGAGGAGTACCGGCGGGAGGCGGCTCAGACTACTTTCTCCTACAAGAAGAAGGAAGTCAAGGAGTTTTCTTTGAAGATGGACAAGCCTTCGATTGAGGATTTGTTGTTGGAGTATGTACGTAAGAGTAATGGTGAAATAGACCTTACACGGTGTTCCAGTGAACTGAACACTTCGAATAAGGAAATTGAGAAAGCCCTTGAAAGCTTAGGCAACAAGGGTAGAATAAAAATTGAATTGAAATCGCCTGAATAAGTCACTTAGAGGGGAAAACATGAGCGCTTCACAAGAACTTGAAAAAGCCGCGACCGCGTACGCGTTAGAAGCCGTGAAAATGGATAAGCAAGGCAATAAGGGCAGAGCAATCACTCTGTACCAGAAAGCCATTGAAAGTTTGCTTCAGCTTGTCCAACTTTACCCAGAATACGGATTAAACAAAGTTTATGTGCAAAGAGCAATCGCTTACCAAGAACGCATCAAATCTTTGCAGGGTTCTGTTTCCATGCGTGATGTGCGTCATGAAATGGGAAGCGAAACAGACGAAAGTGGGGATGTCGAAAGAGCTACACCTGAAGGGAAAGCGGATGGTGAAGAACTTATTGTTACGGAGAAGCCGAATGTTACTTGGGCTGAAGTTGTTGGTTTGGAACTGGCCAAGAAGGCGGTGAAGGAAGCTATTGTTTACCCTGTGCAGCGGCCTGACTTGTTCCCGTTGGGTTGGCCTAGAGGCATTTTGCTTTTTGGTCCTCCTGGGTGTGGTAAGACTTTGTTGGCTGCTGCGGTGGCTACGGAGATTGAAGGGAACTTTTACAGTATTGATGCAGCTTCAATTATGAGTAAGTGGCTTGGGGAAGCTGAGCAGAATGTTGCCAAGTTGTTTGGTTCTGCTCGTAAAAGCTCCACCGAGGGTAAACCTGCTATCGTGTTTGTGGATGAGTTGGATTCTTTGATGGGGACTCATTCTAACGAGGTGGGTGGCGAAATCCGCGTTAAGAACCAGTTTCTCAAAGAGATGGATGGCTTAATGGATAAAGGTAAGGCGCAGCATGTTTACGTTATTGGTGCGACGAACAAGCCTTGGGATTTGGATTGGGCTTTCATCCGTAGGTTCCAGAAGCGCATTTTGGTTCCGCTTCCTGATCACAATACCCGTTTAAACATGATGAAGCATTACACGGGGAACTTGCAGGTTGCGCAGGATGTGAACTTGCATGAGTTAGCACGGCTCAGCGAGGGCTTCTCTGGTAGTGATATTCGGGATGTTTGTCAGTCGGCTCAGCTTTCGCTTATCGGGGAGTTCTTTGAGTCAGGTAAGGCTGTGGACAAGGAGGCTAAGCCTAGGGCTTTGACGATGCAGGATTTCCGTCAGATCTTTGATTCCCGCAAGCCCAGTGTTTCGTTGGATATGCTGGCTATCTATAACAAGTGGTTTGACGCGTTTAAGGCACTTTAGGAGAGTGCATAGGAGAGAAAAACGGAAACAGACGGGTTGGGTGGAAAGGTTTGGGAGAGTCACACTTTTACACGCTCTTCTTTCTCCCTCAAAAAATTTCCCAAGTCCCACAAACCAACAACCCGCATAGTTTCCTTTTTTTACTGTTTCCACCTGTTGCTTAACACCATTTTTGCCGTAATTTGGCTACCTCCCCTCTTTCTGAAAAGTCTGTTTTGGGTCGTTTTTCCAATTCAGGGTTTGGTTTGGGTGTAGTTTGCGGCTGGAAAAGGTTGAAAAAGGCTAGAAATGGCGGGAAATGTCAAGAAAAGGCGCAGTTTGTTGTCGTAAATCCGCCGCTGCGTGGGTTGCTACGTGGGGGTTTGGTTCTGTAGGGTTTTTTCGGCAAGGTCTGTCAGTTTCTGTGGATTCTTTAGTCCATCTATATACGGCACGGTATCCGTTATTTCCTGTGGGTTGTAGGGTCCGCTGAACGCCAGCAACGGCTTATACATCTTCAGCGCTTGCTCAGCTTGCTGCTGGTTTGTGGTGACGGCGATTTTTGGGATGCTCCGCTTCTTGCCTACCTGTTTTTTCAGCCCCTCACTGACCACGAGGTCGTAGTCTTTGACTTTCTTGAGCAGCGTTTTGAGGCTGATTTTTTCGGTGCTGCCTTTCTCGATTGTGGCTATTTCGTTGTTTCCCACGGCGACCACCGTCTGGGCTCCATTGTGCGTGAACCGCCACGTATCCTTGCCTTCCGTGTCGATTGTCCAGTCGGGCTCCGAAATATGCTTCAAAGCCGCCACCCGATAGCCCCGTCGCGTAAACTCCGCAATCAAGTTCTCCGCCGTGGTGGTTTTGCCCACTTTTTTTCCGCCCACAACCGCAATAACTTTTTGCTTCAAGCCTGCATCTCTTCCCGGAAAATGTCCTCAAACAACTTCTTATCAATATGAAGCTCTTCCGCCAAGCCCTTAACCATCTTGACGTAGATGCGAAACAGGTTCTGCATGATTTCCGCTTTCTCTGGCTCACTGATTTGCTCCTCATCCGCCATAAGCAGGGCAAACCATTTGCCAAGGTCGGTAAGCTGGTAGGCTTTGACCCAGATTATTCTGCCTTCCCGCTCATGCTTTTCCATGTCTTCGTCTAAGACGCGAAGTTTGGTGAGGGTTTTGAGGTTCTCAATTATGGTTTTGTTTGAGAAGTTGAGTTTGTTGACAAGGTCTTTCTGGTAAATGCTCTTGGCTACACCCTGCTCCAACGCAAATTTAAGCAGGTCTACAGCGGCTTTACTGCCAAATATGGCACTAAGAACCTTATTTTTTTCCTCAGAAGGAAGAAAAACTACATACGGATATAACTCTTCGGACATGGACTGCACTCTTACTAACTTTTCTGCCTTGGTAATTTAAAATTTGTGGCACTTTTTCTTAATGAATTTTTTGTCTTTCTTGAAAGAAAGACTATATCAAAACGACTGCTTGTTTTATTATTCTATTTTTCTGATGATTAAGCGGTTATTGATACGTCTCTAGCTTTTTTTATTTGTTCCTTCTCGATTTCTTCTTCAGCGATTTTCTCTGCGTCAAAAGCCGCTACCTCAAGGGCGAGAGTATGCAGTGTTTTGGCGATTTCGCTATCTGGGTTTAGCTTGTAGAGTGTGGCTCTTCCTATCTGGCGGGTTTTTACCACTATCTTGTATTCTTCCAGAACAGGCCAAATGCGGAATAGCGTCTTCCAAGATACGCCTGAGTTTTTGCTTATTTCGGTTTTTGGGTAATCAAAATCCCGATATAGTGTTAAGAAGTCGAGAAGTTTTGCCACTGAGGAGTCTGTGAACAACTTTTGAAGAGTCGGTGGGTTTGCTTCACCTGATTCGTCCTTTTTGATTTTTATTTCCATATCTGCCAATTAACCTGTTACTGCTGTTATGGCGCGCCTGTGGTGCATGGGTGACGCATACATGTTACTATTATGGTGTCTGTGCCATATTTAAGCATTATATTTTGCTTCCTGTATTTGTGTTTTGGAAATATTTAAATGTCGTAAATGACACATTGTGTTGAGAAGGGAATTGCTGTCTACAACTGAAAAAGCTGTTCTTGAGAAAATGCTTCGTCATGGATACATAGGCGGAAAACACACATCTGAAGATAATATCCCCAAAGGCTTGCCCAAGCATATGCATGGCGAAGTCAAAAAAGCACTTAGGAAACTAGTTAAAGCCGGCTTAGTAGTTCCCAAAACTACCAGTTACGGCTTAGAAGTATCGTTAGACCCTCATAAAATCAAGGAAATTCATGAACTTCTCCGCTAAACGGGGGGTTACTGAGCTATTTGCTTTTTCTTTTGTTACTTCACGTGCCACTTTTTTAACGGTGACAGTTTGCAATCCTTTTAATTCTATTCCTGTTTTCTGGGGCGGTGCATTAAAGCATCTTGCACAGCAAATTGGTCTTTCCCCGTATCCGTGTTTTTGTGTAGCGTTTCGAGGGCAGAAAACAATGCAGCTTCATTCCCAATCACTTTTGCGCCTTTGTTTTTTAGTTGGTTCAGTTTTTTTGTTGCTTCTCCTTGGGTGAAGTCTCTTTTTTCGATGGGTTCTTCGTCTAAGATGAAGGTGGGGATTTGTTTGTTTAAGGCAAAGTTTGCTGCATCCAAGTTTCTCACGTTGCCTTTTCCAACGGGAAACGAGGTTAGTACGACGGCGTCTGCGTTCCTGATTAGCTTCAGGTTTTTTTTGGTGGGTGGTGTTGGTTATTTTTGACCATGGGGCTTCTTGGGCTGTGGGAATTTTTAGAAGGTCTGCGGTTACTTGGTCAGTGTCCGATTTGTTAAGCACTCCTGCCGATACGTGGTAGCCTGCGTCAAGCAGAAGTTTCATGAGGGGGCTGCCTGTGCCTCCGCCACATATTAGGTGGATGGTTAGGTTGTGGTTTTGGTCTGTTTGGTCTTTTGGCTTGGAAAGGGCCATGACGTACAATTGTTTGGTTATGGTGTGCTTGTTTACTATGGCGTCGATGCCAAACACGTCTTTGATGTTGTCGCTGGTTAGTACGTCGTTTGTTTTTCCTGCGGCAACAATTTTTACGTCTTTAAGCAGCATCAGGGAGTCGCAGTATCGGGCGGCGAGGTTGAAATCGTGAAAAACCCCCACTATCACCAGCTTCTTGTCCGTACAGAGCTTCTTGAGCAAGTCCATTATTTCCAGTTGATTGCTTATGTCTAGGTGGGTGGTGGGTTCGTCAAGTAGTAGCACGGAGGGTTCTTGGGTTAGTGCTCGGGCAATTATCACCCGCTGTTTCTCCCCACCGCTCAACTCTGTTATAAGCCTGTGCCTAAGACTCCATGTATCCGTGTACTCCATAGCTTTCTTCGCGATTGCCACATCACTTTTGCCCTCTACCGCAAACCGGGAAAGATGCGGCGTACGCCCCATTAAAACAATCTCCAAGGCGGAGAAGTTGAAGGCTATCGACGCTTCCTGAGGAACCACTGCGAGCTTTTTCGCCAACTCCACAGCCTTCAACGTGTAAATGTTGGCATCTTCGAGAAGGATTGCGCCTTTGCGTGGTTTGAGGATGCGGCTGATGCTTTTGAGCAGGGTTGTTTTGCCTGAACCGTTTGGTCCGAGTATGCCAAAGAAGTCGCCGGTTTGAACAGAGAAACTCACGTCTTTGACTATCTTGACGGTTTCGTAGTAGCAGTCTACCCCGTTGATGGTTAATACGACCAATGTTTTTACCTCATGGATATGTCTGCTTTTTTCTTCCTGCGCATCAAATACAGGAAGAAGGGTCCGCCGCAGATGGCAGTTATGACTCCAACGGGCAGTTCGCTGGGAGAAACCACCACCCGCGCCAAGCCATCACACACCACCAGAAATGAAGCGCCCATGAGTATGGAGGCTGGGAGCAAAACGCGGTGGTCAGGTCCAAGCAGTAACCGAGTGAAATGCGGAACTATCAACCCTATGAATGCAATTAAGCCGCTTATGGAAACCGCTGCCGCAGTTACTAAGGCGCTGGAAACCAGAAGTACCTTTTTGACTCTTTCAAGGTTAACGCCCAGATATTGGGCTTCTTCCTCCCCAAGCGCCAAAAGATTCAGGTCCCGCGAATAAAGATAGATAACGCCTGTGCCTATCAAAACTAACGGCAGAACAGTTAACACTTCAGACCATTCTGAGTAAGAAAAGCTTCCCATAAGCCAAAACTGTGACTGATGAAGCCTATCGGGGGCTATGGTTTGAAGGTAGTTGACTATGGCGCTGAGAAATATACTCACCGCGATTCCTGAAAGAAGCAGCGTGTGCACGGGAACTTTAGGGCCAACTTTTGAAATTGAATACACAAACAGAACGGTGGTTAGGCAACCGATGAACGCAAAAACGGGAACGGTGTTCACGCCCAGCAAGCTTACCCCTATGCCTAACACAATGGCGGCGGTTGCGCCTAACGCGGCACCTGCGGATGCACCTATAGTGTAGGGGTCTGCCATGGGGTTTCGGAAAAGTCCCTGATACACCGCACCTGCCGCCGCTAACGCTGCACCTACGGTAGCGGCACAGAGTATTCTGGGCAGGCGGACTTGGGTGATTATTGTTGCTTGAAGGTCTGGAACGGGAAAGTTTGTGTAGTCACCTATTACAGGGATGTTGTTGACAAATATTTTTAGTATATTTGGTATGGGAACAGGAGAAAAACCCAGATTTAAAGAAAGGACCACTGTCACACAGAAAGCCAGAATCAGTACCAGAAGGTACAGTTTCCATCGGCGTACATGCTCTAAAGACTCCGCCCCTTGTTTCTCGGTCAAATCCGTTGGCTCCTAAAAAAAGAAAGTTAGGGGTTCCCGAAGAGTTCGGGATGAATGATTTCTGACAGAACTTCCAGTGCGTCGATGAGTCGGGGGCCTGGTCGGGAGAATATGTCTTCGTCGATCTGGTAGATTTGGTTGTTTTTCACGGCGTTTATGCTTGACCAGCCTGCTCTTGAGGCGACTTCCGTGTTCTGGCTGAGGATTATGTCAGGGTTCTTTGAAATGACTGAGTCGGAGCTGACTATCGGCCAATCCGTTGGTGTGTCGTCAAAAATGTTTTCTCCGCCTGCGAGGCTGATTAAGTCGCTGATGAAGGTTCCTGGTCCTGCTGCCATTAAGGGGTCATGCCAGATTTCGTCGTAAACTTTTAGTTTGGTGGCGTTTGCTTCAGCAATTGTTTCGGTTACGGTGTCTATTCTTTCGTGTAGGCTGTTGACTAAGGCTTGTGCGTTTTCGGTGTTGTTGGTGGCTTGTCCGACTAGGAATATGTCGCGTAGGACGCCGTTTATGTCGGTTGCTTCTATAATGAGTGCGTTGTAGCCTAGGTTGCGTAGTTTGGTGGCTACTTCGCTGCTGGCGTCGCCGCTGGCGAGCACGAGGTCTGGTTCTAAAGAGATGATTGGTTCGATGGCGGGTTGCCAGTAGTCTCCGATGCTTGTTATGTTGCCTGCTTCGGTCCACGCTGTGAAGTTGTAGGGGTAATTGCAGTAGTCGGTTATGCCTACGACGTTGTTGCCTGCGCCTACGGCGAATAGTAGTTCAGTGTTGCTTGGCGCGAGTGACACGATTCGTTCAGGGTACGAGGTGATGTTGAGTACGTATCCGTAATCGTCAACTAAGGTTATTTGCTGTGAGATTTGTTGTTGTTTGTCTATTTCGATTGTTTGTTCGTCTATGAGTTGTTGGTATGCTTCGATTTGGTTTGTTTGGGTGTTGATGGTGGATTCTAAGTCGCCTATTTTTGCGCTATAGTGTGAGTATGTGTATGCAGTGGAGGCTATTGCGGCGATGGCTACTATGGCTAAAATGTAGGTGATTATTTTGTTCATGTGGTGTTCTCCAGCATGTTAGTAACTGGTTGGTTTATCCAACCACGTATATAAACTTTGGTTTAACTTTGATTAAATTGCGGTTTAATTGATGTTGGAAAACCGCAAACAACCACCACCCACACCAACACACCCCTCCCAAACAAACCTAAATAAACAGAAAACCACAATTCCAAAACACCCAAAAACAATTCCCCTGCAACATACACATCCAAAAAACACCGCAACGAATGTACAATAGCTTTTTTAATCCTAGCCCTGTTTTCTTAACGCGGTGCATCAAAACGGCTTCCACAGCAAATTGGATTCCCAGAGACGGAGACACCTTCGTAACCAAAGAAGGCTTCATCATGAACACGCTCGGCTACGAGCATCCCCAAACACGCGTTTTTGCGTTCCTCAAATACATCCCCGCAGAGTACCAAGAACTCTTTAACGTGGAGATGCTGGAACGCACATGGCAATTCGGCGGCAAGAAACTGTTTCGCGCAGAAAAACTCTACACCGCCAAAAACTACCAAATTTTTATCGAAACCTTCCGCAAAAACTTCCCTGACTTCCTTTACTTCTGTCCCTTCCGAAACAAAGAACTCATCACAGCACCCATCGACCACATTGACAAGGTGTTTGTTCCCAAAGACTGCCTGCAAAGAATCCTTGCCTTACCCAGCCACGACAACATTCAAGCCTTAGCAGTCGAACTCATTACCATGTTGAGCAAGGAGTCAGGCGTGAAACTCAGCCACTTCGGCATGCACGGTTCCATCGCACTGGATATGCACAGCGAAGAAAGCGACATAGACTTCGTCGTTTATGGGTCGGGCAACTTTCGTGTAGTGGAAGAAACCATCGAACGCCTCGTGGAAGCAGGCACTTTGCGGTACATTTTTGGTAATAAGTTGGACCGTGCCCGCAAGTTCAAGGGTAAGTATAAGGATAAACTTTGGATGTTCACTGCCGCCAAGCTGCCTGCAGAGGTAACGGAGAAGTACGGTGAATACCGCTTCGTACCCATCGCGCCCGTTAAGTTTCAATGTGTCATAAGTGATGATACAGAGGCGATTTTCCGACCCGCCGTCTACAAGATAAAAAATTTTGAGCCCGCAGACGAGAAGTCCAAGCTTTCCGATGAGCAGCTTCCCGACCGCATTCTCAGCAACATCGGCTGCTACCGTAACGTAGCCCGCAGCGGCGACAAAGTCAAAGCAGCTGGCATGCTGGAGCGCGTTGAATCCGTCAAGACAGGCGCGGCGTACCATCAGGTTGTCGTGGGAACCGCAACTACTGAGGACGAACAGATATGGCCACTGTAAAGAAACTGCGTGACCGAGACAGCATCCTCACCAAAGAGGGCATAATCTTTCGTGTGTTTGGCTACAGCCACCCCCGAGGCGCCTACATATGCGACGCCGAATACGCCTCTGCAGACATCTTCCAATCCAAAGACCCCCGGGCCCTACGCAACGGAGGCACCGGCGGCAAAGTCTTCTACAAATTCTACGATGACGAAGGCTGGAAATTCGTTTTCAATAACTACCCTCAATACACCCTCCCGCACAAGATGCTGGGCGTCAAAGTGGTCGGCATCAAAAAATCCGAAATCAAAGAAGCCCGACAACCACAAAAACGGCTGAAAATGTTGGTCTCCGCTGAACCCTCAGATTCTCTTGTCGCAGCGACTTTGCGTGTGCTGGATACCTCCCTGAAGTATTCTGGCTTGCAAACGGAGAATTTCGGCGTTTTCGGCTCCATGCTGCATGGTTTCCATCATCCCGATTACTCGGACATTGATTTGCTGGTTTACGGCAGGAAAGAACTTGCCAAAATGCGTGAAGTCCTCGGCGACCTCTATAGTGACGGGCTTTCGGGTTTCCGAAACGAATTCGCTACCCCTGCTGCTATGGAAGGCAAAAGGTGGCGGTTTAAACGTTTCACCGTAAAAGAGTTCATGTGGCACCAGAAACGCAAACTCATCTACGGTCTATACGATAACCGCGCAACCAGACGAACCATAAAAGCCGAGTTTGAACCCGTCAAAGACTGGACCGAAATCAACAGCGAATACAACTCCGACACCACAATCATCCACAAATCATGGGTCAAAATCAAAGCCCGCATAGTCGAGGATGAGGATGCGCCCTACATTCCGTCGGTTTACGGCATACAGCCCCTTGAAGTGTTGAAGGGCTCTAAGAAGGGGTTGGAGGCTGTTCGGGTTGTTTCTTACATGGAAGAGTTCCGCCTGCAAGCCCGCAAAGACGAAACAGTCATCATCGAAGGCACCTTAGAAGAAGTCAAATCTCCCGATGGCAGCTTCTACCAGATAACCCTAACCTACTGCCCACGGTACTATGAGCAGACGCTAAAAGTTGCAGACCTGAAATTCTAAGTGCGATTATGCGGAGAGTTATCCGTGCTAGCGATTGTTTACGGTGTAACTGGAAGAAGCAACTGCATGATTCCCCTATTGCTCAGGCTACATTGAACGGTTACATAACCTGGTATAATAATGGACTGTGCAACTCGTTGAACGCTTAACAGTGGGTTCAAAGACAAAACTGGACTTAAAGGCATTTAGAGGTGAAATAGTAGGTTGGCTATGACTATATGGGTTAATTGATTTAATTTTGTGTGTTTCTGTGTCTATCTGTGAATTCTGTGGCATTTAGGGTTTTATTTTCAAATAACCGTTGCAGATTATAGCCTAAACCTTAAAAAAAGCTCGGAGGTTCAAGTATGTAGGTCTTCGTAAGCTAGTTTTTTAACATAAATTTGGTGATTTTTCGTGCTTTTTTTATAAACTTCATTTGGTTGTATTGAGAGTTGTTAAATACGATAAACGATGAATGGGTTTTAGGAGGTTATGGAATCATGAAAAAATTGAGCGTTTTAGTAAGCTTGCTTTTAGTCGTAACTATCTTGGTGCCTTCAGCAAATTTTGCCTCCGCAGTTGTCGGCGCAGCCAATTTTCTGCCAAACAACTACCAATCTACTGTAGACAGTCATGAAGAACTTGCCTTATCTGAAGATGTCGCCGAATACATAACTGGCCTATTGGAAGACAAGTATCCAGATGATACTTACCATAGTTATGGTGAATCCTGTACCGTTGGTAGTTACTGCAGCATTCTTTCGACCCTACAGAGTGATTGTGACCAAGCAGTGGTGTTTTCAAAGGGTCATAGAGGTTACCCGTACTATGACGACATACCGAGAAATGTTAATCATCTGTCACTTTTGGATAATGATACAAATCATGTCAGAGATGATGAGGAAATTTTGGATAATACATCTACTGAAAACGTTGTTACGTTTATATGGCACTGCGAGAGCACACTTAACTATACAACAGGTACTATCCCCAGTGATGCGTATGGTCCTTATGGGATGCCTTACTGCTGGACACATAACCAATACATGTACCAGTACGATGATGCTGGAAGCCAAGTTTTCTTAGGCTGGAATAATGACGTGCCTGGTTCTCCTTACCCACAACAAAGTGGCGGATCGCCTCAATATGATTACGCAATAGATGCCAACTTTAATTATGCTAACGTTGCAGGCAGTTTCTGGTACTACGCGTGCAATAGTAACACAGTAATACAAGCATTGGACAGTCTATGTGATGACATTTATGGTGACGATTTTGAATATACTGATCTACATGGTTGGCTGATAATATGGGGAAATGAGAATTTGTATCTACCTTAGGAGGAAAGTGAAATGAAAAAACAATTAACAAAACTTTGTATGCCTATAGTTATTGTACTTTTTGCGGCTTCTTCCCTATGCGTTTTGCCTACTGCGTATGCAGATCAAACTACCGCTAAGGACCAAGTCTTAGCTTTCATAGAAAATGCCCTTCCATTGAGCTTATCAAAATATGATATAACCTTCGTAAGCTATTCAATACTTGATGGCTCAACAGTTGCTGGAGCAACTAGCCTATCAAATAACCGAGTAGTGGAAACGGTGAAATATACTCTAAGTTCAGACGAAAGCACAGTTGATGTTATCTGCAAGGTTGAGAACAGTGTCGTCAAATACTGCCACATATATGCAATAAATGGGTCCGTTATTAGCGATAAACCGTACACTGATCCACTTGATGCGGCAAAAAGCTTCCTTACAAATTACCAAACCTACAGCAAGAAAGATTCAACTAACCTCATAGCCATGCTAAACAATGTTGACATAACCAAAAACACAACAACAACCATAGATAACATCAAGCTTGTCATAGCTAACAATAATTTTAGTGGCGAGGCGCTAACAAGGTTCGAGTGGACATATACAGTAAACGGGGCAGACTATACTACATTGCAGATCGGCTTTCAGGACAATGGTATTTTCGACTCTTTCCGCGATACCCGCGATGTCTACACTATTGGTGATACTTCGGTAAACATTTCAAAAGAGCAAGTAATCAATATAGCCCTCAAGAACCTTTCTACTTACTCTTATTTGATGCCAGATCAGTCCGTGGTACGCGATTTTAACGTAACAGAAGACTACATTACCGCTGAGTTAGCTACTACTTTTGTGGACTCTGAACTTAGGCCTTACTGGGATATTCGGATGCCTCTAAACCAGACTTACCCCGGAAGTGTACATGGCATTACAGCTTTTGTATGGGCTAATACTGGCGAAATCATATCCTACAGCAACATAGCCTACGGCGGTATTGACTATGCGGACAATTCAAGCATTGACGCTACGCCCTCACCTGAAGCTGCTGATTTCACATCTTCACCTGCAGAACTCGCTTCATCGACAATTGATTCAGGTTTTGCTTTAATCGTTGTGTTGGCAGCAATAGGGGTTGCAATCACTTCTGTAGTTATAATAAAGAAGAAGAAAAAATAGCAACTTTCTTTTCCTTTTTTTATAAAACGTTGAAGTTGTTTTTGCTTTAACTCTTTGATAGTGTAAGGTAGTCGGCGGGTTTGTTGCCGATTATGATGCGGTAGTGTTGGCTGTTTGTGCGTTTGTCGGTGACGCGTTCCACTTTGCCCTGCACAACCACGGCTTCGCCGCGTTTGGCTTGTTTGCAGAACCTGCCACGGAAAGAAGCAATCTCCGTGATGGGCGCAAGCTGGGGACCTTCCAGCACTTTTGTGTTTTCAAGTTCGTAGCTGCAGGGCGTGAATAAATCCTCCGCGTCATCCGCCACCACGGCAGAGATTTTAGCGTAACCCGCGTTCTCGTAGCAGACATCCCCATACCGCTCATCCACTTCAGACCAGTCTTTCACGAAACGCACAAAATAGTCCGTTCCCTCATACATGCCTTGGAAGGCTTTGCGTGTTTCGACCCGCTCAAAATCTTCGAAGCTCATGACGGTGTCTTTCGAACGAAAATCGAACAAAGCCTGCAACTCCGAGCGCGTGTAGACTTTGAAGCGTGATGCCTCCGTTTTCTGCAAAACCTCCATCGTCTCGTACGCTCTGCGCGAGTTTTCTGCGCCGTACACGAGGGGGTCAATATCGCTTTGCAACGTGAACATTCCCGCCATGACCGAACCTGAAACGCCTATGCTGCTCCACGGAATCCCCGCCGCTGCATGAAGCTCCTCCGCCAACATCACGGCTTTCTGCTGTAGTGGTGCCAGTCGGCTGATGTGACGCAGCTGCTCAAGAGCCTCGATGGGGTTGTAGTGTTTTGTGATGGCTTCCACAGGAACTTCGCAGAGTTTTTCGCCGAAAACAGGGTCATCAACCAGCAACTGCGGCGTTTTCTCCTGCAAGTATTTGTAGCGTTCGGCGAGGTTGTAGACTTTCGTGTATAGTGCTCCGGGGCTGCCGCGGTTGCCTTCCGCACTGGGTAAGTACCGTGGAAACGCTATAACCTTGTTGGGCGGATGCACTAAACCTTTAACGTCAAATATGACGTTGTCGCCTGTTCGGATTAAGTCACCTTCACGCGCACGCATCAAAACTTCTCCTTCAAACTTCTAACGTAGCCTACTTGACTGCTGGAACCGACTTGCATAACGTTTAATAAACCTTTTTTGAACCCTACCCTTTCAGGTGCCCCACACATGCCCCCATTTGACAAAGCCAAACACGTCTCCAAATGTCTCCAAACCGCCATCCTCTTTGAAGTCACCTCCAACAAACCCGGCAACGTAACCCCCACCACCGGCTTCGAAGGCACCCGCATAGAGCACTTCCTTGCCTCAGCGGTTGCAGCGCAGGCGGCTTTTGAAGAAGCAGCAAAGCGGGGTGTAGCGGTTTTTGAGGGTAAACTGGAAATCAGCCAAGTCGGCGTAGGCGAGCTGATTAAAACTTGTGTGGCGGATATTGCGGGGTGGCAGAGGGGCGGCAACACCTTGCTGGGACCGGTTATGTTGTTTGTTCCGTTGGCATCTGCGGCAGGCATGACGTCTCACAACGAGAAGGGCGAATTTGACGTTCAAAAGTTACGGGCAAACCTGAAGCTAACGGCTGAATCCACTACCTCTACGGATGCGGTTTGCCTGTACGAAGCCATCGACATTGCTCAGCCCAGTGGCTTAAACGAAGCCCCCGAACTGGACGTGAAGGACTCCGCGTCCAAACAGCGACTGCTCAACGAAAAAGTGTCCCTTTTTGATGTCCTCAAACTTGGTAAAGGCTATGACGATGTGAGTTATGAGTGGGTAACCAACTTCGCTATAACCTTCGAGTTAGCTTATCCTTATTTATGGGAGCAACTAAAAACCCAAAGCGTAGGCGACGCTGTTCTTCAGGGTTCCCTTAAGATTCTCAGTCAACGACCCGACACTTTCATTGCTCGAAAAGCAGGCAAAGAAAAAGCCTGCCAAGTCTCCGCTGACGCACAAGAAATTTTGCGGTTAGGTGGCACCGATACCCCCGATGGTAAGGCAGCCATCGCGGCACTGGACCAGAAACTTCGCCAAAAAGGAAACAGCTTGAATCCGGGGACAACCGCAGACTTAACGGCTGCAGCGTTAGCGTTATGCATGCTCAGGGGTTATCGTCCATAACTTTGCTTGTTTTGTTTCTTGTTCTTTATTAGTTAGAACGGGGGAAAGTACGGTAGGTGTGACTGAGTATGCGTCAAGTTGAAATCGTAAGGCTTGACCTAGGCGCGGGCAAGGCAGATGCGGTCTCGGATTTGGTGGCTGACGAAGTTCCGCTGCAGATTTCTGTGGATGATGATTATTCGTTTGTGATTTGGTGCTCCCCCATGCAGTTTAAGGAGTTGGCGGTGGGGTACCTTCTGGCGGAGGATGTGTTAAGGTCAGCTGACGAAATCGACCAGATAACCGTTGACGAAGAAGCTCTCAAATGCCAAGTCACCCTCAAGTCCAACGTAGACGTTGCCGAACGCATGAAGAACTCAAGGGTGCACTGGCGTGTCATTCCACTCATTAAAGCCAGTACGTCCCCGTATGAGCGCAGAGAAACCATCCCCCGTGTCGAGTCCCTGCTGAAGGTTCAAGCGCAGGTTATCATTGACTGCATTAACGAGATGAATAAATGTGCTATAGGCTTTCAGCAAACAGGCGGCTTGCATGACTCGGCGATTTTTAAGGCTGATGGCACGTTAGTGGCTTTCTCCGAGGATGTGGGCAGGCACAACACCGTAGACAAAGTCATCGGCACCGCCGTACTAAACAAGGTGGACCTTGGCGAATGCTTCATGACTATCACGGGGCGAGTGCCGGGAGACATGATTTTCAAGGCTGCCAAAGTTGGCATTCCGCTGGTGGCTTCGATGGCTGCGGTGCTTTCGTCGGGTGTGGCTTCTGCGAAGCGGGCGAACATGGGGCTGGTTGGGTTTGTGCGGGGGAAACGCATGAACGTATACTCGGGCGCAGAAAGAATAACATACTAACCTTCTGATATAGAATATTCAGTTGCGGTGGTTCTTGATGAACAGACCAGACATTCGAAGATTACCCAAACGGGCAAACCCGCAAGAGGCCGTGGATAAGCTGCTTGCCAGCGTAAGCGCAAACGTGGTTACCACAGAATCCGTCCCCTTAGAACAGTGTGTTGGGCGGGTTTTGGCTCAAGACGTTTTTTCTGACTTGAACATTCCCGATTACGACAAGACCTTCATAGACGGCTACGCCATCAACACCAAAGAAACCCCCGGAGCATCCCCCGCAAAGCCAGCCGCATTCAAAATCGTATGCAAACTGTTCCCACCCGACCACCCAACCACCCTCCAACTCCAAAGTGGGGAAACGGTTTACGTGGCATGCGGCGCCCCAATCCCGAAAGGTGCAGCGGCGACGGTGAAGGTTGAAGAAACCCGCCTCCACGATAACACAGTCGAAGTTGTGAGAGAAATTAAAACGGGTGAGGGCATCATCCCACTGGGTGACGACGTGAAAAAAGGTGACCTACTTCTCCGCAAAGGACAAGTTCTAAGACCTCAGGACATTGGGCTGTTGGCATCCAACAAACTGACCCGCGCCGAAGTTTACAAGAAACCTGTGGTCGCGGTTATTTCGGGTGGAGACGAACTGCTTAAGCAATGCCAAAACGACCCCTCTGCCATCGCCAACAACTACGCACTGGTGGTTGCGGGTTTGGTCACGGAGTTGGGCGCCGAACCGAAACTGCTGGGTATAATGCCCGACGCACTCGACAAGGTTACAGAGAAAATCCGCCAAGCCCTCCAAACCTTAGACATAGTCGTCACCATAGGCGGCTCCAGCGTAGGCGTAAAAGACTTCGTTCCAGACGCCATAAACGCTTTGGGCGAACCTGGCGTGGTCGTGCAGGGGGTGTCGTTGCGTCCAGGCGCTATCTCCGGTTTCGGCTTAGTCGACGGCAAACCCGTGATCATGTTGCCTGGACACATCGGCAGTTGCATCGGCGGCTTCTACCTGTTTCTGGCCCCCCTAATCAGCGTCTACAGCGGACTAAAACCCGACGAGGCGGTTCCACGGGTACCCGCAGTGCTGGGTGAGGCAGTGGAGACGGGACCCCAGTTCAGGTTCCTACTGGTCAACGTAAGGCGGGTTGACGGAAAATTCGTGGCTACACACGTGAAGGGTGGCTCAAGTGCGTTGACTACAATCGTGCAGTCCAACGGATACACAATCGTTCCGCCCCATACGAATCTGGCAAAAGGAGCAGAAATCAAGGTTTGTTTGTTCAGCAAACTTGAACTGACACAAATCGGCAACTGACACCCGTTCTTGTTGAGCCTATTTGGATCCTAATAGCATATTTATGCAGAAACGATAGGGGGTAGGGTGCTATTGGCTGTTTTTCAAGTCAAAAACATGTTGAAACAGAAAAGCGTAGAGGGGTAGGGGTCTATTCGAAACGTAGCTGATCTACCTCCAAGAGGCGAGTTCGTAATTCAGTATTTTGGTGGGTATCTGTCGGTGTGTCCTGCTTTGCCCATGACCCATGATTCGCACCATGCTTTGTCTGCCCATGCCCGTTCGGCGAGAAATCTGCAGCTATTGGCAAAATGCATCTTCGCTTCCCACCTGTAGTTCTCGGCTGCTGCCAAAAAAGCGTCCTTGCCCTTGAAGTCCAATTCAGTGGCTTCGTCAGGTTTTTCTTGGCGTTTAGCCCAAGCCAGCAGGGTTTCCGCTTCGTTTTCGCGGCTTATGCCCGCCCAAAACGGCGACTGATTCTGCGCCTCCAACTCTGCAGCGCAACTGGAAAATAGGGCTGCGGCTTCAGTGAACTTGTGCTCGTAGCTTAGGGCTGAGGCTTCTCGTAGCTCCTGAAGTTGTGGCGCCATCAGGGCACCCAACGTTGCTTTGAAGTTGTTTGTGATGCTGCCTTTAGCGAGGCGGGTGCGAAGCTTTGACAAGTCGTCTTGGCGGTTAATGTTCACGAAGCTTGTCAGTTCAGGGTCAAGTGCCCGCATTTTCTCAACAGGCGAAACAAACTGCACCTTCTCTGCGCCTCTCACGATGTCGTCTGAGCGAGGTC
This sequence comes from Candidatus Bathyarchaeota archaeon, assembly GCA_026014615.1. Lineage (GTDB taxonomy): Archaea > Thermoproteota > Bathyarchaeia > Bathyarchaeales > Bathycorpusculaceae > JADGNF01. The sequence continues at coordinate 48,838 of JAOZHZ010000004.1, read as the reverse complement.
GCCTAAGCCTGCACAACGTCTCCGTGACTTCGACGCCGCTGGTGCGTTCCAGAACCATGAAGAGGGTTTCTATTCTGCCGTTTGGCCACAAAGGCACCGCCAACTGTGCGTCTTCTGCGGCGTCAAATAAGTATTGGACGATTTTGGGCTGAATCAGCGGCATGTCACATGGAAGAGTTACACAAAAATCGGCTTTTGCTGCTTTTAGCCCAGTCATGATTGCCACGTTGGGCCCGCTTACGTGGCTGATTTTTTCGTCAACCACCAACTCAAAGTTGCCCACATTATGCTCTTTCAAAACTTCAGCGTACTTTGTTTTTCGTGTTTCGTCGTTAACGCAAACCACAATCTCGTCCGCAACTTCGCTTGCGGTCTTTGCAACGTGAATCAGCAGGGGCTTTTCCGCAAGCTGGGCGAGGGCTTTGTCTTGCCATTCTTGTTGTTTGTGCTGGAAACGGCGAGCTTTGCCTCCTGCAAGGATGAGTGCAGCTCGCGTCGTCATGTTTTCTCCCTAATTGGCAGTTTTTTCTTCTGGCTTCTGAGGTTTAACTTTCACGAACTGCTTCATGAGCTGCAAAAGTTTGTCGCCTTCAGTCTTCAGGTCAATTATGGGAATCTTTAACCAGTCTATCGTAGGCTTGTTTTGAGATATTACTCCTGTGACTGCCAGAATCGGCTCCGCAGTTCCCTCCAGCGTCCGCTTCAAGTTCGCCTCGTTCTCAGCCGTGATTAACTTGGGGACATCGGTTCTTTTCGCTATAAGGCTGTGAAAGCCCTCGATGAAAACAATGTCAAGCTGTTCACGGTCAAGCAGCGCAATAACTTGGTCCAAATCCTTCAACGCCGCATCCGTCTTCTTCAAGATGGCAATTTCCTCAGGCGAGATGGCAGCTATGACTTTTGCGCCTGCCTTGCCGTACCTCCACGTATTAGTGCCCTCTGTGTCCATGGTGAAGCCTTCGTGGTGGACATGCTTTATCGACCCGACCTTGTAGCCTTCAGCAGAAAGACGCGAAATCAAATACTCCAAGGTAGTTGTTTTGCCTGAACCACTTGTGCCTACGGCAGCGATAACTAAAACCATGCAGTTACGCTCCTGCTGGAAAGTCAGTCCCGTTGGCTCTAATAAACAACACGATAAACAAGCACCCAACAGCATATTACACTGTTCACTTACAGTAAAAGGTCAGGTGCAGACAGATGCCTAAACTGGTCGCAGTTGTCGGTGGAAAACACTCAGGCAAAACCACCATAATTGAAAACCTGCTTAGCCAACTCAAAACCCGAGGCTACCGCGTAGGAACCGTGAAAGAAATGGTGCGCATCCCCACCCTAGACACGCCCGAGACGGAGACGGACAGGTACACGACTGCGGGCGCGGAAATCGTGGTGGCGGTTCCCCGCGAAGAAACCGTAGTTTTCCTAAAAAACCGCCTCAGCCTACCACAAATTCTGCTTTACCTTCACGAAATGGACTATGTGCTTCTGGAAGGCTTCGAAAAAGAAAAGACCCTGCCGAAAATAATCGCCGCCAAAACCGCTCAAGAAGCCAAAGAATTCCAAGACGGCTTAGCCCTCGCCCTCTCAGGAATCATCGCAGACTCCACAGAAGAAACATCCAAAGCTTCCGAACTGCAACTGCCCCTGCTAGGCAGTGTTCGTGATGCGGAAAAACTCGCTGACTTGGTGGAGCAGAAAGCGTTTGATAAGTTGCCTGATTTGCCTCACTGCGGCGAATGCGAATATGAGTCCTGCTATGAACTGGCTAAAGCGTTGGTGAGGGGCGACGCGAAAGCTGACGGCTGTGTGTTAGCTAAGAAGAAACGGTTTATTCTGGAAGTAAATGGTGTACGGATTCCGCTCAAGGCGTTTCCTGAACAAATCTTTCAGAGCACCTTAGAAGGTATGATTGAATCCCTTGAGTTTATCCCAAAAATAAAAACCGTTAAAATCGAAATAGAAAAAGAGTAAATGAAGCGACTTAATCAGCGAACTTCAATTACGGATACGCCTCGGACCCACCGCTGCGCAAACTCGTCAGCACCGATTATCAACCGTATGGGTCCTTCACCGCCCTCTGACAACGCCGTCAACGGAGCACCATCTTTCTGGTAGGCTAAGATTGTGCCTGAGTTTTGTGCGTCTTGAATTGGAATGGTGGTGCCGTACCCGTCAGAGGCTTGCACATACACTGAGGTGGCGTCTGCGGAGACTTGAGCTTCTTCCAGCAGCACTTTAAGTGGAACGCCTCTGTAGTTGAAGACGCCATTGTCAGCTGGACGAGAACTGGAGCTTAACTCGACCTGAACGGTGACGGGCGCAAACGCTTCAAGCTGGTTGTACGTGAAATTGCCCGCATTGCCCACGGCTCCTTTGATTTGGATGCTGCCTTCAATTCCAGCGTTCTGGCGCATAACCAAATACACTGGAACAGTTACCGCTACAATAACGGCTAAGGCGATTATTGCTATTTTATTTGCTTTCTTCATTGTCTCACTTTCGCTATTTTTTTAATACAAGTTTTCTGGTTCTTACCAAAAGCATGTTCGCAATGAGTCCACCTGCAGCCCCGCTTACGGCAGCAACTAACGCGATGAACAGTAACGCGAACTCTGGCAAAACCAAAACCAATGTGCCCACCAAAACCGTGCCTACAGCATTTGCCAAAGCCGCCGCCCCCAAACAACACCCCGCACAACACGCCCTGTGCCTAGACAGTAAGAAGAAACCGTCTATGGCTAAACCAGGCGCAAGGTAAATCACAAACGACAAGAGCCCAAAGTTCCCAAACGGCAAAAGCAAGCTAATGAAAGCCTGTGTTAGCGAAGTGAACGTGGCGGCGCCGATTTTACGTACAAACCCAAACGCCATGACCGGCCACATCATGTAGATGCCGCCCGCCAAGGCCCCCGTCGGAATATACAGCGGACCTGCTAGCGTGGCGACGAGTGGGTGGATGATGTTTTTGGTGGCTAAACCTAAACTTGCAAACAGAGCCATCAGCACCAAGTCAACTGTTGCTTGTTTGCCGACGCTTCTTCGCAGAGTTAGGGTTTCTATTTTCAAACGAGCACACCGATGTTACAAACTTGTAATATCGATAAATAAACCTTCGCGTCACAAACCAAACAACAACACGAAAAACCAGCACAAACACGCCAAACTATGGCAGCTTTTTCAAAGCAGCATCAAGTTCTGCCTGTGCCTTCCTAAATCGCGCAATCAACTCCTTTCCATAGGGCGTAATTTCGGAGGACCCGCCGCCTTTGGCGCCTCCACGACTTCTCTTCACAAGCAACTTGCCAAGCCGTTTCTCTGCAAGCGTAATCCTGTGCAATGCATAACGGTAAGACATCTTCAAATTTTGGGCTGCCTCAAGCATGGAATGAGTTTTGTCGATTTCCTCTAAAAGCCTGGCTAAGCCGTCGCCGAAAACCGATTCTTTGTCCTCATTTATCATCCAAAGTTTGATTGCATAGTTTAACGTGCGCAGAATCGCCACTGTCCACAGGGCTACTTAGGTTTGGAAGGCAATTAAGTTTAATGCTTGTTGGCGCAAGGGGTTGCTTTTTTGGTTGTTTGTGTGGGTTTTTGGCAAGATTTTTATACCTCTAGAAGTATTTACTGTATATACACGTAAATATTGTATGTGTTCATTGAGGCGGGAAAAATGCAAAAACTCCAGCAACAAACCATCCAAACAACAGAAATAGCAACCGCAAAAACCCACACAATCACAGACAAAAAACAAATAGCCCCACAAATCACCCAAATCGACGTCATCGCACCCGACATCGCAACAAAAGCCAAAGCAGGACAATTCGCAATCTTAAAAGTACACGAAAACAGCGAAAGAATCCCTCTCACACTTGTCACATGGAACAACAAAAACGGAACAATCACCCTCATCTTCCAAGAAGTCGGCTTCTCAACCAAAGAATTAGGAAAACTCAACATAGGCGACGCCATCCTCAACATCGCAGGCCCACTAGGCAAACCCAGTGAAATCAAAGGCTACGGCAAAGTAGCAGTAGTTTGCGGCGGAGTAGGCACAGCCGCAGCGTACCCCATAGCTAAAGCACTAAAAGAAACAGGCAACACCGTAATTTCCGTCGTAGGCGCCCGCAACCAAGAACTGCTCGTGCTGGAACCCGAAATGCAAGCCGTCTCCAACGAATTCTACATAACCACCGATGACGGCTCCAAAGGACACAAGGGCTTCGTAAGTGACGTTCTGAAAACCCTAATTGACAAGAACTACGGTTTCGACGCGGTTTACGCTATTGGGCCTCCAATAATGATGAAAGTAATCGCCGACGTAACCCGACCATACAAAATCAAAACAATCGTCAGCCTAAACCCCATAATGGTGGACGGCATGGGCATGTGCGGCGCCTGCCGCGTAACCGTCGGCGGCCAAACCAAGTTCGCATGTGTAGATGGACCTGAATTTGACGCTCACCAAGTTGACTTCAAAGAGCTGATTCAACGCCTAAAAAGCTACGTCACCGAAGAAAAATCCGCGCTTCAAACTCATCGACATGAAGGAGGCAAATGCCGATGCCAAAACCAGTAGAGGAGCCGACCAAAATGCAGAATCGTTTTCAAGCTGTTTCCATGCATAGTCAAGAACCCAAAACACGAATCCAAAACTTCAAAGAAGTCGCTCAAGGCTACACAGAAGAGCAAGCGTTGGCAGAAGCTTCCAGATGCCTAACCTGTCCCAGTCCCCAATGCGTAAAAGGCTGCCCCGTAAGTGTCGACATCCCCGCCTTTATCAAATTGATAAAAGAGCAGAAGTACAGCGACGCTATACGTAAGGTGAAGGAAAAGAACAGTTTACCTGCCATATGCGGCAGAGTTTGCCCTCAAGAGCAACAATGCCAAAAACAATGCGTACTCGGCAAGAAAGGCGATCCAGTGTCGATTGGACGGTTGGAGCGGTTCGTTGCTGACTTTGAGCTCAAAAAACGCCTGAACGTTCCAGAATTGCCTGCTTTGAACGGTAAAAAAGTCGCAGTCATTGGGGCGGGTCCCGCCGGATTAACAGTGGCTGCCGACTTGGCTAAACGTGGCTACAAAGTCGTTGTCTTTGAGGCACTCCACGTTGCAGGCGGAGTCTTAGTTTACGGCATACCCGAATTCAGGCTGCCCAAAAAAATCGTGCAAGCCGAAGTCGACTACATCAAACAGTTAGGCGTGGATGTACGCACGGACGCGTTGATCGGCAGACTGTTCACGGTTGAAGAGTTGTTCGAGAAAGGCTTTGACGCCGTTTTCATAGGAACCGGCGCAGGATTACCCCGATTCCTAAACATACCCGGCGAGAACCTAGGCGGTATTTACTCTGCAAACGAATTTCTTATCCGCGTGAACCTCCTGAAATCCTACAAGTTCCCAGAATTCAAAACCCCAATACGCATCGGCAAAAACGTGGTTGTCATTGGCGGCGGAAACGTAGCCTTAGACTCTGCCAGATGTGCGTTGCGGTTGGGTGCGGAACATGTTTGCATTGCTTATCGTCGGTCTCGTGAAGAGATGCCTGCCCGCTTAGAAGAGATTGCTCACGCTGAAGAAGAGGGCATAGTCTGCAAATTCTTAGCGTCGCCTACGCGGTTCTTGGGTGGCGAGAAAGGCAACGTCAAAGGCATGGAATTCCTGACTATGGAGCTTGGGGAACCAGACGCTTCAGGCAGACGAACAGTCACCCCAATCGAAGGTTCAGAAACCGTAATGGACGTGGACACAGTGATTGTTGCCATAGGGCGAACGCCTAACCCCATAATCCAAAGCACCACCGACGGGCTAAAAACGACCAGCCGAGGCATAATCGTGACTAAGTCAGAGACAGGGCAAACCAGTTTAGAAGCTGTCTACGCAGGTGGAGACATAGCCACAGAAGAAGCAACAGTCATAAGCGCTATGGGTTCAGGCAAGAAAGCCGCTCAAAGCATACACGAATATCTGAAAAACAAACCCCAACGCAAAAATGCTCCAACGCCAAAGCCGACGCTGAAAAGCAGGTAGTTAGGTAAACTGCTGTCTTATGCTGTTTCTTGCTCTTCCTCGTCTTCTTTTTCTTTAAAGGCGCGGTTTACCGCAACTTCGGCTATGTTCACGGCGCAATGGGAGAGTCTCTTTATGTTGTCTCGTATGGAGCAAATGCCGCAAACCAGCTCCGCGCTTTTTTGTTTCCCTGTGAATGCTTTAGATGCAATTTGGACGTCTAGTCCTTCGATTATTTTTTGATGTTTCATTATGTCGACCGAGTAGGGTATGTCTTTTGCGAAGAATGTCCCCACAGCTTTGACGTACAATTCAACAACTTCTACGCCTGCCGCAACCATAAGCTCCAGCACGTCTTCAGGAATCTTCAGTTGATACCCTTCCAACATTACTAGGTGCTTTGCAATGTCTGCCGCGTAATCTGCAGCGTGCTCCATTCGGTAAACCAGAATTTGGTGGTCCATACAGTCCAAGGGGTCTATGTGCAATTCGTTCGCCAAAATTGGGTCTTGGGCAGCCTCCCGCAGAATTCGAAGAATAAAAAAAGCAAACTGGTCTACATCATCGTCTAGAGAAAAAACTGACTTTGCTAATGAAACGTCGTTTTCGTATAACGCCCTGATGGAGTCTTCACACATGGATTTAGAAATTAAGTGCATACGTTGAATGGCTTGTTCGAGTGATGCTTTTGATTCGTCGGTTAGGCTTTGGATGTAGACACTTTTGGAGTCTGACTCCATAACTCTCATGTAGAGTCTGCCTGTTATGTTGCGGATTGTCTTTATTTGTGGAACTGAGAAAACTTTTTCTGTGATAAGTCTCATGCCTGAGTAGCCGTTCAGGAAAGCACCAAGTATTTTTTGGGTGATGAGGATTTCTTCATCGTTGGTTCCGATGTTAATGGTTATCTCTCTAGGTGCGCTCTTATTTTGGGCACTTGGATAAACCACCAAGGACCGGTCACCTTGGACCGTAAAGGAAACCATGTCGCCTTTCTTCAAATTATTCATCTCCATCCAATCCTTCGGAAGAGAAATAACCATCGACGACTTGCCTAACGACATTATTTTACGTTCCATGTTTGTTCCCTAGTCACATCTAACGATTAAAGTTCTAATATTCATAGTAATTGGCTTACTCGATATATACTTATACCGTAATGTCTTTCGAGGTTTTTTCCCCGTCGTATTTTAACGAAAAGCTTTTAAATGTATATACTGTATATGCGGGTAACACAGCTATCTGATGGAAATAAGAAGCGACACACCCATGATTGAATCATTAACAACGATGTATACCCTCATGTCAATAAACCAAGCAGCGATAAATAATAGATGTCATAACAGATGTCATGCCGTCTTGTGTAAGGGGGCACATTGGTGAGCGCGGCAAGTTGGCCGCGTCATGTCTTTGTGTTTGCTTGTGTCCTGTCTCCCGTTAAATCGGTTGATTTTTTTAACTTTCTAAAACCTGTGCAATTTCAACGTTTTTTTGAATGTACTAACGTGAAAGATTCTTTCTTTCATTTGACAACTATCAGCGGATATTACACTATCGTGGATAAGTTACAAAAAAACGAATCCAAAAACAGGTGTGATTATCATGGCTGAAGTCAGTGAAAGAATGAAAACTGAAACAGTGCAAAAAATCAATCAGAAATGCAAAGGCACTTTCTGTGACTGGCGAGGTTGCCTTGAACTACAAATTGAGCTATTTGGCGAGATTAAAAAAAAGCCTGTACATTGCGAAGGGTGTAAAATGTGGGTGGAAAAATGAGCGAGGAACTGACGGCATCAGCAGTTAGTTTGAAAAAGTGTGGAAACAACGAAAAACCAAAGTTAGCTGTGGCTAACTTGGCAATCAATCTCCGACAGCAACATAAACAAAGTGAAAGGAGGGTGGGATACAAGTGAGCTCGTTACTTACTCCTTTTGAATTAACTGCGCTTTATTCTGTGGTTGGCATAGCAATTGCTGCCTTGATATATGCGTTAATTCTAAGAAGACAAGTATTGCGGGAAAAACCTGCGTCTGGAAAAATCGTGGAAGTCTGGAACGGCATAAAGAACGGCGCCAACGCCTATCTAAAAACCCAGTTCAAGTCCCTGATTCTTTTCATCGGGATCTTGGGAATTTTCCTGTACTTCTCGGCTTCTTTCACTAACTTGCCAATGCTTGTGACTGTGGGTCGAGTTGGGGCTTTTCTAATCGGTGTTTTCTTCTCCGCAATGATCGGCTACATTGGCATGAACATGGCGGTGCAGGGAAACATTCGCGTTTCTGAAGCCTCAAAGAAAGGTTTTCGTGAAGCCCTAAAAATAGCCTACCGCACTGGAACAATAACTGGCATGCTCACCGACGGATTAGGACTCCTCGGCGGCGTAGTTATTTTTCTGATTTATGTGGAAAATTCACCTGACGTTTTGCTGGGCTTCGGCTTTGGAGGCACCCTTCTTGCCCTTTTCATGAGGGTAGGCGGAGGAATCTACACTAAAGCCGCAGACATGGGCGCAGACCTAGTTGGCAAAGTTGAAAAAGGCATACCTGAAGATGACCCCCGAAACGCGGCAGTCGTAGCAGACCTTGTAGGCGACAACGTAGGCGACTGCGCAGGAATGGCAGCTGACATTTTCGAATCTTACGAAGTAACGATGGTTTCCGCGTTAATTTTAGGTTTAGCAATTGCCAGCCAAGGACCAATTTTCGACGCAAAATGGATAGTCTTCCCCATCTTAGCACGCGGAATCGGTGTAGTAAGCACTATTGTCGGAACCTACGCGGTATCCCTTTGGCCCGACAGGATAACTAAAGGTGACGCTTTCAAAGCTATGGACCTCTCATATGACCTTTCAAGTGCAATTTCTTTGGTGAGCTTTCTATTATTATCCATATGCTACGTCAATGACATCAGAGTTTTCTTGGCAACCGCAATGGGCATAGTTTTAGCCATTAGCTTCAACAAGCTTGCTAACTACTACACGAGTTGCAACCGAAAACCCGTAACCGCGGTAGCAGCATCTAGCAAAACTGGCTCAGCGACTGTTATACTGCAGGGTTTAGCTCTTGGGTTTGAAAGCGCCGTCTGGACAACCCTTGTCATAGGTTTGACCATAGTGGTTTCCGTGATTATCTGGACTGGCGCAGGTATGTTGTTTGCCTTTTACGGTGTAGCCCTTGCAAGCATTGGCATGCTTACCCACACAGGTAACAACGTCGCCATGGACACCTTCGGGCCCATCGCGGACAATGCAAACGGTATCGGCGAAATGGCTGGCATAGAAGGTGAACCTCGTAAAGTTCTCGCTGACTTGGATTCGGCAGGAAACACCACAAAAGCAGTTACAAAAGCCATAGCTATCGCTTCAGCTGTACTGGCGGCGGTTTCACTGTTTGCCTCATTCACCGAGACAGTTGCTCCCGGAGGGCTTTCCTTGGACATTGCAGCCGACCCACTGGTGTTCGTTGGGATACTTGTAGGTGGTACTCTGCCTTTCCTATTCAGCTTTATATCCATACGAGCGGTGAGCAAGGCAGCTGAAAAAATAATTGAAGAAGTCCGAAAACAATTCAGGCTGCCTGGAATAATGGAAGGAAAGAAACTGCCCGACTACGCTCGAGTCGTCAGAATATGTACCTCAGCAGCGCAACGGGAACTGGCAGGCTTAGCTATCATTGCCATCTTGACACCGTTGCTTGTGGGCACTTTGCTTGGCGCTACTGCGTGGGGTGGCTTCTTAGCGGGAGTAATCCTTACCGGTCAATTGCTGGCTGTGTTCATGGCAAACTCAGGTGGCGCATGGGATAACGCTAAAAAGAAGATTGAAGACGGCTACTTCGGTGGGAAAGGCTCTAAGAACCATGAAGCGGCAATCATAGGCGACACAGTCGGCGATCCTCTAAAGGATACTGCTGGACCAGCGTTAAATCCGATGATTAAAGTGATTAACTTGGTTTCGCTGCTCTTCTCCGGTGCAATTCTGTCCCTAAAAGATCTCTATGTCTACCAGATACCTAACACAACCATACAAATACCGTTGGCTTCAGCTGTTCTTTCCGTCGTCTTAGCAACAGCGATAGCCGCAGCAATTCTCTTCACCAAGCGCGACACCTCGAACAGTTTCTCTGAAATTGAGCAGGAGCCCGAAAAGTGACCCGAAAAATTATTGTTTTGGGCCTTTCAGGCACTGGAAAATCCACTGTAATTCGAAGCTCTGATTTTTTTAAGAGCTTCAACTACATCGTTTTGGGCGACTTCATAAAGTCAATCGGTGAAGAAGCAACAGGAAAAACAGACAGAGACGCCATACGAAGAGAAACTCGAACAAAAGCTTTCAAGCAGATCCAAAGGGAAGCCTTCAAAAGGCTCCAAGAAGCAGCCGCCAAAAACGACGTAATTATCGACACTCATGCACTTGTCCAAACAAAGTCTGGTTTACTGCCTGGATTGGATTTCGAGTTCCTAAAATACGTGAAACCCGACCTTCTAGTTGTCATGGAAGCCGACCCTGAAGAACTGGTTAAGCGGCGCAAAAAAGATCAGGGCACCCTCCGGAACCGTGACGTCAATGACCTGCAAGAAATTGCGTTTATTCAATCGTTGGAAAGAGAGGCGGGGCTTGTTTACAGCGTGTATTCGGCTGTGCCTTTCAGAGTCATCAACAATAGGGACGGGAAAATTAAGGAAGCCGCTGAGGACTTAGAAATAGCAGTTAAAAATCTGTAGCCTACAGGTGCGTCCAACCAAACCATTTTTTTCTTTTCTCTGTTTTTGCCTGCCTAATTCCTGTGAAGCCGACAATATCCTTTTGGATTTAGATAAGCGGGGTACCCGTCAGTCAAACTTCCACTACCTTAACTTCTTCAGAAACGTGCACTTCTCCGTCTCCCTCTAAGACAGAGCCAACCTCAAAGTGCTCCACTTTACGCTTCTCGAGTGCATCCAGCAAGTCCCCCAAATCTTTTTTGGCAACCGCAATCAGTATGTCGCCAGCAGTTTCTGCTGCTTCACCAGTGAGCAGGGGATAACCCATCAAATCTGCAAGGGCAGGTGTTCCGCGGAGCACGGGCAGTTTGTCGAAAAAGAGGTTTACTCCGCCGAGTTTTGCCATGTTTTCGGCGTGTCCTTTCAAACCGAAACCAGTCACGTCTGTTGCTGCGTGTACGGGTATTTGTTGCATGATTTCTGCAACGGGTTTGTTTGAAGTGGTCATCAGTTTGATTGCGCCAGAGACTGCTGCTTCAATCGAATCTGCTGGAATCTCTTCGAGGAATTCTTGTCCTCCTTCTTCTTTGCGCATGCGGTATGCAGCCATGGCAGGTTGCACCCCCAAGGGCTTGGTCAAAACCAGTCTATCCTCAGGCTTTGCACCACGTGTGTAGACGATTTTTTTTGGGTGACTTACTCCTGTGGCTGCGCCTCCAAGAATAGGCCATGGATTCCTGATTGTGTGTCCACCTAGAAGTGTGGCATCCATTTCTTTGCAGAAGTCTGCGAACCCTTTTAGCATGCCGACTGCGAGTTCGTTGGGCATGTTTTCGGGGAACGCCATGATGGAGAGGACGGTGGCGATTTTGGCTACGCCCATGGTGTATATGTCGCTGGTTACGTTGCTGGCTGCAATTCTGCCTTGAATTTCAGGCTCATCCACAATGGGCGTGAAAAAGTCCAGCGTGTTCAGTAACGCAACGTCTCCTGTTACCCGAACAGCGCTGGCGTTCTCCCACGGCCCAGCTAACAACTCAGGTGAAGGCGCAATTGAGACGCCGGCACTGGCGAGAAGTTTATCCAGCTGGTACTGTGGGAGCTTGCAGCTTCAACCGTGCACTGGCACAACTTTGGTGAGCCTGTACTCCATGCTTTTCGCCTTCAACTTCAACTTAACTTATGCTCTCTTCAGCTATTAACGCTGCCCCAAGAGCACCTATAATTTGAGGTTCCGTAGGGATATTAATCTTTAAACCAAAAACCCGTTCCAACCCCGCTTTCATACCGATGTTCTTGGCGACTCCGCCTGTAAAAACCACTTCGCGTCTCAAACCAACCTGCTTAACCATACTGGCAATGCGTTTCGAAATGGCTTCATGTAACCCTGCAATAATTGCTTCTCTGCTTTCGCCTTGAGCAATCAGGGAAACTACTTCGGATTCTGCGAAAACGGTGCACATGCTGCTGATTTTTGCGGTTTTTTGGGCAGAAACGGATAGCTTGCCTAAATCTTGAAGTGTTACCTCTAAAGTTCGTGCCATGACCTCTAAGAATCTGCCTGTTCCTGCAGCGCATTTGTCGTTCATGACAAAATTGTTTATGCGTCCTTCTTCGTCAAGACCTATGACTTTGCTGTCTTGCCCACCTATGTCGATTATGGTCTTGGCTTGGGGAAACAGGGATTTGGCTCCCTTCGCATGAGCCGTAATTTCCGTTATTGCATTATCCGCAAACGCTACATTACGTCTGCCGTATCCCGTTGACATAATATTCTTTAGGTCTTCGCGGGTCAGCTTCGCAAGTGCCAACGCTTTTTCCAAAGCATTCACAGAAGCGTTTTTCCCATTAGCACCTGTGGGCACAATGGCATAAGCCAAAATCTTTCCATCTTTAACAATGGCAGCTTTAGTCGCCGCGGAACCAGCATCAACACCTGCTACAACCAAAACAAACCCTGCCTAAACAGCTAAAAGAAGAAAAAAGGGAATTTACTTTTTCCCACGAATCATTTCAAGGAATGCTTCAAGTCTTGTGCGGATTTGTTCGGCGTCTTCCATGGTGTAGTCTGTTTCGATCTTTAGCATCGGTACGTCTTTGGATTTGAGTGCTTTTCCAACTTTGACGGCTTCGACGTTGTAGCTGTGACAGAATTGTAGGGTGTAGTAGACTACGCCGTCGACGTTGAAGTCCTTGGCGAGGTTTTCTACGCTTTCCACGCGGGCATCGTTTGGAGTGAAGCATGAACAGGGAATCTTGGCGTATTTCTCAACTAATGCTTCAAGCAGGTCGTTTATGCTGTCGCCTTTGGGTTCAACCATGTCGGTGAAGTATCGGGTGCCGACGCAGCTTTCTTCGACGACTATGGATGCGCCTGCGGATTCTGCAATGCTGGGAAGCTTCCAGTTAGGCACAGCCATGGGGCAGCCCGAAACCATAAGTCTGGGGGCGTTTTTGTCGGTGACGCCGATGCCGTTTTTGACGCGTTCTTCGAGTTCGTCGCAGAGTTCGTTGACTTTGGCGGTGAACCGTTTCACGTCGTCATAGAAGCCGATTTGGATAACGATTAAGGCGTCTAAGCCGCTGATTGGTGCTGGTGAGGCTTTGCGTAGTTCGGATAAGCGCTTGAGGGCTTTGCGTTTGCCGTTAATCAGCTCAATGGATGCCTTCAGTTTTTCGGCGGTTATCGTGTTTCCCGTCAGCTTTTCCAGTTGTGCTTTGAACTCTTCAAGTTCCTTCAGCCACAGGCTTCTTCCCTGTTCAGTGTCGGGTTTGTGGGGGACTTCAATCACGTAAGTTGGCACATGCTCATCCAAAAGTTCATACACTTTCTTTTTGCCGTCGCATGTGGTTTCTCCAACAAGCATATCGCAGCACTGGAAATATGGGCATGTTAAGCCGATTTTGAAACCGTAGAACGACTTTATGAGCGGGCATAAGTTTCGGGGCAAAACCGCCTCTGCATCGGGAATTGAGAAGTCGGCGCCTCCACACAAGCCCACCATGGTTGCGTTTGCTGCGTAGGCGAGCTCTTCGGGCGCGTAAAGACAGAAGGCTCCGATTATTTTGTTTCCTTCTTTTCGAAGTTTATCTAGTTCATCGACTCGCAACCCGTGAATTTCAGAGATAACAAAGTCAAAGTAATCCATCTTTTTGGGCCTGTTTTTTTGGGATAAAACGAGGTCGGTGTAGATTTGGGGTAAAACCGCTAAGAGTTGGTTGTGTTTTTCAAGGTCTATTCCTAGGCTTGTCCATAAATTAACATATTTTTCTGCCATGGTATCACTGCCTAATGGTTGAGTTGACCGCGTATGTATCTATTAAAATTTTTGATGTAATATATTAAAAAATTAAATGGTGTTGATTTATTTAACGTCTTATACTTTCGAGCTTAAGCCCAAAAGGCGGGCGCACGATAGCTCTCTGAGCCCTTATTTTTTCCTTATTTTGATGTTGAATTCGTCGCCCGTCCTAGACGCTTCCACAACTTCGTGCCCCGCGTTTTTTGCCCAACGCTGTACGTTATCAAACGCTGGTCCGCAGTCCCCGATGACTTCCAAAACTTGCCCTGACTGAACACTGTTAAGTTTACGCTTGATAAGGAGGATGGGCATGGGGCAAACTTTGCCTTTTACTTCTAGTTTTTCGGTTTCCATGTGTCTCACTAGAAAACTATTGTTTTGTCTGAGGCTGCTGTCCACTCGACCAGTTCATGCATGGAAGCAATTTTTACGCCTGCAAGAAGGTCGTCTTCAGTTAAGCCTCGAGCTTGGCAGCAGACAACGCAGGCTTTCACTTCAACGTCGCTGTTAATCAACTCTTCCAAGTATTCCAGAAGGTTTGGGGCGTCGGCGGACGGGTTCTGACCTTTCTTGGCTAGATACACGCCGTTTTCCATCAAGAAAACGTTAACTTCGTGCCCCTCAAGCACGGCGGTTGTTGCGAACCTGAGTCCTGTAAACGCGCGTTCTTTAGCAATCGGTGATTCATTAATTAACACTGTAAACTTAACCATAAACTATCCATCCTCATTTCAGGGTATCTAATATTGTGTATTAGTGCTGCTGATATAAGTTTTTTCTAAACTTCCACGCAAACAAAACGTTACGTTTAGCCTAAAAAAGGAAAAAATGGTTGACGGCTAATTTGGAGCAGACGCTTTTTCAACCGCTTCAAGTGCCTTTGGAATGTATTGAATCATCTCCCAGACCTTAGTGGCAGGCGTAGGCTTCGCAAGTGCTCCCATAAACCTGTTGGCTTTTGCCGCTTTGACTGCTGCTTTGGGTATGTCGCATCCTGAAGCAATCAGGGTGGAGACGATTCCGACAAGTGTGTCGCCTGTGCCGCCGACGGCTTCCAACGCTGAAATACACGGCTCAGACACATTAGCCACAATTTCGCCGTTGTCAACAATGAAGTCAGTGACTCCTTTCACTAACAGAAACTTTGCTGCGTTAAAATTTTGGTACGCTTGTTTTATCAGCGCTGGGACATCATTGATTGCGTCGAATATGAAGCTGCGCACGTAAGCTGGATGCATCGCTTCAGGGTCTGCCAGAAACGCCATCTCGCCGGGGTCAGGAGTAAACAGGTCAAAGTCTTTGGATAGTTTTGCCGCTTTGGCGACATACATGGAGCCCGCATCGGCAATCAGAGTGGTGTTGGCGTGTTTTCTTAGAGCTTTGATGGCGTCTTTAGCGTAGAGGACGTTGGGTTTGATGTAGTGCATTGCGATGACAGTTTTCTCAGAAGTATCTCTGGGAGGCTTAAAGGAATCCCGCAGGAACCTGTAAATCTTGTTGCTTCCTTCTCCAGTGCCTATATCGCCTGCAAGAACCGCATAAGGCTTCTGAATTTTCAGGGCACTGCACGTTGCAGCTGCGGTTGCCACCAAAGCGCTCGTTCCGTTAATCAGCGGCAGGTCAGCTTCGCCCACTTTCAACTTTTCGTCGTTGAATTCGCAGAAATCCGTTGTCAGCGGCATGTCTTTAATGGGGATTGTGCCGACAATGACTAGCATGGTTGTTTCTCCTTGCGTAGTTGAAGTGCTCGTTCGTAGGCTTTCTCCAGCATATAAGCGCAGAGCGTGTAGCCTAACTCATCTGGTCTTTTGGTGCTTTCGATGGTTTTGCCGACCATGCTCAACGCCAAGAAGGGAATGTCGGGGCACCCACCCCCCGAAACGTTGACGATTTCACCGCTGTTTTTGTTGAACGTTAGTTTCATGTGTCCAGCTTTAATCATGAGGTATTCTCCGAGGTCTGTTTCCTTGACGATTTCAAGTGGCTTTAGCTGCATGTTGCTTAATGGAACCACGTTTATCGGGTTGATTCTGTTGTTTTTTAGGGTGTTTTGTACTCCGAAACTGTCTACGATGTTGATTTCTATGGCTAAGTCGCATCCGATTCGCACTTCAGGCGGAGGCGCCACAATTTTCACGTCGTAGTCCTTTGCTTTTAGGATTCGCTCCGCTTTCATGCTTTCCCGTACATCTTTCAGCAGAACAATTGCTCTTTCAGTTTTGTCTTTTTTAGTCAACCTATTCGCTCCACATAAGCGACAAGTTCGCGGCGTTATTTCTTTTCGATAACGATTGTGAACTGCGGCCTTTCATCTTTAACTCACTGGAGCTATGATGGACACGGGGGCGACTCCCAGATTCCATCCTATTTCCACATTGACGCGCCAGTTTACTATGTCTCTGCCGTGGTAAGCCACATATCCCGCAGGCGTATGGTGTTTGGGCATAGAAAGGAACTTGTGCTATAGCTGCCAAGGCTCCGGCGATTAAGCCAGCTACTAATATAGTTATGTATTTTGACATCCCTACTTCTCCCTTTGGGATTTCTATTTCGGCGTATTAAGATTTCTAATTGATATGCCTTTTGCTGCCTATTCCCAAAATCAACGCAAAAAACCGCGCAGAACTCCAAAGACATAAAATCCCTCCCTTTAAAACAGCGCCCGAAACCTTCCGCGCCTACAAAGAAACAATATATAAGCACCTGCTGAAAAAATAAATAACCTCTTCGACTATACAGAGGCAGAGAGCTCATGCGACTTGATTATCTAAAAACGTTCCTAACCGTGGCGCGAATCGGTAGTTTCTCCTTAGCCGCCAAAGAACTCCACACAAGTCAAGGAACCGTCAGCAACCACATCGCCACCTTGGAAGAGTACTTTGACGCGCAACTTCTAAAACGTACCATAAAAGGCGTTGAAGTTACTGAGTCAGGCGCTATTCTTCAAGAAGCCGCGGAAAAAATACTGTATACCGTGGAAAACGCTAAAGCCCAAATCTCCTCAACAAAACACAAACTTACAGGTGTCATAAAAATCGCCGCTAGCACCATACCCGAAGAACACCTGCTTCCTAGCCTTATTGTCGAATTCCAAAAAAACAACTCTATCGTCAGATTTAAAACAAAAACTGAAGACAGCGTAACCAGTCTGCTGAGTCTGCTGGCTAATGATGTGGACTTTGCAGCTACAGGTAGCATCCGTGGTTATGATGAAAGGTTCGAAGCCATAGAAATCGGCAGAGAAGAACTGGTGCTCGTTGTCCCCCGTGGGCATGAACTTGCAAGCCGCAAATCTGTCTCACTGCAAGAAATCCTCAAGTACCCCTACATAAATCGCGAAGAAACCTCTGGCACCCGAGCAGAAATTGAACGCGTACTTGAAGTCTCAGGGATACCCGCCTCAAAACTTAAAACTCCGCTGGAGCTAGGCAGCACCGAATCAGTAATCACCGCTGTCTCCGAAGGAATAGGCATAAGCATTGTATCCTCAATTGCCTCCAAAAAAGCTCAAGCAGCAGGTTTAGTCGCGATCCTTAAGCTCGAAGGCGCAGATTCCACACGAAAACTTTACCTGCTCCGACCAAAAAGGAACCTTTTAAAAGCCGCTGAGGTTTTTTGGGAATTCTGCAAAGAACAAGCCTCCAAAAAAGCTTAACCCTAAATGCTTTTGCTGCATTCAAAGCGGTAAACCCGCTTTTGAGAAAAAGGAGTGCGCCTGAAAACGGCTACAACGATGAGCAAATCTTTTGGTTGAGTGGTTCGATTGAGTTCTTGGGAAATTGAGGTAGCGGCGGCGCCCAAGGGGAATTGAACCCCGAATCCTTCTCGGACTCACCAGATTTGAAGTCCGGTGTCAGGACCACCTAACTGTAAGGCGCCCTCAACATCGCTCGCATGAATTTTGTTCAAGGGCGGTTAAGTTTGCTGTTTACCATTCTTCTTCGTCTTCGACTTTAACGCAGATTTTCCCTGCCTTGATTTTCCACTCATATTTGACAAGCGTCATGTCAGGCATTTCCTCGTATTCCCCTGTTTTAAGGTTAAACCGCCAGTCATGGCATGGGCAAATAATGACGTCGCCGTCAAGGGAACCGCCTGAGAATCCGCAGCCCATGTGGGGACAACGGTTGTCGATTGCAAAGATTTCGCCTAAAACCTTAACCAGCAGAACAGGGGTTCCTTCAATGTTTACAAGTTTCATTGAGCCCTCATTCAGCTCGTTTTCATCTAAAACTGGTACAAACATGTCTTCATGGTCACTCACGTTACCGCCTCCAACTACTTCAAGCATTATGTAACTTAAATTAATGTGGTGCCCATAGCATCAAATGTTATATACTTCTTTTCTGCTTATTCCTGTTGGGGCGATGTTTTGTCCGACTTCGTTTGGAAGAAACCTGTTGTTTGTATCTTTAAAGAACGTTCTCCTAATCATGAAGCTGACCCGTTTGTTGTGGTTAAAGCAAAACAACTCACGATTTCAAAAGCTGACGATGGCAAATTAAATGGAGACCTCCAGGACTTCTTTACACTCATGGGCGACGCGGATTATCTTGCCACCCCTGAAGGCGAAGCTGACCACTACGTCTTGTGCTGATTTGACGACGACGAACCCGATGTGACAAAAGATTTGAGGCGGATTAGGGGCGTCACGTTTTTGCCTAAAGTGACCTATGTGGTTGGCGCCGCTAACAAACGAACTTATAACGCTTCCTTTAAGGCTGAACACGGCAAACTCAAATAACCTCTCAAAAAATGCGTTCTATGGCGGTTTGCTTTCATTTTCTTCCTCCGCTTTTATTATAAACTGCGATTCAGGGTGTTATCTTGAACCTTTTCACATGCTTCGCATCATGTTTTAATGTTGAATTTCGAGCATTTTCTGAACTTACTCTTAAATATAACCACTGAAATCTCTATTGGTTAAGGTCAAGGGTATGGTAGACCAAAAGTTACGTGCAACTTTAATCACCGGCAGAACAATTGATCAAGGCGTTGGAAAAGAACTGGGAAAAGGGACAAAGGAATACTTTGACAGCGCCGCAGTATGTTTTCTAGACAAAACCGACATGATTAAACTCGGCATAAGGAACGGCGCCACCGTTCGGGTCACCTCAAAATTCGGTACCGTGGTTGTTAAAGCAAAGAAGTTTCCCCGCGGGTCCATGCCTGGATTGGTTTTCATTCCGTGCGGTCTGTGGGCAAACGCCATCTGTGGCGATGACACCTACAGCATGGGCATGCCCATGTTCAAAGGCTTCACCGTTGAAGTTGAACCCGCCCCAAATCAGCCCATCTTGACTCTGGATGAGCTTCTTAAAGAGGAGTATGGAAGGTAGATAACAATGACTGAAGTAAAATCCGTTATTTGTCCAATATGCGGTTGCTTATGTGATGACCTAGAAGTAACCGTGGAAAATAACGAGATTGTCAAAATGAAAAACGGTTGCTCTGTATGCGAAGCAAAAATGGTTTACGGCTACAGGAGTGATGAGCGTATTTTAAAGCCTATGCTTCGTAAGAACGGTAAATTAGTTCCTGTACCCATGGATGAAGCGGTTCATAAGGCCGCCCAAATCCTTACCGACGCAAAATACCCTTTGCTGTTCGGCTGGAGCAGTTCAACCAGCGAAGCACAACGAGTCGGGGTTGAACTAGCTGAAGAATTAGGTTCAGCGTTAGATAACTGCTGCAGTGTCTGCCATGGACCCTCTGTTATGGCTACACAAGAAATCGGTATACCCTCATGCACTTTAGGACAAATCAGGCACCGCGCAGACTTAATCGTTTACTGGGCATGCAACCCATGGACTTCCCACCCTAGACACGTTGAAAGATACACTTCTTTTAGCGAAGGTCGTTTTGAGAAGAGCGAATGGAAAGATTACATACAGAAAGTTAAGGCTGCTTCTGGAAAGAAAAAACTCGTAGCCGCCGCTAGACAAAGCCACATCAAGTATCAGCCTCCGCCTCGTCCTCAGACGTGTGTTGTGGATGCTCCGCCTCAGACGATTAATAAGATGGGGCGTAAGATGATTGTTTTTGATGTTAGGAAGACGATGACTGCTGAAGCTGCTGACTATTTTGTGCAAGTTGAACCAAACAAAGACTACGAAATAATTGAAGCTCTTCGATGTTTAGTTAATGATCAAGAGTTGGATGTTGAAAAAGTCGGTGGAGTTCCAGTTGAATACTTAAAAGAAGTGGCTGACGCTCTGGTTAACTGTGAGTTTGGCGTAATCTTTTTCGGTCTGGGCTTAACTCAAAGCGCTGGCAGGTTCCGTAACATCGAAATTGCAATCGCCTTAACCCGTGATCTTAACAGTAAAACCAAATTCGTAATCTCACCCATGAGGGGGCACTTCAATGTTACAGGTGCAAACGTGGTTTTTGCTTGGCAAACAGGTTATCCGTATGCACTTGATTTTTCGCAGGGCTATCCCCAGTATAACCCGGGTGAATTTACAGCTATTGACTTGCTCAGACGTGGAGACAACGACGCAACGCTCGTCATTTCTGCGGATCCTGGTGCGCATTTTCCCAAGTCAGCTGTTCAAAATATGCTGAAGCACCCATTGATTACGATTAACCCCGACATGAACGCCATCTCGCGTCTCGGTGACGTGGTGTTCCCAACACAATGGTGCGGCATTGAATATGAGGGTACCGCGTATCGTATGGATCATGTGCCTATTATGCTTCGGAAAGTGGTGGAGCCGCCTGAAGGTGTGCCTAACGACGAGGAGTTACTTACCCTGATCTTGAAGGAAGTTAAGAAAATTAAGGCTGAAAAAGCCGCTAACCCTCCTCCAAAATCTACATGTGCCACAAAAACAGAGGGGGCTAACTAAATGACTGAGATGCTCATAAAGAACGGTTTCGTCTTCGACCCCATCAACAAGATTAATGGCGAAAAAATGGACATAGCCATCAAAAACGGCAAAATTGTGGAAAAAGTCAATGAGGCAAACGCCAAAATTGTCGACGCATCTGGCTTGACGGTGATGCCTGGCGCAGTTGATATCCACACGCATATTGCTGGGGGCGAAGTTAACACTGGACGTATCCTTCGTCCTGAAGACCACGTTAAAGATGTCGTGCGGAAAACCGCCATCACAAGGTGCGGAACTGGATATTCGATTCCATCAACCTTCACCACCGGTTACCGATACTCCCAAATGGGTTACACTACCGCGATGAATCCTTCTATGGCTCCTTTGGAAGCAAAGCACACTCACGAAGAACTCAACGACATACCCATGTTAGACAAAGCTACCTACCCGCTTATAGGCGACTGGTGGTTCGTTCTTGAATACTTGAGCAAAGGCAAAATCGAAGAATGCGCAAGACATGTCGCTTGGATGATGAACACCACCAAAGGTTACGCCATAAAAATCGTTAACCCCGGCGGCTTGGAATCTTGGGGATTCGGCGGCAACGTTCACAGCATTGACGACCAAGTTCCGAACTTCTGCATTACTCCCCGAGAGATAGTGCGTGGTTTAGCTAAAGTTAACAAGTTACTCAATTTACCCCACTCAATACACCTACACACCAACAACCTTGGCTTGCCCGGTAACTATACCACCACCTTGGACACAATGAAAGCCCTTGAAGACATTTACACTGGCGACAGACCCGTTTGCCACATAACTCACCTACAGTTCAGTAGCTTCGCGGGCGACGACTGGGGACACATGAAATCAGCCGCAGACGAGATTTCCAAGTACATCAATAACCATAATCACATGACCTTTGACATGGGACAGGTAATCTTCTCTGAAACCACAACCATGACCGCCGACGGACCCTTCGAATTTACCCTCTACCAATTAAGCGGGCATAAATGGGTAAACTCAGACGTCGAGACGGAAACAAGCGGCGGCATCATACCGATGCATTACAAACGCAACAGTGCCGTAAACGCCATACAATGGTCCATAGGCTTAGAACTTGCTTTGCTGATTACGGACCCGTGGAAAATCTTCATGACCACTGACCACCCCAACGGCGGACCTTTCTTTGAATACCCAAAAATCATGGCGTGGTTAACCAGCAAAAAAGCTCGTATGTTGATGCTCAAGAAGTGTCACAAGAAAGCCCAAAAAAGAAGCTTGCTGCCCTCGATTAACCGTGAGTTAAGCCTTTACGAGTTGGCGATTGTTACCCGTGCAGGTCAAGCCAAAGCCTTAGGACTCAAGAATAAAGGTCACTTGGGCGTGGGCGCTGACGGCGACGTTGCAATCTACAACATTAACCCAGAAACACTGGACATAGCCCAAAAGTTCAGGACGGCTCGCAAAGCCTTCGATGGCGCTGCTTACACAATCAAAGACGGCGAAATCTTGGTTAAAGACGGCGAAATTGTCAAAACAGCAAGCGGTCGAACTATGTGGCTTGACGTGAACACTGCTGAGCCTTGCGTAATTGACGAGGATATGAAACGCAGGTTTAGAGATTACTGGACTGTCGAATACGATAACTATCCAGTGTTTGACCATTACGTGAAAGTTCCTGATAAAATAACTGTGAAGGCAAGTGTCTAAGATGATTGTTCTTACAACCCTGAAAAAGTACGAAGCCCCCGTTCAAGCAGCCTGCATCAACCCCGACGTATTCCAAGGAAAAACCCTTGAGCAGATAGCTAACTTGCCCGTTACTGAAGGAAACGCTCAACTGACGCTTTGTGACCTCTTCAAAATTGAAGAAACACCCGACGGAACCTCAAACATAACCATAAACGGCGATGTGGGCAGGGTCAAACGCATCGGTCAAGGCATGAAAACCGGAGAAATAACCATCAACGGCAACGTCGGCATGCATACTGGCGAAAAGATGGTTGGCGGCAAAATCACAGTTAACGGTAGCTCTGGAAGCTGGACAGGTAGCCAAATGCGCGGAGGCGTCCTTGAAATCCACGGCGATGGCGGTGACTATTTGGGTTCTCCATACCGTGGAAGCGAGATTGGTATGCGCGGAGGCTTAATCTTAGTTGATGGGAATATCGGAACGGATTCTGCGTGTTATATGGCTGGTGGAGTAATCAAAGTCAAAGGCGGTGCGGGGCGCTTCTTAGGGTACCACATGTTAAAAGGCGCAATCTACATCGAGAAAGAATGTGCATACCGGTTAGCTCCATGCATGACTGGCGGCAAAATCATCATCGCTGGCACCGTTGAAGAAGTTATGCCTTCTTTCACAGTTGACGGAGTGAAGGGAAAAGCAAAGGTTGACGCCGAACTGACCGCTAAGGGTCCCTTTTACGTGTTCCTCGGCGACTTAGCTGAACATGGAACTGGTAAGCTTTTCATTTCCAGAGAAAGCAACCCTCAACTGGGACCGATATACGATAAATACCTATAGGTGAAAGCGTATGCATGAATTCTTGAGCGTTAACACACTTGCGTGGAAACTTGCCGAAAAACTGTTGGTGAAACAAGCCTTCTATGATGTACATGCTTCTAAAACCAGCGCAGGCGCAACCATAATCGACGCAGGAGTAAACGTGCCGGGTGGTTTTCAAGCGGGGAAAATGCTTACTGAACTGTGCCTTGGAGGCGCAGGAAAAGTGCAACTTGGCTTCAAAGCCTATGGTGATATAACTTTTCCGTCCGTGACCGTTTCCACTGACCATCCTGCAATTGCGGCGTTGGGTTCGCAGTTTGCGGGTTGGCGCATCAAGGAACCTGATGGCTCCATCGCTATCGGCTCTGGACCTGCCCGCGCGTTGGCGTTGAAGCCCAAGGCTGTTTTTGAGGAAATCGGTTACAAGGACGAATCTGACAAGGCTGTTTTGACGCTGGAAAGTAACGTTCTTCCTTCGGACACGCTTATCGAGAAAGTCACCAAAGCCTGCAACATCAGCCCCGAAAACCTCATTGCAGTTGTTGCTCCCACTGCAAGTGTAGCGGGGTTAACTCAGGTCACGGGCAGAATCGTCGAAGTAGGCATCCACAAACTACGCACACTCGGCTTAAACCCACAAAGCATCAAGTACGCGTGCGGTTATGCGCCTATTCCACCACAAGGTAAAGACTTCGAGGTGGCTATGGCACGGACCAACGACGCGATTCTTTACGGCGGCACCGTCTATTGCACCGTCGAACATGACGATGAAGTTGCGTTGCAGAAAATCGTTGAGCAGGCGCCGTCTAAGATGTCCAAGGATTACGGGAAGCCGTTTCTGCAGATTTTCCGCGAAGCCGACAAAGACTTCTACAAGATTGACCATAACCTGTTCGCACCCGCAGCCTTGATGGTGAACAACGCCAAGACGGGCAAAGTTTTCAAAGCTGGCGAAATTAACCCCCAAGTTTTAGCCCAATCACTGGGCTTCTAAACTATTTCTCTTTTTAGAAAAAAAAGAAAGACTGGTTTTATTCGATTTTGCTGATTTTCAGGTTCTTTCTAATGGCTTTTGCCAGAAGGTAACCTATAGGTATCGTGTAGAGTGCTAAGGTGGCGTTGAATATGGCAATTAGCGGAATCGCGGCGAGTATTTCCATTTCGTTCATGCCGTAGCCTACTGGTGGACCGAAGCGGAGCGCAACGTAGTTTACAATTGTCATGAGCCCTACGCGGAAGAGTATGCCTGATGCGGTGGCGGCTGTAGCTAGTTTGGTTTCTTGTTGGAGCGTGATTTCTTGGTTTTTTCCTTTGGTGAACATGCGGGTAGCTAACTTGTGTGCCATGTAGACCCCTAGTAGCATTGAGAGTACGGCTAGTAGGTTGTAGAAGGGTCCAAGAATAAGTGCCCCTGGGAATATTGCCATAAGAACTATGGCGTTGAGGACTGCGATGGTGATTGCTGATTTGTGGTTGATGAGTACGAAGGCGGTTACTATGGGGATTTCCCATATTTGGTAGAAGAGGAAGGGTGCGTAGGGTGCGGGGATGGCGATTTTGGTGAAGACTGGGTTTAGGGCCACGGTTACTGCGGCGAGGATTATGGTTACTGCGAGGACTTTGGTGTTCATTTTTATCAAGTCACCTTTCACTGGTTAATTATTTAAGAGTAGCTACCTAAATAGGAGTACGTCAAGTTTGAACCAAAAATTGGGAAATTTGATAAATACCCCCGAACCCTAAAGTATGCAGTGTGAGCATGCATTGACCCCAACAACCTTCACTACCAATGACCTAAAAGCTTGGCTAGAAACAGAGACAGGCTCCATACTTAACCCTGTCCAAGCACAGGCTCAAAAATACAGCGACGAAACCCAAACTGCCCTACAGAACCTAAGCGACGCCAGCAAAATGCTCTTCGATAACAGCCAAAAAGAAATCGAAAAACGCAACGCGAAAGTTTACAACCGCGCCCGCGCCCTAAACAAACTTGCTAACATCTTCATGGAACGAATTAAAAAGTTAAAAGCTCCTGAACAAATCTCGTTTGACAACTTTAGCGTATTCGCCAGTGAAACCCAAAAAACCCTCACGGTCATCGAAATCGACATAAAGAACTGGTTCCCACGAATTAGCCCCTTCTTCATTATGGATCGCAGAAAGTTCCTAACCACCTACGAAAAAACCAAAATGACCGTGAACTCCCTTACCGACTTCGTAAACAAAGACTACATCAAATCCAAAACTTTAGAAAAAACCTACCAACTCATTGACGAACTACAGAGCTTTGAAGAGCAAATAGCTGCTATTGAAGCGGAACAAGCAAACCTGCAAAATGAACGTTTACTTCTAGAAAAAGAGATAGATGCACTTCAGCAGAGGGCTACTCAGGTTAAGGGCAACGATACCCTTAAGGAGTTAAATCGTTTAGACGCTGAAGTTGACGCTTTAAGTGACGAACTGAAACAAACGCTGCGGCACCTCCAGAAGCCTTTCCTGAAAATGCAGGCTTTAGCCACGTTCGGCGGAGGCGGCGGGATTACGCCCGACGAGTTGAAGATGATTGGGCTCTACATGGATAATCCTTTTGAAGCCATCGTAGCCGAGCAGGCTGGTTGTCCAGTGCTGAACCAGATTCTGGAGAAACTTCTTGACCTGATGGCTGAAAACAAACTTAAACTAAAATCTGACAAAAAACGTAAAGCAAAACAAGATGTGGACGAAATCCTCAAATCCGACACTTTAACGGACTTACACAAACGGTGCGTGGAAGTTTTCACTCTCAAAGAAAAGCTGTTAACCTCAAAGGAGATGGAGGAAGCCACACAGCACCTCAGCTTGCTGAAGGAACAGATGGAAACGTTGAGGATTAGAAGAGACAGCATCGAAGCAGACGAGAAAATGAAGGAGAACCAACGGCAGGACCTGCTGGATAGAGCACGGCACTTGAAATCGTCTGTGGAAGCAAACGTGCTCAGCTTCATGGGTAGACAAGTTCAACTCCAATAATTGTTTAAGAGGCGCTTGCGATTGGCGTTCTCAAAGATTGTTCAAGAATCCAAAGTCATAAACGCAGATGACTTCTTGAAGACAGCGGAAAAGGTAACTGAAATTCTTGATAGAAAAAAACCTGTCAACCAAAACATCACCGTAACAGGCAAGCTGGTTAAGCTTAAACCCGTTGGCGAAGCGTTGGTGATTGGGGATTTACACGGTGACCTAAAAAGCCTAAACACCATAATGGGTAAGAGCGGGTTTTTTGAGACGATGAAAGCCGACAGGTCTGCGGCTTTGGTTTTTCTGGGCGACTACGGAGACCGTGGCGTACAATCACCTGAATTATGCTACTCCGTGCTCAGCCTGAAGCTGGCTTTTCCAGAACAAGTTATCTTGCTGCGGGGAAATCACGAAGCGCCTTCAGATATGATGGCTTACCCACATGATTTGCCTTTTCAGCTTCAACGTAAATTCAAACAAAAGGGGGGTGCCGTCTACCAGCAGTTGCAGGAGCTTTTCAGCCATCTCTACAACGCCGTTTACGTGGAGAACCGTTACCTGATGGTTCACGGCGGGTTACCAACCAAACTTGAGAGCCTGCAGGAACTGGCTGACGCAGATCAGTTGCATCCTCACAAGGCTTTCCTTGAGGAGCTGCTTTGGAACGACCCTGACGAACAAGTCAAAGGGGTTGTGTCTTCTCCTCGGGGTGCAGGTTACCTTTTCGGAAAAACAGTTACCGCAAAGATTCTGCAAACGGTGAACGCAAAAATCCTAATAAGGGGACACGAGTCGACACGCAACGGCTTCAAAATCAACCACAACGGCAAAATCCTAACGCTTTTCAGCCGCAAAGGACCGCCGTACTTTAACCGAAACGGCGCCTACTTGGAGTTGTCGCTGAAACAAAAGTTTGAGAACGCCAACCAACTGGTTCCTTTCATTCACACATTCTAACGGCTCTTAGTTAGAGCGGTTATTACCTCGTTTTTCTTCTCGCGAAAACAACTGCCAATATCGAAACAACCACACTTATCACAACTACGGCGATGACGATGCCGATAGTGAAGTCCATGGGAAACGGAACAAAGTTCTGTTCTACCTCTGCGGTCGCGGTGTTTCCGTTTGAGTCATAAGCCACCGCTTTAATCGTGTGAAGACCCTCTGGGAAGTCGTCCGTGACATAAGACCACGCAAACGGCGTCTGCGTATCATCAAACTGCAGTTCATCGTCTAAGTAAAATTCCACCCGTGTGGTGTCTTCTGAAACAGTTGCATGCACTGTCCAGTCACCTTGCGCGTCGTTGCCAAAGCTGCTGTACCCGTAGTCCTTGTGAATCTTCATTGTTATTGTTGGGTCAGCGTTCACCTGAGCAGCACAGGCAAGACCTATTGCCGTAAACATGAGTGCAACCAGTAAAACAGAGCTTAACCGCTTTTTCGTCATTTTAATCAGTGTCCTTTCTTTTGAGCCATTTTGAATTGCTTATTATCCATCACTTACTATAAAATTTAGTCCTTCTATCCGAGCAACCCGCCTGAAAGAGTTCAGTGAAATGCCCCAGTAACCTGCAATTCACGAACCTATTTGGCGTCTATTTGGTTGCTAATAGTATATCGATGCAGAAACGATAGGGGGTAGGTCCAAAACGTTTGCCGCAAAAAAAGAGGGGGGAGGGGTCGCTATTGGCGAATTTTTGGTCCAAAATTATGTTGACCCCCAGCCGCATCAAGAGGCACTGGTGAACTTTGCTGCTTGCTGATTAGCAAGCGTACATTTCTCGCGGAAGCTTTAAGAGCATAGTGCAGATGCATTTTTGGCAGACAAGCGGCAAGGAGAACCATAGTTGAAGATTGGAATTGCTACCCGAAACATGGAAGCCTGGAGCAGCACTCAGGTCCGAGAAGCCCTCACCAAACGCGGCATACCCTACGTATGTTTCACTTTTCCCCGACTCATCGCGCAGCTTGGACGCAAACCTTACTTTAAAGCCAAAGACATTAACCTGCAAGATGTGGATTTGCTCCAAGACCTCAACGCCTTGATCATCCGTCCCATTGGACGCGGAAGCCTCGAAGAACTCGTGTTCCGTATGGATATGCTCTATAAGCTGGAACGCGAAGGCTTCTACATCATCAACCCCGCAGAAGCCATAGAGCACTGCGTCGACAAATACGACATCCTCTCCATACTCGAAGATAACGGCGTGCCTGTCCCACGGACTTTTGCAACCGAAAGCTCTAACTGGGCTCTGGAGGCTTTCAAAGAGCTTGGTGGCGATGTAGTCATCAAACCTGTTTTCGGCAGCCGAGGCATAGGAGCAACCCGCGTCAACGACCCCGAAGTTGCCCTAACAGTCTTCAAAGCTATAACCTTCCAGCACGGCGTCATTTACCTGCAGGAGTTTGTGGAGCACGGCACCTCAGACATCAGAGTTTTCGTGGTTGGCGACCGTGTTGTGGCTGCGATGAGACGGGAAGCGGACGGCTGGAAAACCAACTACAGTCAAGGCGCCCGACCTGTTCCTACCAGGTTAAGCAAGGAGTTTGAGGACCTTGCGGTGAAAGCTGCCCAGTCCGTGGGCGCAAAGGTTTCAGGCGTAGACATCCTTGAAGGACCCGAAGGCCCCAAAATCTGTGACGTGAACAGCCAGCCGGGCTGGAAGGGTCTACAGGTAGTCACCAAAGTTAACATAGCCGACGAAATAGTGGACTTCTTGATGGCAGAACTCAAAAAGTAAGGCAGTTAGGTTAGGCTTTCCCAGACATTATTCGGCTATAAGGGTCAACTGCGGTTTCTGGGAACCGCGTTTCTTTTCCTTTTTTGATAAGTGTGCAGCTTTTGTTTTCAGTGAATTCTCCAATAAAGCTTGCGTGCACGCCGATGTGCCTTAGAGCTTCTTGGATGTTTTCTTTGGCTTTGGGGTCAACCGCCCCCATAACCGTGCCTGTTGAGGACATGGCTAAAACCTGCTCATCCGAAAGCCCAAACGTTTCCTGCAAAATCAGTGCTTCGGGGGGAATGGGCAGCTTCTCAAAATCTACTTGGAAACCAAGTTTTGAGGCTTCTGTCAGCTCGTTTAATGCTGACACGAAACCTCCTTCTGTGGCGTCGTGCATCGCGTGAACTCTGCCTGTTTGGGCGAGTTGCATGGCTTCTCTTACGCAACTCTGCATCGGAACCTGACCAGAAAGCTTTTCCGCTTGCGCTTTTCCGAAGAGTTCTTGTGCCCACGCTTTATGGGTCAGAGCGAAGTTGACGACGGTTTCCAACCCGACTGGTTTGGTGCATAAGACGAGGTCGTTGGGTCTCGCGTTTTCTGGCGTAATTAGCTTTCCAGGCGCTACGGTGCCGTAGACGGTGCATACGCCTACCAGTTCGGAGATGCCGTCGTAGGTTCCTGTGTGTCCCCTGACGATGGCTATGTCTAAGTCGTCGGCGGCTTGGCATGTCTGCTTCATTACGTCCACGAATTTCTGTGGGTCCGTGGGGCGTGGTCCCATGAGGGTTACAGTGCAGAATTCTGGTTTTGCCCCAAACAGCGAAACGTCCGAAGCCGCGTAATGTATGAGCAGGTACCCGAACCAGTCTTCGGGGACGCCTACGCAGGGGTCAGCAGCAACAACCACGTACCTGTCGCCTATACGGTGGACGCCTGCATCAAAGCCCACCTGAGGCGGAACAGTTACGCGGGAGTCTGGTTTTATGCAGGTTAAGATTTTTTTGAGTTCATCTGTGGAGAGTTTTCCCATTATGTTCAGCCTATAGGAACGCGTTGAGGACTTTGCTTTTCTGTAGCGCGAAGATTATGATTCCGGTGACGACCAGTTCGGGTACTAGGTAGCTTGCGTTGTAGACAGCTGAGTAAACGTACGGGTTCATGTCTGGAGCGTATAGGGGTGCCCAGTAGAATACGCCTGAGATGAAGTGCATGATGAATCGTCCTGTGATGGCGACGGTTGCGCCGACGAGGGGGAGTTTTTTGAAGAAGCCCGCCAGCCCCAGCACGCCGAACGCCAGTGGGTAGTCCAGCAGTACCTGTATGGGGTTAACTGCGTAGGGTAGGACGATGAATTGGATGACGCCGTAGAGTACGCCTGCGGCTATGCCGATTTTGGGTCCGCGTCTTAGCGAGAGCCAGATGAGGGGCACCATGGAGCCCGCGGTGATGGAGCCACCCTGCGGCATAACATAAACAATTACGAAGCTCAGGGCTGTCGCGAGGGCGACAAAGATTATGGCTTCGGCGAAAATTCGAGTCCGGTTGGAAGATTTATAGTTAGGGTATGGTGTAGTTTGGGTCATCTCTTTTTTCCCTTCGCCAGTATTATCTGGGTCAGGTTCCATGGGTCGACAGAAGGAACTGTCCTCTCAGCCAGGTCATTTCCCAGCTCCCCTTGAATACCTTTGATGAAGATACTGTTTTCAGGGCGGTATTTTAGTTTTCTGTCGTGTTGGTCTTTTGTGAATTTGTAAGCAGAAACAAATTGAGTATTTTTAGTGATTTTCTGTGACTTTTTGTTATACTCAGCTTTTGGAAGTGTTATTTGCTGTGTCTTGGCAGGTTGGTTTTGATTTGCTTTTCAGAGTGTGCCGTGTAGCTTGCGGGTTTTTGGAGAAAAAGAGGAACGAAGGTGTTATGGTGGAGTTTGGGGAATGGCTTTGGTGATGTCGAATGGTTTGATTAGGGGGTAGCGGTCGATGTTGTTGGGTCCGATTTCGTAGGGTGTGTCGCCTATGCCGTCGCCGTCTGCGTCGGTTCCTGTGTAGAAGTACCACCAGTTGCCTTCTTTGCCGTTGTCCCAGACGTTAGCGGTGTAGTTGGAGTGGTCAAAACTTATGGCGGATATGAAGTTGTTGTGGTAGAAAGTTCCTGCTACATCAGATTGGAACCAGATGCCGTACTGCCCATATCTCGTGTTCAAACTAACGTTGTTAGCAACCACGGTGCAGTTAATCGCACTGTTATGGAACATTCCAAAGAAGAAGCCTTCGATAACATTTCCCTTTATTGTACAGTTGACACTGTTACTCAATTCAATGCCGTTGCCGCTGTTCTTTGGGATGTTGTTGCCTATGATTTGGGTGCCGAAGGCGGAGTCGAGTATGCCTTCGTTGTCGTTGTCGGTTATATTATTGCCGTAGATGAGGTTGTTTTTGGTTCCCGAACCCATGGTTCCAAGTACGATGCCTCCCTGAGCGTTCCCATAAATGTCGTTGTCGCTTATGCGGTTGAACGTGGCGCCCCCATTTACTCCTACGCCTGCGCTGTTGCCCCAAATGTCATTTTCGCTGATGGTGTTGTTTGAGGACTTGCTTAGAACAATGCCTGACCAGTCAATAGCCGTGAAGCCGATTTTGGTCACGTTATTCTGGGTGATTTGGTTATTGTCTGAACCACTGAGCCGAATAACCCCCGTATTGTGCATCAACATGTTTGTCAAAGAAGAGTTCAGCCATAGAGCGGCTCGGTTGCTGTTCAACTGGTTGCCCGAACTGTTCAGCAATAGGATATACAGGGGAACGCCGGGTGTGTGGTACTGTTCGAGTTGCGCGGGATCTAAAGCGGCAAGCTGATTATTTTCAACCGTGGACTGGTTGGTGTTCACAAGTGTTATCCCGTATGTGCTTTGCGGAAGAACACAGTCTTTGATTATCATGCCCGTACTGTTAACCAATATGACAGCACCCGCATCCGACGGCACAGTCTTGTTGGTTTTGTCTATCCAGTAGTAGACGGGTTTGCCGTTGACGGTGTTTGAAGAATCCACATAGTTATCGTAGTCTAGCCATGGCTCCGTTGAGCCCATGAGCAAGCTGATAAAATTGCCTTGGAGCTTGTTGCCCTTGAGGGTGTTGTTTTCACCCGATTTAAACCAGACTCCGCCTGTCCCCTCGGTGATGGTGTTGTTTATTATGGTGTTGTTGTTTGAAGCAACCACTAATCCTGTGCCTCCGCCGTTACGGTTTGCAATCAGGTTATTCGCGACAAAGTGGCTGCCCCCTGAAATGTAAACGGCTTCCCCGTTGCCCAAAAACTCGTTTTCAAACACACAGTTACCTTTTGAGTCCGCAAGGTCCACGCCGACGCTGCTGTTTTGCAAAATGTTGTGGTAGATGTGGCAGCCGCTGGCACCGCTTATTTGAATATTCTGCAGTTGCTTTGCGGGAACGTAATCCCAATAAAACATCCAGTTGCCTTGTGCTGGAATGGCGGTGTTTACCATGCAGAAACCCGTAACGTTAACGTTGTCCACAAGGATGCAAAGGTCTGGAGCTACGCTGTGGGCGTCGATGATTGTTGTTTGATTATCTTCTCCCACCAGCCACACCGGCTTGTTGACGGTTACTGACTCATTGTACACACCCGTCCTCACCAGAATAGCTGCACCCTCAACCGCGTGGTCAACAGCTTCCTGAATGCATGAATAGTCGTCAGGAACCACAAGGTCAAAGACAGTAGGAGTAAGCGGTAAATTGCTTGTAGTTAACGGGTCAATAGGTAAAGGTTCAGTGGAAGGTGAAGCTGAAGAAGCCTTTGGAGGAGCAAGCGAGAAGGGTGTAGGGCTTGTGGTCGCTGTTGAACTAGGGCGGGGCTGCAGGGGTTCCGTTGAAGGCGAAGCCGCTGGTGGTTGGGTATGGTTGTTGCTTATTTGACTATAGACAACTGTGCCCGTAACTAAAATCGCCAACGCAACAAGTGAAAGAAGGACAACCACGTTTCGTTTCAAGGTTCCACCTACTGTTATGTTAGGTTGGGTTAATTTAGCTCTCCCCAAAGAACAGGGCGTTCTCCAACAAGAACAGGCACTTAAAAAAAAGCCTTACCAAAAAGTGCCCCTTAATTAGCAATTGGGCGCCAATTAACGTAGACTGTACCATGATAAGCCGCAACCTACAGCTAAGAGGCGCTTTGATATTTTATCGTTTGTTTACCTGAGATGTTCAGAAGAGTTTTTTTGGAGTAAACGATTGCCTACATGAGGGACAATTCAAGGACTTCAGGAAAACTAGACGACGTGGATGCAATGAGAATTTGGAATGGCAATGAGGACATTGCACCTTCGTTCCCTTGGGCACCTCATGGTGGACCTCGTCAACTGCGCTCCAAACAACCTGGGCTTTGTCTCTTAAGCCCTCAATTATCTCCCTAACATATTCAAAGTGTCCTTGCTCCTCAAGATTATACACCATGTAGTTAGTAACGTATGGGATGGGAAAGTCAACTATTTTGGAGTTAAGTTGCTCAAATACCCAAACCCCTTTGCCAAGTGCACACGCTAATCCTACTTCAAATGCGATCCAGTTCTGTGTATAGATCGAGGAACGCACGTTTGGACCTAACAGAACAAAAACGGCTTTTGACTCGTTTATCGTATTTTTTATTTTAAACCATTCGGGTGCGCTAACATCCTCAAATTCCATACACGCAGATTTTACGCCAGTTCTAGCAAATACTTTGTCAAAAGAGGCGACTATATCTTTGTCATGCTTACTGTGGGATACGAATATTTGCCGCACGGAAGTCATGGCAGTTCAATTTGTTATTTAACGCTTTTATGACTTGTCATCGTTAAAGTAAAAAAATTCCACATTTGTAAAAAGTTCTCCTAAAAATAATGGGCAGAGAAATGCCACGGTGTTATATCTACTGTAGCCTTTAGAAGTGCATAGTTAAAAATGGACGAAACGTTTGGGCTGGACAATATCCTCATCAAGATACTTGGCGCTTCTAGCAAGCTCTGGAGACCATTGCGTACTACCGATTAGGCATTCGACCAATGCACTTTTGGGGCACGGTTTTAGTGTGTGCTGACGAAGGTTCTATGAAGGCTTCATTTAGAATGGGATAATGTTTTTAGGTGGTTTTCAAGTTCTCCTAAGCCATCACATTAAACGAGGAACAATCTGCATGCAGCCTCTGCCGAAAGAATATAACTTCATTGAAATCGAACGCAAATGGCAACAGAAATGGGAAGAAATGGGCATCTACCGCTACGACTGGAACGACACCAAGCGGACACCCTACAGCATCGACACGCCACCGCCCTACCCCTCAGGTGAGCTTCACATGGGCAACGTCCTCAACTGGACATACTTTGACACAGTCGCCCGATACAAACGCCTTCGCGGCTATAACGTGCTGTTTCCGCAGGGATGGGACTGCCACGGCTTAGGCATCGAAATCCAAGTTGAAAAAGCCAACAACATCCGTAAACGCGACCTGCCCCCTGACCAATTCCGCAAAATGTGCATGGCGCTGGTTGAAAAGTACATTGCGATGATGAAGGAAGGCATCTTGAAGTTGGGCTGCAGTATCGACTGGACCACCGAATACAAAACCATGGACCCCGACTACTGGCGCCGCACGCAGTTGAGCTTCATTTTGCTGCATAAGAAGGGCTACCTGTATCGGGGCAAGCATCCCGTGAATTGGTGTCCCCGTGACGAAACAGCCATAGCCGACGCCGAAGTTGACCACGTCAAACGCGAAGGCGTCCTGCATTACATTCGTTACCCGCTGAAAGGCACAGACCAGCACTTGATGATTGCCACGTCCAGACCCGAATTCATCCCTGCCTGCGTCGCCGTCGAAGTCAACCCCACCGACCAACGCTTCAACAAGTACATCGGCAAAAACATCGTGGTGCCCCTCGTCAACCGCACCGTACCCATAATCGCCGAAGAATCCGTTGACCCAGAATTCGGCACAGGCGTGGTGCAAATTTGTACTTACGGCGATAAGGAAGACGTAAAAACCGTCATGAAACACAAACTCCCCGTCATCATGCTCCTGACGGAGACCGGCCGAATTAACGAGAACGGCGGCAAATACCAAGGCTTAACCATAAACCAAGCCCGCGCCGCCATTGTCCAAGATCTCACCGAAGCCGGCTTACTGGATCACACTGAAAAAATCCAGCATGAAGTGGGCGTTTGTGACCGCTGCAAGGCGCATGTGGAGATTTTGGAGCGCAAACAGTGGTTCATGAAGAGCCGCGACTTGACGGATGCGGTGGAGAAAGCCGCCAACGAAGTCGTCTGGTATCCTGATTACATGCGGAATCGGTTGGTGGATTGGGCGCGGTCGCTGGATTGGGACTGGGTCATCAGCCGCCAACGCCTGTTCGCCACGCCGATTCCTGTGTGGTACTGCAAAACCTGCGGCGAACTCATCCTTGCCGAGCCTGAATGGGTGCCCATAGACCCCAAACTGGAAGAACCACGCATAGACAAGTGCCCCAAATGCGGCGGAACCGAATTCACAGGCGAAACCGACGTCTTCGACACATGGATGGACAGCTCAATCACTTGTGCGGTGCATGCGGGTTGGCCTGACCGAGCCGACTGGAAACGGCTTTTCCCCGCGGACCTGCACCCGTCAGGAACCGACATCATCCGAACCTGGGCATACTACCTCATGGTACGCCATTTGGCACTCTTCGATCAGACAGCCTACAAGAGTGTGCTCATCAACGGCATGGTTTTGGGGCAAGACGGCAGAAAAATGAGTAAATCTCTTAAAAACTACGCTGCTGCACCCGAAGCCCTTAACAAATACGGCAGCGATGCCATCCGTCAGTGGGCTGCTGGTGGAGGAGCAACGGGTTCAGACATTCCTTACCGCGTCCAAGATGTCGAATACGGCAGGCGCTTCCTTGTGAAACTGTGGAACGTGTCGGGCTTTGCCAGCAAACTCCTTGAGGACTACCAGCCCATCAAAGATACCTCGGCGCTGGAGCTGCAAGCTTTGGATAAGTGGATGCTGAGTAAAACCGAGAAAGTCATCCAAAAAGTCACCGATGCCTTCGAAAAATGTCAATTCAACCTTGCCGTGGAGGAGCTTCGCAACTTTACTTGGCATGTCTTTTGTGACTCTTACGTGGAAGCCGCCAAAGACCGCCTCTACCGACCCGAAGTACACGGGCAAGCCCAAAAAACCGCCGCACAATACACGCTCTACGAAGTACTGTTCCGTGTTTTGCAGATGCTTTCTCCCGTGGTTCCTCACTTGACGGAGGAGATTTACCAGACCCTGTACGCTGCTGACAAGGGCTACACAAGCCTGCAACTGGCGCCTTGGCCCGAATTCAACCAAGCCGCCGTGGATGAACACGCCGAGAAACGTGGTGACGTTATTGTGGAGTTCATAGGCGAAGTCAGACGCGAAAAAGCCGAAAAACGCATGTCTTTGAACACGCCGATTAAGACGTTGACGGTTTACGCGGGCGACCACTCCGCAGCGGAAGCCCTTGAAGACGGAAAAACCGACATCGTAGGCGCCCTCAAAGTCGAAGCCCTGATGGTTTTGCCCGAGGACGGCAACGGACGTGAAGTCATGCAGTTCCCCACAGTACGCTTCAAAGCGGATTATCAGCCTGTCCAGAAGAAGCCTAAACCGAGCTGAACACGATGAAAACCGTTGGGTTAATCGGGTGTGGCGCCATCGGCACGGTTCTTGCGGAAGCCATCGAACGTAAACTGGTCGTTTGTGATGAACTGGTCGTTTTTGACGTTGACAAGGCAAAAGCGGAGCAGCTGAAGGCAGCCCTGAAGTTTCCAGTAACCATCGTGGACAGCTTTGAGGAACTGCTCAAACGCAACCCCTCTGTTATTGTGGAGGCAGCTTCGCAGCAGGCGGTCAAAGAGTACGCGCCTAAAATCGCCGCTGAAGGCATTGAGTTGATTGTTTTGAGTACGGGTGCGTTGCTGGATTTAGATGTGGATTTGAGCAGGGTGTATGTGCCTTCGGGAGCCATCGGAGGTTTAGATGCCATCTCCAATGCAGCGTTGGTTGGAGTGAATGAGGTTGTGTTGGCGTCACGCAAAAACCCTCGTGCCTTTGAGAAAAATAACAGGCAGCCTGAGGTCGTTTACGAGGGCACAGCCGAAGAGGCAGCAAGACAGTTTCCCAGAGCTATGAACGTTGCCGCCACCTTAGCACTCACAGTGAAGCCTGCGCGGGTGAAGGTGCAGGTGATTTCCGACCCGAACGTTGAACGCAACACCCATGAGATCACGTTAAAGTGGAAGTTTGGCGAGATGTTCTTGCGGTTTGCAAATGACCCTCATCCAGATAACCCCCATACCAGCGCGCTTGCTGCTTGGTCTGCGATAAAGCTGTTACAGGAGCTTTTATGCGCGTAGGTTTGCTTTTTTCATATTTTTTGTGATTTTTTTGGGGCAAGTTTTATTAAATAGCACCGTTTGGTATGGAAAAACATAACGGTGAACAAAATGAACAAATGGTTAGTAGCAAGCATTCTAATCGCTATTGTGGCAGTTTCAAGCATTGGCGGAGTATACTTCTTCGCACTTAACCCACAAGGGACTCCCGAAACTAGAACAATAATCGACTCTACTGGAACTTCAGTTGAAGTGCCCGCGGATGTTCAACGTGTTGTTGCGTTGCGCTCTGGGATTGTGGAGATGATGGTTGTACTTGGTGCCGAAGACAAGCTGGTAGCTATTGATGACTACACTGCGGGCGGGACAGGTTTTGGTGCATACATTGCTTCATGCTGTCCTCAATTGATGGATTTGACAGTGCCTGTTTCTGGGAGATCGATAAACTTGGAGGAAATCGTTGCTTTGGAGCCGGACGTGGTTTTCGTTGGCGGCTATGGACGGTTGAGTTGGGTCGACCCTTTAAGAGAAGCTGATCTTACCGTGGTTGTTGCGCACTTTGAGGAGATCGGGAATTTCACTAGGGACTTGAATATAATCGCAGAGGTTGTAGGCAAAGAAGACAAGGCGGATACTGTTGCTTCTTACATTCAATCTGTTCTTGACAAAGTTGACTCAACAGTTGGAGACGTAAGTGCTGGTGACCAAATTAAAGCGTACTTCTGCTCGCACGATGCTTTCCATGTGTACGGCGGAACAACCTTTGAGCATGCTCAGATCGTCACGGCTAAGGGCATTAACGTTGGTGCGGAACTAACGACTTGGCTGCCGGAAGTGTCTTCAGAGCAGTTACTTGTCTGGAACCCCGACGTCATATTTACGCTGACAGGCACCTCAATTGATGACATACTAAATGACGGGCGCATACAGGATGTCTCTGCTATAAAAACTGGCAAGGTTTACGCTATGCCTGAAGATGGCTGGGATTTCGGTTCACTTAGAGCAATACTGGCAATAGAGTATATGGCGTCAAAGTTCTATCCTGACAAGTTCAGCGGCATCGACATGAATCAAGAAGCCAACGACTTCTACCAAACTGTTTACGGCATAGATTACACGGGACCCGCGCTTTAGCCATGACCCACAAAACGCTCCGCACTGATACAGACTGGCACGAACTTTGGCAGGACATGATGAGCAAGTGCTATGCAATAGCCTACGATAAAAATGGACGTCTGAAACAATGGAGTGTTAGCCAAGCTAAAGACTACCTTCAATACTCCAATCCAGAGTATTACCAGGCACTCATTGCCCTCACCGCCGTAACTGCCGAAGAGTCCGTGCTTGACATTGGCTGTGGCCCGGGAGTTCTTTCCCTCCCTTTTTCTAAAGTAGCCAAAACCGTTACTGCTGTTGACTCCGCACCCGGTATGCTTGAAGTATTATGTGAGAACATGAAACCGCAGAATTTACGGAACATCACGTGTGTTAACAAGGCTTGGCGAACTGTTCAGGTCGGCGTTGACATCAAAAGGGAATATGACGTGGTGATTTCTTCAAATTCGATAAGTCTGCTTGGAGTGCGAGAACAGACGATAAATGGCAAGACATCACAGGACTGGAATCTTGTGGAGGCTCTAAGCAAGATGACTCAGGTTGGAAAAAGAGTTTATGTGACTTTTCGTTTGGGGGGCGACAACGATTCAGAACTGTTCAGGTTACTTGGCAAAGACTATCAGCCGCATCCTAACCACATCATCCTGTATAACGTGTTGCATCAGATGGGTATTCGCCCTAACTTTGAGGTTCTATCGTTTGCGAAGCGAAGGTCCGATGATTCTGCGGGGTTGCTGAAGTGGCTGGACTGGATTGAAAAATTCAATTCTGAAGAAAAAGAAGCCATCATGAAACATCACGCAGAGAATGAACGTAACTTGCTTGACACCCCTGATTTATGGGGCATTTTCTGGTGGAAAAACACAAACCGCTGAAAAGAGAAATCGCTGATGCGCTTTGAATTAAATCACAAGTTTCTTTTATTACTCTTAATCGGCTTGTTGTTTGTTACCTTTTTGGTGTCTATTTCTGTAGGCAGGTA
The DNA here is from genome assembly GCA_026014615.1 of Candidatus Bathyarchaeota archaeon. Lineage (GTDB taxonomy): Archaea > Thermoproteota > Bathyarchaeia > Bathyarchaeales > Bathycorpusculaceae > JADGNF01. The sequence continues at coordinate 9,261 of JAOZHZ010000004.1, read as the reverse complement.
TTCTCTTCCCGTAGACGCTGTTTTTAGCGCTTTGTTCTTGAATAATTCTTCTGACTCTGTGGTCACCAATATTATCTTCAATATTCGTCTTCCCCGAGTAATCGCCGCTATGCTGGTAGGTGCAGCTTTGGCAGTGTCAGGCGCGGCGTTTCAGGGGCTTTTCAAGAATCCTTTGGTCTCGTCATATCAGCTTGGGGTGTCGTCTGGTGCTGGGTTCGGCGCCGCTTTAGCCTTAACCATGGCTGCTGGCGCGGTTGTTGTCCAAGGGTTCGCGTTTGCTTTTGGGATCATTGCGGTTGTCGCGTCGTTTGCTATGAGCCGAATTTACAAGGGGTCTTCTGCTTTAACTCTTGTATTGTCTGGAATTATCGTTGGTTCTTTCTTTTCTGCTCTTGTTTCTTTTTTGCAGTACATCGCAGACCCTACGGACACGTTGCCTGCTATCGTTTTCTGGCTTATGGGTTCTCTTTCTTCGGTAACCGCAAGCACTATGCAGGTAGCAATTCCCGTCATTTTTGCGGGGATAGTAGGTATTATGCTGGTTCGTTGGAGAATAAACATCTTGGCTATGGGGGAAGATGAGGCGCGTGCGCTTGGCGTAGACCTAAGGCTTGTGGTCGCCATCATAGTAGCATGCTGTACCATTGCGACCGCTTCAGCTGTATGCATAAGTGGAATTGTCGGCTGGGTGGGACTAGTAATTCCACATATAGGCAGGATGATGGTTGGACCTGACTACAAAAAGCTGATTCCAGTCAGTGCTTTGGTAGGCGCCGCGTACCTCGTCATAATTGATGACATTGCGCGGACGGTGACGGCTGGCGAAATCCCCTTAGGCATTCTAACTGCACTTATTGGTACGCCGTTCTTCGGCTATTTACTTTGGAAGAGTAAAGCGAGTTGGTCATGATGATTCTGCAAGTTGACGACGTCAAATTTTCTTACGACGGAAAGAGAAACGTGTTTGAACATGTCTCTTTTTCTGTGGAAAAAGGCGAGGTTTTCTGTATTCTAGGACCAAACGGCTCTGGAAAATCAACCCTGTTGAGATGTATTGATGCATTATTGACGCTTGACGGCGGCAATGTTTACCTGAATGGCAAAACTTTAGCGTCGATTAGCAGAAAAAAAATTGCCACAGATATAGGCTTTCTTCCTCAATTACACGTTTCAACTTTTCCCTTCTCCGTTCTCGAAGTTGCCGTTATGGGGCGCTCTCCCCACCTAGGTTTAGCTGATTCACCTTCGCCTAAGGACTACGCGCTTGCTGAAAGCAACCTGAAACTGCTGGGGCTTGATCACTTGGCTGATAAACCTTACACGAAAATCAGTGGGGGCGAACGCCAACTGGCGCTTATAGCTATGGTGCTTACGCAGCAACCACGTATTTTGCTTTTGGATGAGCCTACTTCTCATCTTGATTTTGGAAACCAAGTGCGCATGCTGGAAATTATTAAAAACCTGTCACAAAAAGGCTTATCCATAATTTTGACAACACACTTCCCTGACCACGCCTTCCATTTGTCCTCCACAGTAGCAATGATGAACAAAGGCAGCTTCATAGCATCAGGCACAGCAGAAAATGTAATTACCGAAGCAAACCTCAAAACAATCTACGGCATCGACGTCAAAGTAGCCTGCTTTGACTCCTCAAAAATCTGCGTTCCCGTCAAAAAATAGGCTTTAACCGCGCCCCTGAGCAGGGAGCAAATCAGTACGCTGTCTAACCCGAAAAACCCCTGCGTGTATAAGTAGAAGAACCCTGCAGTTTTTGACTTAGACCCGTTCAGATGTTAGTCAAGAAATTTTGACCAGAAACTCGCTCGTTATAGTCGCTTTTAGTCAAGAATTCCTTACAAGAACCCTTTTATTTTTAGAAAAACCACCTTTTTCAAGGAAAAATGGGTTGACGCAGAATGGGTGGCTTCAAAAAACCCCAGTTGATTGCATCTTTGGTCTGCTTGTTAGTTTTAGCCTCGTCTATAGCGCAGTTTCCCGTAGTTCATGCCGAAGCTTCTGTGGAAGAAAACCAGTTGCTTGTCTTCTTTAGGGATGTTCTGCGAATCGACACCTCGCAATGTAATATGTCTGTTAGATTTGACAGAGACAGTGATAACAGCCCTGAACTTGGAACCAGAGGCAGAGCAGGCGGAAAAGCGATACTGTATTTTAACAGCGGCGGGTCGGTGCATGCGCAGTTTGAGTTCCGAGGCAAACACCTGACATGGTGCCTAGTCTACTATGACACTAACAACCAGAACCCGATTCCTTATCTTGAGCCTCAGTCAGGTGACCACCTTGAGCTGGCACAGGGATTCCTTGAACGTTACGAACAGTTCACGGGCGATTCCAGAATCAGCGACATGAAAGACCTTCTCAACTCTGTCACTGAAGTGCGGGCTGTCTCCGTAGTCGAGGGCACCCTTAAGCTGGAGATAACTGTCCGTGAGGAGGAGCCTGATTTTGATTGGAGCTACACTTTCGAGGGCGAAGACTACCGCCTGTTAGGCATCAGTTTCTTTAATCGACCCCACATATTTACGCTCGGCGACCGACGCTACCAATACACCATGAACAGCTCGGTCTTCCCAGTTTACGAACCTGCAGCTTACTCCACAGTCCCCACACCGTCAGCATCCTCACCTTTGCTGAATGTCTCTGCCGCTTCATCGGTTAACATCGGGCTGTCAGTTTTAGTTTTAGCTGCAGCAGTTTCCGTTGGCACAGTTGGGTTCGTATGTTTCCGCAAAATCAAGCGGCGGGATAATCGGTGTTTCCCTGAAACGTCTTTTGCTGGCGGTTCTTTGAGTGATGGAGGTAAACCTGTTGATTAAGAAAAAAGCGTTTGTGTTCCTGTCTGTGTTGTTGCTCTTGTGCCCTGCGGCTCTGGCTTTTCAGTCGGTTAAGGTTGCACAAGCAAACTTTGTAGGGCTTTATCCCCCCTTAGACACCCTTACAATCAACGCAGACGGCACCCTCTCACCCCAAATCGATGCCATAAACCAAGTGGGCAACGTCTATACCCTCACTGAAAACATAACACAATATGTCCTTGAAGTCCAACGTAACAACATCGTAATTGACGGTGCAGGTTACACAATACAACGGACCTTGCCCACTTGGTCCGCTCAAAGCGCGGTGGCGTTGATTGGCAGAACCAACGTAACAGTCAAAAACCTGCACGTTGACGGGTTAAACCGCGGCGTTTTGCTCAGCAGCTCCTACAACTGCACAATCAGCCAAAACAAGTTCACCAACACTCAAACAGGCGTAGCCTTAACCGACCACGCGACAAGAAACCTTGTTTTTGGCAACGTTTTCGTTTCCGGCAGCGGCATTTCCATTGATAACTCAACAAACAACGTCTTAAGAAACAACTCCTTGACTGGCAAAGGACCAAACTTGTTGGTTGATTGTGAAAACGCGACCTCCGCCGCAGACTTTGTCAACGACATTGACTATTCGAACACGGTGAATGGTAACCCCGTGTGTTACTGGGTAAACCAGCATGACCGAACTGTGCCTGCGGATGTGGGGTACGTCGCGTTAATCAACTGCACAGGCATTTCTGCGTGGAATCTGAATTTGGCAAACAACGGGCAGGGCGTTCTTTTGATTTCCACCAACCGCTCCACAGTTGCCAACAATAACATAACTTTCAACGACAAAGGCATCGCCCTCTATAACTCCCAAAACAATAACATCCTCTCAAACAGCATTGCAAACAACACCCACGGCATCGTCACGTACTCCAGACCTAACACGTTCACGAGTAATCGGCTGGACAACAACACGTACGACGTGAATTTTGAGGACCGCTTCATCGACGAGTTCGACTATTCCAACATTGTAGACGGCACGCCCATATGTTACTGGATATGGCAAACCGACAAGACTGTGCCCGTCGATGTGGGGTACGTTGTTCTCTTGAGTTGTTCAAACATCACCGTCCAAAACCTCAACATTACTGACCGACGGCAGGCTATGCTTTTGATGGAGGTCACAAACTCCACCATAACCCGAAACATCATAACCAACAACCAAGCCAGTATCATCCTGAAAGGCGCCTCCGGCAACACGATTTCAGGAAATCTAATCGCTAACAATTCCGACGGCGTATACATGGAGGCGGCGAAGTTCAACGAGGTTTCGGGAAACAAGCTAAACTTCAACGAGAACTTCGGTATTCACTTAGACGACTGCAGCAACAACAACTTCACACGTAACTATATCGCCCACAGCAAACAAGGCTTTGTCGTTAACAGGGGCGGAGACAACATGGTTTTTGAAAATTCCGTTTTGTATAGTCGAGAAAAAGGCTTCCACCTTGGGGAATCCTTTAACAACGTCTTAACTGGCAACAATATTGCTTGGACCAAAACTTGGGCGTTAACCATAAGCGGAACCGTAGGCAACAATAAAATTTACCACAACAATTTCATCAACAACATGGGCGGTAACTCTTACCAAGTCTACCCTGGAGGAGATACTCTCAATAAGTGGGATGACGGAAGCGAAGGGAACTTCTGGGGCGCCTATGAAAGTAAATACCCCACCGCCCACGAGGTAACCGAGATAGGAATCTATGATGCACCCGTAGCCATAAACGAAATCAACATAGACCATTACCCACTTAGTAAGCCTGTTAACATGAAATATCAACTGACTATACTGCAGCCTGCAAACACAACCTACACTTCTGGTCGTGTGCCGCTGTCTTTCTTTGCCACCGCAAACACTTCCTGGACTGGCTATAGCTTGGATGGCAACACAAACGTAACGCTGCACGAAGAAGAAGGCACCCTATTAGCTGGTTTGTCCGCGGGCGTTCACCGTCTCACAGTGTATGCTGGAGATTCAAATGGTGGTGCCTGTGCGTCTGAGACGATATGGTTCGAGGTTACAGGCACAGGTAACCCTTCAGCTACTCAGCCAACGGGTTCTTCTTCCAATTCACTAGACCAATCCACACCTTCGGTTGAGCCACAAAATGCAGGCAGCAACTTTCCCTCAATTGGCGGCGGCTTAGGTGAGTTTATGTGGGTAGCGGCTGCGGTGGCAGCATTCAGTTTAGTTGCATTATTCGTTATTAAGTATAGACAGAACCCGCGGAAATATGACTGAGCAACATTTGTTATGGTCTGTCCGTAGCTGCGGAAACCTGTTCCCGTGGCATTTCCGCCTATTTCACCCAAATTTTCCCCTTTCCTAGCCGTTTCTAACCGTTTATAGTCGCGGTTTAAACCCGTTTCAAACACTGAATTAAAAAAGCAGCTCAAAACGGGATTCGTAGAAAACGAGGGGGGAGTGTACATGGCACAGAACACGCAATCCTTTGTTGCAGTTGGTTATTTTTTTGCTTTTAATGTTCAATTGGCTTTTAGGCTCCATGTATTTTTTCAATGTTTAGTGATATATCCAAAGCAAAATCGACTGCATTTTGTATCCATAATTTCATTTTTCTCTTTTCTAAACCCAAATTTTACTCGCCAGCGATATATGTGCATGTTAACAAACGTTATCTTTAATGCTGACGCTATGTGTGCTCGGTGCCTAAAGTGATTTCATGGAAACATTCCTTTAACCGTTTAAAAGAAGAAAACGAGATAGCCCAGAAAAAGAAGCAAGCGTTAGACAGCTTGTATGAAAAGGGCAGGATTTCTCAATCAACACATGACTCTTTCAATGCAGAAATAGCCGCAGCAATTGCTGAAATTGAAAAACAGCAGCAAGACCTCATCGGCAAAATGCAAGCTAAATCAGCTGACTTGCAGAACCAAATCAAGACCCTTGAAATTCTCCTTGCAAACTACGAAATCCAACATGTAGCAGGCGAAATTGACGAAAACACCTACAATCTGGAAATTAACCTGCTGAGCAACGGCTTAGAAACCGCTAAGCATGAACTGGAAAACATCCAAAACGCTGTTGACCAACTCGGTCAGCCCGTAGCCGAACCAGCTGCTCCAGCCGCGGAAATCCCAACTTTGGAAGTTGCCCCCGCGCAACCTGAAGCCGCAGAAATTGAAGCTGCCGCAGTTGAAGTGACCGCACCAGTTGAAGTTGCTCCCAGTGAAGTAGCTGGCGTTCCCGAAGAAATCATTTCGGAGTCAGTTGCAGAGCCTATGGAGCCAGCTGTGGAAGTTCCAGTTGTTGAAGCTCCCGTATTAGAACCAGTGCCTGAGCCAGCACCTGAACCAATTGCAGAGGCTGCAGAGCCTATGGAGCCAGCTGTGGAAGTTCCAGTTGTTGAAGCTCCCGCACCTGAGATCGCAATGGAACAACCTGTAGAGGAATCTCAAGCTGAGCTTGTTATGTCTGCCGCACCAGAGCCAGCCGTTGAGGAAGCGGTTGTAGTTGCAGATGAACCAGCTGTTGAGGAACAAGCTGTAGTTGTTGAGGTTCCAGTTGCTGAAGTAGCTCCAGTCGAGGAAGCCGCTGAGGTAGAAGCCTCCCCGATGGAAGAGCCCGCTCCAGTAATGGAACAGGTTGCTGAGCAAGCTTCAGTTGAGGCGCCCGTCATACAGGAAGAAGCAGCTGTTGAACAGCTTGAGCCTAAACAACCTGAAATTGAAGTAGAAACCATGGCCGTAGAAACGGTTGAAACGATTGAAGCTCCAGTGGAGACTGAGGCAACTGAGGAAGTCACCTTTGTTGAAGAAGCTGCTGTTCAAGAACCAGAAGTCGTTGAAGAGGCAGTTGAGGAGAAACGCCCCTTAGACGAGTTCGAAGTTGCTGAACCCGACATCGTTCAGAGTGAACTCCTACAGCCTGTAGAGGAGACTGCGGAAAACCCTTTCACAGAAGCGCCCATAGAGGCGCAGGAAGAAGCAAACGCCGTCATTCCAGAAGTCTCCGAAGAAGCTCCGCAGGTATCTATTCATTCAGCAAAAGAGGACTTGCCCGAAGCCTCTTCAAGTGACGACGAAGAAGCACGCCAAGAATAAGCGGCTATCTCGTACACTTTTCCTTTTTTTATTCCTTTTTACTATCTCTGTTTTTGAAGTTGCCTTCCCTGTTTTCTTCACGGTTGATTACTTGCTTGGCTTGCTGTTTTTAGACGAGTCGCTGGCGTGGCGGTTTGCTTGATTTTTGCGGACTGATTTGTTTAAACAGGTAATTATGTGTATTAACTTCTGAGTCCAATTTCGACTATTGGTTAAATATTTATATCTGAATTGGATTATCTAAATTGGACGGGAGAATGGAGAAAGCTGCCATGGTCGTGACAATAGAGAAATCAGAAGCTAAAATCATCAAAAAAATGAATGAACGCATCATAAAAAACTTTTTAGACATAATCATTTTGAGTGAACTTCGGAACGGAACCTTCAGCGGATACGACATAATCAGCTACATTCACAACAAATTCCAACTTCTGGTCAGTTCAGGAACCATCTACAGTCTCCTGTACAGCCTTGAAAGAAACGGACTCATCGAAGGCGTCTGGGATGAAAGAAAACGAACCTACCAACTCACCAAAAAAGGTACACACACCATCAACACCATACTAAACGTCAACCAAGACATCAAAACCTTCGTTTCTAACTTCCTAAAAATCCAATAACCCTCCCCTCCTTTTTCTATTTCTCCAATCCGAACAGAAACGCTAAAAAACCCCAATGTTGTTTTGCTATCAGCAGCACTTAGCTGGTGGGTCCGTAGCTCAGTCAGGCTAGAGCATCGGACTTTTAATCCGAGGGTCGCGGGTTCAATTCCCGTCGGACCCGCCACAATTCACGTGCATTTATACCGTATTTTCCTCCTCGCCTTCTTTCTTTTTTCAGTTTATCCAAAGTTTCCAGCGTAAACGCTAAAACGCCTACCACACGTCCGGGGGCCATTTTCTGAGGGTGTTTTGTATTGCGCTGATTGCGTTTTTTGGTGCGGGCGCTGCACTGAACCGTTGATGCAGGGCAGAAGATCCATTAATCGCATAGCGTCCAGCGAAGCCTGTGAACGTTTGAAACGCAAAAAGGAGGTCCAGATTTGAGGAAATACGTCATATGGACTTGCCTGAATGCTGAAGGGAACGCGCTCTGGGGGGGGACGTCTTTCCTGATGGCGAAGTGCCCATTCAGAGCCTTATTCCTCAATCTGCAACCTTGGAAGGCATAGATGAACCGGAACGTGTTTTTCTTTTAAATTGGGAGGAGCTCACTGCCAGCAACAAGAAGTCGTTCTTGAAAAGATTGGCAGAAAAGCGTGGCTGGCATTGGACACTAACCCGTTTTGCTTTTGAATCATGGAACGAAACCCAGAGGCAATCGGAACCGTGATTTTATAGTTCTTTGTAGATGAATATGAGATAAGTCTCGTTGTTTTGTTTGTGTTTAATGAAGCCTGCAAAGCCGTTTTTGTTCCTGCAAGCCGCAAATATGGAATGCCGTTTGCTTGATTCTAAGTCAGTTACATTGACGCATTCAGTTGCTTGACCAGTAAAGTCAAACTTTTTATGGGGTTCATGTTAACTCGCCTGCTTGTCAACTGAGTTTTCATTCGTCTATTATGATATTTTGTATTTTTAGCAACCAAGTGCATGCTAGAGTTTTTCTGGTTTCTTTTTTGATTTGTTCATTGTTTATCGCTTGGCTTTCTGGGACTAATTGCCTTTTAGGGTTGCTTGTTTTGTGTTGTTGTTCATTTTTTCACCCGATTTTATGCCTTATTTTTAGTACATTGTACTATTTATAGTGTATTATACTTTTGATGTGCCTGCCTAATTTTCTGTATGTGGTATGTTTGACAAACAAGATACAGTTCTTATTTGGAAAAGGAGTCATCGAAACAATACGATACATTGAAAAAAGCGAAAAAGCAGGATACTACGAACTCTATAAACAAGGATTTGTAGTAAGCAGACAAGCCTTCTCAAATTTATTAAAAACTCTGGAAAAAAACGAGATAGCAAGCAGAAAAGTAATTGAAAACAGACCACCAAAGGTAGAATACAGCCTTACAAGCAAAGGGAAAGAAATCGCAGCGCTACTAAAACGTATGAACGAAATCGTCTAACAAATATTCTCTTAGCTGTGCCTGATCTAAGCCTCTAATATGCATCATTACGGCTTTGGTGAGGCAATCGTCGAATTGTTCCATAGAAGGTCAAAATGATTTTGAACCATTTGTACGAAAATGGGGTGATTTGAAGTTAGGACCGACATTTCGGTTCTCAACCTATCTGGTTTTTTAGTATAAATTGTCAAACTGGCTCTCTCTTTATTAAAGACCCCAATATCCATGGGAACGTTAAAAGATACA
>JAOZHZ010000011.1 GCA_026014615.1 Candidatus Bathyarchaeota archaeon | reverse complement strand
TGTCTAGTCCTAGAATACGGCTACAGGTTAAACATTGTATTAAGCAACATCATTAAACACCGTATTTGGTGTTTTATACCTTAAAGATAGATGAAGCCTTTTATTATTGTAAACTTTAATTGCACTTTTTGTTGCCCGTTTTGCATGAGCTGTTGAAAAGAAACATTGGTCGAGGTAGAACTCGTCTTTCAAGATGCCATTAACTCTTTCAGCAATAGCATTTTCATAGCAATGTTTTTCTTCAGTCATGCTGATTTTTATGCCTTTTCTTTTTAGCTCATTTACATACATATGGCTGCAATACTGCACACCCCTGTCGGAGTGGTGTATAAGCCCGGCCGCTGGCTTTGTGTGCCACAGGGCCTTTCTAAGGGCCCGTAGGCACCCCGCCAGCTCCAGCGAATCGCTGAGGTCATATCCGATAATTTTTCGTGAATACATATCAGTAATAAGGGCTAAATAGCAGAAGCCTTTTACCGTTCGGATATAGGTAATATCAGACACCCACACCTGGTTTGGCTTTGTAACTTCCATGTCTTTTATCAGGTTGTTGTATTTATGGAAATGGTGGTAAGAATTAGTTGTTTTAGCATAAGCCCTTTTGCGTTTTACCAGCATGTTATTAGCCCTTAAAATATCAAATAATGAATCTCTGCCGACCTTAATATGTGCTGCCTCAAAAGAAGGCTGCAAGGCTTCATACAACTTGCGTACCCCAACCCTAGGCAGTTCTTTGCGTTCTTCTCTTACCAGTTGTATCACCTTCGATTCGAAATACTTGTAGCGTTCCCACCGCTGCTGGTATTTATAGTATGCATCGCGTTTCAGGTCAAAGCAAGCACATACTTTTGATATGCTTGCTATACCTGATTGTTTCGTAATCGCAACAGCCTTCATCAGGGCTTGATGTTTAAATTTTTTTTTAACTCATCCACGTTCTTGTACCCCAGTTTTTCTGCTGCCACTTCCAGGTATGAATCCATGGCCAACTTGTCAAGGTCTTTTTTGATCAACAACTCTTTTAGTTGCTTGATCTCCTTTTGCAAGGCTTTCAGTCGTGATGTTTCTCCTTCTGTTTCCACTAGAATTCTTGTGTTCATTAAATCTTTCCGGTTGTACTTTTTTACCCATTCATTTATGGTGGTCCGGTTAACGCCATAAATGTCCCCCAGTTCTCTTTTTGAATATTTTCCCGTACTAAGTTCGGCTAAAATTTTGAGTTTAAAACCCTCGCTGTACCTTCTTAAGATACCATCATTTTTATACATAATTACTACATTTTGTGTAGCCTTTTTTTAGGACGGGTCA
>JAOZHZ010000001.1 GCA_026014615.1 Candidatus Bathyarchaeota archaeon | reverse complement strand
TAGCACGCATTTCAGTGATTTGTAGGATTTTCTCCTACAAGAAAAAAATCCTTTCCCTGACAGACACTACAATTCAGATATTATTATAATCTTATCTGTGAGTTTAATACTCTAAAGCCCATCTTAAAAATACTTTGATTTTTTGTTAAAGGAATACGTATATGTCTGTATCTAAAAACGATTGTTTAACTGATAAAAGGACGACTATCGGCGTCAAGCAGTCCACTAAAAACAAACTGAACAAGAACAGGGCGCCGGGTCAGTGCTATGACGGTTTTGTAGTACAGATGATTAATTTATGGGAAAAACACAATGATAACGGAAAGCAACTTTAGTTCCGGTTCAAATCCGCTGAAGGAGGTATGCCTATAAGAATTAACCAAACACTGTTTTTTGCAAGTTATTAAGGTCGAAATAAGGAGAAGAACACTATATGACCGAAGAGAAAAAGACAAAATCCAAAGGTATTTCCCGCAGGGATTTCCTCAAGGATGCCGGATTGCTTGTCGGCGGCACCGCCATCGGCTCGACAGTATTGCTGGCTGCCTGCGGCGGAGATGCCGAGACTGAAACGGTAACCTCAACCAAAACGGTTACCTCCACAGCAGCCGGTGGAACGACAACGGTTACCAAGACGGAACAGGTGGGCACAGCCACTGAAACCGTTACGCAAAGCGTTCCCAGCTATGTCTGCCCTTACGACGGGCAGGAATTTGACAGTCTATCCGAGTTGAAAGCCCATATCGAAGCTGAGCATACCGGTGAATCGACATCGACGCTTAGCACGGTTAAACTCACTGTAAACGGCAAAGAATACGAGGTTGTCACTAAACCTCACTGGCCGCTGCGTGATGTACTGCGTAACCAATTGGGCATTACCTCTGTAAAAGACATGTGCACCGGCTACGGCGCTTGCGGGTCATGCTCCGTCATTATGAATGACAGACCGATTCTGTCCTGCATGATGCTGGCTATCGAGTGCGACGGCGCGGATATAATCACCTGTGAGGGCATCTCCGATTCGGGAGACCCGCTGATTGAAGCCTATGCCCTTAATGCCTGCATGCAATGCGGTTTCTGTACCCCGGGTTTTGTCGTCACTGCCAGGGCGCTGCTCAATCATAACCCCAACCCAACCGTAGACGAAATCAATGAAGCACTTTCTGGTAACCTGTGCCGCTGTGATACATATCCAGCGCATGTACTGGCAATCCAGGAAGTCGCCGGGCAATAAGATGAGGAGGATAGAATAAATGGCAGAAATTGTAAGACCCTGGTTATGGAATGCGCCGGAAGACAGCCCCATCGGGAAACGGCGCTTGCTTCGCAAGGACGGATACGAAAAAGCCTCCGGCAAGACGCCATTTGTGGGCGATATCGTTCTCCCCGGTATGCTCTACTCAAAAGCCCTCACCTCACCTTATGCTCATGCTGAAATCGTCTCGATAGACACCAGCAAAGCCAAAGCGCTGAAGGGTGTCTGGGACGTATTGACCTGGGATGACCCCGATATCAATGACCGCTGGGAAAACACCATTCCTGAAAATGACTATATTATCAAACTGCTTCCGGGCGTAGCCGAATGGTACAGCCATGCTGTCGGCGCCATCGTAACAGCCGAAAGTGAAGAGATATGTGACCGCGCTATAAAGCTGCTGGATGTAACCTGGAACGAACTGGACTTTGTTCTTGACCAGGAAGAGGCTATGGAACCGGGCGCTCCGCCTGTCTGGATGTCCACCCTGCCTTTGCCTGAAAACAACATACATATAAGCGACGAAGCAGAAGAAGGCGATGTCGAAGAAGGTTTCCGCGAATCTGATAATGTCATCGAATTCAGGGTAACCCGCGAAGAGAACAACCCCGC
>JAOZHZ010000012.1 GCA_026014615.1 Candidatus Bathyarchaeota archaeon | reverse complement strand
TAGCTTGCAACGAGACACAGATTCGGGGTCAAACCCGTTGTCTGTGGACGCAATCCGCAGTGTATAAATAGGAACACTGCGAATATGATAACTCCAAGATTCTTTCAGTGGAGGACCAACGCACCCGGATTTGCCGGTGTTGGTTCTGACGTTGGTATTGGCAATGCGGACATTCATTGAATGACCGCTGATTCCGAAAAGTTACAGTCAGTCGAAAGACAAAGTGTGCTTAACAATTTACATTCTGGTTGATCCTGCCAGAGGCTATTGCTATCAGGGTTTGACTAAGCCATGCGAGTCGAGAGGTGAAAGACCTCGGCATACTGCTCAGTAACACGTGGATAATCTGCCCTCAGGTGAGGAATAATCCCGGGAAACTGGGGCTAATGCCTCATAGGAGACGGGTGCTGGAATGCTCTGTCTCCGAAAGGTCCGCCGCCTGAGGATGAGTCTGCGTCCGATTAGGTTGTTGTTGGGGTAACGGCCCAACAAGCCTTTGATCGGTACGGGTTGTGGGAGCAAGAGCCCGGAGATGGATTCTGAGACATGAATCCAGGCCCTACGGGGCGCAGCAGGCGCGAAAACTTTACAATGCGAGCAATCGTGATAAGGAAACCCTGAGTGCCTGTCAATGCAGGCTGTTCTGGTGTCTAACACACACCAGGAGAAAGGGCGGGGCAAGACCGGTGCCAGCCGCCGCGGTAATACCGGCTGCTCGAGTGATAGCCACTTTTACTGGGCTTAAAGCGTTCGTAGCTTGGTCGTTAAGTCTCTGGGGAAATCTTTTGGCTCAACCAAAAGGCGTCTCAGGGAAACTGACGATCTTGGAACCGGGAGAGGTAAGACGTACTTCGGGGGTAGGAGTGAAATCTTGTAATCCCCGAGGGACGACCGATGGCGAAGGCATCTTACCAGAACGGCTTCGACAGTGAGGGACGAAAGCTGGGGGAGCAAACCGGATTAGATACCCGGGTAGTCCCAGCCGTAAACGATGTGCGTTAGGTGTGTCAGTGACCACGAGTCGCTGAGGTGCCGAAGGGAAACCGTGAAACGCACCGCCTGGGAAGTACGGTCGCAAGGCTGAAACTTAAAGGAATTGGCGGGGGAGCACCACAACGGGTGGAGCCTGCGGTTTAATTGGATTCAACGCCGGACAACTCACCGGATACGACAGCGGAATGATAGCCGGGCTGAAGACTCTGCTTGACTAGCTGAGAGGAGGTGCATGGCCGTCGTCAGTTCGTACTGTGAAGCATCCTGTTAAGTCAGGCAACGAGCGAGACCCACGCCAACAGTTGCCAGCATAATCTCCGGATTGATGGGGACACTGTTGGGACCGCCTCTGCTAAAGGGGAGGAAGGAATGGGCAACGGTAGGTCAGCATGCCCCGAATTATCCGGGCTACACGCGGGCTACAATGGATGGGACAATGGGTTTCGACACCGAAAGGTGAAGGTAATCTCCTAACCCCACCCGTAGTTCGGATTGCGGGCTGCAACTCGCCCGCATGAAGCTGGAATCCGTAGTAATCGCGTCTCACGATGGCGCGGTGAATATGTCCCTGCTCCTTGCACACACCGCCCGTCAAACCACCCGAGTGGGGTCTGGATGAGGCGGCAGTTTATGCTGCTGTCGAATCTAGGTTCCGCAAGGGGGGTTAAGTCGTAACAAGGTAGCCGTAGGGGAATCTGCGGCTGGATCACCTCCTAATGATCACTTTTCGAAATATCAGCGGTCGTTCAATGAACCGTATAATTGCCAATACCAACAGGAATTGGGGCTCATAGCTCAGCTGGAAGAGCGCGGCGTTTGCAACGCCGAGGCCAGGGGTTCAAATCCCCTTGGGTCCACTCCCCTCACATCTGTTTAACAGAGATGTGAAGGGTTCCAATGCACCCGGAGATGCGAGTCACCGGGGAAGGGCTGAAGGTTTTCGCAAAAAAACCTGACGATGCTGTGTATAGGTATTGCATCTGGACGTTAAATGGGTTCAACATAAAAC
>JAOZHZ010000002.1 GCA_026014615.1 Candidatus Bathyarchaeota archaeon | reverse complement strand
CCCCATTATGTTGCCGGTAAGTTTATGTTGTGGGTTTTTGGTTCCTCTTGTTTCTTTCCCTCACTGGTTTCGCTTTGATTCTCTCATGCCGGTAGCATCCTTGTCTATCCTATTCTAAGTCATTTCTTTTGATTCCTATTATCCTTAAAAGGATGAACATTTTATGATTCTTTTCTTTTAATTTCTATTCCTTCATCTTGATCCTTTGGTTGATTTGGATTGTTTGATTCCTCTTGTGCAAAAGGAGGATCAGGATGAAAACGTGTCCCTACTGTAAGACTCCCTTCTCTCCGGATCCAAACGTCGGCAACCGTCAGAAGACCTGTGGAAAACCCGCCTGCAAACGAGCCCTGAAAGCAGAGAATAACAGACGCTGGCGTCAGAGAAATCCTGACTACTATCGCAATGACTATTGCCGGCTCAGGGCTTGGCTTGAACACAACCCGGGCTATCTCAAGCGCTACCGGGAAAGCCATCCGGAATACATCGAAAAGAACCGAAAGGCCCAGAAGGTGCGTGACCGGCGAAAAAAGCTCCGTCTTGATATACAAGCCCAGTTAAAGAGGCAGGCCTCTGATATTACAAACGAACTGTGGAAATCCGTGAATCTTGATATACAAGCCCAGTTGGAGGCAAAACCCCTTGAAATGACCTTTCTTTTCAGCACAATCCCCTGTCTTGATATACAAACTCAGATGGACTCGACGTTTCCTGGGAAGGAAAATGGCCCCATTGTCTGCGGGAGGTGACATCGATGTTAGAGAAGAAAATCATCAAGGCGTCACGGGTTCGTAGGATTGAAGGCTCCTTCAGCTGGATAGACCATCGCTTTATCACCGGCGGTTTTCTGCAGACTCTGTCCGCGATGGAAATCCTCCTTTACTTCTTCCTGGTGAGCGTTTCCGACAGAAACGGCATCAGCTTCTATCATGACGACAGAATCTGCAGCCTGATCAAGATCGGCCTGGCCTCCCTGGGCGAGGCACGGGAAGGTTTGATCAGCAAATCCCTTTTGGCCTACGAACACCCCATATATCAGGTCCTTTCCCTGCCCGAAGCACCGGTAACACCCCCTGGAAGGGAAGAGATCTCGCAACGTATGAGAAAGATCCGGGAGGCGCTCCGGTGAGCAAGGGAGTCGGGGGCGCGGCTTATAAGGACTGTGTGGAGGACGTGGTGAAAAATCCAGATTCCCATGCAAGGCTGCCTGACATCTACGAGCAATACTTCCTCTACCTCGAACAAACCCGAGGAAGCTCTCAAGTAGCCATGAAGAGAAAGGCTTTGAAATCGCTTCACGACTATCTTGAACAGAACTATATCCGCCTTTCCAGCCTGACGATAGAACACCTTGATGCCTTCATGGCGGAATTCCGGGTTCCCGAAATAGGCCTCAGGAATTTTCGTTCCCACATTCGGGGATTCTTGAGATATTTATACCATGAAAAAATGATCATCGGTAAAGACCTCGCCTCTTTGCTGACAAACCCACCGATTTATCTCCATAACAAACCGCCCAGATTCCTGCGGCCCCATGAGATACAGCAGCTCTTTTCAAGCCTGAAGTTTCAAACACCTGCCGATATCAGGACCTATGCCATGGTCCACCTGGCCTATAGCCTCGGGATCAGGCCTGTTGAGATCAGCAGAATGACCCTCGACCACATCTCCTTTACCCGGGGTGAAGTCACGATCGAGGAAAGAAAAGCCAATAATCCCACCATCCTGCCTCTATCCAAACCAACCCTTGAGGCTATCGCCGCCTATGTAGTCAAAGCAAGGGCCCGAACAGAGACCCGGAATCTCTTTTTGAACGTTCTCAAGCCCTATCGGCCGGTTCATCCATCCAGAGTGAGCGGCATCCTAAAGCAAGCCATGAAACAGGCGGGGCTCTCGTCGGCCACAGCCTATTGGCTCCGACACACCTATGCGCAGAATCTCCTGGGAATGGGACGATCCGTTTATGAGATCAAGGAAATGATGGGGCACGAAGACCTCCGGTCCACCCAGAGATATCTCCACATAGACACAGAACAAATGAGGAAGGTTCTTCTGAATGAAACGCTTTGAAAGTTTTCTGGCTCCACTGATGGAGGAGTTTTTGAGTTACCGTGAATCCCAGGGTTACGTGCTGAAAAACTATAAAGCAAAACTGCAGCGCTTCGATGACTACCTGGTGGAAAACGGGAAGGATTCCGGATTGCTTGATTCTGCTTTTTTTCTTGAGATGAGGATGAACCTCAAAATGGAGCCAATCTCCGTGAACCTCACCCTGTCGGCCGTGCGCAATTTTTTTCAATTCCTGATACGCCGTGGTTATTACCAGAACAACCCGCTTCGAGATGTTCCACCCATGAAGAACCCTACCGTCGTCCCCTTCATTTTTAGCCCGGAGCAGATAGATCAATTCCTTGACGCCATGTGCAGAAGGTTCCATAAAACAAAAAATCGCTTTTTGACAGACTTTGCCGTGTATATAGCCCTGTTGCTTCTGGCTCGATGCGGCATGAGAATCTCAGAGCCCCTGAAGCTTCTCCGTCACCATTATCGCAGCGATGATCGAACCCTTTATATCGAAAAGACCAAGTTCTCAAAAGACAGGCTTCTTCCCATTCCT
>JAOZHZ010000015.1 GCA_026014615.1 Candidatus Bathyarchaeota archaeon | reverse complement strand
TAGTCCATATGCTTCCAGTTCCTCTAGAGCCGTGTAGATTTGGGCTCTATGAATGCTTGTCTGTTTTGATATGTCTTTTACTGATATGTACTCAAACCTGCATAGCGTCAAAAGTAGCTTGATCTGTATTTTGTTTAGCCCTAATTCGCTTAGTGTATGGGCAGTATCTTCCATAACCTGTTTTTCTCTCCAGTTGACCAGCCATAATAGCCTTGAATTAATATCGGTTTAAAAGTTTCGATATTACAATTTCGAGTTGAATTAATTTTTTTTCTTACAATTCTTTATAATTTTTTTTAACTTCAACATTTGAGGCAGGGGAATGATGTTGCCGACATCGTCTGATACTGAGAATGATGATGATTTCATAACAGACCCCAAAAGTAAGTAAAGGAGAAGCTTTGTATTCCTGTAATGGCAAATGGCGATGTTACAAGTTATGAGGCGGCTCTCTGCCTGTTACATCGAACGGGTTGCGATTTTGTCATGATTGGCCAAGGGCAAGAGATAGACCTTGGATATTTGATGCTGAAAAAGCAAAAATTGATAATGAGGGCATTAGAAAGCAAATTCTACGGTTCATTGAGCTATATCGCAAGTATGAAAATCGGGGGTCTGCTCAGGAAGTAAGAGAACATGCTTTCTGGATGCTGAAAGATTTTAAGACAAAACTAATACCCGAGTTGTCTTGAATTTGAAGTCAATTCATGCTGTTGAAAAGTTTATCTGCAACTTAAACTGAATTGAGAAGTTGCGCTTCCCGTTTCATAACAGACACCGAGGCAATATCAACCATAAAAAAGTGTCTAGAATGCATGCTAATCTGATTTCTTTCCTAACTGGATTACGCCAGTCTGTTATAATCGGTGCAGCCATTCTGTTCGCGGCAAGTGTGCTAACCTTTGTTTTCTTACCTAAACGAACAAAAACAATACTTTGAGCCGCAACCGTAGAAGTGCAAACACGCATCAGTGAGACGTTAGCTCAAAAGCTGTTCTGTTTGTTCCCTGTTGAATATATCTGGATTGTAATCTATCTACAAACTCTAAATCAGCTTTGGCATGCTCAATCTTCTTTAGTGCATTCTTTCTTGAACGTGTTACGTTGGGCGTTTCCATCTTAAGTTTGCGGGCAATTCTATAATCTGATGCGCCCTCAGCCTTCAAACGCAAAATTGCCTTCTCACGCTCCGTCAACGCCATAAGCTATGCCTCCTGTTCAGAAGAACTATGTAGGTTCACGCCTTCAGCTAGCAAATCTTTCTCTGATGCTTTGTAAGCGTCTACGCCAAAGCTTGCCATAGCCCAACACCAACCACGCCGCTCAACAACCACTGAATCCAACTCCTTAGCCAGCCGCTTATTCATCCGAATAACCCGTCGAGTCACCTGATGACGGGCAACCTTGAATCCAGCCAGCTTTGCGACTATGTCTTTAGGCAATAGCCCGGGAGCGCCTGCTTCAAACAGCAACTGAAGAATGGCCTTGTCTATCTCGTCTTGGCAGGCTGCTTCTTCGATAAGTGACTTTTCAAAGTGCAAATAGTCCTTTAGGCCAGCAAAGATAACCTTGAGCAGTAGCTTTATTTCGGCTACTTCGCGGTCGAGTTTCTTGTCCTTAGCAAGCAGGTACTTGAGTTTTCCAACCCTGTCAGCTTGGCTACGCTTCTTTTTCACCGCCTTTTTGCCTGAAATTGCCGCGTTTTGAACAGGTTTACCACTTGATTCCATAACAAAATGCACACTCCAAGAAATCCGCAAGCTCATCGGGCGCGTAAAAATTCAAGTTACTACTTAAGCCAGCCACCATGGCAACACCGCTAATGCGTAGCGGCTCATCAACAATCCGCTCAGCCACGCTAAACGGCAAAACCACTGAAAAATGCTCACGCCTACGCTTACAGTCCTTGCATTCGCAAGCCATCGGTTTAGAGAGACCTGTGCTTGGTCAATCTGGAGAAAACAGCGCTCTAACGGCAACTCTAGGTCTAGCCTCACTGCTTTCCCCAGAATTGCCATTGACACTGCATAGCCTTTCGCAGGCGAGTGCTTATAAAATTTGCTGTACCTCAAAACAAGCTTTAAAGGCGAAAAAAGTCAATTTACAAGGTTTTTTAGAAGCATAAAAAGGGTAAATGATTTTTTGTAACTTGGCGAATTACCATATATGCGGTTGAACTCAAAGAAACAAAACTGAAATTCAAACGATATGCCGTAAATACCAACTGACAAAGCAAAAGCTGCATTTAACTACCCTACGGCTTTAGTTCTCTGTCTTCATTGTAGTCTCGGTCCTCGTGGACTTCTTCTTCTGAAGCCTCTTCCATCTCTTCTTCCTGTGCTCTTTCTCTGGCGCCTGCATCGCTTGCTTTGTCTTCAGCCCAACCTTTTGGGGGAAAGGCATCATCCAGCCATGCTTCAAACTGTTTCTTTCCTTCAGAATTAGAAAAGGCCCACTCGCACAATTCACTGATAACACTATTCAAGTCAACTTGGTGATCGTCCGCTAACTGTTTCAGAAACTGCCCCCACTTCACTGGGAGAGATACGTCGGATATAGCCATAACTTTCATCATCCACGTTATTTCGATATTTTTTATGTTTCAAGCGTGAGATTCATGTTTGGCTTATTTAGTAATTTTATGCTCTCTTCAAGGCTCATGGCTAGCTTGATTTCGTTAGTGTTCCAAGCCATCCATTTAACCATGTCGGGTTCCATGGAAAATTTCTGCAAGTTCTCTGAGCTCGGGGCTTCATACACCCACACAGTCAAGTGTTCAGGAATCACAGTCCATGCACCAATCCTTTTGACTTCATGCTTCTTCTCTAAGCCACCCAATTTTTCTGGTAATGACAGGGTTATTTTTTTCATTTGCTCATTGTTTAGTGGGCAGTTCTCAGGAGAATGCCTAGAAACTATCAAAAATATAGCCATAATAACGCGTCCAAAAGAAAGAATACTCAACCTGACATATAAACAATAACAAACTAAAAACTCTGTAAAAACAGTTTATTAAAAATAGACTCAACATAGTACGGAATTAGGCTCAAATCAAAAATAGGAAGCCTTAACTGAATCATACTTGTAGGAGTATATGGAGGAATACTGTTTTGTCTTCGCAACCAGGTAACGTGCCTGTTCTAGTTCTAAGAGAAGGATCTGGAAGATCCAAAGGCAGAGATGCTCAACGTAATAATATTATGGCGGCCAAAACAATTGCTGAAGCCGTCAAAAGTTCGTTAGGCCCAAGAGGTATGGATAAGATGTTGGTGGATAGTTCTGGCGATGTAAGCATCACAAGTGATGGACGAACTATCCTTGATAGGATGGATATTGACCACCCAGCTGCTAAGATGATGGTTGAAGTAGCTAAGACCCAAGACGAGGAAGTGGGAGACGGAACCACCACGTCGGTCATACTTGCCGGGGAACTCTTAGGAAAAGCTGAAGACTTGATAAACAAAGGCGTTCACCCAACAGTAATCGTTGAAGGCTACATTAAAGCAGCTGATAAAGCTCTTGAAACCCTTGAAAAAATCGCAGTTCCCGTAAAGCTTACGGAAAAAGAGTTTTTGCTAAAGGTTGCGGCAACCGCTATGGCCAGTAAACTGGTGGCTGAGCAAAAAGAGCATCTTGCCAAGATAGCCGTTGAAGCCGTTTTAAGTGTGGCTCAAAAAGTTGGAGCAGACTGCTTAGTGGATTTAGATGATATTACGATTGAGAAGAAGCCCGGTGAATCCCTTACTGAAACTAGGCTAATTGAAGGAGTAATTCTCGATAAAGAAGTTGCACATTCGGAAATGCCTAAACGGGTGGAAAAAGCAAAGATAGCATTGTTAGAAAATGCACTTGAAATTGAAAAGACCGAGTTTGACGCTAAAATCAGCATTGAACGACCAGAACAGATTGAATCTTTCCTGCGGGAAGAAGAGAATATGCTCAAGGCAATGGCTGAAAAGATAGTTACCGCAGAAGCCAATGTCGTTGTGTGCCAAAAAGGGATAGATGATATGGTACAACACTTCTTGGCTACAAAAGGCGTTTTAGCGGTGCAGCGGGTTAAGGAGTCGGATATAAAGAAACTATCGATGGCAACAAGCGGAAAGCCGGTTACTAATCTAGAGGGACTCACAAAGAGCGATCTGGGTTTTGCCGAACTTGTGGAGGAACGCAAGATTGGTGATGACCGGATAACCTTCATCGAAGGATGTAAGAACCCGCGTTCCGTAGCTATTCTCATACGAGGTGCGGATAAACGCTTTCTTGATGAGGCGGAACGGTCAGTTCACGATGCATTATGCGTTGTCCGAGATGTTATTCAGGCACCCAAGATTGTTGCAGGAGGGGGCGCTCCAGAGATGGAGATCGCTAAAGTGCTAAAAACATATGCACAATCTCTGCCGGGAAGAGAACAGCTTGCCGTCCAGAGCTTTGGTGAGGCTATGGAAATTGTGCCATTAACGTTGGGTGAAAACGCGGGTCTTGATCCTATTGATATGTTGGCAGAGCTTAGAACCCGTCATGAGAAAGGCGAAAAATGTGCAGGCGTCGATGTCTTCGAAGGCAAAATCAGAGACATGGGCAAACTGGATGTCTACGAGCCCTTAGCTGTCAAGAAACAGACCATCAAGTCTGCTGTCGAAGCTGCTACAATGATACTAAGGGTTGATGATGTGATCGCCTCTGGAAGAGCGAAAGCTCCACCTATGCCTCAGGGTGGAATGCCCGGCGGCTATGGTGGTATGTAACTGGAGTAATAAGGCGCGTTAACAGCCACTATAAGTGGCGCCTTGTTTAAAAGAATCCGTTTTTCTACGTTGCTATACGGGGTCACATTTTCTCTGATAGAGCTCTAAAAAGGCAGATTCCCTATAGAATATGCGGTTATTCTTACAAAGAAAAAGGTTGATTATTCTTCGCCTTCAGGGCCACTATGCATCCCCACCGCCTGGGCCCCCTCTTGGCTTTGAAGAAGATATGACGTCATCTATGCGCAGTATCATGCACGCGGATTCGGACGCTGACTTCATGGCTTGCTCTTTAACGACGATTGGTTCGATGACGCCTTTGTCGACACTATTCTGTACTTTGCCAGTGAACACGTTTATGCCCAGGTATTTGCCAGTTTCTTTATCGTGTACTGACCTCAGTTCTACTAAAACGTCTATTGGATCAAATCCAGCATTTTCTGCCAGCGCTCTCGGGATGACTTCCATGGCATCTGCAAAGGCTTCAATGGCAAGTTGTTCTCTGCCGCCAACTTTATTGGCATATTTACGCAGTTCCTTGGCAACTTCAATTTCCACTGCACCGCCGCCTGCAACGATTTTACTGTTCTCAACCACATCAGACACCACTGAAAGTGAGTCTGTCATTGCACGTTCTGCTTCATCAACCATCCTTTCAAGCCCAGCTCGAATCAGTATGGCTACCGAATGAGGATCCTTGCATTTCTCAACGAAGATCATTTTGTCATCACCAATCTTGCGTTCTTCGACCAAGCCAGCAAAACCCAAATCCGTCGCCTTCAAATCGTTCAAATTGGAGGTAACTGTTCCACCTGCTGCTCTGGCGAGTTTCTCCATGTCTGACTCCTTAACTCGTCTCGCAGCCATTATTCCCTCTTTAGACAGGTAATGTTGAACCATGTCGTCGATGCCTTTTTGGCAAAACACAATATCCGCGCCTGAAGCCTTGATCTTGGCCACCATCTTCTCCAACATACCATCTTCCTGGTCCAAGAAAGCCTTCATCTGACTAGGATCACGAATACGAATTTCGGCGCTCACCTCAGTTTTCTCAATCTCCAACGCAGAATCCAACAAGGCAATTTTCGCGTTTTCCTTCTTTCGAGGCATACCCGGATGAACAACCTCTTTGTCCATAATTATGCCTTGAACCAACTGGGTTTCAAGCAGGCTTTTGCCAGTTTTCTTAATTAGCTGGATGTTATCTATATCGGCGATTGTTTTGTCTCCGCGTTGCTCAGTGATTTGCTTTACAGCATCTATG
Source organism: Candidatus Bathyarchaeota archaeon (assembly GCA_026014615.1). Lineage (GTDB taxonomy): Archaea > Thermoproteota > Bathyarchaeia > Bathyarchaeales > Bathycorpusculaceae > JADGNF01. Next base: position 9,223 of record JAOZHZ010000015.1, on the reverse strand, counting down.
GCTATTTCCGCTAGATGCTCTTTGGCGGCGCCAACGGCTTTGCTCGCTATAGACGTCAATGCAATCTTCATCATCATATTTTGGTCTTCAATATCAATAGGCAAAGCGTTTTGCTCTATGACTTCGATAGCCTTTTGGGCTGCTTTTCGATATCCACTCACCAAAAGTGTAGGGTGAATGTTCTGTTCAAGGAGCTCTTCTGCCTTTTTGAGCAGTTCACTTGCTAGTACGACTGCGGTTGTTGTTCCGTCGCCAACCATGTCGTCTTGGGTTTTGGCGATTTCAACCATCATTTTAGCTGCTGGATGTTCAACTTCAATTTCGTTGAGGATGGTTGCGCCGTCGTTGGTTATTGTAATGTCGCCGAGGTTGTCGATGAGCATTTTGTCCATGCCGCGGGGTCCAAGTGTAGTTTTGAGAACTTCGCCGACTACGCGGGCCGCCATGATGTTGTTTCGTTGGGCTTCTTTGCCTCTGCTCCGAGAGGTGCCTTCTTTCAATATGAGTACAGGTTGACCACTTTGGGTTTGCGTTAAATAAGCCAAATCATTCTCTCCTCAATTTTATCCATTAAACGGTTTTTTTTAGCATAGTCAGCGTTTTTGTAATTCGTAGAAAACACCAAACTCTCAAAGGTATACATAATAAGATGTATTTGACCAGTAAGAGACTGGAGGCTAAACAGTTTCAACCGTTCCAAAACCGCTCACTTTGCAATTAAGATATTATCACACAGGGATTTAAACAAGTTTAAAACTTTCACTGCAATTCCAACTAACTATTATCCCAAAACTGTACACAGCATTTTTTTAAAAAAAGGGTTATGCGTTTTTGTGGAACGCGCACCTATTTGACTACTTGCGCAGTTGCTGCCATGTTAGTTATTCGGGTGATTTTTACTCTTACGTGGTCTCCAGGTTTTGCATCCGCAACATAAATTACGAAGCCCTGATTTCTAGCAATGCCTTCCCCTTTTTGGCTCAAGTCCGTAATTTCTACTTCTAATTCTTCGCCCAACTCGACTGGACAACGCTTAAAACCCTTGCCGTGACCACGTTTTCCCTCGTAACTGCCACCTTGCCTTGATTTACTCATAATAGTCCTTCGTTTTTATTACTGCCTATTAAACAGTAGAAACTCGAAGCTTAAAAACACTTCAAGTGCGCTCATTATTCAATATCCAAGGACCCAAACGCGGGTTCAAACCTTATGAGGGCCCCGCCCCTACGGATATCAAACCAACAGATCAAGCACTTTTTGCTGTTTTGCTACAAGTTGCCTATCACACTAATCTCAAACAGAAATAGTGAACAGAGCATAACCTTCTTGAGGTCAAAGGCAAGTTATCGATGAACGCAAACTAATTATGGGTGAAAGCAGAACTCCCTTACACCGAGGAGCTTGTTTTATGTCCGTTAAAGATCCTGTTTGCGGAATGCCTTTAGACCCAGCTAAAACTCAGTTTGCCACGAATTTTTTGTCTAAGCGGTATTATTTTGACAGCGAGTACTGCATGAACAGCTTCATCGAAGGCGCCAAAATTGCTTACTTCTCCATGGAAATCGGCATAAACACTTACATGCCGACCTACAGCGGAAGGCTGGGTGTTCTTGCCGGTGATGTGATTAGATCAAGTGCAGACTTGAGAATTCCGTTAGTTGCAGTAACTTTAGTCAGCAAAAAAGGCTATCTTCGACAGAAAATAACCCTTGATGGGTGGCAAATGGAGTACCCTGAAGATTGGGACCCCTCAAAGTTCATGAAACTATTGCCAGAGACTGCGACCATAAAGATTCATGGACAAGATGTCAAAGTTGGTGTTTGGGTCTATGAGCAGGAGAGTCTAACGGGCGGAACCATTCCGGTGCTGTTCCTAACAACAGACGTTGAAGGAAACACACAGGAAGTCCAATAGCCCACGTTAAAAATAGGCTGAAAAATTAAGGAACTTATGGTTATCAATCCTAAATTTCGGAAGTTCCTATTTGATGTTGTCAATTTTGGAGTAGATGAAGACTAAAACGGCGTCAGAATCTTTGATTTGTTGGACATTTTCCAGATTACAAAAAAATCGATTACCTTTAGAAGAAAGGAGTCTCTTTATAGGTGGCTACAGCCAATATACTATCAATGTGGTTCTAATGAAGGATAATCGACTGCACACCAGTTACCCCTTCATCTATTGTCCCTACTATGAATTGAGCGATCAAAATGAACGAGGAATATCTAGAAAATTCTACGAATGAAGCGATAGTTGAAACACAAGAAGAAAGTGAAGAAGATGACGAAGTGATCTTTAAGCTTTTTGTTAATGGAGAAATTGTTTCTTGGGCGAAGACCCTGCTTTACAGTTATTTGAAAGAAATTCATACCGCCGTTGGGGAAAAACGCAAAGGATATAGTAGAAAATTGCTGTCTCACATAGAAAAAATTGCTAGGGCACATGGTGCAACCACAATGAAGGTTTACTATGCTGACGCTTGGAGCGATGAAGCAACGGTTTTCTTTAGAAGGATGGGCTATGGGATTAGCCCAGTTGAAAATGGCGCATCAAGATTTTTAGAGACAAACAAAAAACTTTAGAAAAATACGCCCATTTTAGAGATTAATCACATAAACACATAACTTTATAAGTGTGTCTACACATAGTAGTTTATGTGAATAAGCGAATTGGAGCGGATAAAAAACGATGACAAAAATAAGAACAAAATTGGGTTGCGGGCAGTTCGCTTATTGGAAGAACATCTGACACGTGAAAATCGTGCACAAAACTAACAAAACAGTTGATTGAATATGGGTCGAATCAGCGTGGATCTCCCTGATGAGTTAGAAAAGCAGTTCAGATTGAAAACTGTAGAAAGATTCGGCGGGAAAAAAGGTGACCTATCCCGCGCTATCGAAGAAGCAGTAAAAACGTGGATAGCCAAAAAATAGTGAATCTACGCCCTCATCACCGCTCAATAACTCCATTTTGAGTTCGTTTTGTAGAAAAGCATTAGGGGAAGCCAGCTAGCCCTGGACACTTGAAGTTTAAGGTCGCGTGAGGGGCTAATAGCTGAGGTCCCCCCGTTTCAGAATGTGACATTGAAAAAAGTTTCTGAAGTCCATCGTAATAACTGAAAGCAGCAGGTTACAAAACTCAGGTTAAATAATTAGACGTTTGACGGAGGTGAAACAGTGGGTGACAAAAACAGAAATCTGGAGCTTGCATTCATCGACAAAGAGGGCAAAATTTACTTGTTAGTCGACGTTAACAGCTCAGAGTTATCAAAGGGACTCGAAGCAATCTCCAAAGAGATTGCCACAAGACTGCGGTTGCAGAAAGAGCAACGATAGCAGACATTAGAATTCTAGTAACAAATTAATCGAGGTGAAAAAGAAATGAGCAAAGAAGAAAAAAAGGCGCCGGAGAAGACAATCGAAAAAGCTGAAGCCACAGTAAAACCTATAAAACATATTCCAGCCAAGCACGTTCCCGCAGTTCACGTTCTAACGACATTTGACGATTTAATGGACAATTTTCGCAGAAATTTCATTGAAAACATAGCTTTTCCAATGGAGTGGGTAAGTCTTGAACCTGTTGTTCCTGTTCGTGAGGCAACTGTGGATCTGGTTGATGAGGGAAACAGGTTTGTGGTACATGCTGAATTGCCTGGCGTAGCTAAAGACAAAATCGACGTAGCCTTAACGAATTCGGGTATTGAAATCTCGGCGGAAACAGATGTTGAAACGAAAGACGAGGGAAAGAATTTTGTTGTCAGAGAACGCGTTTACTCGCATGTTTACAAACAACTGGGGTTCCCCGAAGAGGTTATTCCAGAGGAAGCCGAATCTACGTTTAGGGACGGATTACTTGAAGTCTGCGTCCCAAAGAAGACGATTGCACCCGCGCCTAAAAAGCACAAAGTAGCAGTGAAATAAGGCCCCGGTATAGTGAGCATTTTTTATGCTCAATCACCATTTCCTGCAATATATTTGAGAAAACAAGCATCGCGTACTTCTCATAGTGGTTACTAAACAAAATGACGCGCTTAAATTTTGAAAAAACTGAGTCTAAAAATAATTCAAAAGCTTTAGTGTATGCTTCTGGAATGTGAAATATTAAAAGTGATGAAGCCTATGCTGTAGATGTTGATGCCCAGTCACACACCTTAAAATCAAGCGCTCGCGTTCTAAATACAGCGTGGAGAATGTGAAAACTATGACAGGGAAAATTCTAATAGCTTATTCGACAAAAACTGGAATAAATGAAGCAGCAGCACACACCATATAGCTGATGCGCTCAAAACAACCTACATCATGGAAGTAACTGGTGCAGATCTTAGGAATGGCCCACCGGACATTGCACCATTCCAAAACATCATCGTTGGTGGTGTAGACAGAACAAGCGTTTACAATGAAGCCGTGGATTTTTTGGAGAAAGACTTTTGGGGCAAAAACGTTGCAGTCTATTTCTCTTGCGAGGATGATGAAAATCCGAGAGCGCAAAGTACTGAAGACAACAAACAAAAAGTACTGACTAAAAACAAGGCTCTCAAGCCCATTGATGTTGCTGCCTTCGGAGGCTGCATGCTTAGGCAAGGAAGACCCGTCATGGACGAGCTAAACATGAACAGGGTCAGGGACTGGGCGATAGAGTTGGGGAAGAAATTTAACGCGCTCGAACCAAAACCAGTCGTTGAGATGCAGGTAGCGGCGAAAGAAAACGAAGGCGTTTTCGAAATTATATGTGATGCTGCTGACAGGTTCCGTTTCCACCTGAAAGCCGGCAACGGCGAAATAATTGCCGTAAGCCAATCCTACCTATCAAAGCAGTCAGCCGAAGGAGGCATAGCATCAGTGAAGAAGAATGCGCCAATGGCCAAAGTCGTTGACCTCACGGTGGAAGCGGCGATTGAAGCCTAATCTTTCTTTTTTTGATCTTTAGTCGAGCTATGCAAACTTGGGATTAATGGGGTTTGAGACAATGCCATGCTATTTTTTGTTTGCATTATTCTCATACGAGACAGGTGGTTTTTAAGCAGAAAATAAACCTTAGTTGTTACTGGGCTTTAACAGTCACACGCTTAAAGGATGCGTTAGAGAGTTCGATCTGCATAAGATGCAGGGTTAGTTTATGAACAATAATAATTTGTTAATTCTGCTCGCCGTTGTAATACTTGTCCTTCGGCTTGTTGGCTTTTTCACAATTGGTGGATTAGTAAACCTTCTAATTATTGTCGTCTAGTAGTGTTTAGGCTGCACCGAGGACTCAAAATAACCTGAGCATTTAGGCTCCAAGTGCTACAGTCCCTTGTTCTATGCCGTCAATTATTCTTCGTATTCATTATGAAGTCTGAAATGGAAGATTTGAAATACACCGTTTTCCGCAGGGCAATCACAGGGCAACTTCTTGACTTCGTTCAAATTAATGGACTTCACGTTTTCAACCAAAGTCCCTTTGGCACCACATTTTCTGCATTCATAGTTTACATTCGATTTTACTTCACTCACATAATTCAACTCTTACGTGGCTTATTATTTGTCTTTGTTCTTATAGGCTTGCCCATCCAAGCGCGAGTAATGAATCTTGAAAATGGTCTACAATAGCGATCTTGCTCAGGTAACAACTCCTTCATTAGCAAGCTTATTCTCAATTTTTTTACGGGACGACTGTACGGAAAATACAGTAGTTGCTTTCATAGTGCCTTTGGGTCTGAACGTGTTTTGGTCTGGGAGTTATCCGGGTACACCGCAACTATTGCCACATATCCTACTTACTGCTTGACAAACTTCACTTTGCCGCTTGATTTATCAAAGTCAACCCGCACGACATCACCCGAAGCAATATTGCCTGACAAAATTTCTCGGGCAAGCTGTGTTTCTATTTCTGTTTGAATCTTGCGTTTTAATTCTCGAGCGCCAAATTCGGGTACATACCCAATATCTGCGAGTCTATCCAATACTGCGTCGGTGAAGTTCAATTCTATTCCTTGCCCTAGTGCAGTGCGTTTTACCCGTTCAAGTTGCAACTTGATAATAAGTTTGATCTGCTCTTTTGTTAAGGCATGGAATAAGATTATCTCATCAATGCGGTTCAGGAATTCTGGCTTAAACTGCTGGTGAAGTATACCCATTAACTCTTCTTTAAGCTCATCATATGACTTGGCTTTTGTAGCAGTCAAATTATCTTGAATAAGACCAGAACCTATGTTGCTGGTTGCAATTATGATAGTGTTGGTGAAGTCGACAATTCGCCCTTTACCATCTGTTAATCGTCCGTCGTCAAATACCTGCAGCAAAATATTATGTACCGCTGGATTCGCTTTCTCGATTTCATCTAACAAGACAACTGAGTATGGTCTTCTGCGCACTGTTTCCGTCAATTGACCACCTTCCTCGTAGCCGATATATCCGGGTGGAGCACCAATTAACCGGCTAACTGTGTGGCGTTCCATATACTCCGACATGTCAATTCTGACAACTGCATTTTCGTTGCCAAACACTACCCAAGCTAAAGCTTTGGCAAGCTCAGTTTTACCTACACCGGTTGGACCAAGGAACAAGAATGACGCTATAGGACGTTTACCTTCAGTAAGCCCTGCTCGGCTTCGAAGAACTGCATCAGAGACCGCCTTAACCGCTTCTTCTTGACCAATAATTCTTTCATGCAGCTTTTCCTTCATCTTGAGCAGCTTCTCTTTCTCCTCCTGGGTTAAATCTGTCACCGGAATGCCTGTAACTTTGGAGACAATTTCAGCAATGTGCACCCGCTTGACTTCAGAAGTAGTAACGCCTTTCTCTTTACGCCACTTATTCTCTGTCTCCGAACGCTGTTTGTCCAACTTCCCAATTCTTGCTTCCAAGTTCTTAGCGTCGTCAAATTTTTTGCGCAGAGAAGCCGATTCACGTTCGCGTTTCAATGCGTTGATTTTTTTATCCAATTCGGCAACTTGGGGTGGACGTGAGGTAATGCCGATTCTGACCCGTGCAGCTGCTTGGTCAATAAGGTCAATAGCTTTGTCTGGCAAGAAACGGTTCGTGACGTACCTGTCTGATAATTCTGCAGCCGCCACTATAGCTTCATCTGTTATTTTCACTTTGTGATGAGCTTCATACCTGTCGCGGAGACCTCGAAGTATTTCGATGGTCTGGAGTACCGTTGGCTCTGAAATGAAGACTGGCTGGAATCGCCGTTCAAGAGCCGCATCTTTTTCAATGTACTTCTGGTATTCATTCAAAGTTGTTGCTCCAATTAGATGCAGCTCACCACGAGCTAAGTGAGGCTTAATGATTTGGGAAACATCCAAACCGCCTTCTTCACCAGTTCCGCCAGCCTTCATAATGGTATGTAGTTCATCTACAAACAAAATCAAGCTGTCTTTCTGGGCTATCACTTCATCTAAAACTTGTTTTATTCTTTCTTCAAAGTCTCCACGGTATTTTGAACCTGCAACCAACGAATTGATGTTAAGTTCGATTAGTCGTTTACCCTGAAGTACTTCAGGAACTTCTTCGTGTAGTATTCGCTGGGCAAGGCCTTCGACAATTGCAGTCTTGCCAACGCCAGGTTCACCAATTAATACGGGATTATTTTTTGTTCTGCGCGCCAAAATCTCAATTGTTGTCTCGATTTCATCGGCGCGACCAATGACGGGGTCAAGCTTTCCTTCTCGGGCAAGCTTTGTCAAATCTCTCGAGTATTTGTCTAACTGAGGTGTGGTGCTTTGTGTTTCTACGCGTCCTTCTTGGGCTCCTTTGCCGACGACTTTGATGATTTTTTGTCTAACTGCTTCTGGCGACAAGCCGTACTTGCGGAGAAGGTCTCCTGCCATGCCATCTTCTTCTTCAATAAGTCCGACAAGTAAATGTTCTGGGCCAACGTAGCTGTGACCGAGCTCTTGAGCTGCTTGGAAAGATAGTTCGAAGACGTTTTTGACCCTTGGTGAAATGTACAGTTGTGTTGCTTCGCCTTCCTTGACTTCCCTCTCGCCTTTAGGCGTATTTGCTTCGATGTAGTTTTTTATTTCGTCTGGGTTGATCTTGAACTGTTTATATATTTCTTTAATAACGTCGCTGTTGGAAATTGCGTATAACAGGTGTTCCGTGTCCACTTCGTCACGTTTAAATTTCAAAGCGGTCTTTGCGGCTTCTTGAAGTAGTTCCTTTGTGTGCGTGGAGAGGTACTGGTCAATGTCCACTGCTTCACGATGACGAGGCAGGGGGTATCCTAGTCTTGAGGAAAAGTCGTCGAACTCTTCATTGTCTTGGAACAAATTATCTGATAAGTTACCACCGAACATTCGGTCAAAGGGTGAAGCAGATTGCTGAAGTTTTCGCAAATCTTGTGGGCATACATGTAAAACTTTTTCCCGTCCATTTTGTAATACGGTAACTTTGGCTGTGGCAGGTCTCGTTTTGCAGACATCGCATAATATTCCAGACAAAATTTTCACGTCTCTTTTGGATGCGCCGATTCTTCAAAGAGTATCAAGGGGAGTGAACCTCATTAAGGTTATGTGATTACAGTAGCGATTATGGGAATACGGGCTAATTTGTGTTTGAACGCGGTGCAATCATGATGCTAAAAGGCGAGAAAATAACCAGGGTGGACAAATAGGTCGTACCTTCATCTAAAGCGAAGAAAGAAAAAATCTTTGTGTTCGATAATGACTGCTGATTGGGCTTTTGCACAAACTGTTTTAAGACTGCCCCAGATTAGACGCTATTGATTTGGGTTATCCTTTTTTTCGGAGAGATTTCCTGAGTATCAACGGTTAGAAAAGGTTATTGGTAGGTTTTATGTCGATCCATTGTTTCTTTGGTCACTCTGATTTTTCCTAAACCACCATTATGTGCGCTCAACACAAATTTTAGCGTATTTTCCATGAAATATTCCCTGAATTGATTTCCGCATTTAGTGCATTTATACATCTTAACTCTGAATCGCCCAAAGTCCCATTCCTTATCAGGTTCTTTCATATGGGCTGTACAATTTGGACATTTCGGCATATCTTTCAACCTATCAGGCTAAAAGGCAAAATGGCTATATATACTCATTTTAGACGCTAATTCTAAAAGCCCAATTGGCGTAAGCTCGAAAATCCCGTGAAAGCACCAAAGAAGGCTCCACGTAGCAATGGAGGCTGCATTTTTGGCAGTTCTGGGTTTCTTTCCAGTTAAATCCGGAGATTGCGGTTTTGATGTTGGTTTCCAGAACAGAAATGCTTGTTGCGTATTCATT
>JAOZHZ010000029.1 GCA_026014615.1 Candidatus Bathyarchaeota archaeon | reverse complement strand
GGAATGGGGCTTAACTCATGTTTCTATCTGTCCAGATGCAGTGGTTCTTGATGTTGGTTGCGGCGGAGGCAAAAACGTCAGCCGCCTCGCCAATCGAGCTCCGAACGGAAAAGTATACGGTGTTGATTATTCAGAAGACAGCGTTAAGGTCGCAACGGAACAAAACAAGAAGCTAATCAAAGCAGGCAGAGTCAAAATTCTTCACGGCTCTGTAGAAACTCTACCTTTTCCTGACAACTTCTTTGACCTTGTCACTGCAGTAGATTAATGTGCTTGCAGACAAAAATTGGATCACCGCTACAGGGAAAAAACAGCTAACAGAAATATAGCACTTTTCAATGTCGAATTTACTTCTTATTTAAAAACGTACAGGTTGCTGTTTTTGACCTTGGTTTTTCTCGGTTTTTTGGTTATTCCAACTTTTTTTGGGGTAAGCTATAGATGAACCTAACCACGTTTATTGTAGTAAACCAAAAGATTGCCCTAACTTCGGCAACTAACCAAATGGAATTAGGATAAAGGGTTAATTATCTGAGGTACTTTGTGTTTTAACATTTTAGAAGAGGTGCGAGGACATTTACGAGGATACACACAACGGAGGTAGTCGTCTAACCAAAGAAGCAGACATTCTCAAGATAATGAGAGAAGATGTCTTGAGAATATTGGGGGAAACACAAAATAGCACTTTGTTAGAAAACGTTAAAGCTGAAATCAAGGCTGCGCCCACTCTTATATCAAAAGCACTTGAGGAATTACAACAGGAAGGGCTAATTGAACTGAAAGAAAAATCTATTTCGTTAACTCCGCTGGGACAAGAAACAGCGAAAAACCTTCTGGAAAGCCATTTAGTTCTTGAGGATTATTTCGGAAAAACCGAAAGCAAAATAGACGCCCATACAGCCGCCCACCTCACTGAACATTACGTTTCCAGAGAAGTTCTTAACAACATAAAAAAGCTGTCAACCCTAAAAACGGCAGGCACTCCTTTAAACGAATTTGGTTTCAATAAAGAAGGAGTTATCACTGAAATTATGTTTTCCGATTACAGATTATTTGAGAGAGCAGTGAGTATGGGCATATTTCCGGGAGAAAAAATCATGTTGCTAAGCGAGGTTTCTGATGGAATCATTTTGCAAATAAACAACAAAAAATTTGCTCTGGATAAAAGTATAGCAAAAAAAATCAAAGCGTTGGAATATGAAATCTCTTAAAGTGCTTTTGATTGGTCAACCGAACATGGGAAAGTCTTCTTTACTTAATTCAATAGTTGGCCCAAAGGTTACTGTATCCAATTATTCTGGAACTACCGTCGAAATTACAAAAGCCACAAAAAGAGTTAACAATACAAAAATCGAGTTTGTGGATACTCCAGGAATATATTCTATTTCAGACAGAACTGAAGAAGAAAAAGTCACTGAAAAAGCTATTTTCGAAGAAAAAGCTGATGCGGTAATAGTGCTTGTTGATGCTACTGCTCTTGAAAGAGGACTTTATGTAGCGTTGCAGATACTTGAAGCCAAAATTCCAATCGTTCTAGCTTTGAATTTCTTAGAGGATGGAGAAAAGAAAGGGATAATTATCGATTACGAAAAACTGAAGGGTATTCTTAACATTCCGGTTGTTCCAATAAACCCCATAACAGGGAAAGGAATAGACCAGCTGGTAGACACTGTTATAAAACTCAATGGGTCAAACAGTTTTTTCGCCGTTGAATACGATGACCATGTAGAAACTGCAATAGACAAAATATCATCCTGCGTGAAAGACACCAGCCTGCCTAAACGGTTTGTATCTTTAAGGGCTTTAGAGGGTGACGAAGACTTCTTCAAGTATTTGAAGAACGATAACGTTATTCAAGAAGCAACAAAAAGCTTGGAAACACATCCAAAAGTTGCAGAAGACATTGCGATAACCCGATACGGTACAGCTGCTTTTATTGCTAAAAAAGTTACTCGAATAGTTCCTTTAGAACGGGAAAAAAAGTTTCAAGAAAAACTTGACCGAGCGCTTTTGCACAAAACTAGTGGGCCACTTCTCACAGGCTTGTTTCTGTTAACGATATTTGGGATATTACTATACCTCGGTAGTTTCACACAGGGTATTCTTACAAACTTAACAGACAACCTTTTGTCTTTACTCACTACTGCAGAATCATCTATTGTTAATACGATAATAGTTAATGGGTTAACTGGGGTCGCGATGGGTGTGTCCATTGCTTTACCGTATGTTTTTCTGTTTTATTTGCTGTTAGGCTTGTTAGAAGATACGGGTCTTCTTTCCAGATTTATTGTTAACGTTGAATGGTTTCTGAAAAAATTGGGGTTACCTGGAAAGGCATTCATTCCTTTAGTGTTAGGTATAGGTTGCAGTGCACCCGCGTGTAGCGCTACACGAGTTCTATCCTGTAAAAAAGAACAGTTTCGTGCTGCATCGCTGTTTGCTTTTGTACCTTGCTCTAGTAGAATCGCAATAATATTGGGTGTTGTCGGCTTTTATGGCGGTATGTCTTTGGCACTTGCTGTTTTGGTTACCTCGTTTGTTGCTGGCTTAATCTGGATTTTTGGAATAAAAAAAATTGTTGCAGTACAGAGTGAACCTTTGCTCTTAGAATTGCCACCTTACAGAAAGCCTTTGGTCAAAAACGTTTTTGCTAAAAGTTGGATCAGAATGAAAGATTGTGTGTATCTGGTTATACCTTTGTTGGCGCTTGGAGGAATAGCGTACGGTATTTTAGAAATGTCAGGCCTTACCACTGTTATAGTAGCCCCTTTTTCTTCGGTTACTGCTTGGTTGGGGCTGCCCGCTGTAACGATTATCCCTCTGATTTTTGGGTTTTTGCAAAAAGACTTAACGGGAGCAATGCTTCTGTCCGTATCGGGTAATGGAGGAGCAACTTTAGCTCTAAGCTCTCTCCAAATTTACACATTTGGCGTAGCAACCACAATTGGAATTCCCTGCATTATTGCGTTAGGAATGCTCACCAAAGAGCTTGGCTTCAAACAAGCAATAGCGTTGACAGCAGCCTCAATATTTTATGGCCTTTTGGTTGCTGGTTTAATGTGGAGAGTCGTTTCCTTCTTCTGACTAATTATCATCTTTATTCCCTTCGTCTAAAAGTTCTAAACAGGTGCTAGGTTCTATGCTTAACTGCCTAGTTTTTGTTGGTTTGTCTTTATAACTTATTTTCTTTCGGGTAAGCTATAGGTAAACCTAGCGTGCATTATTGTTACACCATACCCAGCAGAAGAACATGCATCTGGACACGTGTGTTTGTTCTCCTGCTGGGGTCGTACCTCTCGGATTGGATAAAAGATGAAGCAGACAAACTGCTGGTGCATTATGCAATTGTTCTCTAGTATCTATTGCTGCACGATCTATCGGTCAAGCATCTCACCAAGTAATTTGGCAACTGCCGCAGAACTGGTAATTGAAATTGAATAATGAACAGAAGGAAGAAATGGAATGACTGAAATCGACTTCAAATCGACAAATTCCAAAAAGGGCATGGCGCGGCTATTGGAGCTTGCAGCCACAAAAAAGCCGCTGATAATAGCATCAGTAATACTGTCGAGTTTGGCCGCAGTTGCCTCCTTTATTCCCTACATAGCAATCTATTTTATCATACGGGAAATTCTGGGGGTGTACCCCAACTTTGCAAGCCTTGATCTTCAAGCAACACTTGGCTATGGCTGGTTGGCGGTCGGCGGTATAATTTCCAATCTTCTGCTTTATTATGGTGCTCTAATGTGTTCACATCTCGCCGCTTTTGGTACTCTCTATGAGCTTAAGGTAAATTTCGCTTCTCATCTTGCTAAGGTGCCGCTTGGTTTCCACGTGCTTATAGGCAGCGGCAAACTGCGCAAGATCATGGATGAGAACATAGAAAAAATCGAGGGCTTCATTGCCCACTTACTCCCCGATATAGTTGCCTCTTTTGTCGCGCCGGTCGTAATGGTGATAATTCTGTTGGCTGTGGATTGGCGTTTTGGGCTCGCGGCCTTTGCAGGTATTACTGTTGCCTTTTTGATTCAGAAGAGAGCCTATGGAAATGAAGGGGCAAAGAAAATGGTGGAGAAATACCAAATTGCGATGGAGGACATGAACAACGCTTCCGTTGAATACATTCGAGGTATAACCGTCGTTAAAGCCTTCAAACAAACGGTCTACTCTTTCCGTAGAATGCACAAAGCTATCACTGATTACACCAAAATGGTTATCCCCTATACGCTGAGCTGGGAAAATTACATGTCAGCTTTTACAACAGTCATCAACAACATCTATCTGTTCCTGATACCGGTTGGCATCGTAGTTGGGCTCTACACGACAGATTATGTCTCTTTTGCTTCTTCTTTTATGTTCTACCTGATTTTTGTTCCCTCTATCTCCACTGTATTAATGAAAATCCTGTATCTAACCTCCAGCAGTATGCAGATCACCGGAGGAACTGAACGTATGGACGAAATCTTGCATACTGCAACGCTACCCCAGCCTCAAAGCCCCAAAACAACGGGTGGCCATAGTGTCATGTTTGAAAATGTGTCCTTCTCTTATGCTAATCAAGAAACCACAGCGCTATCAGGGGTTTCTTTCAGTGCGGAGGAAAACCAGATCACTGCCCTCGTCGGCCCATCGGGTGGAGGTAAAAGTACAATTGCCCATCTTATCCCCCGCTTTTTTGATGTCACAGCGGGAAGCATAAAGATCGGCGGCGTCGATGTCCGCGAAATGACAACGGATTATCTGATGGAAAAAGTCAGCTTCGTATTCCAAGACGTTTTCCTCTTCAAACAGAGCATACTGGAAAACATCCGCATCGGCAACCAAAACTCCACCGACGAGCAGGTAATCACCGCCGCTAAGGCCGCCCAATGCGATGAATTCATCAACCGCTTACCTGATAAATACAATACGGTGATTGGCGCAAAAGGTGTGCATCTTTCAGGAGGCGAACAGCAGCGTATCGCTATCGCAAGAGCCATCGTGAAGGATGCGCCCATCATCGTATTGGATGAAGCCACAGCATTCACCGACCCTGAAAACGAGTACCTGATTCAACGGGCTTTTGAAAAGCTGATGCGGGGTAAGACTGTTATCCTGATCGCACATCGCTTGTCCACCGTGCGTGGTGCCGATAAGATTGTGGTGATGGATAAGGGACATCTGATTGAGCAGGGTGGACATGACGAGTTGATGCCACAGCGTGGCAAATATTTCGATATGTGGACTGTGTACAATAAAACGCTTGATTGGAAGATAGATCGAAAGGGAGTTGAAGGATATGCGTAATCTCAAAGATTATTTGATGCTTACCGATAAAGGGTATTCTGATTTAAAGAAAGCTATTGCTGCTTGTACAATAACCAACCTATCCTTGATGTTGCCTTTTGTTGTGACTATTCAGCTTTTTGTAGAGCTGCTAAAGCCGCTTATGGGGCAGGAAATTTCTTGGATGAATATGTGGATACTGCTAGGGGCAGGTGTTATCGGCGCTATCATTGTGTTCCTAGCAAACAAATATGATTACAAGAAAACCTACGTCACCTCTTACCTTGAAGCTGAAACCACAAGAATCAGCGTTGCAGAACATATCCGAAAGCTGCCGATGAGCTTTTTCAACACAAAAGGCATATCGGATCTTACTACAAACATCATGGCTGACGTTACGACCAGCGAGCATGTATTGAGTCATGTCATTCCTCAATTATGCGCTAACGCCATTTCCATTACCATAGTTTGCACCGCGCTGGCTATCTTTGACTGGCGAATGGCGCTTGCCATATTCTTCACTGTACCCCTTGCATTAATAGTCATTTACGGTAGCAAAAAAATCCAGAACCGCTTAAGCGAGAAAGTAGTAGTGGCAAAACTCAAAGCATCCGATCAAGTGCAGGAATATCTGGACGGCATCAAAGTTATCAAGGCTTGTGGGCTTTCTGGCTCTAAGTTCTCTGCTCTAGATGATGCTTTGCGTACGATGAAGAAAATGGCTATAAAAATGGAGTTCGGTACAGGAGTTTTTGTCACGGGAGCCCAGATGTTATTGCAGGCTGGTATAGGCGTCACCGTCTTTGTCGGTACCTATCTACTGACAGGCGGACAAATAGCGCTAATTCCGCTTTTAATGTTCTTTGTCATTGTCGTCCGAATCTACGGACCCATACTTGTAGAATTTGCTCTTCTGCCGGAACTGTTCCATCACCGAACCGCAACAAGACGAATGCGCACATTAATGACTACACCGATCATGGAAGGCAGTACACAGAAAAAGCTTACACGCTGGAACATCGACTTCGAGAATGTATCTTTTAGTTATAACGCTCAGAATCCAAAGGAGGACATGGTAATCAAAAAAATGACTGCGTCAATCCCTTCTAACGCTATCACGGCGCTGGTCGGGCCCTCTGGTAGCGGCAAGAGTACCGTTTCACGATTGATCGCACGGTTCTGGGACGTAAACGAAGGCACAGTTAAGGTGGGCGGTGTTGACGTTAAAACGCTGGACCCTGAGCATTTGATGAGTTACATGTCGTTTGTGTTCCAAGATGTTGTCTTATTCAATGATACAGTGTACAATAACATCCGCATCGGGAACATGGATGCAACCGAAGAAGAGGTCATGGCGGCGGCTAAGGCGGCTTGCTGCGACGAATTCGTCAGTAATCTTCCTTGTGGCTACCAGACGATGCTTGGCGAAAACGGCTGCACCCTTTCTGGCGGTGAACGGCAACGCATTTCGATTGCCCGTGCGCTTCTAAAAAATGCGCCCATCGTCTTGCTGGATGAAGCCACCGCTTCCCTTGACCCAGAGAACGAGGCACTGATTCAGCAAGCCATTTCCCAGCTGATCGCAGGCAAAACGGTAATTGTCATAGCTCACCGCTTGAGAACAGTGGCAGGCGCGGATAAGATCATTGTCTTGAACGAGGGCAAACTGGTAGAGGAAGGTACACATAAAGCTTTGATAAAAACCAAGGGCCTCTATGAAAAAATGTATCGTATACAACAGGAAAGCCTCGGCTGGAGCGTGGGCAAACCATAGTAGAATAAACGCCCCCTTACTCGATAGTTATTACCATAGTCAAATCATACAAGTCAGGTGTTGAAATTTATGAAATTATCACACGGGTTAAACCCTAAACAAGGATGTATTGAGGTCCATATCGCACAAATGCTTGTTCTAAAAAGGGGCTATCATTCTGAGGTTGATTGATGGCGTTAGCGAAGTGTATTCTTTGGTGGGTGCCTACGACGTGATAGCGGTAGTTTACGGCAGATTTTCTAAACTTAAACAGGTGGGCTCCCGCTGATTCGCCAAGTCAAAAACGCAAAATAAGATATGCATAACTGACGATTAATTTTCAAAAGACTAAACCAGCTTGTAATGGTAACCTGGCTTTCCAACTTTTTGACTACCACAGAGACGACAGTTGACTATTTTTCTCACTTCATCATTCAACATGTCTTACGGTATGATCTTTCCTTGTAGTCTCAAGATTGAAAGATGCTTTATACTTTTCGTAAATACGGGAAATTCACGCAGTTACGATAGCTCATTGGGGTACTGGTTGCTGTTTTGCAGATTTTTGCAGTGCTTCATCCACTTCGTCGCCAAGCAAGAACCAACTAGCTGCAAAAGCTCCGTGCTTTGCCTTCAACTCTGTATCTCCGCCAGCAATCACAATCACGTCACCATTCTGCGGCTTAAATTCCTCAAATATCTGGTTGGCAGCTTCAGGAAATGTCTTCTTAACGTCCTCACTTACAGATTCAATATGTAAACGTCCACCCTGAAAAACAACAACCACAGCACATGAAGCACCTGCTACAACCGCTACATCACGCTGCTCAATGCCTGACTCTACGCGGTCACCGCAGCCCCTAACCAAAAAAGCAAAATTAAACGCACAACCTGAAAGCTCAGACGGCGGAAACGATACTCGCTTCGGGAAAAGAACCTCGAACTTCCGCCAAACACTCAAACCTTCAACAGAAAGCCCGCACCCCATTTTAGAGGCAGTCATCAAACCCGCTTCAACCAACCGACTGAGTATCGTTCGTACTGCACCTTCACCTACATCTATCTGTTCAGCAAGTTTCTTTCGTCCAACCGTTTTTCCGGACATTACCTCTATCGCACAAAACAAGTGAAAAACTGAGAAAGATAGAGGTGGTCCAGGAGCCTTGGCATCCACTAACCTTTCAATGAAACTCTTAAATGAGCGAACTGTGCTCAACTCATTTCCGTTCAACATTCATTGACACCTCATGTGCACGTTTTTCTTACACACTGGTTTTCTTTAGGACATACATGCTCGCCGCAAAGAATGCCACGCCAAAGCCAATCAATACTACAAGAGACAGCCACGGAAAACTCTGCCCTAAAGCCGCTGCACGCAAACATGAACTTGAATGCGTAAGAGGCAAAACGTACAGAAACGCCTTAGCCGCCTCGGGCAAAGCACTCAAAGAGAAGAAAGTACCGCATAGAAAAGTCATCGGCAAGATTACCACGCTGTTAAAAGTACTCATATCCTGATGGGAAGGAATCACAAATGCGGCTAGCACTCCAAGCATTGCAAAGACAAAACATGAGACAAACAATGCCAGCAAGAACAGCGGGTTAACAAACAACATAGGCGAAAGAACTAGCCCAACCAACAGTATAGCAACGGAACTGATTAAACCACGTACCACACCAATCAATGCTTTTCCGATTATTATTGAGGACAAACTCACAGGCGACATCAACAATTCATCGAAGCTTTTAAAGAAGAAGCGGTCTACTTGGAGCTTTGATGACGAACCACTGAAACTATTTGAAAACGCCGTTAACGCTATAATTCCTGGAATAACAAATGCCAAATAGCTAACTCCTTCGAAGCTAACGCCGCTTCCTAGACCATAACCGAACGCGACCAAATACAATAAGGGCTGGACAAGACTAGTAGCGACAACTTGGCGCCAACGGTGCTTCAGGTTACGTAGATCCACCCACAGAACAGCATAAATATCTGTTAAAGTTGTGAACATCAGTTACCACCAACTCTTTGACCAGTCAACTCCACAAACACATCCTCCAAATTTGAATCTCGAATAATTACAGTTTTAGCATCAGCTGACAAAGACTGCACATATTTATTTGCATCTGCGCGGTCAGCAAAGTAGCGATAACAGGTTTCTTTGTTTTCACCCAGCGTCTCAACCGCAACTGACCCTAACTTTTCACGCAACGCCAAAGGAGAATCCAATGCAATTAACCGACCGTGATGCATAATTCCTACCCGACCACACAACGCCTCTGCTTCCTCGATATAATGGCTGGTTAGAAAAATTGTGGTACCATCCGAATTCAAACGACGCACCAAATCCCACAAACGACGCCGTGCCTGAGCATCTAAACCAACTGTCGGCTCATCTAAAAACAACACTTCAGGCTCATGTATCAAACTGCTAACAATTGCCGCGCGTTTCTTCATTCCGCCCGACAATGTATCAACCATTCGGTCAGCATACTCTGTAAGCTCAACATACTCAAGCAACTCATCTATTCGTTTTTTACGTTCAGATGAATTAATCCGACGTAAACGCGCATGAAACTCCATGTTTTCTCGAATCGTCAAATCACGGTCTAAACTTAAATGCTGCTGAACTACACCAATCACATTCTTCACCTTATCTGCTTCATTCACCACGTCAAAACCGTTAATCTGCACGTTCCCAGAAGACGGTTTTGTCAGAGTCGTCATCACACGTATGGTAGTGGTTTTGCCTGCGCCGTTAGGACCCAAGAAACCAAAAATTTCCCCAGCGTAAACTTGCAGGTCTAAGTCGTGAACAGCTTTAACGTCGCCATAATTTTTGGCTAATTTTTCGGTGACAATGAACTCTTTCGTCAACTCATATCCCCCTCGTTAACATTCCAACAAAGTGACTAAGGAAAGATTGGAATATAAAACCATACGACTCAAAGCCATACATTATTTTGTTTGCCATCTTGTCATTCGCCTCATACACCATCATGTTTCTCTAATGCCTCAGCAACTACGATTTTGGTTGAAGTACCAATCAACTCACCCAACTTAACGTGACCACTAGTCAACAGTAAGGGTTCACCCACCGTTCCTGAAACAACCAGTACGTTGTCAGTTCCAGTGCCAGTCGCTTGATACTGCGGGCAAGAGGTACTCCGAACATTCAGGTCCTGAAGCGCAGCAGTCTTCGCCTCAGTCACTGTGACAATTGCCCTAGCCATCGCGCCGCCACTAAGAGTGGAATTAGTTAAAACAATAACGTTGATGGTACCAGTGGTGCTTACAAAATATCCAGGTTGCTCCACATAGTTTGCCACTTCTACGCCTGTCCGTAACGCGTTACCCTTAGCGCCTGCAGTGGCTAAGCAACACACCTCAAGTCCTTCATAGGAACGTTCACAAACAGCAAGCTGATCCATATTAACGCCAGTGCTTAGAAAAGTAATTAGTGCAGGGTCAATGCCTAACGCTAAGGGAAGACTTTGCTTGAACTCGCGGAAATTCTTAGCCGTATGCATCGACAATTGAAGCGGCGTATAGTTGTTAGCAATATTGGGTACTTCCCGAAAGCCATCTAACGTCGAAAGTACTCGACGTTTCTCTCCGAACGAGACAACCAATGTGTTAAGTTCATAGCCTTTATAGATATGGTAAACGACTTTTGCGCTAACCCCAGCTAATGAAATATCTATTTTCTTTTCGCTTAGTTTCTTATTTATCTCCTTCAAGACATATTTCTCCTTACTTTTCCTTTTTTTCAGTTTTTCCTTCCAGTATCCCTTCAATGTCCAAGTAGACGTCCTGCAGTTGTTTCTTCATTTCCTCGGAAGCGTGCCACATGTCACGTTCTATGGCTTCCAGCAGCCGCTCCGCCATATTCTGCAAAGCAAACGGATTAACATCCTTAAGCCATTCCTGCATTGCCTCATCAAGAACAAACTTTTCCGCTAAGTCCTCGTACATCCAATCTTCAATGACTTCTTCGGTTGCGTCCCAGCCTAATGCGTAATCCATTTGGCGAGAAAATTCAGCAGCACCGTGATAGCCGTGTTTCTTGAGGCTTTCGATCCATTTTGGGTTGACAAGTCGAGCTCTAAAGCAGTATTTTATTTCTTCGGCGGTACTTCTAATTTTAACCCTGTTAGGGTCAGTGCTATCACCGTAGTAGGAACGAGGAGCTTTTCCAGTGATTGTTTTAATTGCGACATCCATGCCAGCGTGATAAGAGTAGCTGTCGTCTATTTGCAAAGCGTCATACTCGCGGGTATCCCAGTTCTTCACTGTTAACTGAACCTTACCCAACCGACGCCTAAACAACTCAGGTGCGGTTAGACCAAAGTGTTTCCTGCCGTAAACATGACAGCCCCAAGTAACGTAGACATCTGCCAAATCGTTTTGGTCCTTCCAGTTCTTAGAATCAATTGCCTCATTCACGCCTGAACCATAACCTCCAGGTACATCACCGAAAATCCTGTAGCAAGCCTCTTCTCGCGCTTCCTTGGAACTAACCCCTTTGGCTACGAGTTCAGCAACCTCGTTCTCGACGTGTTTTCTAATGTAGTTTTTATCAGAAGTCTCTTTGAGGTCAGCAACCATAGCCACTGCCTCATCAAGAAGATGCACAATATTAGGAAAATTATCTCGGAACAAGCCGCTTATGCGAATCGTAACGTCGATGCGTGGGCGCCTTAACGTCTCCAAAGGAATAGGTTCCACGCCTACAACACGTCCGCTGGAGGCTTCCCACACTGGTTTAATACCCATTAAATACATGATCTCGGCTACGTCGTCTCCGTTGGTCCTCATGCAGTCAGTTGCCCACACAACTATAGCAACAGTCTCAGGGTACTTTCCTTCCTCTTCCATATACCGCTTAAGTAAGGAATCGCCTAATTCAACGCCGACTTTCCAAGCGGCAACTGAAGGAATACACCGAGGGTCAACCGAGTAAAAATTTCGACCTGTAGGCAAAATGTCAGCCATGCCTCGAGTGGGAGCACCTGAAGGCCCTGTTGGAACATAAGCGCCGCTGCAGGATCCGAGGGTGTTGTTTAACTCGTCAGTGGTAGCAGCCAAAGCGGGACCAAGGAAAGTCGAAATATACGTCAGACAGTGTCTAACGTTTGCCTGACTGGCGCCAAGCATTGTTTGCATTAACTCATCGATGCGGTCCTGCTTAAAGTCAAAGGCGTGAAACTGTTTGATCAAATCGAGCGCAAGAGCATTTAACTCGTCAATCACGTCACCGTTGGTTCGACCCTCAGGACGCAGTTTTCCCCGATTCGCCAGCAAGGCTTCGTAATCGTAACCTTTCAACACCGCCAAAGACTCACGCAAAGAAGGCACAGTACCGTTACTTAATCGGGTTAATGCAACCAAAAACTCTTCCAGAGGAAAACCAGTTGGTGGTTCACCCATGATGTGTAGACCATCTCGAATCTGAGTATCAGACAGCTCATTTAGGTACGCGTGTAGCCGTTCTGAAAACGCGTCAAACCCAGCAAACGCGTCTTCCTGAGTAAAGTTAAGGTCACTGTGGAGGTTAGCATTAACTACCGTATCCCAAATAAGCTTCTGCAGAACCTTAAGTTTCTTTGGGTCAGAAGCCTTAGCGCGATAATACTCCTTTAGATGCACACAGATTTTAGCCAAATCCTCATACGAATCGGCATTATGCATCACCGGAATCAAATAGTCGACAAGACAAGCGTAGCTGCGCCTTTTCGCAGCTGTACCCTCACCGGGGTCATCGATGAGGTATGGGTAAACGTTGGGCAAGTCAGAAATTAGTATGTCAGGAAAACATGAATTGGAAAGCCCAACTGATTTCCCTGGCGTCCATTCCATTGTGCCATGTTTTCCAAAATGGATGATGACATCCGCTTTAAAGACATCCCGGATCCAGCGGTAGTAACCGTGATAGTGGTATGGGATAGGAAGGTCTGGGCTGTGATAAATGGACGCTGGGTCAGTCATGTAGCCTCGAGGGGGTTGAAGACCGATGAATAAGTTGCCGTTCATGATGCCGGGAACTAGCAGGTCGCCTTTGTAGTTGAAAAGCTTGCCAGGCGGCTGCCCCCAATGCTTTGCCAGTTTCTCTTTGACATCAACGGGCAACCCGTTTAGCCATTGAAGATACTGAGCAGTAGGGATTTTGGCGACAGCCTTTTGTGCGAGCTCATCAGCACTTGACCATCGCTGGTCGTTAGTCAACCCGTTGAGGACGGTCTCCATTAGTTTCTGACCGTTTTCGGGGATGAAATCCAGTTTGTAGCCGTTTTCCTTCAAAGTCCTCAAAAGATTCATCGCAGAAGCAGCCGCATCAAGTCCAGCAGCACTGCCGATGTGGTCGTTTCGTGGAGGATAATTGTGGAAAATTAAGGCAACCTTCTTTTCCCCGTTGGAAATGTATCTTAGCTTTGCCCATTTGATGCTTAAACGTATCAACTTATCAAGGCGTTCAGGAATAGGCTTATGCGAAGTTATTTTTGCGCCTGTTAGCGAGTCTGTCTCGGATATACATCTGGCAGCTATTGGAACGGTTATTATCATGCCGTCAAACTCAGGCATAGCCACATTCCAAGCCACTTCAGTGAAGTTTAATCCCAGCAGGCTGTCACGCCACTCTTCGTAAGTGTTGTACGTTGCAATTGCTTTCAGGATGGGTACGCCGAGTTCCTTAAACAGGTTATCTGCAGGTTCAGAACTGGGCATAAACGCCACCAAAGAATGCGCCAACGTACTGACGACCACATCGACCAGCGGCTTGCCGTCAAGCATAAAATAGTTCTGGATAACCCACCGCAAATTCTTGGCCGCTACGTTATTTGCGGAAAAAAACAGCAGAATCGCATTTGCTCCGTGGCGTTCAATTGAGTTCACCAAGCTATCTGCAAAACGTAAGTCGCCACTTTTCACGGGGTCATGATGGAAAAGTACGCCGACAGTTGGTTTTTCAGATGAGTATTTTTTTTTCATGTATTCAGTTAATGTTAGGACGTGCCCGAGTTGTGGGTGGTATATGCCTTCCAGCGGCATCTGTTTTGGCGAGTTGACTTCGAATGCGCCACAGGCAAAGCGGTTTGCCAAAAAAAGCATCAAGTTCTCGTAGTTTTTCAGTCCGCCATAGGCAATGTACTTGTTAAGGGTTTGGTAATCGTTTTTGTCAACGGTTGAAGCTGTCACAACTTCAGGGTCACTTTGGACGTCAGAAGCGAAAACGGGAACATGCATATCACGCAGTGTTGATACGACTCGGTCAAAGCCCGGGAAGCCTTTTTTGCCGCCCATTAAATGCATAAGCAGTACGTGTGAGCCTTGGGCAAACTGGATGAACTCGTTTAGGCAGTTTGGGTCGGACAGTTCCTCCGCTGTTCGAGGACAAGCATCGATTGCTAGCCCTAATTTAGTGACGGATTTAACTGCCAAGGTTACGGTTTCTATCTCATGTGAAAGTATTACAAAGGCTACTTTCAAAGTTTTCTTCCCCAGTCAAAGTTGTGCTTCGACATCCACAATAACTATGGATAAAGGATAATTGGACAAGCTGAGCCAGCAGCTAAAGAAACAGAAATCTGTTTCACCTTTAAGCACCCCCAAAAATTGCAAGGTTCACGGCGCTTACAAATCTAAAAACAGCAAAAAACAGCACCCGTTTCAGCTTAGCAGACATAGACAGCGCAAAACGTAACATGGCAGCATCTTGAAGCGGCAATTCTTTTATCCCCAGCGGATGGATTATCCAGCCGCATATATAAACACTTGTTTAACACTGGTTAACACATGGTTGAATAGAGAAAAATACAAACAACGCAAAAAATACAGAAAAAATATTACCGCTAAAAGAACATTCAGCGCATTAATTGCGGAACAGCATAAAAGAAATGCCGTGAGCCACAGTACAAAGTCTGAACTAAACAAAAGCCGTCAAGCCTTCAAAGGTCCGAAGGATAAAAACAATGCTACAAGGTCGTGTATTTGGAGCCTTAGTAGCTAATGCTAAGACTCTACTTCAGGTAAGAGAGTACGACAAAGCAGCAGCTTTTCACTTTTTCACCTGGTATTCGTTTGATGATTTCTTGTTCGATAACACAGTAAAAGAGGATGGTTTAGTGAGTTGGGATGCCTTGCTTCCAGGCGAAGCGGTTGCAGCGAGAAACTAAGGATACACATATACTCCCTCCAGCTCTACCCCAAAGAATTTCTGGTTAAGTTCTTCAAGCATTGCTGTGGGGTTAACGTCCGTAAAAAGGTCAGGATGCAGGCACTTGGCGAAGTAAACTAGTCCTACGGGATAACGCAGCCCCTGAATAAGACTATAATCATAAAGATACACATGCCCCTCTTTGACAGCGGACAGTTCACTGAACCCTGTTCGACCTACTAGAGCGTTCATTTTATCTTGATAAAATGTTACATTAGCTGGACCTAAAGAAGCGGCATATTTGAAAATTGCATCAGGGTCATGCTCTAGCACATACTCAGCACTTACTGTTATGAGGCTAGTGGATGAATTAGTGAGGATGTTTAGTCCGCCTGCAGTTGACATGAGTTGACCGACTGAATGCCTCGGACCAAAAGCTGACCAATCAACATTGTATTCATTGTAAACCGAAGGTTTTTCACTTGCCGTAAGATTTGCTGTACGTTCGCTAACCAAGTCCAAGTAATAATTCATCCAATCAAGAAGTTCAGTTTCTCCCGTTTCGTTGTTCACTAAAAGACCAACAGTATGTATCATGGTAGCAATTCGTGAAAGGTCAGCGGGTGATTCAATTATTACAGGTATACCAGCATCTTGAAGTTGAGTCAATTGTTGTCTGCCGATTAGCATATTGTCAGTGAGCACCACATCAGGTGCCATATCCAGAATCACTTCAACATTGGGGCTGTACGAAGAGCTACCTGCAACGGGCATATCAACTACTGACGGAGGGAAGGTACTATATTGTCCTCGCCCAACAATTAGGTTTTCGCCGCCTAACGCACAAACGATTTCGGTGAAACCGCTGGTAAGACTAACAATACGTCGCACAGGAAGGTTCACAGTTGCCTGAGCCCCAGTTGCATCGGTAATAGTAACGATATCAGGGTACCCATACACCCCTTCAGGGGTGATACCGAAGTATTCCTGAATCAACTGTCGGTATACCACAGCGGGGTCAATGTCTGCGAACAAATCTGGATGCAGCCACTTAGCAAAGAAAAGTGCACCTGCAGGATATTCTATACCTGTACCAACCCAGTAAGTGTAAGCGTAGACTCTACCCTCTTTAACGGCAGTCGACTCAAGAAAGGCATCACGACTTGAAAAATCGGCGATAGTCTCTTGAAACACAGTCACATTAGAAGTTATCGCGGGCGTTTGACAAATAAGAACATCGGGGTTTGCTTCCGCTGCAAACTCAGGAGTTATAGCTCCGCTGCTATTTGCAAAAAGGTTTGTGCCGCCGCAGAGCTCCATAAGCTTGACTATTTTGCTATTGCTGCCATAGAAGTACCATCCGTAACTCATGGGAGCAAGGAAAGTGGTAGGCGTTGCATTCTGGATACGTTGCTGAATCAGATTCATGTAAAATTGTGTATTGTTGTTGATTTGGACTGCCTTCTCTTCATTATCCAAAATCAAACCGAAATTGCTAACAATCGCATCTACACGGTCAGGCAAAGCAGGGTCTTCTATGTAAAGAGGGATATCAACGCTTTCTAATGTATCCAAAGTGGCGTTATCATAGAATATAGAACTGTCCGCAACCACCAGATCAGGCTCCATTTCAAGAATTAATTCCAAATTAACACTCGTTGAACCTGTTCCAACAGAAGTCTTACTGTTTACAGACTGAGGCCAATTTGCGTCGCCCCCCATTCCAACAATTTTATCTTCACCGCCCAAAGCGCAAATAATTTCGGCACTACCACCATTGAGGCACACAATACGATTGACAGGAAGAGCCACCGTTACGTTTCTATCGAATTCATCAATGATTACCACTGTGTTGTTTTGAGGTGTAGAGGTAGAAGTTGGTGTTGAAGAAGGGGGCGCTGTTTGTGTTGGGCTAGGACTATGCGATGCTGTGACCGATGGATACAATGAAGTAGTGGGTGTTGGCTGAGACACAGGAGTTGGCGATGGAGAAGGCGAAGGCAAAACAGACGACGAAAACAGCAAATTATAGGTGCCGTAAACAGAAACACTAGCAATTAACGAAACAAGAACCACAGCCAAAACCACATTCCGCCTCAACGCAACACCCCCACGACAGCACCAACTCTGAATTTGAAAGCGACAGAAATTAGCGCTTGCTTAACCCTGAAGGAAATCAGAAACGATATCGAAGAATATATGGATCTTTCAAATTTCAAGTAACCTCAGCCCAACGGATGGATCATCCATCCAGTTATATAAGTACTAGTTTAACAAAAGTTAACACAAAGTTGACTACCGTAAAAACGTAAAAACGTGACATACAAACGCCAAAAGTTCAACACCTAATGAAAAAAGTTCGCTAAGAGCACCGTTTTCTACGACTAGAACTTTTCGAGTAAACCCCTTTTACGTACATATCTATCCATTAAGTTGAACAGCAAGACCCCAAAAAGAATCCAAAGTGCCGCCAACGCTAAAAGGTGAAGAAAAACGTTGCTAACAACTTCTGGTCTGTAGTCAACCAACAAAAATGTTCGCAGTCCAATCATAGCAGGTACAGTTGGGAATACACTACTTGCCTGTTGGGCTAATGTAGGAAGAACTGTTAAAGGATAAGCCACAGGGGAAAGAACCGCCATAAGGCTGTATATAATCTCGTAAACTACCCACCCCTCTTTTAAGAGCAAACTTAACACTGAAACCACTATACCAAAACCGTAGAGCGCAAACATCATAAGAGCAAAAATCCCCAAAGCAGGCAGAATTCCTTCAATATTCAAAACCAAACCGAAAAATGTGTAAACGAAAAGAAACTGAATAAGCGTACAAAAACAATTTTGTATAGTGCTGTGTAAAGCCATACCCAAAACTTGCCCCAAACGGCTAGCAGGCATAACATAAACCCCCGACACCGTCCCGAACCATTGTTCATTACGCATATTAGATCCAATAGCCAAAAGAGCAGTTCCTATGAACCCCATCAAAATGTAACCCGTAAAAATAAAGCCAACCACATCTCCAGTTCCAACAAGCATCTGCAAGTTCTCGCTGTAACGCCCTCCGACTAAAACAAGACCATACAAAAAATAGGGCAACATAAAAACAACAGGATAAAGCAGCTTACGGACAAAATTTATAGGGTAAGCAAAATCGAGCTTCCAACCCTTAACATTACAGTCCCATACGGCTCTCAATTCAGCCTTCAGATTAGACCAGTTAAAGCCGTAAGGACATTGAACTTCCCGCAACCTGCACTCGCTTTTGCTGTCGCCCATTTGATTTTCTCCTAATATTGGCTGATTGCTCCAGATTTTCTCGTTTTACTCTCCATCCAGTTAAACATGTAAAAACCAGCAAGTAACAAAACGGCATCAATTACCAAAAGCGCCAAAACTTCAGAGTAAACTGCAGAAAGACCAGCTCCGAGAAGCACAAAACTCCGTACAAGCACAAGTGCGTATGTAAGAGGAAGAAACTGGCTGATAATTTGAGCCCAAAAAGGAAGACTCTCAACTGGGTAGCGCACGGGTGAGAAAACGTAAAAAATGTAGCCAATTGTCTGCGAAACCTCGTGAGATTGCTTGTATAATAGAGTAAGCGCTGCTAAAACGAGCGCCAAACCATGCAAACCCAGCACTAACAGAATCACCACGAAAAACACTGGAAGAAGCATGCCTAAAGTCAAATTTAGCCCAAAAATAAGCACAGATATCGCAAGTTGGCTTGCAGCGAAAAATGTGCTTGACAAGGTTTCACTCAGAGCCTTTCCGATAAGCACGAACATTTTGTTGGATGGCGCCACAAGCACGTAATCCAATGTGCCCTGTACTTGCTCACGCCGTATGCTTTCTCCCATGCCGTGGAGAACTCTATTTACGTAACTGTTCAGAACAGCACCTATTATTATAAATGGAATAAAGTCTGCTGTGCCCGCGGCTTGGGCAAAGCTTGCACTCTGTGAACCACCTACAAATACTTGCCCCTGAAGGATAAAAGGGATATACCAGAAAATGGGAAACACCGCCCAAAAAACAAAAATGATAGGGTAAGCCATCAGAAACTTCAAGTCTTTAACTAACTCCTGCCAGACAACAAAGACATTGCTGCGAAGCGAAGACTGTTGACTGGCGTTCTTGATCATAATCACACTCCGCTTGCCCTGAGTTCTGCACCTGTTAACTTTATGAAAACGTCTTCGAGCGTAGGTACCACAACATTTACACTGCCGATTCGAACGTTCTTTTGTCTAAGGGCGTCAATGATTGTTCCCGCATGTTCTTCAGCGGTTACGCCAATTACTTTAATTCTAGAAGGAGTCCCCTCCGCCTCATTGCCGCGGATAAGCTTGATTACCTCCGCTTCGGGCAACATCGAACGGATATGCGTCTCAATGCCAACAGGGGGGCTGTAGACCGCAACTTCCACAAGCTCCTTTTCCTTCACCATTGCTTTGAGTCTGTTTAAAGTGTCAACCGCAACGATATTGCCGTGATTTATGAAGCCTAACCGATCGCACAGTTGTTCAGCTTCATCCATATAATGGGTTGTTAAAAGAACCGTTTTTCCGTACTTCTCTGAAATCTCTCGAATCTGTTTACGAATCTGCCTCGCGAAATTCGGATCCAAACCCAAAGTAGGTTCATCCAACAGCAAAATTGGCGGATCATGCAATAGCGCACGAGCAATGGCAACTTTCTGCCTCATCCCTGAACTATAGTCTTCAAGCCGTTCATCTGCCCTGTCTGAGAGTTGAAAAGCGTCTAAAAGTTCCTCGATTCTCTTTTTTGCATACGCTCGCTGCATCTTATACAACGAAGAAAAATACATCAAATTGTCTCTGGCGGTTAGCTTCCAGTATAATGTCCGTTCCCCACCAACAACCATTCCGAAGCTTGCTCGAACCATTGAAGTTTCTTTTTGCACATCAAAACCATTCACAGTCACTCTGCCTTCGTCCGGAATCAAGATTGTAGATAAACACTTAATCAGAGTAGTTTTCCCAGACCCATTAGGACCAAGAAGACCGAAAAGTTCGCCAGCGCGAATTTTGATGTTCACGTTATTCAGAGCTACGGTAACATCATCATTTTCTTTCTGGCGTTTCTTCGGGTGGTCTTTTCGTAAAAAACCGAAAAAGCCTCTATGCTTCTTTTTAACAAACCGTTTAGTCAACCCTACAGTCTCAATGCTAAAAACGTCGCCTGCACCATCATTTACCAAACTTGGTTCCCTCGATCACGTTTAGAAATATGTCAGAGGCATAATTACAACAAGAGCTTAGGGTCAAAATCCAAACCAAAAGATAGACAGGTTTAGTTTGTGACTGCACTTCACCACATCCCCAGACGGATGGATAAACCCAGTCACGAATATATATTTTAGTTTAACTAAACTTAACTTAAAGTTGATCAACAGTCGCTAACAAAAACTGTTACAACGGGCACAGTTCAAGTTAAGCAAAAAACATCAAAAACTTAAGGCAACGCTAAAACTGATTTCGACAAGCTAAAGATAAAATAGCACCTTTTGTCACAGCACATCATAAATGCCCAAAAGATAAAAAGTGCTGAAAATGAGCAAAAGAACAAAATTAACAAAGGTAATAAAAGGAGGAAAAGAGCGGGTTCTTGCTTTCAGACGTATGTAAATTCAGAGAACCCTATCCTTGAGGATACACATAGGTTCCTTGTGCGTCTCTTCCGAAGAGAAGTTGGTTCAGCTCTGAGTTGACAGCCGCAGGATCAATGTCTGCGAAGAGTTCAGGGTGACACCATTTTGCCCAATAAAGGAAGCCCACTACTTCGTGTCCGCCTACGCCTTCGCGCATTACAACATAATCGTAGATGTAGACTTTTCCGTTTTTGACGGCGTTTACGTCGCTCAGCTCAGGTCTATTAAGTATGGAATCGCTCATGACTATGAAGTCTGTTTCGTTGTGCGTTGGGCTGGTGATGGCTTCGATTATTATGTCAGGATTTGCCGAAACTACGAACTCAGCACTCAGTACAGGATAAGTAACCGTTTGGTTTTCTGCAATATTTATTGCACCAACACTTTGTTGATAGCTAATTACCGAAGTCATATATGGTTGAGCCCACTCAAGCATTACAACAGGCATCTGGTCGCGGGTTAAGTTTGCGATGCGGTCTCTAACAAGGTCATTGTAATGTTGACAAAAGTTTACGTATTTAGTGGCATTTTCTTCGGCACCCAAAAATTTAGACAGGGTAGTAACCAAGTCACATGACCTATCGATGACAGTCTCATTTGAAAACGGAGACGGCTCTGCGGAAGCTGAATCCGTAACGAATACTGGGATTCCCGCAGCTTGAAGCTGTTCATACTTATCTCTGTAGTAGTCTAGTGCGGCGCCAGATATTATCAAGTCTGGTTCAAGTTCCAGGATTGCTTCAACATTGTAGTCAACAACAGGCACGTCTTCAATCGAAGGCGGTCTTACGATCATAGTAGAAGTTGATTCGCGCCCTACAAGTTTACTTTCGCAGCCCAAGACACAAACAATCTCAGTTAATCCGGGGTCTAAGGTAATAACACGTTCTACAGGAGCCTCGACAGTTACGTTAACACCCAATCCGTCCACTACTGCGACAGTTTTTTTCTGTGGAGAACTTGGACTTGAAGAAGCCCCCTGTGTTACTGTTTCTATTGGGGAGCTTGAAGGGGCTTGGGTAAGTGTTGATGTTGATGGTTCAGGACTAGGTGTAGAAGTAGGCATCTGAGAAGCGGTTGGTGAAGGCTCCGGCGAAGGGGATGAGGCAGATGACGGGTTCAAGAATGTGTAGGTCCCGTAGGTTGAGACACTGACAACTGCAGCAATGAGAATAATGACTAAAGCAATCGTAAGTTTTTTCACCAGAGTTCACTTCCACAGGAGGGGTGTTCTAAGATTATGTCGAGACCATCGAATACGGCATTACAAGTAGCAGAGGGAAGAGGCGCGAATTGAAAATATTTATAGCCACAGACAAATCGGTGGCTTTGCCAAGCGGCACACAAAAAACTGCACTTAGGCCAAGGGCAATTTGTGGATAGCGGTAATTGGTCAAGTTCTTGGTTTTTCTTTTTTATTCTGCTTGAAAGCGGAGGCAGTTCTTGTTTTTTACGGTTCTTTAAAAAGATAATTTGATGTGAAATTTTGTGCAATAATTTCATCAGTCCACCATTTGGATGGATAATCCATCCGATCATATAAACATTGATTTAACTTCAATCAACCAAAGGTTGAATAAAAAAGGCATTTAGAGAGTCAAAGGTCATTAAATCTAACTAAAAACCGACTCTGTTGGACCATATGTGCCATTCGACAACCGCTATCAAATGCTTCAAAAATGGAACCGCAGATGTTTTAGCGCATTCGCATAACTTGTGGGTCTTGATTTAAAATTTGTGCTATCGCTCGCAGACTCAGTGTGTCACAGATTTTCTCCGCCATCTGAATAGATTCCTCGTCAGGTGCTGCAACGGCGCCTCTCACCAAATAAGGAGCAAAGTCACAATCATATGCCCCGAAATAAGTAGCTAGCACACAATGCAGGGCGCTAAGTCCAACAATAATCACCGTATCGCATCCTTTATCTCGAATCATACTTTCAAGAGTAGTCTTGTTAAAGGCGTTCTGATGGGTCTTAACGATTACGCCGTCGGTTTTCTTGACTTCGACGGTAGGGAAAAGCTCGAACTCTTTAGTTCCCGCAACAATCCCGCTATTAGCGTAAGAGTGGTAAGTGAAGATTATCGGCGCGCCAGCCCTTCGGAAAACCAAAATTGCATTATTTATATTGTTAATATGTTCATCCACTGACTTCTTTAAGCCTTCGGAAAGACCCAGCCAGCCGTTCTGGGCATCGATTACAAGTAATGCCGGTTTAATGGGTACTACACGCACCTAAGTGTTTCCAAAGGGAACTTTTCGTGAAGCTAACGGGAAGGTATATCATGCCTTGCGTGATTGATTCGTCTTTATTGGATAAAGTCATGTGTTTCGCCATTGTTTTACTTCTTTTCACCTTCGCCTTCCAGC
Source organism: Candidatus Bathyarchaeota archaeon (assembly GCA_026014615.1). GTDB lineage: Archaea > Thermoproteota > Bathyarchaeia > Bathyarchaeales > Bathycorpusculaceae > JADGNF01. Next base: position 4,539 of record JAOZHZ010000029.1, on the reverse strand, counting down.
CACCCTTCAACCTGCAAATAAAGCTGTTTTAGTTTCTCCTTCATCTCGTCCGATGCTTGCCACAGCCCTCGTTCAGCTGCCTCCAGCAACCGCTCTGCCATGTTCTGCAAAGCATAGGGGTTGACCTCTTTAAGCCACTCCTGCATCTTCGGATCCAAAGCATACTTATTAGCCAAACCCTCCCACATCCAATCCTCCACAACCTCAACCGTAGCATCCCAACCCAAAACGTCATCGATGGTTTTGGAGAGGTCACCAGCTCCAGCGTATCCGTGGCGTACCATGCTGTTGATCCACTTAGGATTAAGGAGGCGTGTACGGAAAACATGGCATGTTTCTTCGGCGGTGCTCCGAACATTCACGCGGTCAGGGTCAGAACTGTCCCCGCAATAGGACCTAGGAGCCTTACCGCTCAATGTCTTAACTGAAACAATCATGCCGCCGTGAACATCATACCAATCGTCGCAGTCAAGTATGTCGTATTCGCGTGAATCTTGGTTCTTTACTGTCGCTTTAATCTGGCTAAGACGAAACTTAAACCGTTCAGGAACCGAATGCCCATAAACTTTCCTGCTGTAAGCGTAGCTTCCCCAAGCAATATAGATGGCACTCAAATCTTTTTGGTTCTCCCAATTTTGAGAACTTACAAGCTCACTGACACCACAACCGTAAGTGCCTGGACGGTCACCGAAAACTCGGTAATGCGCGTCCTCTCGCGCTTTTTCAGAATCACATCCTTGAGCTACACGGTCACTGACTTCGTTTTCCACATGTTTTCGCACATAATTTTTATCCGGAGGCTCTTTAAGACCAGCAACTAAAGCCACTGCCTCATCAATCAGGTGAACGATATTTGGAAAAGTATCTCTAAACAGTCCGCTAATACGAGCCGTAACATCAATACGTGGACGCTTCAACTCATCAAGCGGAATAGCCTCAACCCCAACAACGCGGCCATTTGAGGATTCCCAGACAGGTCTAACACCCATCAGGTATAGGACCTCAGCAACATCATCACCTTTTGTCTTCATAGCATCGGTTGCCCACAGGATTGTGCCCACACTCTCAGGATAGCCACCTTCCTCCTCCAAATAACGCTCCAACAGGTTATCAGCCAAAGCAACACCCACCCGCCAAGAGGCAGGCGAAGGCACAGCCCGAGGGTCTACAGAGTAAAAGTTGCGTCCAGTCGGCAAAATATCAGCCATACCCCGAGTTATAGAACCAGAAGGACCAGGAAGAACATAGCCACCTTCACACGACACCATAATGTTGGTCAATTCATCAGTGGTTTTTTCCAAAGCAGGTACAAGGAAATTAGATACATACAACAGGCATTGTCTCACCTTCGGACTGCTCTTACCAAGCACAGTCTGTGTTACTTCGTCAACGTTGTTTTCCGCAAATCCTGTTGCATTGAATTCCTTCATTAACTGCAGGGCGGTATTGTTCAATTCTTTGATTACGTCACCATTTGTCCTTCCATCAGAACGCATTTTTCCCTTATTCGCAAGCAAATACTCATAATCGTAGCCGTTCAGCTCGGCGAGAGATTGCCTTAACGACGGCGTGGACCCATTGTTTAATCGAGTTAAGGTAACTAGAAACTCTTCCAGACGCGAGTCAACTGGAGGTTGACCCAAAGTGTGTAAACCATCACGAAGTTGAGCATCGGAAAGTTCATGCAAGTAAGCATGCAGTTTCTCCAAGAAACCATCAAAATCGGCAAAAGCAGCTTCTTGGGTAACTTCGAGGTCTTGGTCCAGTTTACCAGCAACAACAGTCTCCCAGATTACCTTCTGCAGAACAGGTAACTTTCCTTCATCAGCAAGTTTCGCGTGATAGTATTCTTGCAGTTGAACTTCAAGCTGCGCCGTCTCCTCGTACGTATCAGCGTTGTGCATTACCGGAATTAAGTAGTCAATAATACAGCAGTAACTACGTCGTTTCGATTGCGTGCCCTCTCCAGGGTTTGTAATAACGTAAGGATAAACGTTAGGCAAATCAGAAATTGCCGCATCAGGGAAACAGGACGCAGAAAGCCCCACAGACTTACCAGGCAACCACTCTAGGCTTCCATGTGTTCCAACATGAATTACTACATTAGCCTTGAAAACATCTCGAACCCAACGGTAATAAGCATAATAATGGTGCGACAACGAAAGGTCAGGACTATGATAGCTAGCTGAATCTGTCTCGCCCAAGGAACCACGCGGTGGCTGAAGCCCTATGAAAATGTTGCCGTTGATTATTCCAGGCACCAATAGATCGCCCTTGTAACTGAAAGGCTTGCCAGGGGGTTTCCCCCATTTCCCCTCCATTTTCGTTCGAGCGTCAGATGGCAACTCGTTGTACCATGCGACATACTGTTTGCAGGAAGTCTTACCCACAGCTCTCTTTGCGAGGTCTTCAGAACTTAACCACCGCAGATCGTTGGTTAGTCCGTCGATTATTCCATCGATCAGTTGCTGACCGTTTTCAGGCAGATTATCCAAGTGGTAACCTGCGTTTTTCATGTCTTTTAGCAGGTTTAGAACTGAGACTGGCGTATCTATCGCGAAGGCTTTGCCTATGGTGTCATTTCGCGGAGGATAATTATGGAAGATTATTGCTACTCTGCGTTCTTCGTTTGGAATCTGTTTTAGTTTTGCCCAGTTTATGCTTAGGCGAGCCACTTTGTCAACTCTCTCAGGAATCGGCTCAAATTTAAGTATTCTAGTTCCCGTCAAGGGGTTAATTTCGGCTGAATCCATTGCAGCCATTGGCACAGTAATTAGAAAACCGTCAAACTCGGGCATAACCACACTAGCGGGTATATCAATGAAACTAAGTCCCTGTTCGGTGTCACGCCAGTTTTCAAAAGAGTTAACGGTTAAAATAGCTTTTATGACTGGTACGCGTAATTTGTTCAAAGCCTCTAAAGCGTCAGTGTTTGATGAAGTCAAGGAAAAACATAACGCACTTACTACTGCGTCTATTACGGGTTTACCGTCTTTTTTGAAGAAAGTATCAATAGCCCAGTTTAGCTTACTACTGAAGGATACGGCAATAACGTTGGCGCCGTGACCCTCAATGGCTGTAATTAGGCTATCAACAAAACTAGTGTTTTCACCCTGAAACTGGGTGGTGTGAAACAAAACGCCCACTGTAGGTTTTTGAGCCGCAAGTTTCTTTTTGGCGTATTCATCCAAAGTGAGAAGTTTGTCAAAGTCGGGATGATAGATGCCTTCCCACTGTATGTTTTCAGGGGGAAATACTTCATAATTGGAACCTGTGAAACGGTTTGCCAAATATAACAAAAGGTTTTCAAAGTTCTTCTTCCCGCCGTAACGAAGATACTTTGAGATCTTCTGCTTGTCCTCTGGCTCAACAGTGCACACGCTCGGCTGGTCTTTATTTGGAGAAATCACCAACGTTGGAACGTTGGAGTTTTTCAGTGCTGAAACAAAGGTATCATAATCCGGAAAGGTACCCATTAAATGTACAATTGCTACGTGGGACTTCTTGGCGAATTGTATGAAGTCTTCCATGTTAACGAAGTCTTGAGACGCTACACCTGTTTGAACTCGGACGTTTACTATGTTACCAAATCTCTGGCCTACAGACTTAACGGCTGAAACAAGAGGCAACGTATCAGTTATCATGGTTGCAACAAAAGCCAGTTTGAGTTGAGTCATATTGTTCAGTCTCCGGAAATTTCACAAAATCTGAAAAGTTTGGAAAGCAGCAAAATCTTCATTTTATTTTGACGAGTAAGCACACTAAAAGGAACCTTGGTGTTATTACGCCGCTGCACGACCAATACCTCGGATGGTTGGATTATCCAAAAACATATATAAACTTTAGTTGATTTTACAAAATATTTACCTTGCCAAAATATCGTTCACTGAGTCAAGGGTTCAAAGAATGCATAGCACCCACTCATTGTTTCAAAACTTCACCACAAAAAAGAGAAGAAGCACACTAAAGCATAACAACTCGCAGAACCAAAACGAAACTGACAAAATGTTGAAAACACTTTTCATGCTAGGGACCTTAGGTAAGAAGGTTCCCCACGTTTAAAACCTTGAAGACTAAAAACAAGGCCATACTAATTGAAATCGGAACTCAGTTAATTTATCAAACTTGTCAGCAAGTTAACATAAAGCTCATTTAAGTATTCCACCAGTTATCTTTGGAATTTGGCAATTAATACCCTAAAGCAGCCCCCTCGCAGGCCAACAAATACTTATTTCACATTTCTTGTCAATCAGTAATTTGTACAAGAATAGTGCCAGAGGGAGGGGGTTGTGACAAAAGCGATTCTTTTTTTCGGCCACTGTTCTCCTACTTATGTTGCACCGTAATGGTTGAGTGCATTTTCAAACGTTTAGCATTATCAAGTTTTGACTCTAACGGGGTTACTTGGGGGACGCCTAGAAACGAGCGGGTCACACTACACTTCACCCCATAAACCCGCTCAAGATTCTCCTCCGTCAAAACCTCCTCAGGCAAACCAGCCGCAAAAACCTCCCCCCCACGAATCAAAACCATAACATC
>JAOZHZ010000024.1 GCA_026014615.1 Candidatus Bathyarchaeota archaeon | reverse complement strand
CAGCAGTGCCCTTAGCCGCGTGACAGGAACGTTTGCTGCTTCCGCGTTTTTTTTCATAATTCAGCTGCTGTTTTCGTTTGCGTCTGCGGTTCTTCTGTTTGCCATAGTTTTCAAACAGATTCCCGACGTTAAAATCGAATGGGGCGAGGTTTGGATCGGCGCCGTGATTACCGGGGTAGCTTTTGTTGTTCTTAACAACGTTTTTGGATTCTATTTGCGCGCAGTCCCAGTGACTACTGTGAGTGGCGTGGCGGGGTCGCTTATTTTTTTGTTATTGTGGATTTTTGTCATCGCCGAGGTTTTGATTTATGGGGCTCATTTTTCTAAGTGTTATGCGGAAACTTTGGGTTCATATGCCGACAGAACAGCGCGACCTCAGCAGCCTTCGGCTCGTTGTGTTTCTGGGGAACTTGCAGAAGCCGCCGATTTAGCCGTGGAGCAGAAAGAGGAGTTGGTTTCAAATGTTGGTGTGGAAAGAGCGGGTGTTGTAACTCCAGAAGCTAAGCCTCATGGTGCAAAGGGGGAACTTTTAAAGGAAAAAGCGTTGAGCGTTAAAGCTGAGGAAAAGCTGGAGGTGCCTGAGCCTAGTGCTGAAGTTAAGTTTGAGCAGTTGGAGACGGCGGATTCTGGGAAGGAGTACCGGTGGGCGGTTAAGTGGAAGCCCAAGAAGAAGGCGCCTTCGCGTGAGAAAGAGAGTTCGGGGTCGGCGGGGTCGTCTTCTGAAGGTTCTTGAGCTGTTGCTGTCTGTTTTGGTTTTAGGCATGCTTATATCTTAAGCCCATTTCCTATTACCTGCGTTACTGGTGGATGAATCGTTTGGTTTGCAGCATAGAAATCACCGAGAAGCCTCAGCTTAATGATCCCGTGTTGATTGAGGGGTTGCCTGGAATTGGGTTTGTTGCTAACATTGCGGCGTTGCATTTGATTTCTGAGTTGAAAGCCAAAAAGTTCGCGGAAATCGTGTCCAGTAGCTTTCAGGACTTTGCTATACTCACTCAAGATGGTAGTCCCCGTGCGCCCCTTAACGAGCTTTACTACGTTAAGCGGGAGGATGGTGAACGTGACTTAATTATCTGGTATGGTAACACGCAGGCGTTGACGACTCCGGGGCAGTATGAGTTGTGTGGGAAGGTTTTGGATGTTGCGGCGGATTTGGGTTGTCGGTTTGCGGTTTCTTTGGGTGGTTTTAAGAAGGAGGAGGTTAAGGGTGTGCCTTCGTTGTATTGTGCGGCGTCGGATGAGGCGACGGTGCAGGAGGCTTTGGGTTTGGGTGATGTGAAGGTTATGGTGGGACACATCTTTGGCATTGCGGGGTTGGTTGTGGGTTTGTGTCGGCTGCGGGGTTGGCGGGCGTTTGCTTTGCTGGTGGATACGGTGGGTATGGTTCCCGATGCCGAGGCAACGGGGGTTGCTTTGGGTGCGTTGGGGCGGTTTTTGGGTTTGCCTGTGGATTTGTCTCGTGTGGATGTAGCTGTGGATGAAACGAAGCGGGTTTTGGAGTCGTTTGGTTTAATTCACAATCTTGGGGAAGAAAAGAAGAAAGAGGATGACGCGCTACGCTGGTACGTTTAGGCTTAGGCTTTGGAGTCGCTTATGAAGAGGTCGTAGACTCTTTTGACTCGTTCAGCTGCGGGTCCTGAACCTTCAGTTACGCCTTGCTCGGTGACTTTGACTTTATCCATAACCCATATGAAGCCTTGGTCTTCGTAGAGTTTAACCATGGTCGGGAAGACTTTTTCTAGTCTGGTGGCGAGTGCTTTGAGGTCGAAGGGTTTTTCTGTGCTGGCGATTTGTGCGACGACTGCGCCGTTGAGGAATACGCGGCGTGCTTCTTGTCCTGCTTCGTCTTTGGCTTCTGCAATGCAGAGCGTGAGGGTTTCTGGATGTATACCTACTAAGGTGCCTGTGAATTTCTTGTTTGTTGTTGTGTTAACTGTAACTGGTTTGTCTACCAACGCGACAATTTCGCTTGCAAGTTTTCTCTGCGCGACTGACACTATAATTCAACTCCGTTGTTATCTCTTACGATTGTGCATTCCAACTATTTATCTTTGATTAGCAATACAGTTCGACGAAACGACAATTATGCGTACATATTTTCACTTCCGACTGCACTTTTGCGCTATTTGCACTTTCCAGTCTATCCTCTACCTTTTTAGAAAGCACGTTTTGGGCTGCTTTTTGGGTTTAGCGCTTGAAAAGGGCTTAGGCTGCGGCTGGAAACGGTTAAAAAAGGATAGAAATGCCTAAAAAAGGCAATTTTGTAAAAATGCCAAAGAAATAGCTGGGACCAGCGTAGCTTGTAACGTTAGTTGAAAGAAGCCGCAACCCCGTTTAAATAGTCAAACTTGGTTCTGTGAAGTCTTTTAGGGGTGAATTTTTCCGTCAAAAGCCGAGGGATAAGCGTTTGTTATCCTTGTTTTTCTGATGGAAAATCTATGCGCCCTCATTTTACTTATGGGGGGCTCATCTATTAAGCAGAGAGAAATAGAAATAGAAAAAATTCAGCGAATGGTCCTAACAACCGGTATCCTTCTAATAGTATTCGTCACAGGGCTTTTCTTATGGATAGTGAGTCTACTGGTGCTTTTTTTGGACACCCATGGCTTATTAGCTATTGGCTGTTTTGTATTGGTTTGTGCTTGTTGGGGATAGGCTGTTTTTTCGGCATACTTGCACTTCATTTGAGTAGGAACATCAAGAACTTGGATTACTAAGGCAACAATGCTAACAATCCCCAAGATAAATACTGCTTCGGACAATTTTAGATTCGCTTGCGTTGCAGAGAGTGATACTCTCTCGCTTTCTATCTGTGCAAGTTGTGCTCTTGGATACACGTGAATTATTACATCATCAGTTGTATAGGTTTTGTTTGTTCCATCGTTAAAGAATACGACAATTAAAGGGCTATAATTTCCCTCTACTTGCCAAACGACCTGAGTATCACAGTTAATAGTAATATTTCTAAAGACATTGTTATGTGCTGCTGCATTTACTGTGTCTCCTCCAATTGGATTATAAAATGACAAAGTTCCTGCTTTCGGGATTACTCCATTATCTTCATAACATAATGGATAAGCTAATGAGTTTTGGAATATTATATCAACTTCTTGGAATGCAGTCCAAGCATAATCCAATACTGTGACAGAGTCAATGGTCACAGGTTCATTCACGACTAAGGTTTCATTTGGGCATGTGAACGTTAGCCTAAAAGCCAATCCACTTTCATTTTCTAAACCAACAGGGGAAGACCCGTTAAATCGGAGGCGAAGAGGCATAGTAAAGCTATATGGTTCTGGTGTCTGTGTTAACTCTGTATATCTTAGGTCAACACTTGTCTTAGTGTCCAAATATGACAGGTAATATGGGCCTAGCACGCTTGAAGAGACAATAATTATGAGTACTGCTCCAAAAACTCTCCACCTTGACATCGCCCTCTTTCCCCCCGTTTCTGTTTAGTAAGCACCTAAAATATAATTTTTGGTTTGCTTGCATTTTGTATGAGGTTTTTCCACTTGTTTTCTCCTTCTATGGTTATTCCACAAACATCCGCTGGGGTTTTGCCGTTTAGAGCTTCGTGTGGTCTTTGTAGTTGTGGTAAATCTGGTATTCTTGCAGTATTGGTGTACGGTTGCGTTTTAATCCTGTCATTGTTTTTTCTCTATATCGCGTATTTCTCCGTTCTTTAGTAGCTAAATCTCTATAAATCTCCGTGTCTATTGGTTTTTGTTTGTGGAGGAAAGTTTGTAGTGGTGGTTCATTTTGTTCCTTGGAACACTTCCAATAATTTACTTGAAGAAACCCGAAGACTCTACACTGAGGCAGACACGTTTGGCTGTATCGAAAAAGGCGACCTTGTAGCCATCAAGCTGCATGTGGGCGAGTTGGGTAACCCTACGTATGTACAGCCGTTTTTCGTGCACGAAATCGTCCGCCTCGTCAAAGAGGCAGGCGACAAACCGTTCCTGACTGATTCCAACACGTACTACCTTGCACAGCGTCACAACGCCTACGACCATATGAACACCGCCCTCATGAACGGCTTCAACATGGCACCCTTCATCGTGGCGGATGGGCTGAAAAGCGAAAACTACCGCACCGTCAAAACCCGCGGCATCCTTAGCGAGATTGAGGTTTCAGGTGCTATAGCTGAAGCAGACGCCATGCTAGTGGTTTCTCATTGCAAAGGGCATGAGCTCAGCGGCTTTGGCGGCGCAATCAAGAACCTTGGCATGGGCTGCACTTCTCAAGCGGGCAAACTGCGGCAGCACCGAACCGTTGGTTTAGAGATTGACGCCAGCAAATGCATCGGCTGCGGCAAATGCAGGGTGGCTTGCCCTATGGATATTCCCGAAATTATTGAGGGCAAAGCACATAACACTTCGGTGCGGTGTATGCGGTGCCCCATGTGCATCGAAGCCTGCCCCATGGGCGCCATCTCCTTTGTGGATAAACCGAACCTGAACAAGGCTCTTGCCTCCGCCGCGCTGGGTGTGCTTTCCACGTTCAAGAAAGGCAAAGTGTCGTACGTGAGCTTCGCCAAAGACATCATGCGGTTCTGCGATTGCCTGCCCGCTCCGGGAGAGCGAATGATGGAAGACATAGGCATCTTCGCTTCTGACTCGCCAGTTTCTGTGGACGGGGCGTTTCTTTCCATGGCAAACTACAAGGTCCTAAACGAAGCTTCGGAAGTGGATTGCATGTTGCAGGTGGAAGAAGCCAAAGCGTTAGGCATAGAAGGCGAGACGAAACCCGAAATAATCAAAATCTAACCCCATTTAGGCAGGAAGCAAGTGACGTGCCGAAAGCTATCATAGACCCCGACAAGTGCCAGCGATGCGAAGAATGCCTCGCATCCAGAGCCTGTCCAGTCAAAGCCATTTTCCGAATCGACGCCCGAGAAGCAGCCGTAGTCGAAGTCAAGTTTTGCCACGGATGCGGAGACTGCCTCTCAAAATGCCCCGCAACCGCCATCACCCTTAAAGAAAGCTGAAAACAGCCTTCTTCAATATTGTAAAAGATGACCTATCTCTTCTTTATCTCTGGTTATGCTAAATGCTTGTAACCCAGATTTCCTGCTAACTTCTACAAGTTTTTCGTCGTTACTTATCAGCGCATCGTTTTTGCCGTAACGACAGGTTGTCATCTGAAGAGCGTCCGCCTCGTAAATGTGGTATTTCATCAGTACATTCCATGACTCCGCTAAAACAGACCCAAAAATTGGAGTAACTTCTATTGCTTTTAACCGAATTAATTTTACAAGCTCTTTGGCAAAATTGTTTTGAGCCATCTTGAACTCTTTTTCTTTTAACCAGCCCTGCCTGTGCTTTGTATCAAAAACGCCTAAAACTTCACCGATGTTCCACATAGAAATAGTTATTGTTAATTCGCCTGCTTCAGCTTCATCAAAGAGTAAATCGGCTATTTCAGTCCCTGACTCTGCTAAATACCTCTTGAGAACTACACTAGTGTCCAGATAGAGCTTCAACAACTCGGTTCTGCCTCATTTGCTTGAGCACTTCTCCCGAGGGTAACCCTCTTAGCGGCGGTCTTGTTGCTTTTATTTCCTGTGAACTAATCGTTCCTTTCGCCTTGAGCCCAAGTTTTTCTAAACCTGAACTTATTGAGTTATCCACGATGGATTCCTGTAGTTGTTTTTCCACTTCAAAACTTAGTTTTCGTAAGTTCCCGTGCTTTTGAAATACCTTCTGCTTAAAGCTTGCCCACACGGTGTCATCAACGTACACGCTGACTTTAGTCAACTTCGATACCTCTAAAGAGGTTTACTGGTAAACCAGCATATATCTTTAACTGTCTGTTGTAAAAAAATTACACAATTAATTTATTCCGTTTTCTTTTTTTGCTGTTCCCAGTTTTGCTTCAGAAACGCCATTGAATTCGCAGGCAAATCTCGTTCTACCATGAAACCTGCGCCGACCCAGCTGTTCTCGCCGACCTTCACGCCCGGCATTAGCAACGCGTCAATGCCCGTTTTCACGTTGTCCCCCAGAATCGCGCCCAACTTGCGCCTGCCCGTATCCACCACTTTGCCCTTCACCATCATTTTCACGTTGCCATTGTCTAAGCGTAGGTTCGCGGTTTTGGTTCCCGCCCCTAAATTGCATTTTTCGCAGAGGATGCTGTCGCCCACATAGCTGAGGTGTCCAACGTGGGTGCTGTCCATGATTATGCTGTTTTTAACTTCACAGGCATTACCGACACGGGCGTTTATACCGATGCTGGTACAGGCACGAATGAAACAGTTAGGACCAACATCAGCGCCTTCGTCGATAAAGCAGGGACCCTCAATGTAAGCTCCAGAACGCACACGCGCCGTTTCCGCCACCGTCACAGGACCCAACAAATGAGCGCCCGCCTCGACGTTGCCCAAAACCTTGTGCTCCATGCGCCGCAGAGCCCAAACATTAGCGTCCAACAGGTCCCATGGGCGCCCAACATCAAACCAGTCCTCTTTCGCGATTTCTGCGGCGAGAACCCGTTTGCCCTCCTCAACTAGCAACGTCACAGCGTCAGTCAGTTCCCATTCGCCCCGCGGAGAACGCTTCACCCGCCGCAAAGCATCAAACACATCCAACCCAAACACGTACAACCCCGCATTCGCCAAATTCGACGGCGCAGACTCACGGGCGGGTTTCTCCACAATGCGCTTGACCGATTTGTCCTCATTAGGGTCAATGATTCCGTAGCTTTCAGGTTTATCCACCGCAACCACCGCCATAGCCGCCGCAGCCCCACCAGAACCATATAATTCCAAAACGCTTTTGACTGCTTCAGCCGAAAACAACAAGTCACCATAAACCAGCAGAAACTCCCCCTTTACATATGGCTCGGCTATGCTGGCGGCGTTGCCTGTGCCCAAAACCGCCTCCTGTTCCACATACTCCAACTTGAAGCCAAACCTTGAACCGTCTCCAAAGTAGCCCCGTATGGCTTCGCCCATGTAATGCGTAACCACAACTGCTTCAGTTATACCGTTGGCTTTGAGCGCGTCTAGACAGTGTTCCAGAATCGGTTTGCCGCCGACGCGAATCAGATGTTTAGGTCGGGTCGCCGTTACGGGTTGGAGCCTGACACCTTCGCCTGCCGCTAACAAGACCGCCTTCAACCTAAGCCCCTCCAGAATGTGTCTTCACCAGAGTTACCCCTCTGTCCTTTATTTGTTGGGCAGCTTTTAGCGATTCACCCTCCGCCGTCAAACGAATCAACGGCTCAGTACCCGACGCACGGATGAGCAGCCACCCATCTTCAAGAGCTAAACGCACACCGTCCACAGTGGAAAGGTCAGTGTATTCAGGGAACGCTTGCGTGATGGTCTGCTCGATAGCCGCGATAATTTGGAATTTTTGCTCGTTTTTGCAGGTGAGGTTTTCACGCAGAGTCACATACTCAGGCACCTGCGCGATGAACTCCCGCAAACTCATCTCTTCTTCCTCTAAGGCTTTGAGCATTAAAACCGCTGACAATGGGCCATCTGGGCACCAATGTATCTGTGGATGTACCCACGCCCCACACGGTTCCCCACCGAAAACCGCGTTCGCTTCTGCCATGGCTTCCGAAACATAAACGTCTCCGACCCGTGTGCGGATGACTTTGCCGTTCCACCGTTGTGCCATGGTCTCCACACACATGGAAGCCTCCACGTTGGTGACTATAGTTCCGTTTCCGCCACACTTCTTAAGAGCATACGCCGAAAAAGCAGCAAGCGCACGGTCAAAATCCACAAAGGCGCCAGTTTCATCCACAAACGCCACGCGGTCACCGTCCCCATCAAACGCCAACCCAACCTCAGCCCCCAAAGCCTGCACCGTTTTGGCTAGGCTGGTGAGGGATTGGGCGGTAGGTTCGGATTTGCGCGCTGGGAAGTAGCCGTCGGGTTGAGCGTTTAACGCGGTGACTTTGCAGCCTAAAGCGTTCAGCGCGGCGGGGGCGGTTTGGTAGGTTGCGCCACATCCTGGGTCCACCACAACACGCCACGGCTTTTGGAGTTTGGCGGCTTTGATGAGCATGTCCACGTAGCGGCTGGCTGCGTCGATTGGGGTGGCTTTGCCTACGTTTTGCCAATCCGCCAACGCATACTTGCTTTCTGCAACTATTTCTTCAACCGCGTTTTGCTCTGCATCTGTGAATGATAGGCTATCGCCGCGGAACACTTTGATGCCGTTGTACTGGGGCGGATTATGTGAAGCCGTTAACATGAAACCCACATCCACACCCAACGTCTTGGTCAAATATGCTACTGCGGGAGTCGGAACCTCCCCAACAAAGGAAACGTCCACGCCCGCCGACGTTAAACCTGCAACCAACGCGTCCTCAAGCATCGGACCTGAGGCCCTTGTGTCTCGCCCAACTACTGCTCGTTGAGCTTTTGCTTGAGTGGCTACTGCCATGCCTACTTTGCAGGCTAACTGAGGGGTTAAAACAACGTTAACTAACCCGCGTACTCCACTGCTGCCAAACAATTTACCCATCTGTACCTCTCCAAGACTATTTTGAACAGTGATGATAAACGGTGGCTGGCTTAAAAAATTTGGCTACCCGCTAGCTGCCGCGAGTTTGGGCGGTCTGCAGAAAATCCGTCAGTTTTTGTCTTGAAGGATGTCCGCCTTCGGAGTCGCTGAGGTAACACGCTGCAACAGCGTTCGCCAAAGTCAACCTGCACTCGTCGGAAAGTCCATATGCGCCACCAAACAGGTTTCCAGCGTCCCAAGCGTCCCCTGCACCTGTTGCTCGTACCGCCTTAACCTTGAACGCAGGTACAAACACTGCACGCCCTTCGGTAACGGAAACCGCAAACGTCGTTGTGTGTAGGTCGATTCGTGCGTGCAGGTTCTTGGATAGGACTTGGGCGGAGAGGAGGGCTAACTTGTTGAACTCCATTTTTCCGCGTTGTTCGGCTATTTCGTTGCTGAGTAGGGATGCGTAGGTTACGGCTTCGTTTTCGTTGAGGCTTAAAACGTCTACGTCTGGGGTTTTGAGGACTTTTTCCATTAATTCTGCGATGTTTTTCTTGTTTGGGACGGGGTCGGCGGTGTCCAGATATGTGCGGCATTTCCCTTTTGCTTTGGCGTGTGTGAAGACGGCTTGGGCAAGTTCTGTGCCGTGTTTAAGGGTTCCCGCCCAGTTAAATAAGCAAACCCAATCTGCCTGCTCAATCAGCCGGTAGTCGGTTTCGGTGAGGTCTGTGGACGCGAAATCAGCTAAAGAGCCTAAATCCCTAATCATAACGTTCACTTTGCCGTCTTTGGTTTGGAACTCCAAGGCGGTGGTCGCGGAAGCTTTTGGGAACGTTTTGATGTGGCTGAAGTCAACGTTGAAGCTTTTGAGGTGGAACAGTATCTGCTCTAACCCAAACTTGCTGGTACAAATGATGGGTGTGACTTGGACGCCTAAAGCCAGCAGGGCTGATGCCACGTTTACTGCGTTTCCCCCCTTCTGGTCAGTTTGGCTGATGCCGTCCACGCTGCCCCCTTTACGTTCGACGATGCTGCTGACTTTGGTGGTGAACTGGTTGGCGTTGCAAGGCAGGTTGATGAGGCGGTCCATGAAAAAATCGGGCATAGTTACCACTTTAAGCGGTTTTTGGGGTTTAGAAAGGAATTATATCAGTTCTTGTGTGCATCCAGCCAAATCGGGGGCCCTCATAGTGTATTTTTTTCCGTAACACTAAAATAACCTTTCTCATAAGTGTGATGCTTACCTCTTATGTTTGGGGGCTAAAAATGAAGTGTGGAAGTTCAAAACTGAAATCTGCCTGCTGTTAGCATCCATCGTACTGTTTACGGTGAGTGCATTCTGTTTTTCTTACGCTGCAGGCGGAAACGAGTTCTTAGCCTTAAGTTTTAGTTATCCTTACCGAAGTTTCGCGTTACCGTTTATGGGATTCGGAGGCGCACTCATGATGGTTGCGTCCTTTTCGTATTCAAAACGCAGTAAAACAACCTTCTAACCCTTTTTTGACTTCTTAACCGAATAGGCGGGCAACCAGCACCCAAATAACATCGCCTAAACAGAGTGCAACCAGCAACCCGGCAGTTATAAAAATAAGCATGGGCAAACCCGGGGTAGCCCAAACCTTAGACTCAATTTTTCCCGCTTCTGCTGCTTCCGAAAGCCGCGCCACCATTTCATTCCTGCCATCGTCCTTAGGTACAACCACAAGTTTTCTCCTCCAAGCTTCAGGATTAACTCCTGCGGCGACATCGTCCATGGGGTAAACGTGCCACTTCTCCTTCAACGTAGAAATCGGGAATTTTTTACCCGTTACCAAAACCAAAATTTTTTTGCCTATTGATTCTTGTGCAAGGGAGCCTTCAAAAAGTGGCTTGTTGCTTTTTGATTTACTTGCTAGGTTCCAAACGAGCAGACACAACGCGCCCAAAGCTGCAATTAGCACGGCGTTGCTTAGAATAGTTATGGGAAATATCATTTGGGAAAGCGGCGATAAACCCTCTATCAAAACAGGTTTGACCAAAACTACGGGGAAAAACGGCAATGACAACGCGATACACATGAGTGCTTTGGAGTCTGCGCCACCGAAGCCGCCTGAGTAGAACAGCAGAAACGCAAAGCACACTGTGACACCCACGCTTACGCCGAAAAGCCACAGTTCCCCCGGTTGGTAAACCAGAAACTGGATGAGGGAAAGCGTGAGGGCGATGGGTGCATAAACTGCCCATACTTTGTTGGTTACTTCGCGGGTTTTGTAGTCACTCCACGAAGCATAAACAAGGAACGCTGCAGTGATTGAGACTTGAGCTGCTGCGAGGATTTCCTGCAAGGTATAGGCTCCTTATGTGTTGTTGATATGATTTGCCATCGAGGTAAATAAAACATATCTAGTTAACGCTTGTAGTTCGGAAAAAAGAGAAAAAAGAGGTGTTGTTTCTTAAGGTGCTTTCTCGTTGAAAGTTAATGGGCTTCCTGTTGATGGTACTGCTTTGAAGTATACCGTAGCTCCAGAACTCCATCCAAGGTCAGACAGTTCGAAGACTTCCACGGTTCCTGCTGAGATTGTAGTTGATGTTATTGATTGACTTACCAACGTGGACGAGGAGTTGCCAACATAGATTGACAATATGTCTGCGTCTGCAGTGCCCGAGTTACCGATATCAACTGTTATAGTGTTGGCTGAGTCATTGAACGCAACGTTTGCTTCGTATAGCATGACGCCTGCCTTGTCTGTTGTGTTGTCCATGTAGGTCATTATCCATGCGTATGTTACTGATATGGCTGCGACTGCAATGACAATCAGCAATAGTGTGGCTAGTATTGGTGAGATGCCTTTCTTTGATTTCAACATTTTTAGCTTTTTGAATGCCGTTTTCTTTCACCTTGTTTTCATTAACAACTTTCTTCTATTTATTCCGTGTGAATGCAAAATATGAACTTGAAATTAGTATTAAAAAAGGCACTTGTTTATTATTAATATGGTGAATGTCGACTTTTTAATTAGTTTTTGAATCATTATGCGAATGAGAATGTGCTTTTTATTCTGTCCAACACAGTTACACTTCTGCTGCGTTTGTAGGTTCAAAATGTTACAACACACATTCTAACCTCTTGCTTGTCTTCCGTTTTCAGTATGAGCTGCTGCCAATTTTTCCAACTCACCCCCAACCGAATCACTTACTTCTAACTTAATCGACATCGACGCATTCCCTCTTTATTCTGTTTTCATCTTTATTCGACAGACAAATCAAAGGAAAAAAGCATTCTGACAAAATAGTGTATGCTCTTGTTTAGTTTTGCCTTGTTTTCTGCTTGAAACCCAGCTTTACGCGAACCTATTTGGCTTCTATTTGGTTGCTATTAGTAATTGTATGCAGAAACGATAGGGGGGTCTACGCTATTGGCGAATTTCACAATCAAAAGGCATGTTGAAAAGCAAGGCTACACTTCACGGTTATAAGTGAACGAACGTTTACAGGCTTCTTAGGAACGGATTAACGCGCTTTTCTTCACCCATGGTTGTTTTAGGTCCGTGTCCTGGATAAACCACAAAGTAATCAGGTAGCCTCATCAGTTTGCGCAGGGAAGCCTGCATGTCAAGTTCAGAGCTGCCTGGAAAGTCTGTGCGTCCAATGGAACCCGCAAACAAGGTGTCGCCTGTGAAAACTTCAGTTTCTCCCAGAAGCACAATGTTGCCAAAACTGTGCCCAGGCGTATGCACAACAGTTAAAGTAACATCCCCGAATTTGATGTAGCTGCCTTCGTGAAGAAGAATATCAGCATCAGGCGACAAATTACCAAAGCCAAAGTACCTCACTGTGGTTTCTCCTGATTCCCCCAGCATGTAGGCGTCGTTTTGGTGAATGCAGATGGGTACATGAAACTTGTCTTTCAGGGCTTGGTTTCCGCTGGTGTGGTCAGGGTGCCCATGAGTGTTAACGATGAATTTTGGCTCTAAGTTATTTTTAGCGATGTAGGAAGTGACTTCTTCAAATTCCTGCTGGCTGTCAAAGCCGGGATCAATAATTGCCGCTTGAAGCGTGTCCTTGCAACTCACAACATAATAGTTAGCGGAAAGTAAGCCACCCGTGAACATCTTAGTCATTAGCAATTCCTGTTCCTCCTCTAAGTGATGAATAAAGAGTCACTTCACATATAACTAGATAGTGCCAAACACTGCTCGGCACACGTAAAATTATCCTCAAGGCGCTAATCCAAAAAATTTTAGTACGCCCGCCGCTTTTACTATATTGCTTTATAGAGAAACAATAGTTTCTGCAAGTTCCCGCCGCAGAACACCACAAACAGCGCACAAAATTTATTCCACTTTGACTTTCAGCAAAAACCCGCCAACCGAAACAAACAAAGCCCAACCGCTACTGATTTGAAAATCAAGTACTGCCCCAACTTGGGAAAAACACAAAAAACCAAACCAAACGCCGCCTTCTTCAGCCGCTGGCTCCTTACGGTTCCATCCAAAAACCTCAAACATGCTCGACACAACACTTATATTGGCGAGAAGCGCTTCTAACTGTTCCAGCAACATCAAGTTGCCATCAAAAAAGATGCAGTCCCAGTCCTAACCCGATTGGGGTGAAGGGTGAATAGAGCATCTTGACGCACAAGACAAGCTCACATGACACCACGCATAGGCCAAAAGCGACGCGCAACACATAGAAACGTAAGGTTTCATCAAACGCCAAACAGATACCACTAAGGCTCGGACATGCCACGCTGTCTGGAGAATGGCTCGGCTTGAGAGCCGACGAAGGGCGCGGCAAGCGGCGATACAGCCTCGGGTAGGCGCATGCAGCCTTCGAACCGAGGATTCCTGAATGGGACTTCCTAGAAATGCTCCTTCACGGAGCGGTAACCCCCCGAACGGAAGCATCTTAGTAGGGGGAGGAAAAGAAACCAACCACGGGATTCCCTTAGTAGCAGCGAGCGAAATGGGAAAAGTCCAAACCGAATCCCGCAGGGAAACTTGCGGGAGATGTAGTGTTAAGGGCCCTGCTTCTTCCTAACTGGTTAAGTTGAAGTGACCTGAAATGGTCCGCCATAGAGGGTGAAAGTCCCCTAAACATAAGCCAGCAAGAATTACGGCAGGAGTCCCAGACTACCATACCATGGCTTTGGTGTGGAAAATTGGGAGTCACCAACTTCCAAGACTAAATACGCCTCAAGACCGATAGCGCACTAGTACGGTGACGGAAAACTGAAAAGTACCCCGGACTGGGGGTGAAAAGTGCCTGAAACCAGACAGTAACAGACGTGTGCAGCCCAAAAGGGTAGAATCCTTCCAAAGGAAACCACTGTGAAGTGGCAGTACAAGGAAGGAGGACCAGGGTTGCATGTTCCGTCTCGAAACACGGGCCGGGGAGTTTATGGCTGTGGCAAGCCTAAGGGCTAAAAACCCGTAAGCATAGGGAAACCAATAAGCACGCAGCTCCGCAAGGAGTCAGGTGCAGGGTCTGAAAGGGCCCGGAGTCACGGCTTTACATACTAGAAACCAGACGATCTATCCCTTGGCAGAGTGAAGTTAGGCGAAAGCCTAATGGAGGCTCGTAGGGGTTCTGACGTGCAATTCGTTCCTCAGACCTGGGGATAGGGGCTAAAGACCAATCTAGTCTGGTGATAGCTAGT
>JAOZHZ010000008.1 GCA_026014615.1 Candidatus Bathyarchaeota archaeon | reverse complement strand
TGAGAAGAGTTGTTTCATAATAGGGGGGTGGTATTGGCAGCGTTGAATAGTTCCCGGGGACTCTCGTACCTCAGTACCGTATTCGACGCAGGTGGGCTTAACTGCCGGGTTCGGAATGAGTCCGGGTGTATCCCCACCGCTATGGCCGCCATTACCACAAGCCAAGGCCCAGATTTGAACTGGGGTGTAGCTGATCTGCAGTCAGCCGCGTGGCCGCTCCGCCACCTTGGCGCTGTGTAATCTGTGGAGTATTAGTATATACTCTGCAGATAGTTAAGGTATTGCATCTGGATTTCGTCTGGGTTCAACAGTAACGGTCTGTAAATGTTCCTGGATTTGGGCGTTAGTACCCGCCGGACTGAACACGTCGTTGCCTTCGTGCGTACATCCCGGGCCTATTAACCGGGTCTTTTACCCGTGCCCTATAACGGAGTCTCTTTTCAGGCTGAGTTTCAAGCTTAGATGCTTTCAGCTTTTATCTCTTGCCGCGTAGCTGCTCGGCGCTGCCCTGTCGGACAACCGATACACCAGAGGCGACGAAAGAAAGTTCCTCTCGTACTATTTCTTTCTTGCCCTCAGACTCCGAACACTCCTGATAGATAGTAACCGACCTGTCTCACGACGGTCTAAACCCAGCTCACGATCCCCTTTAATAGGCGAACAACCTCACCCTTGGCTGCTGCTGCACAGCCAGGATGGAAAGAACCGACATCGAGGTAGCAAGCCGCCGGGTCGATATGTGCTCTTGCCGGCGACGACTCTATTATCCCCGGGGTAGCTTTTCTGTAGTCAATAGCCCTCATCAACAGGGCGTATTGGTTCGTTAGACCCGAGTTTCCTCTCGCCATGACTTGCTTTGCGTCATAGCGTCAGGCCAACGTATGCTCTTGACACTCTTCTGTGAGTTTCTGACTCACATGAGTTGACCTTAGGGCACCCTTGATATTTTTTCGAGGGTGTGGCGCCCCACCCAAACTGCCCACCTACCGATGTCCTCTTCATTGAAGAAGAGTGAGTAGTACAGCAGAGCAAGGATGGTGTCTCATTGTTGACTCCCCGTTCCCCGGAAGGAACGGATCGACATCTCCCATCTACTCTGCGCATGCAATACCGTACTACAACGACAGGCTGCAGTAAAGCTCCACGGGGTCTTCACTTCCCATCAGGAGTCCCTAGCCTCTGCACTAGGATAAAAGGTTCAACGGATTTGTGGTAGGGACAGTAGAACTCTCATTGTTCCATTCATGCAAGTCGCCAATTAAGCGACAAGGTACTACGCTACCTTAAGAGGGTCATAGTTACCCCCGCCGTTTACGGGTCCTTCGTCCGATTGAACTCGGTGTTCAGATACCCGCACTGGGCAGGATTCACAGACTATACGAGTCCTTACGGAGTTGCAGTCTGCTGTGTTGTTATTAGACAGTTGGAGTTCCCTGGTCACTGCGACCTGCCTGATCACCAGGCAGGCACCCCTTCTCCCGAAGTTACGGGGCCATTTTGCCGAGTTCCCTTACCACAATTAGCTCCGATACGCCTTGGTCTTTTCAACCAGGGGCACCTGTGTCGGTTCTCAGTACGGACATACACTCCCTTTTTCACGGGCTCCAGGAGTTGACCATGTTACCTCATCACGTCTTCTGCGGTTTCTCACCATGACGGTACTCCACCGCTTTGAACGCTTGAACGAAACGACAATTTCGCATGGTATATCCCGAAGCGTCAGGGTCTTACGACTACGAATGTATGGTACAGGAATATTAACCTGTTTCCCATTTGACATGCTCGAGTTACGGCACATCTTAGGACCGACTAACCCTCGGCTGACGAACATTGCCGAGGAAACCTAGCCCTTTCGGCGGAACGGATTCTCACCGTTCTATGCTTCTACTACTGCCAGAATTCTCATTTCTGCACGGTCCACAGGACCTTACGCCCCTGCTTCTGTCCATGCAGAACGCCCCTCTACGCGATCACCGGGTTAACCGGTGCGCCGTGGTCTCTGCAGTAGGCTTTAGCCCCGTCCATTTTCTGCGCCCCAAACCTTGACTGGTAAGCTGTTACGCACTTTTTAAAGGGTAGCTGCTTCTAAGCTCACCTTCCAGTTGTCTTCGGCCTGGGACCTCATTCAGTGTTGACACTTAGCCTACATTGGGGGGCATCAACCACGGTCTGGGTTGTCTCCCTTACGGACTACAAGCTTACCCCGTAGTCCGGACTACCCGTCATCTCAGACGTTGGGGAGTTTGGAGTTTGACAGAAGAGCGAGGGATTTCTCCCCCGGGATCCTCAATCAGTGCTCTACCTCACCAACCATCTCCGACGAGGTCATGCTGCGGCATGTTTCGAGGGGAACCAGCTGATTCCCGGTTCGATGAATCTTTCACTCCTATACGCAGGTCACGCGAATGATTTGCATATCAAAACCGCCTGCGGTCCTCCACGCACCTTTCGGCACGCTTCAACCTGCCCACGCATAGATCACCGGGTTTCGGGTCTTACCCTATAGACTCCACGCACGTTGAATACGCCGTTCCATGCATAAATGCTACGAACCTGTTGCTTTCGCTTCGGCTCCCCTTCCGGGTTAACCTCGCCTATAGAATAAACTCTCTGGCCCGTTCTTCAAAACGTACGTTATGACATCGGCAACTGTCGCCCATACTACCGCCTCGCGACGGGTTCTTTCGCGCAGAAGTTCCTTGCATGCCATAACACACTGTCACCGGTTAGTTTCAGGCGCTTTTCACATCCTTTTTAGGGATACTTTTCAGCTTTCGCTCACGCTACTAGTTCGCTATCGGTTTCGAGAAGTATTTAGTTTTGGAGGTTGATGACCCCCGGATTCATGCGAGAATTCCGACCCGCACTACTCAAGACACTCCCAGGAACAGATATCGGTATACGTACGGGTCTTTCACCCTCTCAGGAACACCATTCCAGGTGACTTCCGTTTGAGATATCTGCACCAGACGGGAGGCTTACAACACCACATCTCCCCAAAGGGATTCGGTTTGAACTCCGTCGTTTTCGATCGCCTCTACTCACGACATCTCGGTTGATTTCTTTTCCTGCCCCTACTAAGATGTTTCAATTCGGGGCGTTCCCCATCCTCAACGGATTGATACCGAAGTATCGGGATGTCCTATTCGGGGATCTCCGGATCACAGACTCCCTGCATCTTCCCGGAGCATATCGCTGCTTGGCACGCCCTTCATCAGCTCTCGAACCGAGCCATCCACTAACCGGCATATAGACCAGGTTCAGATACTACGTTTTATGTTGAACCCATTTAACGTCCAGATGCAATACCTATACACAGCATCGTCAGGTTTTTTTGCGAAAACCTTCAGCCCTTCCCCGGTGACTCGCATCTCCGGGTGCATTGGAACCCTTCACATCTCTGTTAAACAGATGTGAG